>CAVQBO010000039.1:0-9623 GCA_963710695.1 uncultured Alphaproteobacteria bacterium | reverse complement strand
GCCTAAGTGTGCCGAGAGCGCGTGTCGGATCGTCGAACAAGGGAGTTGGGACATCGGCGCGCTTGATTGCATCCAGCCCAAATACGACGCCTCGGGAAATGAATAAATACTTAGGGCGCCATAAATCGCTTGAGTATTAAAAAAGCTAAAGGTGTCATCATGACGGTGACGAGCGAGCAAATCCGCGCCGCGAGGGCGCTCCTGCGCTGGGAACAAAAGGACTTGGCGGAAGCGTCAAAGGTCTCGCTTCCTTCGATCAAGCGGCTTGAAATTCAGCCCGGCGCGCTTGCCGCGCAAGATCGGACAGTCGCCGCGATTCGTGCCGCCCTCGAATCGTCCGGCGTGATCTTTGTCGATGACAACGGGGAAGGGGCGGGCGTAAGGCTGCGCAAGGTCACGTCCATGGCCGCGTCCATCCTGATTCGAATCTTGAACGCCGAGAACGACGAATAACGCCGGCGACGCCACGGGTCGGACTCAGCGCTAATTCGATCGTTTTTTTTTTTTTTTTTTTTTTTTTTTTTTCCGCGCTTCTGATATTTATCTTTTTCGCGCCCCCGTCGTCGTTTTCGCCCTCAGCCATTACTTTTTTTGAGATAACCCGAACCCGCCTCCCTCTCCCAGGCGGCCACCGCTTTGGCGCGCTAATGCGGTGGTTTTGAAAAATATTGCGCGACCGCCGCGTTTATCGCCGCGAACAGCGACGGCGGGGGTTGAGGAAGGGCGGCGCAGGTCTAAGCCAATGAACCCTAAAGAATTGTTTTGACGGCGCGCACGGGCGGGCGTAGTCGCGAAAATGTTCGCGCGTAGAAAAGCATAGTCCGCCGAATTCTTGGCTAGCAATTATAATGTCAAAGGCGGGCGATAGCTCGAGTCGTTATTCAGAGTCTCGCCGGATTACGCGGAGTAGTGATCGCACATGCTCAAACTGACCCCTTTCTCCTTTCCGCGGCGGAAACGGCGACCACGGAAGCGATGCGCGCCGATGGGGTGATCCCACAAGACTGGCGTTACATCGACATCCCCTGGCAGAACGCGGTGATTTTCGACAAGATCGTCGAGATTGGCGGCCCCGATATGCGGGTTCTCGACTGCGGCGAGCGCGACGAAAATAAGCGCGGGAAAGTCGTTTCGGTCCGGAAGCGTCGAAGCGCATCGACGAGCGAGCCTTCTGAAATTTATGCTCTCTTCTCGACGGCAGCCAATGAGGCCGAACTGACGCGGTGGCGGACGATGGGAAGCCGAGGCGGTAGCGTCCGAAAAAGCCGCCTGATCGCTTTACGCGGCTCGTCTTCGTGGGGTCGCCCAGCGCACGCCATTGTCGAGCGACGTTCCCGCTGATCGTCAACGTCGTCGCTAAGTGCTTCGCCGCGACGCGCTACTTCAACACGACGACCTTCGTGCCGACTTTCGCGCGGCCGTAAAGATCAACCACGTCGCGGTTCGTCATCCGGATCATCCCGACGAAACGGCGGCCCCCATCGTGTCCGGCTCATTGGAGCCGTGGATGCGATATTTGCTCGATCCGAGGTAGAGGGCGCGCGCGCCGAGCGGATTTCAATTCCGCCCGCCATATGTCTCGGCAGATCTGGGCGCCTCTTGAGCATTTGCGGCGGCGGCCGCCAGTCGGGCCATTCGCGCTTGCGGGTGACCAACTTCGTCCCCGACCAGGTGAAACCCTCGCGGCCGACGCCGACGCCATATTCGATCGCCTTGCCTCCGCCGAGCACATAGTAAAGCCGCCGCTCCTTGGTCGAGACGACGATCGTTCCCTTATTGAATTCCGGGTGTCGCCAAACCACGACTTGCCGCGGGAATCGCTTGTTCGCGGAAGACATTGAGGAAATCCGCGAGTTCCCCGGTCAACGGATTGTCCAGCGCCGCCGCGGGAGAGAGCATGTTCAGCGCGACCGCGCCGCGCAGAAGCCACGCGCGTCCATGATTCATCATCTCGACACCTTGATTTCTTCCGCCCGCGCCCCCCTGCGGCCGACAGCCCCCCCTATCGAGCTTTCTTGTTGGGCAAGGCGGCTAAAGTCAGGCGACGAGGGCGGATTATCGTTGCTTTCCTTAAGCTTGACCAAAGGCCCGCGACCAACGACGGCGGTCCTTCGCGCTGCTTGGCAATCGAATTGCATATGTTCGCCTGTCATTGCGATCGCGATGATCGCCGCTTCCCGCGCGAAGGGCGCGCCTTAGCGGAAGGATACGGACAAATGATGCACCCGGACCTCCATCACGCGCTAATGTCGATCATGAAATATGGCTCGCTCGTGCTCGCCTTGAGCTTCGCCGGAAAGATCGCCATGTTCGCCGTGAGGCGTTGTATGTCGGAGGCCACCACGACGCCCCCGAAACCGCGCGGACTTTAGTTCTCGTTCGCATAAAAATCCCTGAAACGGACGGCTCTCTGTTCCTGGCCAACAGGCCAATTTCGCTTTCACAGGCTCGCGCGGGATCAATATCGGTCACCCCATTCCTTTCGAAAATATGTCGGCGCGAAGTTTGCTTCTCCGCGGGCGGAGCGCGCAGCCTCATGAAAACCTTTCTCGACTGGTCGGCCTACGACACTTACGGCATCGGCGACGCCTATTCCGGCATTCCCGCGACCGGCGGCAATTACGCCAAGGCCGTCGCCGTCTGCATGCATAGCCGCGACTGCCAGAAGACCGGCAAGGGTGTCATGTGCCCGAGCTTTCGCGTCACGGGGGAGGCGAAACATTCGACCGAGGCGCGCGTCGCGGCCTTCAAGGCGGCGCTGAACGAGGGCTCGGGCGCGGCGGCCTTCGCCGATCCAAGGCTCGACGAAGCGATGGACCTCTGCGTCTCCTGCAAGGCCTGCAAGAAGGAATGTCCGAGCGCCGTCGACATGACGCTGATCAAGACGGAATATCTGGCGCAGCGCCATGAGATCGAGCCCCCGTCTCTGCGCCTGCGTCTCTTCGGCGGCGCGCCGGTCTGGCTCGCGCGGTATGGAACCCTGCTGCGCCTTGCGATCAAGGCGCATAATCGCCTGCGGCCGCTCGCCCGGCTCGTCGAGCATTGGCTCGGCGTCACGGCGCGCCGCCCCATGCCCGAACCCGCCGCGAAGGCTTTTTCGCGCAAAGACGCGAGAGCCGGCCGCGACGGGAGAGCGCGGCGCGGTCGTGCTCTTCGTCGACACCTTCTGCCAGCACTTCGAGCCCGAGATCGCCGAAGCCGCGATCGCCGTTCTCGAACATGCGGGCTATGCGGTGCGGATCGCGCGTCCGGCGGCAAGCGATCCGGAGCCTGAGCGTCCGCTCTGCTGCGGGCGCACCTATCTCACGACGGGTCTCGTCGAGAAGGCGCGCGGCGAGGCCAAGCGCGTGCTCGCCGCTTTTCAGGACGAGATCGCCGCCAAGACGCCGATCATCGGCCTGGAGCCCTCCTGCCTGCTGTTGTTGCGTGACGAGCTTTACAGCCTCGGCCTTGGCCCGCAGGTCGGCGCGCTCGGCAAGCAGCTTTATCTCCTGGAGGAGTTTCTCGCGCGCGAGCATCAGAACAACGGCTTGCGCATGAAGCTGAAAGCGCTTGAGGCTGCCGGGCGCTCTCGTCCACGGCCACTGCCACCAAAAGGCGTTCGGCGCGATGAAGGCGCTGCGCAAGGTCCTGGGCTGGATTCCCGGCTTCTCCTTCGAGGTCGTCGAGTTCGAGCTGCTGCGGCATGGCCGGCAGCTTCGGGCTCGAGGCCGAGCATTACGAGACCTCGATGCGCATGGCGGAACTTTCGCTTCTCCCCGCCGTGCGCGCCGCGCCGCAGGCGCCGCTCATCGCCAACGGCTTCTCCTGCCGCCATCAGATCGAGCACGGCTCGGGCAGAAAGGCGAGGCACATGGCGCTGGTGTGCGAGATGCGCTGGCGCCGGACTAATCGAATACGAACCAGTGCAGACGCGTAAACGCTTCTTGCGCCGCTCCTTCCCGGTCAGCCAAGTCGCCAGGTTTCATAAGGCGCCCCGAGAAAGTTAGTTCGTGGCGCTTCCATGGGCGTTCCACCATGCGCCAAGAGCGTCCATTGTCGCGGGAACCTTGTTCGAGAGAGGTCCGGCGAATTGCGACCACTCATCCGCCAGCAAGGGCGAAACGGTGGTGATAATGGAAGGTCGGCCAGGATCGCCGCGCGGAAAGCGTCGCACAGTCCGCCCCTGGCCGCTTCGAGCTTGCCGAATTTGCTCAGCACGACGACATCGGCGCCATCTTCTATGGCTCGCTCCACGGCTTCGCACGCCTTGGCGAGCCCGCTTGGGTCGAGGTTGCAAGCGGTCGAACCGGAGCCGAGGTCTTGAGAAAATTTTATCACCGCCTTGGACGTGAGATCGCGGACCGCAAGATGTTTGCACGCTCCCTCCTCGCCGCATTGCGAAACCTCGACAACGCCGGCGACGCGAAATCCGTCGCGCTTCAGCGCCTCGGCGAATTGCGAGAGAATGGTTTGAATCGTCTCGCCCGGCGCGCCTTGCAAAGCCGCGATTTGCCCCGTGAACTGAACGGCGTCAGTCGTTGTCATGACACATGCTCCGCTCTGTTTATGTTTCGCGGGACCGGCGTCGCGCCGAACGCCCGCGTCGCCGATGCGCGACGGCCGATCGCCGCTACGCTTCGCTATGGCGATGGCGCGTCCTCTGTCGTCGGACTGGACCATGAAGCCGCTTCGCCGCGCATATCGATTTCAAGAAGCTTAACGCCCTTCGGCACGAATGTTCCGTCGCGGGCAATCCCGCTTAGAACGCCGTCCATCGAAGCGAAGACGGGAGCGCCGGCGTGACGTTCGAGCATGATTCCATAGCGCACCCGCGCGCCGACGTCGAACGGCGTGCGCCACGATCCGTCCAGCCGTGAATAAACGAAGCGCTCTCTCCCCGCTTCGCCGAGATTGCTCGCGAGGCCGTCAGGCGGTCTGGTCTTTCCGTTTTCAACGATAAGGCCTGGTTTGGATGGATGCGTTTCAACGGCGACGTCGCAATTGAATCGGGGTTCAAAGTTTGGACCGAGACCAACGGCGACCTCGGCGATGCCGCGAAGATCGGGAGCAACTCTATATTTTTGCATTCGCGCGTCGACGAGCGCATCGAATTTGAGCGTCGCCATCAACTCCAAAAGAGGTAGCGGCGTCACCGCCACCTGTCGGGAATCGCGATGATCGACGAAATTTCGGCGGCGGTCTCGGCGCGCGCGCCTATGATCCCGTCAACCTCGATACTATCTTTGAACAAGGCGTCGTGAAAGGCCATCCCGCGGCGGATTACGGGTGGAAACGGATCGTGGCACAGAATGACGTGATGACACCGCCGCGCCAATTGGACGGCGACCGCCGAGGCCGTCCCTTTGCGCGCCAATGGGTGTTGGCCCTCGGTTGGCCATGAGTCATATTGGGCGAGGCCCATCAGGAGCTTGAGCGTCCATGACGTCCGAGGCCGCGTGTTTCTTTCCGAGCAAGACATAGAGCCTATCGCCCGGCGGCTGCTGGCCCGTTCGCGCGCCGACGCCTGCGAGATCGCGATTCGCGGCGGCGAGGAGCAGAATCTGCGCTTCGCGCATGGCGCCGCCACGACCAATCGCTCGCTCGCCGATATTTCCCTGCGCGTCTCCTCGCATGTCGGGCGGCGGTCGCTCGGTCGAAATTGCCTCCCTCGACGAGGGCGTCGCGCTGGCCGCGCTCGAGCGCTCGGAGCGGATCGCGCGCGCGCTGCCGCCGGACCAGGATTATGTCGCGCCGCTGGGCCGCAAAATTACGAGGACTCGCGCCGCTACGGCGAGGCGACGGGAACGCTTGGGATGGAGGCGCTGGCGGCCCGCGCGGGCGAGGCGATCGCGCAAGGCATGGCGGCCGGCGTCGACACCTTCGGCTGCGCCGCGAGCGGCCGGCGTTTTCTGGCCATGGTCAACAGCGCGGGGCTGTTCGCCTATGATCGGCGCGCGGAGATCGAAATCTAGGTCACCGCGCGCAATCGCGCCGACAGCTGGTCGGGCTGGGCCGGCGAGAACGCGTTTGACGCCGATTTGCTGGACGCCGGCGCCGTGGCCCGGCGAGCCTGCGAAAAGGCCGCCCACGACGAGACCCCACGCGATCTCGAACCCGGGCGCTACACCGTGATCTTCGAGCCCGACGCGACGGCGGAGTTGGCGCGCTGGCTGCTGCGCGCGCTCGACGCCCGGGCGACCGAGGAAGGGCGGAATTTTTTCTCCGGCAAGCGCGGCGGCGAGCCTTTGTTCGACGCGAAGCTGACGCTCTTCTCCGATCCCGCCGACCCGCTGGCGCCGGACAGCTCCATCGGCTTCGAGGGCGTGGCGCAGCGGGCGCGGCCGTGGATCGACAGCGGCGTCGTCGCCTCGTTTTATCGCGACCGCGCCTATGCGCGAAAGACGGGGGCGGAGGCCGTCGCGCATCCGCGCGGCTTTCACCTGCGTGGCGGCGAGACGCCGATCGAGGATATGATCCGCGCGACGAAGCGCGGTCTGCTGGTCACGCGGCTTTGGTACACCAATATGCTCGACCCCCGCTCGCTTTTGCTCACCGGCCTCACGCGCGACGGCAATTTCCTCATCGAGAACGGCAAGGTCGTCGCGCCGGCCCGCAATATGCGCTTCAACGCCAGCCTCGCCGAGGTCTTCGCTCGCATTGAGGCGCTCGGTCCGTCGCGGCGCGCATGGAGCGCGTTCAAGGACGCCGGCGCCGCGGCCGCTCCCGCGATGCTGATCGAGGGTTTCCCCTTCGCTTCGAGGTCGGCGGGGATATAAGTCCCGCCCCACGCGCCAAACTAACCACGGCCAAGCTATTTCGATCCTTTCGTCAATCGCGGTAATGCCAATTGTAAGGGGCCGGCGTCGCGGCTATATAGGCGTCGCCTATGACCCAACCGGGGGATTCGCGGCTATGGCGGTCGAAATCGAAGCTAGTTACAAGCCTTGCGAAGACGAGCCGTTCATGAACGATCGGCAGCGCGAATATTTCAAGCGCAAGCTGGTCGCATGGAAGGACGAAATTTCGAGGAGAGCCGGGAGACCTTGGCGAGCCTGCAGAGCGACAACGAAAATCATCCCGATATCGCCGACAGGGCGTCGTCGGAGACGGACCGCTCCATCGAGTTGCGCTCGCGCGACCGGCAACGCAAGCTGATCTCCAAGATCGACGCGGCGCTCGCGCGCCTCGACGAGGGCGTCTATGGCTACTGCGAGGAGACGGGGGAGCCGATTTCGTTGAAGCGTCTCGACGCTCGGCCTATCGCAACCTGTCATCGAGGCGCAGGAGCGTCACGAGCGTCGCGAAAAACTCTATCGCGACGACTGATCGCGCTCCGGGAGAACCGAAAAAAGAGGACCACGGAAAAGCCGCCGCGTTCGAACCCGAGCGCGGCGGCGTTGTTATTGATGGTCTGGCCGTCCAAGCAGACGCGCCATCTCGGCCTCAAGGGATTCCAATGGGTCCTCGGGTTCCTGTGACGGCTGCGCGGAAGGGCGCGGGTTGTTCGGCGGTTTCGGGCGGCGGAGCGGCTGGGCGACGCGGCGGCTGGGCGTCCGGCTTTGGCTCTTGCGGCGTTCTAGCGGCTCGGCGGGCGCGGCGGCGGGCTCCTGCGGCGGCGGCGCCTCCTTCCGTGGCGAGGGCGGCGCGACTTTTTGCGTGCGCGCCAGGAAGGGCGGGGCCGGCGGGCGCGGGGCGGCGGGGCGAGGCGCGAGATCGGTCCTCCCATGCGCGGCGCTGGCGGGGCGGACGGCCCGTCGGGGAGGCGCCTCGCTGGCGGGGGCTTGCGGCCGGGGCTGCGGCGTATTGAACAGATTCGGCGGCAGCGGGCTGGCGGTTGCGGCGTGGAGCGGCGGGCTGGCTCGCGGCGCGCGGCGTGGCTCTTCCTCCCTGCGCGGCTCTTGAGTTCTCGCGGCTTCCGGTTCTTGGGGGGGCCTGGGGCCGCGGCGGCTCTTGCGGTCTCTTGCGGGCGTTGCGGCTCCTTGGCCTGCGGGCCTCTTTCGGGCGCGGGGGCGGCTCGCGTGGCGGCTGTGGCCTTTGAGGCGGGAATTCGTGCTTGATCGGTTGCGGCGCCGGTTCGGCTGGTTTTGGCGCGGCTTGTTCCGGCGCCGCCGGTCCTGGCGCCGGTGGCCAGCCGGGGGCCGCGGGCCCGCCTCGCGCGCTCGAGCCGCGTTTCGCGCGTCTCCGCTCGGGCGATGGACGCCTCGCCCCGGTTGATCCCGCTTTCGACAAGCAGGTCGTTCGGCCCGCCGATGAGCAGCAGATGCTCGGTGTTGTCGCGCCGGACGATAACGAGTTGGCGCTCCCGGTCGAGTTCGAACGCGTCGACGATATCCAGGCGGCGCGGGCGGTTGCGCGGTCCGTTGGTCCGAATGCGTCGTCCGAACACCAGTCGGAAGATGTAGAGGATCAGCACCGCGGCGACCAAAAGGCGGCGATTGCGAACAGATAGGGAAGCAGCTGCGATTGCGTGACGCTTTGTGGCATGAAATTCTAGTCTCTTGTTCGAACGCGTCGCCGGATAGCAGATAAAATAACAGCTTTCCCCATCTGCGCATCGAAAAAGGTTAAGCAATGGTTAACGCCGCGCGGGCTAGGCTTGTTTCGATGGCCGGCGACGTTGCCTTGGGCGGCGCATGAGGTCATTGTTCCACGATGGTTTTTGGGACCGCGGCGCTTCTCGGCCGCGAAGCTGTCGCGAGATGCCAGACATGATCGAAAAGGTGGCGTCGTCAGCATATGACCGCACGGAACGCCCGGGCGTCGCTTGGCTCGTTTTGCTTCTAGCGGCGGCGCTGGTCGGCGTCATGGCGGCGTATTTCCTAGCTCCGGCGTCAGCGCCCCGCGTGACCATGGCGGCGCTGGCCATGTTCGCGGTGGCGGGGGTTTTCTCGCTGTTCGCCTACGCCGTCGGCTTGCTGCAATTCACCAGCCGCGCCGCTCGCAACGACGTGACCAAGCTGATCTCCGACACTTGGGGCGAGGGCCTGCTCGCAACCGAGGGCGAGTTGCAAATACTCTATGCCAACGAAGCTTATATGGAGCTGTGCGGCGCGCGGGACGTGAGCGGGATTTTGCCGGTCGAGCGGCTGTTCTCCGGGCCGCCCGAAGTCTCCGAGGCCATCTACCGACTGGCGCAAGCGGCGCGAGGCGGACAGCGTCATGTTAAGGATTATGCGCTTGTCGCCGCCCTTGATGGGAGGCGCGGCCGCCGCCTGGTATCGCATAAAGGTCCAGCCGCTGGAGCGTCACGGCCCCAATACGACGCTCTGGGCGGTGGCCGACGTGACCTCGGACCGGCAACGCCAGGAAAATGTCTTCCAGCAACTGCAGCACGCGATCGATTTTCTCGATCACGCGCCGGCGGGCTTTTTTTCGGCGACGCCGGCCGGCGCCATTCCCTTATATGAACAAGACGCTGGCCGGGTGGCTCGGCTATGATCTCACGCAAGCCGGCTCCGGCGGATTGACCCTCCACGACATCGTGGCGAATAACGGCTCGGCGCTGCTCGCCGCCGGCCTCGGCGGGGCGGGCGAGGTGCGCACGCGGCAGATCGACCTTGATTTCAAGTGCAGAAACGGGCGCTCCCTGCCCGTGCGGCTGCTGCATCGGGTCGCCTACGGCCAGGATGGCGCGCCGGGCG
>CAVQBO010000038.1:0-167440 GCA_963710695.1 uncultured Alphaproteobacteria bacterium | reverse complement strand
CGGCATCCCGGGCATCGCACTGTGGTCGTGATCGTGCGGCGCGGGCGCTGGGGGCGCTCCCGCGGGGCCGGCGGTGTCCTTGTTGTGGGCCTTTTCCCATCTGGCTTGCGCGTCCGCATCGTGGGCGTGAGCGGCGTCGGGGGCTTCGATCGCCGCGTCGATGACGACATCGCCGGCCTTCTCGAAGGTCAGCGTCATCTCAAGGCCCCAGCCGACTTCGAGGTGTTTCTTGATGTCGAGCAGCAGCACATAGGCGCCGCCCGGCGCGAGGGTGGTGGTCTGCTTGGGCGTGATCGCGATGCCGTTCGACGGCCCTTCCTCCCGGGCGTCGGCGTGAAACTCGACCTTGCCGAACTTTTCCGCCTTGACGCCGATCAGCCGATCGCCGGCCTCGCCGCTATTGTGAATGAAGGCGTAGAAATATGCCTTGTTGTCGCCGTCGAGAGGCGCGCGCACCCAAGGATGCTCGACAATCAGCTTGCCGAGTTCATACTCATGAGCCCTGGCCGAGCCAGAGGGTAAAAGTCCGCCGGCCGCCGCGCCGCACAGCAGGGCGCCGCCAGACAAAAGTAGATCACGCCGCTTGATCGTCATCCGTTTTCTCCCTTTGCTTTCGGCGTCGCCGCGGAACGCGCGTTAACGCCGACCCTCGATCTCCCCCGCGTTAATGCGAGTGGAGGCTGATCACCACGAAGGGCTCCTTGGCCATCATGGCGATTTGGTCCCGCAGCTGCGCGGCCATGTTGTCGCCCGGCTCGAAATGCCGGAAGCGCGCGCGCACATAGCCCGAGCGATCGATCAGGAAATGCGCCTCGGCGATCTCGTTCGTCGGCGTCTCGTTGGGATAGCGGTTGATCAGCGAATAGGCGCTTTCGACCGCCTTGGGATGAACCGCCGCGCGCCCCATCGCGCTCGAAGGGCAATCGCCCTGATAGACCGTCACCTGATTGGCGCCAGCCGCCTTCGCCGTGTCATGCGCGATCGAAAGGCTCGCCTCCAGCGCCTTCTCGTCGTCCCCCGACGCCTCGCAGCGCGCGAAGGAAAGCAATGTCGGCGCGCCGCGCAGGTTCGATAGAAGGTTGATCTTGTCTTCCGGATCCTCCAGCGAAAAATCCGGCGCGACCAGCCATTGGATCATGCCCCTCGGCCCCATGAAGCGCGACTGGTTCGTGCTCGACAGCAGCAGCAGGAAATTGATCATGTCCCAGCGGTCGTCGACGTCGAGCGTATCCTTGAAGCTCGGCATCACGCCGCTCTGGCCGCCAAAGGTGAGCCAATGGAAAATATCGCCGATCGTGTGCGTGCCGACATGCGGCGCCGTCAGATCGGCCGGCTGGACCGAAAGGCCCTTGGCCATCTCGCCATTGCCCTCGCCGCCGACGCCGTGACAGGCGACGCAGTTCTCGGCGAAGTTTTTCTTCGCGCGGGCGATCGAACTCGGCGGTGTAGTCGACGGTCGGATCATTATAGGTGTCGGGATAGGCCTGCGTTCCGAACGAAGCCGTCCCGCTCAGCACGCCCGCGGCCACCGCGATGGGGGTCGCAACCCTGCGCCAGGGGCGCGATTTCGGAAGCAACCACAGCGCCGCGCCGAGCAAGGGCAAGACGACGCCGCCAACGCCAAGCCACCAGGGCGTGCTCCACATCGGCACCTTCAAGCCCCAATAGCCCCAGGTCGCGGCCCATGAGAGGCGGAACGGCAGCGGCCAATAAAGATCGGTTTCATGCGCGGCCGGCGTGCTGACCGAGATATAGCCCGCGATGAACAGCAGCCCCACGGCGGCGACCGCCTCGCCGAAGCCGACGCGGCCATACCAAACCACGTCGAACTCTTCCGCGCGCCGGCGGTTGATGTAGAGCGCCAGCGCCAGCGCCGCGAGCATCGCCCCGCAGAACAGGGCCAGCTTGACCGTCAGCCAGCGCCCATAGGGCGTCGCCAGAAGATTGGCGAAGCTGCCGACGTTTTCCCACGCCATCACAAGGCCGCTCGCGACCACCAGGGCAATCGCGATCTTGGCGATCAGCGACCAGCGTTCGGCGAGCTCCGCCGCGACTTCGGGCGGCTTGTTCCGTCCGGTGAACATCCAATAGACCAGGCCGAGCAGGCCGCCGATCCAGGTGAGGCCGGCGCAGGTGTGGACAAGAAAGCTCGCCTGCGTGAACAGGGTGAAGCTGTCGTCGATGGCATGGCCGGTCACCGAGGTGACCGCCAACACCAGAGCGCCGGCGCCGAGCGCGGCCTTGTCGAGCAGGTCCGACTTCACCGCGAGCCGCGCGATCGTCAGCGCCGCGAAACTCAGCGCGATCAACTGCGTGACTATCCAGGCCTTGCCGACCACGGTCGTGGAGCAAAAAGTCACGAGCGTCGCGTAATCGATCGCGCGCTCGGCGGGAATGATCTCCCGCGCGATCGCCGCGATCAGAAAAAAGCCGAGGATCGCCCGCACGGACGCGAACAAGGCGATGACGACCTTGAAGCGGGCGCCGTCCTCGTCGATCAGCCGCGGCAACAACAACAAGCCCACCGCGAGAGCCGCCGGCAGGCTCTCGAAGAAGCGGAGAAACGCCAAATCCATCTTGACTTACTTCCGACATTGACGCGGCGCGGCGGGGGCGTTCCGATTTTCGTGATCGGATCACGCCGCGCCACGCGCGGCCATTTCATGGCTTATCCGGTTACCTTGGCGCGCGACATGGAAAGCAAGAGCGAGCGCTCGTCGCGCCGACGAAACTACTTCGCGTCCACCGTGAATTCGTAGTTGCCCTCTACGATATGGCCGTCGGTCGAGAGCACGCGATAGCGCACGATATAACGCGCGGGCGGAAGATCGGGCGCGTCCAGACTCAACTCGCGCGGCGAATCCGGCTTGCCGACAGCGCCTTGCGCCAGCACCTTGCCGTCCGGCGTTTCGATCGTCAGCTTCGAATAGGCCGGCTCCACGCCGCCGCCAAAGCGCAATTTGATCGTCTTGGGCGGCGTCGCGACGTGATCCTTCGACGAAGGCGTCGCGTCCACCAGAAACGAATGCGCCAGGGCCGGCGCGCCCGCCAGCAGCCCCGCCGCCAGCGCCAGCCCGACCGGAAGTCTCGCCGAAAGCTTCAAAACATCGCGTCTGCCGATCTCGCCCATCTTCGTAAGCTCCCTTGGGATGTTTTTTCTCGTTGCGTCGCGCCTTCGCCGGTTCAGACCGCCGGCTCGCTCCCGACCCGCTTCACCGGATGGCTGTGCTTCCAATAAGCCAGCACCATCAACCCGATCAGCACCGCGCCCAAAATGAAAGGCACCCATTGCATCAGAGTCGCGCCGACCGAAAATTTGAACGTTTGCGTTTCCTTCTCGCCATTGTCCTTCGTCAGCGTCACGAGGCCCATGTAGTGCCCGTTCTGCGTGTATTCGTGCTCGAAACTTAGCGTGCCCGTCCTATAAAGCTTCGCCGGAAAATGCACCTCGGTCAAAGGATCGAGATCGCCGTCGAGATTTAACGGCGTCAAGGGATCGCGAATGATCCGGATCTCGATCGGCATGTCCCGAAATTTCGGATTCTCAATGTCGAAAACCATGATCACCTTGCCCGTCGAAGGGATCTCCTCGCAATATTCGTTGCGCGACTGACCGGGCAGATAAGACGTGATGTGGATCATGTCATAGCCAAACATGACCATGCACATATTGCCCATGCTCATCGCCTCCGGGCCAGCGCCGCCTCCGCCCTCGGCCCTCGCCGCGCCGGTCGCCGCGACCGCCATGATCGCGCCGAAGACCAAGGACAAGATGTTTCGCCATTTCATTTTTTGCGTTTCCTTCGATTGCCTGTCGGATCGAACACGCGAGGCGGTCGGGAGGATTTCCCGCGCGCCGCCGACCGCGCCGATCCGCCGGCGTCCCGATCGCGAGTCCGAGCCACTCTTGCCCAAAACAAATACATTTTCGAGGAAAAAGCGAAAGCCCTATTTGCGGCGAATCGCCGCGCGTAACAATGAGATTCGTCAGAGATATTCGCCTTCTCCAGCAATTCCGCGCCTTTATCGCATCGTGGAGCGACGGATTTATTTTCGGACGCGCGCCGGCAAAAAGAAGCCGGCCGGACTTTTGGTCCGGCCGGCTGTGTTTTAGGCTTTGATCAGAAGTCGATCAGGGCATGTCGCCCGCGACGAACTTCGGAATGACCGGTCCGCCGATTTCAGCCGCGAAGCGACGGCCGCTCGGCGTGAAGAAGAAGAACAGGCCGCCGACTTGGCTGTCGGTGTCGTAGGCCAGGTCGGACAGACGCTCGATATCCCAGCGCGCGTCCTGGATCTTGACCTGGATTTCCTTCGTCTCGCCCGGCGCGATCGGAGTCGCGTCGGTCGAAAGGCCGCGATCCGCGAGCAGATAGTCGGGGAACTCGGGCTTCGTCGTGAACACGTCGGGGTTCAGGAAGCGCAGACCCGCCGCGGTGTATTCGCCAAGACGCAAGGGCTCCGAGGTGTTGTTCTTCACCTTGACGCTCAAGCTCATCTCGCGGCCCGGAACCTTGTAAACGCCACCCTGGAGGTCGGCGGTCACCTGCTCCTTGCCGACGCCGACGGTGCCTTCGGTCGTGATCGGGGTCAGCGGCTTCTGCAAACCAGCCTGAAGCGGGATGGTGCGCGGGAAGGTGCTGTTGGTCACGGCGTAACCGACGATCGTCGCGAGGATCGTCAGCGCGAGAACGATCGCGCCAATGCGGCGGTCCTCGTCCGTCACGGCCTCATCGGCGCGGCCATCGGCCACCGTCAGATAGGACGAGATGATGCCCTTGCGCACGAACCAGAAGAAGATCCACGCGGCGCCAACCGCCAGCCAAGGCAAATGCCACGCATAAATGCGGTCAATGCCATAATGCTCGAGGTCGACGGTCGTGCCGTCGAGGAGCGTCACCGGATCGGTGAAGTCCTTCATGTCGCCCTTGATCTCGATCCACTGGCCGGGTCCGATGATCGGGCCGCCGCCTTCGACGTTGACCTGAGCATGGACGTGCCAGCGGCCGGCGCGACGACCGCGCAGGTTGATCTGGAACGCATAGTCGTTGCCCGGAACCAGCGACACCGAGCGAGGAGCGAAGTTCTCGCCGATGAACTGAGCCGTGCGCACCAGAACCGGACCCGGCTCGCCGGCGTTCAGGAACGACGACTTCGGATTCGCCACCGCCTGCGGCCAGGCCGAGAACACATGGAACTTGCCCGAAAGCACCATGTCTTCGTTGACGTTGACCGTCGTCTTGGACCAAGCGACATCATACCAGTTCAGCGTGCGCATCCGCAAAAACGCCTGCTGCGACTTCTCGCCGTGCGCGGAAGCCGGAGCAATGGCTCCAACCGTCGCGACCACAGCCGCCGCGCCCATGGCGGCCAGCTTGACTAGGTTTCTCATGAACAAACCTCCCAGTTTCTTCCTCTTCGCGGCTAACGCGACACATGCGCTTTCAACACATGCCTTCAACGTCGCCGCAGCTTGTCTTCCCAAGCCCTTGTTTCTTCCCAAGAGCTCTCGATCTTCAGAGTTCTCGTCTTCCGGGGCGGCTTCCCGTTCTCCTCGCGGAAAACCGCGCCGCCCCGTCCAGTCCTGCTCGATTTCGATCAGATCTTGTCGATGACCTTGGTCGTCGAATACCAACGACCCATGAACCACCACAGGAAATACACCATCATCGAGACGAAGCCCGAGAAGAACGCGGCCACCGGCACGACGTCCTTACCGAAGGTGCGCAGCGTGCCGCGCTCGACCATGCGGATGTATTCCGGCATCGACGTGCGGACGAAGTGCAGGCCGATCAGATCGGCGAGGGACATAAGCTGACCATGCTGCTCGGTCGCCTGATGGAACGCCGCGATCGCCGGCCAGTTGTTCGGATAGAACAGCAGACCCCAGCCCAGCGAACCGACAACCGCCGTGATCACATAGCTGCCCGAAAGAAGCAGGATCACGTCGAGCCAAATCGCCGGAACGATCAAAGCGGACGGGAACACCAGCGAGATCGGGAAATAGGTCCAACCCCAGAAGTTCACGTAGCGGTTGATCCACTCGCCGATCAGCAGGCCGAGAGCCGCGAACACCGCGCCAAACGGAAGACGGAAGTTGACCCAGAAAAACGCCTGCGCCGCGGCGCAGAACGTCACGCCCAGGATCGGAATAACCGTCGGCCACATACGACGATCCTTCCAGTCGACCCAGAAGTCCCAGTCGCCCGCCGTCAGCATGAAGTGGACGTGATAGCCGCCGAGAACGGCGAAAAACAACAGTGTCAGAAGCAACCAGTCGACGGTCTGAACGCATCCCGCCGCCTCGGCGACGGAATGGAACGGACCGACCGCTCCCCCGCTCTTCGATGATGAAGACATCTTTCTTCTCCTTGGTGTCCTTGACGATAGTCCCCGGCTTTTCACTCGCCGGATTTTTTAGGCAAATGCGCGCGACCCATCCAAACCACCACCTTCAAGCAAGCCTCGCGAGAACATCCCTCCTCGCGGAGCCGCCTTGTTTCGAGCATGGAACCGGCGCCTCGCGAAACGATCGCGCCTGATCCTTAGCTGTAAAGGGCTTGGTCTAAAGCGGTCGGCGTCGTCAAAGCCGCGCGGACAGTTCCGCCGCGCGGCTCGTTAGGAATATTACGTCAGCAGAGCGACGCCTTCCTTGCCGACCAGAGCGTGAATGCGGGCGAGGATCTGGAGAACCACGCCGAACACGCCGAGCGCCATCCAGCCGAAGAACACGAAGCCCCAATGCAGCGGAGCGACGAACAGTTCTTCCATGAACCAGAAGGTGTGGCCCCATTCATTCAGGCCGACGTTCGGGATGATCATGAACGGGCCAATCGCCACGATCAGGAACGCCAGCGAGTAGCCATGAGCAAAAAACGGAATGCGGGTCTTCGCATAGAAGAACGCGCCAACCGCGATAACCGAATAGATCGGGTAGCTCATGTAGAACTCGATGATGTGCGACGGCGTGAAGTCCGTGTCGCGAATCACCGTCATGTGCCAGGTGCCGTCCTGCTCCGTGAAGAACGAAGCGCCCCAGTAAATGGCGATGCCGTAAACCGTCAGCCATTGAACCAGGTTCACGATGCGGCGCATCTCCTCGCGCGGCGTAACCGCGTCGACGTTGCGGTCGCGGGTCTTCCACAGATAGCCGGCCAGGCCGATGCCCGAAACCAGCTCAAGCGGAATCTCCGTCCACAGAATGCTCAGCCAGTAGGTCTGGAACTCCGGAGCGAACGAGTCGAGACCCGCGCGCCAGCCGAAAACCTGCTCGTAAATACGCACGATCAGATAGAAAACGTCCAGAACCACAAGGCCAATCCACATGCCTCGCAGATCGACAACCGTATCTGTGCCAGCAGCCGCGCCCGCGGCTGTGTCGGTGGTGGAACTCATGCTTAGTCCTCCTATATTGCTCCCAGGGATTTGCGCGCGATCGGTGACGCCCCGCCTCCCAGCACGGAACTTGTTCGTCCTTTTTCTTAACGTAACGTTCGCGGCGCTCGAAAGCGCCGAACCGCCCTGTCTCGTCGCGACTTAACGCCCCCAAGGAGTCACGGTTCAACTGAATCAAGGATGGCTCAATCGAACCAGGGCTCCGACGCCGCCGCCGTTGTTGCTTTTTGGACGAACACCGATGTCGCCGCCTAAACAGGCCCCGCCCCGTCCGTTGAAAGACCACGGCGGACCCTGTTTAGCGTGGCCTAACAATTCAGCTTCGCGCCCCCAAAAACAATACTCGATAGGATAGCAGATGACAATCTATTGAAGGGGTCTATTAGCCCATTTGGGTGGTAATGCGCCCACCCAAATTTCGAGACAAAACCCAGCCCAACCCCCTCGCTTCGCTCTCGCAATAAAACGCAAATTGGCCGCATTTCCGGGATTATAGTCTGTTTCATCAAACCAAGACCGGCGGCCAACGTCTCACTTAAACCGCCCAACCCTCCGGGCTGCGACATTCTGTGCTGCAGCGCGTCATAAGGATAGCGCGTAAATTCGGCTTGCATTGCGACAGAAAGGCAAAATCAGCCCATGAATCCAACAATATGTGACTAAATCTTAGCCAGCCTCCGGCGCCGCCGCGAAAGATCGGCGGCCGTCGCCCGCGTCTAATGTTCGCACGACGAGTTTCGTTAGGCGCGGCGGCGCTTGGCGCGGCGACGCCATTGGCGTAGCCCCGCCAGCTTCCACGCGGGCTTTATGGCGAGGGCTTCGAGCGTGGCGGGAGTTTATCGGGTTTGGGTAAGCGAGCGCGGCCAATACCAAAGCGACAACAAGCGAGTCTCCACCACAGGGCGCTATAGTGCTTTCGGCAAAAGTGGATGCCGGTTTTGTCTCTCGGAAAGCGCGAAAAAACAAGGAATGACGTTTTTCCGGTTCAATCATAACCGGAAAAACTCTAGATAAGCTTTTTTGTATAAATGATCTTGCGACAGGCGAATTGGACGCCCGTCGCCTTCAATTGTCGAAATCGCGTTCGTTTGCCGCCAACCGGCTTTCCGTTCGCGTGGACAGAAGCCTCGCCCTGCCCTACTCCTCCATCTTCAACGCCGCGATAAACGCCTCCTGCGGGATCTCCACCCGCCCGAACTGGCGCATCTTCTTCTTGCCTTCCTTTTGCTTCTCCAGCAGCTTGCGTTTGCGCGTCGCGTCGCCGCCGTAGCACTTCGCCGTCACGTCCTTGCGGAACGCCCGCACGGTTTCGCGTGCGATAATCTTGCCGCCGATCGCCGCCTGGATCGGCACCTGGAACATATGCGGCGGAATCAGCTCCTTCAGCTTCTCGACCATCTGCCGCCCGCGCCCCTCGGCTCTTGTGCGGTGCACAAGCATCGACAGAGCGTCGACCGGTTCGGCGTTGACGAGGATGCTCATCTTCACGAGATCGCCGGCGCGATAATCGGTGATGTGATAGTCGAAGCTGGCGTAGCCCTTGGAGATGGATTTTAAGCGGTCGTAAAAGTCGAACACCACTTCGTTGAGCGGCAGATCGTAGATCGCCATCGCGCGCTTGCCGACGTAATTGAGGTCGGCCTGTATGCCGCGCCGGTCCTGGCAGAGCTTTAGCACCGCGCCGAGGTAGTCGTCGGGCGTCATGATCGTCGCGCGGATCCAGGGTTCCTGAATCTCGGCGATCTTGACCACATCCGGCATGTCGGCGGGATTGTGCAGCTCGATTTCGTCGCCATTGGTGAGCTTGATCTTGTAAACGACCGAGGGCGCCGTCGCGATGAGGTCCAGGTTGAACTCGCGGCGCAGGCGCTCCTGGATGATTTCGAGGTGCAGCAGGCCCAAAAAGCCGCAGCGAAAGCCAAAACCCAGCGCCGCCGAGGATTCCATCTCGAAGGAAAAGCTCGCGTCGTTGAGCCGCAGCTTGCCGATCGCGGCGCGAAGATCCTCGAAATCGGCGGCGTCGACCGGAAACAGCCCGCAGAACACCACCGGCTGCGCCGGCTTGTAGCCGGGCAGCGCCTCGGCGCAGGATTTCTTTTCGTCGGTGATGGTGTCGCCGACCCTGGTGTCGGCCACCTGCTTGATCTGCGCGGTGATGAAGCCGATCTCGCCCGGCCCCAGCCGCGCCACGTCCTGCATCTTCGGCTTGAACACGCCGATCTTGTCGACCTCGTAATGGGCGTCCGTGCCCATCATTTTGATTTTCTGGCCTTTTTTAAGCGCGCCGTCGAACACGCGCACCAGCACGACAACGCCGAGATAGGCGTCGTACCAGCTGTCCACCAGCCCCGCCTTGAGCGGCGCGTTCTCGTCGCCCTTGGGCGGCGGCAGCCTCGTGACGATGGCCTCCAGCACGTCGCCGATGCCGAGTCCCGTCTTGGCGGAGATCAGCACGGCGTCGGAGGCGTCGAGGCCGATCACGTCCTCGATCTGCTGCTTGATGCGGTCGGGTTCGGCCGCTGGCAGGTCTATCTTATTGAGAACGGGGACGATCTCGTGGCCGGCGTCGAGCGCCTGATAAACATTGGCGAGCGTCTGCGCCTCGACGCCCTGGCTGGCGTCGACGACGAGGAGCGAGCCCTCGCAGGCGTGCAGCGAACGCGACACCTCATAGGCGAAATCGACGTGGCCAGGCGTGTCCATCAGATTGAGGATATAGGACTTTCCGTCCTTGGCCTTGTAGTCGAGACGCACCGTCTGCGCCTTGATGGTGATGCCGCGCTCGCGCTCGATGTCCATCGAGTTGAGCACCTGCTCGACCATGTCGCGCTCGGCGACCGTGCCGGTTTGCTGGATCAACCGGTCGGCGAGCGTCGATTTGCCGTGATCGATGTGGGCGACGATGGAGAAATTGCGGATATTGTCGATGTCATGGCTGGTCATGGCCGCTCGGATAGCAGCGCCAGGGCGCTAAGGGAAGAGCGCCGTCGCCCGGCGCGCGACAATGCGCGCCAAATTGCGTCAAACGACAAAAAACGCGCGCGCGGATGCGCGATTCCGCGCGCGCCGTGACGATGCCCTATTTCTTGGCGAGGCGCGCCTCGACTTCGCTCATCAACTTGGCCGCCAGCTCCTTCGCGAGCGGCCAGCCTGTATCGCGCGTCCATCGAGCGAGGGCGACGCACCCCTTAACCGCGAGGCAACCCAGTTGCGTCGCGATCTCGACGGTCTTGTCGAACCACGCCAGCGCCGGATGATTCTCCGGAATCTTGCCGCGCAGGAAAGCGAGGCCGGCCTTGGTCCGCTCCGTGACCAGCGCCCACAGAACCTCGGTGGGCTCGACGGATGGAGCGGTCGCGATTATATGGCGCAGCCCCAGGATTTCCTTGGCGGATTCCTCCGCCCGGCGGCCAGCCTCGGCGAGAGCGCGCGCCGCGTCCGCGGCCTCGCTGGCGAGACGGTCGCGCTCCGTCGTGGCGGCGGCGAGACGCTGGCGCAATTCGTCGCGATCGCGCGAGATCGCATTGGCCTTAGCGACGATTTCCGATTTCTCGAAGGCGTGACGGTCGCGCTCGGCCGCGACGCTCTTCAATTGCTCTTGCAATTCGCCGATATTGACGACAGGCGCGGCGGGCGCCGGCGCCGCCTGGGGAAGCTCGTGATCGTCCGACAGGGCTGCCTCCTTAGCGTTAGGCCCGACAGCGCGCGGGCGGAAATAATTCGTCCCGAGAATCGGACACGGAACAGCTGTTCAAAAATGATACATATTCGCTTTGTCGATCCGACGCCAGAAGCTTCTTCTCGCCAAGCCCAAGTTCTTGCCCAAACCCTTGCCCAAGTTCTTGCCCAGCAGCTTCCGCCCGATGTCGGCGGCGGAATTTGAATTGACTTTGGATAAGCCGAAGCGTTCAGCGGTCGCCGGCGCCGTGTTTGGAGGAGTCCGCGCCGGCCGCTTTCAGCAACGTCAGACAGTCATGAGGACTGGCGAGACAATGTTCGCGCGCGGCGCCGGCGAGCTTGGCCGCGGCGGCCCGTTGAAGCGCCGTCAGCGCGTCGTCCTTGACGCCGACCGCGCGGCGCTCTCCGCCGGTCGCCGTTTCGCTTCCGCCGCGCGCGCGCGCCAGCGAGGCGACGATTTCGTCCTTATGCAGCGCGAAATACACCAGGGCGATCACGAACGCGCTTTTGAGAAGAAAGCCCAAGACAAGCTCCAAATGCGGCCCGCGAGCGCGGCGCGGCCGGCGTCGTCGTGACGAAGTTGATCCCAAGCCGCGCTCACGCGGGAGCTTTGCGGGCATATCCTTTCGCAATCGTTAATCCATGCTCCCCGAGCGCGCATAATGAATGGCAACGACTTGCAAACCATGAGCAAAGATCGGGGCCGGCTCCCGCCCGTTAATACGCTTCACGACTGCGGCCTTAGCAGTCACTTAACATCGATTTGAAAGGCTCGCGCTAATTAGGGAGCGTCGCCTTGGGTAACATGTCAGCAATCACTTCCACCGAGCCGGAATGGCTGGATCTCCTGACGCATAAAAGCGCCAGCAACGATCCGATCGAACTGGCGCGTCAAAAGTTTTTCGTGGCGGCGCGCCTCGCCGTCGGCATGAGCGTTCTAGCGTTTTCGCCGATCTCTCTGTTTCTTTACGGCATCCCGAGCCCGCAGCACGCGGCGCAGTTCATTCTCGCGCTGACCCCGCTTATCGCGATCGTCGTGCTCAAGCAAACCGGCAATTTGCGCTTGGCGGAGTGCGTTTCGATCTTCGGCTGGGCCGCCCTCGCCGCGAATGTCGGCGCTTCGACGCAAGGCTACGAAGCCGTCTCCCTCACTCTCCTGACCATCGCATTGCTCGAGGCCGCGCTGACCTTGGAAATCGGCATGGTCACCGCGGTCGTCGGCGCCATTCTCGCGCTGATCGCACTGGAAGTGAGCCGCAACCCTTATGGCCCCGCCGGCGTCGCGGCGCGCGCCGACGTGGCGCTCTTCGTCACGCCGCTGATGATGTACATGGCCGCGCTGGCCGCCGGCGCGATTTTCATGGCCCATGCCCGCGTGCAGGCGGATCTGCGCAACGCGCGCGATTTGCGGCTGCTCACCAGCGCGATCGGCGACATCGTCGTTCGCTTCGATCGCACGGGCGCGGTGTCGTCGATCGTCGGCGACATGCACAAGACTTACGGCCTGGAGACTCGCGACCTGTTTGGCCGAGGCTTCTTCCGGCGCGTGCATGTCGCCGACCGCCCCGCCTTTCTCAAGCTCGTTTCGGATGCGATCACCAACAACGCGCCGGCCCACGCCGTGCTGCGCCTCCATATCGGCGGCATCGAGAACTGCATCGGCGGCTATCTCGAACCGGTGTTCAATTACTTCGACGCGCGCACCTGCCACATCGAGCCGACGTCGGAGGACACCCAGGAGATCGAAGCGCCCGTGCTCTGCATCCTGAGGGATGTCACGGCGGCGCACCGCGCCGAGGAAGAGATCGCGGCGGCCCGCCGCCAGAGCGAACTCGCCATGGCCGGCAAAACGCGCTTCCTCGCCAATGTCAGTCACGAGCTTCGCACGCCGCTGAACGCGATCATCGGCTTTTCGGAAATGCTGGCCAGCGAGGAGCTGGAGCCGCGCGAAGCCGAAAAGCGCCGGGAATACGCCAATATCATCCGCGACTCCGGAAATCATCTGCACGAAGTCGTGAGCATGATCCTCGATATGTCGAAGATCGAATCGGGATCGATGCAGATTTTCCCCGAGCCTTTCTCCTTGCCCAAGCTCGTCGAGCAATGCTGCGATATGATCCAGATCAAAGCCGATCAGGGCCAGGTCATGCTGGCGCGCGAGTGCCGGGGCGACATCGAGGAGGTTGTCGCGGACAAGCGCGCCTGCAAGCAGATCCTGCTCAATCTTCTGTCCAACGCCGTCAAATTCACGCCGCCGCGGGGCACGGTGACCGTGCGCTTGCGCCCCGAGGGCAATTCGCTGGTCCTCGCGGTCTCCGACACCGGCATCGGCATCGGCGCCGACGATCTCGCCCGGTTGGGAGATCCTTTCTTCCAGGCGAGTTCATCGCACGATCGCAGCTATGAAGGCACCGGCCTTGGTCTCTCGGTCGTGCGCGGACTGGTCGGACTGCACGGCGGCGCCATCGCCGTCGAGAGCGCGTTGAAGATGGGCACGACGGTCACGGTGCGCTTGCCGCTCGACGGCCGAAGCTGCGATCAGGGCGCGACAACGACAAAGATCGAAACCATCGCTCGCCGCCACGCCGCGGCTCAAGGCGAGGACATCGGGCAAGACCAAGATAAGGTGAAGAAAATTGCGTGAAGCTCTCGCCGTGTCCAACACCGACTTTTCCCCGCGCGACGAGCGCGCGGGCGGCGCGAAACGCCGGGCGAAAACCGCCGCGCCCAAGCGCGCTCCGTTTTTGCGGCGCGTTTTCGGCGAGAAAGGGCACTTTCGCTCCGTGCTGTTCACCGGCTTCGCCGGCCTCGTCGCGGTCGGCGTGCCGCTCAACGCGCTGTTCATGCAGGAGGGCCGGCGTCCGGCCGCGGCCATCGCGCTGAAAATGCCGCCGATCGACGCCGCGCGGCAGAGCCAAGCGGCGCCCCCGTCGCATCCGCGGCCCGCGCCGCCAAGCGTCGCCAAGACGGAAGCGCCAAGGCAGGAGCCCGCGCGAATCGAAACGGCCAAGCCGACGGAAAAGAACTTCGATGCGATCGCTCAATTGCTAGGGAGCGCGGCGCCGCGCAAGAGCGACGCCGCCGCCGGCGCCGACCCCAAAAGAGACCCCAAGAACAACGAACCGCCAAGAACAAGTCGGTGATCTTCGCGCAGCGGGCCTTGGCCAAGCTCGGCTACGCCCTGCATCAGGACGGCGTCTACGGCGGCACGACGCGTCAGGCGATCGAGAAGTTCGAACGCTCCAACGGCTTGCCGGTGAAGGGCGAATTGTCCCCCAAGATCCTTCGGCTGCTCGGCGCGCGCACGGGCGTCGCGTTCAAGTGACCCTGCTCCGCGCCATTTTATTTATCGTGCTTTCCTCGGCAAAACCGGCGTCCGCTTTTGCTAAAAAGCACCCTAATCGGCGCAGGATGCGAGGCTCCCTCATGCGCTTGCGGTCGGATATCTTCGTCGCCGCTCTGATCCGGCGGGTCGAGACGCAGGGAGCCGTCGCCATGCTGCGCCGGCGCGGCGCCGCGGAAGCCGGGGCGATATTCGTGAAGGTCGACCGGCTCGACGGGGCCGCCGCGCTTTACGGCCCGGCCGCGCAAAGCGAGGAGCCGCCCGAGGGCGTCGCGCGGCTGTTCACCAGACTTCACGCCGAGGAATGGCGCGATCCGCTCGACGTCGAGGAGCGCCTGCGACGCGAGATCGCTTTCGATCCGGACATTTGGATCGTCGAGATCGAGGATCGCCAAGGCCGCGCCTTTATCGACCTTACGGCGTAAGGCGCGGCTTCCAGACTTGTCGTGCTTTCCGGGCAAAACCGGCGTCCACTTTCGCCAAAGCACTCTAAACTTTATCGGAATTGGCGAGGCGGTGGACGCCTGGCGCCAGGCGGTCCGCGGCGCCGCGCCGCCGCGCGCTGGCTTGCGCCGAAGACTCCTCGCGCCAAGCGACGCGCCGGACCGGCTCGCGGTCGAAGCGGCCGACGCCGTTGATCGCGGCGACGATCCGCGCGGCGGCGCGCCTTGGCGTCGAAGACACGAGCGCCCGCAGCGCGCGAACGCGGTCGACATCGAGCGCGAAAGCCTTGCCGCTGGACAAAAACAACCGCGTCGCCGTCGCGAGATCGATTCCAAGCGCGACATAGGTCAGCGCCAGCGCTTCTCCGCCCTCGTCGAGGAAAATCTTGCGCACGCGGCTCTTGCGCGCGTCGAGCGCGTCGGCGACGAGCGAGATCATCGCGTCGCGCTCCTCTCGGGCCGCCAGCGCTTCGAGCCGCGCGGCGAGTTGCTCGTCGCCGGGCGCCCAACTATCGCCAATTCGGTCGACAAACGCCGACCGGCGCGCGGCCGACACGATCCGCCCTCGCTCGTCCCGCGTCGCCGCGAGAAACAGCGACTCGGGATCTACGTCCAAGTCCTCCCGGTTGAGCAGCAAGCGCGCGAGTTGCTGATCGTCGCGCGCGACAGACATCAGAGCGCGCAGCGCGCCGGTGTCGAGACGAATTCGCCGATTGGCGGCGAGCGCATAGAGCACGACGCCCTCGTCGCGCGCCGCCAGGGCGCCGATGGCCTCGCGCGGCAGTTCCGAGCGACGCGCGATCGCGGCGGCGAGTTCGGCCGAGCCGTGCGCGGCCTTAGCGATAATATCCGCGACCGGCGGCGAAGGCGCGAACTCGAAGGCGATGCGCGCGCAGTCGCCGCCCCGATCAAAGAAGCGGCGGATCAAAGCGGGGGGCGTGTCGGGATGACGGCAAAGCGGCTCCGCGACCGTCGCGACGATTTCGCTGTCGGTCACGTCGATCAGATCGCCGGCGAGCCGCTCGAATTGCCGCAGTTCGGTCTGACCGCGGCCCTCGCGCGCGACGAATTGCTCGACAATCCTGTGCAACAGCTCGCGAATCGCGCCCTGTCGCTTACGCTCACCGGAAAGCATGGCCTCCCCGCTCCATCCAAAGACGCTTCAACATTCCAAGATTGTAGGCAAGGGTTGTTGACGCAACATTAACCCTCCCCATTCCTTAATGGATTCTCGACATCCGATGGGTGATTTGTCGGCAACTTCTCGGGACGACGCAGGCCATGGCGCAGATAATATCCTTGCAATCGCGAATGCGGCCGCCGCGGCAACCGGCCCCGGCGGGCGACGGCAGCCCGGATTCTCTTCTTCATGGGCGTGCGCTACATGCGCATCGAGGAGTATTCGCCCTCGATGACCGACGCGCCAAGCCGCGGAGACGGTCGTGGCGGCGGCGGGAAACGCAAGCGCCGCGCGCGCGCCTGAAGCCGCCACGCTCCATCGATCCATGTTCTTCAATCCGCAAGCACGAGCGCCCAAAAGACCTTGAATTTCGAGCCTGGCGCATAGACCGCGGCGAGACCCATGCGCCGCGCGCGCGCGTCCAGCATGCGCGCATTATGCGCCGGCGATTGACGCCATCCGGAGAACGCCTCGGCCAGCGTGTCGTAGCCGGCGGACAGATTTTCGATCGCCCCGCCGTCGCCGCGAACGCCCGCCGCCTTTAGAGCCGCCGCGAGCCCGCCGGCGGAGCGCGAATCGACCGCGCCGCGACGCGCCATCGCCCGCGCCCGCTCCAGGGCCACCCGCTGAAGCCTCGCGTCGAGCGCCAGTTCGCTAAGACCGTGATTGCGCCGATATTGCGAAATCATGTCGCGCGCGGCCTCCGCATCGACCTCCGCCCCGCCCCGCGAAAGCGAGCGATAAAGGCTCGGCTCCCCGGCGGCGGCGGGCGCTGGCGTCTCGCGTGGCGGCGGCGCGCCGCAAGCGGCCAGCGCAAGACAAAAGGCGAGCGCGGCGAAACGCTTAACGGAGGGCGTGAACATCGGACTGTTTTGCGCCGCCAGGGTTTAAAAACGATGAACACCGGCCAACAATTGCCGGCGCGATACCTGGCGCGAGGCCAAGCGGCGGGCGCGGCTCGCCCGCGGCGTGAACGTTCAATTTATGATACTGCGCGCCCGCTTCCCGATTTGCTTCGCTTCTTCGTCCGCTTCCAGCAGTCTTTGCTCCACGGCGAACTTTTCAAATCCTTCAAACTGCACGACGGTGGGCGGCGTCGGCGTTGGCGGCGCGGCGATCTCTATGCCGGCGTCGGCGAGCCTTTTGTGCAAATCGAAATGCAGATCGCTGCGCACGCGCGACGATTGTTCGACATCCTCGAGATAGCACCACAGCTCGAAGCGGAACTGAGCGGCCTCCATCCCCAGAAACATCACCTGCGGCGCCGGGAGGCGCAGCACGCCGTCCTGCGCGCGCGCCGCCGCCAGCAGAATGTCGCGGATCTGCTCGGGATCGACGCCCGAATGCGGCGAGAGCAGGATCTTGACGCGCCCGACCTTGTCGCCGCGCAGCCAGTTCTTGACGACGCCCGTGACCAGATTGGAGTTGGGCACGATCATCGTCGCGCGGTCGAAGGTTTCGATCTCCGTCGAGCGGACGTTGATGCGCTTCACATAGCCCTGCTCGTCGCCGAGCACCACCCAGTCGCCGACGCGAATGGCCCGCTCCCACAACAGGATGAGGCCCGACACGAAATTATTGACGATCGATTGCAGTCCGAAGCCGATGCCGACCGACAGCGCGCCGGCGACAATGGCGAGTTTCTCGAAGCCAAGGCCGAGATGCTCCATCGCGACGGAGACCGCCAGTATGAAGCCGGCGTAGCCGACGCTGGCGCCGATCGAATTGCGCAGCCCCATGTCCAGCCGCGTCAGCGGCAGTAAGGTGCCGTCGAGCCAGCGCCGCAGGCCATGCGCCGCCGCGAGCGTGATCGCGAAGAGAGCGAGCGCCACGAACGCGGTCGACGGCGAGATGGTGACGTCGGCGATCTTGACCGCCAAAAAGGACGATTGCAGGTCGGACAGAAAATCGCCGGACTCGACGCCGAATGGCGCGAGAATGAGCAGCGCCGCAATTCCGAAACAGGTCAGCGTCAGCGCGCCCGAGAGCAGCGCCGCGAGCGGCCGCAGCGATTGGCGCTCGACCCCGAGCACGCTCGACGCCACCAGTCCGAACCGTCCGGTCGGCGCCAAGACCCGGTCGATGGCGGCGCGCGATAGCGTCAGAACGATCAAGAGAACGCCGGCGACGACGAGGGTCCAGCAGCCTTGAACGATGAAGAAATTGGCGAAGGTGACATAGCCCAACGCGCAGGCGACGACGACCGTCGCCGCGGCCGCGAAGCCGAGCAATCGCGTCAACGAGAGCCAGTCGCGCCCGACGTTCGCCTCGCCCGCGCGGCCGCGCGGAAAGCTCCGCAGCGTCGCCACCACGAGGGCGGCGCATAGCAAGGCCCCGAGCCCGCGCGTGAGAATCGCGACGGAAAGACCCGCCTGCGCGGCCTCCTCGATTTGCTCGAGCAGGCGCACCCCCGCCATCGTCGCGACAACGGCGACGGCGAGCCGCGTTAGCTGCCCGGCCAGCGGATCGCCGGGGTCGACGAGACGCCAGCGCGGCGCGCCCGGCGCCAACACCGCCCGCGCGACGCCATAGGCCACCCCGACGCGCCCGACGCCTTCGAACAGGCGCACCAGAATTGGCTCCAACGCGGCGTCCGTGAGGTCGAAGCCCTCGAGCGCCGAGGTCAGCGCCATCACCGCGGCCAGCGGCGCGGCGCTCGTCGCCAGCGCGACCCAGGCCACGGCGACGGCCTTTTTCAACTTCGCGGGCGCGGCGACCCCTTGGGCGCGCGCTCACCATGCGCCGCGCGAACGTCATCAACAACGGAACGGAAAGCAGAATTAAGACGACGACGCCGAGCAACTCGGCCTTGTGCGCGCCGTTCACGCGGCTCGCGAAATTGGCGGCGCGCTCCTCGAAAAAGACCGCCGCGGCCGCGCCCACGCGCGGCGCATCGGCCAGGGCGTCCTTCCACAAGCCCGGCGAAAACAGCGGCCGGCTGCGCAAAAACAGCGTCTTCGCGAACAGCGACCGCTGGCGGGCGATGATCGCCACGAGCGTCTGCCGCGCCTCGATTTGCAGGGAGCGCGCGCGTTTGAGCGTGGCGTCGATGTCGTCGTACAGCTTGCGCTGTTCGGTCCATTCCGCGTTGACGACGGCGGTGGCGGAACTGGCCGCGCCCGGGTCCACTGGCTTCGCGATTGGCGGGGTCGCGCCCTGGGTCGCGGCGGAGGAGGCTTTGGCGTCGGGCTTCGCCGGCGCGGCTTTGCTCGGGATTTGCGCGAGCGCGAGTTTGACCGCGGGCTGCGCGGGCGCGGGCGCGGGCGCGGCCGGCGCGGGAGCCGAAGCGTCGGACTTCGCGTCGGGCGACGGCGAGCCCAGTTGCTGGAGCCGCGCGTCAATCGCCTGCAGACGCGGCGTCAGACGGTCGATCACATTCTGCAGCTCGAGCGGCAGCGGCTCGACGCGATCGCGCAGCCGACGCAACTCGCCGTCGTTCGCGCTCGCATGGACCAGCGCGGTCTCCACCTCGTCCAGCGTCGCTCGCGCCCGATCGAGAGTCTTGTTGTGCTTTTCGATCACGAAGGTCGAGGCCTCGTCGCCTCGCGCGGCGAAGGCGAACAGCGCGAGGACCAGGAAGGCGAGAAGGCGGAAAGACGAGATGGGCAAGGGGCAAGAATCCGGCTGGAGGTGAATCTGGGCGGACTATCGGACAAGAACGGCGAGAGGAAGGCGAGAAATGTCGGTTAAGTTTTGGCTGGCGCTCGCGTTACGCCTCTAGCTCTCCTCATACGGATGCTCTTCGCCAAACCGGTCCACCGCCCGCCAACCGCCATCGGCGCCGCGAAAAACACGCGCCTCCTCGACCGGGATTTTGCCGAAGCCGCCGGGCAGATCCAGCACATATCTCGGCAGCGCGTGGCCGCCGACCCGTCGCGCCAGTTCCGCGTAAATTTCGCGCCCGCGCGCCAGGGACAGGCGAAAATGCGCGGTGCCCGGCGCTAAATCGGGATGATGCAGATAATAGGGTTTCACGCCGAGCGACACGAGCGCGCGCATAAGCGCCTCCAACGTGTCGGGGTCGTCGTTGACGCCTTTCAGCAGCACGGTCTGCGACAGCAGCGCCGCGCCCGCCGCGCGCAGCCTCGCTATCGCCTCGCGCGCGCCCTCGTGAAGTTCGCGCGGGTGATTGACATGCAGCGCGACATAAAGCGCCTTGCCGCTCGCTCGCAGCGCCTCCAGCCGCTCTGGCGTGACAAGCCCCGGCGCGGCCGTCGGGACGCGCGTGTGCACGCGCAGCAGTCGCACATGCGTGACCGCGGCGAGGCGTGTCGCGACCTCGCGCAGCCGGCGAGGAGAAGCCGCCAGCGGATCGCCGCCGGTCAGGATCACCTCGAAGATTTCCGGCCGCGCGGCGATATATTTTAGCGCCGCGTCGAGCGCGTCGTCCGGCAAAACGCCGCCCTTGCCCTGCCCCACCGTCTCGCGGCGAAAGCAGAAGCGGCAATAGACCGGGCAGACCGACAGCAGCTTCAGCAGCACGCGGTCGCGATAGCGATGCACGAGGCCCGGCACGGGGCTGTGAGCGTCATCGCCGATGGGATCGGCGAGTTCCACTTGTTGCGTGACCAGTTCGCGCGCGTCGGGCAGGAACTGCCGCGCGATGGGGTCGTTCGCGTCGGCGGGGTCGATCAGCGCCGCGATTTGCGGCGTCACCGCGACGCTGTAGCGCGCCGCGACCGCGCGCAGGGCGTCGGAGGGCGCGAGCAGGCCGGCGCGCGCGAGGTCGTCCAGCTAAATTTAGCGTCCTGTCTTTCGCGCCGCTCATATTTTGCGGACCGGCAGCGGCCGCCGCCCGAACAGAGCTGGCGTTCTCCAGCAGTAGCTTCAAGCTCGGCGTCGCGCGAACATCGCGCGCGAGATTCTTCCCGCTGTCACGCCAGGAGATCGGTGATCGCCGGTAACTCCGTGCGCTGGCCGTTGGTCAGAAAGCCGGGACGCACGCATCAGCCAATCGGCGGCGCGAGCGCCTTGATAAGCTCCTCACTCGCGGTCCTTGTCGGCGTAGATCGTTGCAAGCGATACGGCTGAAAAATCTGTCGTAGAAGAACCGCCATGGCCGCGGCTGTCGCCGGCAGACGCCGGTCACCGCGACGTATCTTCGTCGCCGGCGCATCCTGAAGCGCGGCGAGCACATTGCGCGCGCCGCGTGAAACAGCTCGACCGTGCTTGATCTAGCTGATCTGACGCCGACGCAAGTGCAAACGGCGTCCTGTCCGCTCAAAGCCGACCGCACATCCGCCGGCTTGCCGACGTCGCCTCGGACCTTACGCAGCCGCGCGTTGTTCGAGCGCCAATTTGCCGTGGATTCGCGGACAATGCCGTCACCTCGCGCCCCCGCTCCAGCGCCAGCTTCACGACTTCAAGACCAGATGCCCCGCGAGGCTCCAATCACGACAATCGTTCATGCTCGCAACTCCTTCTCGCCCGGCCGCGCGGCCATCACAACACCGTCCCGCGCTCCGCCACCGGCGTCCACAGCACCTGCTCGATGCGCGTCGCGCCGGCCGCCAGCATCACCAGACGGTCGAAGCCGAGCGCTATGCCGCTCGCCGGCGGCATGACCGCCAGCGCGTCGAGAAAATCCTCGTCGATCGGGCAAGCCTCGCCATAGAGGCGCGCGCGGGCGGCTCCCGCCTCGACAAAACGGCGGCGCTGCTCGGCGGGATCGGTCAATTCGCCGAAGCCATTGGCGATTTCGACGCCGCAAACATAAAGCTCGAAACGCTCGGCGAAACGCGGATCGTCCGGCTTTGGGCGCGCCAGCGCCGCCTCGCTGACGGGATAATCGGTCAGGATCGTCGCGCGCCCGCGCCCCAGCCGGTGCTCGACCTTCTCCGAAAGAATCTTGCTGAAGAGATCCGACCATGTGTCGTCCGCCGCGACGCTTACGCCGTCCCGCGCGGCGGCCCTGGCGAGCCCGTCGCGGTCGCCCAGCAGCGCGGCGAGGTCGATATTGGCGTGGCGGTCGAAGGCCTCGCATACGGTCAAAATTTCCGGCTCCTCGAAAGCCTCGGCCTCGCGGTCGCGCCAAACAAAGCTGTCGGTCCCCGCCGCCTTGGCCGCGACCGCCAGCAGGTCGGCGCAATCCTCGATCAGCCGCGAGACCGGCTCATGCGCGCGATACCACTCCAGCATCGTGAATTCGGGATGGTGCAGCGCCGTGCGCTCGCGGTTGCGGAATACATGAGCGAAGGTGAAAATCCGCTCCTCGCCCGCCGCCAGCAGCTTTTTGCAGGCGAATTCCGGCGAGGAATGCAGATAAAGCCGGCTTTTGTCGCCTCCCGCCCCGATCAAATCCACGCCGAAGGGAGAAATATGCGTCTCATTGCCGCCCGACACCTGCAGCGCGGCCGTCTCCACCTCGACAAATCGCTCATGGGCGAAAAATTGCCGAATCGCCGCCCCGAGCAAGGAGCGGACCTTGAGAAAGGGCTTGCGGTCGGCGTAAACATCCTTGGCCCACCAGGGCGAAGCGCGCGTCATTGTTGGGCCATCCGCGATTTTTCGGGGCGAGGATTTGCCGCGAGGGGCGAAGTGTGGTTTTAACCCGCACATGAATTTCGACCCGTTCATAGACCGGACGGGCCGGCGCCGCCAATCCTAATCACGACCAGGAACGGATCGCTTCCAGCGATCCCACGAGGAAACAAAACCGTGAAAGTTATCGCCAGCAACATCCGCAAGGGCAATATTATCGAGAGGGACGACGGCAACCTCTATGTCGTCCTGAGCGCGGAGAGCTTTTTCCCCGGCAAGGGCACGCCGACGACGCAGATCGACATGCGCCGCATCTCCGACGGCGTGAAGACCACCGACCGCTACAAGACCACCGAGCAGGTCGAACGCGCTTTCGTCGAGGACCAGGACTATAACTATCTCTACGGCGACGACGACGGCTTCACCTTCATGAACCAGGAGAATTTCGAGCAGGTCACCGTCTCCAAGGACGTCATCGGCGACCAGGCGCAATGGCTGCAGGAGAACATGGTCTGCATCCTCTCCATGTTCAACGGCAACGCCGTGGCGATCCAGCTTCCCGCCCGCGTGACGCTGGAAATCACCGAGACCGAGCCGGCGATGAAGGGCCAGACGGCGTCGTCGTCCTACAAGCCGGCCAAGCTCAGCAACGGCGCCCGCGTGATGGTGCCGCCGCACATCCAGCCGGGCACGCGCGTCGTGATCCAGACGGAAGACGGCGCCTATGTGGAGCGCGCGAAGGATTGACGAGCGGCGAAACCGCGCGGCGGTCGTCTCCGCATAAGATTTTCGACGCCGGGCGAATCACCGAGGCCTATTCTCGTAGAGCGGGAACCGCCGCGCGACCAGACGCCATGGAGCGGCCCGCCCGGATGTACGGCGGGCCGTTTTGCGTTTGGGGACGCTTAAATTTGGCTGTTTCTGGCTAAGCCATCCGTAACAGACCTCGCTTATAACCAACATGTTTCAAGGCGCCATTTCAGGCGTTACATAGCCCGGCTTCTCGTGGCCGGGCTTTTCTTTTTAAAAATCAGGGCGCCAATTCCATCGGCTATTTCGTCAATCCCTCGATCGACGCCTCGGTCCGAAAGTAAGATGGAAAGTAAAGAGCATCGCCAGACTGAAAAATCAAACGCCATTAAAACAATAGCTTGCTGAACTAATCGACGGAAGAACCATCCGCGTTCGTCACGACCTTCGTTCCGTCGGATTTCCGCGGAATGGAAGAGCCGTCCTTGTTCTTTACGAGTTGATTCGCGCGGACCGCGCCAGCAAACGATAAGCAAACCAAAAATCCGATGCCAATTTTTGCCTTGAGCGAATGAGAGTTTTTTTTGAGTGGACGAAACATGGCGCCCTCCATCGAAGCAATATCGAGGCCCTTGCGAGGCTAGCACGCGAGACTGGCCGTTCAACGGCTTGAGGGGTCGCCCGACCGACGCGCGGCGATGGCGAGCCTCATCGTGACGCCGCCGCCGGTCTGGCGCCGCGCCCGCGGCGCGCCATATGTTTCGACAGGACGAATTCGCTTCAGCACGGTAGCCGCGCGAGGGTTGGCGTCATGCCCGAGGCAAAAATCATCCTTTTCGAAACCAACTCGCGCGCGCATCGCGTGCGCCGCGAACTCGAGGATTGGCGCCGGCGGCTTCGCCTCGCTTACGCGCGCCAATGGGACTGGCGGGCGCGCGAGATATGCAAGATGGAAATCCGTCGGCTCGGCGACTTGGCGCGCGATATCGCGCGCGACGACGCCTAACGGCTTGCGTCGCGCGCTCCCGCGGCTAATCTCCGAGGCCGACATCATCACATCATCAACCGCTTTGTCCGTCCGCCTTGGTCGCGCCGAACAGCCGCGACAGTTCATCGAACTGTTCCGTCAGCGTTTCCATTCGCCGGCGCGTTTCATTGCTGACCGCCTCCGCGAAATCCGCGGGGGTTTTCGCGCCCGACAATTCTCCGAAGAATTCCAGCGTGGAGTTGACGTTGTCCGCGCTAAGCTCCATCAGCTTGGCGCCGTAAACCTGACCCATGCGCAGCGGCGCCCACACCACGGCGGCCGGCTGCGAGATGCCGTCCCAAGTCATGCCTGTCTCCCTTTCAGGCTTTTGCTCGTCTTGGAAACGAACTCGCCCGCGCAAGGTTGCACCGCGAAGGAAAATTAATGCGGCGCCGCGCGAGCCGCCCGGGCGAGGCCCGACAATCCGCGATTATCGCGCGCGGGAATGTCACATAAGCGTCATGCGACTTTCCTATCTTATTAATATTTAGATATATTGCGGGACGCCAAAGACGAGAGGCGCCGCGCGATTTCCGGCAAGGCGCGACCGGGGACGAGGACCGCGGGCGCGGAATGGGCGCTTGTGTGCGCAGGAGTATTCGAGGTGAGTTCTGTCCCGCATGAGTTGGTCCCGGTGGACCGCGCCAGACCACCGGTGGTTGGCCGGGGAGCCACGACCTTGCAACGCCACCTGGGCACGATCGGGATTGTCCTCGGCTTCGTTATTCTGAGCATCTTCGCCGCCTTTGCGATGTCGCCGGGGCTTATGTGCCGCTGGACCGGATATGACTGCGCGGCGTCGCCCAAGGCGATCTCCAGGTCGGTCGCCGCCCCATCCGAGCCGGCGAATAACGGCCATTTGAAAGAAAGCGTGGCCCGCGAACGCGCGAGCGCCGACGAACCGGCCCAGGCCCCGCGCCGCGCCGTCGAGGCTCCCGTCCCCCTCGCGCCAGCGGACGGGCACTATCTCGGACGCTCGCAGGCGGCGTGCGGCGCCAAGCCCGCGTCGGCGATGGTGGACATCAAGAACCGCGAGGTCGCATGGCGATATGAATATCGCGGAATCGTCTATCAGTGGCGCGGCGAGGTCGACGCCGACGGCGCCATCCGCGCCTCGGTCGGCAACTCCGATGTTTATAAAGCCTCCGGGCGCTTCGCGGATTCCGGGCGCGAGGTCACGATGATCTATCCCGATTGTCCCGACGGGATCGCGATGCGCATCGTCAACAAGATCCTCGACTAACCCACCGCGCCGCGGCGTCCCCGAAAGAAATCCATGCTCCATATATTGCGTCTTGGCACGCCGATCTTCCTCGCCGCGGCATTCGCGACGCTGTGCGCGCGAGGCGCCGCGGCCGAGCCGCATACGACGATCTTCTGCCTCCTCGACGGCACGAAGATCGGCGCGACGCGGTTCGAAACGCGCGAGGGGAAATTCCTGCTTTATGTGAGCGGGGCGACGGAGCCGCTGGAATATCCGGTGAACGCCGTCAGGGGCATCAATGTCGATCCCTGCCCCGCGCCGCCGCCGGCTGCCACGACGGCGACCGCGAACGGCGGAGGTTCCGGGCGTTTCGGCGTGCAAGGCTCGAACACGATCGGCGAGCGGCTCATGCCGATGCTGATCGAGGCCTATGCGCAAGGTCTCGGCGCGAAGCCGACGACGAAACTGACCGACAAGGAGGAGGAGGAAATCTCCTTCGAAACCGGCGGCGCGCGCTCGACGATAGAGTTGAAGGCGCATGGCTCCGGCACCGCCGCCAAGGCGCTGGTCGAGGGCAAGGCGGTCGTCGGCATGGCCTCGCGCCGCCTGAAGCCGGAGGAGGTCAAGGCGCTCGACGACAAGTTCCACGCGGATGCGCTCGCGCCCGGCAATGAGCATGTTCTCGCGCTCGACGGACTCGCGGTCATCGTCAACGCGGCAAATCCGGTTCAAAAGCTCGGTCTCGCGCAAATCGCCGGAATCTATGCCGGCAAGATCACCAATTGGAGCGAACTGGGCGGCGCCGACCGTATAATCAAAGTCGCTTCGCCGCGATGACAAATCGGGCACTTTCGATACGTTCAAATCGCTCGTGCTCGCGCCGTCGCAAATGGAGATCGCGCCGCATGTGCGCGCATTCGAGTCGAGCGAAGCGCTCTCCGAGGAAGTGGCGCGCGACGTCGACGCCATCGGCTTCGTCGGCATGCCCTATGTCAACAAGAACGCCGCGGTGGTCATCGGTTCGAGTTGCGGCATCATTGGCAAGGCGTCGAAATTCTCGGTCAAGACCGAGGACTATCCGCTTGCGCGCCGTCTGTATCTTTACACGATCGGCGCGCCCGCCGATCCCGCCGCCAGGGACTTTTTGCGCTATGCGCTCTCCGATGAGGCGCAGCCGACCATCGACGAAGCGGAGTTCGTCGACCAATCCGTGATGTTCGAGGACGAGAGCGAACAGAGCCAATGGGCGAGCGCCTTCGCCGGCGATCCCAAGCGCGGTTTGCCGCCCGGCAAAGTCGCGCCCGCCAATGCGATCGCCGAGTTCGGGAAACTGACCGGCGCGACGCGGCGCTCGTCCGTCGTCTTGAGATTTAAGGAAGGCAGCGCCGACCTCGACAACAGGGCGATCGGGGACGTCGCGCGCCTCGCGCGTTTCCTGAAGTCGCCGTCGCTGACGGGCAAGTCGTTTTATCTCGTCGGCTTCGCCGATGCGAATGGCGACTGGGCCGGCAATCTGGGGCTCGCGCGACATCGTGCGAAACGCGTCGCCGAAGCGCTGACGCGCGCCGGCCAAAAGGTTCCCGCGCAAGCGGTGAAATCCTTCTCCTTCCTCGCGCCCTCGGCCTGCAACGACAGCGAAGCGGGGGCGGCCAAGAACAGGCGCGTGGAGATCTGGGTCGCGCGGTAGCGGACCGCGGGCTGCTCTGGCTTTCGCCTCGGCGGTGGTCCGATTCGACCAGTACGCCCGTGCGCGGAAATCAGACGAGCCCGGGTCCTTGTCAGACAGGAAAGCGCTCTCATCTTATTAGGTGGCCATTACGACGGTGATTTTGGCCTCATCTCGATGAGTGGAGGTTTTCCATGATTGATATCCGGGCTCACACCAAGACAGACTATGCAGTCCTGCCTGACATTGATTCGCCGGCGATGGAAGCCCTCGATGACAGCGACTGGGAATGCCTTGACGAAATTGGAGGATTGTTGATCGCCAAGGGCGCGAACGACCGTTTCGGCGTCACGCTCCTGCATTCGCATTTTCCGATCGGCGACAACGAAATCATGGTCGAGGAGCCGCGTCCCGGCGAACGTGCATTCACGCTTCGCCCGGTCGAAGATCGCGCGGCGGGCGCTGACGATCGCGTTGCGATCAACTTGGAATTCGTGTAGCTGGTCGCGACGACTGCGCTTTGTCGATGATCGGATCTGGAATTCATCCGTTCCGAAGCGCTGAACGGCATCGCCCCTGTTTCGGACAACGATGCGCGGGTGCTGCGCGATGTCAGAGAAGTCCTTGAGCGCCGCAATCGTCGTGCGGCGGTTCGGCGTGGCGCCTGCTGCACGACGCCATCGGCCTAAAAGAGTCGGAGGTTCTGTTAGAGACCTGCGATCTGTCCACCCGCGCGCTGCATTGCATCGCGGCCGGTCGCGAAGACAAGCGCGTCAGGAGCGGCGTCGAGACCACTTGGTCGTGGTCGGCTCCGGCCGAGACCGGAGGCAATGGATCCGCAGGCCATACGGACATGCCGTCGCCAATGCACCGCCGTCAGGGTATGTTTCAAGGCGGAAGACGGTAGCCATCACTCTCAGGAAGGAGGGCATGACCCGAGCGGTCACGACATCGGACCCGATTAATTTCTATTGCGGCTGTTCGAAGCCGCGATCTGGAGAGCGGGCGTGGAATGGCGGCCCGCTCGCTATTTCCGCTCCCGCCGCAAAGCCGAAAATTCAATTAACCCACCGCCTTCGCCTCACGCCAAAAAAGCCCGCAGCCGTCGCTCCAGCTCGCCCAAATCCTTGAGTTCGCACTCCCAGACCGTCAGCGCGCTCCAGCCCAACTCGCTAAGCTTTTCGGCGTTGGCTTTGTCGCGGGCGCGGTTTCTGGCGATCTTGGCGCGCCAATATTCGGCGTTGGCTTTTGGCGCTCGCGCGCCGCGCGGGCAATCATGGCCGTGCCAAAAACAGCCATGCACGAAAATCGCGCGCCGCTTGCCGATGTAGGCGATATCGGGATTTCCCGGCAAATCCTTGCGGTGCAGCCGATAGGACGGCGCGAAACGCCGCAGCAGCGCGCGAACGGCGAGTTCGGGAGTCGTGTCGCGGGATTTCACCGCCCGCATGGTGGCGGAGCGTTTTGTTGGGTCTTCGCCGCTCACGCCGCCGCGCGCAGCCTCGCGCCGCGCAGCAAGGGCTCCAGCAAATGCGCCGCTATGTGCCGCACGGCGGGAACGACAACGCCGTCGCCCGTTAAGTGATAGGCCTCGTTATAATTTTCCGGCAAAATATAATCGTCGGAAAGCCCCATCAGCCGCGCCGTTTCGCGCGCGGAAATAAGGCGCGAGCGCACCCGATTTTTTTCGACGATCAGCACGAATTGCCGGCTCGATCCGCCAGCCGGCGTGCGCAGGCAGCCGGCTATATTGTCGAAGCGCGCCTCGGCCCGCTGTATTTTTTCGCCGGTTGAAGTATAGCGGGTGCGCCTGTACGCCGTTCCGACGATTTCGCGGCCGGCGTTTTTCGCCTCCGCGATTTGCGCAAGATTTATCTCGCTCATTTTGGCGATCAGCCCCGCGGTCTCCTCGCGCGAATGCCAGGCGACTCCCGTGGGCTCGTCCTCGATAATTTCGGCCAGGGAGAGGTTGCGCTTGGGAGGCGCGGCGATGCGCCACCAGCGCCATTTCATGCGCGTTTGTGCGCGTAAATGCGCGTGGGCGGCGAGCAACCCAGGCGTGTAAAACGGCGAGGGCGCCCCCTGCCCGATCAAGTTCCGAGGGAACCGCGACATCCTCGCGGACCGCGACGATAAACAGTCTCGGACGCGATTGCGGCAAAAACAGCGCGGCGTCGATGACCAGCGCGCCGAAATTGTATCCCTCGGCCGCCAGCGCGTCGCAAATGGCGGAAAAATCCTTGCCGCCATGCGAGGTTAGCGCGCCGCAAACATTCTCCAGAACCAGCAGTTTCGGGCCGCGCTCCTCGGCGCGAAGTTTTTTCACGAGGTCGAAAAACGGCCAAAAAGTCCCGCTGCGCGCGCCCGCGAGGCCGGCTCCGGCCCCGGCGAGCGAAAGATCCTGGCACGGGAACGAGGCCCAAATAAGATCGGCATGGCCCGGCAATTGCTTGGTTTCCAGCGTCCGCACATCGCCGACAAGCAGCGCGTCGGACCCCCAATTGGCGCGATAGGTCTCGCCCTTCTTGCGGTCGAAATCATTGGCGAACAAGCACTTCCAGGAGGGACCGAGTCCCGCCCGCGCCATGCCGCCGCCGGCGAAAAATTCGTAAAATGTCGGTTTGCCCATGCCGCGACTCATGCCCCCTGACGAAAGCATAACCGATTGAACGTGAAATATCGAAAGCGCCGCGATCGCGCATGGCGCGGCGCGGCGATAAAGGCATTATGATGCTTGGATTCGAAGCCTTGGGAGAGTTTCATGCATAGCGCGGATGTGGCGATTCTCGGCGCCGGAATGGTGGGTGTTTCGGCCGCGCTGCATCTTCAGGCGCGCGGGCGCGACGTGGTGTTGATCGACCGCCACGGCGCGGCGGGGCTGGAGACGAGTTTCGGCAACGCCGGGCTGATCGAGCGGGCCTCGATGTTCCCCTATCTCTTTCCGCGCGATCCGAAAAAGCTCGTGCTCTACGCGCTTAACCTATTGCCCGAGGCGCATTATCACCTCTCGGCGCTGCCCGGCGTCGCGCCCTGGCTGTGGCGCTATTTCAAGGAAAGCGCGCCGGATCGCGCCGCGAAACACAGCGCCGCGCTGCGGCCGCTGATCCAGCGCTGCCTCGTCGAGCACGAGGCGCTGATCGAGGCGGCGGGCGTCGGCGATCTCCTGCGCAAGACCGGCTGGATCAAGCTCTATCGCTCGGCGAAAACCATGGAGGCCGGCGCCGCCGACGCGGAAAGGCTGCGGGGCTTCGGCCTCAACATCGACACGCTGGACGCGGACGCTCTCGCCGCGCGAGAGCCGCATTTGATCGGCGCGGTCGGCGGCGTGCATTATCTCGACCCCGCCTCGGTCGACGATCCGAGCCGCCTCGCGCAAGCCTATGCCGAACTGTTCAAACGGCGCGGCGGGCGCTTTTTCACCGGCGACGCCCATTCGCTGCAGGAGGCGGCGGACGGGCGCTGGAGCGTCGACACGCATGAGGGCCACGTCAACGCCCGCGATCTCGTCGTCTCGCTCGGCCCCTGGTCCGACCTGATTTTTCGCGAGCTGGGCTATGATTTCCCGCTCGCGTTCAAGCGCGGCTATCACATGCACTACGCGCCGCGCGAAGGCGCGGTTCTCGCCCATCCCGTGCTCGACGCCGACAACGGCTATGTGCTGGCGCCGATGACGCGCGGCATAAGGCTGACCACCGGCGCCGAATTCGCGCGGCGCGACACGCCGCCAACGCCCGTGCAGATCGAACAAACCGAGCCGATCGCGCGAAAACTGTTTCCGCTCGGCGAACGGCTCGACACAAAGCCCTGGATGGGCTGCCGGCCCTGCCTGCCGGACATGCTGCCGATCGTCGGCAAGGCCCCGCGCCACGAGCGGCTGTGGTTCGATTTCGGCCACCAGCATCATGGATTTACGCTGGGACCGGTGTGCGGGAGATTGCTCGCGGAGATGATGACGGGAGAGACGCCGTTCACGGACCCGGCGCCTTATCGGCCGGACCGGTTTTAGGGGCGGAACCGCTTTCTCCAAAGGAGTATCTGCGTGCTTGACCCGCGCGCATTACATTTCGGTAATCCGCTGATTTCCTCCTCTTCCGCTCTTGATGAGCAAACCATCGCATCTAGCTCAGTAATAGATTTCGGGCGAGACGCCAAAGCTTAGCTTATCAAAGTTGGCGCGCTCGCTGGTTTGAGGAGGCAAAGATGCGCAATTGATTAAGTCCGCGGCCGCCACGGCTATGTGCGCGATGATCGCGGTTTCGGTCGCCCCGACCCAGGCAGCCGCTGGCGTCGTCGGCATGGGCGATCAAGCGAAAATCCGCACCGCTTCGCCAGTGGAGCAAGTTTACTACCGATATTATGGGCACAGGCATTATTATCACCATTATCGGCATTATGGTTACTGGCGCCATCACTATTACCGCCACTATTACGGCTACTACCCGTATTATTACAATCCTGGGGCGGCGTTGGTCGGAACCGCCGCGGCCGCGGCGACCTTCCCGTTCTGGGGTTGGGGATATCCCTATTATTGGTGATCTCCGACGATGGTAGGCTTGCAGAGGACGGCGCGGCGCCGAAAGGCTCGCGCCGCTTCGCCAGTCGCCGTGCAAGATGACACACGCCAATTGCCGGCGCGCGCTCGCTGTGCCACAAGTTCCGAAACCACGACAGCGAGGGCGATGAATGGCGGCGGACGTGACTTTTCCGGCGGCGGCGGCGGCGGGGCTGCTGTCGTTTCTCTCGCCCTGCGTTCTGCCGCTGGTGCCGCCGTACCTCACCTTTATCGCCGGCGTCACGCTCGAAGACCTCTCCAGCGAGAGCCGATCCAAGGCGCGGCGCGATATATTCTTGGCCTCGCTGTTTTTCGTATTCGGCTTCGGCACGGTGTTCACCGCGCTCGGCGCGACGGCGAGCTTTTTTGGCCAGGCGCTGCGCGCCAATATGGAGATTCTATCCTACGCCGCCGGCGCGATCATCATCGCGATGGGCGTCCACTTCCTCGGTTTCCTCAAGATACCGCTGCTCTATCGCGAGAAGCGCGCCACGGTCGAAAAGCCCATGGGGCTGCTCGGCGCCTATGTGATGGGCCTCGCCTTCGCCTTCGGCTGGACGCCCTGCATCGGCCCGATCCTCGCGGCGATCCTCGCCATCGCCAGCACGGAAGAGACGGTCTGGCGCGGCGCGCAGCTACTGGCGGCCTATTCGCTGGGACTCGGCGTGCCGTTTCTTGGCGCGGCGCTGGCGATGGAGCCGTTCCTGGGCTTTATCTCGCGCTTCAAGCGACACTTCGCCAAGGTCGAGAAAATCGTCGGCGCGCTGCTGGTGCTGACCGGAATCGCCTTTCTGACAGGCGGCGTTCAAAGCATGTCGTTCTGGCTGTTGCAGACTTTCCCCGGCCTCGCGAATTTTGGCTGAGCCGCGAAAAAAAGTCATTCCACAGTCATGTTTTAACACTATTTAAATAAGTCGCACCCCCGAAGCGAGCCAAACCGCGACGGGGGAGGCGAAGCGCCGGGCCGGATGTACGCCCGGCGTTTTCTTTTCGCGGCCCGCTTCAAATGCCGTCGCCGGCCTCCTTGAAATCGCTGTCGCTGATCGCGTCGGACGGGAAAATCCGCGCGTTCGAGAAGGACAGCGGAATCTTGCCGCCGAGCTTCGCGCCGCTCGACAGCGCGGAGTTGATCTCCAGCGTCTGGTCGTAGCCGTCGATGGCGATGGTCGCGCGCATGCCGCCAGCCGTGCGGCGCAGGCTCTCGACCCGCCCTTCGAGGTCGCCCTCCCCTTGCCCGCCGATGGCGATGTCCGCCGGGCGAAAGAACACCCGCGCCGCGCCCTCGCGCAGGCCGTGCGTGTCGACATGCAGTTCGCGCCCGCCAAACTCGACATGGCCGTCGACCACCTTCACCGGCAGCGCCACGGCCTCGCCGACGAAGGAAATCACGAAGGGCGAGGCCGGATGGTCGTAAAGCTCCTCCGGCGCGCCGACCTGCTCGATGCGGCCCTGGTTCAGCACGACGACGCGATCGGCGAGTTCCATCGCCTCGTCCTGGTCGTGCGTGACGAAGACCGTGGTGAGGCCGGTCTTCTTGTGGATTTCGCGCAGCCAGCGGCGCAGATCCTTGCGCACGCGGGCGTCGAGCGCGCCAAAGGGCTCGTCGAGCAGCAGCACCCGCGGCTCGATGGCGAGCGCGCGCGCGAGCGCCACGCGCTGGCGCTGGCCGCCCGAAAGCTGCGCCGGATAGCGCTCTCCAAGCCCCTCGAGCTGCACCAGTTCCAGCAGCTCCGCGACGCGCGCGGAAATCTCGGCGCGCGACGGGCGCGAGCGGCGCGGGCGCGCCTTGAGGCCGAAGGCGATGTTGTCGGCGACGGTCATATGCTTGAACAGCGCGTAATTCTGGAAAACGAAGCCGACGCGCCGCTCCTGCACGGAGAGATCGGTCGCGTTGTCGTCGCCAAAATACACCGCGCCGCGGTCGGGCGTGTTGAGCCCGGCGATGACGCGCAGCAGCGTCGTCTTGCCGGAGCCCGAGGGGCCGAGCAGCGCGACGAGCTCGCCGGGCGCTATGTCGAGCGAGACGTCGCGCAACGCCGGATAGGAGCCGAAATCCTGCTCGACGCCCTCGATGCGGATGCCGAAGCCGTGCGCGCCATCAGTGGCGGCGGCCGCCGTGACCCTTGAGAGCGTCGGCGTGACGCCATTCAAGGAAGGTCTTGAGACCAAGAGTGACGAGAGCCAGGCTGGCCAGAAGCGCCGCGAGAGCGAAGGCCGCGACAGAATTGTACTCGATTGTACAGGATCTCCACCTGTAGAGGGATCGTATTGGTCAGACCGCGGATATGTCCGGAAACGACGGAAACGGCGCCGAACTCGCCCATCGCGCGGGCGTTGCACAGCAGCAGGCCGTACAGCAGACCCCATTTGATGTTCGGCAGAGTCACCGCGACGAAGGTGTGAAAGCCCGAGGCGCCGAGCGTCAGCGCCGCCTCCTCCTCCACCGTTCCCTGCTCCTGCATCAACGGAATTAGCTCGCGCGCGATGAACGGGAAGGTCACGAATATCGTCGCCAGCACGATGCCGGGAACGGCGAAAATGATCTCGATGTCATGCGCGGCGAGCCAATCGCCAAAGACGCCCTGCGAGCCGAACACCAGCACATAGACGAGGCCCGAGACGACCGGCGACACCGAGAAGGGCAGATCGATCAGCGTGATCAGCAGGCTCTTGCCGGGGAAGGAAAATTTGGCGATCGACCAGGATGCCGCGAGGCCGAACAGCAAATTGACCGGCACGGCGATCGCGGCGACGAGCAGGGTCAGTTCGATCGCCGCCACCGCGTCGTCGTCGGCAAGCGCCTTCGCGAAAGCGCCAAAGCCCTTTTGCAGCGCCTGCGTGAACACGACGCCGAGCGGCGCGAGCAGGAACAGCGCCAGGAAAACGACGGCGACGAGGATCAGCGTCAGCCGCGTCGCGGGCGCTTCCGTCCGCACATTTGTATGCGATCTCACCGGCGCCGCCTCAGACATGTCCGAACCTCCGGCGGCTCCATGCCTGGATCAGATTGATCGCCAGCAGCGCGCCAAAGGAGATCGCCAGCATGATCGTCGCGATGCCGGTCGCGCCGGCGTAATCATATTGCTCCAGCTTAACGACGATCAGCAGCGGCGCGATCTCCGAGACATAGGCGATATTGCCGGCGATGAAGATCACCGAGCCATATTCGCCGACCGCGCGCGCGAAGGCCATGGCGAAGCCGGTCAAAAGAGCCGGCGCCAGCGGCGGCAGCAGCACGCGCCAGACGGTCTGCGCGCGCGTCGCGCCCAGCGTCGCCGAAGCCTCCTCCAACTCGACCTCGAGTTCCCCGATGATCGGCTGCACCGTGCGCACGATGAAGGGCAGACCGACGAAGATCAGCGCCACCAGAATTCCAAGCCGCGTGAACGCCACCTTGATCCCAAGCGCCGCCAGCGGCGCGCCGAACAGGCCGTTGGGCGCATAGAGCGAGGCGAGCGAAATGCCGGCGACCGCCGTCGGCAAAGCAAAGGGCAGATCGACCACGGCGTCGAGGAAACGGCGGCCCGGAAACTCGTATCGGGTCAACACCCAGGCGACGATGAGGCCGAACACCACGTCGATCGCCGCCGCCGCGAGCGAGATCGAGAAGGTGGTGCGCAGGCCGGCCGCGACGCGCGGCTCGGTGGCGACGGCGTAAAGGCCGCCAAAGCCGAGGCCGGAGGCGCGCCACACCAACACCGACAGTGGAAACAGCACGATCAGGCTAAGATAGACCAGCGTGTAGCCGAAGGTCAGCGAAAAGCCCGGAAGCACGCTCGGCGCCGTCAAGCGCCAAGGCTTTTTGAGGCCGAGCGTCCCCGGGCCGGGACCTGTCCGCTCGATGCGCGCTTGGTCGCTCATTGGGCCGGCTCTTGCTTTTGGATCTCATCGAACACCCCGCCGTCGGCGAAATGTTTTTTCTGCGCCTTCGCCCAGCCGCCGAAAACGTGATCGACAGTGAAAAGCTCGATTTTCGGCAGACGCGCCACGTCCTCCTTGGCGGCGAACTCGGGATGCGCCGGACGGTAGAAATTCTTGGCGATGATCGCCTGCGCCGCCGGCGTATAGAGAAATTCGACATAGGCCTGCGCCAGCTTGCGCGTCCCCTTGGCGTCGACGACGCCATCGACGACGGCGACCGGCGGCTCGGCGAGAATCGATCGCGGCGGCGCCACTATGTCGAAGTTGTCGGCCCCGAATTCCTGCAAGGCCAGAAAGGCCTCGTTCTCCCAGGCGATCAGCACGTCGCCGAGGCCGCGCTGGGCGAAGGTGATGGTCGCGCCGCGCGCGCCCGTGTCGAGCACCGGGGCGTTTTGGTAGATCGCCTTGACGAACGCCTTGGTCTTGGTCTCGTCATTGTCGAATTTGGCGAGGCCATAACCCCAGGCCGCGAGATAATTCCAGCGCGCGCCGCCCGAGGTCTTGGGGTTTGGCGTCACCACGTTGACGCCGGGCTTGGCGAGATCGTCCCAGTCCTTGATCCCCTTTGGATTGCCCTTGCGCACGAGGAAAACGATGGTCGAGCCGTAGGGCGTGGAATTGTTCGGCAGGCGTTGCTGCCAGTCCGCCGGAATCTTGCCGGTCTTGGCGGCGATGGCGTCGATGTCGGCGGCGAGCCCCAGCGTCACGACATCGGCCTTGAGCCCGTCGATCACCGCGCGCGCCTGGGCGCCGGAACCATTATGCGAGGTTTGAATCCGGACGGTTTCGCCGGTCTTGGCCTTCCAGTCGGCGATGAAGGCGGGGTTGATCGCCTTATACAATTCGCGCGTGGGGTCATAGGAGACGTTGAGCAGGGATTGGCCCGCGCGCGCCGAGCCGGCGACGAGCGCCACGCCCAGCAAGGCCGTGGCCAAAGCCAAGGCGAAGCGCGCCAATACGTTGGAATGCGACATCAATTATGCTCCACAAGCCCGAAGCGCGGCGGGTGGATGCGCCATCAATACCGCCGCCACTCGCTCCGTTAGTCTATCAGTTTAGTGTCTTAATAGATCAGTCGCCTAAAGCAAGAATTTTTTTGTCTCATCCATTGCTTCCGCTCGCCCGACGCGGGCCGCGAGATAGAATACTCTTGCCCGGCTCGCTTTCGGCGGCATAAATCGCCGCGCGGAACGTAGACGCCACACGCGAGCAAACCGATGCGCCAAGCCGCCACGACGCTGCAAATCGACACAGGCGGCCGGGGGTTTTATTCAATTGGCCCGGCGGTGGAGTCCTTCGCGCAAGGCCAGGGCATGCGGACCGGCCTGCTCACCTTGTTCTGCCGCCACACCTCGGCGTCGCTGCTGATCCAGGAAAACGCCGATCCTTCCGTCCTGAGCGATCTGGAAAACTTCCTCGGGCGCATCGCCCCGGAAGACCCGACGCTCTATGCGCACGACAGCGAAGGGCCCGACGACATGCCCGCGCATATTCGCGCGGCGCTGACGCAGACGCAACTTTCGATACCGATCATCGGCGGCGCGCTCATGCTCGGCGTCTGGCAGGGCGTGTTTCTCGTCGAGCACCGGCGCCGGCCGCATCGCCGCGAGGTCGCGCTGCATGTGATCGGCGCCTGAGGACGCCAGCCCCTGCGCCATTCTGGAACGCGCCGGCGCCGCGGCGGGTAACAGACCGGCAAGCCTAATGCGCGATAACCAAAATGTGTCTGTTCCCCGGCTTGACCGCGTCTCTCGCGGAACGCCCGGAGCGTGTCGTGGCGTCAAAGTCGGGCTGTGCGCATGCGTCGTCGGTCGAATACGGTTTGGGCGGTTGGCGTTATCGCGCCCTGGTGTCTCAGCGTTGGCGTCCTCGTTTCCTTCACCGCCTCGGCCGGACAAGACGCGGTCGGAGGCTGGAACGAGGCGCCCTTGACGACCCGCGCCTCGTTCGCGCTCGACGAGCCGTCGCTCGCCTCGGCGCTGTCCGGCAATCTGCATGGCCAGGATCGCCCGCCAGTGGAATTGGCGCGGCTGACCGAGGGCGGCCCGTTCGATCTGCACACGCCGCCCGACGAGAACGAGCCGCATGTCGATCTAAAGCCCAACGCGACCAAATTCCCGGAGATCGACCGCTCGCACAAGGGCGACCCGGTGGTGGCGATGCGTCCTTCTTTCGACAGCCGCCTGCAAGGCGGCGCGACCGCGACGAATGGCGTCGCGCCGGCCGATCTCGCCTTCCGCGTCTTCGGCGCTTCGACCCAAGTGATGCTCGCGCCGCGCGCCGCTCTGCCCGGCGACGAGGAATCGCAGGAGTTCGCCACGCCCGGCGCGGCCATGCAAACGACGACGCAAAGGGGCGCCGCGGCCGCCCTGCCCGCGCAAGCCGGCTCCATCTCGACCCCCGCGTCGCTCGAAGCCGCGCGGGAGCGCGTCGCCCACGGCGCGACCCCTCAGGTTCCGCGCGCCGTCGCGCTCGGCTCCTCGACGCCGGCGCAGCCCGACGCCGTGCCGATCGAGGTCGCCTCCTTCCCGCGCGCGACGCTGGCGCTGTCGAACTCGGCCAGCTCGAACAATTCGAAGAACGCGGCTCGCCCCGATTACGCTTCGATGATCGACCAGGACAAGATGGACAGCGAGAAGCGCTGCCTCGCCGAAGCCGTCTATTTCGAGGCGCGCAGCGAACCCGAGGCGGGTCAGGCCGCCGTGGCGCAGGTCGTGCTGAACCGCGTCTCCAGCGGACTTTATCCGAACAATGTCTGCGGCGTCGTCTACCAGAACCGCCACCATTACAAAGGCTGCCAGTTCTCCTTCGCCTGCGAGGGCAAATCGCTGCGCATCACCGAGCGCGACGCCTGGGCCAACGCCGTGCGCGTCGCCGACGAGGTCATGGCCGGCCGCACCTATATTTCGGACGTGGGCCGCTCGACCCACTATCACGCCAATTACGTGAAACCGCGCTGGGCGCGCGCCCTGACCAAGATGGACGTGATCGGCCATCACATTTTCTATCGGCTCAAGCCGGGTCAGACGTAAAATGGGCGCCGTGCTAATTCTTTAACTTGACGTAAACGACAAGCGGGCACATTTATAGCCGTAGTTGATTATTTCTCGCGGGAGATGCCGGCCTTATTGGTCGGAGCCGAAGGCGCAACCGCCCCGGAAACGCTCAGGCAAAAGAACCGCGCGAAATATCTAAAACTCTGGAAAGCGGCGCGGCGAGCGATTTGTTCGCGTCCACCGAAGGGCGAAACTCGCGGCCTGAACCCAGGCAGGCAAGCGCGAGGAATCTCTCAGGTATCCCGGACAGAGGGGGCGCGCGGACGGATTAAACCGTTTACGCGCGGCCGTGTCCTCGTTCCGGAGCGCCCCTTGAGCAATCTCGCAGTTTCCGAAGCCCCTCCCGCGAGGGTTCCGCTCGATGCGCTGCACCGGCGTCTCGGCGCGCGCATGGTCCCTTTCGCCGGCTACGACATGCCGCTGCATTACCCCGCCGGCATCGTCGCGGAACATCTTCACACCCGCGAAAAGGCTGGGCTGTTCGATGTTTCGCACATGGGCCAGGCCATTCTCGCCGGCGCCGGCGCCGCGCGGCTGTTGGAGACGCTGACTCCAGCCGATCTCGTGGAACTCGCGCCCGAGCGCACGCGCTATACTCAATTGCTGGACGACTCCGGCGGCATTCTCGACGATCTGATGGCGACGCGGCTGCCGGGACGCGACGAACGCCTGTTCCTCGTCGTCAACGCCGCCACCAAGCGCCAAGACTTCGCGCTGATCGCGGGCAAACTCCCTCAACTCGCGCTGCATGTCCAGGGAACGCGCGCGATGCTGGCGTTGCAGGGACCGCGCGCGGTCGACGCCCTCAAGCGGCTGCTTCCCGGCGTCGAGGAGCTGAGTTTCATGGAGTGGCGCGCCTTCGATTACGAGGGCGCCGGAATTTATGTCACGCGCTCCGGCTACACCGGCGAGGATGGCTTCGAAATCTCGCTGCCCGCCGTCATCGCCGAGGGCTTCGCGCTGCGTCTGCTCGATCATCCCGATGTCGCGCCCATTGGCCTCGGCGCGCGCGACTTGCTGCGGCTGGAGGCGGGCCTCTGCCTTTACGGCCATGACATTGACGCGACCACCGATCCGGTCGAAGCCGGACTGGTCTTTTCGATCGGCAAGCGGCGGCGCGATGAGGGCGGATTTCCCGGCTTCGCGCGGATTTGCGCGGCGCTGGATCAGGGGCCGGCGCGGCGGCGCGTCGGCCTCGCGCCGCAAGGCAAGGCGCCGGTGCGCGAGGGCGCGCCGATCCTCGCCAGCGAGCGGACGGCAAGTCGGGCGCGTCACCTCGGGCGGCTTTTCGCCAAGCCTCGGGCGGCCGATCGCCATGGGCTACGTCGAACGCGCGCTGGCCGACGCCGGGAACGTCGCTATCCACCGAACTGCGGGGAAAGCCGGTCGAACTCGTCGTCACGAAACTCCCATTCGTCCCGCATCGCTATGTCCATCTTCGAAAGGATCGCACATGACCGCAACGCGTTTCACCACGGACCATGAATATGTCCGCGTCGACGGCGACATCGGCGTCGTCGGCGTCACCGATTACGCGCAGTCGCAACTTGGCGACATCGTGTTTATCGAACTGCCGTCGGTCGGCAAGAGAATCGCCAAGGGCGAGCAGCTCGCCACCGTCGAAAGCGTGAAGGCGGCGAGCGAAGCTGTTTTCGCCCATATCTGGCGAAGTCGTCGAAGTGAATGGCGAACTCGACACGTCGCCGGCGATCGTCAACGAAGACCCGCTCGGCGCGGGCTGGTTCGTGAAGCTGCGTCTTTCCGAGCCTGACGAACTCGACGGCCTGCTCGACGAGGACGCCTACCAAACCCATGTGAACAGCCTTTAATCCAACGGCCCGGCCGAGGAGATCGAGATGCGCTACCATCCCCTGAGCAACGCGGATCGCGACGAGATGCGCCGCGCGATCGGCGTCGCCGACATTGCGGAGCTTTTCGCGGACATGCCGGGCGGCGTTGTCGAAAATTTCGATCTGCCGCGCGGAAAATCCGAGATCGAGGTCGAGCGGCATCTCGCAAGGCTCGCGGCCAAGAATCTCGCCGCGAGCCAGGCGCCGTTTTTCGTCGGCGCCGGCGCTTATAGGCATCACGTGCCGGCCAGCGTCGATCATCTGATCCAGCGCTCGGAATTCCTGACCAGCTACACGCCCTATCAGCCGGAAATCTCGCAGGGCACGCTGCAATATTTGTTCGAGTTCCAGACGCAGGTGGCGACCCTCACCGGCATGGAGATCGCCAACGCCTCGATGTACGACGGCTCCACCGGCTGCGCCGAAGCGATGCTGATGGCGCATCGCATCACCAAGCGGCGCAAGGCGTTGCTCTCGGGCGGGCTGCATCCGCAATACGCCGAGGTCGCGCGCACCGTGGCGCGGCTCGCCGGCGACGAGATCGTGGCGCTCGCGCCGGACGTGACCGCGGCCGAGGATTTGATCGCCCAAATCGACGACAGCCTCTCCTGCGTGATCGTGCAGACGCCGGATTTCTTCGGCAATCTTCGCGATCTTCGCGCCGTCGCCGACGCCTGCCATCGTCATGGCGCGCTGCTGATCGCGGTGTTCACCGAGGCCGTGTCGCTGGGCCTGCTGACCTCGCCCGGCGCGATGGGCGCCGATATTGTCGTCGGCGAAGGCCAGTCGATCGGCAATGCGCTCAATTTCGGCGGCCCCTATGTCGGGCTGTTCGCGACGCGGCAGGAATTCCTGCGGCAAATGCCGGGGCGCCTCTGCGGCGAGACGGTCGACGCCGAAGGGCGGCGCGGCTATGTGCTGACGCTGTCGACGCGCGAACAGCATATCCGCCGCGACAAGGCGACCTCCAACATCTGCACCAATTCGGGCCTGTGCGCGCTGGCCTTCAGCATCCATATGACGCTGCTTGGCGGGACGGGCCTCTCCCGCCTCGCCCGCGTGAACCACGCCAACGCCGTCGCGCTGAAGGACATGCTGGCCCAACTTGAAGGCGTCGAAGTGCTCAATAAGAGCTTCTTCAATGAATTCACCGTGCGCGTGAAGGGCGACGCGGCGGCGCTGGTCGAGCGGCTGGCGGCGCGCGGCGTGCTCGCCGGCGTTCCCGTGTCGCGGCTGTTGCCCGGCGCCGGCCTCGACGATCTGCTGCTGGTCGCCAGCACGGAAATGAACACTGACGAAGATCGCGCGACCCTGGTCGCGGAACTGAAGGGAGCGCTGTGATGCTCGACCAACTCAAGACAACGGAAGCGCCCGCGACCTTCACCGGCAATCGCGGGCTCGAAATCGAAGAACCCTTGCTGTTCGACATCGGGCGCGATGACGCGACCGGCGTCGACATCGAGGAGCCCGCGCCCTTCGCTCCTGCCTCGGCGGATTGGAGCGCGAGGCGCCGGTCGCCCTGCCCGGTCTCTCGGAGCCGGAGACGATGCGTCATTATGTTCGGCTCTCGCGCAAGAATTACTCGATCGACGGCGGCATCTATCCGCTGGGGTCCTGCACGATGAAACATAATCCGCGCCTCAACGAGAAGATGGCGCGGCTCGGCGGCTTCGCCGACATTCATCCGCTGCAGCCGCAATCGACCGTGCAGGGCGCGCTGGAGGTGATGGAGCAGCTCACGCATTGGCTGTTGACGCTGACCAACATGGAGGCGATCGCGCTCTCGCCCAAGGCCGGCGCGCATGGCGAAAGCTGCGGCTTGATGGCGATCAAATCGGCGATCGCCGCGCGCGGCGAATCCGCGACGCGCAAAACCGTTCTGGTCCCGCAATCCGCGCATGGCACCAATCCGGCCAGCGCCGCGCTGCTCGGCTTTGAGCTGCGCGCGATCCCGACCGGCGCCGATGGAATCCTGCACGCCGAAGCGGTCGAGCCGCTGCTCGGCCCGGATGTCGCGGCGATCATGCTGACGAATCCCAACACCTGCGGCCTGTTCGAGCGCGACATCGCGAAAATCGCCAAGATGGTCCGCGACGCCGGCGGCTATTTTTATTGCGACGGCGCCAATTTCAACGCGATCGCCGGCTTGGCGCGTCCGGGCGATTTCGGCGTCGATGCGATGCACATTAATCTGCACAAGACCTTCTCCACCCCGCACGGCGGCGGCGGTCCGGGCGCGGGCCCCGTCGTTCTGTCGGCGCGCCTCGCGCCCTTCGCGCCCGCGCCTTCGCTTATCCGCGAGGACGGCGGATTGCGGCTCAAGGAGGATGTCCGGGGAACGCGGAGCTTTGGCCGCATCACGGCTTTTCACGGTCAAATGGGCATGTTCACGCGCGCGCTCGCTTATATGCTGGCGCATGGCGCGGACGGGCTGGCGCAAGCGTCGCGCGACGCGGTGCTCTCGGCCAATTATGTGCGCGCGAAGCTGCGCGACATGATGACGGCGCCCTTTGGCGACCGGCCCTGCATGCATGAGGTTCTGTTCGACGACGCATGGCTCGCGGGAACCGGGGTGACCACGCTGGACTTCGCCAAGGCGATGATCGACGAGGGTTTCCACCCGATGACCGTGTATTTCCCGCTCGTCGCGCATGGCGCCATGCTGATCGAGCCCACGGAGTCCGAGTTGAAGGCCTCGCTCGATCTTTTCATCGCTACGCTGCGGCGCCTCGGCGAGAGGGCTCTGCAAGGCGACGAAGCCGCGTTTCACGCCGCGCCGCTGCATGCGCCCCGCCGGCGGCTCGACGAAACGCTGGCCGCGCGCAAACCCGTGTTGCGCCGCACCCAAGGCGCCGCCTAGCGGGAAACGCGACAAGCGTCTAATATGACAGTTCAAAATCAATGCGCTCGCGGATTCGCGGGCGTCCATCCCGAACTTTCCGAGTCCGCCGCATGAAAGTCACCCTGGTCCAGATGAATTCGATCAACGACAAGGCCGCCAATCTGGCGAGCGCGAAAGCGCTCATCGAACAGGCGGTCGCGCAGGAGAAGCCCGATTGGATTTGTCTGCCCGAATGTTTCGACTTCATCGGCGGCACGCGCGCCGAGAAAATGGAGGCGGCCGAGGATTTGCCGGGCGGCCCGGCCTATACACTTTGCCAAAATCTCGCGCGCGAGCATCGGATGTTCATTCACGCCGGCTCGATACTGGAGAAAATCCCCGGCGACGAGCGCATCCACAACACCAGCGTGGCGTTCAACCGCGAGGGCCAGGAAGTCGCGCGTTATCGCAAGATTCATATGTTCGACATCACCGCGCCGGACGGCGCCAAATATCACGAAAGCGCCGCCTTCAAGCCGGGCGGCGACGTGGTGACATATGATTGCGAGGGCATCACGGTCGGCTGCGCGATTTGCTACGACTTGCGTTTTTCATACCTCTTCCAGGCGCTCGCCGAAAAGGGCGCGGATATGATCGCCCTGCCCTCGGCCTTCACGCTGGTCACCGGCAAGGACCACTGGGAGGTGCTGTGCCGGGCCCGCGCCATCGAAGTGCAGGCCTATATTTGCGCCCCGGCTCAAACGGGCGCGCACAAGGCCGGCCACGAGACGCGCTTCACCTACGGCAATTCCTTGATCGCCGACCCCTGGGGCCATGTGGTCGCCAAGGCCTCGGAGGGGCCTGGACTTGTTTCGACCCATATCGACATCGAACGCATCCGCAAGATACGGTCGATGATCCCCGTATCCAAACACAGGGTTAAACTTCCCACGTGAGGGGCGAGCCCAAGCGCCCGAAGCCGTTGGGTGAAGCGGGCGCGGCGCTGTGGTTTCAATGTTTTTGTCGGAACCCGCGCTCCGGCGAGCGCGGGCTTATGGGCAAGGCGAGGGAAGGCTTGCATTTTTCTGATTTATTATTAGGCTAAGTCGTCGCAAAGCTTGCGTGGCGGTATTGAGTGTCGGTAGTGCTCAGTTTACCGTCAGCGGCGCGAAAGGGTCGGGGGACTATCGTGTCGGACACATATTACGAACCAATTTTAATCGTGCTCCCGCCAGAAATCTTAACATGGCGATAAAGGACGGTAATTCAGGCGCGGCCTTGACACGGGCCGCGTTGCGGGAGGCTGTCTACAGCTGTTGCACGGCTCTATCTCGAGCGGACGCGCGTAAGATCCTGGACGCGACCTTCGACGAAATTTGCGATGCTCTGACGCGTGGCGAGCAGGTGAAGTTGCGGTCCTTTGGCACCTTCAACGTGCGGGAAAAACGCGGGCGCGTCGGACGTAACCCCAAGACGGGGATCGAAGCCCCTATCTGCCCGCGCAAGGTATTGACATTCAAGGCGTCGCCGGTTTTGGTGGCGCGCATTAACGGCGACATTGTTCCGGACGAAGCGGAATAGGCTTCGTCTCGCCGGGATCCCATTTGCCGGAAGCGTCAACACGGCGGAGATCTCGGTTTTTGACGAAAACGAACTCCCGCCAAGTTGGGGCTCGCCGCCATTTAATCACCGGCGTCTTCGCGGGCTCGCCGCCATGAAGCCTCGTCGAGGCTTCAATCGCGCGAATGCGGCGACGCTCGTCCCAATCGCCCAAGTTTGAATGGGAGCGGCTGGAAATCAACGAATTCGGCGCGCTCCGATCTTACATTAGCCTATCCCCCCTTTTAAGAAGCTGCTTTAGAGAGCAGCGCGCAACCCCGCTTCGCGGCGACGGTCGACGCCACGCGCGGCCCTGGTGAAATTGGAGACAAACATGCGAAAACTGGCCGTGGCGGTCGCATTTCTCGCGTTTCTCGCGCTCATCGCGGGAGTGCATAAAGATGACACGGAGACTCTTCTGCTGGCGGCGGGAGCGCTGCTTTGCGCTTACACCACCTGGCGCTCGTCCGAAATATCGAGCTTTCTGAAGATTTTCGTCGGCATCTTCTCGGCCGAAACAATTGTGTTCGGAGTCCTTAATCTTATCGAGGTCGAGGATCATTGGCCCGCGGCCCTGCAAGATTATTCGCTGCCCGAAACAATGGCGCTGACGGTCGCGGTGTTTTCGATTCTCGTATATCTCGTTTCGCGCAGCCCCATCGTCCAGGAGATGACGCGGATCGCCGATTTGTATTTCGACAGCGACGCCGCGAGCGAAATGCGCGTCTGGCCGTTTCCAGCCTTCAGGGCGTCCGAACCTCTCATCGCCGTTATCACGATCGTCGTCCTGGTGTTGTTCAATCAGGGAATAGTCGGCATCTCCGTCGCGCTCACCTTCATCCGCCGCGACTATTACAACGCGCTGCAGGAGATGAACGCCGGCGTGTTTTGGGCCAAGCTTCTGTTCGGCTTCACGCCCTTGGCGTTCATCTACATCGCCACGGCGGTCACCGAATATGTCATTAAGTCGTACCTCATTCTGCGCTGGCGCCGCTGGCTCACCAAGCACTATGTCGACCGCTGGGTTGGCGAGCATCGGCATTACGCGATGGCGCTCACGGGAACGCCCGCGGACAACCCCGACCAGCGCATCGCCGAGGACGTGAACCGTTTCATCGACGGGGGCGAGGAAGGTTACGGCATTTATTCGTTCACGATTCTGCTGATCTCCACGTTGAGCTCCGTCGTTTCCTATTCCGTTCTCCTGTGGAGCCTTTCCGCGCAGCTCGCCTTCCCCATCGCCAAGGGCGTCGTGCTGCCGGGATGGTTGTTCTGGGTGGCGCTGGTTTACGCGCTGGGCGGAACGCTCGCGACGCATTGGATCGGCCGCCCGCTGACCGGGCTGATGTTCGAGCGCCAGCGCCGCGAGGCCGACTTCCGCTTTTCGCTGGCGCGCATGCGCGAATATGGAGAACAGGTCGCGCTGCTGTCCGGCGAGACGACCGAACGCGCCTCGCTTGGAAAGCGGTTCGGCGCGATTGTCGCGAACTATCTCGACATTATCGGCTTGCGTAAGAGACTCGTCGCCTTCACCGCGACATATCATCAATTGTCGGGGATATTTCCCCTCGCCGTCGTCGCGCCCTTCATGTTGATCGGCCAGATCAAGTTTGGCGTCGTGAGGCAGACGTTGGACGCCTTCGCGGAGGTCGAGGGCGCGCTGAACTTCATCGTCAACTATTACACCTATCTCGCCGATTACCGATCCGTGCTGGACCGTCTCGCCACCTTCGACGCCGCCACGGAGCGCGCCGACGTGCTTATGTCGCGATCCGCGGCGCAACCGACGGAGAAATCGGATCTCGCGCTGGACCTCGCGCTGACGCTGCCGGACGGGCGGCGCATCGTCGAGGCCAGAGGGATCAGATTCGCCAAGGGCGAATCCGTGTTGCTGTCCGGACCTTCGGGCTCCGGCAAGTCCACGCTGTTTCGCGCCATCGCGGGCATTTGGCCCTATTACGAAGGAACCGTCGGAACGCCGAAGGGCGCCTCCCTGATGCTGCTGCCGCAACGGCCTTATATACCGATCGGCTCGCTCCGCGCCGCGCTCACCTATCCCAAGGAGGCCAGCGCCTATCAAAGCGATGAGATCAAGGCGGCCCTGAACGCCGCGAAGCTGTCCCAGTTCCAAGGCCAACTCGATGAGGAAAGCAATTGGGCTCAACGCCTCTCCGGCGGCGAGCAACAGCGCGTCGCGATCGCGCGGGCGCTGCTCGCGAAGCCCGACTGGCTCTTCCTCGACGAAGCCACCTCCGCGCTCGACGAAACGCTCGAAGCCGACATCTACGCGGCGCTCAAACAGCGCCTGCCCCACACAAGCATCGTCTCGATCGGCCATCGCGGCACGCTCTCGCCCTTTCACAAACGGCGATTTGCGATGGAGCCCGGCGCCGACGGCCTGTTCACCCCGCGCGAAAGGGTCTCGGCATGACGAAGGCCGGCGAGGGCGGCGACGGCCGCGCGGGCGGACGCTCGCTCAAGGTAAGGGTGAAAACCGCGCGAAAGCGTTCGCTGTCGTCGACGCTATGGTTGCAGCGCCAGCTCAACGATCCGTATGTCGCGCGCGCCAAGCGCGACGGATATCGCTCCCGCGCGGCCTATAAGCTGCTGGAGATGGACGAGCGCTATCATCTCCTGAAGCCGGGAATGCGCATCGTCGATCTTGGCGCCGCGCCCGGCGGCTGGTCGCAGATCGCGGCCGAACGGGTGAAAGTCGCCGAGGGAAAGGGCAAGGTCGTCGGCGTCGATTTGCTCGACATGGAGCCGATCTCCGGCGTCTCCTTCGCGGTCAAGGATTTCAACGACGAGGACGCGCCCGAATTCATCAAGACGATGCTCGGCGGCGGGGCCGATGGCGTCATGTCCGACATGGCCGCCAACGCGACGGGCCACAAGGCGACCGATCACCTCAAGATCGTCGCCTTGGCGGATCTGGCGGCGGATTTCGCGTGCGAGGTTCTCTCGCCCGGCGGCTTTTTCGTCGCCAAAGTGTTGCAGGGCGGCACCGAGGGGCAGTTGCTGGCGCGGCTCAAGCGCGATTTCGCCGTGGTGCGCCATGTGAAGCCGGCGGCGAGCCGAGCCGGCTCCGCCGAGCTTTATGTGCTGGCGACGGGGTTTCGCGGGACGGCGCGCGAGGCGTGACGCCATAGTCACGCCGCGCCCTCCACCTCCGCTCGCCCCGCCAGTTCGTCGCCCGCGCTGGGCGCGAGCCGCCAGAAGGAAAACACCGACGCCGCCGACACCGCCGCCACCACGAAAAACGCCGGCGTGAAATCCGCCGTCAGCAGCGCGCCGCCGCCATGCGCGGCGCGCGCGATCTCCAGCGCGGCGGCGCCGATCGCGACGCCGACCGATTGCGACAATTGCTGACCAACGGAGGCAAAACTGGTCGCGCGGCTCATCGCGCGCTGATCGATCTCGGCGTAGCCTATGGCGTTGAGCGCGGTGAATTCGAGCGAACGGAAGAAGCCGCCGACCAGCAGCACGGTCATGACGATCCAATGCGGCGTCGCCGCGGTGAACCAGGCGTTGACGACCAGAAACGCCGACGACGCCAGCGCATTGACGATCAGCACGCGGCGAAAGCTGAAGGCGCGCAGGATCGGCTGCGCCGCCGTCTTCATCGCCATCGCTCCCGCCGCCGCGACGAAGGTCAGCGATCCCGATTGAAAGGCCGTCAAATGGAAGCCCGCCTGCAACAGCAGCGGCAACAGAAACGGAATGGCCCCAATGCCGATGCGAAACAGAAAGCCGCCAAGGATCGCGGCGCGAAAGGTCGGGATGGCGAGCAGGCCCAGATCGAGGATCGGCGCGGGCGCCGCTCGCGCATGTCGCACATAGGCGAAAATCGCGCCGGCGCCGACGATGATCAGGCCCGCGACGACGAGCGGGGACGCGAATCCACGTCCGACGATGCTGAGACCAAACACCAGACAGGAGAGCCCCAAACCCGAGAGCATCGCGCCGCGCATGTCGAGCGGCCCCACGTCCGCCTCGCGCAGATCGGGGATGTAGCGGCTGGTCAGCAACACGCCAAGCGCGCCGATCGGCACGTTGATCCAGAAAATATAGCGCCAGTGAAAATAGGTCGCGATGAAGCCGCCGAGCGGCGGGCCGATCAACGGGCCGACGAGCGCGGGTATCGTGAGCCAGGCCAGGGCGCGCACAAGCTCCGCGCGCGGCGCCGTGCGCAAAATCACCAGGCGCCCCACGGGCACCATCATGGCGCCGCCCATGCCCTGCGCGACGCGCGACAGCACGACATCTAGCAGCGTGGTGGAGAGGCCGCACAGGATCGAACCCAGCGGTGAAGACCAGAATCGCCGCGCGAAAAACCTTGCGCGCGCCGAATTTATCCGCCGCCCAGCCCGACAGCGGTATGAAAACCGCCAGGGCGAGAAGGTACGACGTCAGCGCGAGTTTGAGCGCGACCGGATCCTCCCTCAAATCCACGGCCATCGCCGGCAAGGCCGTCGCCAATACGGTGCCGTCCAGATTCTCCATGAACAAGGCCGTGGCGACGATGAGCGGCGTCAGGAATCGAGAAGGGCAAGGGCGGGTGCTCTTTTGAGGTCGAGGAAAAGACGCGGCTGGCGCGGGCTGGCGGATGAGATATAACGCAAATGGCTTGAAAGCGCGGCCAAAGTCGCCAACTCTGGCTCCTGGGGCGGACTTGGCGCTGGAGTTTTGGCCGCGAAGCGGGAGTTTCAATGAGCAAGGACGGCGAGGAGGCGAAAGAAAAACGGGGCGTTTTCGCGCGGCTGTTTGGTCGCGGCGCGAGCGCTCCCACGAGCAAATCGCCGCCCGACGGCGCGGCGGCGCCAGACGAACCGCCGAAGCGCTCCTGGCGCGAGCGGCTGTTTGGCGGCCTGTTCCGGTCGTCGCAGGCGATCTCCAAGGGCATCGCCGAAATTTTCACCAAGCGCAAGCTCGACGCGCTCACGCTCGACGAACTCGAGGACGTGCTGCTGCGCGCCGACCTCGGCGTCGCCGCTTCCGCGCGCGTCACCCAGGCCGTTGGCGCGGCGCGCTACGAAAAGAACATCGAGCCAGAGGAAGTGCGCGCAATTCTCGCCCGCGAGGTCGAACGCATCCTGAATTCGGTGGCCCTGCCCTTCGAGATCGACGCCTCGAAGCGCCCCTTCGTGGTGCTGGTCGTGGGCGTCAACGGATCGGGCAAGACGACCACCATCGCCAAGCTCGCCTCCAAATGGCGTGGCGAGGGTAAAAGCGTGGTTCTCGGCGCCGGCGACACTTTTCGCGCCGCGGCCGTGGAACAGCTGCGCATTTGGGGCGAGCGGCTTGACGCCACCGTCGTCGCCGGCAAGGAGGGGGCGGACGCCGCCGGTCTCGCCTTCGACGCCATCCAGACCGCGCGCGAGCAGAACGCCGACATCTTGCTGATGGACACCGCCGGACGCCTGCAAAACCGTGTGGAGCTCATGGCCGAACTCGAAAAAATCGTTCGCGTCATGAAAAAGGCCGACTTGGAGGCGCCTCATGCGGTGCTGCTGGTGCTCGACGCCACCGTCGGCCAGAACGCCCTCACGCAAGTCGACGTTTTCGGCAAGACCGCTGGCGTCACCGGCCTCGTCATGACGAAGCTGGACGGCACGGCGCGTGGCGGAATCCTCGTCGCCATCGCCGAAAAATACGGACTGCCCATCCACTTCGTCGGAGTTGGCGAAAGCGCCGACGATCTCGAACCATTCGCCGCGCGCGACTTCGCTCGCGCCATCGCGGGGCTGGACCCCGAGGAGTCCGATCCCGCGAAAAACGCGGCGGAGACAACGATATGACGCAGGACAGCGTGCTGAACGAAGAAAACAAGAAAACAAACGCCGCCAAACCCGCTCCCGAAAGACCAAAGCGCGTAAACACCGGTCTAAAGCTCGTTTTGGAGTTTGGACCGCTGGCGATGTTCTTCATCGCCAATCACAACTACGGGATTTACGCCGCGACCGGCGCGCTGATGGTCGGCGTGTTCGTCGCGCTCGGCGTCGCCTGGAGCATCACCCGCCGGCTGCCGATGATGCCGGTCGTGACCGCCATTCTGCTGCTCATTTTCGGCGGGCTGACCTTTCTGCTGCAGGACGAAACCTTCATCAAAATGAAGGTCACCATTCTTTATACGCTGTTCGGCGGGGCGCTGCTGGGCGCGCTGTGGTTCGACCGGCTGCTGCTGCCGATCGTATTCGATTCAGCTTTCCATCTCGACGACGCCGGCTGGCGCAAGCTCACCTGGCGCTGGAGTTTCTTCTTCTTCTTTCTGGCCGTCCTGAACGAAGTCGTGCGCCGCTTCGTCACGACAGACGTTTGGGTGAACTTCAAGGTCTTCGGCATATTGCCGTTGACCCTGCTATTCGCGATGACGCAATTGCCACTAATGATGCGCCACGAAATCAAACCCGAGGAAGATACGTCGGAGACGCATTTTTGAACTGGACGGCCAAGGCATTGGCGAGGGAGAAAAGCGCGACGGCCAAGCCATCGCGTTAACCCCTGTTTCACCTAGAACATTCGCAAAACACTCACCAAGCAAACTAACCATTTTTCGAATCGATAACCACGACAAATGCTTTAGATTTACGATAAAAATTTACGGGCTATCTTCATGGACGCCTACAAAGCGCGACGCCGGGCCAGTCCTCGCGGCGCGCCATGCCAAGGGTATGCCGTCCATGTTGTACAACCCTTTCGCGTCTTCCCTCGCATTCGCGGCCGCCGTCGCGTCATTCTCCATGACGCTGGCCAGCGCCGCGCTGGCCGGTCCTCAGGTCGTCAACGGGATTTATTACAATGGACCGCCCGAGCCGGCCGAGAGCCAGTATCGCCAGGTCGGCATGGATCAGTCGGGGCAAGGCGAGCTTGGCGGCGGCTTCATCGAAATGCTGGTGACGGGCGCCGATCATTCCCGGAGCGGCTATGTGGCGACGCGCTCCTACGAGCCGCCCCGCCAGCGCGTGGCGTCCGCGCAGCCGGGTCAGACGGACCTGCGCCGGCAGGTCGACCCCATGTACCTGCGCACCGAGGTCGATTACTCCGGCGGGGCGCCCGGCTCCGTCGTCATCGATACGAGCAATAAATTCCTCTATTACGTGAAGAGCCCCGGCCGCGCGATCCGCTATGGCATCGGCGTCGGGCGCCCAGGATTCGAATGGTCCGGCGTCAAGACGATCAGCCGCAAGGCCGAATGGCCGGCCTGGACGCCGCCCTCGGAAATGCTCGCCCGTCGTCCCGATCTGCCGCGCTACATGCCCGGCGGCCCCGAAAATCCGCTTGGCGCGCGGGCGCTATACCTTGGTTCGTCGCTCTACCGCATTCACGGCACCAACGAGCCCTATACCATCGGCCAGAATGTCTCGTCGGGCTGCATCCGCATGATGAACGCGGATGTGACGGATCTATACGAGCGCGTCGGCGTCGGCACGCGCGTCGTCGTGCGCTGACGCGGCGTCGCCAACGCGGTGGTTGCAATCGGCTCCGCTTCGCGCGATAGCAGGCGGGAGGCTCCCATTTCACAAAAGGCCGATTCCGTGCCCAGTCTGATTCGATTTCTGGTCATCGTGGGTGTTCTAGCCGCGCTCGGCTACGCCGGGATGTTCGCGCTGGTGAATTTCGTGACGCCGCAGCCGCGCGAGATGACGCAGTCCATTTCGCCGACGCGGCTCAACAAATAGGCGGCAAATGACCGCCCCGCCCCGCGCCCAGCGCCAGCTCGATTGTTTCCTCGACATGCTGGCCGCCGAGCGCGGCGCCGCGAAGAACACGCAAGAGGCCTATCGGCGCGATCTTACCGACTATATCGATTATCTCGCGCGCGCCCAAAGCGAGCCCGCTCTGGCCTCGACCGACAGTCTGCGCGACTATCTCTCCGCGCTCCAGACGCGCGGCATGTCGAGCGCCACGCTGGCCCGGCGCGTCTCGGCGCTGCGTCAGTTCCATAAATTCCTCTATGTCGACCGCCACCGCGTCGACGATCCGGCCGCCGCCCTCGAAGGGCCGCGCCGGGTCAGGAACGCCCCCGGCGTGTTGTCGATCGCCGAGGTGGATGGGCTGCTGCGCGTCTCTCGGGAAGGGCTGGACGACGAGACGCGTCCGCTGGGCGCGCGCATGCGCGCCGCGCGCATGTATGCGCTGCTGGAGACGCTCTACGCCACGGGGCTGCGCGTCAGCGAACTGGTGTCGCTGCCGAAAAGCGCGGCGCGGGCGCGCGATCCCTTCATCGCCATCAAGGGCAAGGGCGGACGCGAACGGATCGTGCCGCTGACGACGCACGCGAAAAAGGCCATTTCCGCCTATCGCGCGCTGCTGGAAGCCAAATCTCCGGCGCTCGCCGCCTCGCCCTTTCTGTTTCCCTCGGACGGCGACAGCGGCCATCTGACCCGCCAGGCTTTCGCGCGCGATCTAAAGACGGCGGCGGTCGCGGCGGGGATAGCCGCGAGCGATATTCATCCGCATGCTCTGCGCCACGCCTTCGCCAGCCATTTGCTGCAAAACGGCGCCGATCTGCGCGTCGTGCAGGAACTGCTCGGCCACGCCGATATTTCGACGACGCAGATTTACACTCATGTGCTCGACGAGCGGATGCGCGCGATGGTGCGCGATCTGCATCCGCTTTCGGACGAAGCGGTTTCTTGAAGGTTTATGCGACGCGCCGGATGAATTCCACCACGCGGCCAATCGTCGGCGCGTCCAGCAGCAAAGGGGCGTGGCCCTGCCCCGCGACGATATATTGCTCCATGCCGGGCGCGCTCCGCGCCATTCTGGCGAGGATTTCGGGCGTCAAGAGGTCGGAGTTTTCGCCGCGCAGCGTCAGCACGGGCCTTCGCGCCAGCGCCTCGAACGCTTCCCAGAAATCATAGGGAGCCATGTCCGGCGTCACCTCGTCGAGCGTGCGCCCGAGCTCCGGATCGTAGCGCAGCCCGATCCGGCCGTCCTTGAGAACGAAAGTGTGTCGCGCATAAATTTCCCATTCCTCCGGGCTAACCGCCGAAAAGGTCGCGCCGGCGGTGAGTCGCATCAATCCAACGGCGTCGGCCATCGAACCGAGCGGCGGCAGCTTGCCGACGTAGCGTTTTATGCCGAGCAAGCCGGAAAGGTTAATCGACGGGCCGATGTCGTTGAGCACGGCCGCGCGCACGAGGCCGGGCTGGCTTTGCGCGAGGCGCATCGTATGCAATCCGCCGCGCGACGTGCCGACGAACACCGCGCTCTCAACGCCGGCGTCGGCGAGCGCGCGTAAAATATCGTCCTGCTCGACATCGAGCGTGTAATGGGTCCAATCCGCGTCCCATTGCGACTCGCCGCGTCCGCGATAATCCAGCGCCAGCACGCGCCGCCCCTCGCTGGCGAGCGCCGCCGCGAGGCGCGCGAAATCGTCGGCGGGACGCGTTAGTCCGGGAAGACAAACGATCGGCGCGCCGACGCTCCCGCCGGGATAGTCGAGATAGTGAAGGCGCAGGCCGTCGGCGGAGGTGAGGAAACGGTTGGAAGGCTCGCTAATGGGTTGGGTCATTTAGGGCGCCTCACGGTTGAGGATTTTCCGACAAGGCTTGTAGCGCTTCGACCGACGATCGCGAAACCCAAAGTCTTTCTCGGCCCGGCGGCAGCGGACATGACGGATCGCCTTCCTCGCATTTCAAATGGTTTCGCAACCGCGCCCATTCGCGGCGCGACCAGCTAAGTCTCCCCGCGCCCGAGGACCGGATAGGCGCCCCGCGGGCGGGCGCCCTTCGCCGCTCCTTGACTTCCCTGTTTGATACGGCCAGTTTCCGCGCGCCGCGGCGAGGCCTGGCGTCCAATTCGAGGAAAATAAAACTCCCCATGCGCTCATATCTCGATTTCGAAAAGCCGGTCGCCGAATTGGAAACAAAAGTCGAGGAGCTGCGCCAACTCGCCAGCCAGGGCGACGCGGTCTCCATCGCCGACGAATTGAACAAGCTCGAGGCGAAAGCCGCCAAGGCGCTCGCCGATCTTTACGCGACGTTGACGCCCGCGCAGAAGATACTGGTCGCGCGGCATCCGGAGCGCCCGCATTTTTCCGAATACGCGCGCCAGCTCCTGACCGATTTCACGCCGCTGGCCGGCGACCGCGCCTTCGGCGAGGACGAGGCCATCGTCGCCGGCTTTGGCCGGTTCAAGGGTCAGCCGATCTGCGTCATGGGGCAGGAGAAGGGCTCCGACACGCAAAGCCGCATGCGTCACAACTGGGGCATGGCGCGCCCCGAGGGCTACCGCAAGGCGGCGCGGTTGATGGAACTCGCCGACCGTTTCGGCCTGCCGGTGGTTTCGCTGGTCGACACCGCCGGAGCCTTTCCCGGCATAGACGCCGAGGAGCGCGGCCAGGCCGAGGCGATCGCCCGCTCCACGGACATTTCGCTTTCGCTCGGCGTGCCCAATGTCGCGGTGATCGTCGGCGAGGGAGGCTCCGGCGGCGCCATCGCCATCGCCGCCTCCAATAAGGTGTTGATGCTGGAGCACGCGGTCTACACCGTCGCGTCGCCCGAGGCCTCCGCCTCGATCCTGTGGCGCGACGCGAGCAAGGCGCAGGAGGCGGCGACGAGCATGAAGATCACCGCCCAGGACTTGCTGAAATTCGGCATCATCGACGCGATCGTGGCGGAGCCCCCGGGCGGCGCGCATCGCGATCCCAAGGCCGCCATCGCGGCGGTCGGCGAGGCGATTCGCTACGAATTGTCGATCCTCGCCACCTTTTCGCGCGAGCAAATCATTAACCTTCGCGCGGATAAATTTATCGCTATCGGCCGGAAGAGCTAGCGCCCTCGGCGGCGCTGCGGATCGAGAAACTCACATGAATTCAATGACTGTCGCGCGAAACTCTACCGCGCGCGGCTATCCCTCGCGACCAGCGGCCGCCAGCGTCGGCCACGGTCTGGTCTCAATCTTTTGGTTACTGTTGTATGAGCAATTTGAGGCGGACGCCATGGTTTATGGTGCGTTCACCTCCCAAAACCGGACGTTGCGGGCGCGCTTGTCGCGCTAAGAGCGGGGTCTTCATGTTTTCGAGTCGCTCCTTCAATATCCTCGCTCGCCTTGGCGTTCTGGCGACGGCGTTCGGGCTCGCCGCCTGCGACGACGATGGCTCGCTCGCGCATCGTTCGCTCGCGCCGATCCCCTCCGAGACGCTGGCGCTCATGGAGCAAGTCGGCACGACGAAGGAAGCGCCGACTCTCATCCGCGCCTATAAGAAGGAAGCGGAGCTGGAAGTCTGGAAGATGCGCCCCGACGGGCGTTACGTTCACCTGAAAACCTTTCCGATGTGCCGCTGGTCGGGCCAGCTCGGCCCCAAGACGCGCGAGGGCGACCGCCAGGTTCCCGAGGGTTTCTACACGATCAATCCGAGCCAGCTGAACCCCAATTCGAGCTATTATCTTGCTTTCAATGTCGGCTACCCCAACGCCTATGACCGCGCCCTAGGCCACACGGGCGGCACCATCATGGTGCATGGCGTCTGCTCCTCGATGGGCTGTTTCTCGATGACCGATCGGCAGATCGGAGAGATTTACGCGATTGTCCGCACCTCGCTCAACGCCGGGCAGAACGCGGTCCAGATGCAATCCTATCCGTTCCACATGACGGCGGAGAATCTGGTCAAGCACCGGCTCGATCCCAATATCGCCTTTTGGAAGCAGCTTAAGGAAGGCAACGACCATTTCGAGGTCACGAAGCAAGAGCCGACCGTCGGCGTTTGCGGCAAGCGCTATGTGTTCAACGCGACGCCCGCCAACGGCCAGCATCTCGATCCCACCGCCGCCTGTCCGCCGCTGAAACACGATCCGCAAATCGCGGCGCTGGTCGCGGAAAAGCAGGCCAAGGACGACGCCAAAATCGCCGAACTCGCCGCGAGCGGCGTCAAGCCGATCCAACTCGTCTATCAGGACGGCGGCCAGCATCCCGCATTCACTAATCGCGTCGCCGAGGTCAGCCGCCCGGAGGCCCTGGTGCCGCCGACGGAGATCGCGCTCGAAGATCGCGCGTCGAGCGCCAAGGGCAAGGCCGCGTCGAGGCTCGCCGCGGCCAAAACGCCGGCGACCAAAATCGCCGCGCAACAGCCTAATGGCGGCGCGGGCGAAACGGCCGTGGCGGCGAACGGCAAGGGCTCCGCGCCCGAGGAGCCGATCAAGGTCTCCGCTCTGGCGGACGTACCCGCGCCCCAGGGCAAGGGCTCCATCAGCGGTTGGCTTGGCCTGCACAAGGAGCCCGAAGCCGCGCCCGCCCCGGCGGCGGCCGAGGCGCCCGCCGCTCCGGAGCCCGCCAAGACGGGGAACAAGTCGACCGCCAAGACTTCCTTCGACAAGGCAGCCAAGACTTCCTCCAACAAGGCGGCCAAGACCTCAGGCGCCGCGGCCAAGGACGGCGCCAAAAAAGTAACGATCGGTCCGCTGGATAAGGCATTGCGCGCCGCCGACGCTCAAAAGTAGCGCCGCCCCGGGCAAGCCTTTAATCCAACGCGCGAGAATTGCTCCGGGGTTCATCCCGTTACGGGATCGCGGATTTGAATGAACGCGCCCTTGCGAGTCGTAACCTTGTGTTACGCAAAACGCCGCAAACCGTTGGACGCGCGGGATAGCGATTGTATAAGACCTTTACGCAGCGGCTGTGACTGGAGAAATCAGCCCGCCAAAACTGTGCCGCCGCGTTTGGGGAAAAGCTTGATGCTTGAAAAATTGGTGGGGTTTTGTCTGCGTTGGCCGTGGCTGGTCGTGTTGTCGACCTTGGCGCTGACTGGCGGCGGAGCATATTTCACCGCGACGCGATTTGCGATCGACACCGACACAGCCCATTTGTTTTCTCCCGACATTCCCTGGCGCAAGAATGAAGCCGCGCTTTACAAGGCCTTTCCTCAACTCAGCGCCCTCATTGTCGCGGTGATCGACGGCGCGACCCCGGAAAAAGCCGAAGACGCCGCCAAACGGCTCAACGCGGCGTTGCAGGGCGCGCCGATGATCTCGCGCTCCTGGCGCCCCGACGACAATGAATTCTTTCGCACCAACGGCTTGCTGTTTCTGACCACGCCGGAGGTCCGGCGCATCGTGGGAACGCTGATCGCCGAGCGCGACGTTCTGCAGTCGGTCGCGGAGGATCCCAGCCTGCGCGGCCTCACCGGCGTTGTCCTGAACAATCAACGGCAGGTCGGCGGCAGCCCACGCGGCCTCGCGATGTTCACCGCCGGACTCGACGAAATGTCGGACGCCTTCGAATTGGTGCTGGCGGGAGAACCAGCCCGCGTCTCCTGGGAGAAACTGCTCTCCGCCGGCTCGGCGAAGCCAGTGGAGCCCTCTTCGGCGACGACCGATTCGCGGCGCATCATCCTGATCAAGCCGGTCATCAACTATTCGGCGCTGCAACCGGGAGCCGACGCGATCAAACAGGTGCGCAAGACCGCCGCGGATCTGAAGCTCACCAAGGACCAGGGCGTCACGCTGCGGCTGACCGGACAAGTGCCGCTCGAGGATGACGAATTCGGCACGATTTCCGAAAATATGGAGGTTAATCTCTCTGTAACGTTGGGAATCATCGCGCTGATCCTATTCGCGGCCTTGCGCTCTCCCAAGCTTATCCTCGCCGTGCTGGCGACGTTGATCGCCGGCCTCGCGCTCACGGCGGGTCTCGGCATCGTCCTGATCGGGCGCTTCAATCTGATCTCGGTCGCCTTCGCGGCGCTATTCATCGGCCTTGGCGTCGATTTCGGCATTCAATTCGCCACCCGCTATCGCGAGGAACGATACAAAACCCTTGCGCTCGGGGATCATCTCGACGAGGCGCTGCTCGCCGCGACGCGCGGCATCGGCAGCTCGCTGACGCTGGCGGCGGTGTCCCTGCTGGCGGGTTTTTTCTGCTTTCTGCCGACCGATTTTCGCGGCGTATCGGAACTCGGATTGATCGCCGGCTTCGGAATGATCATCGCCTATCTGACCACGCTGACCTTTTTGCCGGCGGTGATCAAGCTGCTCCATCCGCGCGCGGAGAAGCTGCCGGTCCAGACCGCCGTGCTGGCGCATGTCGATCGCTGGATCCTTGGTCATCGCGCGCTGGTGGTCCTCGGCGCCGTGGGGATTACCCTTCTGGGATCGCCCTTTCTGCGCCACTTGAACTTCGACTCCAACCCGATGGACCTGCGCAATCAAAAGGTCGAGTCGGTCGCCACTTTCCTCGACCTGGCGAAAAATCCGCGCACGGCGCCCAACACGATCGAGATCCTCGCGCCCTCGCTCGACGCCGCGCGCGACATCGCCAAGAAGGTCGCCGCCTTGCCGGAAGTCGATCACGTCGTGACGGTGGACACGCTGATACCCGCCGATCAGGACGAAAAACTGCCGCTGATCGAAAACGCGGCTTCTCAGCTGCGCGATGTGCTCGCTCCCAAGGTGAAGCCGAAGCCCAGTTTCGCCGAGACGATCAAGTCGCTGGACTACGCCGCCAAGATGTTGCTTGAGCGCGCCGGCGGCCGTAACGCGCCGCCATCGGTGAGCCGCTTCGCCGAGGTTCTGGACGCGCTCGCTCGTTCCGACGCGAAAACACTGGAGGCGGCGCGCATCGCCGCCTTCACGGATTTCGACCGGCTCATCGGCGAGATGCGGCAAGCGCTGTCGGCCAAGCGCGTAACCATCGACGCTCTCCCCGCCGATCTAGCAAGCGACTGGATTTCGCCGTCCGGCCAATATCGGATCGAGGCGTTCCCCAAGGGCGACAGCAACAGCCGCGAAGTCATGACCGCATTCGCGCGGCAAGCGCAAACAATTGCTCCCGACGCCAGCGGTCCGCCGATCGTCGTCGCCCAGGCCGGCAATACGGTGGTGCACGCTTTCCAGCTCGCGGGGCTCTATTCGTTCATCGCCATCTTCGGGATTTTGGCGGTCGCCTTGCGCAACGCGACCCATGTTGCTCTGACGCTGGGCCCATTGTTGCTGGCGGGCGTGCTGAGCCTCGAAGCCGCCGATCTCCTGGGCATGTCGCTGAATTTCGCCAATATCATCGCGCTGCCGCTGATGTTCGCGGTCGGCGTCGCGTTTCACATTTATTATGTGGTCGCCTGGCGCAAGGGCATCGTGGACGTGTTGTCGTCGAGTCTGACGCGGGCGATCTTCTTCAGTTCGCTCACCACCGGCACGGCGTTCGGCAGCCTGATTCTGTCGAGTCATCCCGGCACCGCGAGCATGGGCGCGCTGCTCGCGATCTCGCTTTTCTTCACGTTGCTCGCCGCCTTTATCGTCGTTCCGGCCTTTCTCGGCCCGCCGCCGTCGCGCGGTGGAGAAGAAGGCGGCGCCGCGCCCTGACGCCAATCTTCGCTTTGCTCCGACTTCGTGTTAGGATTATCTTATGATGACCAAATCGCTTAGCAAAGTCGCCGTTGTGCTGCTGTTGGCGTCATCGCCGGTTTACGCGGGCGAAGCCGTCTATGGCATATGGGTTCGCGGCGGCCATCCAGATGAAAAGCTGGAATTCTATGATTGCGACGGTCAGCTTTGCGCCAAGGAAACCGTGCTTCCCCCAGACGGCTCGCCAGCAATCGTGATTTTACGCCATGCGGCGAAGATCGCGCCCAACGAGTGGAAGGGCCCATTATTCGACCCGGACAACGGCAAACTGTACACTGGCACGATCACGCTCGATAAGCCCAATCAATTCACATTGAAAGGCTGCCTGATCGCGTTCTTGTGTCAGAGCGAAACGTGGACGCGCGACATCACTGCCGCGCCTGACAAAGTTCCCGCGCCAAGCCCAGACAAAGCCGGCCCCACCAAAACGACGCCGAGCCCGGGCGCGAAAACCGAGCCGAATCCCGCCAAGACCGCGCCTAGCGCCGCCAAGACCGCGCCTAGCACCGCCAAGGGCGCGGACAAGAAGACGCCCAGCGCCGCCAAGCCCACGCCCAGCCCGGACAAAAAGACGCCCGGCGCGGACAAGAAACCGCCCGACGCCGAACCGGCGCAATAACCGTCTTCTTCGACAAAGCGGTGTTTGGAGTTTTTAGCCCCCGCGCGGAGAACTCCCGCTCGGCGCGCCCATCAATGCGATTGATCCGCCAAAGGGTTCGGCGTTTCGAAGAAAAAGCGCAAAACCCCAGCGTCGCCGCTATCCTCGACGGGAACATGCCAGAACTTCGAATCCATGTCGGGAAAACGTTCAAACGGCAAATGGATTTTGGTGAGTTGCGCATGGTTGCGCAAACCGCGCATCAGCGCGCGTTCGAGCAGTCCCAGCAATTCCTGCTCGTGTTCCGGGGCTTGAGTCACCGTCAGCATTGTGCTGTTGGCGAGCTTTGACGCCCTGTCGAAGACCTGCTCGAAATTCGCCGCCGCCATGTGTTTCTCCAGGAGTCCAAACCAACCTTCGAGACAGACGTTTACGCATTACTTCCCCGCGAGCGACTCGAAAAGCCGCGAAAGCTTAACCGCAGGCAGCTACAACGTATAACTTTTTCGCCTCGCCGACCAGCATGTCTCAGCATCCGCGTATCGCAGCCAAAATGCTTTTTTCATTTCGTTTAGCCAGATGTTTAACAGAAAGATTTATGTTTGCGGCGGAAGTATGGGGAGGTGCGGATAAAGCGCTCGCCTAGGGCGGGGGAGCGGTCGAGCGCATCCCCCATCGATCGTCGAAGACGAGGTCGTCCAAGGCAAGCCGCCGCGCCCATCGCTTCGCCTCGAGTTCGGGACGGCAATAGGCCCGTTCGATGTAACCGACGCACAAATAGGCGACCACGGCGATTTCCTCGGGAATACCCAGAATGGCGCGCAACTCGCTCTCGCGCATGATGCTCACCCAACCGACGCCCACGCCCTCGACCCGCGCGGCGAGCCACAGATTTTGTACCGCGCAGGCAGTGCTAAGCAAGTCCGTATTGGGTTGCAAGGATCGCCCCAGCCCAGTCGTCCCATGGCGAGCGCGGTCGCAAGTGACGCATATATTGAGCGGCGCCTTGAGAATGCCCTGTAATTTCAGGTCGCGATAAAGCTCGCGTCGCTCCGGCGCGATCACCTGCTCCTCGGCGCGCACGCCTTGCGCGAAGGCCGCGGCCACGTTCTCCCTGACCTCGCGGTCGCGCACCAGGATAAAATTCCAGGGCTGCATGAAACCGACCGACGGCGCATGATGCGCCGCGTCGAGGATTCGCATGACCGTTTCGCGCGGCACCTCGGCGTCGAGAAACTCATCGCGAACGTCCCGCCGTTCGTAAATCGCGCGATAGACGGCGTCGCGCTCGGCCCGCGAGAACGTCCCCGCCGGCCCCAGGGACGCCTCCCAATCGGCTCGCTTATCCCTCGACATCAGGCCGTAACCTCAAGGCCAACGCCAGTCGCTTCCAGTCTTGAGGCGCGGCGGGCAGGCCAAAACGCAACCATTTTGGGCGCTCCACGAAGCGACGCGTCAAAATCCCGGCCTGGCAGAGCCGTTCGAACCAGTCGGCCGCGTCATCATGTTCGGCGAGCCGGAACAGGCCCGCGCCGCCGATAATGGCGAAGCCGGCCGCCGCCAGCAAGGCGTCGAGACGGCGCGCCGAACATTCGAGCGACGCCGCGTTCCCTTCGAGCCAGGCGGAGTCGGCCAGCGCGGCGGCGCCGACGACAAGCGCGGGACCGCTGACGCTCCAGGGCCCGAGCGCCGCGCGCAGCCGCGCGCCGACCGTCGGCTCGCACAGAGCGAAGCCCAGTCGCACGCCCGGCAGGCCATAGGCCTTGCCAAAAGAGCGCAGCACGATGAGATTGCCGCCCGCCGCCGGCGCGACGCTTGCCTCCGGGGTGAAATCGACAAATGCCTCGTCGACGATCAGCACGCCGCCGCGCGGGGCCATGCGGCGCGCCAACTCGACCAAGCGTTCCGGCGAGACGACCCGGCCATCGGGATTGTTGGGATTGACGACGATCGCCGCATCCAGATCCTCTAGTTCGTCCAGCGTCGCCGCGACGCTCGCGCGGGCGCCGCTCGCGCGCCAATTCGCCGCGTGCTCCGCGTAGGTGAAGCCCAGCGTCGCGACGCGGCGCGCCGGAAAAAGCCGCGGCAAGCATTGAATAAAGGCCTGCGTGCCCGCGCCGGCGACGACTTCGATCCGCGCCGGAGCGCGATAGGCCTTGGCGGCCGCGGCTTCGAGAGCCGCCAGCGCATTCTCGTCGGGGAGTCGGGTCCAGGCTTCCGGCGCGATGGCGGGAAGCGGATAGGCGCGCGGGCTCACGCCCGTCGAAAGATCGATCCAGGGCTCGGGCGCCGAGGGAAAACGCCGCCGCGCCGCGTCAAGCCCACCGCCGTGCCGGATAGGCGCGTCATGCGGCAGCGCGGCCTCGCGACCGACGATGCTCAGCGCCGGGTTCATCGGGCCAGCTCCAGCAATTGGTCGAGGTCGACGTGGCGAGCGATGTGCTCCGCCAGCATGTCCAGCGTCTCTTCGATCCGCGCCTCGTAGCGCAGCGACGATGGCTCGGCTTCGAGCCGGCGCAGCCATACGGCGCGTTGCTCCTCCCGGGCGAACAGCCCATGCACGTAAACGCCGCTAACGAGCCCGTCGCGCGAGACGGCTCCGTCGAGCCTGCCGTCATCGAAGCGCAGCGCGGGCCGCGCGCAATCGGGGCCGGTGGTCGCGCCCATGTGCATTTCGTAGCCGTCGAACGGCGCGCGTTCGGCAATGCTCTCGCCGCTCGCCTGGCTCAGCTTTTTTCGCGCCCCGAGCACTGTCGCGACATCGAGCAATCCCAGCCCCTCCATCTCGCCCGGCGGACCTTCGACGCCGGAGGGGTCGGCGATGCTTCGTCCCAACATTTGATAGCCTCCACATACGCCCAGCACACGCCCGCCCCGACGAAGATGGGCGGCGAGGTCGATATGCCAGCCCTCGGCGCGAAAGGCCATAAGGTCGGCGATGGTCGCCTTCGACCCAGGCAGAATGACGAGCCGCGCGTCCCCCGGCAAGGGCGCGCCGGGCGGAATGAAAATCACGGAGACGCCGGGTTCCGCCTTCAAAGGATCGAGATCGTCGAAATTGGCGATGTTGGGCAATAGCGGCACGGCGATCTTGACGCCCCCCTGCCCGCTTGCGTTCTGGCCGCGCAGGCCGAAGGCGTCCTCGGCCGGAAGCCTCGCGGCGCCCTCGAAAAAGGGCAGAAGCCCGAGCGCCCGCCAACCGGTGCGCCGTCCGACAAAGGCCATTCCATCCTCGAACAGCGACGGGTCGCCGCGAAATTTATTGACGATGAAGCCTTTGATCAGCGCCGCGTCGGATGGCTCGATCACCGCCTGACAGCCGACAAGCTGGGCGATCACCCCGCCTCGGTCGATGTCGCCAACCAGCACGACCGGCGCGTCCACGGCGCGCGCGAACCCCATATTGGCGATGTCGCCCGCGCGCAAATTGACTTCGGCCGCGCTGCCGGCGCCCTCGATCAGGACGAGATCGGCGCGAGAGCGCAGCCGCGCGAAACTCTCCAAAACACGGGGCATTAGGCGCGGTTTCCAACTCTGATAGTCGCGCGCCGACGCCTGCCCGACCACCTCGCCCTGAACGATCACCTGCGAGCCGGCGGCGCCCTGCGGCTTGAGTAGCACCGGATTCATATCGATGCTGGGCGCGAGCCGCGCCGCGCGCGCCTGGAGCGCCTGGGCGCGGCCGATCTCGCCGCCCTCCGCCGTCACGGCGGCGTTGTTCGACATATTTTGCGGCTTGAACGGCGCGACCCTGAGGCCGCGATTCGCGAAGGCGCGGGCCAGAGCGGCGACGACCAGCGATTTGCCAACGTCCGAGCCCGTCCCCTGAATCATCAGGATTTTGCTCATGGCGCGGCGCTTGCGCCAAGAAAGGCCATCGCGGCGTCGAGATCGGCGAGTTGCAAGATGTCGCCATAAGCCGGCGGCGCGATCATGACGACCTCGAGATTTAGCGCGCGCGCCGCCTCGATCTTGGCGTAGGTCGAAGCGCCGCCGCTGTTCTTCGTCACGACGACCTCGATTCGCTGTTCGCGCATCAACGCGATTTCATCTTCGCGCTCGAACGGCCCGCGCGCCAGAATCACCGTGGAAAGCGGCGGCAGTTCATGGGCGTCCGGCGGTTCGATGGAGCGGATCAAATATTCGTGCTGGGGACTGACGCGAAAAGCGGCGACGCCGAGGCGCCCGATGGTTAGGAACACCCGGCGCTTCGCATCGCCCAACGCCCGCGCCGCGCGCTCATTGTCGGCGACCTCGGTCCAGCGGTCGCCCTCGCGCGCGCGCCAGGGCGGGCGCGAAAATACCGCGAGCGGCACGCCGACCGCGGCGCAAGCCGCCCGCGCATTGGCCGAAATGCGCGCGGCGAACGGATGCGTCGCGTCGATCACGCGGTCGATTCCGGCTTCGGTCAGGTAGCGAATCAGTCCATCGACGCCGCCAAAACCGCCAATGCGCGTGGGGAGACCAACGTCCAACGGCGCTTTTGTGCGCCCCGCGAGCGACATCACCGCGTAAATATCGGACTCCCCCGCGAGACGACCGGCGAGCCGGCGTCCTTCGCTCGTCCCACCTAGAATAAGCACGCGCAATGGCTTGAACTTAGCCGGAGTAAGACTTGTTTCGAGCGGCGCGATTATCGGCATGCGATCCTTCTAGTCCTTCGCAAGCGCGAATCTTGTGCGCGCGAGCGTTCCCCTCGAACGGGTTTCATGCTCTATACTCCGCCGCCCACGGATTCGAAATGGAGGCTTAGGAATGAAGGGATCGCCGCGCATCGCATTAACCATGGCCATGACGCTTCTGCCGCCTGTCGCCGCCCTCGCCGGTCCCGCCGGCAAATGGCGCGTCGGCGACGGAACGGCTGTTATCAATATTCACAATTGCGGAGCCGGCCTATGCGGCTTCATCGATTCAATTCCCGACCGCAACGCCAAGGACGAGAACAATCCCAACCCCGCTCAACGCTCCCGCGCCCTGCTGGGCCTGCCGATCCTGAGCCTTCAGAAGAGCGGCGACAACTTGTGGTCCGGCACGATCTATAACGCCGAGGACGGACAGAATTACTCGGCGCGGTTGACTCAGAAGAGCGAGACCGTCGTCACGCTTGAAGGCTGCGTGCCAAGCACCAATGTTTGCGGCGAAGACCAATGGACCCGGCAGCGCTGAAACCGTTCCGGAAGGACGCTTCGCTCCGGCGTAACGTTTCCTCTCGCATTATTCCGCCGCGGCCTTGGCCGGCGCCTCGGTCGCGCGGAACTCCATCAGCAACCTCGCCTCCTCGGCTTGAGCGAGAGCGATATGCCGGGCCTTGATATGGCCGAAGCCGCGGATTTTTTCCGGAACCCGCGCGAGCGAGACCGCCGTCGCGTGATTTCGCGGCGTGAGGCGCGTGACGATTTCGTCGATCAACGCCTCGTAATCGGCCAATATTTTTCGCTCGACGACGCGGTCGTTGTTAAAGCGCGTGATATCGAACCAAGAACCGCGCAGCCGTTTAAGCCGCGCCAGGACTTTCATCACCGAGAACATCCAAGGACCGAACGTCATTTTACGCGAGCCGCCGAAATCGTTCTTGGGCTGCAGGAACGGGATCGGCGGCGCGAGATGCAGTTCGAGCCGCAGTTCGCCTTCGAAATTTTCGTCGAGCTGGCGCTGAAAAGCGCCGTTCGTATAAAGCCGCGCGACTTCGTATTCATCCTTGGCGGACATGACCTTGAAGAGATAGCGCGCGACCGCGTCCGTCAATTCTCGCGCTTCTCCCATGCACGCCGTCTCGGCTTGGCGGACGCGTTCGACGCGCGCTAGGTAGCGCCGCGCATAGGCCGCGTTCTGATAATCGACGAGAAAACCCGCGCGGCGCTCGATCACTTCCTCCAGCGTCTTCGACTTCTCGCGCGTCTCGTTCTTCGCGCGGAGCGAACGAGCCACGGCTTCGACGCCGCCGAGGTCGTGCGCGGCCTGTCGTCCCCATTTAAACGCTTGATGATTCATCGGCACCGATTCGCCGTTCAATTCGATGGCCCGCAAGATCGATTTGTCGGAAAGCGGCAAATAGCCCTTCTGCCAGGCGAAACCGAGCATGAAAATATTGGCGGCGATGGAGTCGCCAAGCAGCGCCAGCGCCAGCGCGGTCACATCCAAAAAGTCGATCCGCGCGCCGCTGACGCCACGGATGGCCTGTTTGATTTCCTCGGCCGGCAAGATGAAGTCCGGATTGCGCTCGATGTCGCCGGGGAAAACCTCGGCGCTGTTGACGACGACCGCCGTGCGATTGGAATCGATGGCGGAAAGCACCAGCTTCGCGCCCGCGACGACGAGATCGCAGCCCAGCATCAGGTCGGCCTCGCCAGCCGCGATGCGAATGGCGTGGACGTCTACGGGCGCGCGGCCGATCTTCACATGGCAATAGACCGCGCCGCCCTTTTGCGCGAGGCCGGCCATGTCGATGACGCCGACGCCCTTGCCCTCGAGATGGGCGGCGAGCCCCAGCAGAGCCGAGATCGTCACGACTCCGGTGCCGCCCAGGCCCGCGATCAGCACGCCGTAAGGCGTAGGGCCGATCTGGGCCAGCGTCGGCTCTGGCAACGACGGCTGACTGGCGGCGTCCGCGGCGCTCGGAAGCGGAGCCTTTTTCATGCGCGCGCCATGCACGGTGACAAAGCTCGGGCAAAAGCCTTCGAGACAGGAAAAATCCTTGTTGCAGGCGGATTGGTCTATGCGGCGCTTGCGTCCAAACTCGGTCTCGAGCGGTTGCACCGCGACGCAGTTCGACGCCGTGCCGCAGTCGCCGCAGCCTTCGCATATGAGTTCGTTGATGATGACGCGCGCGTCCGGGTCGGGATATTGCCCGCGCTTGCGCCCGCGACGCTTTTCGGCGGCGCAAGTCTGATCGTAGATCAGAACCGTGACGCCTTCCGTTTCCGCCAGATCGCGCTGCACCTCGTTGAGGATGTTGCGGTGGTGGATTTTGAGACCCGGCGGCCAGTCGATCGTCGCGGGATATTTATCCGGCTCGTCGGTGACCAGAGCGATTTTTTTCACGCCTTCGGCCGCGACCTGATGCGCGATCGCCTCGACGGTGAGTTCGCCTTCATGCTTCTGGCCGCCGGTCATCGCGACGACGCCGTTGAACAAAATCTTGAAGGTGATGTGCGTCTTGGTCGCCACCGCGAAACGTATGGCGAGCGAGCCCGAATGATTATAGGTGCCGTCGCCGAGATTTTGGAACACGTGGGCGCGCGTCGAGAAAGGCGCCTCGCCGATCCAATTGGCGCCCTCTCCGCCCATGTGGGTGTAGCCCTCGGTCGAGCGCCCCATCCATTGCGCCATGTAATGGCAACCGATGCCGGTATAGGCGCGCGCGCCCTGCGGAACATGGGTCGAGGTGCTATGCGGACAGCCCGCGCAAAAATGCGGAACGCGCGCCGTCACCTCGGTGATGTCAGCGCGCTTTTGCTGCAAAGCCTCGAGCCGCGCGACGCGCCGCTCCAGTTCCTCGCCACGGTGATATTTCAGCAACCGGCGGCCGATGGCGATGGCGACGTCATTGGCGTCGAGCGCGCCCTTGACCGGAAACAGCCATTGGCCGTTCTCGTCTTTCTTGCCGATGCACAGCGGCTGATCGGGCGCGCCGTAAAGCTGCTCGCGCAACTGCGTTTCGATCAGCGAGCGCTTTTCCTCGACAACGATGATAAGGTCGAGCCCACGCGCGAAGTCGCGCAAGCCGTGCGGCTCCAGCGGCCAGGGACAGGCGATCTTGTAGAGCCGAAGTCCGAGATCATTGGCCTTCACCTCGTCAATTCCGAGATCGTCCAACGCTTGACGCACGTCGAGATAGGATTTGCCGACCGTGATCACGCCAATCTTCGCGTTGGGCCCGCCCGAGGTGATGATCTTATTGAGGCGATTGGCGCGGATGAAGGCGAGCGTCGCGTCGAGCTTGCTCTCCTGAAGCCGCGCCTCCTGCGCCAGCACGGGATCGGCCGCCCTGATGTTCAACCCGCCCAGCGGCATGAGAAAATCGGTGGGAGTCACGATTGTCACGCGGCCTAGCGAAGCATCGACGGAAGCCGTGGATTCAACTGTGTCCTTGAGACATTTGAGCCCGACCCAAACGCCCGCGTAACGCGACAGCGCATAGCCGTGGAGCCCGTAATCCAATATCTCCTGCACGCCGGCGGGAGAAAGTATGGGCATCATCACGTCGACGAAATGAAAGTCGGACTGATGCGCCGTGGTGGAGGATTCCGCCGTGTGATCGTCGCCCATCAACGCCAGCGCGCCGCCAAAGCGCGAAGAGCCCGCGAGATTGACGTGGCGCAGCACGTCGCCGCTGCGATCGACGCCCGGGCCCTTGCCATACCAAAGCGAGAACACGCCGTCGTATTTGCCTTCGCCGCGAATCTCCGCCTGCTGCGCGCCCCAGATCGCGGTCGCGGCCAGATCCTCGTTGAGGCCCGGCATGAACAAGATATCATTGTTGTCGAAATAGGGCTTCGCGCGGTGCATTTGCGCGTCGACGCCGCCGAGCGGCGAGCCGCGATAGCCCGTGACCAGACCGGCGGTGTTGAGGCCGGCGCGGCGATCCATCTCCTTTTGCATCAGCAGAAGACGCACGACCGCTTGCGTTCCGGTCATCAACGCGCGTTCCTTGCCAAGATCGTATTTGTCCGCGAGCGTCAACTCGCTAAGGGCGACTTCGTTGTTCGAGGCGCCCGCGAGACTGTCCGCCATTCCTGATCTCTCCTGCGATTGAGCGCATCGTCGCCTAAAGCCGCCGGCGCCAGCCGTTCGTCTCCGCCATAAAACGCGGCGACCGTCGGCGCGATCCCGCGCGGGTTCCGTCACGCCGTTTCGTTTGACGGGCTCCTCAAGCTCCACGAACCTATAAGGAGCGTCCAGGACAAGCTCGCCACCTCTCGGTCGGCCTTCATCGCGCCAGTCGGCCCGCGCGCCCAAGGCGCGGCAATTACGCCGCCATATTGTATGTCGGTCGCGCTAACCCTTTCAAGGACGCTTATGCTACTATAGCGGCCCGGGGTAAAGGGCATCGTCAGCGCCCTCATTTCGCCCCCTTCGCCGCATAGCCGTCCGGAGTCGATGACCTTCAAATTCAGACATAAATCCAGTCTCATCGCGCGCGGCGTGTTTTGGCGCGCGCTGACGCTCGCGCTGTTGGCGGCGAGCGGCGCGGCGAACGCGCATCCGCATGTCTGGGTCGCCGTGCGCAGCGAGGTGGTGTTCGCCCCCAACGGAAAAATCATCGGTCTGCGCCACGCCTGGGAATTCGACGAAATGTATTCGGCTTTCGCTGTGCAGGGTCTCGGCAAGGACGGCAAGCCGCCGACGCGCGAGGAACTGGCGCCGCTCGCCAAGACCAATGTCGAGTCGCTGGCCGAATTCGAGTTCTTCACCTTCGCCAAACAAGGCGGCGCCAAACTCAAGTTTTTGGAGCCGACCGAGGTCACGCTGGAGTCGGACGAGAAAAAAATCGTCACCTTGCGCTTTCTGCTGCCGCTGGAAACCCCCGTTTCCGCGCAAAAGCCCTTTTCTTTCCAGGTCTACGACCCGACCTATTTCGTCTCTTTCAACTTCGAGAAACAAAATCCGGTCACATTGGCGAAGCCGCCGGACGGTTGTTCGGTCAGCGCCGTCGAGCCAAAGCCCCTCGTCGCCGACGAAAATAAGAAGCTAAGCGAGGCGTTTTTCCAGAATTTTTCGCCCGGCGCGGATTTCGGGATAAAGCTCGCGACCCGCGTCATCGTGGCCTGCCCATGATGACGGCGAAAGGACGCTTTGTCGCCGCGCTGCTTCTGGCGCTCGTGGCGTTCGGTTGCGCGGACCGCGCGGCGAGCGCCCAGACAGGCCGCAGTCCCTTCGCCATAGCCGGAGGCGAGGCCGCGGGCGCCGCGACAGGCTTGGCGGGAACCATTCTCGCCTGGCAGAACAAATTTCACATCGAACTGCAAGCCGCCGCCAAGGCCCTCAAAACCAGCGGCTCCGCGTTCTGGACGCTGGCGGGGGCGAGCTTCGCCTATGGCGTGTTTCACGCCGCGGGTCCGGGCCACGGCAAGGCCGTGCTGGCCTCCTATATGATCGCCAGCGAAACCGCGCTGCGGCGCGGCATGATCCTCGCGGCGCTGGCCGCCTTGCTCCAGGGCTGCGTCGCGATAGCCTTGGTCGGAGCGGCGGCGGCGCTGCTGGGCGCCACGGCGATGCAAATGAAAAACGCGGCGAATACAATCGAGCTCGCGAGTTACGGCGCCATCGCGCTGCTCGGAGCCGGCCTCGTTTGGAAAAAAGGCTGGGCTTTTCTCGCCGCGTTGCGGGCGCCGCCGGAAATCGTCGCGAGCCGCGGCGGCTTTTATTGCGAGGCCGTGGACGATCCCTCGCATGTGCATTCGGCGAGTTGCGGTCACCTCCACGCTGTCGACCCGACGACGTTGGAGCGCGATTTCTCTTGGTCCGGCGCGCTCGGCGCGGTCGTCGCCGCCGGGCTGCGTCCTTGTTCCGGCGCCATTCTGATTCTTGTCTTCACGCTCGCGCAGGGCATGTTCTGGGCCGGCGCGAGCGCGGTGCTGCTGATGTCGGCCGGCACGGCCATCACGACAGGATTTTTGGCCGCTTGCGCCGTGTTCGCGCGGCAAACGGCGCGGCGATGGAGCGGTCCCGGTCGGCGCTGGACCTCGCTCGCCGGGCGCGGAGCCGAATTGCTGGCGGCGGCGCTCGTCATGGGACTGGGCCTGGCGCTTCTCGTCGGCGCGCGCCTTAACGCCGGAGCCTGACTCGCCCATTCTTGCCGCGGCGCGGCGCCAAAGTCTTTCGCGCCGTGGCTGTTTGTTTCGATGCATATGCTATCATTCGCAAATGATGATTCACGATCGGCCGAAGCGTTAGACGGCGAAAGGCGATACTCTCATGACTGGCCCAAAAATCGCGGACGATCCCTATGCCTCGCGTCCCTGGCTGGCGTGCTATCCGCCTTACGCCCCCGCCGACATCGATGAAGCGAGCTACTCGACGCTCAATGCGATGTTCCGTGACTCCGTGGCGGTTTATGGCGATAGACCGGCCGTCGAGAGTTTTGGCGCTATTCTGACCTACGCGGAACTCTCCCGCGCCGCGGAGGCCGTCGCTTCCTGGCTGCAAGCGCGCGGGCTGGAAAAGGGCCAGCGCGTCGCGATCATGTCGCCCAACGTCGCGACCTATCCGGCTCTGGTTTTCGGGATTTTACTGGCTGGCGGCGTCGTCGTTAATGTCAATCCGCTCTATACGCCGCATGAACTCGAGCACCAGATCAACGACGCTGGCGCTCGTTTCATCTTCGTGCTGGAGAATTTCGCGCATGTGGTGGCGCACGCTTGGCCAAATATGCGTGTCGAACAGGCCATCGTCACCGCGCCGGGCGATCTCCTCGGCTTCAAGGGCATGCTCATCAACGCCGTGTCGCGCTGGGTCAAGCGCGCCGTGCGCCCCTATGCCCTGCCGGCTTCGACGCGCTTCGCCGACGTGTTCCGGGAGGGACGGAAGCGCCCGTTTCAGCCGGTCGAGGTATCGCGCGACGACATCGCCTTTCTGCAGTACACCGGGGGAACGACCGGCGTCGCCAAGGGCGCCGTGCTGTTGCATCGCAACGTCGCCGCCAATGTCGCGCAAGCGATCGCCTGGGTCCAGCCGCTCGTCGCGGGCAAGCACGTCATGGTCACCGCGCTGCCGCTCTATCATATTTTCGGCCTCACCGCCTGCTGCCTGTTGGTGACGAGGATCGGCGGCTGCTGTCTGATGATCGCCAATCCGCGCGACATCGCAGGCTTCGTCAAGATCTTGCGCAAATCGCCGTTCACGATGTTTTCCGGAGTGAACACGCTTTACGCGGCGCTCGCCGACAATAAGGATTTCGCGAGCGTCGATTTTTCACATCTGGTCTTTTGCATCTCCGGCGGCATGGCCACGCAGGGCGCGGTGGCGCGCCGCTGGAAAGAGGTCACCGGCAAAGCCATCGTCGAGGGCTACGGACTTTCCGAAACCTCTCCGATCGTCACATCGAATCTCATAACTCTCGATGAATTTTCGGGCTCCATCGGCTATCCCTATCCTTCCACGCAAATATCCATCCGCCTTGAAGACGGCTCTCCCGCGCCCTTCGGCGAGCGCGGCGAGTTATGCGTCAAGGGTCCGCAGGTGATGCCCGGCTATTGGATGAAGCCGAAGGAAACCCAGGAAGCCATGACCGAGGACGGCTTTTTCCGCACCGGCGACGTAGCGATCATGCTGCCGGACGGCCAGATCAAAATCGTCGATCGTCTGAAAGAGATGATCCTCGTCTCCGGATTTAATGTCTATCCAAACGAAGTCGAGGACGTTCTCGCGCATCATCCCAAGGTCAAGGAGGTCGCGGTCATCGGCGCGCCGGACCGCCATTCGGGCGAAACGCCAATCGCCTTCATCGTCCCGCGCGACAATAGCCTCACGGTCGGCGAACTCTCCGCCTTCGTGCATGAAAATCTGACCGGCTATAAGAGGCCGAGACATTACGAATTCCGCGAGAACCTGCCGAAGAGCGCGGTCGGAAAAATCCTGCGCCGCGTGTTGCGCGACGAATATGTCGCGCGTCCGGTGAACGAACCCGACGCCGGATGAGAGCGGCGCCGCGCCGACCTCACGCGCGAAATTCCGCCGCCGCCTCGTCGATCGACGCATAAAGGAGATCAAGCTCCTCCGCCTCGATGCAATAGGGCGGCAACACGTAAATCGTTTGTCCGAGCGGTCGCAGCAGCAGCCCGCGCGCATTGAAAAAGCGCAGCAGATCGAGCCCGATCGAAGCGAGATAGCCGCGTCGCGGCGTCGCGAGATCGAGCGCCGTGATCGTCCCGAGGCGCCGAACATTGATAAAGCGCGGATCGCTCTCGAAGCGCGCGATGCGCTCGGCCTGCATCGCGCACAGCTTCGCGACCGCCGCGCGCGCGCCCTTTTCCCAAATGTCGAGATTGGCCAGCGCCGCGGCGCAGGCTATCGGGTTCGCCGTGTAGGAGCTTGAATGAAAAAACGCGCGCGCGCGATCGTCCGAAAGATGCGCGTCGAAAATCTCCTTGCCGCACATCGTCACGGCGAGCGGCAGCGCGCCGCCCGTGAGGCCCTTGGCGTAGCAGGCGATGTCCGGGACAATTCCCGCCTGTTCGCAGGCGAACAGCGTTCCGGTTCGGCCAAAGCCGGTCATCACCTCGTCGGCGACGAACAGCACGCCATGGCGCGCGCAAATATTTTTCATTTCGCGCAGAGTCGACGCCGAATAGATCAGCATGCCGCCCGCGCCCAGAATCAGCGGCTCCGCGACAAAGGCCGCCGCGCCATCCTTGCAGGCCGCCTCCAGCGCATCGAAACATTGCTGCTCACGCCCCTCGTCCGGAAAGGGAATGCGCGCGACGTCGAACAGTAGCGCCTCATAGCTCGCGTTGAATGGCGAGCGCGCGCCCGTCGACATCGTGCCGATCGTGTCGCCGTGATAGCCATGCTCCAGCGCGACAATGCGCGTGCGCGCCTCGCCGCGATTGCGCCAATAGCCGAGCGCCATTTTGATCGCGACCTCGACGCAGGTGGAGCCGCTGTCGGAATAAAACACATAATCGAGACCTTCGGGCGTGATCTCGACCAGCCGCCGCGCCAGACGTTCGGCCGGCTCATGAGTGAAGCCGGCGAAGATAATCTGATCGAGCAGATCCGCCTGATCCTTGATCGCCCGCACGATCTCCGGGCGGCGATGGCCATGGGTGATCACCCACCAGGACGAGATGGCGTCGAGAAAGCGTCGCGCCGTCCTCCGCCTCCAGCCAGCAGCCCTCGGCGCGGGCGATTTTTATCGCGCCGGGTTGCAGGGCGTGCTGCGTGTAAGGGCGCCAGACGGGCGAGTTTGTCACGAGAGTCATGGCTTCGTTCTAAACGAAATCCGCGACGGCGAAAGCCTCGGCGAAGGCGATGCCGCAAAGTCTCGGGATTCAGCGGGCTAAGGTTTGGCAGGCGACCGAGCATGGCGACGCGCCCCATGCGCGCGATTGTGTTTTGCGTATCTTCATTCGCCTCGCCGACAAAGGCGACCCCGCGCAACGGAATCTCGCGACGCCGCAGCGCCTCCATGGTCAGCAGGCTGTGATTGATCGTTCCAAGCGTGGTGCGCGCCACGACAATCGCGGGGAAGCGCCAGCGCGCCAAAAGGTCGATCGTCGGCGTCTCGATCGTCAGCGGCGTCATCACGCCGCCCGCCGTCTCGATGACGAGCGGTCCGGCCGTGTCCGGCGGATCGAGCCGCGATGGATCGATGGCGAGCCCGTCGAGCCGCGCCGCGAGATGCGGCGAAGCGGGCGTCTCGAGGCGATAAGCCTCCGGCAAAATGCGCTCGGGCGGAAGACCGGAGAGGCGCAGGACGCATTGCGAATCCGTCTCCTCCTCCAGCCCGGCCTGCACCGGCTTCCAGTAAAAGCCGCTCAGCGCACCAACGAGCCCGGCGGAGAAAACCGTCTTCCCAACCCCGGTGTCGGTCCCGACGATCACGAAGCGCGCGCTCATAGGGCGTCCGGAAGGACGCCCGTCCCTTCGGGGCGGGCTGATCGTCGTCCCTTCGGGGCGAGACGGCATGCCGCCAGCTCTTGCGCGAGCAACGCGATCATCGCGTCCGTTTGCACATCGCTCACGTTCAGCGTCAGCGAAATGCGCAACCGCGCCGTGCCTTCCGGCACCGTCGGCGGGCGTATCGCGCGAATGTCGTGGCCATGGCCCTGCATCCGCTCCGCCAGGGCCAGCGCCCTTTTGTCGGAGCCGACGATCACCGGCTGGATATGCGTGCCCGAAGGCTCGGCGTCCGTGAGGCGCCGCAGGGCTTCGCCCACGCGCCTCACCCGCTCGGCCAGCGCATCGCGGCGGTCGTCCGCGCGCTCGATAACGCCGAGCGCGGCGCGGATCGCGGCGGCGAGCAAGGGCGACGGCGCCGTCGCGAAGATGAAGTTTCGGCAGCGGTTGATCAAGAACTCACGCAGCACGCGCGGCAGACAGACCAGCGCGCCGGCAAGACCGAGCGCCTTGCCGCAAGTGTGCAGCGTGATGATGTTGTCCCGCCCCTCCAGCCCATGCGCCAGCCCACGCCCGCCCGGCCCCAGCACGCCGGTCGCATGGGCCTCGTCGATCAGCAGAAACGCGCCGTGACGCCCGGCGATCCCGGCCAGGGTTTCGAGCGGCGCGATGTCGCCGTCCATGCTGTAAAGGCTCTCGACGACGATCCAAACACGGCCCGGCCCGTCGGCGGCGCGGACCGCATCTTCGAAGGCCCCGGCGTCGTTATGCGCGACGGCGCGGCTTGTCGCGCGAGAAAGGCGCATCCCCTCATGCGCGCTGGCGTGGATCAGTTCGTCGTAAAGAATGATATCGCCGCGTTGCGGCAGAGTCGCCAGCAGCGCCTCGTTGGCCGAAAATCCCGCGCCGAAAAACAGCGCGCTTTCGGACCCAAAAAACCGCGCCGCCTCTTCCTCCAGCGCCTCATGCTCGGGATGATTTCCGCGCAATAGCCGCGAACCTCCGGCCCCCAGCGGAACCCCGCGCGCCAGCGCCGCGCGCGCCGTCTCCCGGTATTCCATCGGATTCGGCGAGGCCGAGATAATCGTTGGAGGCGAAATCGAGCCCACGCCTTCCGCTGAGCGCGCGAAACCGTTCACGACCGCGCAGGGCGTCGAGATCGGCTTGGTATGGAGCGAGAAAATCGAGGCGCGGCGAGGGCATTCTGACCTGACGGCTCAAGAGGGACGCACCGAGTCCTAACGGGGCGAGGCGCGAAGGTCAAAGCAGGGCGGAAAATTGTGCCGGGGCGTGGCCTTCAGCCGGCTCGGGCTCCGCCCTCTTGCAATCGCGCCTCCAAAAGCCGATCTAATTCGCACAAGGAGCCCCGCGTGACCTTCTCGACCAACGGCGAACGTCCACCCTCCCATATCCCTTGGCCGCCAGCTGCTGTTCATCGCCGTCATTGTCGGCGGGCGGATGCTCGATCATTGGCTGCCCGCGCCGTGGATCCCGCCCGGTCCCGCGCATCTCGCCGGGACCGCGCTGATTGCGCTGGGGCTCGCCAACGACGTCTGGTGCGCGCTTACGCTGCGGCGGCATGACACCACGATCTTGCCGCATCGCGCCGTCGCGGCGCTCGTCACCAGCGGCCCCTATCGCTATTCGCGCAACCCGATTTACGTCTCGGAACTGGCGCTGACGCTTGGCGCTGGCCTGCTGCTGCGCTCGCCCGCCATAGTCTTGCTGATTCCGGTGCTGTTCTTCGCGCTGACAAAGCTGGCGATCGAGCCGGAGGAGCGGCATTTGCGCGAGAAATTCGGGGAGGCGTTCGAGCGTTTTCGCGCGCGAACGCCGCGCTGGCTGTGATGGCGCCGCGGGAGTAGAGTTGATCCATGTTGGAATCCGCGAAGAACTCCCCCGTTACGACGCCCCTCGCCTTCGAGGTGCGCGGCATGAGCTGCGCCTCCTGCGTCGCCCATGTCGAAAAAGCGCTGCTGGCGACCGAGGGCGTCCGCTCCGCTAACGTCAATCTCGCCGCCGAGCGGGTCGATGTGGCGCTATCGCCGGACGCGCAAGTGGAGAAGATCGCGCAAGCGGTGACCGACGCCGGCTATGAGCCCGTCGTTGAGACGCTGGAGCTGGGCGTGCGCGGCATGACCTGCGCGTCTTGCGTCGCCCATGTCGAAAAAGCGCTGCTGGCGACGCCCGGCGTGCTGTCGGCGAGCGTCAATCTCGCGACCGAACGCGCCAGCGTGCGCGTGCTCAAGGGGCCGGCGACCATCGAGAATCTCCGCCACGCCATCACCGAGGCCGGTTATGAGCCCGCCGAGGTCGCGGGCGCCAGCGAGCGGGACTCGCGCGTGGAGGAATCCCGAGCGCTGTCGCGCCGGCTGATCGCCGCCGCCGTTTTGACCGCGCCGGTGTTCGTGCTGGAAATGGGCGGTCATATGATCCCCGCCATGCACGAATGGATCATGGCGCACATCGGCCATGACGCCGTGCAATATATTTCGTTCGTCCTGACGAGCCTGCTGCTCGCCGGCCCCGGCCGCGCCTTCTACACCAAGGGATTCGCCGCTCTGGCGCGCGGAACGCCCGACATGAATTCGCTGGTCGCGACCGGCACGAGCAGCGCCTATCTCTATTCCGTCGTCGCCACCTTCGCGCCGGCGCTGCTGCCCGCCGGCGCGGCGAATGTCTATTACGAATCCGCCTGCGTCATCGTCACGCTGATCCTGTTCGGGCGGTTTCTCGAAGCGCGCGCCAAGGGCCGCGCCTCCGACGCGATCCGAACGCTGGCGAAATTGCAGCCGCGCCTCGCCCATGTCGAACGCGATGGGGCGGCGCTCGACATAGCGACCGAGGAAGTCAGCGTCGGCGACATCGTGCTGGTGCGGCCCGGCGAAAAAATCCCGACCGACGGCGTGGTCATGCGCGGCGAATCCTACGTCGACGAATCGATGATCACGGGCGAGCCGGCGCCGGTCAAGAAATCCGAGGGCGCGGCCGTCACTGGCGCGACCGTCAATACGACCGGCTCCTTCGCTTTCCGCGCGACCCGCGTCGGCGCCGACACTTTTTTGGCCGGCGTGATCCGCATGGTCGAGCAGGCGCAAGGCGCGAAATTGCCGATTCAGGCGCTGGTCGATCGCGTCACGGGCGTCTTCGTGCCAGTCGTGCTGGGCGTCGCCTTGCTGACCTTCGCGGTGTGGATGCTGATCGGGCCCGAGCCGCGGCTCACCTTCGCGCTGGTCAATGCCGTGAGCGTGCTCATCATCGCCTGTCCCTGCGCGATGGGCCTCGCGACGCCCGCCGCGATCATGACCGGCACGGGCCGAGCGGCGGAGCTTGGCGTGCTGTTTCGCAAGGGCGAGGCGCTGCAGACGTTGCGCGACGTGACCTTGATCGCCTTCGACAAGACCGGCACGCTTACGGTCGGCAAGCCGAGACTGACCGATCTTATCGCCGCGCCGGGTTTCGACGCGAACGACGCGCTTCGGCTTGCCGCGAGCGTCGAGGCGCTGTCCGAGCACCCGGTCGCGCGGGCGCTGGTCGAAGGCGCGCGGGCGCGCGGACTGGCCCCTGCCCCATGCGCGGACTTCGCCTCGGTTCCCGGCATGGGCGCGAGCGGGCTGGTGGAGGGCAAAAAAATCGCCGTCGGCGCGCAGCGCTATATGGTCTCGCTGGGCCTCGACGTGAGCGCCTTCGCGCGAGAGTCGGCGCGGCTCGCCGGCGAGGGCAAGACGCCGCTGTTCACCGCTGTCGACGGTCGGCTGGCGGCGTCGCTGAGCGTCGCCGACGCGATCAAGCCGACAAGCGCGGCCGCGATCAACGCGCTACATGGCATGGGCGTCAAGACCGCGATGATCACCGGCGACACGGAGTCCTCCGCGCGCGCCATCGCCGCGCAAGCAGGCGTCGACGAGGTGATCGCCGGCGTATTGCCGGGCGGCAAGGTCGCGGCGCTGGAGCGGCTCAAGGGCGCGCAAAAAATCGCTTTCGTCGGAGACGGCGTCAATGACGCGCCCGCGCTGGCCGCCGCCGACGCCGGCATCGCCATCGGCACGGGGACCGATGTCGCCATCGAGGCGGCGGATGTGGTGCTGATGTCGGGCGACCTCGCCAAGGTTCCGGCGGCGCTGGCGCTCTCGCGCGCCACGATGCGCAACATCGCGCAAAACCTCTTTTGGGCGTTCGCCTATAATGTGGTGTTGATCCCGGTCGCCGCCGGCGCGCTGTATCCCGTTAATGGAACGCTGCTGTCGCCGATGCTTGGCGCCGGCGCCATGGCGCTGTCGAGCGTTTTCGTGTTGACCAATGCGCTGCGGCTACGCCGATTCGAGCCGCCGAATGTTTCGGCCGCGGCGGCGCGGCCCGCGCCCATGCCGCCACCAGAGGAGAACAAGATGAGCACGGTTTTCGACGTGAAGGAAATGACCTGCGGCAATTGCGTGAAGCATGTCACCAAGGCCGTGCAGGCGGCGCAGCCGGGCGCCGAGGTCAACGCGGATCTCGCCACCGGCAAGGTCACCGTTACGCCCGCTCCAAAAGACCCCGCCGCCATCGCCAAGGCGATCACCGACGCGGGCTATCCGGCGCAACTCGCGCAATAGCGGCGAACGGCGAAACAGCGGCTTGTCATTGTGGAGCCGATTTGTTAGACGCTGAGCCGCCGGCGCTTCGCGAAGCGCCCTTGCGGTCGTGGCGGAATTGGTAGACGCGCTAGCTTGAGGTGCTAGTTGGGCAACCAGTGGAGGTTCGAGTCCTCTCGACCGCACCAATTTCAAGCCAGAGCTGGCGCCTTTGCCGGAAACGGTGGAGGAAGCCGCGACAATCCGAGAGCGAGAATTTTTGGATTCGAATTTTCGTCGAACCACTTAATGTGATGGATCAACAGCGGTCGCGGCTTTTGTGGAGCGCCCATGCACACCATCAAATATCGAATGATCGAGGAGAGGCTGCGTCCGCGCCGAACCAAACTCCAAATCCCCGGATGGGCTGGAAAGCCCGAGCCTCGCGCCGACGGTTCCCACGAATATGCATGGCATTGCGTGCCATTCTCGGAGGCCGCGCAATATGGTGTCGAAATATTCTACCCCTATGACAACGAACTGCGCGTCAGCACGAGGGAGGGAAGCCTTGTGTTCGAGGGCGATTTCGGACCAGCTCCCGAGGATGGTCGGTTGTGGCCGCCGTTCAGGACTTTCGGCGAGCAGTTCTATACATATCAGTTGCTTCTCGACTTGAAGGTGGAAGCGGGTCTGGCGATCAAGATCGAACCTCATCCGCGCTTTTACACCGACCCGACCGACACCGTTCCGATCGCCGTGCCGGCGCTTTTGAGGAACTGGTGGCCAATGATGTCCTTTATGGTCTTCAAGTCGCCGGCGGAAGGCCGCACGCATATCTTCAGACCGGGAGAGCCGATGGCGCAGTTCATTGCGATTCCGGCGGATTCCGACTTCGAACTCGTTGAAATGGGTGAGGAGGAGGCAGCCGAGCGAGAATTGCAGTCTCTGCGCATCCACGAGAGCAGAGACAATCTGGGCGCGGACAGCCAATGGACTTCGGCGTCGAACACGGTATTCGACGCCACTTACCGCCGCCTTCATGGCGCGGCGAAGAAACTTCCCTAGAGCCCGCCGTCGATCCTAGCGCTTATAAAAAAGCGCTAGGGCCTATTGCTAATCGAGCCATTGTCGGTGTGATCGCATCAACCCTAAGTTTGCGAACTCGCCGTCATCAACGGAAATGCTATCAGTAATAGTGGTGATGGTGGTGGTGGTGATACCACCGGTGATGATGATGGTGGTGGTGGTGGATACCACCGGTGATGATGATGATGGTGGTGATGATGCCACGCCAACTGCACGTTTTGGTCCTGCCCGGTTTCCGTTTTTGCGCGCTCGGCATCCGCCGCCCGAGCAGCCTGCAATAGGGCGACTGCGTTTGGGATTGGCTGCAGCAACTCCGCGTAAGTCCGCGCGGTCGAGATTTCGGTTGCGTCCGGCACGGCGCCGCTTGCACCGCGGTCATCGCCGCAACCGAGGAGATTGCGCCCAAAAGGCCTACGATCTTCTTGTCCATGTCGACTTCCCCACTCCAAAAAATCACCTCCTTGGAGCTAGCGCACGGACCACTGAAAGCAATATGCGGCTTCGCGAACATGAAGCGGTGGGCGGTCGCGAACAGTGACAAGCGCCACTTGTTGATCCGCCGCAAATCGATCCGCCCTCACCGCGCCTCCGGCCCCCGTCCCATGCTCGCTCGCCGGCCCCTTCCCGCCCAGCGTTTTGGCGATGATCGGCTCGGTGGTGGATTTCCAATCCGGCCCCGCTTTCTCCACCGGCGTCGGGCCGGCGCCGGCGACCATGTGCACGACCTTGAACCCCTTGGCTTTCAGCGCGCGCAGGAAATCGGGGAGCATTTTGGCGGTGCTGGCCTTGGAGTCATGGAACAGGATGATTCCCTTGCCGGCCTGTTCCAGCCGGCCCATCACCAAATCGAGTTCGGCTTGCGGCGTCATCGTCCGCCAGTCAGACGCCCAGAGATCCGAGCCGAACACCGTCATGCCGCGCCCGCGCAGATAGTCGAGCAGCGCGGGCGAATCGGCGAAGCCGGGAAAGCGGAAGAACGGCGTGCGCGGCTTTCCCGAAGCGTCGCCATACGCGGCCTTGTCGACGGCGGCGATTCCCGCCTCTATGTCGGCCTTGGCCGCCTCCGGCGACATCAGCCGCAGCGTGCGCGCCGGGTGGCTGTTGGAGTGATAGCCGACGCTATGCCCCTCCTCCACCTCGCGTTTCACCAAGGCCGGATCGGCGCTCGCGTTATTGCCGATGATGAAAAAGGTGGCTCGGACGCATTGCTCCTTGAGCGCGCTCAACACGAGCGGCGTCGTCGGCTGCGCGGGGCCGTCGTCGAAGGTCAGCACCACCTCGTGATCGGCAAGCGCCAGCGTGCGCGGATAGCTTTGCAGACCGAGCGCCAAGCCCTCGCCGCCATCAACGGCGATTTCCCGCGACGTGCCCAGTTTCTCAGGCCCGCACGAGGCGAGCGGCGCGGCGGCGCCCGGCATGGCGACGAGAGCGGCGAGGATCGAGAGAAAACAAATCCGATTGGACGACATCAGCGTGCTTTACTGTTTTGAGTTCGGGCTAGAGCGGGTTATGCACCCGTGCGGACGGCAGACGGATTCCGATATGGCCCTCGATCGTGAAGAATTGGAGACCAGTCCCGAGATTTTTCGCGACGAGGCCGGCGAGCCTCGCACGGATTTCGTGGCGAGCGTCGAAGAGGCCGTCGCCGGCGGCGACGCCGCGCGCGCGCACGACCTCGTTGGCGCGCTGCACGAAGCCGATGTCGGCGCGCTGCTGGAATTGCTCGATCACGAAACGCGGCCCAAGCTGATCGAGCTGATGGGCGCGGACTTCGATTTCGCCGCGCTCACCGAGGTCGGCGAAACGACCCGCGAGGATATTCTGGAGGAACTTCCGGTCGAGACGCTCGTCGAGGGCGTGCGCGATCTGGAGAGCGACGACGCCGTAGCCATTCTGGAGACGCTCGAGCCCGACGAGCAAGCCGAGGTTTTGGAGGCGCTGCCGGCGCACGAGCGCGTGGTGCTGCGCCGCTCGCTGAACTACCCCGAGGACAGCGCCGGCCGGTTGATGCAGACGACGCTGATCGCCATCCCGACCTTCTGGACGGCGGGTCAAGTGCTCGATTTCTTCCGGGAAACCGACCCCGATATTCTGCCCGACAGTTTTTTCGAGGTTTTCGTCGTCGATCCTGGCTATCGCCTGCTCGGCACGGTGTTTCTCGACGCGCTGGTGCGCGCCCGGCCAAACCGACGGGTCGACGAAATCATGCAGGCGGATCGCCGCCGCGTGACCGCGACAGAGGAAAGCGCCGAAGTCGCGCGGATGTTCGAGCGTTACAATCTCGTCTCGGTTCCGGTCGTCGACGACGCGGAAAGGCTGGTCGGCGTCATCACCATCGACGATATCGTCGACGTGCTGCAGGAAGCGGCCTCCGAGGAGATCAAGGCGCTCGGCGGCGTCAATCCGGAGGAAGAGCTTTCCGACGACTTCTGGCAGACCGCCAAGAGCCGCTTTCTGTGGCTCTTGGTCAATCTGGGAACCGCGATCGTCGCTTCCTCGGTTTTGTGGCTGTTCGAAAGCCAATTGCAGCAGATGGTGGCGCTCGCCGTGCTGGCGCCCATCGTCGCCAGCCAGGGCGGCAATTCGGCCACGCAAACCATGACCGTGGCGGTGCGCGCGCTGGCGACCCGCGAATTGTCGCGCTCCAACGCGACGCGCGTGGTCCTGCGCGAACTGGCGGCGGGAGCGGTGAACGGCTTGGGGTTTGGCCTCATCACCGGCGTCGTGGCCGCGAACTGGTTTCAAAACATCGGCATAGCGCCGGTGATGGCGCTCGCCATGTTCACCAATCTTATTGCCGGGGCGCTCGGCGGCATTCTCGTGCCGCTTACGCTCGACCGCTGGAAGATCGACCCGGCGGTCTCCTCCTCGGCCTTTGTCACGACCGTGACGGATGTGGTAGGCTATGGCGCGTTTCTTTCTATCGCCACTTTTTGGTTCCATCTTTTTTGAGCCACGGTGGCCGTCGCCCGCGCATTAACGTTCCGTTACCGCTTAGGGGGTAATTTGATGCAATGTACGCTTTAGTGTTCCCCGCACGCATTCGCGCCGCGACGGCCGCGTTGCTTCTCCTCTCCTCCTTCCTGGCCGGTTGCGGCGGGGGGCTCGACCCCTCCTACAGCCAGCGCGCGGCGAGATTTTCGACCAGCGCGCCGCTGACGCACGCGAAAAAAGACCCGGACTTCCTGGCCTATGCGGTGCCGGAGTCCGATCTGCGCCAATATCCCGCGACCCGCAGCGCCGAATATGACGTTCATGGCGTCGACGTTTCCAAATATCAGGGCAACATCGATTGGGAGGCGGCCAAGGACGCGGGCGTCGCCTTCGCCTTTATCAAGGCGACCGAGGGCGGCGACGCCGCGGACTCGAAGTTCCTGCGCAACTGGGCCGCCGCCAAGGCCGCCGGGATTCCGCGCGGCGCCTATCATTTCGTCTATTGGTGCCGCCAGCCGCATGAGGAAATCGGCAATTTCGAGAGCGTCGTGCCGGTGGAGGCGGACGCGCTGCCGCCAGTTCTGGACGTCGAGGCGACGCCAACCTCCAGAACCTGCAAGCGCACGCTATACCGCGAGGAAGTGCTCGCCGACATGCGCAAGATGCTCGAGGAAATGGAGCGTCATTACGGCAAGAAGCCGATCATTTATTCCTCGGTCGATTTCTATCAGTCGATCCTGCACTCGAACGCGCTGGCGGAATATCCGATCTGGGTGCGCTCGACCAAATATCACCCGACCGTGCGCTACGGCGACCGCAAATGGACTTTTTGGCAATATCGCTCCGACGGCAGCGTGCCGGGCATTCCTGGCTCCGTCGACCAGAACACCTTTCACGGCACGCAGGAGCAGTGGCAAGCCTGGCTGAAGGAGCAGACGCGGGGATGAGCGGATCGCTCAAAAGCCGTAAGCGAATTGCAAGAGGAGCTGGTGGCGCTCGTAGGTCGCGAGATTCATGCGGCCGGTGAACAATTCGGGGACTTGCGCGGACCACGCCGCCTTGACGGTCAGGTTCTCCTGGAGCTTTACGTAGAGACTTGGACCGATATAGAAGGCGCTGTCGCCGAACGGCGCGGTCAGGTTTCGCGCGGCCCAACGAACTTCGCCGCCAACAAAAATCCGATCGCCCAGCGCCCCGGCGAGCGCGGCCGAGAGTTCGAACGGCTGAGTGCTTTGCCACACTCCCGCGACAGAGCTGAACGTTGGGGCGACGGTGACATTGACGGCGGCGTAAAGCTGGTTTCGGATAAACGTGTGATCGGCCAGCAAACTAACCGGCAGCGTATAGGCCTGCCCCTGTCCCGGCGTCGGATCGTTGACGCGCCGCCAAGTCGGCGCAAGCGACAAGGTTAGCCCAATAGGGGCGGTGTCGTGCTCGGAGAATTGCCACCGGAATTCGCTGGTCAATCCGCTCTGTCGCAATCCCGTCCGGTCCAGATACCCCGGCGTGTCGTGGACACTGTAATAATCAGTCAGTATTCCCACCGACGCCCGGAAAGATTGCTCGACGCCGTAGCGGTAGGATGTTTCGTTGGTCAGATTCGCGAAATCGCCCTGCTTGCCCAAACGTCCGATGGTGATGCTTTCCAGCTCGCTTTCGCCTTTGTCGCCGATATCGGCCCCCTCCGTGAAGCCGAAGATGTGCTCGGAATCCACGGCGGAGCCGGCTTCCTTCTCCTGAGCCAGCGCGAGGCTCGACAGGAGCATAACTCCGACAGTCAGCAATCCGGGAACCTTTGCAACCATAACCCAACTCAACTCCCGGAAACGCCGCCGCGCCCGCATCCTAATCACCTCCTCTGAGCGTAGCCAAGGCTAGCCACGCCGCCAAATATGTTGTATGCGCCCAGCATGAGTTTTCGCCGCTTACGCCCTTGGGGGCGAAGCGCCTCCCGGAGAATGAGATAAATGGCCGTTCCGAAAAGAAAAACCTCGCCAATGAAGCGCGGGTTCCGCCGTTCCGCCGACGCGCTCAAGGCGCCGACCTATGTCGAGGACAAGGATTCCGGCGAGCTGCGCCGCCCGCATCACATCGACCTCAAGACCGGCATGTATCGCGGCCGCCAGGTGCTCAAGGTCAAGTCGGCGGAAGTTTAAAGCCGGCCAAAGCCCCGAATCGAAAAAGCGGCGCCCCGCGAGAGGCGCCGCTTTTTTTGTGCCCTCGTCAGCGGCCCCCTTGCGCATAGGCGAGCATCGGCATCAGCAGCGCGCGCGGCGTCAGGCGGACGAAGATCAGCATGATCTTGTTCATCACTCCGGGCACGACGACGCCCCGCCCGGCCATCAGCCCTTCGTAGCCCTGCCGCGCGACCTCGGAAGCCGGAACAAGCGCCGGCTTCATCGACGACATCGCTCCCGTAAATCCGAATCCCGCGCGCGCCTGGAAGCCCGTCTCCACCGGTCCGGGACAAAGGCATGACACCTTCACGCCCAGCGGCGCCATCTCCTGCGCGAGCGCCTCGCTGAAGGAGCGCACATAGGCCTTGGTGGCGTAATAGACCGCGAAATTCGGCCCCGGCATGAAGGCGGCGATCGACGCGACGTTGAGAACAGCCCCCCGCGCCGCCGCGATATCCCTTTGAAATCGCAGCGTCAGCTCGGTCAGCGCCCGCACATTGAGATCGACCATCGCCAGTTGCTCGACGGCGCCCAGCCCGATGGCGGGACCGATGAGCCCGAAGCCCGCGTTATTGACCAGAATTTCCACTGTGAGTCCGGCCTCGCGCAACGCCTGCTCCAAAGCGTCGGCGGCGCCGGCGTCGCAAAGGTCCAGCGCGACCACGAGCGGCTTTCGCGCGCCAGTCGCGGCGATTTCCGCGCTTAAGGCTTCGAGCCGGTCGCGCCGGCGCGCCACCAACACGACCTCATGCCCCTTGGCCGCGAAAACGCGGGCAAGTTCCGCGCCGATGCCCTCGGACGCGCCGGTGACGATCGTCGCCTTGCGCGGTTTCGTGGATGAACTCATTAACGGCTCCTGTAAATCGCCTCGGTTTAGGGTTTCGACCAGGGCCCCGGCGGCGGCGACTCGGGCGACGGCTCTCCTTGGCCAGCTCCTCGGCCTCCGCGCGAGCGTCCCGCTTCAGGTTCACGCGCTCTCGCGACGAAACGCCGAGTAGTTCGGCGACTCGCCAGACGACATTTTCCTCGAACTCGTGGATCGTCCCGTCGGCATAGGCCATGTCCCAGAGCATGGCGACGACTTGACGACGGCCATCTTCGTCCAGCATCCGCTTCAACACGCTGGTGAAGCGGAAAAGGTCCACCGAGTCGCGCTCGCTCTCCGCCGCATGGGCGATAAGTTCGCGCGCCTGCGCCTTGTCCAGGCCAAAGCGCGTCTCGACGATGCTTTGCAGGCGCGCGCGCTCTTTGTCGTCGAACTCGCCGTCGACGGAGGCGAGATGAACCAGCAGGGCGGCGGCGGCGAGCTGATAGTCCGCCGCCTCGAAATGCGTCTCGCGCGGCGCGCCGCGCGAGAGATCGCCGAGAAAGGTTTTGAGGGAGTCGAACATCGGCGCGGCCTTTGGAGTTCGCGAGTTTGCTCTCCTATAGAACAGCGCGTCACGAATGTGTAGCGCGGCGCTCGCGCGACCGTCAGCGGCGCTAACCGATCCCTTGTGATAATGCTTATGTTAAGATTTCTGGCAAAAAGCGCTCAAAACCGCCGGCCTGGATCGCCGCGACGGCAAGACCGGCGCGACTGCCTCGTCGAAATGCTGCTGACGATGCTGGTCGCGGAAAAGAGCAGCGGCCGCCGGAAGCTTGATCGGCGCGCGCAATTGGTCGCTGGGGCGCGAGAAGGTCATCTCGCGCCCCAAGCGCGCCAACTCAGCCGCCGTGCGAAATGATCGGCGCGAAGTGAATTGCCGTAAAGACCAGCGCGATTGCGCCGACGGCCCAGGCGACTTGCTTCAATAAAGCGCCCGTATCTCTTTTAGCTGCCACTTTTTTCTCCTAACGCATCCCTGTTATTGCTGTCATAGGCGGAGCGCAGGGACAGATGATCGCCTCGCCTAATTTGGGTCTCGCTACAATGGGCCGCGCAAAAACGTTATGACGCAGGCGAGCGCGACGAGAAGGTAGAGATCCGACGCATTGACATGCATGGCCTGGTTCCTGCCTCGGCCCCGACTTTTGAGACTTACGTCAGCCGCGGCCACCAACATTTCCCGCTTATTTTCCACCGGCCGACGCCGTCGGCGCGGCTCAGTAGATATTCCCGTCCTGCCCCTTCCAGCCTTTGTCGGACTGGTCGAAGCGCGTTTCGTCCTTGAATTCGATCACCTTGCCGGGTTCGATATATTGGCGCTCCTTCACCATTTTGTTCTGAATGGTGGTCGAATAGTAACTGCTCGCGGAGCAATCGGCCTTCACCGTGTTTTCCGCGCCCTCGGGCTTGCAATCGAGATTCGCGCCCTTGGGGAACTCCACCTTCGCCGTAAAGAAATATTCGACGCCGGCGTGACCGGCGCCTTCGACGTCGAGTCGCCAAAAGCGCGTCACGTCGAATGTTTGAATCTTCGCGTCGAGATCGAACTTCTTCCTGACGAGATTCTCGAACACCTTGCGCGTGTCTTCCGCGGTCGGCTCGCAAGCAAATAAGCAAAAGGCCTTCGCGGGCGCCGCGGCGAGCATTGTCGCGAACAACGCCAATGCGATGAATTTCAATTTAATCATGTCGAACGCTCTTTCGGTTTCTGGTTGGCGGCGAATAAACGCGGCGGCTTTGATTCACACCCTCGACAGCGATTTGAGAATGGCGGACCTCGCGCCAAAACCCTTGGTTCGTCCGGCGGGAGGACAGCAATTCCGCTGCTTCCGGGGCATTGCGGGGCATTTGATCGTGGTGGTCGCATCGCGCGGCGCGGACGTTGGGGGCGCTCCGGCTGGGCCGGCGGTGTTCTTGTCGTGGGGCCTTTTCCATCTGGCTTGCGCGTCCGCGTCGTGGTCGTCAGCGGCGCCGGAGGCTTCGATCGCCGCGTCGATGACGACTTTGCCAACCTTTTCGAAGGTCAGCGTCTAATAGCCAAATATCACCATGCACATATCGCCGATTCTCATCGCCTCAGGACCGGAGTCGCCTTCGGCTTCAGCCGCGCCGGTCGCCGACAAGAGAAGAAGAAGCGCCGCTGGAACCCCAGCCGCGGCGCCACGGAATTTATGCCTGCTCATAGCGAATTTGCCTCGTCGATGGAGTGGCGCGCGTTACGCCGAGGGCTTCTTCTTGTCGATGAAGGCGTGCTTGTAATACAGGCCGAAACCGACGAGACCGGCGACGCCAAGAACAAGGGCGGTATAAAAGTTCTTGTTCGCCGTTTCCCCGACCGCGAAAGGAAAGCGCGAGACATATTCCTTCGTGCCGTCGTCGCTGCGGGCTTTCACCAGACCGATGAAGTTGCCCTGTTGCTTGAAGTCATAGTCGAAATTCAAAGTGCCGGTCTTGTATTTCTTGGGAGCGACGTAAATTTCGGTGTTGGCATCCATATTCTCGCTATCGTCCTTTTGGCCGACATTGCGCAGAATGCGGATTTCCAGCGCCATGTCGCGCAATTCGTCCTGTTGGGCGTCGAGTACGATGATGGTGGAACCTACGTCGGGAATGTCGTCGCAAAACTGCTCGCGCGACTTCTGCGGTTGATAGCCGGTGAAGGTCATCGTATCCGGGCCAATCTTCATGATGCATTGGCCTTGATCGATGCTGACGCCGCCATGCGCCCACGCCTGCCCAGCGCAACCGGCGACCCCCAATAGCAGCGCGCCCACGAACCTTACGTTCATCGCTTCTCTCCTCGCCTCGAAGGACTGTCTTGTTTTGTCTGGCGCCGCGCGCAACGATCGACCCATCCTCCAATCGAGTTGCAACGGCTGGGCGATGGCTCGATCGCCGAAAAGGCGCGAACAATTTGTTCTTCACGGCGACGCCGGAGCTTTTCGCGGCCCGGCGTCGCCATCGCCTCGCTTCGCGCCCTCCTCTTTCCGCGCCGAATATCCCTCTGGAACAGGGCAGCCCCGAGGTTTTTTGGTTTCGGCCGGAAACGCGAACCCAAGCAGGCATCACATTCAGGAAACAGCCACGACAGCGGCATATCCATCGTGACGCGATATGTTTATAGATCGTCAGCCGATATGTTGCAAGCCGGTCGATTAGCGGTATGATCGCGGCCAACGCCTCATACAGGTCGCTTCGCGCGTTTCAACGGGCTGGGAACAGGCGCCGAGCGGCGCTTCGGGCGGAAAGATGAGCGCCGCCCTTGTTCGAAGACGGCCTGGATGCCGCGGGTCGCGGCGGCGCGACATGGCCATGGACGACATTATGGGGGTTTGTGACGATTTCGACGAACGCGACCAACGAAGGCCCAGAATCTCTCGATATGGAGCCGACGCAAGAGGAACTGGCAGGCTCTCGCTCGATTTCGCTTCGCGTTGCGACGGTTCCTGGCCTTCAGCGAACAGGCGGCGGCCGACCTTGGTTTGACAATGCAATGGTATCAGGCGTTGCTCGTCATCAAGACCTTCCGCTCCGGCGACCACATCAGCGTCGGTGAACTGGCCGAGCAACTGATGATCCGCGATCACAGCGCCGCGGAGCTGGTCTCGCGTCTCGTTCAAGCCAAATTGGTCAAGCGCAAGACCGATCCATCCGACCGTCGTCGATCGCTCGTGATCATGACGCCGTCGGGCGATCGGCGCCTCGCGCAGCTCGCCGCGGTGCATCTGGAGCGGTTGAGGGAAAACAAGGATGCGTTCCTGAATCTCTTCGATGTTGACCCGGAATGACGCCGCGGCTTGGAACCATCCGCGGCGCGGGGTCTCGCGCGGTCGCTACGCTTCAAGAGTTGAGGCTCCGCGGCCAAGCGTGGCGACGCCTTCGCGATCAATTTATCGTTCCGGGGCGCCCAGTCGTGGCGATTGGTCGTCGCGCCTCGCGAGAGGCGTCTCGTCTTTCAATTCGACGCCCGTCAGATTCCGCCGACGCGCCTCGCCGCATAGATAGAATAATCTTTGCGCGGCTTCCGAATAGGACATTCCCTGCGAGCGAATATTGGATAGGCAATTGCGCTCGGCGTCGTTGCGGCCGACGCGGGGCGCGAAGGTGAGATAGACGCCGAGACTATCGGGAGAGGAAAGACCGGGACGTTCGCCGATCAGCACGGCGACAAGCTTAGCGCCGAGAATTTCGCCGATTTCGTCGCCGATCGCGACGCGGCCCTGTTCGACAACGACGACGGGCGCGAGCTTCCATGAACCCTGTTGAAACGCCGGCAGCGCTTCGTCCAGCAAAGCAATCGCATGGGAGGAGATGGCGCGCGCCGAAAGACCGTCGGCGATAACGAAGACAATGTCGTAATCGCCAGCCGAACTCGCGAGACGCGCGCGCGACGCTTCATCGAGTTCGCGGCCAAGATCGGGGCGCAGCAGATAAGTTCGGCGATCCGGCGCGGCGCTGGCGAGGCGAAGGACTTCGAGACCGCGCGACCGCAGCGCCTCGATAAGCGTCTCAACGTCGAGGCGCTCGTGAACGGCGTCGCGGGCTTCGGCGTGATCGAGTTGAAATTGCAGATTGGCATGTGTCCTCAACGCCAGGCCGGCGCGCGGCAGAAAAATGCGCGCCGGCGTCGCGGCGCGCAAACTCGCCAGTTTGTCGCGGGTCTCGGGGAGATTCTCGGTCATCGTTCACGCCTTTGCGAGCAGCGGCAGGACGGCGGCGGGCAGCGCCTGGGGTTTTGGCGAACCGTGCTCGTCCATCGCGCCCATGCTCTCGAGCCATTGCGCGAATTCCGGCGCCGGCGCCAATCCCAACATGCGGCGAACCGCGAGCACGTCATGATAGGACGTGCTCTGGTAATTGAGCATGATGTCGTCCGCGCCGGGAACGCCCATGACATAATTGACGCCGGCGACGGCGAGCAGAGTCAAGAGATCGTCGATGTCGTTCTGATCGGCCTCGGCGTGATTTGTGTAGCAAGCGTCGCATCCCATGGGCAGGCCCAGCAGCTTGCCGCAAAAATGATCCTCTAGGCCGGCTCTGATGATCTGCTTGCCATCGAAGAGATATTCCGGGCCGATGAAGCCGACGACGGTATTGACCAGCAACGGCTTGAACAGCCGCGCGACGCCATAAGCGCGGGCTTCCAGCGTCTGCTGATCGCAGCCGTGATGCGCGCCCGCCGACAGCGCGCTGCCCTGGCCGGTTTCGAAATACATCACATTGTCGCCGATGGTTCCGCGCCGCAGCGCCAGCGCCGCTTCATTGGCCTCGCGCAGCAGCGCGAGATCGACGCCAAAGGCGCGATTGGCGCTTTGCGTTCCAGCGATCGATTGGAACACGAGGTCGACCGGCGCGCCGCGCCGCATCAGTTGAAGCGTCGTCGTCACGTGAGCCAGCACGCAGGATTGCGTCGGTATGCCCAGCGTCTCGCGCAATTCATCGATAAGCCGCAAAAGCTCGTGGCATCGCTGCGGATCGTCGGAGGCCGGATTGATCCCGATCACCGCGTCGCCATTGCCGAGCAGCAGGCCGTCAATCGCGCTCGCGAGGATGCCCTTGGGATCGTCGGTCGGATGGTTCGGCTGAATGCGCGAGGAGAGGCGTCCGGGAAGCCCCAAGGTGTCGCGAAACCGCGTCACCACGCGGCGTTTCGCGGCGATCGCCATCAGATCCTGGTTGCGCGAAATCTTGGCGACCGCGGCGACCATTTCCGGCGTCAGCCCCGGCGCCAAGGCGGCGAGCGTTTCGTCGGTCGCGGCGTCCGAGAGCAGCCAGTCCCGCAATTCACCAACCGTGAGGCTGGCGACGGGCGCGAAGGCGGCCGCGTCGTGGCCATCGACGATCGCCCGCGTCACCTCGTCTTCCTCGTACGGCACGAGCGCCTCGCGTAAAAAGGTCGACAGCGGCAAATCCGCGAGCGTCATTTGCGCGGCGACGCGCTCGGCGGCGCTTGCGGCCGCGACGCCCGCGAGGCAATCGCCGGACCGCAAGGGCGTCGCTTTCGCCATCAATGATTTCAGGTCGGGGAATGTGTAGCGGGTTCCGCGAATTGCTGTCGCATACATGGGCATGGCCTGTGGGGCGAGGAAAGGCGCGGCTCTATAAAGCTAATTCACGACGCGCGGCCATGTCACGGCTTGCGGCGCGCGCCGCTGGTCGATTGCGGGACGCCGCTCCCCAAAGCGCATTTTCGATAGACCCCCTCTGGCGAATCCCCCCGCCCCGCTATAGTCTGCGCTGTCTCTCCGAGGAGGCGAGCCTCATGGCCTTGAGCGCATCCGATCCCGAGACAGTCATACGGGCCCTTCCGATCTGGAACGGCGGCATAGATATCCAGCCCTTGCTCGGCGGCATCACCAATAAGAATTATCTCGTGACGGATGCGGAGCGCCGCGCCGTCGTGCGGTTTGGCGGCGATATCCCGGTACATGGGGTGATGCGCTTCAACGAGCTCGCGGCGACGCGGGCGGCGGGCGAGGCGGGAATTTCGCCAAAGGTGCTCTATGCCGCGCCCTCCGTCCTCGTGCTCGACTATATCGCCGGACACAGCTACCGCCCCGACGATGCGCGCGCCGACCGCGACCGTTGCGTCGCCTTGGTCAAGCGCGTCCATCGCGAAATCGCCAGGCATCTGCGCGGTCCGACGCTCGCCTTCAACGTCTTCCACATCATCCGCGATTACGCGCATACGCTGGTCGAGGATCAAAGCCGCATGACCGCGCGACTGCCGCTTTTTCTCGCCGCCGCCGAGGCGCTGGAGCGGGCGGTCGGGCCGATTGATCTCGTCTTCGCCCATAATGATCTGCTCGCCGCCAATTTCATCGACGACGGCCAGCGTCTGTGGCTGGTCGATTGGGATTACGCGGGCTGGAACACGCCCTTGTTCGATCTCGGCGGCCTTTCCTCGAACAATGGTTTCGACGCGGGCGACAATGACGCGATGCTATCGGCCTATTTCGAGGCGCCGGTCACCGACGCATTGCGCCGAAAATTTCACGCCATGCTCTGCGCGTCGCTGCTGCGCGAGGCGATGTGGAGCATGGTGTCGGAGCAAAGGTCGACGATCGATTTCGACTATGTCGCCTATACGGACGAAAATCTGCGGCGCTTCGACGCCGCCTGGACGGCATTCCAGCAGATGGAGCGAGCATGACCGAACTTCCCCGCGGCGCGCAGATCATTGTCGTCGGCGGCGGCATCATCGGCTGCTCCGTCGCCTATCACCTCGCCAAGCGCGGCGTGGAAGTGCTGCTGTTGGAGCGTCATCAGCTCACATCCGGCTCGACCTGGCACGCCGCCGGTCTCGTCGGCCAATTGCGCACCAGCGCGAATATCACCCGGCTGCTGGGCTATTCGGTCGAACTCTATGAGAAGCTTGAAGCGGAGACCGGTTACGCGACCGGCTGGAAGCGCAATGGCGGGCTGCGCCTCGCCTGCAACGCCGACCGCTGGATCGAGGTGAAGCGGCAGGCGACGACCGCGCGCAGTTTCGGGCTCGACATGCAGCTTCTGAGCCCCAAGGAGGCGCAAGCGCTGTGGCCGCTGATGAATGTCGACGATGTCGTCGGCGCGGCTTTCCTGCCGACCGACGGGCAAGCGAATCCTTCCGACATCACCCAGGCGCTCGCCAAGGGCGCGCGGCTCGCCGGCGCGCGCTTCGCGGAAAACGTCGCCGTTTCCGAGGTCGTGGTCGAGGACGGGCGCGTCAAGGGAATCGTCACGGATAAGGGGCCAATCGCTTGCGAGAAAGTGGTTCTGTGCTGCGGGCTATGGACCCAGCGCCTCGCCGCGCGCGCCGGCGTCACGGTTCCCCTGGCGGCGGTGCATCACCAATATCTCGTGACCGAGCGCATCGACGGCGTGACCGGCGATCTGCCGACGCTGCGCGATCCCGGATCGCCTCACCTATTACAAGGAGGAAGTCGGCGGCCTCGTCATGGGCGGCTATGAGCCGAACCCCATTCCCTGGAGCGCTCCCGCCGTCCCCGAGGATTTCGCCTTTCGCCTTTTGTCCGACGATTGGGATCATTTCGAGCCGATCATGAACCTCGCGCTGGGGCGCGTTCCGGCGCTGGCCTCGGCCGGCATCAAGCAGATGATCAACGGCCTGGAGAGCTTCACGCCGGATGGCAATTGGATGATCGGCGAGGCGCCGGAGGTGCGAAATTTCTTCGTCGGCGCCGGCTTCAACGCCTTCGGCATCGCCTCGGCGGGCGGCGCCGGCATGGCGCTCGCCGAATGGGTCGCCGACGGCGAGCCGCCTTACGATCTGTGGCCGGTGGATATTCGCCGCTTCGGCGCGGGCCACAAGGACCCGAACTGGGTGCGCGCGCGCACGCTGGAAGCCTATGCGCGGCATTACTCCATCGCCTGGCCGGCGGAGGAATATCAATCCGGCCGGCCGCTGCGGCGCTCGCCGCTCTACGAACGCCTGAAGGCCGCGGGCGCCTGCTTTGGCGAAAAAATGGGGTTCGAGCGGCCCAACTGGTTCGCGGACGCCGCCGCGGGAGAAACGCCGGAAGATCGCTATTCCTTCACGCGGCCGGGGTGGTTCGAGGCGGTGGGACGCGAGCATCGCGCCTGCCGGGACAGCCGCCGCGCTGTTCGATCAGACGAGCTTCGCCAAGGCGATGCTGGTCGGGCGCGACGCGGAAAGCGCGCTGTCCTGGATCGCCGCCAACAATGTCGCGAAGCCTCCGGGCAGCGTGATCTACACGCAAATGCTGAACCATAAGGGCGGGATCGAATGCGATCTGACCGTCACGCGGATCGACCGCGACCGTTATTACATCGTCACCGGCACGGGCTTCGCGACCCATGATTTCGATTGGATCAGGCGATCGATCCCCGAGAAGATGGACGCGACGCTGGTGGACGTGACCTCAGCCAACTGCGTGCTCGCGCTGATGGGGCCGCGCGCGCGCGACATATTGCAATCCTGCTGCGACGACGATCTTTCGCAACGCGGCCTTCCCTTTCATGACGGCGCGCGAGATCCGCCTGGCCGGCGCCCCGGTTCTGGCGATCCGCGTCACCTATGTCGGCGAACTCGGCTGGGAGCTGCACATTCCCGTCGAATTCGCGGTCGCGGTCCATGATCGGCTGAGCGAGGCCGGCGCGCCGTTCGGCCTCGCCAACGCCGGCTACCGCGCGATTGAATCGCTGCGTCTGGAAAAGGGCTACCGCGCCTGGGGCGCCGACATCGGGCCGGATCACACGCCGCCGATGGCGGGGCTTGGCTGGGCGGTCAAGCTCAAATCCGGCCTGCCCTTTCAAGGGCGCGACGCGCTCGTGAACGGCGGCGCTGTTGCCGCGCCTCCTGGCCGGCTTCGCGGTCGAAGACCCCGAAGTCACGCTGCTCGGCCGCGAGACGATCTACCGCGATGGCGAGCGCGTCGGTTGGCTCACCAGCGGCGGCTTCGGCTACTCCGTCGGCAAACCGCTCGGCTATGGCTATGTGCGCAATCCGGCGGGCGTCGACCGCGCTTTCGTCCTTGGCGGAAATTACGAACTCGACGTGGCGGGAGAACGCGTCCGCGCGAGCGCGTCCCTGGCGCCCTTTTACGATCCGTCGGGCGCTCGCTTCCGCGCCTAAAGGCGAGATCGGCTTCACTCGCGCCGAAAGCGCTTTCATATCGAAGGCCAATCGCCGGACGCGAAAGGAAAACGTCAATGACCGGCAAGCGCCTGCTCATCGTCGCCCATGCTCCGTCGCCCAACACCGAGCGATTGCGCGATGCGTTGATCGCGGGGGCGCGGTCGCCGGAGATCGAGGGAGTCGAGGTCACGGCGCTCGGTCCCTTCGCGACGACGCCGGCGGAGGTCCTGTCGGCGGACGCGATCATCCTCGGCGCGACCGAGAACCTCGGCTATATGAGCGGAGCGCTGAAAGACTTCTTCGACCGCTGCTATTGCCCTTGTCTCGGGCGGACCGAGGGGATGCCCTACGCATTCTACATCCGCGCCGGAAACGACGGCACGGGAGCCAAACGCGGCGTCGAGACGATCGTCACCGGGCTGCGCTGGCGCAAAATCCAGGAGCCGCTGATCTTCCGGGGCGCCTGGCGGGAGGAATTCGTCGCGCAGTGCCGGGAGTTGGGAACGCTGATGGCCGCGGGTCTCGAGGCCGGCGTATTCTGAAGGATGAGCGCATCCGCCGCACCGAGCGAATGAGCAAGGTCTGCTCTGGGCACAGCGGCGGCGAGACAAAGCGTTCGGCGAAGAGTTGGCCCGCCCCGCCCCCGGTCAGACCGCGCCGACGGTGGATTCGGGCTTGCCAAAAATGCTAGACCATCACAGATAGGGCCAGCGCTGTCTGGCCAATGCCGGATCAATCAATTCCGCGCCCCATGCACACACCCAAAACGACCATAAACCTTGAACTGGCGGAAGGGGTGGGATTTCGAACCCACGGTGGAGTTTCCCCCACGGCGGTTTTCAAGACCGCTGCCTTAAACCACTCGGCCACCCTTCCATGCCGATCATGCGATATATCACCTTCGGCATTCGCGCCAGAGCCGAAGTTTACGGCGGCGGCGTCAACCGATAGAAGTTTGCTCCCATGCCGCTTTACTTCGCCTATGGAGCCAATATGGACCTAGCCGGCATGGCCGAGCGCTGTCCGCTCTCGCGCCCGCTCGGACGCGGGCGCCTCCCGCGGCATCGCATTCTCGTCATGGCCGAAGGCTTCGCCAGCATCGCCCCCGACCCGCGCGAAAACGTGCATGGCGTGCTGTGGGATCTCGCGCTTCGCGACGTTCGCGCGCTCGACCAATTCGAGGATGTTTCGCGCGGACTCTATAAAAAGGTTCAGCTTCCGGTGCTGCGCGAGCCGTTCGGCTCGGCGCGCGCGCTCGTTTATGTCGGTCATTGGACAAGGCCCGGCGCGCCGGCTCCCGAATATCTCGCCGGCGTGATCGCGGCCGCCCGCCACTGGGCCCTGCCCGCCGCCTATGTCGCTTTTCTCGAAAACCTTGGGCGCGCCGCGAGCGAAGAACTGGCCGCGCCGCGCGTAAAGGAGACGTAAAATCATGACCGCGAATGTTCCCGTCGTCCACTCGATCGAAGCGCTGCGCGCGCGGGTCGCCGCCTGGCGCGCGAATGGCGAGCGCATCGGGCTTGTCCCGACGATGGGCGCCTTGCACGCGGGACATCTTTCGCTCGTCGAGGCGGCGCGGCGCGACGCCCAGCGGGTCGTCGTCACCGTCTTCGTCAATCCGGCGCAATTTGGCCCCTCCGAGGATTTCACCAAATATCCGCGCACGCTGCCGGCCGACCTCGAAAAGCTCGAAAGCGCGGCGGCGGATTTGTGCTTCGCGCCGGCCGTCGAGGAGATGTATCCGCATGGCTTCGCGACCCGCGTCGAGATGGACGGGCCCGCGCGGGCCGATCTCGAAGACCGCTTCCGTCCAACGCATTTTTCCGGCGTCGCCACGGTGGTCGCCAAGCTGCTGAACCAGGCCGGCGCCGATGTCGCTTTATTCGGCGAGAAGGACTATCAGCAACTTCTGGTCATCCGCCAGCTGGCGCGCGATCTCGACATCGCGACGCGAATACTCTCCGCGCCGACTTTGCGCGAGGCGGACGGTCTCGCCATGTCCTCGCGCAACGTCTACCTCTCCGCCGCCGAGCGCCGAGCGGCGCCGGCGCTGTTTCTGGCGATGCAAGAGGCCGCCCGGCGCATCGCCGCGGGCGAAGCGATCGAGTCTCTGTCTCGAAATCGCGCGAAAAAGCGTCGGCGAAGCGGGGTTCGCGATCGATTATCTCGAGGCGCGGCAGGCCGAGACGCTGGCGCGCGTCGCCCGCCGGCGCGAAGGGCCGATCAGGCTGCTGGCGGCGGCGCGGCTCGGCGCGACGCGGCTTATCGACAATCTGGCGGTGTGAGCGGGACCAGAGCAAGTTCCGCAAAAGTTGATAGACTTTTGCGATTAGAACTTGCTCCAGCTTTTTGATTTTGCGCGATTTCTTATCGTTCGAACGATTTCGTTCGAACGGAAAGCGCGCTAGCGTCATTTCGACGATGACGCCACCGTCCGCGCCCGCGCCCAACTGCGGTAAGCGCCGGGCGTCATGCCGGAATAGCGGTGAAAGGCGCGGCGAAAGCTGGTTTCGTCGGAATAGCCGGAACTCGCCGCCAATTGCTTGATCGACTGCGCGGTGGTTTCGAGCAGCATGCGCGTGGTCTCGAAGCGCACGCGATCGATGAAGCCCTTCGGCGTCTCGCCCGAAGCCTCCTTCAAACGCCGATGCAGCGTGCGCTCCGAGGCGCCAAGCGCCTGCGCGAGCTGTTGCGCGGAAAGCGGCGTATCTCCGGCGTCGCGCACGATGCGCTCGGCTTCCAGCAGAAACGGGTTGGACGCCGCCAGATGGCCCTGCGGCACATAGACGGTTTGCGTTGTCGGAACCGTGTCGACGACCGTGAAATCGGCCGCGGTTTTCGCCGCCGCGGCGCCGCACAGCTTGCGGATCACATGCAGCGAAAGGTCGATCCACGACAGCGGCCCGCCGGCGGTCACGACGCGCCCGTCCTCGATCAACGAGGCGCCCCAGGCCGCGTCGGCGCGCGGGTAGCGGCTTTTCAATTCGTCGTGCCGCCACCATGTCGTCGTGCAGCGCCGCCCGTCGAGCAGGCCCGCCTCGCCCAGCAGGAACACGCCATTGCACGAGCCGCAGATGATCGCTCCGAGCGCATGTTGATGTCTGATCCAGGCGGCCGCCGCGCCGACCGCCGGCGTCGCGGGAAAGGAATGGCCGAGTTCGCAGAAATAGCCGGGAACGAGGATCGCGGCGCATTCGCCGATCTCGTCGAAACTCGCGTCGACGTCCAGCCGCCGGCCGGTGCCGTCTTCAATGGGACAACCATCGAAGCTCACGGTCGACACGCTGTAAGGTTCAGGCTCGCCGCGCTTCGAGATCATCTTGCGGGCCAGCGTCAACATATCCACCGGCCCAAGCACGCTCGAACCCAAACAACCATCGAAGGCGAGAACGGCGATTTGCATATGGCGTTCCTCCAAAGCGCGTCTTTCAACGGGCGCGAGGACCTCTACTGGCGTGGCGAATTTTGAATGTAACTTGGCATCCCCGCTGTCCAAGTTTGCAATAATATTGTCAAACTCGCCATGCTGCAAGAGGGTTCGGCGAGGTCCAGCATGTAGCGAACGGACGGGACTCGTTTTCGTCCGGGCTTCATGGAGGAAAAATTATGAGCTCAACAACCGAAACAGCCGCGGGCGCGGCTGCTGGCACAGATACGGTAGTCGATCTGCGAGGCATGTGGATCGGATTGGTCGTCCTGGACGTCTTCTATCTGATCGTTCGCGTGTACGAGCAGGTTTACGGATGGCGCGCGGGTCTCGACTCATTCGCTCCGGAATTCCAGACCTATTGGCTGAGCATTCTGTGGACGGAAATCCCGCTCGAGTTGATCTCGGGCATTGGTCTCGCCGGCTATCTTTGGAAGACGCGAACGCGCGACTTCTCGACACGTGACGCCGCGCGAGGAGATGCGTCGCATCGTCGTTGAAGTGCAGTGGCTGGTCGTCTACGCCATCGCCATTTACTGGGGCGCCTCGTTCTTCACGGAGCAGGACGGCACCTGGCACATGACGGTGATTCGCGACACGGACTTCACGCCGTCGCACATCATCGAGTTCTATATGAGCTACCCGATCTACTCGATCATCGCGGTCGGCGGCTTCTTCTATGCGAAAACCCGGCTTCCGTATTTCGCGAAGGGGTATTCGCTGGCTTATCTGATCGTGGCGATCGGCCCGTTCATGATCATCCCGAACGTCGGCCTGAACGAGTGGGGCCACACCTTCTGGTTCATGGAAGAACTGTTCGTTGCTCCGCTGCATTGGGGCTTCGTGTTCTTCGGCTGGATGGCGCTCGGTGTGTTCGGCGTCGTGCTGCAACTGCTGATGAACATTCATCGGCTGATCGGCAAGGAAGGCGTAGCGCTTCTAACCTAGCGTCCGATACCGGCGGACGCGATAAGCGCCCGGTTATGCGCCCGCCGGCCTAGATCATGCTTAAATCTCCCTCTGTCCTCCCAGGGACGCCCGCTCCTGATCTCTTCAGGGGCGGGCTTGTTTTGTCCCTTCACAATTACCGGCCGTGGGCGGCGGGTTTGCGTCTCCAGCAGGGCTTCACCCTGGCCGCGAGATTTACGGGCCACCGTCAACATGTCCTCCGGCCCAAGCACGCCCAAATCAAGACAACCGTCGAAGGCGAGAACGGCGATCCCCACGAGGCGCTTCGTCATTCCGCGTCATATGCCGCGGGCGGCTCCGAGGATGCGCTATTGGGGTGGCGAGTTTAGTATGTATCTTGGCATACTCGCTGTCTGACTCCGCATCAATAATGTCAAATCCGCCATGCTGCAAGACGGTCCGGCGCGGTCCAGATTGCGCCGGACGGATGAGACTCGTGCTTGTCCGGATGTCATGGAGGAAACAATATGAGCTTAGCAACAGACACCGCCGCCAGAACGGATAGAGGCGCCGCGGCGGTCGGCGCCGACGTCATCGTCGACTTGAAGCCGATGTGGATCGGACTCGCCGTTCTCAACGTGTTCTATCTGATCGTGCGCGTCTATGAACAAATCTACGGCTGGCGCGCGGGGCTGGACTCCTTCGCGCCGGAGTTCCAGACTTATTGGCTCAGCATCCTGTGGACCGAGATTCCATTGGAGCTGGTCTCTGGCATCGCCTTGGCGGGCTACCTTTGGAAAACCCGCATCCGCGACATGTCGGCCGTGACGCCGCGGCAGGAGATGCGCGCCATCGTCGATAACGCCAAATGGCTGACGGCCTATGCGGTCGCCATCTATTGGGGCGCCAGCTTCTTCACGGAGCAGGACGGCACCTGGCACATGACGGTGATTCGCGACACGGATTTCACCCCGTCGCATATCATCGAGTTTTACATGAGCTACCCGATCTACTCGATCATCGCGGTTGGCTGCTTCTTCCACGCGAAGACGCGCATCCCTTATTTCTCGAAGGGGTATTCGTTGGCCTATCTGATCGTGGCGATTGGTCCGTTCATGATCATTCCGAACGTCGGCCTGAATGAATGGGGCCACACCTTCTGGTTCATGGAAGAACTGTTCGTCGCTCCGTTGCACTGGGGCTTCGTGTTCTTCGGCTGGATGGCGCTCGGCGTGTTCGGCGTCGTGCTGCAACTGCTGCTGAATATCCAGCGGCTGGTCGGCAAGGAAGGCGTGGCGCTTCTAACCTAGCGTCCGATACCGGCGGACGCGACAAGCGCCCGCTACCGCGCCCGCCGGCCAGGATCATGCTTAATTCCCCCAAAAACCAAATGCTCCCAAGGACGCCCGCTCCTGATTTCTTCAGGAGCGGGCTGTTTTATCCCTTCACGATGACCGGCCCCGGGCGGCGCGTTTGCGTCTCCAGCAGGGTTTTCACCTTGGCCGCGAGATTGAGATAGATCGCCGCATGCGCGCCCTGTGGATCGGCGCCGACGACGGGACGGCCGGCGTCCGAGGTCTCGCGGATCGCCGCGTCGAGCGGAACCTCGCCAAGGAAGGGCACGCCCAGCTTTTCGGCGTCGTGACGCGCGCCGCCATGCGAGAACACATCGGTGCGGCCGCCGCAGTGCGGGCAAAGAAAATAGCTCATATTCTCGATGATCCCGAGAATCGGCGCCTCCACTTTCTGGAACATGCCGACCGCGCGGCGCGCGTCGATCAGCGCGAGATCCTGCGGCGTCGAGACAATCACCGCGCCGGCGAGCGGAACCTGCTGCGCCAGCGTGAGTTGCACGTCGCCAGTGCCCGGCGGCATGTCGACGACGAGCGCATCGAGCTCGCCCCAGGCGACCTCGCCCAGCATCTGCGTCAACGCCTGCGACACCATCGGACCGCGCCAGACCATCGGCACGTTTTCGTCGACGAGAAAGCCGATCGACATCACTTTGACGCCATAGGCCTCCAGCGGAACCATCTTGCCGTTGGCCACTTGCGGCTTGCCATGCAGGCCGAATAGCCGCGGCGCCGACGGGCCGTAAACGTCGGCGTCGAGCAGGCCGACGCGCCAGCCTTGAGCGGCGAGTCCCAGCGCGAGATTGGCGGCGGTCGTCGACTTGCCGACGCCGCCCTTGCCCGACGCCACGGCGATGATGAAGCGGATGCGCTCGACCGCGGCGATAATGCCCCGGCGCGGCGCGGCGGCCGCGGGGCCGTGGTCGTGATGATGATGATCACGCGCCGGTTCTGGCCGCGGGGCGTGTTCGGCCGTGAGCGTGACGATCGCCCGCTCGACGCCCCCGATTTCTCCGACGGCCCGCTCCGCCGCGAGGCGGATGGCCTCCCATTCCTTCGCCCGCGCCGGATCGCCGGAGATCGAGACGAAGGCCTTCGTCCCCGCGACATTGATTCCGCTGACCGCGTTCGACGCCACGAGCGACACGCCGCCGGGACCGGGAACCTTCTCCAACGCCTTCAAGACATCCGCTTCATTCGCCACGGCCGCTACTCCTCGCCGATTGCATTTGCCTGCGTTTTGCGCCGAATGGGCGCGAAAATCCACAGGACAATAGATGCAATCGCGAAGCCAGTCGCGCGGCGCGACGGCGCGGTCAGCGTGGAGGCGCGGTCTCTCCGCCGCAACAAACGCGACTCTCCTGCACCGGCGGACAGGGAACATCGCCATAGGAGCAGAACACGCAACAGTCGCCGGGCTTGGGCTTCATCACAACGCCGCAGGCGGGGCAGTCATGGCGGATTTGACATGAGTCCGCGGCCATCGTCAGCGTCTCGGCGTGACCGCAAGCCGGGCAAGTCAGCGTCGACGACAGTTTTAGCCGCTCGCCCATCGGCTAGGCCTCGACATCAGCGTCGACGATGCTGGGCTCGGCATGTTCGATCTTCGGCGTGCGCTTGAACGGCGATCTGCGCCCGCGCATTGTCTGGACGATCTTCGCGCCATTGGAAAAGGCGAGATAGACCATCAGCGGCGGCACCGAGGCCATCGTCTTGAGATAATCGACGAGCGAGCCGCGCTTTAACGCCAGATAGGGCGGCAGCGTGATGCCGAGCACGACGACCGTCGTCATCACGGCGATAACCTCGAGCATGGGCAGATAGGGCGCGGGCGAGCCGTGCAGAATGGAGCCGAAGATTATCGCGAGAACGCCGATGGCGGCCGCGGGGAAGAAAATCTGATGCGCCACCAGCGCGATCGCGGCGATCCGCTGCATCAGAGTCCAGGGCGCTCGCCAAATCGGAACGATGGTCCTCTGCGCGACCTGCACGAATCCGTTCGACCAGCGCCGCTGCTGGCGCCGGAAGTCGCGCAGCCCCTCGGGCACCTGTCCCGGAATCGCCGGCTCGGAAATAAAAATCCCGCGCCAGCCGTCGAGCGCGGCGCGCACGGTGAGATCGAGGTCTTCGGCCAGCGAATAATCCGACCACCCGCCCGCGCGCTCGATGGTCGCGCGCCGCCAGACGCCGCCGGTGCCGTTGAACTGGAACAGCCAACCGGCATGGGCGCGGCTGCGCTGCTCGACCAGAAAATGCCCGTCCTGAACGAGACCCTGCGCGCGGGTGAGCCAGTTCTTCTCGAAATTGGAGAATTCGCAGCGCGATTGCGCGAAGCCGGCCGTCGGGTCCTTCACCAGCAGCGGCACGCCGCGCTTCAGCCAATTGGCCGGCGGACGAAAATCCGCGTCCAGCATGGCGATGAAGGGCGCGGTCGAAATGGTCAGTCCATAGGCGCAGGCGCCGGCCTTGAAGCCTACCCGGTCGGGACGCCGCACATGCGCGATATCAGCGCCCTCGGCGCGCAATTCGATCGCCACGGCCTCGGCCCGCGCGGTGGTCTCGTCGTTCGAATCGTCGAGCAACTGGATATGCAGTTTGTCCTTGGGCCAATCGAGCTGCGCGACGCATCGCAGCGACTGCTCCGTCACCAAGGGTTCGTTATAGACGGGGATTTGCAACAGCACATGGGGCAATTCGCTGTCGGGAAGCTCCACGGGCTCGGGGTCGCGCATGCCGCGAACTTCGTCCCACAGGAAGCGCGCGATGACCGCGACATAGCCAAGCCCAATGACGATGAGCGCTAATCCGCTCGCCGCGGCGATGGCGTCGATCACGAAACGCAGAAGGTCAAAAACCAAGCGTCTATCCTTTTTTTCGTGTCGCCAGCGGCGCGCCCGGCGTGGTCGCCGGCGCGCCCTTCGTAACATCGGCGCGCGCGTCGAAACGCTCTCTCGCCCACACCACGCGGCTGGTGGTCCAGGCGCGGAGCCATACCGCCAGCATCACCGCCTCCCGAAGCAGAAAGATTACGGGAGCTTCCCATGATACGCGCCAACCCTTCATAAAGGAAAGCCACGTCTCGAGCGCGAACCAGAGCAACAACGTCGCGCCCGCCGCCGCGAAGGGCGTCAGCTTGGCCAGCGGAGCGGCGACGCCCGCCGCGATAAGCGCCGGAAACGCTTGACAGAAGGGCTCCGCGAGGAACGACAACAAGGCGTCGCCGCGACGAATTACGCTCCAGCGAAGTTGACGCTGGTATACATCGCGAAAAGTGCGACGCCCAAGTTCCTGCCGCACCGGCCGGTGCGAAAAAACCGTGCGCAAACCGATTCGCGCCAGCGCCTTCGACATCGCGTTGTCCTCACCGACGGTGTGCGAAATCGCGTCGAAGCCGCCGGCGCGCAAAAAATCGCCGCGACGGAACAGCATGATCTTGCCGACGCCAAATCCATGACCCAGCGCGGACGCCCAAAACAACATGCGCGAATGGGGGCCGTTCAATATCGACGCCTCGACGTGGGCGGCGAGATTTTCCGAATTGGCGCCGTAGGGAATGGCGCAGACGAGGCCGACATCCGCGTTCAATTGCCGCATGTGCTCGGCGAGATCGTCGGGCTCCAGAATGGCGTTCGCATCCTTCATCAGGATCGTGTCGTAGGTCGCTTGCGTGAAGGGCGCGACAAGATTGTCCACCTTGGGGCTTTTCGCGAATTTCGCGGTCGAGTGCAAAAACCGCGTCGGCGCCTCCGGATGACGCGCGAAAACAGTTCGGATCGATCGCGCCGCCTCGCCGTCCGGGTCGACGGCCGAGGCGAGCACGTCGAAATTGGGGTAATTCTGGGCGAATACGGATTCCTGCGCCCGATCGAAATTGTCTTCCAGCATCTTGACCGGCACGACGACCGAGACCGGCGGCTGTTCGCGGTTCCTCGCGCGACGCGCCGCGATTCGAGGCTGCGCGATGGTCGCCAGCGTCGACGCGACCATCGTCGCGACGGAAATGGCCCAGAAGGCCGCGCTCCCCCAAAGCAACGCGTCGCGCAGGCCGTCCCCCACCCACATCAGACCGCCTCTTTCTCTTTCGTGCTCGGCACGTCGGCGGTAAAGCGCAGCATCACGGCGTCGACCCAGCGCGGCGGCAGGAAAGTGATGAAACGCAAAGCGACCCACATGAACAACGGGAAGGCGATCACCGGCTTGCGCCGCTCGATTCCGCTCGCGATGATGTCCGCCGCCGCCGCGTCGGAGATTTTGCCGGGCTGCCAGCTCTTCGTGGCCGCCGCCATTGGCGTCGCGACATAGCCCGGCACGATCATGCAAACATCGACGCCATGCGGCGACAGCACGCCGCGCAGCGCCTCGGCGTAGGAATAGACCGCCGCCTTGCTCGCGCAATAAGCGGGCGAGAACGGCAGGCCGCGCACGCCGGCCATCGAGCCGACCACCGCGATCGTTCCCGAGCCGCGCTTGGTCATCGCTTCCATCGCCGGCTCGATCGTGTTGAGCACGCCGATCACATTGATCGCAAGCGTCGCGCGCACGGCGTCCGGGTTCTCCAGGATTTGGCCGGGGGAAAGGCCCGTCGCGACGCCCGCGTTGGCGAAGACGATATCGAGCGGCGCGAGCGCCAGCGCCTCCGACACGGCCTTCGCCATGCCGGCGCGGTTCTGCACGTCGATGACAAAACTCGCGACATCGGCGCCCTTGTCGCGGCAGGCTTTCGCGGAAGCTTCGAGCCGCGCTTCGTCGCGCCCAAACAGCGAGAGCCGCGCGCCATCTTGCGCATAGCGCAGCGCCAGCGCGCGGCCGATGCCGCTGGAGGCCCCGGTAATCAGAAGATGTTTCCCGCTCAACTTAAACCTCCCGGTCGAAAGGCTTCGACGCGTTTTCTTGACGCGAACCGGCCTCCACTTCGCTTGAAAACGCAACGTTGGAGGGCCTTAGCGTCGCCTCGGCGATGATCGCCGGGGCGCGCGCCGAGCCATGCGCATAGAGCCGCACGAACACGCTCTCTTGGGTCGATCGTAGCACGCGGCCGGTCAAAACGAGCTTTTCGCCGCGCGGCGCCGGTTGCACGAAGGTTCCGCCGAGCCCGACCAATTCAAGATCCCCGCGCCACGCCCGCAGCATCGGCTCGAAGGCGGCGAGCAGCTTCATGCCATGCACGGGCGGCGCCGAGAAGCCGATCGAGGCGGCGAGCGCGTCGTCGAGATGCAATGGATTGTCGTCGCCGGAAACTTCCGCATATCTTCGCAGCGCCTCGGCGTCGAAGGGTCCGATCTCCATCGCGGGAAGGCGTTCGCCGACGGCGGGCGGCGGCGGCGCGCTGGCGCTCATGCCGCCGCGCCCCGACCTAGCGCGGCGCGCGGCACGAGTCGCAACAGCGTTTCGAACCGGCCCACCGGCGCGCCTTTGAGCGTCGCCAGAAGCGCCTCGACGACGAGTCGCGGCGGCTTTTCCTCGCGGCGCATGGAGACCGAGAGATCATAGTCCTCGCCGACGCGCAGCGGCGTCTCATAGGCGAAATGCTGCGACTCATGCACCGGGACGCTATCCGCTTGCGCGCAGATTCGCGCGATCGCGCCGTGTATCGCCGGCGTCGTCAACCACACCGCCGGATAGCACGAAGGCGCGCCGTCGAAACCCGCGTCGAACCCGGTTTCGCGCGCGAATTCCGCCGCGCGCGCCGCGTCCACCCGCACGCGCAAAGAGGGAAATGCAAGCGCGCCGTCAGCCGTCATGATCGAGCGCCCGCACAATCAGCACGGCGTTGATGCCGCCGAAGGCGAAGGAGTTGGACATGGCCGCCTTGATCGAAATCTTGCGCCCGACATTGGGCACGGCGTCGATCGGACAGCGCGGGTCCGCGTCGAGAAAATTGATCGTCGGCGGCGCGATCTGTTCGCGCAGCGCGGAAATCGTGATCGAAAGCTCCAGCCCGCCGCCGGCGCCGAGCGCATGGCCGTGAACGGGCTTGGTCGAGGAAACGGGAACCGCGCGGCCAAGCTCGTCGCCGAAAACCGCGAGGATCGCCTCGGATTCGGTAATGTCGTTGGCGTGCGTCGCGGTGCCGTGAGCATTGATGTAATGGATGTCCCGCGGCGACATGGCGGCGTCGGCCAGCGCCAGGGCGATGGCGCTCGACGCGCCGGCGACATCCGGCCGCACGGGGTCCTTGGCGTCGCTGCTGGTGCCGTAGCCGACCAATTCGCACAGCGGCTGATGTCCGCGCGCCAGCGCCGCCTCCAGCGTCTCCAGAATGAACACCGCCCCGCCTTCGCCGAGCGTCATGCCGTTGCGGCTTTTCGAAAAGGGGCGGCAAAGGTCCGGCGTCAGCACGCGCAAGGCCTCCCAGGCGCGCATCGACCCATTGACGACGCAGGCCTCGGCTGCCGCCGACGATCGCTCTGTCGGCGAGGCCGAAGCGGATCATCTGCAAGCCGAGCCCGATCGACTGGCTGGCCGAGGCGCAGGCGCTGCCGACCGCGAAGGTCGGGCCAAGGCAGGAATATCGCATGCCGAGCGTCGTCGCCGCCGTGCTCGGAATGATGCGCGGCACCGTCAGCGGGTCGGGACGGATGGACTGCACGTAATAGCGGTAAAGTCCTCTGTCGATGGTGTTCATGCCGCCGATGCCGGTGCCGATGATGACGGCCGTGCGCGGCCCGGCGACATCGTCGCGGCCAAGGCCCGCCTGCGCCATCGCCTCGTCGGCGGCGATCACGGCGAATTGCGTGAACGGATCGCAGAAGGGCAGCAGATTAGCTTCGATGTGAGCGGAGGGCTCGAAGGGCGGAACCTGGGCGGCGAGCTTGATGCGCCCGTCATAGGGAATTTCGGTGCGCAATTCGCGCACTTGCGAAGCGCCGTCCCTCGCCGCGCGCCAAAGCTCTCGCGCGCCCATCCCCGCGGCTGAAACAGCCCCCATGCCCGAAACAACGACGCGGCTCGATCCCGCGCGGCGACCGGAAGGCGCGCCCGCCGCCGCCGCCCGGGCCTCGCCTTCTCGCGAATCGGCCATGTCAGTTTTTCTCTCTTTCTTTCGTAATATGGTCGGCGATGGCGGCGATAAGGCTCTTCACATCCTTGGCTTCCTGCAGCGAGCCGTCCATCGGGATATAAACATTAAATTTTTCTTCGAGCGCCGTAAGAATCATCACGATATCCACGGATTTCAAATCGAGACTTTCTATCGTCGCATCGGGCGTGACCTTGGCGCGGTCGATCATGCCTTCCGAGGCGATAACCTCGACGATTTCATCGACCAGCGTGGCCTTGTCCTGCGGATTATCCGTCACGTCCACCTCCGTTGGGGGTTCTGCCCGCCTCTAGGCGCGATGCGCCGATCAAGCCGACTCGCCGCCGCGTTCGCGTCCACTGCCCCGGACAACGCCCCCTCGTTAAGGTGTTTGGCGGCGAAAATAAAGCCCACTCTCCGCTGGCGGGCGGTTTGGGGTGGCTAGAGCGCGCGCTTCATGCCAAATAGCCGCGGAGGCGGACCGCAAGTTCGAGCGAGGACCATGACGTTACAGGATGAAGCCCTGGCGGGAAGTTTTCCCCAGGCCAGCGAAGACCAATGGCGCAAAGCCGTCGAACGCGCCCTGAAGGGCGGAACTCTCGACAAGCTCGTCGCCAAGACCTACGACGGCGCGGCGATCAATCCGCTCTATCGGCGCGCGGAGGCGCCCGGCCCACGCTCGTTGCGCGTCAATCCCGGCCGCTGGGCCATCCTCGCCCGCGTCGACATCGCCGATTTGGAAGCCGCCAACGCCCAGGCGCTCGAGGATCTCGAAGGCGGCGCCGACGGTCTGCACCTCGTTTTCGCCGGGTCTCAGGGAGCTTACGGCGCGGCGCTCAACGACGACGGCGACCGCGCTTTGGCGCATGTCCTCGACAAAGTGCGTCTCGATTACGGCATTCCCGTCATGGTCGAGGATTTGCCGCGCGCGCCAAACGCCGCCGAGGCGATCATGCGGCTCGTCGACAAGAATCACATCGAGCCCACGATCACCCGCGTCTCCTTCGGCTTCGATCCCCTTGGCGCGCGGCTTCGGCATGGATTCGCGCCGGCGCCGTGGAACGAGGGCGCCAAAAGCTTCGCCGATCGCGCCAAGCGCGCCGCCAAGGCCGGCTTTATCAGGGGAACCGTCGCGGCGGACGCCCGCGTTGTCCATGCGGCGGGCGGGACGGAGGCGCAGGAGCTCGGCTACGCGCTCGCGGCCGGCCTCGCCTATCTGCGCGCCCTCGCCGACGCTGGGACTGACATCGACGTCGCGCGAAAAATGCTGGTGTTCCGGCTCGCCGCCGACGCCGATGAATTCGCCGGCGTCGCCAAGTTCCGCGCGCTGCGCGCTTTGTGGGCGCGCGTCGAGGAATCCTGCGGCCTGGCTCCCGCGCCGGCGCTGGTCCATGCCGAAACCGCCTGGCGCATGATGACCGCGAATGATCCGTGGAACAATCTGCTGCGCGCCACCATCGCGGTCTTTTCGGCGGCGGTGGGCGGCGCCGACGCGATCACCACCCTGCCCTTCACCCAGGCGCTCGGCGCGCCGAACGCCTTCGCCCGCCGGCTCGCGCGCGACACGCAGCTCGTGCTGCAGGACGAATCCTATCTCCACATCGTCGACGATCCGGCCGGCGGCGCCGGCGGCTTCGAAGCGCTGACCGAGGGTCTTTGCGAGCGCGCCTGGAGCGAGTTCCAGGCCATCGAGGCGGAAGGCGGGCTGGCCAAGGCGCTGGACGCCGGCCGTTTCCAGGCGAAGGTCGCCGAGACCGCCGGCGAACGCGCCAGGAATGTCGCGCGGGGCAAGGACAAGATCACCGGCTCCAACGAGTTTCCCGACATCGGCGAGGCCGCGCTCGATGTGCTCGCGCCCTTCGACGCGCGAATCGCCGAAGTCGGAGGCCCCGCAAGGCGCGCATAAATCGCCGATGCTGGCGCCGCGGCGCCTCTCCGAGCCGTTCGAGGCCCTGCGCGCCCGCTCGGACGCGCATCTCGCCTCGAGCGGCGCGCGTCCGCGCGTGTTTCTCGCCAATCTCGGCTCTGTGGCAACCTTCACGCCGCGCGCAAATTTCGCCAAGAATTTTTTCGAGGCGGGCGGCGTCGAGGCGGTGTTCGGACCGCAAACGGACGACTCGACGGAAATCGTCGCGGCCTTCCGCGACAGCGGCGCGAAACTGGCTTGTCTTTGCTCTTCGGACCAGATTTATTGCGATGCGGCAATTCCTGTCGCGATCGCGCTCAAAGGCGCGGGCGCGACCCTTTATCTCGCCGGGCGTCCGGGCGAGATGGAGGAAGATCTGCGCAAGGCGGCCGTGGCGCGATTTATTTTCGCGGGCTGCGACATGCACGACATGCTGCGGCGCGCTCTCGAGGAGGCCATATGAAGGTAAGAACACTGCTGCTCGCGGCCGCGATGGCGGCGGCGGGGGCGGCGCAGGCGCAACCAGCCAAGACCGGCGTCGAACCATCGGCGCTGGGAAGCGGCTACGACGGCGACTGGAGTTTCGAATCGACGACCACGGCCGGCAATTGCCCGACGCTGGTTCCGGTCAATGTCGTCGTCCAGGGCGGACGCGTGATCTCGGCCAATAGCGGCGCGTCGACCGCGTGGGGCTATGTCGAATCCGACGGCACTTTCGCCGCGAAGTTCACCGACGCGAACGGCCACGTCTCGCGCGCCACCGGCCACCTCGCCGGAACGAGCGGAGCGGGCGCCTGGTCTTCCGGCAGCGACTACTGCGGCGGCGCCTGGCGCGCGCATCGCGACGCGGGCGGGTAAAGCGGCGCGGTAGGGGGGTGTGTAGGTTGGCGCGGCGCTAATGTTCGCGGAGCGCCCCGTGAGTTTCGGCGGTCTTCCCATCTTCGCGCCTCGCGCTTTGGCGCGCTCCCGGCCTTCGGTCGTGCGGGCGCGGACCGGCTCGCGCGCAAACTCGGCCAGCCCGCCTAACTTTGCGAGGATGATCCGTCCGCGGAAAGGCATGGGTAGCAATGGATTACGGAGTTTTACCCGCGCCGCGCAAAAACCTGCGGCTGACTTTGCGTCGTCCGTGGGCGATACGCATAATCATCACTTCGTCGTCGCCTTCGGCGTGTTCAAAGAAAATGGTGTAGGGCGACACGACGCAAATACGGACGTGCTCGCCAAGGCGGGGACGCGGCGCGCCGCTTTGGTGATAGTCAGCCAAGCGGTCGTAAACGCGGTCGAAATCGGCCTCGTAGCGGGCGGCGACGCGCGCTCCAGCCTTTTCGGCGAGGTCGGCGATGATGGAAGCCAAATTGGCATCCGCTTCCGGTGTAAGAATGATCCGCGTCACTATCCGCCGCGCGCGGCGCGTCGAGCCGCGTTTCTCGCTCTGTGCTCTTCGAGTGTGAGGACATCGCCTCGCGCGATCGAGGCGCGCGCCTCATCAAGCAAGGGCTTGGCCCACTCCAAATCGTCGTCGTCCTCGGCGGCGATCTCGGCGATGCGCTCGTCGATCAGCTGGCGCGCCGCCTCCTCGATCGAGGCGAAATCGCCAGTCGCGACGTGGGCTTGCAACCAAGCCTCTTGATCAGGTGTGAGTGTGATCGGCATGTCTTCTTATACCGCAAATCGCCCCTGATTTGACAAGGGAAACGCACGTCATTTCCTTACGAAAAAAACGATTTAAAATCAAAGCGGCGGATATTACGCCAAAGTCTCGAACCGTTCCTCGAAACCGCCCGAACGCCGCGCCGCCGGCGTTCTCGCGCTCGGCGGCGTATAAATCACCGCGTCTCGTCGTCGTCCCGCGGCAGCAGCTTTTGCCGCCGGCGGTGTTTTGCGCGACGGGGCGTCCCTGCAGCGCCACCTGGCCCGGCGTGCCGCCGATTCCGTCCTTTTGATAGATGTCGTCGCGGAACTGCGTCACGCCGTCGGGCGCGCCCCAGGCCGTGACATAGACCCAATAGACCGGCACTTGCGGCACAATCTTCACGTCGATGCGCTCGCCGGAACGGATCACTTCGTCGATACGGTCGCGGTCCCAGCCGGGCGTCTCCTTGAGCAGCCAGGCGACGTAATCGCGCACGTTCTGCAGGCGGATGCAGCCCGACGAGACGAAGCGGAAATCGTCGCCGAACACGCCCTTGGCCGGCGTGTCGTGCATATAGACGCCGTAAGGGTTGGCGATGTCGATGCGCACGACGCCGAGCGAGTTGAAATCGCCGCCCGTGTCCTGCCGGAAGCGATAGTTCATCGCGTCGAGCGAGCGCCAGTTGATCTGTTCCGGCTGCAGCTCCTGGTTTTCCTTGTTGTAGACGCGGATATGGTGGTCGGCCAGATAGGTCGGCTCCTCCTGCATCTTCGGAATCAGATCCTTGCGGATGACCGAGGCCGGCACGGTCCAGAACGGGTTGAAGTTGATATCGATCGCCTTGGTCTGCATGACCGGCGACTGGCGGTCGATCTTGCCGACGCCGGCGATGTGATGCGTCACGACCGCGCCGTTCTCGACCGTCTCGACCAGCGCCGCCGGAATATTGGCGGTCACGTAGCGATTGCCGAGATCGCGCGAAAAGCTGCGCAAGCGGACCAGATTGGTCTCCAACTGGCGCAGCCGCGTTTCGGCGGACACATTGAGCGCCGTCACGGTCTGCTGATTGACGACGCCAGTCTCGTTAATGCCATGGCGCGCCTGGAAGCGGCGCACCGCCGCCTCGACATAGGAATCGAACACCGGGCTGTAGCCCGTCTCGCCGGCGATGTCGCCGGAGACGATCAGCCGTTTGCGCAGCGTCGAGACCGCGGTCCCATTGGAGCCGAGCCGCAACTGCACGCCGGCCGGCAGGCTGGGCCAGCCGCCATTGGCGACGATCTCCTGATATTGCCGAATCGCCTCCTCGGTCGCCGCGACCGTTTGGGCCGACAGGATCGGCGTCGTCGAACGCGATACGGTGAGGCGTTCGGCCGCGTCATAGCGTTGCGCCCATTCCGCCTGACCGTCGTAAGGATCGGCGAAGGCTACGGGCATAGCGGCCAGCAGCGCGGCGAGGACGCCCCAAAGCGGCGCGCGCGGCGCCGGGCCAAAGGAAAAGCGAAAAGTGGTCGGTTTCGACAAGGGATCGCTCCAGTTGCGATAAAGCACGCAAGCATGAGACTGGGGCGCGCGAACGCCGCGCCCTATCGAGAAGTGCACTCTGTAAAGTTAACAACGCCCGAATAGTCCGGCGATTTTGTGACCGGGCGGGCGATTATTGTTCGAGCAGTCCAGCGCTCGTGGAACCGAAAAGGCCGCCCCGAAGGGCGGCCTTGCCGCATAAGTCAAATCAGCGCGCCGACTATCACGTTGCCGCGGGCGGCAGCGCGCTCACTCCGCCGCGGGCGGCAGTCTTGGCGTCGCGGGCCGAGCCTCCGCCGTTTCGGCGCGCTGGGTGATGATCAGATCGTCGCGGCCATTGGCGATGCCGCGGAACTTGGACATGGCCGCGCCGGTGCCGGCCGGAATCAACCTGCCGACAATGACATTCTCCTTGAGGCCGACCAGCGGATCGACTTTGCCGTTGACGGCGGCCTCGGTGAGGACGCGCGTCGTCTCCTGGAAGGAGGCGGCCGAGAAGAAGGATCGCGTTTGCAGCGACGCCTTGGTGATGCCGAGCAGCACCGGCGTCCCGGTCGCGATCTTCTTGCCCTCCTCGAGGCATTTGGCGTTGGCCTCCTCGAGTTCGGTCTGGTCCACCTGCTCGCCGTCGAGGAACGGGGTGTCGCCCGAGTCCACGATGTCGACCTTCTGCAACATCTGCCGCACGATCACTTCGATGTGCTTGTCGTTGATGTTGACGCCCTGCAACCGGTAGACTTCCTGGATCTCGTTGACGAGATAGGCGGCCAATTCCTCGACGCCCTTGATCGCCAGAATGTCGTGCGGCGCCGGATTGCCGTCGACGATGTAATCGCCCTTCTCGACAACGTCGCCATCCTGCAGATGGATGTGCTTGCCCTTTGGGATCAGATATTCGACGGGATCGGCGCCCTCTTCGCTCGGAACGATGCTGAGGCGCTGCTTGTTCTTATAGTCCTTGCCGAACTGCACCGTGCCGGAGATTTCCGCGATGATCGCGTGATCCTTGGGACGGCGCGCCTCGAACAATTCCGCGACGCGCGGCAGACCGCCGGTGATGTCGCGCGTCTTGGCGCTCTCGAGCGAAATACGCGCGATGATGTCGCCGGCCTGGATTTTCTGGCCGGGTTCGGCGGAGAGGATCGCGTCGACCGGCACGAGATAACGCGCGTCGCCGCCGCGTTGCAGCTTGCCGATCTTGCCGTCCGGCCCCTTGATGACAAGCGCCGGCTTCAAGGTCGCCGAACGCTGGTTGAGGCGCCAGTCCATGACCATGCGCTTGGTGATGCCGGTCGCCTCGTCGGCGGTTTCCGCCATCGACTGGCCTTCGACCAGATCCTCGAAGCCGATCACGCCGTCGATCTCGGAGAGGATCGGGACGCGTATAGGGATCCCACTCGGCGATGCGCGCGCCGCGTTTGATGCTATCGCCCTCGTCCACCTTCAGCCGCGCGCCATATTGCACGCGCGTGACCGAACGCTCGGTCCCGTCCGGCCCGACGATGACCACCGCGACGTTGCGGGCCATCACCATCAGATCGCCATCCCCATTGCGCGCCAGATGGCGGTTGCGGATATGGATCACGCCGTCGAAATTCGACTCGGTGAAGGACTGATCCGCGAGCTGCGCCGCGCCGCCGATGTGGAAGGTGCGCATGGTGAGCTGCGTGCCGGGCTCGCCGATCGACTGCGCCGCGATGACGCCGACCGCCTCGCCCATGTTGACGGGCACGCCGCGCGCCAGATCACGCCCATAACAAGCCGCGCAGACCCCGTTCTTGGCCTCGCAGGTCAGCACGGAGCGGATCTTCACCTCCTGAATTCCGGCGGCGTTGATCGGCTCGATATGCCATTCCTGAATCATCGTGCCCGCGGGCACGATCACCGAGCCGTCCTGAGCGCGCAAATCCTCCGCCGCGAAACGGCCGAGAATGCGCGACGCCAGCGACGCCACGACCTGGCCCGCGTCGATGATCGCGCGCATGCGAATGCCGTTCGTCGAGCCGCAATCGTAGGACGAGATGATCGAATCCTGCGCCACGTCGACGAGACGGCGCGTCAGATAGCCGGAGTTGGCGGTCTTGAGCGCGGTGTCGGCGAGGCCCTTGCGGGCGCCGTGGGTCGAGTTGAAATATTCAAGGACGGTCAGACCTTCCTTGAAGTTCGAGATGATCGGGCTCTCGATGATTTCGCCCGAGGGCTTGGCCATCAGGCCGCGCATCGCCGCGAGCTGGCGCATTTGCGTCGGCGAGCCGCGCGCGCCCGAATGCGACATCATGTAGATCGAGTTGATCGGCAGATCGCGGCCATGCTCGTCCTTGCGCACGGCGGAGATGCGGATCATCATCTCCTCGGCGAGCTTTTCCGAGCATTTCGACCAGGCGTCGACGACCTTGTTGTATTTCTCGCCCTGCGTGATCAGGCCGTCGTTATATTGCTGCTCATATTCCTTGGCGGCCGCGCGCGTCTCGCCGACGATGCGGGTCTTCGTCTCCGGCACGACCATGTCGTCCTTGCCGAAGGAAATGCCGGCCTTGAACGCCTCGCGGAAGCCCAGCGACATGATGCGGTCGCAGAAGATCACCGTCTCCTTCTGACCGCAGTTGCGGTAGACGGTGTCGATCATGTTCGAGATTTCCTTCTTCGTCATCAGTTTGTTGACGACGTCGAAGGGTATCTTGACGTGATGCGGCATGAGCTGGCCGAGGATCATCCGGCCCGGCGTCGTGTCGAAGATTTTCGACACGCGCTTGCCGTTCTCGTCGAAGCTCCAGGCGCGGCCCTTGATCTTGCTGTGCAGCGTGATCGCCTTGGCCGCGAGCGCGTGTTCGATCTCGCCCTGACTGGCGAAGGCCATGCCCTGCCCCGGCTCGCCGTCGCGCTCCAGCGTCAGATAATAGAGACCGAGCACGATGTCCTGCGACGGCACGATGATCGGCTGACCATTGGCCGGATGCAGGATGTTGTTGGTCGACATCATCAGCACGCGCGCTTCGAGCTGCGCTTCGAGCGACAGCGGAACGTGCACGGCCATCTGGTCGCCGTCGAAGTCGGCGTTGAAGGCCGCGCAGACGAGCGGGTGCAGCTGGATCGCCTTGCCCTCGATCAGCACCGGCTCGAACGCCTGAATGCCCAGGCGATGCAGCGTCGGCGCGCGGTTCAGCAACACCGGATGCTCGCGGATAACCTCGTCGAGAATGTCCCAAACCTCGGGCTTCTCCTTTTCGACGAGCTTCTTCGCCTGCTTCACGGTCGCCGAATAGCCCTTGGCGTCGAGCCGCGAATAGATGAACGGCTTGAACAGCTCCAGCGCCATTTTCTTCGGCAGGCCGCATTGATGCAGCTTGAGTTCGGGACCGACGACGATGACCGAGCGGCCCGAATAATCGACGCGCTTGCCGAGCAGATTCTGGCGGAAGCGGCCCTGCTTGCCCTTCAGCATGTCGGCGAGCGACTTCAGCGGGCGCTTGTTGGCGCCGGTGATGACGCGGCCGCGCCGGCCGTTGTCGAACAGCGCGTCGACCGCCTCCTGCAACATGCGCTTTTCGTTGCGGATGATGATGTCCGGCGCGCGCAGTTCGATCAGCCGCTTCAGACGATTGTTGCGGTTGATGACGCGGCGGTAGAGGTCGTTCAGATCCGAGGTCGCGAAGCGCCCGCCGTCGAGCGGCACGAGCGGCCGCAAGTCCGGCGGAATCACCGGCACTTCCTTGAGGATCATCCACTCCGGCTTGTTGCCGGACTGAATGAAAGCCTCGATGATCTTGAGGCGCTTGGCCAGCTTCTTCGGCTTCAGATCGGTCGTCGCCTCGGCGATTTCCTGACGCAGCCGCGCGGCGATGCCCTCGAGATCCATCGATTCGAGAATCTTGCGGATCGCCTCGGCGCCGATCATCGCCGTGAAGCAATCCTGGCCATATTCGTCCTGAGCGCGCAGATACTCGTCCTCCGAGAGGAGCTGACGCTCCTTCATCGGCGTGAGGCCGGGATCGATCACGATGTAGGACTCGAAATACAGAATACGCTCGAGATCCTTGAGCGTCATGTCGAGCAAGAGGCCGATGCGCGAGGGCAGCGACTTCAAGAACCAGATATGCGCGACGGGCGCGGCAAGCGAAATATGGCCCATGCGGTCGCGCCGAACGCGCGCCAGCGTCACTTCGACGCCGCACTTCTCGCAAATGACGCCCTTGTATTTCATGCGCTTGTACTTGCCGCACAGGCATTCGTAATCCTTGATCGGACCGAAGATGCGCGCGCAGAACAAACCGTCGCGCTCGGGCTTGAACGTGCGGTAGTTGATCGTCTCCGGCTTCTTGATCTCGCCGAACGACCAGGAGAGAATCTTCTCCGGGCTGGCGATCGAAATCTGGATCTGGTCGAAGGCCTGCGGGGCCACGACCGGATTGAAGAGATTCATGACCTCTTGTTGATTCATGGTCTTCTCCTCTGGACACGGAGCGGGAACGGCTCACGGCCTTCCACGCCCGGTCGAATTTCTGTCTGCCCCAGCGAAAACGCGGGCCGCGCAAGCAAGCGCGCGCCGCTCGAAACATTCGAGCGGCGCGAAAGAATTATTCGGCGCCTTCGACGGCGACCGGAAGTTCCTCGCCCTCGGGCGTCGCCATGGTCAGTTCGACATTGAGCGCCAGCGAACGCATTTCCTTGATCAGCACGTTGAAGCTTTCGGGAATGCCGGACTCGATGTTGTCGTCGCCGCGCACGATCGACTCATAGACCTTGGTGCGGCCCGCCACGTCGTCCGATTTCACGGTCAGCATTTCCTGCAACGTGTAGGCGGCGCCGTACGCCTCCAGCGCCCAGACCTCCATTTCGCCGAAACGCTGTCCGCCGAACTGCGCCTTGCCGCCGAGCGGCTGCTGCGTGACCAGCGAATAGGGGCCGATCGAGCGCGCGTGGATCTTGTCGTCGACAAGATGGTGCAGCTTCAACATATAGATGAAGCCCACGGTCACCTTGCGGTCGAAGGCCTCGCCGGTGCGCCCGTCGAAGAGCGTCACCTGGCCGGACGACGCGAGGCCCGCGCGGCCGAGCATCTCGACGATGTCCTTTTCGCGCGCGCCGTCGAACACCGGCGTCGCGATCGGCAGTCCGCGCCGCAGATTGTTGCCGACTTCGAGCAGCGTCGGCTCGTCGAGCGTCGCCAGTTCCTTGTCGCCGTCGTAGACCTCGATCAGCTTTTCGCGCAGCGGCGCGGCGTTCTTGGTGCGCAGATAGGCGTCGACAGCGGCGCCGATTTGCTTGCCAAGACCGGCGCAGGCCCAGCCCAGATGCGTCTCAAGAATCTGGCCGACGTTCATGCGGCTCGGCACGCCGAGCGGGTTCAGCACGATGTCGACCGGCGTTCCGTCCTCGAGGAACGGCATGTCCTCCTGCGGAACGATGCGCGAGACGACGCCCTTGTTGCCGTGGCGGCCGGCCATTTTGTCGCCGGGCTGAATCTTGCGCTTCACCGCGACGAAGACCTTGACCATCTTCATCACGCCGGGCGGCAATTCGTCGCCGCGCTGCAGCTTTTCCACCTTGTCGAGGAAGCGGTTTTCGAGACCTTTCTTGGCCTCGTCATACTGCTTGCGCACCGCCTCGATGGCGCCCATCAAAGCATCGTCCTCGACGACGAATGTCCACCACTGCGAGCGCGCATATTCTTCGAGAATCGCCTGCGTGAGCGTCTGATCCTTCTTGAAGGATTTGGGGCCGGCGATCGCCTTCCTGCCAAGCAGCGTCTCCGCGAGGCGCGCGTAAACGTTGCGGTCGAGGATCGCCAATTCGTCGTCGCGATCCTTGGCGAGGCGCTCGATCTCCTCGCGCTCGATCGCCTGCGCGCGCTCGTCCTTCTCGACGCCGTGGCGGTTGAAGACGCGCACTTCGACGATCGTGCCCTGCACGCCCGGCGGCACGCGCAGACTCGTGTCGCGCACATCCGAGGCCTTTTCGCCGAAGATCGCGCGCAGCAGCTTTTCTTCCGGCGTCATCGGGCTTTCGCCCTTGGGCGTGATCTTGCCGACGAGAATGTCGCCCGCCGCCACCTCGGCGCCGATATAGACGATGCCAGCCTCGTCGAGATTCTTCAGCGTCTCTTCCGAGACGTTGGGAATGTCGCGAGTGATTTCCTCCGGCCCGAGCTTGGTGTCGCGCGCCATCACCTCGAATTCGTCGATGTGAATCGAGGTGAACACGTCGTCCTTGACGATGCGCTCGTTGAGGAGGATCGAATCCTCGAAGTTATAGCCGTTCCACGGCATGAACGCGACGAGCACGTTGCGGCCGAGCGCGAGATCGCCAAGATCGGTCGAGGGACCGTCGGCGATGATGTCGCCCTTGAGCACCTGATCGCCGACGCGCACCAGCGGCTTCTGATTGATGCAGGTCGACTGGTTCGAGCGCTGATATTTCATCAGCCGGTAGATGTCGACGCCGGGCTTGGCCGGGTCTTGCTCTTCCGTCGCGCGGATGACGATGCGGGTCGCGTCGATCTGATCGACGACGCCGGTGCGCCGCGCCGAAATGGCCGCGCCGGAATCCGCGGCGACGACCGCCTCCATGCCCGTGCCGACCAGCGGCGCGTCGGCCTTGATCAGCGGCACCGCCTGGCGCTGCATGTTCGAGCCCATCAGCGCGCGGTTGGCGTCGTCGTTCTCGAGGAACGGGATCAACGCCGCCGCGACCGACACCAATTGCTTGGGCGACACGTCCATCGCGTCGACGCGCTCGCGCGGGACCAGCACGACGTCGCCGGCGTGACGGCACAGCACCAGGTCTTCCGTCAGCATGCCGTCCTTGTCGACCGGCGCGTTGGCCTGGGCGACATGGAACTTCTGCTCCTCCATCGCGGAGAGATAGGAGACCTCGCCGGTCACCTTGCTGTCGCGCACGCGGCGGTACGGCGCCTCGATGAAGCCGTATTTATTGACGCGCGCGAAAGTCGCGAGCGAGTTGATGAGGCCGATGTTGGGGCCTTCCGGCGTCTCGATCGGGCAGATGCGGCCATAATGCGTCGGATGCACGTCGCGCACCTCGAAGCCCGCGCGTTCGCGCGTCAGGCCGCCCGGACCCAGCGCCGAGAGACGGCGCTTATGGGTGATCTCCGAGAGCGGATTGGTCTGATCCATGAACTGCGACAGCTGCGACGAGCCGAAGAATTCGCGCACCGCCGCCGCCGCCGGCTTGGCGTTGATGAGATCCTGCGGCATCACCGTGTCGATGTCGACCGAGGACATGCGCTCCTTGATGGCGCGCTCCATGCGCAGCAGGCCGAGACGATACTGATTCTCCATCAGCTCGCCGACCGAGCGCACGCGGCGATTGCCGAGATGGTCGATGTCGTCGATTTCGCCGCGTCCGTCGCGCAGATCGACGAGCGCGCGCACGACCGCGATAATATCCTCGCGGCGCAGCACGCGCATCGTGTCCGGCGCGTCGAGATCGAGCCGCATGTTCATCTTCACGCGGCCGACCGCGGAGAGATCATAGCGCTCGGGGTCGAAGAACAGCGAATGGAACATCGCCTCGGCCGTCTCGACCGTCGGCGGCTCGCCCGGACGCATCACGCGATAGATGTCGAACAGCGCTTCCTCGCGCTGGCTGTTCTTGTCCACGTTGAGCGTGTTGCGGATATAGGGGCCGATGTTGATATGGTCGATGTCGAGAATGGGCAGTTCGTCAAAGCCCTTTTCGATCAGCAGCGGCAGAGTTTTGATGGTGATCTCTTCGCCCGCCTCGGCGAAGATTTCGCCCGTCGACGGATCGAACAGATCCTGCGCCAGATACTGGCCGTAAAGCTCCTCGGCGGGCACCTTGATCGCCTTCACGCCCTTCTCGGCGAGTTGGCGCGCGGCGCGCACGGCGAGCTTCTTGCCGACTTCGAGAATGACCTCGCCGGTGTCGGCGTCGATGATGTCGGCGACCGCCTTGACGCCCTTGAGGCGCTCGGCGTCGAAGGGCATGCGCCAGCTGTCGCCGTCCAATGTGTACGGGATGGTCTTGTAAAACGTGGAGAGAATCTCCTCGCCGTCGAGACCGAGCGCGAACAGCAGCGACGTCACCGGAATCTTGCGGCGGCGGTCGATGCGCGCGTAGACGATGTCCTTGGCGTCGAACTCGATGTCGAGCCAGGAGCCGCGATAGGGAATGATGCGAGCGGCGAACAGCAGCTTGCCGGAGGAATGGCTCTTGCCCTTGTCGTGGTCGAAGAAAACGCCCGGCGAGCGGTGCATCTGCGAGACGATCACGCGCTCGGTGCCGTTGACGACGAAGGTGCCGTTCGACGTCATGAAGGGCATGTCGCCCATGTAGACGTCCTGCTCCTTGATGTCCTTGACGGACTTGGCCTGCGTGTCCGGATCGACGTCGAACACGATCAGCCGCAGCGTCACCTTCAGCGGCGCGGCGTAGGTCATGCCGCGCTGGCGGCATTCGTCGACGTCGAACTTCGGCTGCTCGAATTCGTAGCGCACGAACTCCAGCAGCGAGACCTGCGAGAAGTCGGAAATCGGAAACACCGATTTGAAAACCGACTGCAATCCCTCGTCGGGACGCCCGCCCTTGGGCTCGGCGACCAGAAGAAACTGGTCGTAGGAGGCCTTTTGCACCTCGATGAGATTGGGCATTACCGCGGCTTCGCGGATGTGTCCGAAAAATTTGCGAATCCGCTTGCGACCGGTGAACTTCCGCGCCGACGTCTGAGCCATGTCGCCTCTCGAACCTCTTCTCCCTAACGGTCGACCCTCGCTAGCCGCGAGACTTGAGGAACGCCTCGCGCGTCCCGCCGTCCGTCGCGCCGACGACGCCCGAGCCAAGCTCTTAAAGCCCCGTCACGCATGTATGTCGCGAATATCAAATTTCCTAAACCGCGCGCGGCCCCGGCGCGAACCGGGACCGCGAATAGAGCGACGGACCGCCGAGACGGCCCCGCCGTCTTACTTGAGTTCGACCTTGGCGCCGACCTTTTCGAGAGCGGCCTTGATCTTCTCGGCCTCTTCCTTGCCAACGCCTTCCTTGACCGCCTTGGGAGCGCCCTCGACCAGATCCTTGGCTTCCTTGAGGCCGAGGCCGGTCACGGCGCGCACTTCCTTAATCACTTCGATCTTCTTGTCGCCGGCGGCGGCGAGAATCACGTTGAACTCGGTCTTCTCCTCGACCGGAGCGGCGGCGGCGGCCGGAGCGGCGGCGACGGCCACCGCGGCGGCGGCGGAAACGCCCCACTTCTCTTCGAGCAATTTGGCGAGCTCGGCGGCCTCCAACACGGTGAGGGAGGAGAGTTCGTCGACGATCTTTTCCAGATTGGCCATTTTAGTTACGTCCTTCGAATTTGGTTCTTTGGTCTGGTGGGTGCAAGCCTTGATTTAGGCCGCGTCTCGTTTGGCGTAGGCCCCGAAAACGCGCGCGAGCTTGGCGGCTGGCGCGGTCGACAACTGCGCGAGCTTGGTCGCGGGCGCCTGAACGAGGCCCACGAGCTTTGCGCGCAATTCGTCGAGCGAAGGCATGGTCGCGAGCGACTTCACGCCATCGGGATTAAGGGCCGTCGCGCCCATGGCGCCGCCGAGAATCACGAATTTCTCGTGGTCCTTGGCGAAAGCCGCGGCGACCTTGGGCGCCGCCACCGGATCGTCCGAATAGGCGATCAGGGTCGGCCCCTTGAGCAAGGGGCCGATGGAGGCGACGCTCGTGCCATCGAGAGCGATCTTGGCAAGGCGGTTCTTGGCGACCTGCACGCTGGCGCCCTGTTCGCGGGCCTGCTTGCGCAGGCGCTGCATTTGGGCGACGGTCAGGCCGGAGTATTGCGCGACGACGACGACCGAGGCCTTGCTAAAGACCTCGTGCAACGTCGCGACGGCTGTTGCTTTCTCCGCTCTTTCCACGGTGCTCTCTCCTGAAGCGGGGCCACGGAGCCCCGCCGGTTTGCGACATGCCGTCCACCCTCTCCCATAACGGGCGAGAGGAACGGCGCCGTAGATCCTGTCCCCAAGGCGAAGAACTCGCCTAGGTTGAAGGGGCGTCAAACCAAATTCGAAGGACGCGCGCGGCTTTTGGAGCCTCGTCGGTCCGGCAATTTCTGGCTTTCCCCGTCTGTGCAGGCCGTCTGCAAGCGAGAGCGGCGAACCGCCCATGCTTGGCAAACCGATTAAGCCGCCTCGAGGAAACCCCAAGGCATGCGCCGGCAGTCTCGGACAGAATTCGACCGAACGTCCCGTAAGGTTCAACTCTTAAGGTTCGCCGGCCAGTCCACCGTTTTCCCTCGAGCGTTTTGGCGCGAGAATCAAACGGAAGCTCAAAACTCAAAAAGGGGGCCGCCATAGCTGGCGGACCCCGGAGGGGCCTATCTAACGACCTCCCGCGCGTTTGCCAAGGGGAAAAATTAATAAAAAAGCGCATATGGGCGCCAATTTCACGCCCCTTCACCTTTGCCTCGGCGTGAACTCCATGCGCACCCGCCCATTGGCCCCACGCATCGCCATCTCGCCGGCCCCGCGCCGCGCCGGCGCGTGGTAGGCGCTCGCCCTTCGACCCTTCCCCGCCGCGCGCGGCTCGCCCTCGCTGGCCGGGCCGTAGGACTGCCCCGCGCCCACATGTCCCACCGCCGGGCCGAAGCTCGCGAGGCATTCGTTATAGGCCATCGGCTCCTTGATCTTCTCGCAATCGTCGATGTTTTTCGGCGCGGCTTGCGCGCTCGCGCCCGCCAGCAGCGCCCCCACAACGGCGATCTCGCGCAAAAACTTCATCCGCGCAGCATGGCTCCGGTCTTCTTCTCGGCCTCGACGACGATTTTTTGCGCCAGCGCCTCGATCTCAGCGTCGGTCAGGGTTTTGTCCCTTGGTTGCAGCGTCACCGCGACGCCGATGGATTTTTTGCCCTCCGGCACGCCGACGCCCTCATAGACATCGAAAATATCGGCGCTCACGATCAGCGCCTTGTCGGCGCCGAGCACCGCCTTCAGCAAATCGCCGGCCGGCGCCGCGCGATCGACCACAAAGGCGAAATCGCGCGACAGCGGCTGCAAGTCGGACAGCTCCAGCCGCGGCTTGGTCTTGGTGGGCTTGGCCTTTTGCGCGGGCAGAGCGTCGAGATAAATCTCGAACGCCGCCAGCGGTCCCTCGACGTCGAGTTCGTTAAGCAGGCGCGGATGCAATTCGCCGAAGCAGCCTACCACCGCCTTGGGGCCAAACTGCAGCGTTCCCGAGCGCCCGGGATGCAGCCAGTCCGGCCCCTTCGCCACGATCTGCAAGCCGCCGATCGCGACGCCCAGCGCCTGCAACAGAGCCAAGGCGTCGGCCTTGGCGTCGAAGACGCCGGCCTTTTTGGCGGGCGCCGCCCAGCTGCGCCCCGAGGCCAGCGTCGTGGCGAGGCCGCGCCGCACGCCAGCGGCGGCGGTTCTCTGGCCCTTTTCATCGTCGCTGGCGAAGATCTGCCCGACCTCGAACAGAGCGCAATCGCCAAAGCCGCGCGCGGCGTTGCGGCCAATCGCGGCGATCAGCCCCGGCAACAGGCTCGGCCGCATATCCGAGAGTTCGGCGGCGATCGGGTTGGCGAGCGCCAGCGAAGGATCGCCGCCGCCAAAGCCGCGCGCCTGTTTGTTCGAGACAAACGACCAGGTGACGGCCTCGACCAGCCCCTGCGCCGCCAGCGCCCGCCGCGCCGCGCGCGCGCGCTTTTGCTGAAGCGTCAGCACCGGGCTCGCGACGCCCTCGGCGCGCGCGAGCGGCGTCGAGACGATGTTGTCGACGCCGTGGATGCGCAGGATTTCCTCGACGATATCGGCCTTGCCCTCGATGTCCGGCCGCCATGTCGGCGCGGTTATTTTCGCGCGGCCCTCGGCGGAGGCCGCGACCGAAAAGCCGAGCCGCGTCAGTATCGCGGTCGCTTCATCAGGCGTGATATCGAGGCCGGTGAGGCGCTTCGTTTCGCTGAACGGAAAATCGACGACGCGCGTCGCGGTCGGCTCCGCGCCCGCGACAGTGATCGTCGACGCCTCGCCGCCGCAAAGCTCCTGCACCAGCTTTGTCGCGAGCTCCAGACCCGGCAGCGCGAAAGCCGGATCGACCCCGCGCTCGAAGCGATAACGCGCGTCGGAAACAATGCCGAGATTGCGGCCGGTCCGCGCGATGTTATGCGGATCCCACAGCGCCGATTCGATCAGCACGTCGGTCGTCGAGTCATCGCAGCCGGAGGCCTCGCCGCCCATCACGCCGGCAAGCGATTCGACGCCCGAATCGTCGGCGATCACGACGACGTCCTCGTCCAGACTATATGTCTTGCCGTCGAGCGCCAGCAGTTCCTCGCCGGCGCGGGCGCGGCGCACGACGAGATCGCCCTTGACCTTCTTCGCGTCGAACACGTGCAGCGGCCGCGCGCGGTCGAGCGTCAGAAAATTGGTGATGTCGACCAGCGCGTTGATCGGCCGCAGGCCCACCGAGCGCAGCCGCTCCTGCATCCAGGCGGGGCTCGGGCCGTTCTTGACGCCGCGCACGAGCCGCAGCGCGAACAGCGGCGCGAGATGCGCGTCGCCGGGCGCGAAATCGAGCTTCACCCCGACTGGGCACGGGAAGCCGCCGGCAACGGGCGCCGTCGCCGGTGTCGTCAACACGCCGAGTCCGGCGGCGGCGAGGTCGCGCGCGGCGCCGGCGACGCCAGCGGCGTCGGGGCGGTTCGGCGTCAGATTAATGTCGATGACGGGATCGCCCAGCCGCGCCCATTGCGCGTAAACCGCGCCGACCGGCGCGTCCTCGGGCAGTTCCATGATGCCCTCGGAATCGCCGGGGAGCTCCAATTCGCTCGCCGAGCAAAGCATGCCCAGCAATTCGACGCCGCGAATGACGCCCTTGCCGAGCGTGAATTTCTTGGCCGGGATATAGGTTCCCGGCGCCGCGAACACGGTCTTGAGACCCTTGCGCGCATTGGGCGCGCCGCAGACGACCTGCAAGGGCGCGCCGGCGCCCGTATCGACCGAGCACACCTGCAAACGGTCGGCGTTGGGATGCGGCGCCGCCTCGATCACTTGCGCGACGACAAAGTCTTCAAGCAGCGCGGAGGGATCGTGCACATCCTCGACCTCGAGGCCGATGCGGGTGAGTGTGTCGACGATCTCGGTCAACGAGGCCGTGGTGTCGAGATGGGTCTTGAGCCAGGAGAGGGTGAGTTTCATTGGGGCTTTGCTTTTTCCCGTGCGAATAAGCGACGCTTCAAGGCGCCATCAACCAAAAATCCGAAGCGCAGCCCGCTCAACCCGAGACGCATCCGACCTTGTCCGCGGCCGCCCCTGGCGCCTTCTGCCCGCGCAACATGCTGGCGACGCTAATGTCCTCGTCGATTTGCGGCCAATGCACGCCCAGCGGCGAGAGTTCGACGAGGCCGCGCGCCGCGTCGGAAGCCTTCGCCAAGCGCGGATACCACCACAGAGGCGTGCGCAGCACGCGGCCATCGGCGAGAGCGACGTTCAGAAAACTGTCGTCGCAATGGGCTTCCACCGGGCGGCTGTCCTCGATCTCAATTTGCAAAATAGTCATGCCACGCCTCCAGGAAGACCTCTTGTTCGTCGCGCGTCTTCTTGATGATAATGCTCAACTCTTGGCCGAATACCCCATATTGATCGCGAGATTGAGGTCATTCAGCCAGATCTTGGCTTCCTTGCCGTCTTTCGTCACGTGGACATGCGGCGGCTCCCAGCCGTCCGCGGAGTAAAAGAAAAAGCGGTAGCCCTGCCATCTCAACACCGTTGGCATCGCCTCACCCGCTCAATCCCCCCGCCAGCGTCGGGAAGTCCAGCGGCCTAAATCCATAATGCCGCAGCCAGCGCAGATCGCCCTCGAACAGATCGCGCAAATCCGGCATGCCGTATTTCAGCATCGCGAGGCGGTCGATGCCGACGCCGAAGGCGAAGCCCTGGTATGTGTCGGGATCGAGGCCGCAATTGCTTCAGCACATTGGCGTGCACCATGCCGCAGCCGAGAATCTCCATGAAGTCCTCGCCCTCGCCGAAGCGGATTTCGCCGCCCTGGCGCTTGCATTGGACATCGACCTCCATCGACGGCTCGGTGAAGGGGAAGAACGACGGGCGAAAGCGCAAATTCACCGACTTCACCTCGAAGAACGCCTTCAAAAACTCCTCCAGCACCCATTTCAAATGGCCGATATGGGTGGTCTCGTCGATGACGAGGCCCTCGACCTGATGGAACATCGGCGTATGCGTCTGGTCGCTGTCGCAGCGATAGGTGCGGCCCGGGCAAATCACCCGGATCGGCGGCTTTTGCGTCAGCATCGTGCGCACCTGCACGGGGCTGGTGTGCGTGCGCAGCAGCTTGCGCTTGCCGTCGGGGCCGGGCGAGAAGAAAAACGTGTCGTGCATCTCCCGCGCCGGATGGCCTTCCGGGAAATTCAGCTTGGTGAAGTTGTAGTCGTCGCTCTCGATGTCCGGCCCTTCGGCGACCGAAAAACCCATGTCGGCGAAGATCGCCGCGAGTTCGTCCATCACCTGCGAGAGCGGATGCAAGCGCCCGCGCTCCAGCGCGCTCGGCGGGGCCGGCAGCGTCACGTCGAGCGTCTCCGACTTCAGCCGCGCTTCCAGCGCCGCCTGCTCCAGCGCGGCGCGGCGGGCGGCGAGCCGCTCGGTCACCACGTCCTTCAGCGCGTTGATCTTCGCGCCTTGCGTCTTGCGCTCGTCGGGCGACATGCGCCCCAGCGTCGCCAACAGCGCGGAGATCGCCCCCTTCTTGCCAAGCGCGCCGACGCGCACGGCCTCCAGCGCCGCCTCGCTGTCGGCGGCGGCGATCTGGTTGAGCGTTTCGGATTCGAGTTTTTCTAGGTCGGTCATGGAGCTTTAGCCTGGCGCGCGAAATCTTTGGCCGGGTTCTGCCATGCGCGCGGGGCGATGTCGAGTTGCGGCGAGCGGAAGCGCTTTCCGCGCGCCATGTTTCGGCGGTCGCGACGGGCTCCGATGGACTCATCGCGCGATCAAGAGATCGCTCGAAACCATAAGGCTACGCCTTGTTCTCCTCGAAAAACTCCGTCCACTTTTTCAGGAGCCTGCTCTCGACCGGTGTTGTCGCCGGGCACGCCGCGCCAATGCGCGAAAATCTGCGCCAGCGCGGTCGAGGCGACCCGCGCCCTCACGTCGTCGGCGCGGCTGGTCAGCACGATCGGCACGCGCGCCCCGAGCGCCAGGCCGGCGGTCTCCGCCCCCGCCAGAAACACCAATTGCTTGGCCAGGATGTTGCCGGCGTCGAGGTTCGCCGCCACCAGAATATCGGCGTCGCCGGCGACCGGAGAAACAATGCCCTTGGCGGCGGCGGCTTGCGGCGAAATGGCGTTGTCGAAGGCCAAGGGGCCATCGAGAACGGCGCCTGTAATCTGGCCGCGATCCGCCATTTTGCACAGCGCCGCCGCGTCGATGGTCGAAGGAATCTTGGCTTCGACATTTTCGACGGCGGACAGCACCGCCACCTTCGGCCGCGCGATGCCCAGCGCATGCGCCAGATCGATGGCGTTGCGCACGATGTCGCGCTTTTCGTCCAGCGTCGGCGCGATATTGATCGCGGCGTCGGTGACCAGCAGCGGCTTGTCATGGCCCTTCACGTCGAGCACGAAGACGTGGCTCATGCGCCGGTCGGTGCGCAGCCCGTGGTCCTTATTCACCACCGCCGCCATCAGTTCGTCGGTGTGCAGCGAGCCTTTCTTCAGCGCGTCGAGCTTGCAATGTCTCGCCAAGGCGACGGCTTTTTCGGCGGCGGCGTGGCTGTGCGGCGCGTCGACGATCTCGACGCCGGCCAGCGAGAGCCCCGCGTCCCGCGCCGCCGCCTCGATTTTCGCGCGCGGGCCGATGAGAATGGGGATAATCAGCCCCCTGTCGCGGGCCGCCAGCGCGGCTTCCACCGCGATACGCCGTCGCACGGATGGACGATGCCCATCTTGACGGGCGGCAAAAGCGCCGCGCGTTCGATCAGCGCCTCGAAAAACCGCCCATTGGCGGCGGGCTCGGCATGGACGCGCAACGGCATAAGGCTCTCCAGGCGTTTGGCGCGCGAGACCATTACACGTTACCGACCAACGTCCTAGTCCCGCTTTTGCTCCTTAATACAAACATCCGAGACTTTTTCCAGAGTCCGGCTTGAGCCCGATCCAGGCGTCGACAAGTTCCGCGTCGAAGCCGCATTCGCGCCGCCCCGAGACGAGCATCAGCGGACGCCGGATCAGCAGCGGATCGTCGAGCATCAAGGCGAGAGCCTCTTGCTCCCCCATCTCGGTCGATGGCGATTTCGCCGGATTTTACCCGCGGCGACGCGAGATTGAACCAGTCGCGCACCGGTCTGTCGCCAAAATATGGGCGCAGGCTCGCGCTCGTCCAAGGCTCCGACAACAGGCTTTTGGCCTCGATCTCATGCCCGGAGGCGCGCAGCAGCGCCTTCTGCTTGGCGTTGCCGCCGCAGCCGGGCTTCTCGTAAAACACCACAAGCGCCATGAATCGCTTCGCCCCTCGCCTATTTGGCGACCTCGACGCGCGGCTCGGCGCCGAGCGGCGCGGCGGCGACCGCGGGCGGCGCGACCGGCCGCGGCGCCGGCGCCGGCGCGAGGCCGATCCAACCATGCACGCGTTCGGGATCGAAACCCGCCTCGCAATTTTCGCCGATCCGCATCAAGGGTCCGCGAATGAGACTGGGGTCCAAAATCATCGCGACCAGAGCGGCTTGCGGCGTGATGGTCTCGGGATCGATCTCGCCGGCGACGACGCGCGGCGCGCTCGGGTCGAACCAGTCGTTGATTTTCTTCTCCGCGAAGAACGGGCGCAGGCTCGATACGCTCCAGGGCTCGGCGAGCAGATCGCGCGCGTCGATCACATGACCGGCGGCGCGCAGCAAAGCCTTCTGACGCGCATGTTCGGCGCAAGCAGGATTTTCATAGAAGATCACTTGGGCCATTGTGTGCTCGCTTTGGTTCGTGACGACGACCAAGGTCGACATTCTCACAGCCTAGCTCACTTTGGTGCGGCGCGATACGCCCGGAAACTATTTTGTTTAAAAGAAGGCCGCGCCGCCTAATATCCGAGCTTCATTACGATTTTGCGACAAGCGCGGCGCCGGAGAAATCGGCGCCAAGCATTTTTTCGCGCCATAATCTTCGCGGACGCAACACCGGTTACGGTCGAGCTCCATATTTATGCAACTGCGACCCCTGCGTTGTGAGCCAGCTTTCGGCGCGATCGACATCGCCGCATAGTTTGTGCGCGAGCGCCCAGAAGCGCGGCGAATGATCGAGATGAACGAGATGCGCGACCTCATGCGCGGCGAGATAGTTCAGCACGAAGGGCGGCGCCATGACGAGGCGCCAGGAAAAATTCAGGGAGCCCGAGGCCGAGCACGAACCCCAGCGGCTGACCGGATCGCGCAAGCCGACGCCGCGCGCCGGCAGGCCGAGCATTCGCGTATGGCTCGCCACGGCCGCTTCGAGATCGCGCCGCGCCTCGCGCTTTAAAAAATCGCACACGCGGCGCTGCATGTGTTCGGCGGCGCCAGCGACATAGAGGGCGTGGGCCGGGCCGTCGGCGAGCCCGGACTGATCGAGCGGCGCGCTCCAGACGACGCCGCGCGCGCCCGGCAGATGCACGAGCAGATGATCGACGCCGCGCAACGGCGCCACGGCGCCGTCCTCGAAAGGAATCACCGCCGGCAGCCGGTCGAGTCGCGCGGCGATCCAGGCGGAGTGGCGTTCGGCGAAGATCCGCGCCTCGCGCAGCGACGCGCCCCGCGGCATCGTGAGCACCGCGTCGCGCGCCGCGAAACGCACGCGCAAGGTGAAGCGCCGGGCGCTCGGCAGGCGTCTCAACGCGACGACGATTGACTCGCCGGCGTGATTCAAAATGAGCTGGGACGAGCCCGCGTCGGGCGCGGTCTCTTTACGCAAGAGTCGAAGCATCGCGCCATGCTAACGCAAAACATGGCTCTATCGCGACATACTTATCAGCCGCGCCGAAAAAAAATCGGCGCGGCGACCTTCGTCACATATAGCGCTGCAGCTCGCGCGCGGCGTCGGCGGGCTTGCGCGCGACGTTGAAGGCGTTCACGAAGTGGCCGTTCTTATCCATCAGATAGACGACCGTCGTGTGATCCACGCCGTAATTGGCGTCTTCGCCGGGCGCGCGCTTGGCGAAGATGCGAAACTCCTTCAGCATCGGATCGAGCGCGTCGTGCGCGCCGGTGAGGCCGATGATGCGCGGATCGAAACTCGACAGATAGTCCTTCAATATTTGCGGCGTGTCGCGCTCGGGATCGACGGTCACGAACAATCCGCCGACATTGGCGTCGGGTCCGAGCGCGCGCATGATCTCCGACAGTTCGAACAGCGTCGTATGGCAAATGTCGGGACAATTGGTGTAGCCGAAGAACACGAGATAGGGGCGCCCCAACATATCCTTGTCGGTGAACTGCTTCTCGAATTGCGTCGTCAGTTGGAACGGGCCGCCGATCGCGGGCGGCTTCGCCTGCTGGTTGGTGAAGATGACAAAGGCCGCGAACAGCAGCACGCAGGCGACGCCAACCCCGATCAAGGTCTTCGCGCCGATGGGGGACGCCTTCGCGGCGCCCTTGGCGCTTTGTTTTTGGGGCCGGACGACGGCGCCCTGTTTGACGGCGCCTTGTTTGACTGGGCCCTGTTTGACGGCGCCCTTGACGCTTTGCTTCGCGGCGCGCCCGTTTGCGCCTTTCGCCTTGCTCGTGCCATTCGACATGCTGCGTTTCCCGATCGTTTTTTTGTGTTTTTACGTCGCGCGTTCGCGCGATCGCCTTGCGAAAAAGGTCGTCGTCACGCCGTCAATCCACCAACACAATATGTGCGTCGTTGCATAAATCCACCGCGCCGCCATCGTCGGCGTCCTCGAATTTCCAACGCGCCTCGAACAGGCACCCCTTGGGCTTGTCGAGCGGCAGGCTCACGGTCTCGCCGCCGGGAAGCGGCTTGTCGAGCTTGCCCACGATTATTTCCGCCAATGAGGCGTCGCCCGAGTGGGCTTTACCCGCCATCACGATCTCGAAGCTTTGCAAAGCGACGCGCCTCTTGTTCTCCAAGGTGACGGCGATCGGCGTCTCCGGCCGCGGCGCCCGCCGCTTCGGCGCGGCGTCGGCTCCGCACGCTGGTAAGGCGAGGCCGAATAGAACAAATCCGGCTAGCGCCCGACGCGAACTCATGGTTCCCAATCCTTGCTGGTCGGCGAACTTAGCGCGCCCGCGACTTTTCGCCAAGGGCGCCCTCCACGAAGCGCCCCCCCGCGAAGCGCGCGTGACGACGGCTTGCCTGCCCTGGCCCAAGGGAGTATTCGGGTCGTGATGCGCCCGCGTTCCCAGGCGGGAGCGCGAAAGCGCGGTCGCCACGCGGCGCGGGGGCGGAAGCGCCGGAACGCCGCCGCCGATCCCGGCGGTCGACGAATGATAGCAAGACCAAGGGCTTTGTGTCGACGCGTCTTCTTGGGGCGCGGACCGGCGACCGCCTCGCCCGAAAACGCTCCAGCAAGAAGCGCAGGCTCGTAATGTCCAATCTGACCGAGATTTTTAACGCCGGCGCCGCCAACGCCTATCTGTTCGTTCCGACCGCCGTTCTGCTCGGCGCCCTGCACGGGCTGGAGCCCGGCCATTCCAAGACCATGATGGCGGCCTTTATCGTCGCCATTCGCGGAACCGTGGCGCAGGCCGTGATGCTCGGGGTCGCGGCGACGGTTTCGCATACGGCGGTCGTCTGGCTGGTCGCGCTCACGGGGCTCTATTTCGGATCGCGCTGGAACGCGGAGGCCAGCGAGCCCTATCTGCAAATCGCGTCGGGAGCGCTCATTCTCGGCGTCGCGCTGTGGATGATCTGGCGCAACTGGCGCGAACATCACGCGGCCGCGGGCCACGTCCATGCGCACGGCGATCACGACCACGACCATGATCACCCCCACCCGCATCAAAGCCATCATCACCGCAACTTCGGCCATCACTATCACGAGCATCCCCATCCGCACGCGCATCGCGGCGCGAATAAGGACGCCGCGTTCAAGCAGGAATTGCTGCTGGTCGATCCGCAAGTCTTCGCCAGCGAGCACGAGCGCGGGCACGCCATCGACATCAACCGGCGCTTCGCCGGCGGCCAGGCCACCACGGGCCAGATCATCCTGTTCGGCCTCACCGGCGGGCTGATCCCCTGCCCCGCGTCGATCACCGTGCTGCTGCTATGTCTTCAGGTCGGGAAGATCGGCCTTGGCGCGCTGCTGGTGCTGTGTTTCAGCCTCGGCCTCGCCATCACCATGGTCCTCGTCGGCGTCGCCGCCGCGCTGAGCCTGCGCCATGTCCAGGCGCGCTGGAAGGGCTTCGACGCCTTCGCGGCGCGCGCGCCTTATGTCTCGGGGGCGCTGGTCGCGCTGGTGGGGATTTATACGCTCTATCTCGGCGCCGCGTCGCTGGCGTGAGGCGTCACCCGGCGGGATGAAACCCCGTCTTGCTCACGCCTTCGCTGAGCGGCGCGTCGAGAAAAAAGTCGAGCAAGGCGTCGACGCTGGGATCGACGGCATAGGGCTTGAAATCCGTAACGCCCTCCTCGCGCAGCACGGCGACGTCGATGAAGAAATTGCCGGTGCAGCTCCGCGCCTCGCGCGAAAGAATCGCATGGGCGGCGTCGGCGACGATCTCGGGCTTGCGCGCGTGGCGCAGCGCCGCCTCGCCGCCCAGCAGATTGCCGACCGCCGCCGTGGCGATGGCCGTCTCCGGCCACAGCGAATTGACCGCGACGCCGGCTCCAGCGAGATCGCGCGAAAGACCCAGCGTCACCAGGCTCATGCCATATTTGGCGATGGTGTAGGCGAGATTGGGCGAGAACCATTTGGGGTTCATGTCGAGCGGCGGCGACAGCGTGAGAATATGCGGATTGGCGGCCTTCTTGAGATGCGGCAGCGCCAGCTTCGCGCATAGATAGGCGCCGCGGCCGTTGATCTGCTGCATAAGATCGTAGCGCTTCATCTCCAGCGACTCGATCCCGCGCAGGTCGATCGCGCTGGCGTTGTTGACGAGAATGTCGATCCCGCCAAATTGCTTGGCCGTCGCCTCCACCGCGAGCGCGACCTGTTCCTCGAAGCGAATGTCGCAGGCGAGCGGCAAGGCGCGTCCGCCCGCCGCCTCGATCTCGCGCGCCGCCGTGAAAATAGTGCCGGGGAGCCTTGCTTGCGGCTCGACGCTTTTCGCGGCGATCGCGACATTGGCGCCGTCCCGCGCGGCTCTAAGGCCGATGGCGAGCCCTATGCCCCGGCTGGCGCCGGTGATGAACAGCGTTTTGCCGGCGAGAGATCCTGTCATGAAACGGTCCATTGTCGGCGCCGGCGCCGCGCCGAGCGCGGCTTACATTTACCGCTTCCAACCGCCGCCGCAAGCGCGAACCCCGCCGCCGCGCCCGCGCGCGAGACGAATTCGATCGAGCGGCACGGTGCACAATTTGACGAGACGCGCGCCGCTCTGATAGAGAAGCTCGCATGAGCCGCGGCGGGATGGCTGCGGCCTGACGGGCGGCGCGTCCTTAACCGCCGCGGGGCCAATGACTCCTGTATTCGCATCGAGATGGCCTTCGCGGCGAACGCGTCGAGACGAACCGGGATTTTGCAGAGTTTTGTTACGCCCTACGCGCTGGTGGTCGGCGCGGGGTTGCTGCTCGGGGGGACTGACCATATTTCCTGGAAAATCGACTTCCTCGCCAACGCCCGCCAGCGCGGGCGCGCTTGAATATCGGCGCGGCGCGGGGGAAGCCGTGGTCACGGCGGCTCGGCGCGTGTTGCAAAACGCGGCGGAGACCCGTGATTTTGCAAAAAGCGGCGGCCGCCCTCATAGCCGGGGCGGTTAATAAATGGATTTGCGAATAGGCGGCGCCGCAATGCGCCCGCCGCCGTAAATCCGTTACGTTATCTTGCTAACGGTTCATTTGATCGGACCCCTCGCGTCCATTCGGATGGATTTAGACTGAGTCTATAGGTGGGTGCGTAAATATCCCGCGCAAAATTGCTCGGGAAAACAACTATCGGAGGAAACCATGCATAAGCTTACTCTCGCGACGGTCGCGGCTCTACTCTCGCTCGGCGCTTCGGCGATGGCCGAAACTCAAAACTGGAACATCACCGAGGAAAACAGCGTCGGCATCAAGAACGCCCAGGGCGTTTGGACCGTGAACGTCGAGGGGGGCAAAATCTCCGGCAAGGCCCAGTTGGACGCCACCAACGGCAGCGCGGTCACCTATAAGGTCGAAGGCACGGTCAAGGACGGCATTTACACCGTCACGATGTCGGACCGCTCCGACGGCAAGAAGGGCTGCGTTTGGACCGGACACGCGCCGGCGGCCGGCGGACAGCAGAGCCACGGCCTGATCGGCGAGGCGCCTTGCGAAGGCTCCAAGCTCATCATCCGCGCCGGCTTCTGATCGGAAGCAAGACCATAACGGCGCGCGACCCTCGGGGCGCGCGCCGTTTTTTATTTAAGACTTTTCGGGACGATTCGCTGTCACCCGCCGCCGAGCCGCGCCGAGAGACGCGTCCACAACTCATTGTCCGCCCGGAAAACATAATCGAGTCGGCCGCTGGTCACCGCCCGCGCGCCATGCGCGATCAGCCAGTCCGCGAAAGGCGCGACCCTATTCGCCGGCGCGTCGAACACCAGCAGGCTGCCCGCGCCGCGCTCGCGCAGGATCGCGCCGAATTTCGTCTCGGCCTTGCGCAATAGCTTGTCGCTGACGTCGCCGAGCTTGACGCGCAATTCGCGCGTCGTCCGGGCTTCCTCCTCGGCGGCGATGCGCGACAGAATGATTCGCGCGGCCTCGCGCGCCGCCTCGCTCCATGGCGCCGCGAGCGACGCCACGAGATTGGCCTGCGAGCGCAGGATCACGCCGTCGTCGAGGGTTTTCAGCGCATTAGCCTTCAGCGTCGCGCCGGTCGTGGTGATGTCGACGATGAGATCGGCCGAGCCCGCCGCCGGCGCGCCCTCGGTGGCGCCGGAGCTTTCCACGATGCGGTAATCGGCGATTCCATGCTCTTTAAAATAGCGGCGCGTGGTGTTCACATATTTCGTCGCGACGCGCATTCCCCGCCCGTGCCGCGCGCGAAAACCGCCGCAGACATCGGCGAGATCGGCCATGCAACGCACGTCGATCCAGGCCGCCGGAACCGCGACGACGACATTGGCGGCGCCAAAGCCGAGCGGCGCCAGCAGCTCCACGCGCCGTTCCGGGTCGGCGATCTCCTCGCGCACCAAATCCTCGCCGGTGACGCCGAAATGCGCCTCGCCACGCGCCAGCCGCGCGGTGATTTCCGACGCCGACAGAAACGCCGCCTCGACATGATCGAGCCCGTTGATCGTGCCGCGATAGTCGCGCGCGCCGCGCCCCTGTTGCAACTCTAACCCGGCCCGCGCGAAAAAGGCGAAGGCGTTTTCCTGCAGCCGGCCCTTGGAGGGCACGGCGACGATCAGCCGGTCGGCGCTCTCCGCCCTGCGCGGGCGCAATGTCTCGACATCGCTCATGCGGCGTCTCCGGTGAGGCGGTCGATCGAAATGGCGGCGCCGACGGCGGGAATATCCGCCGATGCGCCCAGCGTTTTCAGCAAACTGTCGTAGCGCCCGCCGCCAATCGCCGGGCCTTTGTCCGGCGCGCCGGCGACGCGCGCCTCGAACATGAAGCCGGAGTAATAGTCGATGGAATGCGGAAAGCGCGTCGAAAACACCATGTCCTCGAGGTTGAGGCCGCGCGCGGCGATGAAGCTCGACCGCGTATCGAACGAATCGAGCGCGAAGGCGAGGTCCGCGCCAGCGTATTTCGCGAGCTTGCGCAGCGCGGCGGAGGCGGCGTCGGGCGCGGCCTCTATGTCGAAGAACGCCTCGATCAACGCGCGCTTCTCCAAGCCGACGCCGGCGCCGTCGGCGAGCGAGGCCTGCTCCAGAAAGCGCTCGGCGATCTCGCCGGCGCTGCGGCCGCCGACCGTCGAAATGCCGGCGATGGACAGCATGTCCTCGACCAGTTTCTTCGCGCCGGCGGCGTCGACATTGGAAAGCGCCGCCAACATGCCGGCGCCCGTCTCGCCGTTCCCCCGCGGACGCGCCGCGAAGATTTTGGCGAGCGGCGTTCCCCGCGCGAATCCGATTTCGAATCGCCGGCGCCAGGCCGGCGGCAGGCCGAGACGCTCGAGAAAAGTCTTCACCAGCCCGGCGTCGCCGAGCCGAACTTTCAGCCGCGCGGCGCCGGCGGCCTTGGCGGCGTCGAGCGCGACGCCCAGAATTTCCGCGTCGGCGGCCTCGCGGTCCTCGCGGCCGAAGCTCTCGAGCCCCGCCTGCGCGAGCTGACCGTCGCCGACGCGAAAAATCGCGCCGCCATAGGCCAGCGCGGCGGGCTTGCCGGCCTCGGGCGACGCCAGATAATCGAGCGAGACGGGAATGGTGTATTCGGGCCGCAGGCAAAGCTCCGCGTCGCCGCCGTCGTTGACGAGATAAAGCCGCCCGCGAAAATCCTCGCCGAGCCGGTCGAGAAACACCCCCGCCGGCTGCAACAGCGCGGGCTCGCGCCGGGCGAACCCCGCGTCGACAAAATGCGCCAGCACCGTATCGAGCCGTTCTTGTTCTGTTGGGCGGTCCGTCCGCGTCACGAGAATCCCCTTGCGTTTGCGCGTTCTCTTTAGCAACCGAGAAACCATCGCGCACCCGCTTTCGGTCGAAAGGGTGAATGAGGGGAGGGTTTTTTCGCGAGGCCCGCGACGCGCCCTCCTTCTCCCACTTGCGGGAGAAGGTGTCATGCGGAGCATGACGGATGAGGGTCAGCGGGAAGTTCCAACCCAGTCGCGACACCCCTCATCCGACCTCGCTTCGCGATCCGACGAGGTGTAACTGACGAAAATATCGGCCACGCCAAAACCCTCGCGCCAAAATTCCGCTTGATGCGCCGGTATGCGCGTCCATGCGCGCGGAACGCACATTCATGCGCGAAAATGCGCGCGGCTTTTAGTAGGCGTTTTTGGTGGTGAGCAGCGACAGCGGCGTCAGCGCGAGAATGCGCAGATCAAACATCATCGACCAGTTCTCAATATAAAACAAGTCATGCGCGACGCGCCGCTCGATTTTTTCCGCCGTGTCGGTCTCGCCGCGCCAGCCGTTGATCTGCGCCCAGCCGGTGATGCCAGGTTTTACTTTGTGGCGCGCGAAATAACCGTCGACAACCTCGTTGTAAAGGCGATCCTCGGCGCGGGCCTGCATCGCATGCGGGCGCGGCCCGACCAGCGCCAAATTGCCTTTGAAAGCAACGTTGAAGAGCTGCGGCAATTCGTCGAGCGAGGTCTTGCGGATGAAGCGCCCGACGCGCGTGACCCGCGGATCGCCGCGCGTGACCTGCCTTATCCCGTCGGCGTCCGTTTGCTCGGTATACATCGAGTTCGACGAGATCGTCGAAGCGCCCGAGCTTGCAATAGGCGCCGACCTGCTCCGGCGAGCGCGGGTTGTCGCGGTCGTCGAACAGGCCGAGAATCTGGATCGTCCCATTCGCCGTGCGGTCCAGGCGCTGGATCAATTCGCCGGCGTCGCCGCCGCCGACGATCACCGCCCGCCGCGCCAGCCGGCCCTCGCGCATCCAACGCGCCAGCATTCCCGCGAAGACGAAACGCGCCGCGACGCAAAGCGCCCAGGCGTAAATTCCAACACGGCCTCGAAACGCTGACGTCATGGGGCGCGGCGCGGGACGCCGCTCCGACGGCAGGATCGCCGATGTTTGTAAAGGAAGTTTTCATGGGGGACGCCGCGGGCGGTCTCGCGCCGCGAGGAGCTCCGTGAAGAAACCGGGCGGATAGAAATTATTGATCGAATTTCCGTGGCGAATCGCGCCATTTTCGAGTTTGTTCCCTGACGGGACGCGCGGGCGCGTCGTTCTCGACGGCGGCCCGGCCCAACCCGTTGTCCCGCTTTGCTCCGCGGCTGCTTTTGACTTATGTGTTCCCCGGGCGAAATTCACGGGAGTTCGCGATGTTGAGATCGATTGTTGAAAGATTGATGAGGAATCGGCGCATCAAGCGGCGCCTTCCCAATGGCGTGCCAATCTACCTGTCGCCGGACAGCCAACTTAAGTATCTCAAGAGCAACTTCGATATAGATCTGTCGGAAATGGCGGAAAAATTTGTCACGAATTCATCGGTCGTGTGGGATGTCGGGGCGAACTGCGGCGTCATGGCGTTCAACGCCGCGAAGGCCAGGCAAATCCTGGCGATCGAGGCCGACCCTTTCCTCGCCCACCTCATCCAGGAATCCGTCGCGCTCAATGGCGTGCCCGTCACCGTCGTGGCCGCCGCCGCCTTCTCGCACCCGTCGCTCGCCGAATTCTCAATCGCCCGCCGCGGCCGAGCGTCCAATTATCTCACGGCCGTTGGCGGCCATACGCAGGCCGCCGGCGAGCGTTCGCGCATCGTCGTGCCCACGATAACGCTGGACAGTCTGCTTGAACGATTCGATCCGCCGACCTTCATCAAAATGGATGTCGAGGGCGCGGAGGTCGAGGTGCTGGAAGGAGCCAAGAGCATTTTATCGAAAGCGCGCCCAATATTCTATTTCGAGGCCGGGACGGCGACGACCGATCGCTGCAATCAAATTTTCGCCTCGGCGGGCTACAAGGTGACGCGGGGCACGGAGATGAACTGGCTCGCCGAGCCTCAATGACGCTGGCGCCGCCTTTTTCGCGCGGCGGATTTCCCGCTCCGCGCTGGACGCGGCGCCCCGATTTCGAACCCCGGCCGCGCGCGTTCCTTTCGCGGCGAGGATCGGTTAATATCGAGATAGCGGCGCACGGCGCCGGGAGACGGCCAAACCCGCCCGTCATTCGGACGACGCGAAATCGCGGCAAGGGTCGGATCGACGCTTCATTAAAATCGACGCCTTCACTCAAAATCAAAAACGACAGGGAAACGACATGCGAGGTTCGATGTTCAAGACGCTGACTTTGGCCGCGGCTCTGGCGCTCGCGCCCGTCGGCGTTCAGCGCGCGGCGGCTTATTGTCTGTTCGGCGGCTGCGACGTCACCGAGGCGCAGGCCAAGACCGTGTTCGAGAACATGGTCAAGAAACGCTTCGACAAGCCGGCCCAGGTCGTCGAGTTCAAGACGCGCATGACCGAAAAGCTGGAAATGCACGCCACCGGCGAAAAGGGCTTCGAATATTTCTTCGACGCGACGGTGAAATTTCCCGAGGGCGCCAATCTCGAATGCAAGCCCGAGGGCGACAAGTTCCCGGAAGGCTGCTCGGCCAGCAAGCATTACGTGACCTCGCCGCTCGGCTCCGACCCCAAGGGCAAGCAATATGTCGAGCCGGGCCAGACGGTCGTGTTCGACGAGGAATATCGCTTCTACGAGGCCGGCAAGGGCTGGAAGGGCCCGGACGGCAATATCTACAACCCGGACTGAGCGGCGCGGGTGTTTCGCCTCTAGCGCGGGGTGAGGCGCGGACAGGCCGAAGCCAATCGAGAGAGGCGCGGGAGCGCCGCCGCGTCTCTTTTTAGGAAGCCTTGCTTGGCCTCGTTCGACCATTTCGCCGCCGCCTTCGTCACGCTGATCGTCGTCGTCGAGCCCTTCGGCCTCGCGCCGATTTTCCTCGCCGCGACGCGCGCCATGGCGCGGGGATCGCGCGCGGGAATAGCGGCGCGGGCGTCCCTCTTCGCTTTTCTGATCCTCGTCGGCGCGGCGCTGATCGGCGAGCGGCTGCTGGCCGCGCTCGGCATTTCAATGGCGGCGTTTCGCATCGCCGGCGGGCTCTTGCTGTTTTCAATCGCCTCGGAAATGGTGCTGGGGCTGCGCATCGCGCGCGACGCGAAAGCCGCCAAGCAGGCGCTGGACGAAAATATCCACGACCCCGCCGCCTTTCCGCTCGCCATTCCGCTAATGGCGGGGCCGGGCGCGATCGCCGCGACCTTGCTGCTGGCGGGACGGGCGCAGGGCGATTTTTTCTCGCTCGCGCTGCTGATCGCCGCCATCGGGCTGGTGGCGCTGATCTGCTTTGGCGTTTGTCTCGCGGCGACGCGGATCGAGAAGGCGCTCGGCGCCTCCGGCGCGCTGGTGCTGGCCAAGCTGCTCGGCGTGTTGCTGGCCGCCCTCGCCGTGCAATATGTGATCGACGGCGCGAGAGCGGTGCTGACGGGCTGACGAGAAGCGTCCGCGTTGGCACCGCGCGGCGCGCATCCCAAAACCGCGCCGCGAAGGACGCCGAAATGCTCTCGAACATGCCGCTTCGTTGGCGCCTGTCGCTGTTGCTGGGCGCCGTGCTGGCGCTCGGGCTTTCGCTCGGCGTCGCGCTGTTGACGCTGCACGCGGGCGCGCGCATCCGCGCCGAGGCGGAGGCCGCGACGCGGCTCGCGCGCGATTTCGTCGAAACGGCTCTCGCGCAAGCGCGGGGCTCGGCCGACCCCTCGGCGGAGCTGGACCGGCTGCTGGCGCAAGGGCGCACGTTCCGCCATCTGCGGATTTTCGTCGAGGGCGCCGAAGCGCCGCCCGCGCCCGCGAGCGCCACCCGCGCGCCAAGCTGGTTCGCCGCGCTGGCGACGCCGCGCGCCAGCGTCGCCAGGATAGAGATGACCGGACCGCTACATGGCGCCCTGCTGATCGCGACCAATCCCGCCGACGAAATCGCCGAAATCTGGGAGGAGATCGTCGCTCTGGCGGTTGGCGGCGGGCTTGTCGCGCTGGCGGCCTTCGGACTGATCTTCGTCGCGGTGACGCGCACGCTGGCGCCTGTCTCGGCGCTGGCCGAGGGCCTCGCCCGGCTGGCGCGCGGCGAGCGCTCCTTGCGCGTTCCACGCGGCGGCTCGCCGGAACTTGTCGCCATCGCCGACGGGATCAACGCGCTGGCGGCGAGCCTCGCGCGGCTCGACGAGGAGCACCACCGGCTGCTGCGGCGCATGATCCATGTGCAGGAGGACGAGCGCCGCGACATCGCGCGCGATCTGCACGACGAAATCGGCCCGTTTCTGTTCGCGATCCGCGCCGGCGTCGGCGCCTTGCGGCGCAAGGCCGCGAGCAATGGATTCGAGCCGGACTGCGCCAGGATCGACGCGCAGATCGCCGCGCTGCAACAGGTCAACCGCCGCGTTTTGGCGCGACTTCGCCCCGCCGCGCTGGAGGAGCTCGGCCTCGCCGGCGCGCTCGCCGTGCTGGCGGCGGGCTGGCGCGAGAGCCATCCGGAAGTCGAGGTGACGCTGGATGTCGCCGCTCCCCCCTTGGACGAAGAGACCGCGCTCGCCGCCTATCGGATCGCGCAGGAGGGGCTGACCAACGCGCTGCGCCACTCCGGCGCCGATCATGTGACGATAGCCGTCGCTGTCGAGGCGCCGGACCAGCTTCGCATCCGCGTCGCCGACGACGGCAAGGGGCTGAAGGCCGGCTGGCGCGAGGGGCTCGGCCTGCGCGGCATGAGCGAACGCGTCGGCGCGCTGGGCGGACGCCTGACGCTGCGCGAGGGCGGGCCAAGCGGCGCCGTGCTGGAGGCCTGGCTGCCGCTGGAGACAAACGAAGCCGAGAGTTAGCGAAGCCGCCCCGCCCGCTTCGGGATTTTTTGGAAATGCGCTTGGGCGAAGTTTGGTGGAAAGAAGGCGGTGACCATAAACTGATTTGCAAGCGGGCCGGCGACGACTTCCGCGACCGCGCCAAGGAACAAGACAACGATGCGCAAACGCCTCCTCGCACTGACCGCGCTCTGCTCGGGGCTCGCGCCCGCGGCCTTGGCGCAGGAGGCGCTGCCGGACATCGAGGTTGGCGCGCCGCTGCGCTCGCGCCCCGCGCCGGCGGCGCCCGCCGCGCCCAGCCCAGCGCCCGCCCCGGCTGGCGTCGCCGCGACGCCGGCCCCCGCCCCGCCGCCTCCGGCGCCCGCGCTCAGCACGGCGCCGTCGAGCGTGATCATCACGACAGCGCGGGAGATCGCCGATACGCGCCAGTTCGACATTGGCGGCGCGCTGGAACGTTCGACGCCCGGCGTTTCGACCAACGACGTGCTGGGCAATCCCTTCACGCCGGAGATCGATTATCGCGGCTTCGTCGGCCTCGCCGGTTCCGGGAACGCCCGAGGGACTCGCCGTCTATCAGAACGGCGTGCGCATCAACGAGGCCTATGGCGATACGGTCAATTGGGACATGATCCCCACCGTCGCCATCGACCGCACCGCCATCGTCACCGGCAATCCGCTGTTCGGACTCAACGCGCTTGGCGGCGCCGTCGTGCTCGATATGAAGAACGGCTTCACCTATCAGGGCTTCGATCTCGACGGCCGCCTCGGCAGCCGCAACCGCCGCCAGACCACGATGCAATATGGCGTTCTGCAGGGCGATTTCGCCAGCTATCTCGCGATCGAGGCCGCCGGCGACAGCGGCTATCGCAAATATTCGGGCTCGCAGGTGCGCCGCCTTTATGGCGACATCGGCTATCGCGGCGACTCGGCCGAGGTGCATTTCACGCTCGGCCTCGCGCAGAACCGTTTCGGCGTCACCGGCCCGGCCCCGGTCGATCTCGTCAACAACGACACGAGCGCCGTCTACACCACGCCGCAGACAGACGAAAAACACGCTGTCGCAATATGATCTCAACGCGGCCTTCACGCCCGCGCCAAACTGGAAAATCCTGACCGATCTGCATTACCGCGCCTTCGATCAGGCGCATGTCGACGGCAATACGACGGGCTTGAACTCCTGCGGCGAGCCGACGCTGTGCGACGGCAACGGCAATTCGACCTATCTGCCCGATATTTTCCAGGGCGCGGCCAATCTCGGCGTCATCGACCGCACCTGGACGCGCTCGCGCACGCTGGGCGGCACGGTTCAGATCGAGAACACCGACAAGATCTACTCAATGCCCAACAAGTTCACTTTCGGCGTGAACTACGAACACGGCTGGACCAATTTCTCGGCCGACGAAGAGGTCGGCGTGCTCAACCCCGGCGATCTCTCGATCACGGGCCTTGGCATGCTGAACATCGACCCGACGGCCGACGTGCAGACCGTCCATCTCAACGCCGCCAACAGCTATCTCGGCGTCTATGGTCTCGATGCGCTGGATGTGACCGACAAGCTCACCGTCACCGCCGGCGGGCGCTTCAATTATGCGGCGATCAGCCTTTACGATCTCGTGGGAACCTCGCTCAACGGCAACGCCGTGTACACCCATTTCAACCCGACGATCGGCGCCAGCTACAAGCTCACGCCGGAAATCACCGGCTACGCCAATTATTCCGAGGCCAATCGCGCGCCGACGCCGTTGGAGCTTGGCTGCGCCAATCCGAACCAGCCCTGCCTCATCGACAATTTTCTCGTCTCCGATCCGCCGCTCAAGCAAGTGGTTTCGCATTCGATCGAGACGGGCCTGCGCGGCGAAGCGCGCCTGCCGCAACTGCTGCCGGGGCGCTTCGATTGGAATGCCGGCGTCTATCGCACGACGAACTTCAACGACATTCTTAAGCGTGCCGAGCGTCGTCACCGGCCTCGGCTATTTCACCAACGCCGGCACCACGCAGCGCCAGGGGATAGAGACCGCGATACGCTACAAGGACGAAAAGCTCACGACCTTCATCAACTACACGCTGACCGACGCGACCTTCCGCTCGCAAATTCTGCTGGGATCGCCGAATAATCCGCTCGCCATAGCGACGGGCGGCTCGTCGATTCTGGTCGAGCCGGGCTCGCATATGAGTTCGATCGCCAAACATCGCCTGAAGGCCGGCTTTGACTATTCCATCACGCCCGAGTGGAAGATCGGCGCCGATCTCGTCTACACGGCCGGCGCCTGGGTTCGCGGCGACGAGATCAACGCCTTCGGAACGCTCTCGCCTTACGCGACCATCAATCTGCGCACCTCCTATCAGGTGACCAAGAATTTCCAGATTTATGGCCTAATCGACAACGTGGGCGACACGCGCACGCGCAACTTCGCGGTGTTCTATGACACGACCGCGATCCCCTTCCTCTTCATGACCAATCCGCGCCAAACCTCGCTCGGCCCGCCGACTGGCTTTTACGGCGGAGCGAAGGTAACCTTCTGACATACTGACGGCCGCGAAACTCTCCCGTCGCCCAATCCGAAGGAAATCGCGCCATGAAAACTCGCACCCTGCTCATTTCCTCGCTCCTCGTCGGGCTCGGCCTTTTGGCGGCGCCAGTCGCCACGGGTTCTAAGGCCCTTGCCGCGTCGTCGCTGGTTGAAACGCTGGACCGCGACAGTGATCGGACCTTGGACCTCGATGAAGTGACGAAGGCCGCTTCGGCCGTATATGACCGGCTGGACAAGGACCATGACGGCACGTTGGATCGCAAGGAAGCCGGGTCTCGCATCGATCGGAAGGAATTTTCCGCCGCCGACACGGATCACGACGGCACCTTGAGCAAGGATGAGTATCTCGCGCTGGTGGAAAAGCTGTTCAAGAAGGCCGACACGAACAACGACGGAACATTGGACGCCAAGGAACTGCGCTCGAAGGCCGGCCGTGCGCTGGCGCGTCTGCTTCGCTGAAGCGGACTAGAAGTCATTCCGGTTTAGATCAAATGAGAAACGGGCCGCCGTCGGACCCATCGCGCATGGCTGTCGGCGCGGAGCGCAAGAAAATCGCGCCGGCATGCGGCGCGCCTTCGTGTGCGGTTCCAGAGCGGCCTTTATGCGATTGCCGCGACTGCCATGGCGCCGAGCGCGCCGAGGATCACCACCAACCAAGGCGGCGTTCGCCAGAACACCAGAAGCAAGAAGGCGAGAACGCCTAGCCCGAAATCCGCCGCGCTGAAAATCGCGCTGGTCCAGACCGGCGTGTAAAGCGCCCCAAGCAGAATGCCGACAACTGTCGCATTGACGCCTTTGAGCGCGGATTGCACCCCCGTGCGATGACGTAGGGCGTCCCAGAATGGCAGCGCGCCGATGAGAAGGAGAAAGGATGGCAGGTAGATCGCCGCGAGGCAGATGAGGCCGCCAGTCCAACCATTCGGCGCGGCCTGCATCGCCGTCCCCAGATAGGCGGCGAAAGTGAAGAGCGGGCCAGGAACGGCTTGCGCCGCGCCGTAGCCGGCAAGAAATTCATCATTGCCGATCCAGCCGCGCGGCACGACGGCCTGTTGCAGCAACGGCAGCACGACATGCCCGCCGCCGAAGACGAGCGAGCCGGAGCGATAAAAGCTGCTGATAAGCTCGATGGTGTGATCGGAGGTCGCCGTTGCGAGCAACGGCAGCCCGAACAGTAATGCCGCAAACAGGGTGAGCGAAGCAATCGCCGTCGCGCGACCGACGGGAATCGCGAGCGGCGCGGCTTTCGCGTTATTCATGCTGGGGAGAAAACGCCAGCCGATGACGCCGCCAGCGAGAATGGCTCCAATCTGGCCGCTTGCCGAAGGAATGGCCAAGGTGACAAGGGTTGCCGCGACCGCGAGCGTCGCACGCTCCCGATCCGGGCAGAGACTTCGCGCCATGCCCCAAACCGCCTGCGCGACGACGGCGACGGCGACGATCTTGAGGCCGTGCAGCCACGCGACATGCGATATGTCGCCGAGGCCGCCGACGCCATAGGCGAAGGCGACGAGCGCGAGCGCCGAAGGCATGGTGAAGCCGAGCCACGCCGCAAATCCGCCCGACAAACCGGCGCGCAACATGCCGAGAATAATGCCGACCTGACTGCTCGCCGGCCCCGGCAGGAATTGGCAGAGCGCGATGATGTCGGTGTAGGCCGCTTCATCAAGCCACTTGCGGCGCTCGACGAATTCGGCGCGAAAATAGCCGAGATGCGCGATTGGGCCGCCAAAGCTCGTCACCCCGAGTCGAAGGAACACCCAAAGCACTTCGAGAAAGGAGCGACGCTCCTTGATGGCGCGTCGCGTCGATACCCGCGCTCATCGCACCTCACCCTTTCGGCGGCGGTGGCGCGGTGAATTGCGCGATGTCGGCGATGCCGAGCGCCTGTTCGATCTGCGCGATTTGCGCCACGGCGTCTTCAAAACCGTCCTTGCCGAATTGCCGGTGTTCGATTTCTTCGAACGTCTCGCCCATTTCGTCGAGTTGATGGGCCGAGAGCGCGTCCTTCCACGCCGGAAAGACAACTGTATCCTCGCGCGCGGCGTGGTGCTCATACATCAGCTCGACGCTATCCAAGACGCGCGCCAGCGTCTCGGCGTCGCCGGTTGCTATCGCTCCTTTGGCGACGACGGCGAGGATGTAATCCGTGAGTTCTCGGCCCCGTTGATGTTGGGCGATGAGCACATCGACATAAGCCGCCGCCGGCCCCCCGGCCTTCTTGATCGTCGGGAAAATATGCGCCTCTTCGAGTTTCTTCTCGTGATAGTCTTCGCCAAAGGCGCGAAACATCGTCGCCGTGCGATGGAGCAACTCGGGATCGAGGCTCGCCGGCTTCGCCCGCAGCTTCGCGGCCATGTCGCGATAGACGAGGATAGCGCGGCGAATGACGCCATGCTCGCGCATCAGGTCTTCGACCGCGCCGACTTCCTTTTCGTCGTCGTCATGCTTTTCGGCGGCCCGAACGATTTGATTGTTGGCTCCCGCCAGCACGAGCCCCGCGCCAGCGGCGACGACCAGACGGCGGCGCGCATTGTCAAATTCGATCATTTGCGTCTCCTTTTGTGATGAGGGCTTTCAGGCGGCTGGATCGTCCTCGAACAACTCGCCGAACAATTCCCGCACCTTGAGTTTGGCCGCGGCAAGCGCCTCGGCTCCCGCGGGCGTGGCGCGATAGACGCGGCGCGCGGCGCTGCCGCTCCTCTCCTCGGTCGAGGTCAGATATCCCTTGCCTTCGAGGCCATGCAGGATCGGGTAGAGCGTGCCGGCGCTGATCTTGTAACCATGCCGCTCCAATTCCTCGATCATGGCGAGGCCGTAGATCGGCTCCTTCGCGGCATGGTGGAGAACGTGGAGCCGGATCAGGCCGGCGTAGAGATACTTGTCGTGCATTGGCCGAGAGCATAGTCGGATACCGATAGCGGAATACGATAAGGCGGCGAGTCCGCGGCGTCAATCGTTGTCCGAAGGGCGCGCAAATCGCCGGCGTCCTCGACAACCATTGCCTCTGACTTAACTTGCGCTAGATGTCAGGGACGAAGCTGAGGTCGGGTGATGACGTTTGAAGAACGAAAATTCAGGCCGCGAAGATGCCGATGAGGCGCGCTGGTGAAAAGTGATACGCCTTATCCCTCCCCGGATCAGAGATCGCCGGTTCTCGCTAAAATCCGCAATTTGAAAATGGCGGGGTCCTCGCACCGCTATGTGCGTGGGTCGACTGTCAAGTTTTACGAATGGCTCGACCATTTGCGCGCCGGAGCCTTGCCCGAAGGACCGCCGGTATGGATTTGTGGCGACTGTCACATGGGAAATTTGGGCCCAGTGGCCAACGCGGCGGGTCAGATCGAAATTCAAATTCGCGACCTCGACCAAACCGTGATCGGCAATCCCGCGCACGACCTCGTGCGACTTGGACTCTCTCTCGCTTCCGCGGCCCGCGGATCGGATTTGCCCGGCGTCACCACCGCGAAAATGCTTGAGCGAATGATGGAGGGATACGCAAAAGCCTTTGAGCCCGACTTTCACGAGGAGATCGACGTCGAACAACCGAAATCTATTCGCTCCGCGATAGGTCAGTCCGTAACAGCGAGTTGGAAGACTCTGGCCAATGAACGGATTGAAGACGCCAAGCCCACCATCCCGCTGGGCAAGCGTTTCTGGCCGGTTTCCGCGCAGGAAAAGCAAGAAATATCCAGTCTGTTTGATCAGGAACAGATGCGCCGAATCGCGACGATGCTCCGATCTCGCGACGACGACTCGTCGGTTGACGTGATGGATGCGGCTTACTGGGTGAAAGGGTGCAGCTCGCTTGGCCGCCTTCGCTACGCCGTGCTTTTGGGACTCGACGCCAAGAACAAGGAAAAGCGAGCCTATTGTTTGATGGATATCAAAGAGGCGATCGACGCCGCCGCGCCTCGGGCCGCCGGCGTTCAGATGCCTTCCGAACAAGCCCAACGCGTGGTCGAGGGCGCGCGCCATCTCTCGCCACACATAGGAAAGCGCATGCTGGCGACCAAGATGATGGGGAAATCGGTCTTCGTTCGGGAGTTGCTGCCACAGGATTTAAAGTTGAAGATTACGCAGCTTTCACGCGACGAGGCCATGCGGATCGCGGAATATTTGGCGGCCGTCGTCGGCAAGGCGCATAGCCGCCAGATGGACGCCGAAACGCGCAAGGGCTGGCAGGCGCAACTCAATCGCAATCGCTCCAAACAGCTCGACGCGCCTACGTGGCTATGGACGAGCATCGTGGAACTGCTGGCCATTCACGAGTCCGCCTATCTTGAGCATTGCCGCAAATATGCCCTCGAGGAAGAGAACGAGCGGCAACCCGCGGCGGCTTAGGGGGCGCGCGAGCCAAAGGAGACGACCTGCGGCGAAAGGGGTTTCCACCCGCGCCGGAAAGTCGGATAAACACGGCTCCCGATTCCGCTTGAGCCCCGGCGCGCCATGCTCGTCCGCCTTTCCATCCGCGACATCGTGCTGATCGACGCGCTCGATCTCGATTTTTCGGGCGGGCTGACGACGCTCACCGGCGAGACTGGCGCTGGAAAGTCGATCCTGCTCGACGCTTTCGTGCTGGCGCTGGGCGGGCGCGGCGACGCCGCGCTGGTGCGCGCGGGACAGCCGCACGGCGAGGTGCGCGCGTCGTTCGAGACGCGCGCCGATCATCCCGCCAACCTCAAGGCGCGCGAACTCGGGATCGCCGCGGACGGCGAACTGATCCTGCGCCGCGCGCAGACGGCGGACGGGCGCACCCGCGCCTATGTCAACGACACGCCGGTCAGCGCCCAGGCCCTGCGCGCCATAGGCCAGGAACTGGTCGAGATCCACTGCCAGCACGACGAGCGCGCGATGGTCGATCCCGCCGCGCATCGGCAATTGGTCGACGCGCATGGCGGGCTGACGCGCCAGGTGGAGGCGCTGCGCGCGCTGCATGGCGCGATGCAGGCGGCGCGGCGGGCGCTCAAGGACGAGGAGGAGCGCCTCGCCAAGGCCAGGGCCGACGCCGACTATTTGCGCCACGCCCACGCCGAGCTGACGGAACTCGCGCCGGAACCGGGCGAGGAAGAGCGCCTCGCCGAGCGGCGGCTGGCGATGCAGCGGGCGGAAAAGGTCGCGGTCGATTTGCGCGACGCGCTCGGCGCTTTCGAGGGCGACCACTCCATCGTCTGGTCGCTGGCGCAGGCGGCGCGCCGGCTGGAGCGCCGCGCGGCGCAGGCCGGCGAACTGCTCGACCCGCCATTGCGCGCGCTCTCCAGCGCGCTCGACGCGCTCGGGCTCGCCCAGCAATCGCTCGAAGCGGCGCTGGACGCCGCCAATTTCGATCCGAGGGAACTGGAGAACATCGAGGAGCGGCTGTTCGCGTTGCGCGGCCTCGCGCGAAAGCACCGCATCAGCGTCGACGCCCTGCCCGACCTCGCGCGCCGTATCGCCGAGGGCATAGCGCTGATCGAGGCCGGCGAGGCGCGCGTCGCGGCCCTCACGCGAGAGGCGGAAGACGCGGTTCGCGCCTATAATGTGGCGGCGCTGGAGCTTTCGCACGCGAGGCGCATGGCGGCCAAGAAGCTCGACGCGCTGGTCGACGCGGAGCTAAAGCCCCTAAAACTGGAGGGCGCGCATTTCCATACCACCATCGCCAGCGATCCGGAATCGGGCGGGCCGGAGGGGATCGACCGGGTGGAGTTCTGGGTCCAGACAAACCCGGGATCGCGTCCGGGACCGCTGACCAAGGTCGCCTCGGGCGGCGAACTCGCGCGGTTTCTGCTGGCGCTGAAGGTCGTGCTGGCGGATCGCGGCTCGGCGCCGACGCTGGTGTTCGACGAGATCGACACGGGCGTCGGCGGCGCGGTGGCCGACGCGATCGGACAACGCCTCGCCCGCCTCGCCGCGCGGGTGCAAGTGCTCGCGGTGACCCATGCGCCGCAGGTGGCGGCGCGGGCGACGGCGCATCTGCGCATCGCCAAAGCCGCGATCAGCGACAAGGAGCCCGCGATAAGCGAGAAGGCGTCCGCGATCGGCGACAAGGCGTTCCGCGAAAAACGAGAAGGCCAAGGAGAAGCGCGTCGCCACCAGCGTCACGCCGCTCGCCCACGAAGAACGCCAGGAGGAAATCGCGCGAATGCTCGCCGGCGCGACCATCACCGACGAGGCCCGCGCGGCGGCGGCGAGGCTGCTGAAGGGCGCGGGGTGAGTCTGGGCGTTTCGGCCCATTGCGTGTAGACCAGCTTGCGCCAGAATCGCCAGAGGAACAGGATAGGGCCGTGTCCAGAGCAAAAGCCATCGTCTCGCGGCAAGCCGAAGCGTCTCCCGCCGGCCTAGCGTGGCCATCGCGGGACTTCGTCGCCGGGGCCGCGACCGTCGGCGCGGTCGTGGCCGGCGCCGCTCTGCTGGAGGCCGCGCTGATCCCCGGCGTCGCGATCGGCGCCGCCGCCGTGCTCACGCCGGGAGGCCTGCCCTGGCTGCGCCGGAACCTCGCGCCGCTGCTCAAGCCCGCCAAGCGCCGCCCCGCGCCCGTCGTCAAACCCGCGACGCCCGCTCCGTCTCGGCTTCCCGATCAAACAGGCCCTGGCCAAGACCATCACCTATCGGATCATCGTGACGGCCCTGGACTTTAGCTGGAACTATGTGGTGATCGGCGAAGTCGCGGCGGCGGCGGGCCTTTCGGCCATCACTTTGGCGGTCGCCCCGGTGTTTTATTTCGTCCATGAGGCCGCTTGGGAATATTCCAGCGCCAAGGCCAAGCGGGCGGCCGGCGCCGACGCCGACCCGCCGAACGCGAAAGCGCCGATGGTCGGTCTTGGCGGATATTCGGTCAATCGCGCCTTGGCCAAGACGATCACCTTCCGCACTTTCGCCACGACGACGGACTTCGCCACCAATTACGCCATCGTCCGCGATCTGCCGCAAGCCGCCATGTTGACGGCCTTCGGCTTCGTGGTCGGCCCCTTTGTTTACCTCGGCCACGAAATGGCCTGGGACCGTTTTGGCGCGGCGGGAAAGCGGGCGAAGGATGCGCCGGCGACGCCAAAGGGTGTGGAGCAAGGCGCTTGAACGCTCGCCTATTGCGCTGCTCCGGGCTCCCCGCGCTATAACCGTCGCCAATGGCCGCGCAACCCACCCCCTCCCCGCTCAAAGGACGGCGCGTCGCGCTGGTCCATCCGGCCTGGCATAGCTGCGGCACCTACCGCGTCGTGCTCGGCCAGATCGCCGCCTATCGCGCGCTGGGGGCGGAGGTTTTCCCGGTCGCCGTCAGCAGCGATCCGGGTTTCAGACCGGAGAGGCGCTGGATATGGCGGGAATTCACCGCCGCGACGCCGGAACTCGATGACGGCCCGCGCTTCTTCGGCGGCGCGCCGTTTCGCGCCGTGCTGTCGCCGCGATTCCTCAAAAACGTGCTGTGGCCCTATCTGCATGGCGATCAGGCGGTGATCCGCTCCGGCCTCGCCGAGCGCGCGCTGCTGTCCAAGGGGTTGGAGGATGTCGCCTTCGATCTCGTCCACTGCAATCATTTCTTCCTGATGCCGGTGGCGAAGCGGCTTGCGCGGGGCGCCGCGAGAATCCTGCTCGACAGTCACGATCTCCAGGCCCGCCAGTTCGCGCTGATGAACGAGCATATGCCCTGGCTGAGGCCGCGCGTGAGTTATGAGGCGATGCTGGCGCAGGAACTCGCGTTTATGCGCGAGGCCGATCTCTTGATCCACCTCAACGCGCGCGAGGAGGCCGAGTTTCGCGCGAGCCTGCCCGAAAAGACCCATGCGCTGCTCTATCCCGCCGTGCCGCCGGCGCCGACCGGACCGGGCGGCGAGGACATTGTGATCGTGTCGAGCAATAATTCCGCCAATGTCGACAGCGTGATCTGGTTTTTGCGCGAGATCGCGCCGAGGGCCGAAGGCGTCCGGGTCAAGATCGCCGGCAATGTCGACGCCGGCGTGCGCTCGCGCGATGGCGCGCTGTTCGAGCGTTACAAGGACTGGTTCCTGGGCCGCGTCGAAAACCCCGGCGCGATCTACGCCGGCGCGCGGCTGGTCTTGCTTCCGACGATCGACGGCCACGGCCTGTCGATCAAGACCGTGGAGGCGATGGCCAGCGGCCTGCCGCTGATCGCGACGCGCCTCGCGCTGCGCGGGATGGGGGACGGCGCGCTGACGCTGGAGGGCGTCGTCGTCGCCGACGCGCCGGAGGATTTTGCACGCGCGCTGGCGAAGGCGGCGCGGGCGCCGGCGTGGAACGAGGCGCGACGCCAGGCCAGCGCCGCCAGGGCCTATTACGACGCGCATTTCTCGGCGGCGGCTTACGAGCGGAATTTGGAAAGGCTGGTCGCGCCGCTGCTGGCGTGAGGATTTCTTCTTTTTCGCGCGCGGGAGAGTGGACGCACGGCAACTCGATCGCCGCCGCGAAACTCCCATAAAAACACGACGGAATAACCGACGGCGAAGCGAGCGCCCGCCGTCGGCCGCGTCACTGGAATCAGGTATTATCGTTAGTGATGGTGATGATGATGGTGATGGTGATGATGGTGGTGGTGGTGGTGATGATGGTGGTGGTGCTCCTTCGCCGGCATTTCTTTTTCCGGCATTGCCTTTTCCGGCGCGGCTGGCGCGGCGCCGGTTTGCGCCGTGGCGGCGATAGGGGCGAAAGCGACGGCGGCGGTCACAAACATAGCCATGAGAATTTTATTCACCATTTCTACCTCCTACGAGATTCGTCCAACCCACGATAAGCGCGACAAACGCAAGATCGCAAAGCGCATCTATACTTATCGCGTGTGGCGAATTATACGCCAGATTTGGAAACTACGCTAGCGGAGGCTCGGAAAAAGTCGATAGACTTTAAGCCGAGAACCTGCTCCAACTTTTCGTTTGCGAGCGGCGCCAGCGGGCGCCGAACAGGGAGACGCCCATGCTCGAAGTCGCCGTCCAGATGGACCCTTTGGAGAAGATCAACTTCGCCGGCAACTCGACCTTCGCTATAATGCTAGAGGCGGCGCGGCGCGGCCATCGGCTGTGGTTTTATACGCCCGATCACATGTCGCTGGAGGCCGGCGGCGTCACCGCGCGCGCGCAAGAGATCGCCGTCCGCGACGAGCCCGGCCATTATTACGAACTCGGCGAGACGCGTCAGCTCGATCTCTCGAAGGTCGACGTGGTGTTGCTGCGGCAAGACCCGCCCTTCGACCTCGCCTATATCTCCTCGACGCACATTCTTGAGCGCGTCGCCGCGCGCGCGCTCGTCGTCAACGATCCCGCCAGCGTGCGCAACGCGCCGGAAAAACTGTTCGTGATGGAGTTCGCGGATTTGATGCCGCCGACGCTGATCACGCGCGACCGCGCGGCGATCGAGCGGTTTCGCGCCGAGCATGGCGAAGTCGTGATGAAGCCGCTGTTCGGCCATGGCGGCGCCAGCGTGTTTAAAGTCGCGCGGCGCGACCCGAATTTCGGCTCGCTGTTCGATCTGTTTTCGACGATCTTCCGCGAGCCCTGGGTGGTGCAGCGCTTCCTGCCGGCGGTGTCGCTGGGCGACAAGCGCATCCTGCTCGTCGACGGCGAGCCGCTCGGCGCGGTCAACCGCGTGCCGGCGGAGGACGATATTCGCTCCAATATGGTGCGCGGCGGCGCCGCGGCGGCCACCGAACTCTCCGACCGCGAGCGGGAAATTTGCGCGCGCCTCGGGCCGCATCTCAAGCAGCGCGGCCTGCTTTTCGTCGGCCTCGACGTGATCGACGGCTGGCTGACGGAGATCAACGTCACCTCGCCAACGGGTCTGCGCGCGCTAAAAAACATTGGCGGGCCGGATTTGGCGCCGAGGATCATGGACAAGGTGGAGGAGCGGCTTAAAATCTTGCGCGACGGGAGTTGAGCGACATGGCCGAGCTAAACGTCTCGCCGTCCCGCGCCTTCCGGGCGCTCGAGGCGCCCAACCCCGATCTCGTCGCTTTGCGCGCGGAAATGCTGGAGCGCATCGGCGAGACCTGCGACCGCGCCGCGACGCCGGAGTCCTGCCGCGCGGGGGTCGTGGAGATGCTGCGCGCCGCGCTCGACCAGGGCCACGCCGTCGCCAGGGCGAGGCTCGAAGCCGGCGGGCGCGGTTTCGCCTGCGCGCGCTTTCTGTCGGAGCTTGAAGACGAGATCATCCACGCGCTCTACCATTATGTGGTCAGCCATGTTCACGTCACGGAGAAGCCGACGTTCGGTGAGCGCCTGACGCTGGTCGCGGTCGGCGGCTATGGGCGCGGCGCGCTGGCGCCCGGCTCCGATATCGATCTCTTGTTTCTGCTGCCCTATAAGCAGACGCCCTGGGGCGAGAGCGTCGTCGAGGCGATGCTCTATATGATGTGGGATTTGCGGCAGAAGGTCGGCCACGCCACCCGCTCCGTCGCCGAATGTCTGCGCCAGGCCAAGGCCGACATGACCATCCGCACGACGCTGCTGGAGGCGCGGTTCATTCTCGGCGATCGGGAGTTGTTCGACGATCTGGTCGAGAGCTTCGACCGCGAAATCGTGCGCGCCGACGCGCGCGAATTCGTCACCGCGAAGCTCGACGAACGCAATGCGCGCGTGCAGCGGGCCGGCGCCTCGCGTTATCTCGTCGAACCCAATGTGAAGGAAGGCAAAGGGGGCCTGCGCGACCTCAACACGCTGTTCTGGATCGGCAAATATGTCTATCACGTCCGCGAGGCGCGGGAGCTGGTCGCGGCGGGGCTGTTCACCTCGGCGGAGTTCAGCCTGTTCGAGCGCTGCGAGGAATTTTTGTGGCGGGCGCGCTGTCATTTGCATTTCGCGACCGGCCGCGCCGAGGAGCGGCTCTCCTTCGACATCCAGCCGGTGCTGGCGGCGCGGCTTGGCTATCACGACCGCGGCGGCCTCTCGCGCGTCGAACGCTTCATGAAACATTACTTTCTCGTCGCCAAGGACGTGGGCGATCTGACCGCCATCGTTTGCGCGGCGCTGGAGGAGCGCCAGGCCAAGCCGCCCGCGATGCTCGACCGCTTTTTCGGGCGGCTGCGGCGCCGCTCCAAGGCGGGGCTCCCCGAGGGCTTCACCATCGACCACGACCGCGTCAGCGTGACCGACGACGCGGCTTTCGCGCGCGATCCCGTGAACATCATCCGCCTGTTCTGGACGGCGGATCGCTTCAGCCTGCCGCTGCATCCCGACGCCTTGCGCGCGGTGACGCGCAATCTGCGTCGCATCGACGCCGATTTGCGCGCCAACCCCGAGGCCAACCGGCTGTTTCTCGAACTGCTGCTGTCGCGCAACATCACCGAGATCGTGCTGCGCCGCATGAACGAGACCGGCGTGCTCGGGCGCTTCATCCCCGATTTCGGACGCATCGTCGCGATGATGCAGTTCAACATGTATCATCACTACACGGTCGACGAGCATCTGCTGCGCGCGGTCGGCGGCCTTTGCGATCTCGAGGCCGGACGCCTGCCGGAACACCAAAAGCTCGTCGCCGAAATTCTGCCGACCATCGTCAACCGCAAGGTGCTCTATCTCGGCCTGCTGCTGCACGACATCGCCAAGGGCCGCAAGGAGGATCACTCCGTCGCCGGCATGAAGACGGCGCTGACGCTATGTCCGCGGCTTGGCTTCACGCCGGGAGAGACTCAGACCGTCGCCTGGCTGGTCGAACAGCATCTGCTGATGTCCAGCGTCGCGCAGAGCCGCGACCTCACCGACGCGCGCACGATCGAGAAATTCGCCTCCGTGGTGCAGACCATCGAGCGGTTGAAGATGCTGTTCGTGTTGACCGTGTGCGACATCAACGCGGTCGGACCCGGCGTGCTCGACGCCTGGAAAGCGCAATTGCTGCGCCAGCTCTATTGGGAGACGGAGGTCGTGCTGGGCGGCGGCCACTCCGCCGTCGACCGCAGAATCCGCGTCGCCGAGGCGAAGGCGCAGTTGCGCTCGGCGTTGAAGGATTGGAGCGACGAGGAGTTCGAGAGTTACGCCAAGCGGCACTATCCCGCCTATTGGCTGAAAATGGACCTCGCTCATAAGATCTATCACGCGCGGCTGCTGCGCCAACTCGCCGACGCGCGCGCGCCGCTCGTCGCCGCCGTGGCGCTCGACAACAAGCGCGGCGCGACGGAATTGACGGTGATCGCCCCGGATCACCGCCGGCTGCTCTCGACCGTCGCCGGCGCCTGCGCGGCCTGCGGCGCCAATATCGTCGACGCGCATATTTTCACCACCGCCGACGGATTGGCGCTCGACACCATCGTCTGTTCGCGCGCTTTCTCGTTCGACGACGACGAACAGCGTCGCGGCGACCGCATCGCCGCATTCGCCAAGAAGGCGCTGCGCGGCGAGGCGGCGGTCGCCGACGCGATCGAGGCGCGGAGCGCCAAAACGCCGCGGGCGAACGCTTTCTCGATCGCGCCGGAAGTCGTCATCGACAACAGCCTGTCGCTTGATTGCACGGTGCTCGAAATCTCGGGCCTCGACCGCGAGGGCTTGCTGTTCGAGATCACCAACGCCATCTCCAAACTCAACTTGAATATCGTTTCGGCCCATGTCACGACGTTCGGCGAGCGCGCGGTGGACGCGATCTATGTCAAGGATTTGACGGGCGGAAAAATCGTCTCGCCGACGCGCCAGGCGACCATAAAGCGGCAATTGCTGGAGATATTCTCGGGGCCGGACGAAAAGCGCGGAGCCAGGGAAGCCGTCCCCATGAGCCCCGAGCGGACTTGATTTATCGCGATCCAGCCCTGATATCGGGGGCGCAAAGGACAATGGACCTACACGATGAGCGATGAGACCAATAACGACACGCCGCGAGAGACGACCGCCCCGACGGAAGCTCCTGCCGCGACGCCACAGGAGCCGACGCCGCAAGGAGGCGACCCCGCGGCCGAGCTTGAAGCGTTGCGCGCCGAGCACGCGGCGGTCAAGGACCGGCTGCTGCGCGCGCTCGCCGAGATGGAGAATCTGCGCCGCCGCACCGAGCGCGAAGTCGCCGACGCGAAAACTTACGGAATAGCCAGCTTCGCCCGCGATGCGGTCACGCTCGCCGATAATCTGCGCCGGGCGCTGGACAGCTTCCCCCCCGAGGCGCGCGCGGGATGGAGCCGCATGTCGCCGCGCTGGTCGAGGGCGTCGAACTCACCGAGCGGGATTTTCTCTCGCGGCTGGCGCGTTTCGGCGTCAAGAAGATCGAGGCGCAAGGCGCCCGCTTCGACCCCAATCAGCACGAGGCGTTGTACGAAATCCCCGACGAAACCCAGCCCGCCGGCACGGTGGCGCAGGTGATCGAACCCGGCTATTCGATCGGCGAGCGCGTGCTGCGCCCGGCCAAGGTCGGCGTCACCCGCGGCGGGCCGAAGGCGTAGGACACTCCCTTTCCCCGTTTTTACGGGGAGAAGGAGCAACGCCGCCTCACTTGACCGCCTCCTCCGGGCGGTATTCCAGAATATCGCCCGGCTGACAGTCGAGAATCTCGCAGATTTTCTCCAGCGTGTCGAAGCGCACGCCCTTGACCTTGCCCGATTTCAAAAGACTGACATTCTGCTCGGCTATGCCAATATGCGCGGCAAGGTCGCGCGAGCGCATCTTGCGCTTGGCCAGCATGACATCGAGATTGACGATAATTGGCATTCTTAGGCCTCACACGATCCGCGCGTGATCGTCGGCGATCTCGGCGGCGGTCTTTTGAATATGCGCCAGCGCCAGCAATCCGAACAACAGCAGCAGCGTCGAGAGATCATCGGGCATGGCGGCGATGTTGACGATGCGGAGCATTTGACCCGCCGGAAAATGCCAGGTGAGAATGACCGACAGCAAGGGACGCGCGGCTATTCCGAGCAATTGCGCCGCTATGCCGAACAGCGCGAGGCGTCGCAGCCAAAGCGCGCTCCGCGGCGAGAACACCTCGCCCTGCAAATAGGCGGAGAACAGCCGCCAGGCGCCGTAACAGGCCGCGGCCGCGAGCAGCCAACTGACGAAATTCACGCCGAAGGCCGCCGCCTGCTGCCAGGGCTGCACGCCGGAGAGGTCGCGATGCAGGAAGCGGCCATAGCCGTCGTTGATCCGCGCCGCGTCGCTCCAATAAGTGACGTTGATATACAGCGTCCAAACGGCGTAGCCGAGCGCGGCGAAGCGCACGCTCTGGCAAATCCAGGCGATCTTGCCGCGTAGCGCCGGCGAGGCGGCTGGGGCGGCGAAATTTTCGGCGTCAAGCATGTGGTGTTCCTTTCCAATAAGCGCATCCGAATGACCGGGGGAACAACGGATTACGAAGCCGACGCGCGCGCGGCGGCCAAGAACCGCTCCCGCATCGCCGCGACGCTGGCGCCAAAACCCGCGGAGAACGCTGAATTGAAACGCTCGCCGGTCATCAGGCGGCCGACCAGCGCTTGAAAGCCTTGGCGGTTTTGCGCGCGCAAGAAACTCACGAACAGGGCGGCCTGCCGATAGGCCATGTGCATGCGCATCCGCTGGTCCTCGTTTTCCGCCTGCGGCGGCGGGGGTTTCAGGCCGAGATTGCCGAGGAAAAAGGCCGCGTCCGGCGTCTCGATCACGCGTCCGGCGACGATCTCGCGCTCCGCCTCCTCAACGGACACGCCCTGCGCGCCGCCGCCGTCCGAGACCGTCACCGCGAGCCCTTCGACGAACCAGACTGGAATCTGAAAATAGTCGACGGCCGAGAGATGGCCCCAAAGATGTTCGTGCGACAGTTCGTGGACGAGATCGGCCTCGAGATAGCCCGGCTCCTCGCGCCACAGCGCCGGCGCCATCGTGACGCGATCGAAATAAGTGACGCCGCGCGCCTTCGGACTGCCAAGACCATTGGCGGCCGCGTAGGCGTCGTCGTCGAGATAGGCCGCGACGACGAATGGTTTTGCGAAAGGCCCGCCCTGCGCCGCCTCGACCCGCGCCATTGCCCCGGGCAGGAGCTTAGCCACCGCCTCGGCGTAGCCTTTGGCGTTGGCGTCGTAATGCACGCGCGCGTCGCGGTCCAGCGCCGGGAGGTCGCGCGGATCGTGCAGAGCGGCGGATACGGGACCACAGCCCGTGACGAGAAGCATCGCGCAAGCGGCGAGAGCGGTGCGAGAAACAAGGAACTGGCGCATGAAAGTTCTCCTGGATGATGGAATCATCTTTACATACTATTTTTTTAATGTAAAACATTAATTTATTCGTCTGTGTCATGTAGTAGCGGACTTGTGGTTCCGCCCAATCGCCAACCAACGGCGAAGCTTCTTCGTGATATGGATCGGAGGCGGTCCACCTCCGCCATTCCCGCCGCGATAGAGCCGCCATGCGCCGCGTTATTCTCTTCTCGCTTTTCCTCTCGCTCGCCGCCTGCAACGGCGCGCCGATCTCGACGCAATGGAAGCTGCGCGACTTCAACGTCGGCACGGCGGATCTGGCGCAATTGCGCGTCGCGATGCGCGGTCCCGAGTGGGTGACGCCGACCCCGGAAAACGCCGCCATCGAGGTGCGCTACTGGCGCGACGGCGACGACGAAGCGCGGGCCCATAGCCTCGCGCTGCGTCTCCAGCGCGCCGCCCATCCCGGCGACCGCGAGGCGCTGACCGCGCAGGGCGGCGCGCCGTCCCTGACGATCGTCGAACTCACGCCGCGAAGCCTTAACGCCGCACGGTCGGCGCAGCAGGAGGCCGCGCGCCTTAGATCCCAGGGCGCGAGGACGCGCGGCAGGATGATCGCCTCCGGCTCCTTCGCCTGCCGGCGGACCGAGATTCCGGCCGGCCCCATCGCCATCGACGTGTTCATCCACGCGGACGACGAGACCGGCTGGCTGCCGCTCTACGCCGATTACGACGCGCGCGAGGGCGAGCAGGACCAGGCCGTGCTGGACGAGGCGCTCCCGCCGTGCCCAGAGAAGGGCAAGAACGGCTGAGCAAGGGCTCGCCGCCCCGTCATGCGCCTGTTATGAATCTGCTGCTGGTCGGAATGAAAACTCTCCGCCCAAAACGGATCGCTCAAAATGAGTTTCGATCGTCTCAAGCCCGCTTTCCACGCCGTTCCCGGCTGCGCCCTCGTGCTGCGTTTCGACGACGAAGGGCGCGCCGAGCCTGGCGACGCCGACGACGTTGCGCATATCGGGACGCCCGGCGAAGGTTTCGTCTGGCTCCATCTGCATCTCGACGATCCGAACGCGGACGTCTTGCTCAAACGGCTGAGCGTGCTGACCGACGACGCGCGCAAAACGCTGTCGGGACCGATCGACAGGCAATTCGTCGAGCACTCCGGCGGCATCGTGCGCGGCGCCTTCTTCGATCGCGAGCGCGGCGGCGACGGCGCGGCGACGGGGATGGATTATCTGCGTTTCGCCTTCGGCGAGCAGTTTCTCGTCAGCGCGCGTCAGCGCCCGCTCCGCGCCGTGGAGTCCACGTTAATGGCGCTCGGCGCCGGGCGCCTCGCGAGTTCCCCGCTGGAGCTGTTCGAGGCCATCGTCGGCCATTTGTGCGACGAATTGGGCAGAATGATTTTCGAACTGTCATCGACGCTCGATCGCATCGAGGAGCGCATCGTCATGGGCGGTCAGGGCCTCGACGAGCGGGCAACGCTCGGCCCGACGCGGCGCGCCGCGCTGCGCCTCGCCCGCGAGGTCGGCGGCCTGCGCTCGCCGTTGCTGCGGCTGGAGGCCAGCGTCAGCGACCCCGAGCAGGACGACCTCAGGGAAGCCGGCGCGCGGCTCGCTCGCCGCGCCGATATTCTCGCCCATGATCTGTCGGAAGTGCAGGACCGCGCCAGATTGTTGCAAGACGAGTTGAGCGCGATCGACAGTCTCGTCACCAATGATCGCCTGTATATTTTGACGATGGTCACGACCTTGCTGCTGCCGGCGACCTTCGTCACCGGTTTCTTCGGCATGAACACGAAGAGTCTGCCATTTACGGAAACCATCGGCGGCACGGCTTATGCCGCCGCGCTGTGCGTCGGCGCGTCGTTGGTGGTGCTGTTTTTCATGCGCCGACTAGGCCTCACGCGTCCGCGCGGCCCGGTCGGCGCGCGAAAGCCGCCGCCGAAGGTTTGACGCGCGCCTCTATTGTTCCCCAAACACGCGCGCGAAAATCGTGTCGACGTGTTTGAAATGGTAGGAGAGGTCGAACAGCTCGTCGAGTTCCGCGGGCGAGAGTTTCGCGCCCACCTCCTTGTCGGCGCCGAGCAGCGCGCGGAATTCGCCCTCGCCGCGCCACACCGGCATCGCGTTGCGCTGCACCAGCGCATAGGCGTCCTCGCGCGAGACGCCCTTTTGCGTCAGCGCCAGCAGCACGCGCTGCGAATGCACGAGGCCGCCGAGCCGATCGAGATTCTTCTTCATATTCTCGGGGTAGATCAGCAGATTCTCGATCACGCCGGTCAGTCTTGCGAGCGCGAAATCCAGCGTCACCGTGGCGTCGGGGCCGATCATCCGCTCGACCGAGGAATGCGAAATATCGCGCTCGTGCCACAGCGCCACATTCTCCAGCGCCGGGACCGCCATGCCGCGCACGAGACGCGCGAGTCCGGTGAGGTTCTCGGTCAGCACGGGATTGCGCTTATGCGGCATGGCGGAAGAACCTTTCTGCCCGGCCGAGAAAAACTCCTCGGCCTCCAGCACTTCGGTGCGTTGCAGATGGCGGATTTCCGTGGCGAGGCGCTCGACGCTGGAGGCGACGACGGCGAGCGTCGCGAAAAACGCCGCGTGACGGTCGCGCGGGATCACCTGCGTCGACACCGGCTCCACCGCGAGGCCCAGTTTTTTCGCGACATGTTCCTCGACGCGCGGGTCGATATTGGCGAAGGTGCCGACGGCGCCGGAAATCGCGCAAACCGCGACCTCCTTGCGCGCGGCGACAAGCCGCTCGCGCGCGCGGGAAAACTCGGCGTAAGCCTGCGCGAGCTTTAGGCCGAAGGTGGTGGGCTCGGCGTGAATGCCATGTGAGCGGCCTATGGTCGGCGTGTATTTATGCTCGAAGGCGCGCTTCTTGATCGCCGCGAGCAGAGCGTCGACATCGGCGATCAAGAGATCGGCGGCGCGCGACAACTGCACGGAAAGACAGGTGTCGAGCACGTCGGAACTGGTCATGCCCTGATGCACGAAGCGCGAATCGGCGCCGATGAATTCGGCGAGATGCGTGAGGAAGGCGATGACGTCGTGCTTGGTGACGCGCTCGATCTCGTCGATGCGCTCGACATCGAATGACGCCTCGCCCGCCTTGTCCCAGATCGCCTTGGCGCTGTCCTTCGGGATGACGCCGATCTCGGCGAGCGCATCGCAGGCGTGCGCCTCGATCTCGAACCAGATTTTGAAGCGCGTCCGCGGCTCCCAAATATCGGTCATCGCCTTGCGGGAGTAGCGCGGGATCATGTCGGGGCCTTTGGTTTTTTACGGAAGGCGCGGCCCTAACACGCGCGGCGCGCGGCGTCCATATGGGCGAGCATCGGCCGCGAACTCCATCCTTAAAACGATGCAATCACGAAAAATTGCCCAGGTCGCTGGACGCCGATTATCGCGCGCCCAGCAACTCGAACCGTCCTCGCCGAACGCGCGGCGAGCGACCGTGAATTACCGCTTCGAATTTTCGGGGCAGCCGCATTTGGTGTCGCAGGCCAGCCTGTCCGCGGCCAGGGCGGCGTGATCGGCCATATTGTTGTTCTTATGACGAACGAACGTGTCCTCGCACTTTGTCGCGCAGACCGCCTGCTCGTCTTCGTTGCGGGTGTCGCAGGTCACCTTGGTGACCGGGCTTCGCAGGCCCGCCGCCCCGTCATATGCAAAGCCAGGCGCGATCATTCCACCGAACATCAAGGCCGCCGCCACAAGAACATTCATCTTCATCTTGCTGTTTCCTCGGTTGTTTTCTTTTATAGGGAGCCCTGTCCCGGGCATAAATAGGCCATGTTTCACAATTGCGTGTCAATAGAGCGACTGCATTATGAACCGCGACGTTCTCGCGCCCTACCCAGACTCTGTTTCACGGTTTCAATCAATTGCTTGAGGGTGAAGGGTTTTGGCAAAAAGCCGAACTCGCCTTCGGGAAGGTTCTTGGCGAAGGCCTCCTCCGCGTAGCCGGAAACGAAGATCACCTTCGCCTTCACGCCGCGCTTGCGCAGCTCCTTGAACATGGTCGGCCCATCCATCTCGGGCATCACCACGTCGGAGACGATGAGGTCAATCTTGCCCTTCTCCCGCTCCACCACTTCGAGCGCCTCCACGCCCGAGGCGGCCTCCAGAACCGTGTAGCCGCGCGACCCGAGCGCCCTGACGCCGAAGGCGCGCACGGCGTCCTCGTCCTCGACCAGGAGGACGACGCCCTGGCCGGTGTAATCGGTGGTGGGCTTGGCGGCCTCGACCTTGACGGCGATGTCGCTCGCTTGCGGGACATAGCGCGGCAGCAGCACGCGGAAGGTCGCGCCCTTGCCGACTTCGCTGTCGACGAAGACGAAACCTCCGGACTGCTTGACGATGCCGAACACCATGGAGAGCCCGAGGCCAGTGCCCTTGCCGACTTCCTTGGTGGTGAAAAAGGGCTCGAAAATCTTCTCCTTCAGCTCCGGCGAAATGCCGGGGCCAGTGTCTTCGACCTCGACCAGCACGTAATCGGCCGGCGTCAGCGCCTTTTCGTTCAACGCGGCGCAGTCGGCGGCGGCGACGTTGCGGGTGCGCAGTTGCACCGGCCGCCGCGCTCCGCCATGGCGTCGCGCGCGTTGACGACGAAATCGATGATCACCTGTTCGAACTGGTTGATGTCGGCCTTGACGTACCACAGGTCGCGGCCGTGCCGCAGATCGAGCTCCACCTTCTCGCCGAGCAGCCGGCGCAGCAAAATCTGCAGCTCCGAAAGGGCGTCGCCGATCTGCAGCACTTCCGGGCGAAGCGTCTGGCGGCGCGAAAAAGCCAGCAGCTGCCGCGTCAGGCCGGCGGCGCGGTTGGCCGTCTGCTTGATCTGCATGATGTCCTGGAACGACGGATCGGTCGGGCGATGGCTCGCCAGCAGCAGGTCGGAATAGCCGATGATCGCCGTCAGCATGTTGTTGAAGTCATGCGCGACGCCGCCGGCGAGCTGACCCACGGCCTGCATCTTTTGCGATTGCGCGAATTCTTCCTGCAGCTTGCGTTCGGCGGTCGTGTCGAGCGCGTAGATCATCGCCGCCTTCTTGCCGGCGTTCTCGTCGGGCGAAACGAAGAAACGCACGGAGCGCGCGGTCATGGGATCGCTGGAGGCGATCCGTCCCGCCTCGCCCTGGCTGGCGTCCTCGAACACAACGTCGACCGGCTTCACATCGCCGCGGCTGTCGAGCGCGGCTTCGATCGCGCCCTTGAGCGCGACGCGATCGCGCTCGCTCATATCGGTCAGTAAAGGCCAGGCGGGAGCGCTTTTCCCGGCCTGACCGCCCGCCAGCGCGCGCGGCAACAGTTGAGCGAAGGCCGCGTTGGAGCGCACCACGCGGCCGTTCTTGTCGAGCGTCGCTATGGCCATTGGCGTCGAATTGAAGAAACGCGCGAACTTCACCTCCGCGGCGCGCAAATCCTCCTCCGGCTGTTCTCCGGACGCCCGGTTCAGCGCCAGCGTGCGAGAAGCGCCGGCGCGCCATCCTGGCCATAGGCGACCCGATGCAGCAGCCGCACGGGCAGCGAGCGCCCGTTCTTGCACTTGAAATCCAGGTCGATCTGCCGCGTGCGGACCTCGCCCGCTCCGCCGAGGCCGGCGGCGAGCAGCGCCGAGCCGTTATTCGCCACGATGTCATGGAGGGTCAAACCGCCCGAGCCGGCTTGCGTGAGATCATAGCCGAGCCAACCAGCCAGCGTCTTGTTCATAGGGGATGGCGCCGGCCGGCGTCGCCGAGAAAAAGCCCGCCGGCGCGTGATCGAGGAAATCGATCGCATGCTGCAGCTGTTGGAAAACATTCTCCTGGCGTTGCCGGTCCGAGGTCACGTCGGCCACCGCCCAGAGCGTCGTATTGGGGCCGTGACGCTCCAGCGGCTGC
>CAVQBO010000037.1:0-8070 GCA_963710695.1 uncultured Alphaproteobacteria bacterium | reverse complement strand
GCTCTGCTGGTCGCGGCCGCGCGCCTCCTGAGCCGCGGCGAGCGCGCGGTCGAGCGCCGCCTGGGCGGTCCAGCCGTCCTTTTTCAGCTTTATCGCGCGCGCTTCATCCGCGGTGGTCTGCATCAGCGCCACGTTGGAGGTGGCGAATTCGGCGTCCGCCTGTTCCTTCTGCAACTTGAGATCGGTGTCGTCGAGCGTCGCGAGCATGGCGCCCGCGTTGACGCGCTGGCCGACCTCCACGAAGCGCTTCACCACCTTGCCGGTGACGCGAAACCCAAGGTCCAATTCGACGCGCGGGCGGATGTTGGCGGCGAACTCGCGGGCTTGCGACCGCGGCGCATAATGCACCGCCATCGTGAGCACCGGCCGGCCGGCGGCGTGATCCTCGCCCCCCTTGGATTGTCCATCGCAGCCGCAAAGCATCAGCAGGAGAGGCGCGAGCAATAGGCCCCGAGCTCCTCGAGAACGGTTTTCGCATGGGGTAGCCGCATTGGATCATGAGGAGCCCATTTGGCATGACTATTGAAGAAAATCAACATTCGTCAGAAATCACCGATTGCGCGGCGGCGGCGTTGGGCGGCGGCGCGGCGGCATATTTCGCGCGATCGCCGTGAAGGCTTCGCTGACGCAGAAAAGAGGTTGAAGCAACCATACGTCGGCGGCTATCGTCGAAAGAACCGCGCGGCGGCCGTCACGCGCGGCGATCAAGAGCGCTTCGTGATCGACGCGCCACAAACAAGGCTGATCATGCAGCATCCGTGTCGGCTATGAACTGATCTACGAGTGCCCGCAGCCGACGCCGATGCTGCTGACGTTGAACACTCACTTTAGCCGCGTGGCGGATATCGTCACTCCCGACCATATCGTCACCAGCCCCTCGGTCCCGATCACGCCCTATCGGGACGAGTTCGGGAATTTGTGCAGCCGCATCGTGGCGCCCGCCGGCGAGATTCGCATTTCGACGGATGCGGTGCTCAACGACAGCGGCCTACCCGATCCGATCGAACCCAATGCATGGCAACACCCCGTGCAGGATCTTCCCAACGAGACCTTGGTGTTTCTTCTGGGAAGCCGCTACTGCGACACGGATCGGATGACCGAGATCGCCTGGAGCCTGTTCGATAAGGCGCCGATCGGCTGGGGGCGGGTCCAGGCGATCTGCGATTTCGTCCACAATCACATCGTCTTCGGCTACGAGCATGCGCGGTCGACGAGAACCGCCATGGAGGCGTTCCAGGAGCGACGGGGCGTCTGCCGTGACTACACGCATCTCGCCATCACTTTTTGCCGCTGCATGAACATCCCCGCGCGTTATTGCACCGGCTATCTCGGAGACATCGGCATGCCGCCGCCCTATGCGCCGGGCGATTTCGCGGCCTGGTTCGAGGTTTTTCTCGGCGGGCGCTGGCATATCTTCGATGCGCGCAACAACGTTCCACGCATCGGACGGGTGCTGATCGGGCGCGGGCGCGACGCCACGGATGTGCCGCTCAGCACCACATTCGGACCAAACGTCCTGAAGAGCTTCAAGGTTTGGACAGATGAAGTGCAATCGTGACGCCGCTATCGGGGCGCGCCGCCGATGAACGAGACGGCCAACCGCCTGTTGGCCCCCGACGAGCCGGCGGCGATCACCGTGCGCAACAAGGATGGCCAGTCGCCGTTCCTGATCGTGGTCGATCACGCGGGCAATGCGATCCCGCGCGCGCTCGGGCGGCTTGGCGTCGCGCGGGCCGAATTGGAGCGCCATATCGCCTGGGACATCGGCGTCGCCGCGGTTTCCCAATTCCTGGCGGACGAGCTCGACGCCACCTTGGCGCGGCAGAACTATTCGCGCCTGGTCATCGACTGTAACCGCGCGCCGGGGTCGGAGACGTCGATTCCGGAAATCAGTGAGTTTACCCCGATCCCGGGGAACGTCGGCCTAAGCGAAAATCAAAAGCGCGCGCGCGTTCGCGAGATTTTCCGGCCCTACCATGATTGGATCGAAGCCGAACTCGACCTGAGGCGGCAAGAGGGCCGACCGGCCGTGCTGATCGCGATGCACAGCTTTACGCCGGTTTTCAAGGGCGCGGCGCGGCCGTGGCATGCTGGCCTGCTCTACAACCGCGATCCTCGTTTCGCCGATATTCTGATGGCGTTGCTGAAACGCGAAGAAGGGCTCCTCATCGGCGACAACGAGCCCTATAGCGTGTCCGATGCGTCGGACTACACCATTCCAGTGCATGGCGAGCGACGTGGCCTGCTTCACGTTGAGATCGAGATCCGCCAGGATCTGATCGCCGACACGAGCGGGCAGCGAGCGTGGGGCGCGCTCCTCGCGCGGTTATTGCCGCGGGCGTATCAAGAGTTTGTGGCGGCCGGAGCGCTCGGATCCGCGAGAGTTCCATAGGCATGGAGCAGACCGTGAATACGAGCGACAACCGACGTCCATATGAAGGCGCGGTCATGACGATCAAAATCTACATCGACGCTGACGCTTGCCCGGTAAAGGAGGAAACTTACAAAGTCGCCGCTCGCTACCGGTTGCAGACCATTGTTGTATCCAACAGCTTTATGCAAATCCCGCAATCACCGCTGATCTCAAGGATAATCGTCGGCGCCGGAGCCGACATCGCCGACGATTGGATCGCGGAGCAGGTCGTTGCCGGAGACGTGGTCGTCACCAACGATATTCCTTTGGCCGCGCGCATATTGGCGAAGGACGCCCATGCTATCGCGCCTTATGGTCGCGCCTTTACAGAGGACTCGATCGGCCTGGCTCTCGCGCAGCGCTCGCTCATGGAGCATATCCGCTCGACAGGCGAAATCACTGGCGGCCCACCGCCATTTTCCTCGGCCAACCGGTCCCGGTTCCTGCAAGCGTTGGATCAAACCATTGTCCGAGAGCAAAGACGACGGCTGTGAGCCTATCGGCGACCGCCTCTTATTTCGCCCTCGCATTCCATGTCGGAGAAGCGGGAGACGCAAAATCCAATTCCCAATTTAGCGCGCTCACAAAATTATAGCCGAGTATGAAAGGCGTCTGGCGACCGAGCGCCTCTCGCAAAACACCAAAATCATAGGCGATCGCATAGACGTTCCGCGAAACCAGGCCTTCCCCAAGATCGAGCGCCTTGATCATGTACATTTTATGCGAAAACTGTTTTCCGCCGGCTTCGCTGGCCTTGCCTTTACCCTTAACTGGCGTGAACAGCTTCTTATGCTTATCCACGAACTGTTGATCGACGGCGCAAATCTCCGCTCCCGTATCGAATAACCCGACGGTCGCCGTATTGCCTGCCCGCAATTCAATTCCCACCAGGCGGTGGTCGGGGCCGATCAACCGAAAAGGCTTGGGGCGACCAGTCGCGTGGGCTTCCCCAAAAAACACCATCTCGCGGCGCTCGAAATCCAGGGTGAAACGCGTGTCCTTGAAAAAGTCCAGCCCCAGAAGGTCATCTCCATCGCCGGTCGCGCAGCGCGTGACTTCATATTTCGCACGCGCGATGTTGTTTCCCTGCGAGGCCTTAAGCTCCACATTCTTGGCTTCAACATCGTCGCAGGCCATTGTCCTCCCCGACGCCCCGGTGGAAGCGCTTTGACCTATGGACGGCAGATCCTTGTTCCAAGGCGCGAGCGTGACGCGGGTGGTGGAGGCCCCCGTGTCGAGGCGCATGGACCCCATGACATTTCCGAATCGGACTGGAAGGTAGATGCGGCCTCCGCCGTAATCGCTTTGGGTCAAAGTCATTGGAATCGTGGAGCGATGTCGCCGCCACTTGCGCAAGTCGTCCCGAGGAACACGGCGACCATGGGAAGGGCTATGTATCGAAAAACTGTCATTGGCCCATTTACAACCGGAGTATCCGTTCAGATCAAGCGGCTTTTGGGCTCCGAGACCGCCGGGCGAACGAATCGATCCGCGCGACGCAGGCTCCGTCTCTTTTGACGCGCCTGATTTACGCCGGATCGAAAGGTCAGAATTCGACCTCCAGCTCCTCGATTTCGTCTTTCTCGAGTTGCGCCTCCGCTATCCATTCCTGCATTGCCGGCCATGCGAAGATTTGGTCGCAATAGGCTTGGCTCGTTTCGTCGAGCGGCACGTCATAGGTGCGAAAGCGCGTCGCGACCGGCGCATACATCGCATCGGCCATGGATATCGCGCCAAACAGATAGGGGCCGCCGTATGCGTCGAGACATTCGCGCCAGATTTGCGTGACGCGGGCGATGTCGCCGCGAGCCTTCGACCAAACCTTGAAGTTGGGGAAATGCGCCTTGAGGTTCATCGGCAGCGCGGAGCGCAGCGAGGTGAAGCCCGAATAAATCTCGCCGCAGATCGAGCGACTGTGGGCGCGGCGCATGCGGTCGGCTGGCAGCAGCCCGGCTTTCGGCGCGACTTCGTTCAGGAACTCGCCGATGGCCAGCGTGTCCCAAATTTTGGTTCCCTCGTAAGTGAGGCAGGGAACGAGGATCGATGGCGACAGCAGCAGGATTTCCGCGCGCGCGGCGGCGTCGTCCGGATCGACCGCGATCTCCTCGAACTCGATGCCGGAGAGTTTGGCCATCAGCCATCCGCGTAGGGACCATGAGGAATAGTTCTTGCTGCTGATGGTGAGCGTCGTCGGCTGCATTGCTGGAACCCGCTGATCCTTGGATAATTCGCTAAAACGCAGCAAATGACGTGCCATCGAAAATCAGTCGTGGCATGGGCCTTGCTGCTAATCAATCGGCCCCAAAGGAAAGTCTCGCGACGGCATGATGTACGACGCTTATCAACGCTACGCCGATTTGAGCCATCCGGCTCGCACGCTGGCCTTGAGCAGCGAACGCATTCTTCAACTGTGGAGCACGATGCAATTCGCCTCGCCACTGCGGCGCATGGCGGCCTATTACGAACTTGTCGCGCTTTCGGGCTTCACCCATACCCGGCCGGACTACAAGATCGGGCGTATCGCGGCGCACGGCGGCGATCTCGCTGATGTCACGGAGAAAGCGGTGCTGAGCACGCCATTTTGCACGCTGTTGCGCTTTTCGCGCGAGGGCGGCGAGAATGAGCCGCGCGTGCTGCTTGTCGCGCCGATGTCCGGTCATTTCGCGACGCTCTTGCGAGGCACGATCCGCACGCTGCTACGCGACCACGTGGTCTATGTGACGGATTGGCGCAACACCCGCGACATCCCGACGGATAAAGGCGTTTTCGGCCTCGACGACTTTGTCCAGCACCTCATCGATTTCATCAAATTCATGGGGCCAGAGTCGCATGTCGTCGCCGTGTGCCAGCCCGTCGTGGCGGCGCTCGCCGCCGTCGCCGTGATGGCGCAAAACAACGACCCCGATCAACCCGCCAGCCTGACGCTGATGGCGGGGCCGATCGACACGAGCGTCTCGCCAACGAAAGTCAATGAACTCGCCACGTCAAAGCCGATCGAATGGTTTCGCGAGAAGCTGATCGGCGTCGTGCCGCGATCGCTTCCAGGCGCCGGGCGGCGCGTCTATCCGGGCTTCCTCCAGCTCGCCGCCTTCATGAGCATGAACATCGATCGCCATTCGAAAGCCTTCGTCGATCTGTTCAAAAGCCGCCTCGAAGGGGATTTCGAGAAGGCGGATCAAATCCGCGCCTTCTACGAGGAATATTTCGCGATCATGGACCTCGACGCGGAATTCTATCTCCAAACCATCGATATCATATTCCAGAAAAACGCCCTTTCCGGAGGCAAATTGCTCTTTAAAGGGCAGCCCGTGACGCCCGGGGCGATCAAGAAGACATTTCTGCTGACGGTCGAAGGCGAAAAGGACGACATCTGCGCCGTCGGCCAGACTCTCGCCGCGCAGGATCTGTGCGGTGGGCTGCGCCCCTATATGAAATCCCACCATATGCAGCCTGGCGTGGGCCATTACGGCGTTTTCAACGGGCGGCGCTGGGACAGCCAGGTCTATCCGGTCGTGCGCGACCACATCCAGTCGAGCATCTGAGCGGGCGCGGCGTCATTCATCGACTGGACCAGGAACCCGCCGCGCGGGCGCTCGCCAGGTCGAAGCTCCGCCGCCACCCAGACTGCTTTGCCAAAAAGCCCCTTTGTTGGTTAGATGCTTAGACTGTCCGCCGGTTCACGCCGGAATTCCAGCCACGGACCGCGACTCCGCGACGGAACATGGCAGGGAGATCATCGAGGCATGACCGAGGCGGGACTTAGGGCGATCTCTTGTCGCGCGCTCGGCGACGCCTCCGGGCCGCGTCACCGTGTGCCGCTCGTTATCGGCGTGACGGGGCATCGCGACCCGCGCGACGAAGACATCGAGGAGCTTAAACGCAGGGTTGGCCAAGTCTTCGACGGTATCGCCAAGGACTATCTTACCGCCGATGGCGCGACGCCAATCGTGGTTCTGTCATCGCTCGCGGAAGGCGCCGATCAATTGGTCGCGAGCGTCGCGTTGGAGCGCGGCGCTATTCTCATCGCGCCATTGCCGATGCCTCTCGAAGAGTATCGCAAGGATTTTCAGTTCGGCCTTACGCCGAACGCGCTGAGCGAATTCGACCGGCTGCTGGCGCGCGCCGCCGCGGCGCCGGAAATGCCCCTCCTGGACGGCGCCACTATCGAAGCGCTTCGCGACGACGCGCGGCGCCGCGCCATGCAGTATCGCGAAGCCGGCCTCTACATTGTTCGCCATTGCCAAATATTGCTGGCGTTGTGGGACGGCGACGAGAGCGACGTCAAAACAGGCGGGACGGCCGAAATCGTGCGGCGCCAGCGCGAGGGGGCGCCCCTTGCGAACGCGGCGTCGGTCCGCGCTTGCATCGACGGGACGGAGATCGGGCCGATTGTGACGATCGTCATGCCGCGCCGAAAATCCAGCGCGGAAAGCGTGAAGATCGCCACGAAGCCCTGGGGTCGCGCGCTGGCGGCGAGCGCTTCGGATACCGATGCGAAGCTTTGGCGCGATTTCGAAACCTGGATACAATTAACGACGAGCTTCAACGCGGACGCGACGCGGCTTCTCCGCTCTAAAGAGGGAGAAGCGAAGATCGACCAAAGCTTCGACCGTCTTTTCGACGCGCCCGACGCGCCGGCGCTGGGCGCGAGCGCTCGCGCCCACGCTTTAGCCGAAGCGCCGCTTTTTTGCTCGCTTTACACGGTCGCCGACGCGTTGGCGCAAGAATATCAACAACGCTTTACGCGCGTGTGGACCTGGCTTTTCAGTTTTGGCTTTCTGATGGTCGCGGCGCTGAGTTTCATCTCCAACGCGCCCTCCCACAAAATATATGCTCTTTGCGCCTATCAGGCGCTGATCGTCGGCTCGCTCGGCGTGTATTGGTTAGCGCGGCGGCGGCGCCTTCAGGCGAAGTTTCTCGATTACCGCGCCTTGTCGGAGGCGCTGCGCGTCGCGATTTTCTGGAAAATCGCACGGGTCGATAAATCCGTGAGCGAAATTTATCCGATCTGCCAGTCGCCGGAACTCTCCTGGATCAAAAGCGCGCTTCTGTCGCTCGAATGTTTCGACGCCCGAGAAACCGTCCGCCGCGCGACTCGACGATGCACGCTATCGCATTTGCCGCGACCTTTGGGCCGGCGGACAACTTCAGTACTTCAGACGCCGCGGTAAGAGCCACGAACAAGTCGTCGCGCGGCGCAAGCGATTGTCCATAGCCGCCATTGGCGTCGCGACCGCGGGAACCGGCCTCGTCGCGCTCGCCGATTACCTCGGTTTCGATTGGCGCGGCCGCGCGCCGTTTAATGCCGCGGTGTTCGCGCCAATCGCGCTCGCGATGCTGCCGGCGGGCGCCGCCGCGCTAAAGGGGCACGCCGAGCAGTTGGGCCGAACCGCGCAGGCGCTTCAGTACGATCGGATGCGCTCGCTTTACGAACGCGCGCTGAGCGTTTTGCCGGCCTCGCTCGATCAACTCGGCGAGGAAGCCGCGCGGGAAGTCTTTGTCGAACTCGGCCGCGAGGCGTTGCACGAAACAACTTCCTGGACCTCGATCTTCCGCCTGCGCCCGCTGCGCCCATTCTGATTGACGCGCATTGCGCTTTTGCATCATTGCGCTCCTTCGAACCGGCGCCTGGGTCAAGCTCCGTACTGCTCGTCGCT
>CAVQBO010000036.1:0-36922 GCA_963710695.1 uncultured Alphaproteobacteria bacterium | reverse complement strand
AACAGTGCTCACTAATATTTCGGGAACAGCGAGAACTTCGGCTTCGCGTCGCCCGCGGGCGTTATGACAACCGTCGCCGTGCGGCCAGCGATGAGTTTGACGCCGGCGGGCACGCGATCAAGCGCGATGCGCACCGGCATGCGCTGGGCGAGCCGCGCCCAACTAAACGTCGGATTCACATTGGCGAGCAGGCTGGCGCCGGAGCTGCGGTCGTGGTCTTCGATGCCGCCGGCTATACCCTCGACGTGGCCGATGAGATCCGCGCTCTCCCCCATCAAATGCACGGCGGCGCGGTCGCCGACGTGGATCATCGAAAGCTTGGTCTCCTCGAAATAGCCGTCGACATGGAGACTGTCCGCGTCGATCAGCGCCGCGACGCCTTTGCCCGCCGTCACATAGACGCCCGGCCTTAGTTCGAAGTTCGTCATCGGGCCATTGACGGAAGCGCGCACCTCGGAGCGATCGAGATTCAGCTTGGCGATATCCCGATCGACGACCGCCTGCTGATAAGCGGCCTTGGCCTGAGCCTGCGTCGAAGTCGCCGCGTCCACCTGCTGCTTCGACACCGCGAGGGTGTTCGAGACGTCAAGCGCGCGATAGCGGCCGAGATCCCGCGACGCCGCGTCGAGCGCCGCCGCGCGGCCGGCTACCGTCGCTTCCGATTGACGTAGCGCCAATGCGAACCGTTCAGGATCGATCCGAAACAGCACGTCGCCCTTGCGGACAATTTGATTGTCATGCGCCAGAACCTCGCTGACGAGACCGGAAACATCCGGCGCCACCGCCACGATATCGGCGCGCACGCGCGCATCGCGGGTCCAGGGCTCCATTTCGTAATGAACCCATAGTCTCCAGCCGATGAAAGCGGCGATAGACGCCATCGCCGCGGTGGTCGCGAAGCGGATGAAATTCAGAGCGACGGCTTTCATGGCAAAACTTTCGACAGAAGGATCTCGATGGCGCCCAGCAAGCAAACGAACATGGCGAAGTTGAACAGCTGCCGATGCCAGACGAGGCGGTAGAAGCCGACCGCGCCAAGCATCTGCTTGATCCCGGCGGCTAAGAGATAGGCGACGGGAGCGCATAGGAGGAGCGACGGCGTAAAAACGCCGAAAATGCTGACTTCCGCGTTCATGCGACCACCTCCGCGCGAGCAGAAAACACAAGCGGCGGCGCGTCCGGAAAGAGCGCTCGCCTCAAGCCCGCGAGCGCGAGCAAGGCCGGCGCGTCGCCCTCAACGCCGACAATGCGCGACGCGCCATGAATTGCTCTCAATATCTTTCCCGTCGGCGGCGTGGCGCCCTGGCGGTAATGACGCGCGAGGCGCATCAGCAATGCGTCGAGCCCGCGGCGCGCCGACGGCGACATTCTTCCGCGCGCTTGATGCGCCTCGAGTATGTTGAACCCCGCTCGCAATTGCCGCAGCGCGTCGGGCATCTGATGGTCGATCGCATGTGCGATGGGCGCCAGAAGCGCCAGTCGGTCGAACATGAGACCCATGACGCGCGCCTCGTCATTGGGGCTGTGAACCTCGGCGGCCTCGGCGAGCGCCAATTCGTTGGCGCGCATGAAGCGGTTGGCCCGCCAAAGCGCGCCGGCGGGACGGATCAGCGCCGTCGCCGCCACCGTGAAGCCCATCCCCAGGACGGTCGCGAGGCCGGAATTGATGAAGCCTTCGGCGTCGGCGGAAAAAGGCTGCTGCAACGCCATCGAGGTCGAGGTGAATAACGCCAGAGGGACGCCGATTTGAGCTGTTGTCGGCGATGTCATCAGCAGGCCGAAACACAGATAAGTCGGCGCGAGCGCGAGCGCGAGCGTCTCGACGCCGTGCGCGTTCGGCAGCACGAGGAAAACATAAAGACCCGCGATAAGTATCGCCGCGCCGGTCCATTTGGTGAAGTTCTTGACCGAAGGCGCCGGATCGTCCTGCGCGGCGAAAAGCCCTCCCGTGATAGCGGTCATCGTCGCCGCGGTGGCGCCTTCCGGCCAAGCGGAGACGATCCAGAAGGCGCAACACGAGACAATGGCGACAACCGTGGCGAATACGCCGATAAGCGCGGCTCCGTGATCGTCGTGACGCGCGCGTTCGACACGCGCTTCGATCTGGAAGAGCAGCGGCGCGGACAGCGACCCGGAGTCCATTGCAAGCGCCGCGGCGAGCACGCGGCAATCCGCATATAGTTCCAACAGCTCGCGGAGCCTGACGAACAAGCCTATCTCCATGAGGTCTCGCCACGATGCGGTATTGAGAGGCGCCAATGCGCGGGCGTCGATGTCGCGTCGGAGCCTCGCCCCTTCCGCGGGATCTCCGGTATGTTCGGGATTTAGCCAGTCGCTTGTCCGCGCGAGCAAGGCCTCGATATCCGGCGAAACGCCGCCGAGCGCGGCGAGTTCGCCGAGCCGGTCCGAAATCGCCGACAGCACTGGCAACAGCATCAGCATCCGCGGAACCAGTCTCTGAATATGGGAAACCGCGCGGGGGGCCGCCATCATGTCGAAAGCGAGATGAGCGGCCATGTTCTCGATTTCAGTCGCATCAGCCGCGAGACGGAGCCAGCGCGCCTCTCCCGTCGGTCCGGCGATATCGAGCGCGTCGCGACTGCTCGCCTCGGCGTGGCGCAACCAAGCCTCGATGCGCTCCGCGACGACCGGGCCCACGGCTCGGGGGAACACGAGGTTTGAGACGAGCGCGGCGCAGGCGATGCCGACGAGGATTTCTTCCGTTCGCGCGAGCGCGAGATCGAAAATCGTGTCGGGCGCGCCGACCGCCGGAAATCCGACGATCGCGGTCGTGTATCCCGCGAGCATGAAAACGTAACTGCGCGGAGTGCGGTCGAGCAGCGACAGATAAAGGCACAGACCGGACCAAAGCGAAATCGCCGCGACAAGCAAAGGCGGCGCATTGACGAGATTGGGAACCAAAGCGACCGCGGCCGCCGACCCAACAAGCGTTCCGATGGCGCGAAACACCGCCTTCGAGCGGGTCGCGCCCGAGAGCGGCTGGGAGGCGATATAGACCGTCGCCAGCGCCCAATAGGGCTTCGGCAGATCGAGCCAAAAGCCGATCGACAGCGCCAACATGGCGGCGGCGAAGGTTTTGATTGAAAACAGCCAGTGTTGAGCGACAAAGAGTTCTCATTGGAGCCCCGTGGGCGCGCGGGCTTCGCGCCGCGCCGCGAAGGCAGCCTCCGGCGGTTGCCGATAGCATAAATGACTATTTGGTCATTTAATGTCAAGACATCAGAGCGAAAAGGAGCGCGAAAACAATGAATTCAACAACGACGCCTGCCCCCGCGCGCGCCGGCAAGGACCGGACGCGCGGGCCGAGCCCAGAAAAAACCGCGCAGACGCGCAGCGCGATCATCGGCGCCGCGTTGAGCGAACTCCTCGAAAAAGGCTTCGCCAATACGACGATGGAAGCCGTCGCCAAGCGCGCCGATGTCGCGAAAGGCACGCCCTATCGCTATTTCCCGACCAAGGAGGCGCTGTTCGAAGGCGTCGTGCGGGAGAAAATCGCGGGCGCATTGGTCGACATGAACCCCGCGAACCGGGCGCCGGAAGAATCGGTCGAGATGTTTTTGCGTCGCACGTTGCTCGTCGCCATGCACAATATCGAACGCAACGGCCGCGCGGCGATCGCCCGGCTTGTCCTCGCCGAGGGCGGCAGGTTTCCCGCGCTCGTCGAAATTTATCGCCGCGAGATGTTCGACCCGCTTCTTGACCAGGTTAAGGAGCTGGCGTTGGCCGCGCGAGAAAGGGGGGAATTGAGAAACGACAAGCTAATCGAATACCCTCAATTGCTTATCGCGCCGATCTGGTTCGGAATTATTCAAAACGGTCTTTTGGACCGCTCTCATCCGTTGAACATTGGCGATTTGTTCGACGCTCATCTCCAAATGATTTTCGATCATGAAAAAATTTAACGGCTTGCCGCCGCGCGCCCGTTTCGATCGAACGTTGATTAGCGAACGAGATAGTGAACCTCGGGCAATTCGCGCAACCGCTCGGCGGCGCTTTCGGGCGTGATGTCGCGCTGCGGCGACCCCAGCATTTCGAAACCGACCATGAATTTGCGCACCGTGGCCGAGCGCAGCAGCGGCGGATAGAAATGACCGTGGAAGTGCCAGTGAGGATGAGACGCGCCGTCGGTCGGACGCTGATGAAAGCCCATCGTATAGGGAAAGGGCGTCTCGAACAGATTGTCGTAGCGCAGCGTGAGCCGTTTCAGCATGTCGGCCAGCAGGGCGTTATCGTCGGGACAAAAATCGTCCAACGAACCAATGTGGCGCTTGGCGAGCACCATTGTTTCGAACGGCCATGTCGCCCAGAACGGAACCAGAGCGACGAAGGCGGCGTTCTCGCAAACGATGCGTTCGCCAATAGTCTGCTCGCGCGCGAGATAGTCGCATAACAGGCACGAACCGCGCCGCGCCATATAGTCGCGCTGGGATCGCGATTCCTTTTCGGCCTCGTTGGGCAGGCTCTCGCTCGCCCAGATCTGGCAGTGCGGATGGGGGTTGCTCGCGCCCATCGCCGCGCCCCTGTTCTCGAATATCTGCACATAATTCACGGCGTCGAGAGCGCCCAATGTTCGAAACTCGTCGCGCCAACAGCCGACGACGCGGGCGATGTCGGGGATCGCCATGCGCGACAGCGTTAGATCGTGGCGGGGCGAGAAACAGATCACCCGGCAGAGGCCGGCTTCGCCGCGCGCGACGAGGAGTCCGTCGTCGATCTCGCCTCTCGCGGCGCCCAGTCGCAGCGCCGCGAAATCATTGTCGAAAGCGAACACGCCGTCATAGAGCGGATTGATCTGCCCATTGGCGCGGGCGGAGCCGGGGCACAAATAACAATCGGGGTCGTGCGAGGGAATTATTGTCTCGGCGGACTTCTCCATCTGGCCCCGCCAAGGACGATTTGTGCGGTGAGGCGAGACCAGAATCCATTCCCCGGTGAGAGGATTGAGCCGACGGTGAGGCGAGTTTTGGAGAAAAAGCAATGCCGGGCTCCTTCGTCGTCGCGGCGCGCGCGCTCAAAAATCCATTTCCCCGACGCCAGCTCCAGGTACGCAATCAAAAATCCGCGGCGTCAGTTTGGTCGCGTCTGTATAGGCTTCGCCAACGATCTCCTTAAAACTTTCGACGCGGTCCGCTTCCACCAAATTGACGGTGCAGCCGCCGAAACCGCCGCCGGTCATACGCGCGCCATAGACGCCCGGAGCGCCGCGCGCCAGTTCGACCATCAGATCGAGTTCGGGGCAACTGACTTCGTAATCGTCGCGAAGGCTGCGATGCGACTCGTTCATCAGCCAACCGCATTCGGCGAGATCGCCGGCCGCGAGCGCCGTCGCCGCCTGCAACACGCGCGCATTTTCACTCACGACATGGCGCGCGCGGCGCAAGATCGGATCGGGCAGAAGCGCGGCGAAATGCTTGAGCTGGTCTTGCGTCACGTCGCGCAACGCCTTGACGCCATCGAGCGGCCCGGACAGCAGCGCGACCGCGCGCTCGCACGCCTCGCGCCTCGCATTATACGCGCTGCTCGCCAATTCGTGATGGACCATCGTATTGCAGATCACCAGCCGCGCGCGGGGGTCTATCCGCAGGCGCCGCGCCTCCAGGCTACGGCAATCAAGCAGCAGCGCGCAGCCGGCGACGGCGCGGCATGAGATGAATTGATCCATGACGCCGCAACGCATGCCCACGAATTCATTTTCCGCGCGCTGACAATAAAGAGCAAGATCCGTAAGGTCGATCGCCACGCCAGAGATGCGGCAAAGCGCGAAGCCTACCGCCACTTCCAGCGCGGCGGAGGCGGAGAGACCCGCTCCCGATCGGCAGATCGCCGTGCAACATGACATCCGCCCCAACCAGACGGCAGCCGGCGTTCTCAAGGGAAAGCGCCACGCCGCGAACATAGTCGCTCCAGTCGCCGCGCGGAGTGGGCGAAGGATCATCGAGATCGAATTCAATGGTCCGCTCGAAGGCCACGGAGTGGACGCGAAGCTTTCTGTCGTCGCGCGGCGCGATGGCGGCGATCGTCGATAAATCGATCGCGGCGGGCATAACGAAGCCGTCGTTGTAATCGGTGTGTTCGCCAATCAGATTGACGCGTCCCGGCGCGCGAAACAGGCGCGGCGCCGCGCCGAAAAGCGCCTTGAACTTCGAGACGAGCTCCTCCGCGATGCGCATTTGCGTTCCCTTGAGATGCATCAGGCCGTGCTTGCCGCGAAGGCCGCGACGCCGCAAGGAGGAAGGCGTCTTTCTCCAAGATAAAGCGGCGCGTCGCCAACGATCGAGGAAATATCCACAGATTGTGTCGCCATAATTGAAGACAAAGCGCGTGGCGCCATTGTCGCGAACGCGAATGTCCCGCGGCAAATCAAGCGCGGCCAAACCGGCGCAAGCCAAAACGCGGCGCAAGACCGTCTCCAGCAGCAAATCGTCCGGGCGCCCGGCGAGGTAGAAAGCGCGCGCGCCGCGAGCGAGAACGATCTCGCCGTCGGTCGAGCGCAATTGCACTTCGGCGCCCTCCCCCAGCGTCAGGAACTCGCGCCAGCCTTCCAAATGCCCCGCGGCGCCCTCGACGGGAACCGTGACGCCCGGGCGAAGGCTCTCGACGCGGCGGACCTTCACGTCGACAAGCGAACGAAAAGCTCCCGGCGGAAGCTCGCCCGGAATTTGGAAATCCGGCGTTTTGGAGCCGCTTCGCGGCCCCAGCAGCACGGCGGCGCCGCCCAGCGCAAGCGCTTCCGCCAGTTCGGCGCGCGCGGTGAAGAGCCCCGGCGCCACGACAAGTTCGCGGTCCGCGACAGCTTCGGGCGTCGGCGGGATAATGTCGACCGAAAGGCCCAAGCGGCGCAGCCCGCGGTAAAAGGCGAACACCAGTTCGAAATAAGAAAAATCCTGGCCTTGCGGTTCTATGCTCCAGGCCCATGCGCTTTCATAGTCGAACACCAAAGCGACGGCCGAGCGCGCCGTCCGCGCTTTGGCGCCCAGCGTCGCGAGTTCGCGAGAGAGCGCCGCGACGATGTGATAGGCTTCGTTCGGCTCGGAATTTGGCAGCAATAGCGCCTCGTGCATCTGCTCTTGCGCGAATGGCGCCTGCCGCCAACGGAAATAGCTGACGACCTCCGCGCCCGCGGCGAAGGCCTCATAGGTCCAAAGCCGCACCGCGCCGGGCGCCGGCGCCGGATTCCACGGCGCCCAATTCACGGCGCCGGGCTGTTGCTCCATCACCCACCAGCGGCCGCGCCCGCAGGCGCGATAGAGATCGTGATGGAACGCCTGAAAATCGGGATCGCCAACGCGCATATAGCGCGTCTTGAACGCTTCGTCGCGCGGGCCGCGCTCCAGGAAGCCGAGCGGATAGCTGTCCCACGCGGCGGCGTCGAGGTCTTGTCCCACCGCGTAATGATCGAAGGCGGTGAAGGCCCCCATGAAATTGTGCAAAATCGCGCGGCCCGGCGAATGGCGCCGGATGATCTCGACCTGGCGCCTGTTGAAAACGGCCACTTGATCCGACGAGAAGCGCTGGAAGTCCAGCAAGTGAGACGGGTTCGCCTCGGTCACGGTGAGGTTGGGAAGCTCGATGTCGTCGAAGCCGGATAGCTCCATCGACCAGAAGACATTGCCCCAGGCCCGATTCAGCCTGTCTATGTCGCCGTATTTATCGCGGCACCACCGCCGGAACGCGTCGCGCGCCGCGCTCGAATAGCTCTCCACGGTGTCGTGACAGCCATATTCATTGTCGGTTTGCCACGCTTTGACGCCGGGATGTTCGCCGAAGGCCTCGGCCAAAGCGGCGACGATACGGTCGCACTCTCGCGCATAACCCGCGTGACTGAAGCAATAATGGCGGCGGGAGCCGAATTTGCGCGGATGGCCCTTGGCGTCCAGCGCCAGCATGTCCGGCATTTTGTCGACGAGCCATTTAGGCGGCGTCGCGGTCGGCGTTCCCAGCACGATGTCGAGGCCGGCGCCGTGGAACGTGTCGATCGCGCGCCTCAGCCATTCGAAATCATAATGCCCATCGCGGGGCTCCAGTCGCGACCAGGCGAATTCGCCCATGCGGACCAATTGAAGGCCAATCTCGACCATCCCGCGCGCATCGTCGGCCCAGCGGCTTTCCGGCCAATGTTCCGGATAGTAACAAACGCCCAGTCGCTGCTCGGTCGCCATCGCCCGCCCAATTCCTCACACCGTCTCTCGGCAGTGATACAGCGTTCTGACAAATTGATGACGGCTTATCTCGAAGGAGACGATCGCGAAGCGTCGCGCGGGCCGCCGGTAACATTATTGTTGCCTGTCGCGGTTACGCTGTCCATCCTACATGTCTCGATGCGATTTCCGTCCGCGCGCCTGTCGCCGCGCCGGGGAGCTAACAATGAAACACCATGTCTTCTTATGCGGCCTCGCGGCCATGATGACGATCTCCTCGGCCAGCGTCGTCGCCGACGATCGCATCAAGACCGCGACGCCGATCAAGCATCTCGTGGTCATCTTCCAGGAAAATGTTTCCTTCGATCATTATTTCGGCGCCTATCCGAACGCGCTGAACGATGCCGGAGAAACTCCGTTCGTGGCGTTGGAGACGACTCCAAGGAGCATCAACAATTTGCTCACGCCGCTCGATGTAAACAATGGTTTCGCCCCGCTCGAGGGCGTCGACCTGATGGGCAAAAATCCCAATGGACCGTTTGGCAGCGGAGCCGCCATCAACGGAAGCGACGCCTCCAACCCGTTTCGTCTGTCGCCGGCGCAGGCGCGCACATCGAGTTAGGATCACGAGGATCTGGCCGAACAGCTTGCCGACGACAATGGAAAAATGGACGCGTTCCCGAGTTCCACCGGCCGCGGGGGCGCGCCGAAGGGCTACGGAAAAAACATTGTCATGGGCTATTACGACGGCAATACCGTCACGGCGCTGTGGAACTACGCGCAACATTTCGCGATGAACGACAATAGCTGGACGACCACCTTCGGCCCCTCCACGCCCGGCGCGCTCAATCTGATCTCGGGACAGACCAATGGGATCGACGCCACGCTAAATGTCGTCGACGGATCGGGCAAACTTCTGCATCCGAGCAATGAAGTGAAAGACGGCAATGGCAATTACACCGTCATCGGCGACACCGATCCCTTGCTCGATGCATGCTCCAAATCGATCGACCAGGTGACGATGCACGGCCCGAACATCGGCGATCTGCTCAACGCCAGGGATATCTCCTGGGGCTCGTTCATGGGCGGATTCGATCTGACGATCACCAATCCCAATGGCACGAGCGGTTGCGCGCGGTCGAGCGCGACGCGGGCGCCGGGCGCGTCCCAGGCCGCGACGCCCGACTACATCCCGCACCACGCATGGTTCCAGTATTACGCCTCGACGCGAAACGCCGCCCATGCGCGTCCGAAGTCGATGGCGGCCATAGGCCATACCCGCGACCCGCTCACCGGCGAGATCGATCCGGCCAACCATGCCTATGACATTCATGACTTTTTCGACGCGCTCGACGCGGGGAGCCTTCCGGCCGTGAGCTTCCTCAAGGCGCCGGCCTATCAGGATGGACATCCCGGCTATTCCAACCCCATTGACGAGCAGAATTTCATCGTGAGCGTCGTCAATGCGCTGCAAAAGCGCGCCGAATGGGCGAACACGGCGGTAATCATCGCCTATGACGATTCCGACGGCTGGTACGACCACCAAATGCCGCCCATCGTCAATCCGTCGTTCACCGCCGCCGACGCCCTGAACGGCCCCGGCGTTTGCCAGCATGGTCTGCAACAGGGACTCCCCTCCCCGACGGCCCCGCTCGACGGCGCCTTCGGCCGGCCGGCGCAAGGCCGCTGCGGATATGGAACGCGCGTGCCGCTGCTCGTGATTTCCCGCTTCGCCAAAGTCAATTTTGTCGACCACACGCTCACCGACCAAAGTTCGGTGCTCCGGTTCATCGAGGACAATTGGCTCGCCGGCCAGCGCATCCAACCCGGGGGCTCGTTCGACACGATCGCCGGCCCGCTAAGCAATATGTTCGATTTCGACAAGCGCGAGAACGACAAGGCGCGCGACTTGTTTCTCGACCCCGCCACTGGCGCCGTCGTCTCCGATCCCTGACGACGGCGCGTGGCGACGTTTATCATCGCTTCGAGGTGCTCAAAGCCTCGAAGCCGGAGATGACATCGAAAAGCTCTTCGTCGATCCCGCTCTGGCGCAAACGATGGAATGCGCCTTTGAACGCCTCCAGCAATTCGTCGATGTTTTTATCGGCGCGCTGCATCGCCGCCAATCGGCTAGCGTTTTCGCTGGCAAGGGATTCGGCGCAGGCCCGGAACAGCGAAACGAAGAGATATTCGCGGATAAGCCCTCGCAAGGTCGTGGCGCCGACGCCCATGACTTCGGGCAAATTTTCGGTAGGCCACCGAAGTCCGGCGAGTTCGCGCCGCCAGTTTTCGTCCAACGGCAGCAATCGCTCGCCCGCGGGTTCATAACCTGCCCCGGACGTTGGGCGGTTATGGAAAATGTAAAGTTCCGTGACCGCGCCATGGCTGTCGCGCGCCTCGCTCTCCATCAGAATCCGCCCGACGAGCGGCGTGATGGCCTTGATGGAATTCGGCACGGCGAAAAGACCCACCGGCTTCAGGCCCGCATCCTCCAGACGCGCATGAGCGCGCTCGCCGACGGCCCAGACCAGGGGCTTGCCCGGCAGGTCCGCGAGCGCGTTCAAAGCGTGATCGGTGATGATATCGTTAAATCGCCCCACCAGGCCCTGATCCGAGCCGAACACGACGGCGCCAACGACTCCGCCGGTTGGCCCGCCTCGTTCCATCATGAGCGCGCTGGACGCGCTCCGCCGGAAACAAATGCTCAGCCCCATCTCCACGGCGCGATGATAGTCGCTTAACGCGCGCACCGCTTTTTCGTATTGACCGATGTTCGAGGCGGCCAGGGCTTTCATCGTGCGCACGACCGATTGAAGATCGCCGGCGCTTCTGATCTTGCGTTGCAGGCCCGCCGCGGTTTCGCTCACGGCGTTGCTCCATTGGGCGCGTGATCCCGCTTGTTGATCGCGATCCGGATCGTCGCGCTCATGCCTGGCTTGAGCGACAAATCGGCATTGGGCGCGCTGATGACGACGGTATAGCTCGCGGCGTTTTGGCTCGCCTCTGGCGAACGATCTATTCGCGTCACCTCGCCGGTGAAGGCGCGGTTCGGGAAGGCCTCGACCTCGAAGGAAACCTTGTCGCCGGGCTTGATGTCGCCGATGTCTTTCTCGCCGACATTGGCGCTGATGCGCAAGACCTTGAGATCCGCCGCGACGAGAAACAGCGGCGTCGCGTCCGCCGCGACCGTCTGGCCCACGTCAATATTCCGCGCGACCACCACGCCATCAATCGGCGAAATAATATTCGTCTTAGCGAGGTTGATCCGCGCCGTGTTCAGCGCCGACTGGCGCTGAACAAATGTCTGCTCGTCGCGCCCCTTTCGCGCTTGGGCCTGCTCATATATCCGGAAGGACGCGTCCGCCTCTCTGGATCGATTCCTCGGCGTGGCCGCATGACGCTCCAAGCGCAACCTGGCGCGAGCGAGATCGGCGTCGTCCTTTTGCAACTGGGCTTCGGCCGCTTTCAGTTCGGTCTCATCCCGATCCAACACGGCCTGATAGGGGCGCGGGTCGATTTTCGCGCAAATTTGGCCCGATTTGACTTGCGTGTCGATGGCGCAATGGACCTCCGAAACGACGCCTGAAACCCCAGCCCGGACTGGCGTCGTCGCCGTGGCGGCCAAGACGCCGGTCACGTTCACCGTGCGAGCGGCGGGCTCGCGATTGCGTTCAAAGCGCGACAGGGCGAACCAGCCGCCCGCGCCAGCCAGAAGGACGAGAATCGCCACCGCCGTTCGCCAAAGGCCGGCCGTCCGCCAGTCGGCCGCGCGATTCGCCGTCTCGCTCGCCGCTTCGGCGCGACGCGGCTTTGGCTTGATCTCCGCTCGGGCCTTCCGGCCCGCGCCCGCTTACGGGGCCTGGCCCGGCTTCAGTTTCGGTCTTGGAGATAATTCGCGCGTCGGCTTTGGTCTCGGGACTGGACTGAAACGGCGTCAACGTCTCGCCGGCGATTTGCAGGATCATGGCTCGATCCTGCTCGGTCAATTTATCGGCCGTGTCGAAACGCGCGCGGACTTCCGCCGGTATCCTTTCCGCGGCCGCGATAACGGCGCGTTCGGCGTCGGCCATCCGCTCGATCGGCGTGGAATTGAACAGGCCCGTGGTCAGCGCCATTAGGACGGCGATTTGTCCGGGCACGGAAACCGGGGCGAATTCCGCTTGGCTCAGACAGGCGCGAATGTGTCGTCCATGTTCGATGATCTTGCGCGTGTCATCGTCGAGGCGGGCGCCGAAACGGGCGAAGGTTTCAAGCTCCTCGAACTGCGCGTAAGCGAGCTTTAGGTCGCCCGCCACCGCGCGATAGGCCGCCCGTTGCGCCTTGCCGCCAACGCGCGAAACGGATTTGCCGACATCGACCGCCGGCAGCACGCCCAATTCGAACAGCGACGGCGAAAGATAGATTTGACCGTCCGTGATGGAAATGAGGTTGGTCGGAATATAGGCGGAGATATTCTGCGCCTCGGTCTCGACGATCGGCAGAGCGGTGAGCGAACCGCCGCCGAGTTCCGCGCGCAGGCGGGTCGCGCGTTCGAGCAGGCGCGAGTGGACGTAGAAGATATCGCCGGGAAACGCCTCGCGTCCCGGCGGGCGGCGCAGCAGCAAGGAAAGTTCGCGATAGGCCTGGGCATGCTGCGTGAGATCGTCATAGACGATCAGCACGTCGCGGCCCGCTTCCATGAAGCGCTCGGCGATGCTGGTCGCGGCGTAAGGAGCGATATAGGCGAGACCGGGCGGATCGTCCCCTTCCGTCACGACAACGACGGTGTGGTCCATCGCGCCGTTTTCGCGCAAAACGGCCACGGCCTTCGCGACGGCGGACGCGCGCTGGCCGATGGCGCAATAGACGCAAACGACATTCTGGCCGCGCTGGTTGAGAATGGCGCCTAGCGCTATCGCGGTTTTGCCGGTCTGGCGGTCGCCCAGAATCAGTTCGCGCTGGCCGCGTCCGATAGGGATCAGCGCATCGATGACTTTTATGCCGGTCTGGAGCGGTTCGGTCACCGGCGCCCGGTCCATGATCGCGACGGCGGGACGTTCAATGGGGAGGCGCCCGTGCGCGGCCAGCGGCTCGCCGCCGTCGAGCGGCCGGCCGAGCGGGTCGATGACGCGGCCCAGCACGCCGTCGCCCACGGCCACGTCCATCACCCGGCCCGTGCGCTCGACTTGATCGCCGGCGCGCAAACGCACGTAGTCGCCGAGCAGCACGACGCCGAGTTCGTCCTCGTCCACATTGAACGCGATGCCCAGTATGTCTCCGGGAAAGGTCACCAGCTCCTCGAAGCCCACGCCGGGGAGGCCGGAAACCTTGGCGACGCCGGTGGCGATGCTCGTGATCACGCCCATTTCGCGCGGCCGCAAACGCGGCTCGAATGATTCCCGCGCTTGGCTTATTCCCGCGAACACAGTGTCGAAAGTCGTTTGGAGGCCCTCGGGGTCCATGTTCACGGGCTCCCTGCTTCAGGCTGGGCCTTCTCCTTCAGAAGCTCGGCGACGCGCTCTTGCAGCGACGCGAGATAGTCCGAGATGCTCCAGCCGACCTTCTGTCCGTTCCCCGCGAGTTCGATCCCGGCGACCAGTTCCGGCGCGATCTCGAAGCGGAGTTGGACTTCAGCGCCGAGAATTTCGTCCAGCGCCTTTTGTATCGCGGCGCGTTGCTCCGCTGGCAGGGCGAAGGCGCTGCGAACGAGCGCGGGCTCGGACGCCCGCTTTAGGGATTCGGCGAGACCGGCCTTGGCCGGGCCTTCCATTTCCCGCAAGCGGCGAACGAACACATCGCACACGCGCGCTTCAAGGGTCGTCGTCGCGAGATCCATCAGCGCCTTTCGCGAAATGGCGAACACCTCGTTTTGCGTTCGCTCGCCGATGGCCCGGCTCAAATCGCGCGCGTCGCTTCGCAGAGCTTGCTGACGCTTGGCGCTCAAGGCGTCGGCCGCCCGCCGGGCTTCGTCCAGAAGCCGCCGGCGTTCGGTGTTCGCCTCCGCTTCCGCCGCGCTCAAAAGCGCGGCGCGCTGCCCGTCGAACGCCTCGTTCTTGCGCAGAAACGCGTCGCGCTCCCTTAGAGCTTCGGCTTTCTTGGCGTCGGCGTCCGCGAGTTCCATCTCGATCCGCTTTTCGCGCGCGTCGATGGCGTCGAGGATCGGCTTGTAAAGAAAGCGCTTCAGCAACCACACCAGGATGATGAAGTTGACAGCCTGCGCGACGACGGTGAACCAATCGATGAGCATGGGCTATTTTCCGGCTGCTTCGGCGACGAAGTGAGTCCAGAACGGATTGGCGAAAATAAGAATCATCGAGACCACGAAGCAGTAGATCGCGATGGACTCGATCATCGCCAGACCCACGAACAAGGTGCGCGTGATCGTCGTGGCGGCGTCGGGCTGCTGCGCGAGCGAACTCAACGCCGTCGCGACCGCGCGACCTTCCCCCAGCGCGGGTCCGATGCTGCCCAACGCGATCGTCAGGCCGGCGGTGACGATTGAAGCAATGGCGATGAGCGTCGCATTATCCATGATGTCGCCTCTTGTTGTCGTGATTCACGCGTCGATTGTCGTGTCCGCTTCGCCTCGCGGCTCGCGGCCGTGCGTGGCGGCCGCGATGTAGACGGCGGCCAGGATCGTGAAGATATAGGCTTGCACCATTCCGGTCAGCAGACCGAGCGCGCTCATCACGATCGGGAAAATGAAGGGCGTGATGGTCAGCAAAATGGCGAGAATCATAGTCCCGCTCATTATATTTCCGAACAGGCGGACCGCCAGGGCGAGCGTGCGCGAAAGTTCGCTAATGATGTTGAACGGCAGCATGATGATTGTCGGCTCCGCGTAAGTCTTGAGATATTCTCCAAGCCCTTGCTCCTCGATTCCAAACAGCGGCACCGCCACGAGAACGCATAGCGCCAGCGCCGCCGTGGTCGATAGCGATCCTGTCGGCGGCTCGTAGCCGGGAATGATCGTGCAAAGATTGGCGCTGGCGACGAACAGAAACAGCGTCCCAAGAAAGCCAAGGTATTTCTTCGGGTGGCGGAGGCCGACGTCTTCGATCTGTTTGGCGATGCCGGTGACGACGATCTCCAGCAGGTTCTGCCAGCGCGAACGCGTCAGGCCCAGGGAAAGATTGCGCGTGACGAGCGTCGAGCCGACCGTCAACGCGAGCATCAACGCCCAAGTGTAGACGATAGTGGCGTTGAGTTTGAAAAATCCATCCCGCCAGAAAATCATCTCATCCGGACTAAGGCGCATAATGGGCCTCCTCCTTGGCGAGGGGTTGGTCTTCTCCCGATGGTCTGCTCAGCCGTGTGATGACAAGGCGCGCTACGACAAATCCAAGCAGACACGCCAGCAGGCGCTCCCAGCGGCCGCCGGAAACAAGCATAAACCCCGCCAAAGCGACGCTCATCCGCAGCAGCAGGCTGAAAAAAAACCAAAGCGCGGGCCGTTGCGACGAAACGCCTTTGCGAACCGTGAACCACAGGCCGCCAAAGAAAATCGCGCCCAGCAACAGGCCCGCCGCCGACGCCGCGGCGAGAAGCAACAGCTCACGCATCGCCATCCTCCCGTTCGTCCCGCATCCGCCGGTCCTCTTCGGCCACCCAACGCCATGCGGTCAGACAGCCGATGATCAGGCCGATGATCAAAAGCGTCAGCGTCCACGAGTGGGGTCCGGGATATCGCTTGTCCAACCACAGGCCCAGCGCGGCGCCGAGCACTGTCGGCGTCGCCACCGACCAGCCGATCAGCCCCATCATTCCCAAGCCATACCACACCCCATGCGCGGCGTTGCGTCGCGCCTTGAGCTTTCGCGCCGCCTTGGCGCCGACCTCTTCCCCGAGCGTGGGCTCGCGGCCTCGAGGGCTTGTCTTGGGGATCATCGGCCATCGCGGAACGTCGCCATGCGATGAATGATCTCGCCTTCCATTTTCGCCAGCGCCAAACGCACGCTTCGCTCCTGCTCGTCCAAGGATAGGAACTCCCGCTCCACCGCCGCGCGCAATTGGCCAAGGTCCGTGCCGGGAATGGCGTTGCGCACGGAAACAAGCACGTCCTGCCCGGCCTTGATCAATACCCCTTCATCGACGGCGAGGCACTTTTCGCCGCCAGCCTCGGTCTCGTAGATCAAAATTCCCGGCGCCAGCGCCGCCACGCAATCGAGCCGGCGCGGCAACAGTCCAAAAGAGCCGTCGGGCGTCTCGGCGACAACGCGCGCCACGTCGTTTTCCTCGACGAAGATCTGGAAAGGCAGGAGAACCGTCAGTTTCATAAACCTCCCCGCGATGTTCAACCCGCCGTCGCCATTTTGATCCCGGTCTTGGGGTTTGACGCGGCTTCGGTCTGACTCGCGCCCTGGCCAGAATTGGCCTTCGCCTTTGCTTCGTCAATCGCCCCGATCATATAAAGCGCGTTCTCCGGGTAGTCCTTGAATTCGTCGCGCAGGATACGCTCGCAGCCGTCCAGCGCGTCCTCGAGAGAAACGAATCTGCCTTCCAGTCCGGTGAACTGCATGGTCGTGAAAAACGGCTGAGTCAGGAAGCGCTCCAGCCGCCGGGCGCGAGCGACCACATTGCGGTCCTCCCGCGAAAGCTGCTCCAGGCCGAGCATGGCGATGATGTCCCTGAGCTGGGCGTATTGCGCGAGCGTGCGCCGGATTTCCTGCGCCAGCGCGTAATGCCGCGCGCCCACGATGCCCGGCGTCGCCATTTTCGAACTGGATTGCAGGGGATCGATAGCGGGAAAAAGTCCTTCGCTCGCCCGCGTGCGCGAGAGCACGATGGACGCGGAGAGGTGCGAGAAGGTGTGCACGGCCGCGGGATCGGTGAAATCGTCCGCCGGCACATAGACCGCCTGGATCGAAGTGATGGCGCCGGTGTCAGTGTTGGCGATGCGCTCTTCGACTTGCGCCAATTCCGTGCCCATGGTGGGCTGATAGCCCAGGCGCGACGGCATTTGCCCCATCAGTCCAGACACTTCCATGCCTGCCTGAATGAAGCGGAAAATATTGTCGATCAGCAGCAGCACATCGCGACGCTCGTCGTCGCGGAAATATTCGGCCATCGTCAGCGCCGCGTGGACGACCCGGAAGCGGGCGCCGGGAGGTTCGTTCATTTGTCCAAACACCATCACCATATTCGCCAGAACGTCGGCCGCCGTCATGTCGCGGTAAAGTTCCTCTCCCTCGCGACAGCGCTCTCCAATGCCACAAAAAATACTCACGCCTTCCTGTTGTTTGACGAGATTGTGAATCATTTCGGTGAGCAGCACGGTCTTGCCCACGCCCGCCCCGCCGAATAGGCCCGCCTTGCCGCCGCGCTCCAACGGCATGAGCACGTCGATGACCTTGATGCCGGTTTCAAAAACTTCGGATTTGGTGGAGCGCCGCGCCAGCGACGGCGGAGCCTGATGCACGGAACGCCACTCGACATCGGACAAGGCGGCTTGCCGGTCGATGACATTGCCAAACACATCAAACATACGCGACAGAATTTCTTTGCCCACTGGCGCCTTCAGCGGCCCCCCGGTGTCTTCCACCGCCATGCCGCGCGCGAGACCTTGCGTGGGCGTCAACGCGATTCCCCGCACATGGCGCGCATCTAGTTGCGCGAGCACTTCGATGACGATGCGCCCTTCCCTTCCCGCCCGAAGAATCGAATGGATCGGCTGGCAAATGCTTGTCGAAGCGCACGTCCACGACGCTGCCGCGCACCGAGGCGACCGCCCCTTGGCCCAAAATATCCGCGGTTTCTTGTCCGAGCATATTCACCCTTTCGGAACGGTTGGAGCTGGCCGACGAAGGTTGCGCATCTCTGGCACGAAATCCATGAATTCGCGACTGGATTTCAAAGGGCGTCGCCACGTCGTCCGGCGCTATTCTAATTCCGTCACTATGACCCCTTTGCGCTTCCTTTACGATCATTGCGATGAAGCGGCTAAGGGAAATTACGGAATTGACGCGACCGCGCTCCCCGGGCTCAATTCCCCCGCGCCCTGCCACGTGGTTCCGCATGAAAGGTCCCATCGGTTAAGTCGTGATCCGGGCGACCAAGCCGAACCCCCGCGGAAATCATCGAGCAGGGCGCGCACGCGCCATTCAGCAATCTTACAACGGATTGCAGTCTGAGCGCCCGGACCCAGGAGGACGTTCCATGTTAATCAACTCTCAAGAGATAAAGACGCTTGGCCTGAGTCAGGTCGACGTGATCACGGCGGCGGCGACCTCGACTGCCAGAGGCCTGTTGGCCATCACCACGGAGGCGACGGGCTATTCGAAGAAGAGCGTCGAGAACAGCTTTACGCTGGGTGAAAAGCTTCTGGGCGCCCGGAAGCTCGACGAAATTGTCCAACTTCAATCCGATTTCGCCAAAGCGGCCTATGACGATTTCATCGCCGGCGCGGCTAAGATCAGCAACATATACGTTGATTTGGCTAAGGACGCCTTCAGTTCCTCCCAAGCTGGGTTGAACGCGCAATCGTCGGATGCCTCATCGTCGAGCACATCGAAGCGGACGTCGACACCGAAGCTGGACGCAATAGCAGCGTAACTCAAAGCCACACTCTGGCGTCGTCCCAGCGCCGAAGACGAGATGACCGCCGCGACGAGCAACGGAGCAGTTCGGATGCGGTGGTCGTCGGTTTGAGATTGAGAACGACGCGACGGCGTTGCGGGGATGTATTTCGGGAACGCCGCGTAAATTTCAAATCGCCCTTGCGACGCTTTTTCGGCGGTGGTTCACCACGCCGCCATCAAGAATGATCTTGATCTGATCGGACGTTAAACCGTGTCGCGTTTCTATCGCGGCGTTCGAGGATTCCAACAGGATTCTCCCCCCGGCTTCGAGCTTTTGGCGCAAATCCCGAACGCGAAGCGTATCGTTCATTTCCAGCCGATCATAGTCCGTCGGATCGACGAACAGCAGCGGCAGAATTCCGTAGTTGATGAGGTTTTGCCGATGGATGCGGGCGAAGCTTTTCGCGACCACAATTCTTAGACCGAGACAGCGCGGCGCGGCGGCGGCATGCTCGCGCGAGGAGCCCTGGCCATAGTTCTTGCCGGCGATCACCGCATGCCCCGCCCGCCGAGCAATCGCGCGAGCGCGGGCGACATAGGTCGGATCAATGCGCTCGAATGAAAACTCGGCGATCTTCTGGAGATTGGAGCGATAAGGCAGCACCTTCGCTCCCGCCGGCATGATCTCGTCAGTCGAGACATCATCTGGCATCTTGAGCAGAATAGGAAGATCCAAGCCGTCCGGAAGCGCGTCGAATTCAGGCAGCGACTTGATGTTCGATCCCTCTACCAGCGCGACTTCTCGCGCCTGTTCGATCGGAAGCGGCGGCACGAGCAGCGAGGCCGACAAAAATGGGATCGCTGGTTGTGAAAGTTTCGGATATGGGACGTCCAGCCTCCTCGGGTCCGTGATTTTGCCGAACAGAGCGGAGGCCGCGGCGGTTTCGGGCGAGCATAAAAAGACCGAGTCTTCTTCGGTTCCCGAGCGTCCCGGGAAGTTGCGCGGCGTGGTGCGAAGTGAATTCCGCCCGATCGCCGGAGCTTGCCCCATGCCAATGCAGCCGTTGCATCCCGTTTGATGAATCCGCGCGCCCGCGGCGACGAGCGCGCCAAGCCGCCCATCATTAATCAGCATCTCCAGCACTTGCCGCGATGTCGGATTCACATCGAGGGAGACGCCGGGCGGGACCGTTCGACCGCGGACGATTTCCGCGACGACGGCGAAGTCCCGCCATCCCGGATTGGCGGAGGAGCCGATGTAAGACTGGGCGATTTCCGCGCCTTGGACTTCTCGGACGGCGACGACCTTGCCAGGGCTTGACGGCTTGGCGATAAGCGGTTCGAGTTTCGAAAGATCGATGTGATCATGCTGGTCATAGTGGCAGCCCGGGTCCGCCTTCAGTTCGCGCCAGTCCTGCTCCCTTCCCTGCGATTCCAGAAACGCCCGCGTCATTTCGTCGGAAGGAAAAACCGAGGTGGTCGCGCCAAGCTCGGCGCCCATATTGGCGATCACATGCCTGTCCATCGCCGTTAGGCGATTCAATCCCGCGCCAAAATATTCGATGATCTTGCCAACTCCGCCGGAGACGCCGTAACGGCGCAACATTTCGAGGATCACGTCCTTGGCGCTAACCCAATCCGGCGGCGCGCCGGTCAATTCCACTCCGAATACCGCCGGCATTGTCGTCGAATAGGGATCGCCCGCCATCGCGAGAGCGACATCGAGCCCGCCGGCGCCGATCGCTAGCATACCCAGGGAACCGGCGGCGGGCGTGTGACTGTCGGACCCAAGCAGCGATTTGCCGGGGCGCCCGAAGCGTTCCATGTGAACGACGTGACTGATGCCGTTGCCCGGCCGCGAATACCATATCCCGTATCTTCGACAGGCGCTTTCGAGGAAAAGGTGGTCCTCGGCGTTCAGATTATCGATCTGCAATAGGTTGTGATCGACGTATTGGACGCTGACTTCGGTTTTGACACGATCCAGCTTCATCGCCTCGAGCGATAGCATGGCGAGAGTGCCGGTCGCGTCCTGTGTGAGGGTCTGATCAATCCGCAGCGCAAGGGGCGCGCCAACCTCGCCTCCGCCGCTCACGCGATGGCTTTCGATCAGCTTTTGGGTAAGGTTCAAGGCCATTGTGCACGATTATGTAGGGCTCCGTCGAGGCGATTTCCCCCTCTTTCCGGCAAAATTTTAGCACGCTCGCGTTACCGATCGGTCTTGGGCGCGCCGCTTCCGATCACGTTGAATCGCGCCTTTTGCTCGTCGCTCAGCGAATTGTAAAAGTCCGAGAGCGCGGGTTTCACCGTGGCCAACGCCTTGGCCAGCGCGTCAAGGCGCTTCGCCACCATGTCGAGCCGCTCCGTCACGGTCTTGGTCGTCTCGGCCGGGCAGGAAGCTTCCAAGTCCTTGGCGGCGGCGGCCGACACTTTTTGCAACTCGTCGAAGGCGCCCTTTTGCTGTTCGGTCGGTTTGATCGTTTCCTCGATGCGCCGCACCGGCGGCGTCGCGAAGTTCTCCGTTTGGCGACCGCACAGACCATTGAGTTCTTTCGTCGAGTTCGCTTTGCCGGCCGCGGCGCGCCGTGAGGCGCCGATGGCGGCGAGGCGCTCCTTCTGTCGCGGATCGAGCGCGTCGTAAAACTTCGCGAGCGGCTCCCGTATCATCTGAACGCCGTTCTTCATCGCTTCGATTCGCTTCGTCATCGCGTCGAGGCGCCCGACCGGCGTAAGCGGAATCTCCTTCATGCAAGAAGGCCGCACCACGTTGTCGGCCTGCGCCAGCGCCGATCTCAAATCGTTCAGCAGCGCGATCTGCGCCTCGGTGGGGCGCACCGCCTTCTCGATCTGGTCGATTGGCAAATTGGCGACGCCGGGAGCGAGCCCGCCGCAAGCCGCCTCGACTGTTGTCGCCGGCGTGGCCGGGCGCGCTGTCTCGCGGGTGACGTGTCGTGCGTGAACGCGATGATGGCGGTGATGACCTCCGCGGTAACGGGAGACATAGCCGCGGTCCTCGGCGCCGGGAGCCGCGCCATAAACGTCCCAGAAATTTGAGCCTCCGCCAATGTAGGGCGCGCTCATCGGACCCGGCCAGAACACGCTGGCGAGCAGCGCGTCAAAGCCATAGGCGAAGAACGGATCGTAATAATCATAGGGCCAAAGCGCATAGGTCAGCGCGTCGCCGTAAAGGAACGGCCAATAAACGCCATACGCCCAATAGCCCCAACCGTCACTCCAATCGTACCAACCTCCGCCCCAAAAATCACCGCCCCAATCGTTCCACGCCGCGCCTGAGCCGAAGGCGTTGCCGTTGAAGCCGCGATTCTCGAACCCGCGGCCGCCATGCATATGCGAAGCGCCCCGACCGCCCAGCGCATTATGCGCTACAGCCGCTCCGGCATAGTGGCCTCCGGCGTGAGCGAACCCATGTCCGTGGAAGTGACCCCCGGCGAAATGGCGCCCGCCGAAATGCCTGGCCGCATGACGCCCTGCGCCATAATGCCCGGCGAAATGTCGGCCGAAGTGACCATAGTGACCGTAGTGGCCGATAGTGGCCGTAGTGGCCATAGTGACCGTAGTGGCCGACGTGACCATAATGACCATAGTGGCCGACGTGACCGAAGTGGCCGCCGTGGAAGCCCCCGAAATGTCCAAAGCCGCGAAAGCCGTGAAAGCCGCCAAAGCCATGGAAACCGCCAAAGCCACCGCCAAAGCCATGAAAGCCGCCCCCGCCGAAACCGTGAAAGCCCCCGCCAAAGCCGTGAAAGCCGCCCCCGCCGAAACCGTGAAAGCCGCCGCCACCCCCGTGGAATCCTCCGCCTCCGCCGCCGCGCCCAAAGGCCGAGGCTTCGCTCATAATCCCCGGCGCGACGCCCGGTGCGAAGGAGGTTTCGAGCACGAATCCGAAAGCGATCGCCGCCGCGATGACTTTCGCCCATTTGCGAGTCATGACGCCCTATTCCCGCGCCCCCTTCGCTGAACCATCTTTTGCCAGAAACCGCGCCGAATCCCCTTCATTCGCAGTTCTTTCGTCGCCTCGGTTATTACTTGGGGGGGCGGCCGATGTCGTCAATACGGATAACGAAAATCTAAGAGACCATTTGAGAATGATTGAAGGCGCTCGCGATCAAGGTTCTCCGCCTTTCTTCACGCCCAGCAAAGCCGCGCTGTTGTGAGTGCGCCAAGGCTTATAACGTCGAAAGGAAAGCCGCCAGCGCTCTCCGCTCGTCGGCGCTAAGTCCGAGCGGCCTGATTTTCGAATCGAGCGCCGGGTTTGGGCCGCCGCCGCGATCATAGAAATCGACGACCTCCTCGAGACTCTTGAGGCTGCCGTCATGCATGTAGGGCCAAGTTTCTTTCAAGCCCCGCAGCGTCGGCGTCGTATAGGCCCAGCGATCTTCCGGCTTGCCGCTGATTTCGAAGCGTCCGAGATCATCTTTGACCGTCGGCGCGGACAGGCCGACATCGGACAGTCGAACATTTTGAAAGACGCCCGGCGCCAATTCGACCCGTGTCGTCGCAAAGGCGCGAGCCGCGAAAGCGACGCCGGTGTTGTGCCACGCCTGATCGGTGAACAACGCGGCGTCCTCGCCGATCGCGTGGCAGGAAACGCAGCCTCCCTTGTGGACGAAAACGTCATAACCGCGCCATTCGAGCGGCGTGAGCGCGCCTTTCTCGCCCGCGAACAGCGCGCGGTCGAAGCGACTGTCGCCCTTGAGCAGCGTCGCCTCAAAAGCGGCGATGGCGCGGCCGAGCGTCGTCATCGAGACGCCTTCGCCGGGGAAGGCGGCGGAAAAAGCCGGCCCGTAAACGGCGTCGGCGCGCAAGCGATCGAGCAGCGGCCCGATCGCCGGATTGCCCATTTCGTCGGGGCTAAGCAATGGCCCCCACACTTGCGCCGCGAGGTCCGTCTCGCGACCATCGTGAAAGAGGAATTTCTTGAACACGACATTGTAAAGGGTCGGCGCGTTGCGTCGTAGCGAACGGCCCTCCAAGCCTATGGAAAGCGCGCTTTGATTGGATGCATAGCCCTGCGCGGGTATGTGGCACATGGCGCAGGAGAGCGTGTTGTTGGCCGAAAGTCCGCGGTCGAAAAACAGGCGCTCGCCGAGGCGTTGCATCGCGGTCGATCCGGCGATGGCGGGCGGAACGGGCGGCAAGCCGAGCGGCGCCTTCGCCTGCTCGAGCGGCGCCTTCGCTTGCTCCCGCGCCAGCGTTGCTCCAAACGCGCACAACGCCGAGGCCAGCGCCAAGGCGGTCACCGCGCGCTTCGTCAACGCGCGCATGTCACCGCGCCTCATTGCGATTGCTCGCCTCGGGATGCGCCATGGCGAGCGTGCGCGCGTCGTTTATCAAATTGTCCGAACTGAGAAAGGCGGTCGTGTAGATTTCCCGCGCCCATCCTTCGGGGTCGATCAAAAACACCTTCAGCATGTGATTGACGACGCCCGTGCGTTTTCCGGCCGCGTCGGTTTCGAAGGCGATGTCCTGGCCCATGCTCGCCAGCAGCGGCGCGAGATCGCTCTGCGAACGGCTCGTCAAAAATCGCCACGGCGGCAGCGTCCCGGCGTTCTCGGATTTTTGCAACAAGCGCATCACCGTCGGCGTGTCGTGCGCGGGATCGAGGCTGACGAAAACCAGTCTCAGCCGACCACGCAAAAGCGGATCGCTCGCCGCTTCCTTTTGCAATGCTTCGAACGCCGACCACGCGACGGGACAGCCCGCGGGGTCGACGCAATGGCCATAGAAGAAGGCGAGCGCGGTTATCGCGCCGCGCGTGGCGTCGGAGAGCGCCGTCGGCCTATCGTCCGCGTCCACCAATTGCGCTTCGGGAACGCGCTGGATGCGTTGGAGCGCGTATGTTCCGGGCGCCGGCAGGTTCGAGACCGTCGGAATCGGCGTTTCCGCGCCCAGCGCGCTGGCGAGCGTCAGCGCGAGGGAGAAAGCGGCGAAAGGCGCGAGCGCGCCCTTCGCTTTCATGCGTCGCGCGGTCAATTCGACTCCGCTTTCTGCGAGCGGGCGGTGAATTTCATGTGATGCGCGCGTCCGAGCCCTTCCTTATGGAAGTCGACGACGAAATCCTCCTTCAACTCCTTGCCGTCCCAGGAGTAGCCTTTCAAAAACTGCTCGTTGTCGACGCCTTTCTTGTCCCAGTTGGCGAGCAGCGAGGAGGTGAAATAGACTCGCTTTCCGTCCCAGCTTTGCGAGACCATATTGACCTGCGCGCCGATCTTCTTCGAATAGACCTGCTTGGGCGCTTCGGGATTCGTCAAATCGAACAGCCGCGCCGTTCCATCCATGAAGGTGTTGACCCATAAGGACGACGCGTCCGAGGAGATGGAGATGTCGACGGGCAGCGGGATCTTCGACGCATCGCCGATATCGGCCACGGGTTTCGCCTGCCACTGATGCTTATCGTCCTCCTTCACCAGATAGAGCTTCGACGTGAGCGCGCCGGCGGTGATCGCCCAATCGGCGCCGGGCTTCAGCGCCCAACGGATTTCCAACGGCGCGCCGGGAACGGAAAACACCTTTTCCGGCTTCATCGCCTTCAGGTCCCACATGACCATCGTGTTTCCGAAATTCTTCATGGCCGAGCTGTCTTGGATGAGCTGCGACATATCCATCATGTAGTTGGTCCAGCCGGTGAAGCTCGATGTGAGCATCCGGTTCCGCGCCGGATTGATGGCGATGTCGTAGCCATAACCATCGCCGCCGTTATCGAGAGGCATCGGCGTGGCGGCGACGAGATCGCCGGCGTTGTTGTATGTGATCAAGCCCGTCATGCCGCCATGGTCCTGCTTGTTCGACAGCGCCTGCACGAGCATGCGGCCGGGCAAGGCGTAGAATGTGTGCGGCCCGACGAAGCCCGTGCTTTCCGCCAAATCGTCGATGGTTTTGACGAGCTTGGGCGTCGACGGATCGGAGCCGACGTCGAAGATGAAAATCTTGTTGTCGTCGAGGCGACCGGCCCAAAGATATTTGCGATCATCGGTGAAGCCCATATGATGCGCCTCGCCGCGTCCACCGACGGATAGCGTGTGAATCACTTTTCCATAGGTCGGCGAGCCCGGAATGACGTCGATCGTCACCAACTTGTCGGACTCGTCCCCGACGCCTTTTTCGCCAAGCGTCCAGACATGGAGAAATTGCTCCTGCCCTTTGATCAGTCCGGTCATGAACGGCGAGTTGCAGGTCTCGTCGGCGCGCGCCGGCGCCAGGGCGGCGCAGGAAGAAGCGCCCGCGAGAAGGCATAGGCCGAGCGCTATGCGCGATTTCAATCCATTATTCGAGGTCATATTTCGCATGTCTCTCCCCTATTCTCTTTGATCAGGCGGTCGCGGGATCGATGATACCCTTGATCTCGCTGATGCGATTAGCCGGAAAACCGCCCTGCTCCGCGTGCTTGCGGATGAGTTCCGCGTCCGGGGCGATGTAGATGCAATAGACCTTATCCTCGGTGACGAAGCTCTCGACCCAATGTAGGTCGGGACCAAGATTTCCGATGACCTCGCAGGAGCGTCGCGAGATCGCCTGCAAGTCCGAAGCGGACATTTGGCCCGCGCCGGGTATTTCGCGTTCGATGAGATATTTCGGCATTTTCTCCCTCGTTCGTTTGTGGACGGCCAAAATATGACCGGTCGTCTTGAAAACAGCCAAATAAACCTACGCCTTGAAATATCCGTCGAGCAGCATCTCGCAAAACTGCGCAAGCGGGCGCACGGATCGTTCGATTTTCATGCGCAACAGCGCGCCCTGCCAGACGTTGACGAGAAAATCAGCCATGTCTTTCGCGTCCAGGTCTTTGCGGAAACTGCCCTCCCGCTGCGCGCGGGCCAGCCCTTCCTCCAGCTTGTCGCGATACCGGCGCACGGCTTCGCGCAGCGAAAGCTGGCAAAGATCGCTCGTGTCGCCGATTTCGCCGATCAGATTGCCGAGCAGACAGCCGCCCTTGAAGTCGCGTCGCTCGGTTTCCTCGATCAGTTCGTTGAAATAGGCCTTCAACGCCGTTTCGGCGTTCACGTCCGGGCGCTGCAAATGACTGTCAAGCTGCCTGATGAACGGCTCGATGTAGTGCTTGACGACCTCCGCGCTGAACGCCTCCTTGCTCGGGAAGTAATTGTAAAACGAGCCCTTCGGCACGCCGACGCTCCGCACCAGCTCCTGAAGACCCGTGCCGTGATAGCCCTGCTCCATCAGGAGGGCCACCCCTTGATCCAGCAGCTTCTCTCGAAGTTCCCTAACATCGCGCCTACTCATGTTTGTTTAATACGACCAGTCGTCTCATTTTGCAAGCCGCTCAACCGCTCGGACAGGTCGCCTACCGCGGCACGAGCGCGATAATCCGCGCCGGACCGCCCGATCCGCCGGCGATCTTGATCGGCAGCGCGACGACGATGCTGCCCGTCGGCGGAAGCTGATCGAGGTTTGTCAGATTTTCCACGCCGCTCGCGTTCGCCGCGGCCACGATGCGGTGAACGAGAAAGTCCTGGGACGGACCATATATCCACGCTGGCGGTGTCGACGCCAATCATATGGGCGTGGCGCTCGTTCACGAGCAGCGCCGCGGCCTCCGCCCCAAAGGACGGAAAGTGCAGGTGGGACGCGTCTCCCGGCGTGTCGTCGCCCAGATAGGTTTTCTTGTCGGGCCAGCGCGCGCTCCACCCCGTCCGCAGCAGCACGATGGAGCCATCGGCAATTCGGCCATGCGCGGCTTCCCAAGCCGCGATATCGCCGGGGGTCAACATATAGTCCGAATTGGCGGCGGCCTTGTCCGAGACGTCGATCACCACCGCGGGGCCGATGAACCGGTCGGGCGGGATGTCGGAACTCGTCCAATGACCTTCGGCGAAATGCATCGGCGCGTCCAAATGCGTGCCGCCGTGCTCGGGCGAGCAAAACGTATTGGTGAAATAATAGAAGCCGCCCTTCGTCATGCCCTTGTGCAACTGCTTCAACTCGAAACCGGACGGCGACGTTGGCCAATAGATGGTGTTCGCATCGAAGGAATGACTGAGATCGACAATCCTTGTCGAAGCCAAATCCAGGCTTTGCCCGAAGCCGGGCGCGCTCGGCCCCACGCAAAGAAGCGACGCTAGAAGCAAACCGCCGATGTTGTTTCGCTTCGCCATCGAACATTCTCCTTAAAACGCCGACGCCGGCATTGTCCGACGTTTGAGCAGAATGGCTCGATTTCGTTATTTTGGCGAGCGAGAATATATCGACCGCGGCGGGAGGCGAATCGCACATGCGTCAAATCTGGATAACCAAAGCGGGCCGCCCCGAGACGCTTGTGGTCAAGGAAGCGCCCGATCCGGAACCGCGAGCGGGGGAAGTCCGAATTCGAGTCGAGGCGAGCGGCGTCAACTTCGCCGACATCATGGGACGCATGGGCCTTTATCCGGATTGCCCTCCCATTCCGGTGGTGGTCGGATACGAGGTCGGCGGCCGCGTCGACGCCGTTGGAACCGGCGCCGATCCGAACTGGATTGGCCGCGACGTTTTCGCCGTGACGCGTTTTGGCGGATATTCCGATGTCGTTTGTGTTCCGCAAACTCAGGTTTTCGCGCGGCCCAACGGCATGTCGGCCTTGAGGGCGCCGCGCTGCCCGTCAATTATCTTACGGCTTGGCAGTTGGTTGTCGTCATGGGCGGCCTGAAGGCCGGCGAGACGATGCTCGTTCATTCGGCCGGCGGCGGCGTCGGCATAGCGGCGACGCAAATCGCCAAACACATCGGCGCCAAGGTCATCGGCACGGCGTCGGCCGCGAAACATCAGCGATTGAAAGCCTTCGGCGCCGACCATTTGATCGACTATCGACGCGAGGATTTCGTGGCGCGCACGCGAGAGATAACGAGAGGTCGGGGCGTCGAACTCGTCCTTGACGCCGTGGGCGGAGAGTTGTTCAGAAAGAGCTACGGCCTGCTGGCGCCCACCGGACGTCTCGGCATGTTCGGCGTCTCCATGGCCGCGAACGCCAAGCAGCGCGATCTTCTGAACATATTCAAAACTCTGGCGAGCACGCCCTGGCTTCTCTTTACGCCGGTGGCGCTGCTAAACGCGAACAAGGGCGTGTTCGGCGTCAACCTCGGCCGCATGTGGGGCGAGATCGATCGGATGCGCGGCTGGATGAGCGAACTGCTCGACCTCTGGAGCAAGGGCGTCATACAACCGCAAATCGATCGTGTTTTCTCCTTCGACGACGCGCCTCTGGCGCATCATTACATCCAGGACCGCGAGAACCTGGGCAAGGTCCTGTTGAAACCTTAAGACCAAGCCTCGCTGACAACAACCAATCGTCATATGCGAGGAGCTGAAGCGACGAAGCGTCCCAGGGGGCCTTGGATCGCGTGCCCTAGGGCTTGCTTAGGCTCATCGCTTCGCAATGACGTCGGGCCGCTATGCGCGCGGCCACGAGAGTTTTTTCACAAAGTCGTCGTAGAATGGGGCAAGCGCCGCGGAAGCGCCAAATGACTAATGGAGAAAACATATGCTTGTTCTCGTCCTGGGGATTGTCATTTTTCTCGGCGTTCATAGTCTCACGACGTTTCGCGAGACGCGGACGGGCCTGATCGAACGATTTGGAGTGGGACCATACAAGGCCGCCTATGCGCTGGCGTCCCTCGTCGGGTTCGCTCTCATTGTCTGGGGCTTCTCGCTTTATCGGGCGGAAGGGTTGATCCACGTCTGGACCCCGCCGACATGGACGCGCCATCGTCACCATCCCTCTGATGTGGTTCGCTTTCGTGGCGCTGGCCTGCATGAACCCGGCGCCCAGCAGAATCAGGGGCTGGCTGCGTCACCCGATGCTGGTCTCGATCAAAATCTGGGCGCTCGCGCATCTGCTCGCCAATGGCGACGCCGGCGGCATGCTGCTGTTCGGGTCGTTTCTCGCTTGGGCCGTGTTCGATCGCATCGCCGTCAAGAAGCGCGGCGACCTCGGAGCGCCGCGAATATCATCCTTCACGCGCGCCGATGGCGTCGCGCTCGGGGTCGGAACGGCTGGCCTATGTGGCGATGCTGTTCCTGCATCCCGTGCTGATTGGAGTGCCCGTGATCGGCGGATGAACGTTGAGTTCCGTGCGTTCGCCATGAAATCAACCACGGCCTGTTTCCTTCACTATCGTATCGCGCACCGCGGAGGCGAAGGCTTGGCGAGCGAACGGGTCGTTGAGGAAAGCATTTCTTAGCGACATCGGCAGTTCGAGTTGAACCCCCGCGCGCAAACGCCCCCTGTTGCAAATGTTGCCGGGGGCCTTTCCCTGCATGTGGTGGTCGGTCGATGTCTTGAACCCGACGCGCTCCAGCGCGGCGCCTATCGCGTCGCGGAGACTTTCATGCAAGCCGCCCAACCAGATGGTCCGATTGTCGCCGCGATCGGCGCGTCCGTGCACCCCGATGGCGATGTCGGAGGATTCGACAAGCGCGAGCGCCCTCGGTTCGTCAAAGCGCGCCGAGGTTATATGAAGCCGCCTTCCGGAGACGAGCCCCTCGAAGCAGTAGAGCGAGAATACGTCGGCGGCTATCAATGCGGCGGTCTGGGAAGTCCCCGCCTCGATCCGTCCTCCGTGAGGCGCCACGACGGCGATCGGCGAGGCTCTGTCAATCACGCGGATGCGATAGTGAATCCCCTCTGCTTCGCCGGCGGCCAAGTCAGCATAACTGTCATAGAGATCCGACACTGGCCGGCTTCTCCTTTCTCGATTTCGGCGAAGTTCGCGCCGCGACGATCAGCCGATCCCCTCGTCGATCATGACCTTCTTGGCCACGGGATCGGCCTCCACATGGCCAAGCAGACGTTCGCAGTTCGGATGGTTCTGGAGGCCGCCCGGCAGCATCGCGCGCGCCCAGCGCAACATCGGCAGGACATAGGCGTCGAGGAACGTGCGGCGCCCGCCGAGCATGTGATCCTTCCCGACGAGATGCGCGTCGACCAGGTCCAGCTTCTTGGCGATCAAAGCTTGCGCCGCGGTCTTCACCGCTTCCAGCGCCGCCGTATCCTGCGAGGTCGTGTATCGCTGCGGCGAGAACAGCGGGAAGAAGGCCGGATGCAGATCGCCGGTCAGGAAATGAGACCAGCGGTCAAGCTCGGCCTGGTCCCGCGGCGACCCGTCCGATCCGAGCCGCGCCTCGGGGAAGCGCCGCGCGAGATAATGGAGGACGGCGCCGGCCTGCGTCAGTATCCATCCCTCGCCGGTGTCGAGCGCCGGCACGGCGCCGGCGGGATTGATGGCGTTATAGGCCGGATCGCCAAGATTCACGCGGATCGCCTCGTACGGCGCTCCGATCCATTCGAGAACGAGATGCGGCGCCAGCGAACATGCGCCTGGGTAATAATAGAGCTTGAGCATGGGTCACTCCATCAAGATGTCGTATTCGAAAGTCGCCCTCAATCACGCATATAGGCCTTGAATGACAGGAAGCCTCCGATCAGCAGGAAGACCACGCCAATCGCGATGAGCGCGCCGCCGGGCGCCGGGGCGAGCTTAGACGCCATCGCGGCGATTTGCATCGGAAAGATCATGCGGATGAGGCCGACGATCAGCGACAGCCAGCCCATGACCGTCACGACGACCGGCCAGCCGCCGGTCCAACGGTTATGGAAATACACGATGGCGAGGCCGGGCACGAAGGCGGCGTAGCCGGCCAGCACGACAAGCATCGGGCTTTGCGCCATGCCCTCGATGATGGTCGGCATCGCGTCGAGGTTGGCCAGCACCATCGCGGCGGTCGCGACGAGCGTGGGGCCGAGAAGAGCGGCGATGATTTTCGAAGTCGACATCGGAACCGTCCTTTACGGTGCGGCGGCGCGCCGGGCTCGGGACATAGATGCGCGACAGGAATTTCGCGCCCATCAAGCGCGCGTCCTGCCCTTGTGAACGCGACCCTTGCTCGCCGGTCGCTCCTTCTTCGATTTCGGAAGCCTCAAACCGTGCTCGCCCGCCGTCTGGACAGCCCGCGAGCGCCGCCTGCCGGCGGGCGACATTGCGTCGTCAAGCTTACCCATCGCACCGCGCTCCGCGACTTCGCCATGCCAAACATGTAGTCACGCGAATCGGGAATTTCATCGACCTCGATCAAAAGGGTGATGCGAACTCCGCCCGGTCGCTTCGCGGCTTGCGGGGAGAGGAGGCGGCCGGCGATCCGCCCTTTCTCATAGCTCATTGTTATCTCGTTAATTTATGGCGAAGGGAACCGCGTCGACGCCCCCTCTCCCCGCTTGCGGGGAGAGGTACGGTGAGGGGCTCGGGGTATTGAATGAGCCGATCAAGCGCAAACCGTTGATTAGGGATCGCTGCGTTTACTTAAAATATACGGAAAGCGTGTCCTTTGACTTCCACCAAACGAATAATCAAGCCGCCGCCGCGTTGGCGCGGCGTATCGGCGAGGTCGGCATGAACGATAAATCTTCGCCTCTCGCGCTAAGAATTCGTGGGCTCGCCAAATCGTTCGAGCGCCCGGCGGTGGACGGGCTCGATCTGTGCGTCCCCGCCGGCGAATTCTATAGCTTGCTCGGACCCAATGGCGCGGGCAAGACGACCACCATGCGCATGGTCGCCGGCCTCCTTGCGCCCGACCGCGGATCGATCTCCATCTTTGGCGTCGACGCGCTGGCCGATCCCATCGGCGCCAAGCGCATCATGGCCTGGGTTTCGGATGAGCCGATGCTCTACGACCAGTTGACGCCGATGGAGTATCTCGACTTCGTGGCCGGGCTGTGGGGGGTCGACGCGAAGCTCGCCGAGGCGCGGGCGCGCGAGTTGCTCTCCTGGCTCGGTCTCGCTCCCCATGCCGATGAACGTTGCGCGCAATTTTCCAAGGGCATGCGTCAAAAGCTGGCGCTCGCCGGCGCGCTCGTGCATGAACCAAGGCTGATCATCCTGGATGAACCCTTCACCGGCCTCGACGCCGGTTCGTCGCGCGTGGTGAAGGACGTGCTGCGCGAGCGCGTCCGCGCCGGCTGCTCGGTGATCATGACGACCCATATTCTGGAGGTCGCCGAGCGCATGGCCGATCGCATCGGCGTCATGTCCAAAGGCCGGCTCATCGCCGACGGCCGGCTGGATGAGTTGCGGGTTCGAGCGGGTTCCGGCGACGCCAGTCTCGAGGACACGTTCCTGGCTCTCGTCGCGCAAGATCGGGTCGCGGCATGAGCGCGCCCGGCTCGATCCGTTGGTTCGCGTCGCATGAAACGCGGCTCGCGTGGCGCGACTGGAGTTGGCTGATGACTCGCGGGGGCCGCCGGCGCGGCCATGCGGCGGCGTTCGGCTTTCTCGCCTTCTTCTTGTTCCTGCATGGTCTCGCCTATGTGTTTTTATCGCGTTCGACCGGTCTGACCGGCTCGGGCGACGCGCGGGAGCTCGTCGTCATCGCCGGCATGCTGGCGCTGGCCTTCTCGGCCATGCTGTCGCAAGCGATGGAGTTGGTGACGCGCGCCTTTTACGCGCGCGGCGATCTCGAGCTGATCCTGACCTCTCCGGCGACGACGGCGCGGCTGTTCGCCGTGCGCATCTGCGCGATATCAGCGACGATTCTTTCCATGTCGCTGGTTTTCGCCGCGCCGTTCATCAACATGCAGGCCTGGCTCGGCGGGGCGCGCTGGCTCTGCGCCTATGCGGTCGTGGTCGCGCTGTCGATGCTCGCGGTCGCCGTCGCGATTCTGATCGTCGGCGCGCTGTTCGCCGTCATCGGCGCGAGGCGCACGCGATCGATCTCGCAGATCGTCGCGGCGGTGATCGGCGCGGCTTTCGCCATCGGGCTGCAGTTCGCCGCGATCGTCTCGTTCGGCACGATGGCCGTTCCCCGATTCGCCGTGTTGGAGAGGCTGGCGCCCGGCCCCGACAGCGCCATTTTATGGCCGGCCCGCGCCGTTTTCGGCGAGCCGGCGGCGCTCGCTTTTTTCATCGGTCTCGGCGTGGTCGCCCTCGCCGCGGTGATCGGCGTTTTCGCGCCGCGCTTTGGCCGGCTCGCGCTGGCCGCCGGCGGCGTGTCGCATGGCGTCACGAAAAAGAGCCGGACAGAAACGCGCTTCCGCGGCGCGTCGCCCGCGCAGGCGCTGCGGCGGAAGGAGTGGTCCCTGCTGGTTCGCGATCCCTGGCTGATGTCGCAGACGCTGATGCAACTGCTCTACCTGTTGCCGGCCGCCTTCCTGCTTTGGCGCAGCTTTTTCAGCGAAGGCGGCGTCGCGACGTTCCTGTCGCCGATACTGATCATGGCGGCCGGACAATTGGGCGGCGGCCTCGCCTGGCTCGCGGTGTCCGGCGAGGACGCGCCCGAACTCATCGCCACGGCGCCGGTTCCGGCCAATAATGTTCTGCGCGCCAAGACCGAGGCGGTGCTTATCGGAGTCGCCATTGTTTTCGCGCCGCTCGTCTTGATGCTCGCCGCCGTCGCGCCCTTCGCCGCGCTGGTCTCGCTCGTCGGCCTCACGGTCGCGGCGGGTTCCGCCACGGCGATTCAATATTGGTTTCGCGCTCAGGCCAAACGCAGTCTTTTTCGACGACGCCAAACCTCGTCGCGCGTCGCGACATTCGCCGAGGCGCTGTCCTCGAACGGATGGGCCGGCGCCGGCGCTCTGGCGGTCACGGGAACATGGCTCGCCGTAGTCCCCGGCGTCATGGTTGTCGCGATGCTGGCCGGCGTATGGTGGATCAGTCCAGCCAGATGTTCGGCTCCAAGCTGAGGGCCACTTTCACGCGTTCGCGCGCAAATTCGAGCGCGGACGCGCGTCCCATTCGCAAGCTTCCACCGCGCGGCTGGTCATTTCGCTGCCGACCGCAAAATCCGCGCCAGAGATACTAAAGTCATTGCCTAACTGTCCGCGCCATGATACTAAAGTATATGCTTAACCAATCGACCGAGCTTGACCATCTCTTCCAGGCGCTCGCGGACCCCGCGCGCCGCGCGATCATGGAGCGGCTAAGCCGTGGTCCGGCAGCGGTGAGCGAGTTGGCCCGACCGCTCCCCATGTCTCTGCCGGCGGTGATGCAGCACCTCGGCGTCCTGGAGGCGGCGGGCCTGGTGCGTTCGGAGAAGGTCGGCCGGGTGCGCACCTGCGCCATCGAACCTCGAGCGCTCACCCAAGTCGAGCAATGGATCAACGCGCGGCGGATCGAATGGGAGGCCCGACTGGACCGGTTGGGCGCGTATCTCGCAACCATCGAAGACAAAGGAGATGGCGATGGCTCAGGAGACTGACGTGAAAAACACCTCGAACATAATGCAACCGCTCCCGCTCAAACTCTCGCGCATTCTACATGCGCCGCGAGAGACGGTATTCAAGGCCTGGAGCTCCGCCGATCACGTCTCACGGTGGTTCTGCCCGGAGACCTACACCGTTCCACACGCCAAGGTTCAGATGCGCGTCGGTGGTCCGTTCGAAGTCTGCATGCGTTCGCCGATGGGCGAGGAACATTGGACGCGGGGCGCGTTTGTTGAAGTCACGCCGTGCTCCCGGCTCGTTATCGATATGTGCGCCGTGGACAAGGCTGGCGAACGACTGTTCCGCGCCTACACAGAGGTCGACTTTTCCGACGCGCTTTGCGGAACGCGCATGGATGTGCTGCAAACTTACACAATTTTCGATCCAACGGCCGCCCCGATGATCGCGGGGGCGCCCGAAGGTTGGGGCACGACGCTCGACAAGCTGGAGAAAGAGGTCGTGCGCATACAGGGCGGAAGCGAAATTGGCGTCCGCTCGGTGGCGCACGCCATCTTTCATCTCGCGCGCACCTACGAAGCGCCGGTTGCGCGGGTATGGAAGGCCCTGACCGACGAGGCGGCCAAGCAAAAGTGGTTCGCGGGCGCGCCCGGTCGATGGGAACTAATCGAGCGGCATATGGATGTGCGGGTTGGCGGCAGGGAACGGCTGAAGGGGCGTTGGGAGGGAGGGATGGTGACCACTTTTGACGCCATCTACCACGATGTCATCCCGAACGAGCGGCTGGTCTATAGTTACGAGATGCATCTCGACGATAAGAAGATCTCGGTATCGCTGGCGACCATGCAGTTGGAGAGCCAAGGCGGAAAGACAACACTGAAGGTTACCGAGCAGGGCGTATTCCTCGACGGCTACGACGACGCAGGGTCTCGCGAACATGGCACTGGCATTTTGCTTGACGCGCTTGGGGCGTCGCTTAAGGACCGAGGGCCTTAAGCCGCGGGCGGCGCCGTCGCGGCAACGACAACAATCGAGTGGCGCCGGCGCGCACGCCGCCACGACAACGCCTTGGCCTTGTCGGAAACGCCTAAACTCGGGCATGTTTTCTCCGTGGCGAACAGCCCCTGAGTAATGTCGGATGACGCGCGGCGACGCGATCTCAGAATCCGTTGTGTTTCCATTGATTGAACGGCCCATTCGATTGACGAATAAACTTCAGCTGCGGGAGTTCACTGATGAAAAGATTCGATGGGAAAGTCGCGCTCGTCACCGGCGCGGCGCGTGGACTGGGCCGGGTGACCGCGCAAGCCTTCGCGCGCGAGGGGGCGAAAGTCGTGGCAGCCGACATCGACGAGGCCGGCGGCCAAGCAACAGTGAGCCTCGTTCGCGATGAAGGCGGCGAAGCCCTGTTCATACGCGCGGATGTCGGAATCGAGTTGGACGTAGCGGCAATGATCGAGAAGACGGTCGACGCATATGGCCGTCTCGACTGCGCCGTGAACAACGCGGGCGTCGTGCGATTCGCTCCGCTCGTCGAAGAGACGGCGGCGGGTTTCGACTTTCATCTCCATACAAATCTTCGCGGCGTGTTTTATTGCATGAAGCATGAGATCCGTCAGATGCTCAAGAATGGCGGCGGCGCGATCGTTAATCAGTCTTCCATCACGGGGAGCCTGACCGGCAACCCGGGCGAGACCGCCTACGCCGCGACAAAGGGCGGCGTGGACGGTCTTACCAAGTCCGCGGCGCTCGAAGTCGCCAAGCACAACATCAGCATTAACGCCATAGCGGCCTGCGGCATCGACGCGCCAGGCGACGTTTTCCATCAGTGGATGGAAAAAGAAAAAATCACTCCCGAAGCCGCGGGCAATCTGTTCCCGATCGGCCGGATGGGCAAAGCCGACGAACTCACGGCGGCGGTTTTGTTCCTATGCTCCGACCAGGCGCGGTTTATCGTGGGTCATTTGCTTGTCGTCGATGGAGGATGGATCGCGCGATAAGAATTCGTCGAACGACGCCGAGACCAACCCCGAGCCCGGCTTTTCGGGCTCCGACTCGAAGTCAAATTTTTCCAAGGAGGACCAGTATAAGGAGCACGAGCACGACGA
>CAVQBO010000035.1:0-32958 GCA_963710695.1 uncultured Alphaproteobacteria bacterium | reverse complement strand
TCATGACGTTCCGGTAGCTGGCGCCTGGAGTCGCGACATCGCTGGACAGGTCGTTCAGTTCGAGGAATTTCGAATTGCAGGTGACAAGCCTGTTGCTCGAATCCCACAGCACAAAGGCCTCGGAGATCGCGTCGATCGCCTCGCGCAGGCGCATGTTGGCGGTGGCGGTCTGTTCCGCGAGCGCCTTCTGGTCGGAAATGTCGACGGCGATGCCGACGAGATGCGCGCCCGGTTGGCGCGGATCCTGGACGAGCTCGGCTCGGGCGCGCAGCCAGATCCACTCGCCGGCGGCGTTCTTGATCCGAAACTCGTGATCGACGGTTTTCGTCTTCGAGGCGAGCACCATCGCCGCGATATGCGCGAGATCGCCGTCGCCGGGATGCAGCATGGCGTCGAGTTCGTCGATCGGAAGACAGCGACGCTCCGCTTTGCGTCCAAGTATTTCATGCATCGAGTCGGACCAGATACGATTCGACCCTGCGCTATATCCCAGTCCCAAAGGCCGCAGCGGCCGTTCGACAGCGCCGTCTCGAGCCGGCGGCGAATTTGGACGCTGACTTCCTCGGCGGCGCGTCGTCTGCGCGCCTGCCGCGCATAGGCGGCGAGAATGGCCAGGAGCATCGCCGTTGTCGCCGCGAACTGAAGAGCAAAGCGTTGGGCGATGGCGCGCCACTCGATCAGCACCGAGTTCAGCGGATGAATTATCGTGAGTTGTCCGAATGGGCCGGGCAATTTGCGCGTTACCTCGAGCGCCGGCGCGCCGTCCCGGAGGACGATGCGCCGGGCGCCAAACCTTCCCCGGCGTTGTCGACGGGGGCGCCATCCTCTCCGAATATTTCGCTGAGCTTCATGTTCGTCGTGGACAGACGCGGCCACGAGACCGCGACGACGCCGGAAGGATCGGTGATGAGAATGCGTCTGCCGCGCGCCGTCGTCTGACCCGGCGCGATGCGCGCCAGCGGTTCGATCAACGCGTTCGCGTCTTTCCCGGAATTGATCGCCTCGCGCAACTCGCGCCAGATCGCGGTTGAATAAAATTCGAGATCGCTGGAAGCGTTGACGAGCAATTGCTCGTGCATCGTGGTGGTCAGCGTGAAAACGAACTCGACCAGACAGGCCACGAAGAGCAGGCCGGCGACGACGGCGAGGGGCTTTAGCCATTGGCCGTCGGACTGGGGACCCTTGTCGCCGTTGGCCTGGAGACTGTAGGCGCCCCACACGGTGTCGGGGCACGTCGTCCCTTTGGCTGCGTGCAAGCGCGCCATCCATGACCTCTTCAATTTCTGGCGAACTGGGGAACGCAGTCGAGAAACGCTTCTCAATTCGCAGCCATACGAAATCCGCTCGGGCGCGTTTGTTAATGTTTGGCGACTAATTTTGGTGGTTAATTTTCAGTTAATTGTGTTCTCTTTTGAGATGAATTGGTTAGCGCGCGGGAAAATTTTGTCGCGACGGCGCTCGCCGAGACGCCGCGCAGTCGAAACGGAATCGAAAGCGCGCAAATCGCCTCTCCCACTCCAAAGTCGGCCGTGGCCGACTTTGGCATTGAATGCGCAAACCGGGAACCCGGCCGGCGAGTGGGAGAAGGGAGCGCCGCGTTACGCCAGCGCGCGGGTCGCGATGTCGTTCACGTCGCGCGACAAGTTTGGCGCCGCCAGCACGCGCTTCAGCGCGGCTTCCGCCAGCGCGCGGCGGCCAGGCTCCAGCGTCCGCCAGGAGCGCAGCGACGACAACAGCCGCGCGGCGACCTGCGGATTCCTTGGGTCCAGGTCAAGCACGACATTGGTCAATATGTCATAGCCGGAACCGTCTGGAGCATGGAAGCGAGTGGGGTTGCCGGTGGCGAAGGCGCCGATCAGCGCGCGGGCGCGATTGGGATTGGAGAGCGAAAAATCGTGATGCGTCATCAGCGCGAGGACGCGCCTCGTCGTCGCCTCCTCCGGGATGCAGGCTTGCAGCGAGAACCATTTGTCGACCACCAGCGCGTCGCCGGCGAAGTCCTGGTAAAATCGCGCGAAGGCCTTTTCGCGCGCGTCTCCGCCGATCAGCGCGAGCGTCGACAGCGCCGCCAGCCGGTCGGTCATGTTGCCGGCCGTCTCGAATTGCGCCTGCGCGAGGCTGGTTCCGAGCGGCGCGTCGCCCGCCGCGATCAAGTCGAGCGACGCGTTGCGCAGCGCGCGCCGGCCCGCGCTGGCGGCGTCGGGCGCATAGCGCCCGACGTCGGCGCTCGAGGCATAGCATTGCTCGAGCGCGGGTTCGAGCGCCTCGCCCAGCGCGCGACGCAGCCCGGCGCGCGCCTTGAAGAGAATGTCGGGATCGACGTTCTCGCCCATCTCGCGGGCGAGATCGGTCTCGCCGGGCAAGGTCAGCGCCAGCGCGGTGAAAGCCGGATCGTCGGCGCCCTTGGCGAGCAGACGTCGAAGGGCCGCCGCGAAGGAGCTGTCGTCGGGGCGGCCGCCTCGGCGCGCAAGGCCGCGACGCGGGCGAAGATCGAGCGCAGGGCGAGGCTCTGCGCCGCCTGCCAGCGGTTGAACGGATCGTCGTCATGGGCGAGCAGGCGCTCCAGTTCCGCGCTCTCTTGCGCGGGCTCCAGGCGCGCCGGCGCGGAGAAGCCGCGCAGCAGCGACAGCGTGGGGCGCGTGTCGAGGCCGGTGAAGCGCAGCTTGCGCTCGGCGCCGGAAAACTCCACCAACTCGCGCGAAACCTCTTGCGCGCTCATGTCGGCGCTGGCGAGCGGCAGCTTTTCGCCCGCTTCGTCGAACAGCGCCAGCGCGATCGGGATCAGCAGCGGCTGCTTTTCGTCCTGGCCCGGCGTTGGCGGCGTCCGCTGCGTCAGCGATAGCGTCAACGTCTTGGCGCCCGCGTCGTATTCCGTCGCGACATTTATGCGGGGCGTGCCGGCCTGCCGTACCACAGCGCGAATTGAGTCGAGATCGCGGCCGGAGCTTTCGGCGAAACAGGACAGAAAATCCTCGACCGTCGCCGCCGTTCCGTCGAAGCGCTGGAAATAAATATCCATGCCGCGCCGAAAGGCGTCGGCGCCGATCAGCGTCTTCAGCATGCGGACGATCTCGGCGCCTTTCTCGTAGACGGTGGCGGTATAGAAATTGTTGATCTCGCGATAGAGCCGCGGGCGCACGGGATGCGCGAGCGGCCCGGCGTCCTCGGGAAATTGCGTGAGGCGCAGCACGCGCACGTCGCTGATGCGCTTGACCGCGCGCGAGCGCTGGTCGCTCGAAAACTCCTGGTCGCGAAAGACCGTCAGCCCTTCCTTGAGGCAGAGCTGGAACCAGTCGCGGCAGGTGATGCGGTTGCCGGTCCAATTGTGGAAATATTCATGCGCGATCACCGCCTCGATGCCGGCGTAATCGCCGTCGGTCGCGGTCTGCGGCGAGGCCAGCACATATTTGTCGTTGAAGATGTTGAGGCCCTTGTTCTCCATCGCGCCCATGTTGAAATCCGACACGGCGACGATGTTGAACACGTCGAGATCATATTCGCGGCCGAAGGTCTCCTCGTCCCAGCGCATCGCGCGCTCCAGCGCGTCCATGGCGTAATCGGCGCGCGGCTCCTTGCCGTGTTCGACATGGATGGCGAGCTTCACCTTGCGGCCCGAGGCGGTGACGAATCGGCGCTCGATATGGCCGAGATCGCCGCCGACCAGGGCGAAGAGATAGGACGGCTTGGGGAAGGGGTCGTGCCAGACCGCGAAATGCCGGCCGTCCGCCAGCTCGCCGGCCTCGATCGGATTGCCGTTGCCGAGCAGCACGGGCGCTTCGCTCCGGTCGGCCTCGATGCGGGTCGTGTAGACGCTGAGCACGTCGGGGCGGTCGAGAAAATAGGTTATGCGGCGAAAGCCTTCCGCCTCGCATTGCGTGCAATAGGCCGAGCCCGAGCGATAGAGCCCCGAGAGCTGCGTATTGGCGGTGGGATCGACCAGCGTCTCGATCTCAAGCGCGAAAGGCGCCGGCGGGACCGCGCGCAGCGTCAGGCTTTCGGGCGTCGCCTCGTAGTCTTGCGGAGCGAGCTCGCGCCCGTCGAGCGCTACGCGGCGTGGCGTCAGCCCGTCGCCGTAGAGCGTCAGCGGCGCGTCGGGCCGGCCCTTGGGGTTGCGGCGCAACGCGAGTTTGGCGCGCACGCGCGTTTGCGTCTTATGCAGCGATATGTCCAGCGCCACGCTGTCGATCAAGAAATCCGGCGGCATGTAGTCGCAGAGTCGAACAGCCTGGGGCGGTGAATTGCGCATGAGATCCTCATTTTCGGGAGGGAGTGGTTCTTTACGACAATATAGGGATCGGCGGAGGCGCGCGCGAGCGCTTGCGCGGGAAGAGGGCGACCAGAGAGTCGACGACGGGCGCCGGCGAGGGGTAGATTCGAACGGGATCGAACCCGCGGCGTCAAAACGTGAAGATCCCGCGACTGCGCCGGCGAGCGGGGTGGCGCTTCGGCATGGTTTTGGCGGATTGCTTTTCGATGGAGGCGGGAGGGCGAGAACTCTCCTCCGTTTTACAAGTTAGGAGCAATGGCCGCGAGGAGACCGGCTTCGCCACAACATTTTGAATCATATAGATAAAATGGTGCTGCGAGGGGGGATTGAACCCACGACCTCTCCCTTACCAAGGGAGTGCTCTACCACTGAGCTACCGCAGCTTTGAACTGGCGGCCTTGTGCCACAGGCGAAAGCGGGTGGCAAGCCATCTTCCGCGTCGCCAGCAATTCTAAATGACGCGGTCCGGGTTAAGAGTTTTTGTTTTCTTGGGGGTTTGGCTCCCGATTCAAGGCCGAGGCGCCGATTCCCGCGCAAGCACGACGCCCCGCGAGACGGCGATATGAAACGCGCCCGCCAAGTCGCGCCAGCCCAACTAACGCCTTATCCCCCTCTCAACCGATCGAGCACCGCCTTGGTCGCCAGTCCGTCCGCCGGCTGCATGCCGACGCTGAGTTGGTAGGCGTGCACGGCGTTGCGGGCGACGCGGCCCAGCTTGCCGTCGATGGTTCCGTGATAAAAGCCCAGCCGCGTCAGCGCCTGTTGCAAGTCCTTGCATTGCGCCGTCGTCAGCGGCGTCACTTTTGGCCAGGGCGTTAGCGGCGTGCTGGCGCCGGCGATGCGGTCCGCGAGGATCGCCACCGCCAGCGCATAGGCGTCGGAGGTGTTGTATTGGCGGATCACCTCGAAATTGTCGGTGATCAGAAAGGCCGGCCCGCTCGCGCCCGCCGGCATGTAAAGACTCGCGGCACCGCTCGCAGGCAGCGCCTCGCCGTTCGCGGCGGTAAAGCCCAACGCGCGAAATTGCGAAAAGTCCATGTCGAAGGCGGCGAAGTCGAAGCCTTGCGGCAGGCGCGTCTCGACGCCCCAGGGCAGCGCCGGATTCCAGCCGGATTTATGCAAAAAGCTGGCGATGGAGGCGAGCGCGTCGGGCTGCGAGGTCCAGATGTCGGGCGCGGCGTCGCCGGCGAAGCTCGTCGCGAATTTCAGATAGGCCGAGGGCATGAATTGCGGCATGCCCATCGCGCCGGCCCATGATCCCCGCAGCCGGTGACGCGGGATTCCCTGCTGCAGCAGCACCAGGCCGGCGACATATTCGTCGCTGAGTTTTTGCGTCATATGGCCCTTCCAGGCCAGCGTCGCCAGCACGCGCAACACGTCGGCGCCGCCCGTCGCCGTCCCGAAATTGCTCTCGACGGCGAGAATCGCCACCAATATCTCGCCGGGAACGCCGTCGCGCTGTTCGATCTGTCTCAGCATATGCGTCAGTTCGCCGGCCAGCGCGCGACCGCGCGCGACGCGAACTCGTTGTCACGGCCCCCGCGACATAGGCGGGAATCGACACGGTGAATTCGGACTGAGCCGCGGGTTTTTGCAACACCGCCGGCTCTGGCGTCAGGCCCCGCGCGGCCTCGTCGAAAACCTCGCGCGAGACTCCGGCGGCCTGCGCGGCGGGCCACAGGCTTTGCACAAAGGACTGAAAATCCTGGGCCTGCGCGAGGGCGCGGGGGCCGCCGCAGGCGAGCGCCGCGGCGCCGAGCAGCAGGGCGCGCCGGTTGAGGGAGGCAAGCTTGCGCGATATTTGCATGACAGTCTCCGCCGCCGAGCGAATTGACCCAAGAACGGCCAAGCCTTCCTTGGAAAGATTACACTTTCCGGCAATTCGTTTGACAGGTCCGGGTCGCTGACTTCTACTGGCTTCAGCTATTCGTGACAAACAGGGAGCGCGGAATTCCGCGCGATGTAACAAATGACGCATGTCCCCTCGACCAGCGCCGATCGCGCGCCGACCCGGCCGCAAGGCGCGCGAGGCGAGGGCGCCAGCCGCCCCAGCGAGAGCGAACTCAAGACCAAGCTGCGCGACGCGGGTTTGCGTCCGACAGTGCAGCGCCTGTCCCTGTGCGGGCTGCTGTTTGGCAATGGCGACCGCCATGTCAGCGCCGAGGCGCTGCACGCCGAGGCGCGCGAGGCCGGGCTGCGCATGTCGCTCTCGACGGTCTATAACGCGCTGAACCAGTTCGCTGGCGCCGGCCTGCTGCGCGAAATCGCCGTGCAGGGGCCGCGCACCTATTTCCACACCCGCACCTCGCCGCATCATCATTTCATGGACGAAAGCACCGGCCGCATGTTCGACGCGGTGGACGGCTCGGTCGAATTCGCGCGCCTGCCGGCGCCGCCCGAGGGCATGGAGATCGTCGGCTGCGACGTGATTATAAGGCTGCGCAAAAAGAAGCGGTGAGCGGGGCGAACCTTCCTTCTCCCACGCAGTGGGAGAAGGCAGCCTCGCTTTAGCGAGGTCGGATGAGGGTCGCTGGGAGGGTTTCAGCCAAGTCGCAACCGTTATTCAATTGATTTGATGACTCTTGCGAATGATTTACCGATCCGAAAGACCGCGAATATTTCGCGGGACGGCCTTTATCGCTACGAACTCACGCGGCGATGGGGTGAGCGAGAGGATGATTTGCTGCCTTTCGTTATGCTGAATCCGTCGGACGCGGACGCCGAAAAAGACGATCCCACCATTCGCCGCTGCATGGCGTTTGCTCGGCGCGAAGGCGCGAGCGGCATTGTCGTCGCTAACCTGTTCGCTTGGCGAACCCCGTATTCGGATGAACTGCGGCAGGCGGGCGATCCATTCGGCAAGGATAATCGAAAAGCTATCGAGACGATCGCGGCAAGATCGATTGAAAACGGGATTCCAATTGTCTGCGCCTGGGGCTGTCGCGGAGCGCTTCATGGCGGCGACAAGACCGCCATCGATATAATGCGAGGCGTCGGGCCAAGCGTAGTATTGAAATGCCTTGGGAAGACGAAGGCGGGCCATCCGCGCCATCCGCTATATTTGCGTCGCGATCAGCCCTTGGAGGAGTTTCCATGAGCTGAGCTGGTTGGAATGTCGCGACGCCCTCATCCGGCCCCGCCATAGCCCGTCATAAATAACGGGCGTCCCATGGACGCCCTTTGGCGGGGCCACCTTCTCCCGCGGGCGGGAGAAGGAGAGCGCGCGTCTCACCCCAGCAGCCGCTTGATCTCCGCCCGCAGCCCTTCCGCTATGTCCGGGCGCTCCAGCCCAAAGGCGATGTTGGCGGCCAAAAATCCCAGTTTCGACCCCGTGTCGTAGGTCTTGCCGTCGAAGCGCACGCCGTGAAACGGCTGCGTGGCCGCGAGCTTGATCATGGCGTCGGTGAGCTGGATTTCGCCGCCCGCGCCTTTTTCGCCTTTCTCGAGCAGCTCGAAAATCTCGGGCTCCAGAATATAGCGGCCCGAGATCATCCAATTGCTCGGCGCCGTCCCTTGCGGCGGCTTTTCGACCATGCCCTTGATCTCGAAACTGTGGCCGTAATCCGCGCCGACGCTCACAATGCCATATTGATGCGTCTCGCTCGGCGAAACCTCCTCCACCGCGATGATATTGCCGCCGTGCTTTCCATAGGCCTCCATGGCCTGGGCGAGACAGCGGCTCTTGCGCGGGCCGTTCGGCAGCGTGATCATGTCGGGCAGCAGCACGGCGAAAGGCTCGTCGCCGATGATGTCGCGCGCGCACCAAACCGCGTGGCCGAGTCCCAGCGGCGCCTGCTGGCGCGTGAAGCTCGTGGCGCCGGCCTTGGGCAGGTCCGCCATCAGCGCGTCATATTCCTTTGTCTTGTTGCGGCGGCGAAGCGTGTCCTCCAACTCGTAAGACATATCGAAATGGTCCTCGATCACCGCCTTGCCGCGTCCGGTCACGAAGACGAAATGCTCGATGCCAGCCTCGCGCGCCTCGTCGACCACATGCTGCACGACCGGACGATCGACCACGGTGAGCATTTCCTTCGGCACGGCCTTGGTGGCTGGTAGAAAGCGCGTGCCCAAACCGGCGACGGGTAAAACAGCCTTGCGAATGCGCTTGGTCATGAAGGGTCCGTTGCTTGATGGAGGAGCCGCCACTCGGGCGGGGAGGTTGACGTAAATTTAGGTTCCGCCCTTTAATTTCGGGTGACGAAATCGCGTGAACGGGTGTTGACGATGACGGTCTTGGTGACGGGCGGCGCCGGTTATATCGGCTCCCACATGGTTTTGGAACTGCTTGACGCCGGCGAAAAGCCGGTTGTCCTCGACGATCTCTCGACCGGCTTTCGCTGGGCCGTGCCCGAGGGCGTCCCGCTGGTCGTCGGCGACTTCGGCGACGAAGACCTCGTGACCGAAACCGTCGGGCGATACGACGTCGAGGAGATCATCCACTTCGCCGCGAAGATCGTGGTGCCGGAGTTGGTCGCCGATCCGCTCGGCTATTATCTCAACAACACCGCCAAGGCGCGCAATCTGCTGGAGACCGCGACGGGCTGCGAGATCAAGCGCTTCATCTTTTCCTCGACGGCGGCGGTCTATGGCGATCCTTCGCGAAATCCGGTGACGGAGGACGAGCCGCTCAAGCCGCTCTCGCCCTATGGCCGCTCCAAGCTGATGGTGGAGTGGATGCTGGAGGATGTCGCCAAGGCGCACGACTTCAACTATGTCGCGCTGCGTTACTTCAACGTCGCGGGCGGCGACCCCAAGGGCCGCGCCGGCCAGTCGACGCCGAACGCCACGCATCTGATCAAGGTCGCGGCGCAGGCGGCGCTGGGCCTGCGTCCGAGGATGCAATTGTTCGGCACGGATTATCCGACGCCGGACGGAACCTGTTTGCGCGATTACATTCATGTTTCGGATCTCGCCCGCGCGCATATGGACGCGCTACGCTATTTGCGCGGCGGCGGCGCCAGCCTCGTCTGTAACGCCGGCTATGAGCGCGGCTATTCGGTGAAAGAGGTGATCGAGACGGTGAAGCGCGTCGCGGGCGTCGATTTCCCGGTCGAGGTCTCGGGTCGCCGTCCCGGCGACGCGGCGGCGATCATCGCGGCGAATGGCCGCATCAAGGCGACGCTCGGCTGGGAGCCGCGGCACGACGATTTGGAAGAGATCGTGCGTCAGGCGCTGGCCTGGGAACGAGGGCTGGCGGCCCGAAAACGCGGGTGAACGGCGCGCGCGGCGATGCGCGGCGGTCTCGTTAACGATCATGTCTCCATTTGATCGCATCGAGCTAAGTCCGTCTGGAGCCATCCATTTCTTTAAGCGCGCGTCAATATTTTGAATGCAATCTGCCCCGGCGAAAACATTGAATTCTTCTAGCGCGCACAACGAACGGCCGGTGAAACAGCCATGCCCACGCAATCTCAATTGAAATTAAAGACCGTCGAATTGAACAGATATCCGACGGTCAAGGTCGAACTGCAGGGGCGCTTCATGTTGCCCTCGCGCACCGAGCACGAGTGCTCGGTGATCGAAATGTCGACGCGCGAAATCAGGATTTCCGCTCCGGTGGCGCCCGAGATCGGCGAGAAGATTATCATTTACATCGCCGAACTTGGCCGTTTCGAGGGCGGCGTCGTGCGGCAGGAGCCCGCCGGTTTCGCCATTGGCATGAGCCTGCCCAAGGCGAAGCACGTCAAGCTCGCCGAGCAATTGACCTGGTATGGCAATCGCGAAGCCTGGGATTTGCCCGACAACAGACGCTTTGAGCGTATCGTGCCCTTCATGCGGCGGACGCCTCTGCATTTGTCCGACGGCAAGGAGGTTATCGTCAAGATCAACGACATTTCCGTTGGCGGCGTCAACATCGAGACGAACTTCAAACTGCCGCAAGGCGCCAAGGTCACGCTCGGCGCGAAGCCCGCGACCGTGTTGCGGGTGTTCGACGGCGGCTTCGTCGCCGAGTTCGACAACCCCTTCGCGGAAGGCGAACTCAACGAATTCACTAAATTATGAGCGAAGGCGCTGCTTTGAAACTTAGCGGGCGTGAGCGCATGGCGCGCTCACGCGGGGTTAGCGGAATTTCGAAGACGCATTCGTTCGCCAAACACTCCGGTCTCGTTGGCGCGACAATCGCGATCGTCGAGAAGGCCGTCGATCTGATAATCGGCCGCTGATTATACGAAACCGCTCGGCGCGATCCGCGTCGCCGTCGGCGCGGGAAAGCATTATTCAGCGGGGCAAAGCGCCTTGCGCTTGGCTTCCCGATCGACGAGCCAAGGATATTCCTTCGTTCGTCTCGCGTCGGAAATCATCTGGCAAATCCGCCGCTCGAACGGCTCGCGCGCGGCGGGCGGAAGATCGCACACGCAGAAATAGGCGAGCGCCCTCACGTCGAGATAGGGGCTGAAAAACAGCCGCGCGGCGCGCTCGGTGAGTTCCGCGCTCTCCGGCGCCGGGCAATGGTTGATGCTCAATTTGCCATATTCGATCTCGGCGGTTTTTCGAACGGCGGGATTGGGGTCGGCGAAAAACTGTTCGAGCGCGGCGCTAATTTCATGCTCGTCGGTCACGTCGCCGCGCGGCGGCGCATAGTCGCGCGGGATCGACACGGAGAGAACCTCGCCAATCACGTCGCCGATCGCTTCGAAGCCGTTGATCTCGAGCGGACGCACGCCGAAAATCCCCAGGAACGCCACGGGCGAGGGAACCAGCCCCTTCGCCCTGCGGGCGAGCAGCCGTTCGGCGCCATCGGCGCGTTCGAGAATTTCGATCCAGAGTCCCTGGAACCCTTTCACGATTTCGCTGACGCCGATCTTTATAATCAACGCCCGCGGGGCTCCCGCGCGGGGAGCATGGCGATGCACGTGTCTTTAAATCCGTTGGCGGTGAATTCGACGGTCGACAGCAGATTGTTCGCTTCGCGGCACGCCTCGCCCGAAATGAGCCGCGCCTCGCGCCATTCGGCTGGCGAGCGCGCGGACTGGCGGACGGCATGGAACACCGCGTATTTGCCGCTCGACAAAATGGGCTTTAGCCAGAAATTCATCCAATAGGGGTCATCGAACACGATGTTTTTCTGGTCCGCGGCGAGCTTGAGCAATGGCCCCGATTCCAGCGCGGCATAGTCGCCCGCGTGTTCCACCCGCGCGGCCTTGGCGTATAAGGCCAGCGCCAATGGAACGACGAGCAGCCCGGCGGCGAAACCGAACCGACGCTTGCGCAGACCATAAAGCGCCGCGGCGACGGCCGGCGTCGTCAAGCCGATCGCGCCCGCCGTCGCCAGCGCGCCATCTCCGGCCGCGGAAGCGGCGGCGAGAAAATTCCGCACCGACGGCAGCGCGAGAATGAAGATCGCGCCGCCGATCAGCAGCGCGCCAATGGCGAAATCGCGCAAGAAACCGAGGCGGGCGTTCATGTCGCTTCTTTCGCGCTCATCCCGTGTTGCGCAAACCCGCCGCGACGCCGTTGATCGACATGAGAATCCCCTGGCGGATGTCGTCGTCGGTTCTGCCCGAGCGCCAGCGGCGGATCAGTTCAATCTGCAAATAGCTCAGCGGCGTGATGTAGGGCACGCGCAGCTTCAGCGAACGCGCCAGCGCGGGATTGTCGGCGAGCCGCTCGCTCGCGCCGGTGATGTCCTCCAGCGCGCTCACCGCAAGATCGTATTCGGCCTCGATGCGCCCAAAAATCTCCTTCGCGCGCGTCTGATCCGGCGCAAGCTCCGCATAGTGGCGGGCGATGGAGAGATCGGTCTTCGACAGGATCATGTCGATGTTCGACAGCAGCACGTGAAAGAACGGCCATTCGCGATTCATGCGGCGCAGCAGCGGCAGCCGCGCGTCGCGGTCCTCCGCCAGAAAGCCGGCGATCGCCGAGCCGAAGCCATACCAGCCGGGCAGGGCGACGCGCGCCTGACCCCAGGAAAAGCTCCAGGGAATCGCGCGCAAATCCTCGATCCGGCGCGACGGTTTGCGCGAAGCGGGACGCGAGCCGATGTTGAGCGAGGCGATTTCGGAGATCGGCGTCGAGCCAAAGTAATAATCGACGAAGCCCGGCGTCTCATAGACGAGATGGCGATAGGCCGACATCGCGGCGGTCGAGAGCTTTGACGCGGTCGCGAGAAACTCGTCCGGCGGCGCCTGCCGGCCGGAGAGCAAGGTCGCTTCCAGCGTCGCGGCGACGATCAGTTCGAGCTGGGTGCGGCCGATCTCCGGATTGGCGTATTTGGCGGCGATCACCTCGCCCTGTTCGGTGAGACGAATCTGGCCGTTCACCGTGCCCGGCGGCTGCGCGAGAATGGCGTCGTAGGTGGGGCCGCCGCCGCGTCCGACCGTGCCGCCGCGCCCGTGGAACAACCGCATCATGATATTGGGCTGACCGGCGAAGAACTCCGCCAGCGCCGTCGAGGCGCGGTAAAGCTCCCAAATGCTCGTGAAGATGCCGCCGTCCTTGTTGCTGTCGGAATAGCCCAGCATGATGTCCTGTTGGGCGCCCGAGTTGGCGACGAGCTTGGCGATCCCCGGCAGCGCGTAGAAGTCCCGCATGATCGGCGCGGCGTTGCGCAGATCCTCGATGGTCTCGAACAGCGGCACGATGATCAAATCCGCCGAGACGACGCTGGCGTCGCGCGGATCGAGCGTGCCGTGCATCATGCCGCTTTCCTTTTGCAGCAGCAGCACTTCCAGAAGATCGCTGACGGTCTCGGTGTGGCTGACGATGTAATGGCGAATCGAACTCGTCGCCAAAGCTCTCGCGCATCGCGGCGGCCTTGGCGAAGATCGCCAGTTCGTCCTCGACGGCTAGCGAATATTTCGCGTCCAGCAGCCGAACGGGGCGCGGATCCGACAGCAGTTGCAGCAAAAGCTGCTGCTTCTCCAGCTCAGGGAGCGCCGCGTAATTGTCGGCGATGCGCGCCTGCGCCAGAATTTCCGTGATCGTCTCCTCGTGACGGTCGGAGCTTTGGCGCAGATCGACGGTGGCGAGGTGGAAGCCGAACACTTCCACGGCGCGAATCAAGGGCTCCAGGCGCTGCGCGGCGATCACCTCGCTGTGGTGCAGCCGCAGCGACTCGTCGATCGTGACGAGATCGGCGAGAAAGGCCCAGCTGTTGGCGTAGGCCGCGCCCGGCGCCACCGCGTGCCGCACCGCCTGCCCGCCGGTCAAATGCTCCAGAGTGCCGGCGAGGCGCGAGTAGACGCCGATCAGCGCGCGGCGGTAAGGCTCGTCGTCGCGGTGCGGATTGTCGTCGCCCGCGCGGTTGGCCAAATCCTCCAGCGCTCTGGTGGCGCCGGCGTATTTGCGCGAGATCGAAAGCTCCGCGCCGAGTTGATGCACCTCGACGAGATAAAAGCGCAAGGCCACCTCGGCCTGCATCTTCAGCGCGGTCTCCAGCGAGGCGGCGGTGACGTTGGGGTTGCCGTCGCGGTCGCCGCCGACCCATGTGCCCATGCGCAGGAACGGCGGCACGCGCAGCCCTTCGATGCGCCGCTCGATGTCGGCGTAGATATGCGGAATCTCGCGCAGGAAGGTCGAGCGGTAATAGCTCAGCGTGTTTTCGATTTCGTCGCGCACGGTGAGGCGCGACTGGCGCAACAGCTCGGTCTGCCACATTTGCGAGACGCGCGCGCGCAACTGCGCGTCGTTCTGCTCGAGTTCGTTCTTGGAGCGCATATGTTCGCGCGCCGCGAGCAGCGCGAAGATCGAATGTTCGGCGTCGAGCAGACTCTTGCGCCTAACCTCGGTCGGATGCGCGGTGAGCACGGGAGAGACCCACCCGCGCGCGAGAACCTGGGCGATCTTGCCGGCGCCCACGGACGCCTTGCGCAAATGGGCGAAGGTGCGGTTGAGGCTGGGCTCGATCAGGCTCGTCTTTTCGCCGGCGGCCTCGGCCCGCGCCCGCTGCTGCAAAGGATGCAGATCCTCGGCGATATTGCCGAGATGCAAAAAATAGCTGAAGGCGCGAATGACCGTCAGCGCCTCCTTGGCCGAGAGGTTGCGCAGCAATTGGTCGAGCTTGCGGTCGGCCTCGCAATCGCCAAGCTCCATCGCGTCGCGCGTCCCTAAGGGACCGCCGTTCTTGGCGGACGGGCGTTCCTCGGACGCCTTATGGCGGCTCGCGGCGACCGAGAGGCGGCGAATCGTCTCGATGCGCTCGAAGGCCTCGTCGCCTTCATGCTCGCGCACGGTTTCGCCGAGCAGCCGGCCCAGGAGCCGCACATCGTCGTGCAGTCCATGGTCGCCTTTCCGCGCCTCGGCCTTTTGCGGCGCGGCGGGCGTGGAAACGGCGGCGGCCTGAGCGGCGGCGGCGGCGGAAGCGTTGTTTTCGACATTCATGAGGTGTCGCGATCCTTGGCGAAGCCCGCGGGCGGAGGCTTCTCTATAGCAGATTTCGCGCCGGGTAGGACGCGGGGCGGCGAAGCCCATCGCCGCCGCCTTGCCAGCGGGGTCGAATTTGACGAAAAGGCCAGCGACCGTTTCCAACACCAGGGATGCCGGCGATATAACCGTCATTCGTCCCGGAACCTTAGGAGCCGCGCCCATGTCCGCCCCGTCCTCGCCAAATATTTTCGACCAGTGGGACACTTATCACAAGGTCGTCGCCGCCAATTTCATGTTCCACCGCGAGATCGCGGAGGCCTTGCGGCGGGCGCTCGAAGCGCGCTTTTCGGGACGGCGGCCGGCTTTCCTCGATCTGGGCTGCGGCGACGCCACGGCGCTGGCGCCGGTGCTGCGGGACCAGGCGCCGAGCCGCTACAAGGGAGTCGATCTCTCGGAAACCGCGCTGGAGCTCGCCGCGCGCGAACTGGCCGACCTGCCTTGCCCGGTGACGTTGACGCATGGCGACATCCTCGAAGCGCTGGACGAGGACTACTCCTATGACGTGATCCATTCGAGCTTCGTGCTGCATCATCTTGCCGACCGAGCGGAAGGCCGAGTTTTTCCGCCGCGCCGCCCGCCGCCTCGCGCCAGACGGCCTGCTGTTGCTGGTCGACGTCGTGCGCGAGGAGGACGAATCGCTCGATGATTATCTGCGGCGCTATTGCGGCTGGCTGCGCCGCGACTGGACGGGTTTGAGCGCGCAAGAGTTCGACGCCATATGCGATCACATCGTCAATAACGATATGCCCGAATCATACTCGACGCTGCTAGCCTTGGCGCGCGCGGCGGGACTGAAGGAGGCGCCCGGCGGCGTCCAATACGGCGCGCATCGGCTCGTCTGTTTCGCGCGGGGCTGACGGCGCCAGAATTGGGTCGCTCCTGTCGGGCGAGGCCGAACCGCGATTTGCCGACGCCTGGGCGCGCGCCCGCGTCGATAAATATAGGCTAGCGGGATGAAACGGTTATGTCGCGCGTCCAACTTTTGGGCTCCGCCGGCTTGCCTCGCCGCGCGCTTTGGGTAACATCGTCGGCTCTTGTTTTCCTTCGAAGGACGCTTTCATGCCGATTTACGCCTATGCCTGCGCCGATTGCGCGCATGAGTTTGAAACCCTTGTTCGCTCGAACGAATCGCCCGCCTGTCCCAAATGCGGAAGCGAGCGGCTCGAGCGCCAGATATCGCTGATCGCCAAACCCGCCTCGGGCGGCCCGAGTTCGGCGCGGGGCGCCGCGCCGGCCTGCGCGGCGATGGAGGGCGGCGAGCCCTGCGGCGGTTGTCCGGCGTTCGAGGACATGAATTTTGGCGGAGTGAATTGAGAAGCGTCGAGGAGATTCTCGGCGCGCGGCGCATCGTCGTCGCCGCCAACGGGCTCGACTTCGAGGTGTTCGAGGCGGGCGGAGGCGAGCGCCTCGCCCTGCTGCTGCATGGCTTTCCGCAAAGCGCGCTGGAGTGGCGCGGCCAGATGCGAACGCTGCTCGCCAAGGGCTTTCGCGTCTGGGCGGTCAACCAGCGCGGCTATTGCGGCACGAGCCGGCCGCGCCGCCGCGAGGATTATCGACTGGCCAATCTCCTCGCCGATATCGCCGGGCTGATCGACGCCTCGGGCGCGAGCAGCGTCGTGCTGATCGGCCACGATTGGGGCGGTCTGCTCGCTTTCGCCTTCGCCGCGCGCGGCTTGCGTCCGCTGGAGCGGCTGGTCGCGCTCAATAGTCCGCATCCCCGCTGTTTCGCGAGGGCGCTCCAGACCCCCGCGCAAAAGCGCCGGTCGCGTTACATAAGCCTGTTTCGGACGCCCTTTCTGCCGGACTGGCTGCTGGGCCTGCGCGGCGGCGCCTTGATCGAATGGATTTTTCGCCAGACGGCGCGCCGGAGCGCGTTCGAGGACGAGATCATCGCCATCTACCGCGCCGACGCCTGCCGGCCCGGCGCGCTGACGGCGATGCTCGACTGGTATCGCGTCGCCGCGCCCGAAATCTTCGCCACCGAGGAGCCCGCCGCGCCGATCGAGACGCCGACGCTGATGATCTGGGGCGAGCGGGATGTAGCGCTCGATTTGTGCTGCCTCGAGGGAACCGAGCGTTACGTGAAGAACTTGCGTATCGAGCGCCTGCCGCGCGTCACGCATTGGACCCCGGAGGACGGCGCGAGCGAGGTCAACGCGCTGCTCGAAGAGTGGCTTTAGGCGCCGCTTCTTCCTTCTCCCACCTGTGGGAGAAGGGACGCACCCGCGTGTTTGATTGAGATCCCTCCCGCGCCTTTCGCCTCTTGTCTTCGGGTTCGCGTCGATGTAGGAATTGCCCGCGCGTGGCGGCGCGGAGGGGAAAGATGCGCGACTATCTGAGATTTTTTTGCGTTCTCGCGGCCGTGCTTTGCGCCGGCGCCTCGCGCGCGGCCAGCGACGCCGATTGGAGCGAGTGCAAGCGGGAGGACGGCGACCGCGCCAAAATCATCGCCGCCTGCGCGCGCATCGCGGGCGACAAGCGTTCGCCTCCGCGCGATCGCGCGATCGCGCTCAACAATCGCGGCAACGCCTATCAGACGAACAAGGACTTCGGCCGCGCCATCGCCGATTACGACGCGGCGCTGCGGCTCGACCCCAATCTCGCCCACACCTATCTCAATCGCGCCCTGGCCTTTAAGGGGGAGGGCGAATACGCCCGCGCCCTCGCCGACGCCAATAAGTCGCTGGAACTCGAGCCCGCCGATCCCGTCGCGCTGCGCGGACGCGGCGACATCTACGTGGCGAGAGGCAAGAAGGCCGAGGGCGATCTCGACGCCGCGATCGCCGATTACACCGAGGCGATCCGGCTCGATCCGCGCGACTCGATCGCCTATCGTCACCGCGGCCTGGCCTATGAGGCCAAGGGCGACGGCGAACACGCGACCGCCGATTACAACATGGTGATCCAGCTCAGGACGAAATAGGCCGTCCCGCCGGCCCCTTTCGCGGAGGAAAAAGCGGCGCCGGCGCCACAGTTCGAGGATTTTCGCGCCAGTTGGCGGCTTGCGTGGTTGACATGCGGGCCAATCGTGGGATTCTGCCGGCGCTGGAGGTCCGCCGTCGCGGGCGCTTTAAGACCAGAACCTGGGCTTTGGCGTTTCGGCCGATGGAACGCGGGCTTTATTTAAAGGAGAACATCCATTCGACGTCCAATGAAGAGCACTGCGGCCCCGCAAAAGGAAGGCCTCAGAATAAACAAGGAGATTCGCGCGCGAGAGGTTCGGCTGATCGATTCTGAAGGCAAGAATCACGGCGTGGTTCCCTTTCCGCAAGCGTTGGAGCTTGCCGACACCGCCGGCCTCGATCTGGTCGAGATCGACCCGAACTCCGAACCGCCCGTTTGTAAGATATTGAACTACGGACGATTTCGTTTTCTCGAACAAAAGCGCGCGGCCGAGGCGCGCAAAAAGCAGAAGATCGTCGAGGTCAAGGAGATCAAGCTGCGCCCCGGCATTGATGATCACGATTACGACACCAAGATGAAGGCGGCGCGTCGCTTCTTCGAGGAAGGCGACAAGGTGAAGATCACATTGCGCTTCCGCGGCCGCGAAATCGCGCACCAGGACATCGGCTATCGGCTGATGACCAGGGTCAAGACCGAGACCGCGACGATCGCCAAGGTTGAGTTGGAGCCTTCGATGGAAGGCCGACAAATGATCATGGTGCTGTCGCCGCGCTAGTCGCGGCGGGCCTTCCGCTCATTCCATCGATGGCTGTTCGCGCGAAAATGTCGAACCGTTGGTTTCCCGAGCCTTGCCGGCGGCGCGCCGCGGTTTTCGCCTGTCTCGCCGCGCTGCTGACGGGCCAGGGCCCCATCGCGCGCGCGCAAATCTCCCTGCCGGGCGCCGTCGCGCCGGAGCCGGAGGGCGCGGTCGCGGAAGGCGTGACGCATCCCGCAGCCAGCCCGCGCATAAAAGGGCGCGCGCGGGCGACGCGGAGGAGCAAGCGGCGGCGGGCCCGGCGATCGCGCCGAAACCCCCGACCGACGACGCCATCGTCGGCAAGCCGCTTTATCAGGACGGCGAGCGCAGCATCGTGGAGTTTCAGCGAGTCGGCGGCGAGACGCGGCTTTCCCGGCTGACGCTGACAGGAGACCGCATGTCGCGCTCCGGCGACAGTTGCCGCGTCGACGTGTCGGAGACGCCGCTCAAGCTGACGCCGCGCGAGGGCGACGCCGGCCTGCGCCGCTATCGGGTCGAGTTCCCGGCCTGTCCGTTCAGTTTCGACGTGCTCGACGGCGCCATTCTCGTCTCGAACGAAGGCGGCGCTTGCGAAATCAAGGCCGCCGACTGCCGCGTCGATCCCACGGGCCTCTGGGGCGAGAAGGATTTCGACGAGAAGCGCGGCAAGCAAATGCTGAACACCCGCGCCCGCGTCGAAAAGACCGTGCGCGCGGATTTTCGCGAGCTCTACGTCAAGAACAAGAAGGACAAGCCGCTGCGCAAACTGCTGGTGCGCGAGCAGGCGGGCTTCTCCTCGCGCCGCGAGGAGATTTGCCGCAACTATCTGCAAGAGGCGGATTACGGCTATTGCGCGCTGCGCGTGACCGAGGCGCGCGCGCTGACGCTCGGCACGCAACTCGCGGAAGGAATCAAGCGCCCGGCGGGCCTGAAGGACGACGACGAAGCGCCGCGCAAGAAGGGGCGGAAGAAGTAGCCGCTCACCCGCCCTTGCGCGTAAGCAGCCCTTTCGCCGGATCATAGGCGCGCAACGCGGCGATCAGGAACAGGCTGGCGTAGATCGCGACCGCCGCCAGCAACTCCCAGGAAATCTGCTCGTAAAAGGCGAAGCGGATCAACTCCACCGCATGGGTGAAGGGGTTTAGCGCGCAAAAATAATACAGCCAGGGGCCGGACTCCTTCACGCGCCACAGCGGATAGAGCGCGGAGGACGCAAAGAACATCGGGAAGATCACGAAGTTCATCACGCCGGCGAAATTTTCGAGCTGCTTGATCAGCGAGGACAGCAGCATCCCGAGCGCGCCGAGCATCAAGCCCGACAGCGCCAGCGCCGGCAGCACGGTGAGATAGCCCCATTTGGTCGGCGGCTCGATCTCCCAGAAGTAAGCGACGATCAGATAGGCATAGACCTGCAACACCGACACCGCGACGCCGGCGAACAGCTTCGAGCCGAGCAAATACCAGCGCGGGAAGGGCGAGACGAGCAGCGTGCGCATATTGCCCATCTCGCGGTCGTAGACCATCGACAGCGACGACTGCATGCCGTTAAACAGCTGAATCATCGCCATCAGGCCGGGCGTGATGTAGACCTCGTAAAGCACATAGGTGTCGTAGGGCGGGATGATCGACACGCCCAGCACCGAGCGAAACCCCGCCGCGAAGATGAACAGCCAAACGAGCGGCCGCACCAGCGCCGAGACGAAGCGCTCGCGCTGATGCAGGAAGCGCAAAGCCTCGCGCCAGACGATCCCGCCAAGGCAGATGGCGTATTGCGCGGGAGTGAAGGCGCGCGCCTGCTCCCTCTCCCCGCTCGCGGGGAGAGTGTTGGGGCGAGGGGCCGGGGGAGGGGTCATCAATGTCGCCTATCGCTGTTGCGTGCGCGCGCAAATGTTCGTTCTTGGCAAATGCCCCAAGCCCCTCACCCTAACCCTCTCCCCGCGCGCGGGGAGAGGGGATCGCCTCCGCCGTCAGCCTCTCGAACGCCTCGCCAATCGTCGCGACGCCTTGCGCGCTCACAATCTCGGCCGCGGTCCCGTTCGCCAGCATCTTGCCTTGATGCAGCACGATCACCCGATCGCCGGGCTCGATTTCGTCGATCAGATGCGTCGTCCACAGCACGGCGAGGCCCTCGCGCTTCACCAGTTCGCGCACATGCGCCAGAATATCGGCGCGCGCTTTAATATCGAGGCCGACGGTCGGCTCGTCCAGCAGCAGCAGTTTTGGCGCGTGCAGCAGCGCCCTTGCGATTTCGACGCGGCGCATCTGCCCGCCCGAGAGATCGCGCGCCTTGTCGCCGGCGCGGTCGGCGAGCCCCGCCCGCTCCAGCGATTCTCGCGCGAGGCGCTTGCCCTCGAGCGGGCCAATGCCATGCAGCGCGGCGTGATAGAGCAGGTTCTGCGTCACGCTGAGTTCAAGATCGAGCGTGCGCGCCTGAAACACGACGCCAAGCCGCCGCAGCGCTTCGCCCGGCTGTTTGGCGATGTCGAAGCCGAAAATGTCGACGCGTCCAAAGCCTGCCGAATAGAGCCCGGTGACCAGCGAAAACAGCGTGCTCTTGCCGGCGCCGTTGAGCCCGAGCAGCACGGCGAAGGAGCCGCGCTCAAGCGAAAAGCTCACATCATCGAGCGCCTTGCGCGCGCCGTAGGCGTGCGAGAGTTTTGTCACGCTTAGCGCCGGCGCGTCGGTCATGACAAAGACCCGATGCGAGAACACGTCATTGCGAGCGGAGCGAAGCAATCCAGGGGGACTGGGCGACTCCTGGATTGCTTCGTCGCCATAGCCCGTCCTTGGGACGGGCGTCCCTCGGACGCCCTATGGCTCCTCGCAATGACTGACGTGGCGAAGGGCGCGCAAAAACTCATTTCGGCGCCACCACGACGCCCCAGGGAAAGGCCCCCACCGGAATCGACTTCACCACCTTGAGATTAGCGACGTCGATGACCGACACGTCGTTGGAGACGCCATTGGCGGTCAGCAGATATTTTTCGTCCGGCGTGAAAGCGAGATGCCAGACGCGTTGGCCGACCAATAAATACTTGTCGATCTTCTTCGTGTCGGCGTCGATCGCCGCGACGCGATTGGCCGGCCCCAGCGCCACGAAAGCGCGCTTGCCGTCCTTGGAGAACGAAATGCCGATCGGCTGAATCGCCTCTTTCGAGAGGCCCGGAATTTCAAAACTGATCTTCTGCTTGACGACATGCTTGACCGGATCGATCACCGCGACCGTGCCGCCGACTTCCGACGACACCCAAAGCTCGGAGCCGTCGGGTTTGAATTGCGCGAAGCGCGGGCGGGCGTCGACGAGAATATTGGCGATGATCTGCTTCGTATGCGTGTCGATCATATGCGCCATGTTCGTCGTTTCCGACGTATTGACGAGAATGTTTCCATCGGGACTGACCGCCATGCCCTCGGGCTCGACGCCGACCGGCACGTCGCCGATCTGGCGCTTCGTCCGCGTGTCGATCATCGTGACGAGATTGTCGTTTTCGTTGGAGACATAGACCGTATTGCCGTCGGGGCTGAGCGCCATCAACTCGGGGTCGGGACCGGACGGCAGCTTTCCGGTGATTTGCAGCGTCTTGGTGTCGAGCACCTGAATCGAATCGTCGTCGCCGGCGCAAATGAACAGTTCCGAGCCGTCCTTGGTCAGCTCGACGCCGCGCGGCCTGCGCCCGACCTTCACGGTCTTGATCGCCTGCAATGTATCGGTGTCGATGATGGTGATGCTGTTGCCTTTCTCGTTGCTGACGTAAGCGAGATAGGCGTTGGCGGGGGTTGGGGCGGCGAGCAGCGTCGCGATTAGGAAAACCGCGGCAACCCTCATCCGACCCGGCTGCGCCGGGCCACCTTCTCCCGTTCCACGGGAGAAGGGAGAGCGCCTTCCTTCTCCCACTTGTGGGAGAAGGGAGTCGCGTTGCGTTGTCTTCTTCATCATCGCAGCCTGCATTTGGTTTCGGGCCGGTCGCGGCCGAGCGTGTCGAGTTCGCTGGTCTGGTGCAAATAGCCCTCCTGCGGCGAGACCGAGGCGACCATGCGCCCGTCCGAGAGCAGGATCGGCTGGCGCAGCTGCTGGTTCCAGTCGCGCAGCGTCAGCCGCACGCCCTTGAACGCCGCGATGGAGAACTCCGGCCCGATCAAAAATTCGCGCAGTCTCGAAGGCTCGTTCGACCCCGTGCGCGTCGCCGCCTCGCCGATCATCCGCATCGCCAGCCAGGCGCCATTGTCGCGCGCGTTCATCACGCGGCGAAAGGTCTGCATGAATTGGTTCTGCAATTGCTGCGCGCCCCATTGCTCATGCGCGCCGTCCCAATTGGTTGGGACGAGCCCCCCGGACCCCGCCACCGGGCGCGGGTCAAAGGTGCGATAGGGCAGATAGCCCGCGAAAACCTCGGACTCGTCGGCGGCGATCAGCACGTCATAGGCCGGCGCGCTCTGCGTCAGCACGGGCATTTGCCGCTGCGTCTGCACCGAGCCCGAATCGCTGCGCCGCCCGCCGCCCATGTCCTCGAACACCCGCTCCTCGACGATTTTGGCGCCGAACTTCTTCGCGCTCGCGCGATAGGCGGCGGCCAGCAGCTCGTCGTCGGGGTGCGAGCCCTTTATCAGCAGCCAGCGGCTCCAGCGCTTCCACATCAGATATTGCGCGAGGCCGTCGGCCAGCATCGCCCGCGAGGGCGCGACATGCACGACATTGGCGCGGCAGTTTTCCTCGCGCAAACTTTCGTCGGGGGCGGAGATGTTGAACAGCAGCGCGCCGCTGGCCTTGGCGCGCTCGGACGGCTGTCAGCAGCGCGTCGGCGGAAAGGTCCGCGATGATCAGCCGCGCGCCTTCGCTCACGAGTTTGTCGAGCGCCGCGCCGGCGTCCTCGCCCTCGCCGAGTTTTACGTCGATGGTCGCAAAGGTCTGGCCAGTGAATTTGCCCGTGGTGTTGTTGTCGGCGGCGCCCATCAGCGCGCCGGCCAGCGCGTCGTCCTCGGCGGGAATGTCCTGGATGGAGAGGGTCTCGCGCGAATGCGCCTGTCGCAGCACGCCAACCTTGACCGCCAGCGGCTCGGCGAGCGCGGCGACGGGGAGGAGCAGAGCAGCGAGAAGAAGGGCGGCGAGCGGTCGCATGATTTATTCATGCCGGCTTCGCCGCGCGGGATCAACGGGATTATTAGCGCGCCGCCCCTTTTGGGCGCGAGAGGGGGCGGCGCGCCTGGCGGCTAGGGCTTAGAAAAACGCGCCCAAAACGCCGCCGGCGAGGCCGAAGACGACGGTGCTGGCGATGAGGGCCGGGAAGCCCAGCGCGGCGCCGCCGAGAATGGCGCCAGCGATCGCGCCGGCGCCGGCGAAGACCATGACCTTAGGAGAGATTTCGCCTTCACCAATATTAGTGCTCATGGACGGTCTCCTTTTTGCGTTTCCCGACGCCACGCAAAGCGCGAGCGTCTTCCTACCGCGCCGGATTTTTGTTCTTGGCGCGAGCGAGGCATCGGCCTCGCCAAGGTGAAAGCTACGCCAAACGCGACCTTTCGCCATGCGCCAAACTGTCGCGGTTGAGAGGGAGAAAATGTCGCAAAATTAGATACATAGAGATGGTTCGCGGCTCTTCCTTCTCCCGTGGAACGGGAGAGGGGAGGCCCCCGCTCACTCCGCGGCCAAGCTCCGCGCCGGGGGGAAGGCCACCTCTATCAGCGTGCCTTCGTTCTTGCGGCTCTTGATCGTGAAGGAGGCGTGGTTGGCCTCGATCAGCGCCTTGGTCACGGGCAGGCCGAGGCCGGTGCCGGTGGTCTTGCGCGAGGTGGCGACCTGGCGGAACGGCTCCAGCGCTATGTCGATTTCGTCGTCCGACATGCCGATCCCCGTGTCCTTCACGCGGATCACGACGAAGCCCGCGTCGGTCTGCGCGCTGGAGACGATCACCTGTCCGCCCGGCTCGTTGAACTTGACCGCGTTGGAGAGGAGATTGAGCAGGATCTGCCGCAGCGAGCGCTCGTCGGCGCGGATGCGCGGCAGCCGCGGCGCCAGCGACAGCCGCACGATCACCCGCTGCTGATTGGCCTGCGTCTGCATGATCGACACGCATTCGCCGATGGTCGCGTTGGCGTCGAGTTCCTCGGGCGCCAGCTCCATCTTGCCGGCCTCGATCTTCGAGAGATCGAGCAGATCGTTGACGAGGCTCAGCACATGCGTCCCGGAGGTGTGCACGTCCTTCAGATATTCCTTATAGCGCTCATTGCCGACCGGCCCGAAGCGCTCCTCCATCATCACCTCGGCGAAGCCGATGATCGCGTTGAGCGGCGTTCTGATCTCATGCGAGACGCGCGCCAGAAAATCCGACTTCGCGGCGCTGGCGCGTTCGGCCTCCTCGCGGGCGGCTTCCGAGTCGGACTTAGGCATGGCGAGCGCGGGCTCGGCCAGCGCGCGCGCGACGAAGCGGCCGGGCCCGAGCGGGCGCAGCGACAGTTTCGTCCTCGCGACTCCGGCGCGGCGAGCTTTGACGGCGAAAACGGTTTCCTCGGCGGCCTCGCTCTTGCCGGGGGCGAAAAAGGCCTTGAGCCGCATCGCGTCCTCGTCGCGAAACAACGAGGCGAGATCGCGCCCGGCGACGATGCGCGCGTCCTCGCCGAGCAGCGCGGCGAATTCCGCGTTGACCCGCTCGATGCGGCCGTCGGCGCCAAGGATCGCCGTCGGCTCGCCGGCGCCGTCGAAACAGGCGGCGAGCGCGTCGCGCTCCTCGCCAAGGCGGGTGAGTTCGGCTTCCTGCGCGCATAAACGCGCATTTTCGGCGCGCGTATGCGCATTGGCGCGCGCGCGGCGTAGGCTGATCAGCGTCGCCGGCCCGCCGCTCCAGTCGATGCTCTGAACATGGGCGTCCACGTCGAGCGTTTCGCCGTCCTGCGCCTGAACCTCGACCGGGGAGGCCGCCGGAGCCCGCGCGGGCAGGCGGCCCAAAAACACCCGCGCCAGCCCGCCGTCCGCCGCGAGCGCGTCGAGGTCGGTATAGCCGAGATAGTCGAGCAGCGTGCGGTTGGCGTAGAGCGCATTGGTTCCGCGCGCCACCAGCACGCCGACCGGAAGAAGGTCGATCATCGCCATCGCGCGAGACGCGGCGTCGCCCTCGGCGTCGCGGCGGGCGGGCTTTCGGTCGCCCGCGTCACTTCGATCGCGCGCGTCACCTGGCCCAGAAGATCGCGCGCGTCGCCGGGCTCCGCGCTTTCGACGAGCGCGCGGCCGATTTCGTCGAAGGCGTTCTGCTCCACCGGCGTCAGCGCGCTCGCGGGCTCGGGCGCCGCCGCGGGGCGCAGCGGCACGACATTGGCGCCCGAAAATTCGGGCTCCCGGGGCGGCGGCGTTTGCGGCTCGGCTTCCATTTCGACCGTCTCCGGCGGCGCGATTTCCGGCGCGGCGTCGGGCATGGCGGTCGGCGTCGCCTGCGACAGGCGCAACACGCCAAAGCCCTGAAAACCCGAGAAGCCGCGTCCGGCGTCGTAAATCGGCAGCGCGCCGAGCGTCGTCGGGACGCGGCAGGCGGGGTCTTCGACCGGCCAGTCGACCACGACGCCGCTCCATGACTTGCGCGTCGCGAGAGCGGCCGCGAAGGCGGGGCCCAGCCCCATTTCCCTGGACGTCTCCTCGACGCCGCGCCCGAGCAGATCGGCGTATCTCGCGCCGACGACATCGCCCAGCACATGCGTCACGTCGACGAAACGGCCGGCGGCGTCGGTCTTCCAGAGGAATCGCGGGGCGGCTTCCCCATGCCGCTCCGCGAGCCGCGCGCGCAACTCGGCGAGCGCCGGATCGGCGGGCGTTTCCTCCGTCTCGGCTTTCGCGGCGGGCGGCGCGGGACTGGCGTCCGGCGCGGGCTCTGGCGGGGTCGCGTCGTCGGCGCGCAGGCCGAGCGCGGCGACGGCGAAGCAGGGCGCGTCGTCGCTCTCGAACAGGCGGCGGCAAAGAATGGTGATGGTCTGGACGCCGGCGCCGAGGTCGATCGAGAGGCGCTCCAGGCGCGGCGCGCCGGAGCCGCGCAGCCGGTCGATCGCCGCCGCGAGCCCGCGCTCGCCGGCGGTCAGCAGCCGCGCGGCCGGGTCGGCCCCGAATACCGCCGTCGCCGCGGCGTTAGCGTAAACGACGCGCGGCGGCGTCCCCATCACCGCGAGAATCGGCGCGCCCGAGGCCTCGAGCGAGGTGAAGGCGGGATCGGCGGCGATCAGCGCCGCCGTGGAGTTACGCTCGTCCTCGAACATCTTGGACTCGCTTGCCTTGTTGACGCATTGACGAAGCCCCCGCGACGGACGCCGGGCAAGCGACCGCCGTCGCGCCAGCGCCGCTCTCGGTTAACGGGAACTTAATCGCTCGCCGCTTCGCGGTCTATCCGAGCCCATGGTTTTTTAACTGAAATGGCAATTCATGGTGAATGGCGGGAGGGGGCGGCTTTAACTTTTGCTGCTGACCCGACGCGCCCGTGGGCGGAAATGCGACTAATCGGCAGTTCAACGTTTCCGTGAGTAGCCTCGGTCGCGCGTGTCAATGAGAACGATCTCCTTAGGTCGCGATCGCCAAAGGAGACGCTGATGGAGATCAGCGGCAGCAGCAGCGGGACGATGCAATCTCGCTGGGATGTTAAATCCGATGTGAGAACTGGTTGGGTCATTTCAATTTTTCACCGCCGAGGCAGAGGGCTGAGCTTCAGGGCGAAATTGTCCTCATCCAAAAGGCCGGTCAGTCCAAAGACGTCACTTATCAATGATGCGCCGAGATCCGAAGTGCTTTTCAGAAAATAGCGGGTAGCGGAGACATCTGTTATCGGGATATGTCGATATGATCACGATTGTACGATGGTTCCTCTATTCAAGCTTCACCTCAGTTGGATCGCTGGAACTATCGAAGGCAAAAGAGCCCGATCATCTCTGACGAGGCTGTCGCAACCATGCGGCGCGCTATTTCATGGGGCTCAACATCGTAGAGCGCGGAGTATTCCGCTGAGGAATAGTCGGGCTTAGCTAATCGGCAGGGTCCTTCTCGACAGGAAAGATGACCTCTCGTCCCGCGGCATGTGATCAAGAAGCAGATGGCCCGTTTTGGCCACGCCGCGCGTAGATGAAAATCTCAATATCTTTTGCAACGAACATCGCGGTCATTCATATCAATGAGTTAGCTTGTGCAGAAGTTATGTGCGAAATCCCCGGTGATTTCCGCCCCCGCCGCAAAGCTGAAATTTTAAATTGGCCCACTACCCGAACGGCCGCCCTCCCTTCTCCCGCGAGTGGGAGAAGGGAGCGACAGCGCTTAAGGCTTCGGCTTTGAACAAGCCATGCGACTCCAGCCGCCACGGGCGGGCCGGTTCCATAAACGCCGCATAACACCGCCTAATTCGCGGGCGGAAAAACGTCCGACCGGATCTGTTTCAGATTGGCGCCTTTCATGAACAAATCGCGCTTGAGGCGGCTGACCAGCCGCTCCCCCCCGCACAAAAAGAATGCGGTTTCCTTCAGCGCTCGCTCCTGCTCCAGCACGGCGGCCGCGACGTCGCCGCCTTCAAGCCCCGGTTCGCTCAGGGCTCGCGGAACATAGGTGAAGTTCTCGCGCTTTGCCGCGAGCGCCTCCAGCGGATCATGGAGGTACAGGCCCGCGCGCTCGCGCGCGCCATGATAGAGCCGGATCGGCCCGCGATGACCGCGCCGAAGCGCGTCGCGTAAAATGCCCATCAGCGGCGCGAGGCCGGTGCCGGCGCCGACCAGCGTCAATGGCTGGCCAGGATCGACGCCCTCATAGAAGCAGGTTCCCAGCGGGCCGGCGACGTGGAGGCGGTCGCCCGGAGACAATTGCTCCGAGACGAATCCGCTCATTCTCCCCCCACGATGAAGTCGGATATGAAGTTCGACGTGGGGGTCCTCTTCCGGCACGCTTGCGATTGAATAATGCCGGCCGAGCCCTTCGGGCGTGATCAGTTCAAGGAACTGCCCCGGACGGTAGCTGAAGTCCGAGCCATGCTCCAAATATAGGCGCGCGACGTCGCCCGAAAGACGATCTATCGCGCGCACGATGACCTCGGAGCGGGCCGCCGCCTCGTCCGTCGGGATGACGGTCAAGGGCGTCTTGGGGACGCAGACACAGGCCAGGAAGTAGCCCTGAGCCTTCTGCGCCTCTGTCAGACCCTCCTGCGCCGCGGCGGGAGGAGTGCCCTCGACGGCGCGGTGCAAGCAGGATTGGCAAACGCCAGCGCGGCACGAATGAGGAGCGTCTATCTCGGCTCTTAGCAGGGCCGAAAGAACGTCCTCACCCGGCTCGATATCTATGGCCGCGCTCCGGTAGGTCAGCAAGGTCATGCTCGCCACATCAACGGTTTAGAACGTCGTCGCGCACGGAATTAGCGATCGCCGCGACTTCCAGCACGTCTTTCTCGCCAACCCCGAGCTGGCGCAGAGTGCTCGACAAATTCTCGATGACCGCATCGACGTGCATGTCATTCAAGCCCTTGGCGACGAGCTTCTTATGCGCTTCGCGCATATCCTTGCCCGTGTATTTGTTGGGGCCGCCAAAAGCCATCGTCAGAAAGGCCTTTTGCTTTGCGATCTGCGCATCCATATTCACATTATCGAAAAAGCGAGCAATCCGGCCGTCGGCGAGCACCCTGCGATAGAAGATGTCGACGGCGGCCTCGACGGCCGGCGTGCCTCCGATGCGTTCATACAATGTGGGCATTTCCCTCTCCTTTGTTTAAAGATGTATATCATATGCACCTTTATCGCCGGGACCGGGATAATGCAAGAGGGGAGCGGACGATGCGTTTGACACTTTACAGCGATTTCGCGTTAAGAACGCTGATCTTCCTTGCTGTCGCCGACGAGCGGGGGGCCACAATTCCCGAGATCGCGGCGGCCTATGCGATCTCGGAAAACCACTTGCGCAAGGTGGTGGGGCGCTTGATCGAGAATGGCTTCGTGGAGGCGACGAGGGGGCGTGGCGGCGGGTTGCGGCTGGCGGTTCCGGCGTCGCAAATTTCGATTGGGGCGGCCGTGCGCAAGCTCGAAACCGATTTCGCGCTCGCCGAATGCATGGGCGCCGCCCCCGAACACTGCGTGATCACGGGTCGCTGCGGCTTGCAGCGAATTTTCAAGGAAGCGCTGAACGCCTTCTTCCAGACGCTCGACCGCTACACGCTCGCGGACGCGATCGGTGGATCGCGTGGGCTGGAACAGGCGCTGGGGATTAACGCGGATCCAACGCTCGCGCCGTAACCGTTCGGACTTCGTTGTATTGTGAAATCTTCGGGTCCGAACGATGATTAGCCCGCTTCCATCCCGCGAAAGCCCTTGGCCGCGAATCGCGGCGGCGTCCGACGCGCAGCTTCAATTCGCGGGTTTATTCGTGACGAAGATGTCGAGCAAAACGAACGGCGCGATCATCGCGTAGATGACCGGCGCGGTGAGCAGCGCCAGCGGTCGTGCGTTCAGAATATATGTCGAAAGCCGCGTCCTCAGCTCGCGATGCCGGCGCAAAATCTCCTGCTCGAAAAAGATGCGTCCTTTTTCCATTCCAACGTGCAACTCAATTCGACGCTGCGCGATTTCCGCGTCCAACTCGGCTTCCAATTGGCGGATTTTCTCCATCAAATCGTTGATATGGGCTGTCATTGGGCGACTTCCAGTCGGTTGGCGAGCGATGGCGCCGACCGCGACGGAAGCCGGCTGTGAACGCGAAATGTCGTCCGCGGCGACAACAAAAGCAATGTCGCGGATATCGCGCGGCCCGCGCCGAAATAGCCGCAGCGGGAGCATAGAGGGCGCGGCGCCGCTTTTTTATCAGGGGCTTAAATGCAGCGCACAATTTATGTTGCATCGCACAATTAAATCGGTCATATTGTGTCGGTTCGTCGCCAAGGCGTCGGCGCGCGAGCTTAAATTTTCGCGGCGGGGCGGTCGCTCCTCGCCGCGGACGCCGTTTGTCAAAGGGAGAAGATTACATGACCAGCCCGAGCTATCAGATTCCGACCGAGGTCCGTGAATTCGCGGAAAAGAGCGTCGAGCAGGCCCGCAAGGCCTTCGAAGGTTTTTCGGGCGCCGCTCAGAAGGCCATCGCCGCCGTCGACACCTCGGCCATTCCCGCCGCCGCCGGCGCCAAGGAAGTCGGCGCGACCGCGCTCGGCTACGCCGAGGCCAATGTCAAGGCGGCTTTCGACCTCGCCACGAAGCTGGTGCAGGCCAAGGACGTGCAGGAAGTTCTGACGCTCCAGACCGAATTCGCCAAGAGCCAGTTCGCCGCCTTCCAGGAGCAGACCAAGGAGCTCGGCGCCGCCTTCACCAAGGCCGCGAGCCCCAAGTAAGCGTTTAAATTCGAGGCGGCCCGCGACGACGGCGTTGGAGTTCTTGAGCGAGGCGTCGCCTTCGAAGACATTCAACGACGGAGTCCAAGACGATGACCGTGAATAAACCAAACAATAAGTCCAAATGGACAGCCGCCGGCGCCGCCGCCAAAACGGCCGAGCCAGCCAAGACGGCCGAGCCAACGAAAGCGCGCCGGAGGCTCCCGCCCCCGCCGCCGCCAAGAGCGCGCCGGTCGCGCCTCGTTAAGAGCGAGCCCGTCGCCCCCGCGCCCGCCCAGCACGTCCCGATCGAGAGCGCCGCGGTCGACGAGGCGGTTATCGCCGCCGCGCTCGCGCCGCAAGCTCCCGACGCGCCGGCCTTCGTGGAGGTCGTGGAGTTGGAAACAGCCCCGGTCGTCGCGGCGCAAGAGAGCGTGGCGGGATTTGCGATCTCGGCCTCGACGCCAATCGCGACGCCCGAGGCGGCCGCCTGGGCCTTTAAGAGCGTGGAGCTCTGGAGCGAGAACGCTCAGGCGATGATGGGCTTCGCTTCGGCGCTCGGCAAGGCGAAGAGCCTGACCGAGGTCGTCGAGTTGCAGTCGCGTTTCGCCACCGAGCGTTTCAATCGCTTCGCGAAGCTCGCCGGTGAAGCCGTGCCACCGCCAAAATTCTTCTTCTTCGCGGCATGAGCGCCATCCTTCTCCCGTATACGGGAGAAGGGATTACGCTGGCTCATAGCGTCGCGGCGATCAGCGCGCGCAGCGTCGGCGTCGCGTCCGGCATGATCCCGAACCAGTCGCGAAAAGCCGGGCGCGCCTGATGCAGCAGCATGCCGAGTCCGTCGACGGGCGTGAGGCCGGCCCGGCGCGCCGCCGACAAAAGCGGCGTCTCCAGCGGCGCGTAGACGATATCCGCGACGAGCGCGTTCGAGGGCAGCGCGTCCAGCGCTATGTCGAGCGGCGGCTGGCCGATCATGCCCTGGCTCGTGGCGTTGACCAGCAGTCCCGCGCCCCAAAGCGCGTCGCGGCGCTCTTCCCAGGGATAGGCCGCGACCGGCGGACCGAAATCGCCGGCGAGCGCCTCCGCGCGGCCGAGGGTGCGATTGAACAGCCTGATCTCGTTGGCGCCGGCGTCGATCAACCCGGCGACGATGGCGCGGGCGCCGCCGCCGGCGCCGAGCACCACGGCGGGCGCGGGCGTCGGCCCGCCAGCGCGGAGCCGCCGCGCGCAGCGAGGCGGTGAAGCCGAAGCCGTCGTAATTACGGCCGGTCAGCGAGCCGTCCGCCTCGACCACGACGCAATTGATCGCGCCGATGCGCGCGGCCGCCGGATCGAGCCCGTCGACCAGCTCCATCGCCGCCTCCTTATGCGGGATGGTGAGATTGCAGCCTGAAAAACCCAGGGGCCCCAGCGCCCGCAGCGCCGCGCCGAGCTTGCCGGGCTCGATCGCCAAAGGCGCGTAGAAGCCCTCAAGCCCGTGCAATTTAAGCCAGTAATTATGAATTTTAGGCGACCGCGAATGAGCGATGGGCCAGCCCATCACCCCGGCGAGGAAAAAGCGATGGTGGATGTGCATTGGGCCTCCTCGGTGCGCCCCGCGAGCGCCGCGAAAAGCGCGTCGTCCTCGTTCACGCCGGCGTTGCCGGTTGTCAGCAATTTTTCGCCGTAAAAGATCGAATTCGCGCCGGCGACGAGACAAAGAATTTCTGCGCCTCGCGCGAGAGGAAGGAGCGGCCCGCCGACAGCCGCACGCGCGACTTCGGCATAACGACGCGCGTCGTCGCGATCATGCGAACGAGATCGAGCGAGTTCCCAACGGCGGCCGGCCCGCCAGCGGCGTGCCCTCGACGGCGACCAGCGTGTTGATCGGCACGCTCTCGGGGTGCGGGTCGAAGCCGGCGAGCACGGCCAGCATGCCGGCGCGGTCCTTGACGCTCTCGCCCATGCCGATGATGCCGCCGCAGCACATCTCCAGCCCCGCGCCGCGCACGGCCTTCAGCGTCTCCAGCCGGTCCTCGTAGGTGCGGGTGGTGATGATCTCGCCGTAAAACTCCGGCCCGGTGTCGAGATTGTGGTTGTATGCCGTCAGTCCGGCCTCGGCGAGCCCTCTTGGCCTGCTCGGCGTCGACCATGCCAAGTGTGACGCAGGCCTCCATGCCCAGCGCCCGCACGCCGCGCACCATCTCCACAACGGCGTCGAAGCGCGGCCCGCGCGGCAAAGGGCGCCAGGCCGCGCCCATGCAGAAGCGGTCGGCCCCGGCCTCGCGCGCCGTCCTCAAGCAGCGGACCGTGCGCCTCCTCGACGCCGAGAAGATCGACGCGATCGAGCTTGACCTCGCGGTGATGCGCCGATT
>CAVQBO010000034.1:0-12687 GCA_963710695.1 uncultured Alphaproteobacteria bacterium | reverse complement strand
AGCGCATTTGCTGTGTTTACGCTTGAACAGCGCCTCAATACGAGACCGCCAACAAGTGAACAATTACAATTTGTCGTGCATCCACGTCGATTTGGACGAAAATTGTTTCGATCTTTAGACCATCCCCCGCCGGAAGGCTTTAGAGCGGATCTATTTAACCTGTATCATAGCCGCAGGCGCGGAAGTAGTGCTCGCATTCTGCGGGTTTGAAATATCGGCGCAGACTTCGAGCGCGTGCATCAATCCGGCAACGGTGCGCTCGGCGAGCTTGCGCAGAAAGGCTTTCAGTTTCGAAAACGCCTTTTCGATCGGGTTCATGTCCGGGCTGTAGGGCGGCAGGTAGCGTAGTTCGGCGCCGACCGCCTTGATCAGCTGCTCGACGCGCTCGCCTTTGTGGCTCCAGAGGTTATCCATGACGACGACGTTGCCGGCTCGAGCGTCGGAACCGAGCAGTCCTTCACCCATTCCTCGAACGAGGCGGCGTTGATCGGGCGGTCGAACACTTTCGCGCCGTGACGCCGCCGAGCCGCAGACCGGCGACGAGCGTGATCGTCTTGTAATGACCGTGGGGAACCCCGACACGCAATCGCCGTCCGCGCCGGCAACGACCGCCTTTGCGCGCCATATTGGTGGAGGCCGCGGTTTCGTCGATAAAAACCAGTTTCCTTGGGTCGAGATCGGGCTGGCCTTCGAACCATTCCCGACGCTGTTTCAGCACGTCCGAACGCTGCTGCTCCGCGGCGTGCGCCGTTTTTTTTTGAATGTGATCCCGTGCCGATCGAAGAAGCGCCACAACACGGAGACCGAGAAATGCGCGCCGCAATTGGCGATGAGCCGCTGCTGGATCTCCAACAGCGTGATGTCCGGCGTGCGGCGGATCAGGCCCAGGAGGTAAGCGCGATGCGCCTCGATCCGCCCGGAGCGACGGTCTCCGCCCGCGGTCTTGGCCGAACTCTCGCCCGTCGTCAGGTAGAGCTTGACCCAGCGCACCGCGCTGGCGATGCTGACTTTGAAGCGTCGGGCCGTCTCGTTGCGCGAGAGCCCGCCAGAAACGACCGCGTTCACGACGCGTTGGCGTAGGTCATCGGAAAGCGCCATTCCCGCCGCCTCCTTCGCACGGCGAGAATCATGAATTACAAATTTGCCGATTTGGCAATCGCCCGCGATTTAGCCGGTTCGGAAACCGCTCTAGCGCTGCGACGTGCCCTCTCGGCGTGGGGCGAGGGTCGTCATGAGGCGGCAGGCGCGCGCGCCAAGGCGGGCTCTGTCGGCCTGCCACTTGAACAATCCCCGCGTTGGCCGTAAATGCTCGCCCCGCGCGAGCACGAGACCCGCGCCAAGCAATCGGGATTGGACCTTAGACGATGGCCAAGGAAAAATTCGCATGTAACAAGCCGCATTGCAACATCGGCACGATTGGTCACGTTGACCATGGCAAGACGTCGCTGACGGCGGCGATCACGAAGGTTCTGGCGGAGACGGGCGGGGCGACGTTCACGGCCTACGACCAGATCGACAAGGCGCCGGAAGAGAACGCCCGCGGCATCACGATCTCGACCGCGCATGTCGAGTACGAGACCGCGAACCGCCATTACGCCCACGTCGACTGCCCCGGCCACGCCGACTATGTGAAGAACATGATCACGGGCGCGGCGCAGATGGACGGCGCGATCCTGGTGGTTTCGGCTGCCGACGGCCCGATGCCGCAGACGCGCGAGCACATCCTGCTCGCCCGCCAGGTCGGCGTTCCGGCGCTGGTGGTGTTCCTGAACAAGGTCGACATGGTCGACGATCCGGAACTGCTTGAGCTGGTCGAGCTCGAGGTTCGCGAGCTTGCTGTCGAAATATGACTTCCCCGGCGACGACATTCCGATCACCAAGGGTTCGGCGCTGTGCGCGCTCGAGAACAAGCACCCCGAGATCGGCCATGACGCGATCCTGAAGCTGATGCAGACGGTCGACGAGTATATTCCGCAGCCGGAGCGTCCGATCGATCAGCCGTTCCTGATGCCGGTCGAGGACGTGTTCTCGATTTCGGGCCGCGGCACGGTCGTGACGGGCCGCATCGAGCGCGGCATCGTCAAGGTCGGCGAGGAAGTCGAGATCGTCGGCCTTCGCGCGACGGTGAAATCGACGGTGACCGGCGTCGAGATGTTCCGCAAGCTGCTCGATCAGGGCGAGGCGGGCGACAACGTGGGCTGCCTGCTGCGCGGCACGAAGCGCGAGGACGTCGAGCGCGGCCAGGTGCTGTGCAAGCCGGGCTCGGTGAAGCCGCACACCAAGTTCAAGGCCGAGGCCTACATCCTGACCAAGGAAGAGGGCGGTCGCCACACGCCGTTCTTCACGAACTACCGCCCGCAGTTCTACTTCCGCACGACGGACGTGACGGGCATCGTGACGCTGCCCGAAGGCATCGAAATGGTGATGCCGGGCGACAACGTTACGATGGAAGTCGCGCTGATCGTTCCGATCGCCATGGAAGAGAAGCTGCGCTTCGCCATCCGCGAAGGCGGTCGGACCGTTGGAGCCGGCGTGGTCGCCAGCATCATCGAGTGATAAGCGCGCTTGCTCCCTCTCCCCGCTTGCGGGGAGAGGCGCCGCAGCCGCGGGCTAGCCTCAGATATGCCCGCGAAGTAAATTCTGGCTATGGCATCGATCATTTGCGGAATTGCGGGATTATTATAGACGAACGTGGCGAAAGCCTTTAGCGCGTCTCGGCGTTCGGCGATGAAATGCGCGACGGGGGGCCAATAGACTGCCGCTGCCGTTGCTGTAGCGCCTAACGCCAGCTTTGCCGATTTCGCGATAGGCGCCCTCTCGGACGCCCTTCCAAATGACCGCCGGTTCCTCCTTTATCCCTCGATACGCCTTACGAATCAGCCGCGACGATCAAATTCCCTTCAGGAATCCCTCGCCAGCGCCACATCCTGATCGCCGGCGATACTCTTTGGCGCGGATTTGGCGGCGTCGCTTAGCTCTTGCAGGATTTCCGGAACCGCCTCGGTGCCACGTCAGGCGCGGAGCGCAGCGCCGCGATGACCGGCTCCATCGCGGCGATGGCCGCTTCGTCGCGCTCGCGTTCGCCGGGGCCGAGGCTTTTGCGGTCGAGTTCGCGGCCCTTGGTGTCGCCGACGATGAAGATGTTATAGCTCTTTACAAAGTCGCGCAGCGGACCGGCGGCCGCGTAGGCGAGAATTGCCGGGTCCGGCTCGCGTGCGCCCGGCGCCTGGCGCTCCGCTGCCTGGTCATGATCGGCGAGCCGCTCGCGCAAGCTGTTGGCGCGGTGCCATGAGCCTTCACAATGGACAGCGCGTCCATGTCGTCGGGCAGAACTTCCAGCAGCCGTGACACGCGTCGTGTGCAGATCGTCGCCCAAAAAATTGCCGCCGAGCGACTGAAGATCGAGCGCCTTTTGCCGCGCTTCCGCGTAATGCTCGCGTTGATCTTCGATTTCGCTCGGATCGCTGCTCGCGGGGTCGCGCGCAACGTCGATTGGCCCTGCCCGCCCTCGGAGAATTGCGCGGCGGCGGCGATTTGCGTGGGCAAGTTTCAATGGGCGGGAGTTCATCGGGCTTTTCCGTTAGCAAATGCTCTCGTTTCCCATAAGCTTTTCCCCCAATAACTCCCACTGATCCCGTATGCGAACGGTCGGTGTTGGATTCGATGAAGGGGCTCCTTCGGCAAATGCTCCTTGATCCAACGATTGGCCGCCGCAGGGCCTTTGACCCAAACTTCCTCGGGAACGGTCGCGAAGACGAGTTCGTAAGCCTCGCCGCGCGAGGGGCCGCCTTTGAGGCGTTCGTCATACCAGCGGGTCCAGACCTCCCAATCCTCGCCCGGCGGCAAGGCGGCTATCATTTTGACCCATCGTTCAAAGATCAGGCGGCGTTCCATCCGGCCAAAGCGGCGATCCGCCAATTCCGCGATCGCGCCGCCGGCTAAGAAATTTTGCGTCCTGGATAGCGGCGACGCCAAGCGGCGTCGCCGAGAGCGGGTAGCGGCGGTATAAACAGCGCGGGCGGCAGCCTCAGCGGCGGCGGAGGCGCGATGCGGCATTGTGGCGTCGGAGCAGCGAAGCGCTATAGGCGGCGTTGCCCTGGGCAGCTGGGGCGGCATGAGCGTAGCGGCGTCGCCGGCGTAGCCACGCGGCGTTTGCGGCGGCTCGCGTGGCAGCGGCAGGGCGCCAGCTCATCGGCGCGGAGTCGGATATTTGGCCGCGACCCACGCCAATGCGGCAGCCCGGAACAGCGTGGAGATCAACGCGCCATATCGCTCCCGCGTCCTTCGCCGAAAGCTCCCGCGCCGAGAGCCGGCAGCACGCGCAAGGCGGCGCGCGCGGCGATGATGACGGACACCTCCCGCGACTGCGTATTCAGCCACTTTTCGAGGCCCTTGCTTCTTCACGTGCTATCCTTAAATCCAAATCGCCCTCTCAACATCGTCGCTCATCTCAAATCTCCGCGCCGCTCAAGATGGCGCCGCCGCCGGCAGCAGCGCAAGCGGCGGGGCGTGGGGCGCCGCGCGGTCCCTCATCCGACCCCGCTTCGCGGGGCCACCTTCTCCCGTAAACGGGAGAAGGGAGGCGCGCCCCCTTCCCCGCCCTTGTTCGCGTCGCGGCTCCGTCATATAGACCAGTGCGGCGGCGCGACGGAAAAACGGTTCAGACATGTTAGACCCAATCGAAATCGGCATATTCACCACCCTTGGCGTCGCTTTCGCGGCCGGGCTGTTGTTCCTGGCGCTGTGGGGCAAGCAGAACCCCTTGCGCGTCTCCGCCTACGCGCTGATCGCCGTCGCCTTTCTTTACGTCGGCTTCGCCTTTCGCTCGCTCGACCCCAATAGCTGGGTCGCGGTGGAGATGACCGGCGTCGCGATCTTCGGCTCGCTGGCCTATATGTCGATCATCTTCTCGCCCTGGTTCCTCGTGGTCGGCCTCGCGCTGCATCCGCTTTGGGCGGTCGTGTTCCATTACAATGGTTCGGGCGCCGTGTTCACGCCGGGGCCATTCGCGCTGGCCAACGCCGGTTTCGACGTGGCGCTGGCGCTTTACGCCGTTTATGCGATCCTGCAACGCGCCAAGACCAAGACTCCCGCCGGCGCCATCGCGCAAGACAATCGCAAAACCAGAAGAGGCAAGGCGCAATGAACGCTCCCGCGGAGTTTGACCTGCGCCACGACTGGAGCGTCGACGAAATCGTCGCGATCCATGATTTTCCCCTGCTCGATCTGGTCGCGCGGGCGAACGCCGCGCATCGTCGCCATTTCGATCCCAGCGACGTGCAAAAGGCGGCGCTGCTGTCGATCAAGACCGGCGGCTGCCCGGAGGATTGCTCCTATTGCCCGCAATCGGCGCATCACCGCGAGGTCAAGCTCGATCGCGTCGATCTTCTCGGCGTCGAGGAGGTGCTCGGCGCCGCCAGGACGGCGCGCGAGGCCGGGGCCGACCGCTTCTGCATGGGCGCGGCCTGGCGCTCGGCGCCGCGCGGGCCGCGCTTCGACGCCGTCGTGGAGATGGTGCGCGGCGTGCGGGCGCTGGGCATGGAGGCCTGCGTCACGCTCGGCATGGTCGACGCCGAGCAGGCCAAGAGCCTCGCCGAGGCCGGGCTGACGGCATATAACCACAATCTCGACACCGGGCCGGAGTTTTACGGCGAGATCATCACCACCCGCACCTACGAGGACCGGCTGGAGACGCTGAAGGCCGTGCGCGGCGCGGGGCTGGAGATGTGCTGCGGCGGCATCATCGGCATGGGCGAGAGCGTCAAGGACCGCGCCGGCATGCTGGCCGTGCTCGCCGGCTTCGACCCGCACCCCGAGAGCGTGCCGATCAACACGCTGGTCGCCGTCGAGGGCACGCCGCTGGCGGGCCGCCCGCCGCTCGATTCGCTCGATCTCGTTCGCATGATCGCGACGACGCGCATCGTCATGCCGAAGTCGCGCGTGCGGCTGTCGGCGGGCCGCTCCTTCCTATCGCGCGAGGCGCAGATTTTTTGTCTCGTCGCCGGCGCGAATTCGATCTTTTACGGCGAAAAATTGCTGACCACCGGCAACGCCGGCGTGAACGAGGACGACGCGCTTTTCGCGGCGCTCGCGGGGCGCACCGAGGAGGCCCAATGCACATCCACCATCGCTTTTTCCTCGCCGGGGTGATGGGCTGGCCCATCGCTCATTCGCGATCGCCTAAGATTTATAATTACTGGCTTAAATTGCACGGGCTTGAGGGCTTCTACGCGCCTTTGGCGATCGAGCCCGGCAAGCTCGGCGCGGCGCTGCGGGCGCTGGGGCCCCTGGGTTTTTCAGGCTGCAATCTGACCATCCCGCATAAGGAGGCGGCGATGAAGCTGGTCGACGGGCTCGATCCGGCGGCCGCGCGCATCGGCGCGATCAATTGCGTCGTGGTCGAGGCGGACGGCTCGCTGACCGGCCGCAATTACGACGGCTTCGGCTTCACCGCCTCGCTGCGCGCGGCGGCGCCGCGCTGGCGGGCCGACGCCGCGCCCGCCGTGGTGCTCGGCGCCGGCGGCGGCGCCCGCGCCATCGTCGCCGGGCTGATCGACGCCGGCGCCAACGAGATCAGGCTGTTCAATCGCACCCTCGGCCGCGCGGAGGCGCTCGCCGGCGATTTCGGTCCGCCGGTCGCGGCCTATCCCTGGGAAGAGCGCCGCGACGCGCTTTCGGGCGCGGGACTGCTGGTCAACGCCACGAGCCAGGGCATGATCGGCCAGCCGCCGCTCGACATAGCGCTGGACGCGCTGCCCTCGAACGCGCTCGTCGCGGATATCGTCTACGCGCCGCTGGAGACGCCGCTTTTGTCGGCGGCGCGCCGGGCCGGCCTCACGCCCGTCGACGGACTCGGCATGCTGCTGCATCAGGCGCGCCCGGCTTTTCGCGACTGGTTCGGGATCATGCCGGACGCGACGCCGACGCTGCGCGCGCTGATCGCCGCGACGCTGTGAGCCGGACGCAATCCTTCTCCCGTATACGGGAGAAGGATTCGCGCTCATGCCGCGAAGAAGAAGAATTTTGGCGGCGGCACGACTTCGCCGGCGAGCTTCGCGAAGCGATTGAAACGCTCGGTGGCGAAACGCGACTGCAACTCGACGACCTCGGTCAGGCTCTTCGCCTTGCCGAGCGCCGAAGCGAAGCCCATCATCGCCTGAGCGTTCTCGCTCCAGAGCTCCACGCTCTTAAAGGCCCAGGCGGCGGCCTCGGGCGTCGCGATTGGCGTCGAGGCCGAGATCGCAAATCCCGCCACGCTCTCTTGCGCCGCGACGACCGGAGCTGCTTCCAACTCCACGACCTCCACGAAGGCCGACGCTTCCGGCGCGTCGGGAGCTTGCGGCGCGAGCGCGGCGGCGATAACCGCTTCGTCGACCGCGGCGCTCTCGATCGGGACCTGCTGGGCGGGCGCGGGGGCGACGGGCTCGCTCTTAACGGAAGGCGCGACCGGCGCGCTCTTGGCGGCGGCGGGGGCGGGAGCCTCCGGCGCGCTCTTTGGTTGGCTCGGCCGTCTTGGCTGGCTCGGCCGTTTTGGCGGCGGCGCCGGCGGCTGTCCATTTGGACTTATTGTTTGGCTTATTCACGGTCATCGTCTTGGACTTCGTTGTTGAATGTCTTCGAAGGCGACGCCTCGCTCAAGAACTCCAACGCCGTCGTCGCGGGCCGCCTCGAATTTGAACGCTTACTTGGGGCTCGCGGCCTTGGTGAAGGCGGCGCCGATCTCCTTGGTCTGCTCCTGGAAGGCGGCGCCAGTCCTTGGTCTGCTCCTGGAAGGCGGCGAACTGGCTCTTGGCGAATTCGGTCTGGAGCGTCAGGACTTCCTGCACGTCCTTGGCCTGCACCAGCTTCGTGGCGAGGTCGAAAGCCGCCTTGACATTGGCCTCGGCGTAGCCGAGCGCGGTCGCGCCGACTACCTTGGCGCCGGCGGCGGCGGGAATAGCCGAGGTGTCGACGGCGGCGATCGCCTTCTGCGCGGCGCCCGAAAACCTTCGAAGGCCTTGCGGGCCTGCTCGACGCTCTTTTCCGCGAATTCACGGACTTCGGTCGGAATCTGATAGCTCGGGCTGGTCATCTAATTTTCTCCCTTTGACGAACGGCGTCCGCGGCGAGGAGCGACCCACCCCGCCGCGAAAATTTTAGCTCGCGCGCCGACGCCTTTGCGACGAACCGACGTAATATTACCGACTTAATTGTGCGATGCAACATAAATTGTGCGCTGCATTTAAGCCCTGATAAAAAATCGCGCCGCGCCGTCGCTCCGCTTGCGGCTATTTCGGCGGGGCGCCGCGATATTGGGGAAAACTCTGCTTTTGTTGTCGCCGCGCCGGACGTCTCACGTTCGCAGCCGGCTTACATCACGGTCGGCCCCGAGACCGCTCGCCAACCGACCGGAAATTGCCCAATGACAGCCCATATCAATGATATGATAGACAATATCCGCCAGTTGGAAGCCGAGCTGGACGCGGAAGTCGCCCAGTGTCAAATCGAGCTGCACGTCGGCATGGAGAAGGGGCGGATCTGTTTCGAGCAAGAGATTTTGCGTCGGCATGCTATATTGATGCGTGAGTTTTCGCGCGTCCTTGATTTCACGATGCATGAAACGCGCTGGTTATCCCGCGTTGTGGCGCCGCGTCAATCCCGAGCGCCTGTTCCAGCCCGCGCGAGCCACTGATCGCGTCCGCGAGCCTGTAGCGGTCGAGCGTCTGGAAGAAGGCGTTCAGCGCTTCCTTGAGATTTTCGCTCGCAAGCCGCAGCGACCCGTGATCACGCAGCTTTCGGGGGCGGCGCCCATGCACTCGGCGAGCGCGAAATCGCTTTCGAGCTTGCGCACGGCCGCCCCAATCGAAATCTGCGACGCCGGAACGGCCAGCCGTAACCCGCCGCCACGCCCTCTCGTCGCCTCCACGAGCCACTCTCGATCAAGCGCCCCACCACCTTGCGCAAGTGGTTTTCCGAGATCGCATAGGCCGCCGCGATCTCGGGGATCGTGGCCCCGCGCTCTTCGGCGACGGCAAGGAAGATCAGCGTTCGCAGGGCGAAATCGCTGTGAAGTGTCAAACGCATCTTCCGCCCCCTCTTGCATTATCCCGGTCCCGGCGCTAAAGATGCACGTGATATGCATCTTTAAACAAGGGAGAGGGAAATGCCCACATTGTATGAACGCCTCGGAGGCGCGCCGGCCGTCGACGCCGCGGTCGACATCTTCTATCGCAGGGTGCTCGCCGACGGCCGCATTGCTCGCTTTTTCGATAATGTGAATATGGAAGAGCAGATCGCAAAGCAAAAGTCCTTTCTGACGATGGCCTTTGGCGGCCCCAATAAATACACCGGCAAGGACATGCGCGAAGCGCATAAGAAGCTCGTCGCCAAGGGCTTGAACGACATGCACGTCGATGCGGTCGTTGAAATCTGTCGGGCACCCTCGCCAGCTCGGCGTTGCCGAGAAAGACGTGCTGGAAGTCGCGGCGCTCGCTAATTCCGTGCGCGCGACGTTCTAGACCGTTGATGTGGCGAGCATGACCATGCTGACCTACCGGAGCGCGGCCATCGATATCGAGCCGGGTGAGGACGTTCTTTCGGCGCTGCTAAGAGCCGAGATAGACGCTCCTCATTCGTGCCGCGCTGGCGTTTGCCAAACCTGCTTGCACCGCGCCGTCGAGGGCACTCCTCCCGCCGCGGCGCAGGAGGGTCTGACGGAGGCGCAGAAGGCTCAGGGCTACTTTCTAGCCTGTGTCTGCGTCCCCAAGACGCCCTTTACCGTCATCCCGACGGACGAGGCGGCGGCCCGCTCCGAGGTCATCGTGCGCGCGATAGATCGTCTTTCGGGCGACGTTGCGCGGCTATATTTGGAGCATGGCCGGACTTCAGCTACCGTCCGGGCCATTCCTTGAACTGATCACGCCGAAGGGCTCGGCCGGCACTATTCAATCGCAAGCGTGCCGGAAGAAGACCCCATGTCGAACTTCATATCCGACTTCATCGCGGGGGAGAATGAGCGATTTCGTCTCCGAGCAATTGTCTCCAGGCGACCGCCTCCACGTCGCCGGCCCGCTGGGAACCTGCTTCTACGAGGGCGTCGATCCTGGCCAGCCATTGACGCTGGTCGGCGCCGGCACCGGCCTCGCGCCGCTCATGGGCATTTTCGCGACGCGCTTCGGCGCGGTCATCATGGGCCGATCCGGCTCTATCATGGCGCGCGCGAGCGCGCGGGCCTGTACCTCCATGATCCGCTGGAGGCGCTCGCGGCAAAGCGCGAGAACTTCACCTATGTTCCGCGAGCCCTGAGCGAACCGGGGCTCGAAGGCGGCGACGTCGCGGCCGCTGTGCTGGAGCAGGAGCGAGCGCTGAAGGAAACCGCATTTTTTTTGTGCGGGGGTGAGGGACTGGTCAGCCGGCTCAAGCGCGATTTGTTCATGAAAGACGCGAGTCTGAAACAGATCCGGTCAGACGTTTTTTCGCCCGCGAATTAGGCGGGGTTATGAGGCGGGTCCATGGACCGGGCCGCAGCCGTGGCCGCTGCCAGGGTTTTCGCGGATGGCTTATTCAAAGCCGAAGCCTTAAGCGCTGAGGCTCCCCTCTCCCACTCGCGGGAGAAGGGATGCCGGTCGTTCCGGTAGTGGGCCAATTTGATATTTCGGCTTTGCGCGGGGGGCGGAAATCACCGGGGATTTCGCACATAACTTCTGCACAAGCTAACTCGTTGATATGAATGACCGCGATGTTCGTTGCAAAAATATTGAGATTTGCACTACGCGCGGCGTGGCCAAACGGGCCATCTGGTTCTTGCTTGACATGCTGCGGGACGCGAGGTCATCTTTCCGTGTCGAGAAGGAGCATGCCGGTTAGGTAAGCCCGGCTATTCCTCACGGAAGACTCCGCGCTTGTGATGCAGATACCTCATGACAAGCGTGCCGCATGGTTGCGGCAGGCCTGTTGGGTCATGCTGCGGGCTGTTTGCCTTCGATGGTTCCAGCGAGCCTATCTTTAAGCTTGAATAGAGGAACCATCATGAATTTATCATATCGACATCCCCACAACCGATGTCCCTGCTACCCGCTCATTTTTTGAAAAGCACTTCGGATTTCGGCGCATCTTTGCACGTGACGACGGGACAGACCGTCCTTTTGGATGAGGACACTTTTCGCCCTTACGCTCAGCCCACTGCCCGACGGTGAAAAATTGAACTACCCGACCGGTTTTCACATCGGATTTAACGTCGACAGCGAACATGAATTATACGAGACGCATGGGCGTCTTGCCGCGGCAGTCGTCCCGATCATTCGTCACCCCGCCGAAATTGGCGGCGCGCTGACATTCCATTGCCACGCGCCCGGGCCAATCTTGGTAGAAGTCGCCTATCGTCCCCGCGATTAGCCTTCGCCCGCCAAAACTCCCCGTAGCGCGACACGCATATGTTGCTTGGATATGGTTCGTGGCGCTGCGGCGGAACCGCTTTTTCAAAACACCTCGATTTTCGGCCAAAAAAGCGGGCATGCAAAATTCTTGATTTCCACCCACGGGCGGCGTCGGGGCGTCAGCAAAAGTTAACGCCGACCCCTCCCACCATTCACCATGAATTGCCATTTCGGTTAAAAAACCATGAGCTCGGATAGACCGCGAAGCGGCGAGCGATTAAGTTCCCGTTAACCGAGAGCGACGCTGGCGCGACGGCGGTCGCTTGCCCGGCGTCCGTCGCGGGGGCTTCGTCAATGCGTCAACAAGGCAAGCGAGTTCAAGATGTTCGAGGACGAGCGTAACTCCACGGCGGCGCTGATCGCCGCCGATCCCGCCTTCACCTCGCTCGAGGCCTCGGGCGCGCCGATTCTCCGCGGTCATGGGGACGCCGCCGCGCGTCGTTTACGCTAACGCGGCGGCGGCGGCGGTATTCGGGGCCGACCCCGCCGCGCGGCTGCTGACCGGCGGCGAGCGCGGGCTCGCGGCGGCGATCGACCGTTTGCGCGGCTCCGGCGCGCCGCGCCTGGAGCGCCTATCGATCGACCTCGGCGCCGGCGTCCAGACCATCACCATTCTTTGCCGCCGCCTGTTCGAGAGCAACGACACGCCCTGCTTCGCCGTCGCCGCGCTCGGCCTGCGCGCCGACGACGCGGCGCCCCGCCAGAGCCCGCGCCGGACGCGATTCCGGAGCCGCCCGCCCCCAAAATCGAGGCGGAGGAGACGCCCGCCGATCCGGCGCTCGCCGAGTTGCGCGCGCGGCTCGCCGAGCGGCATGGGGAAGCCGCCCCGCGATTTCCTTTGGAAAACCGACGCCGCCGGCCGTTTCGTCGACGTGACGCATGTGCTCGGCGATGTCGTCGGCGCGCGATACGCCGATCTGCTTGGGCGCGGCGTCGAGGAGACGTCCAAGGAGATGGCGCTCGACCCCGCCTTCGCGGCCGCTCTCGCGACGCGCAAGTCTTGGAGCGGCGTCTTGGTCGACTGGCCGGGCGAAGACCCCGCCTGCCGCTCCCGACGACGCTCGGCGCGCTGCCGATTTACGACGCCGACGCGGTTTCTCGGCGGGTTTTCAGGGCTTTGGCGGTTGCGCCTGTCGCAGGCGACGCCGACCGCCATGCCCGACGCCGCGCCGGAAATCACGCCGCCGGAGACGGTCGAAATGGCAGCCGAGCCCCAAGCGCCGCCGCCCCAGCGGGAGCCCGAGTTTTCGGGCCCGAATGTCGTGCCGCTGCG
>CAVQBO010000033.1:0-346463 GCA_963710695.1 uncultured Alphaproteobacteria bacterium | reverse complement strand
ATTCCGACCCTGGTTCGGCGGCTGCCGGAGCCTATAATGAAAATCATCGGAGATCTTTCCAACGAGGAACGCGTTCTTGTCGGACTGGACATTCGCCCGCGCGCGGCTAGTTGATCGGTTCACTGATGGCAACTCCCCGTCACGCGCTCACGCTATTCATCACAGGGAGCACTCCCCGATCCCTGCGCGCCGTGGCCAATGTCCGGGCTTTTTGCGAAAGCGAACCGGGAATTTTCGATCTCGAAATTGTTGATCTTTATGAACACCCGGAGCGAGCGCAGCCGGCGAATGTCGTGGTGTCGCCGACGCTGGTCCGCTCCAATCCCAAGCCCGTGCGGTTGTTGTTTGGCGATATGTCCGACAAGCAGCAGCTCGCCTCGCTTAAAGTGGAGTGAGCGTTGTTGGATGCAGTGATGAACTCATCGGCCGAGCTCGAGAACCTCCGCGGGCGTTTAGCCGAGGCTGAAGAAATGCTGCGTGCGATTCGCGCCGGCGAGGTTGACGCGATTGTCGTAAACGGCGGCGCGGCTCCCGCGGTATATACGCTCAAAAGCGCGTCGGACCCCTATCGTCAGCTGATAGAGCAAATGTCGGAAGGCGCTCTCACGCTTTCGACCGAGGGCGTCATTCTTTACTGCAACGCCGCCTTTGCCCGCATGCTGCAACGACCGCGCGAGCGGGTAATCGGCGGCTTTATCGCCGAACATTTCGCCGAGCGAACGGCTAATTCGCAGACGTCCGAGCTTCTGGCCAGGACAGCTCGCGGTGGTTATGAAATTCAGCTTCGAACCGCAGGCGGCGAAGTTGTGCATACGCTTGTTTCGTCCACGCGTCTGACAGTCGATGGAGAAGCTCTGCATTGCCTGGTGGTGACGGACCTTACCCGCCAGGAGCTGCGCCTCGTTCACGAGGCGATTGTCGGTTCTTCGCCAGACGCCATTTTTTCGATCGGACGCGATGGCGCCATTGCTAGCTGGAACGCCGCGGCCGAGCGTCTGTTGGGTTATACGCCGCGGCAGGCGATCGGCCATGACATCGCCATGCTGCTGCCTCTCGAACAACGCGAACAGCTCCCTGAGGTGCTTGAGCGCGTCGCGCATGGCGAAGTGGTTCGGTTCGACGCCAGATGCTTCAGAAAGGACGGCGGTCAAATCGAGATGTCCGTCGGGATGTCGGCCATAAGCACTGTCCAGGGCGCGAACGCTATTGCCGTCATTGCAAGCGACATTACCGAGCGCAAACTCGCGGAGGCGCAAATCCAGTTCTTGATGAGAGAAGCAGATCATCGCGCGAAAAACATGCTTTCAGTGGTGCAAGCCATCGCCAATCTCAGCGCCTTCCAAGGCGATACGGAGACGTTTGTGAAGCGGTTCGGGGAACGCCTGGTAGGGCTCTCGGAGTGTCATGATCTTCTTGTCCAGTCGAAGTGGACCAGCGTCGATCTTGAGCAGCTGATCCGTCGCCATCTGGATTGTTACATGATCGGAAGGGAGTCTCGGATCAGCATAGACGGCCCCACGCTTCGCCTGGCGGAGACCGCCGCCAAGCCCATCAGCATGGCCTTGCATGAACTCGCCACCAACGCCAGCAAATACGGGGCTTTTTCCAGCGCTGGCGGCGCACTCTCGGTTCGCTGGAGAATTGCGGAAAACAATCTTGAGCTTCTCTGGAAGGAGCAAGACGGTCCGCCACCGCCGACGGCAATTCACCATGGCTTTGGCTATAGGGTCATGACGCAAATGTTGGCGCTGGCGATAAAGGGGGCGGTGCGCGTCGAATACCCACCGACCGGATGCGTCTGGCAAGTTGTTGCGCCACTAGATCGGATTTCGGCTGACGCTTCTTAAGGCCCCGCGCTGTTGTGCGGCCTTCCGTAATCTCGACGCGGATGCCCGCGAGGACTTGACGACCTGCTATGGGGCGTGTCGCTTGCGCGCCGCGCACAAACCCGGGCCAAGGCTGCGATTGATGCTTAAACGGTGGCTTGGATATTTGGCGCCCGCGCTGCTTTGGAAGAGGCGAGAGGTTCGGATAGGCGCCTGTCAAAACGACCCGCAAATGGTATTGTTCCTGCGTTTTGCGAAAAAGATTCTGAAGGGAACTGATTTGCGCATGACCTTGGCAATAAATCGCACCCGATTCTCATAAGAGCGATGGTTATTCTTAAGTTGCCAGCCTTCCACGCGCGAGAAGGAGACTGGCGGCGCCGCGCCAGGCCGCGCGGCGGTGACCGTTGGTCCGCGCGCGGCGTGCGCTCCTCAACCCACTCTTCATTATGGAGGGAACCTCCACCTTTTGACGGCGTTAGTTTGTGTGATCACGTGGGCGTCTCGTCATGAGCCTCGAATCGGAACGCCACTTCACGGTAAATTTCGGACCGGTGCATCCGGCGGCTCACGGCGTGCTCCGACTCGTGCTCGAACTTGACGGGGAAGTGGTTACTCGCGTCGATCCCCATGTCGGGTTTTTGCATCGCGGCACCGAGAAGCTCATCGAGAACAAGACGTACCTGCAAGCGCTGCCCTATTTCGATCGGCTGGATTATGTCGCTCCGATGAATCAAGAGCACGCCTTCTGTCTCGCGGCGGAGAGGCTGCTGGGGCTCGAGCTTCCAAAGCGAGCGCAGCTCATCCGAGTGCTCTTTTGCGAGATCGGTCGGCTTCTTTCCCATCTGCTCAACATCACCACGCAGGCGTCGGACATTGGCGCGCTCACCCCGAACTTATGGGGTTTCGAAGAGCGAGAAAAGCTGATGGTTTTCTATGAGCGCGCCTCGGGCGCGCGCATGCACGCCAACTATTTCCGTATTGGCGGCGTTCATCAGGATCTGCCCCAAAAGCTTCTCGAGGACATCTACGCGTTCTGCGACCCATTCTTGAAAGTCTGCGACGATCTCGAAGTCTTGCTTACAGACAATCGCATCTTCAAACAGCGAAACGTCGACATCGGGGTTGTGACGCTCGACGACGCATGGGCGCTGGGTTTTTCCGGCGTGTTCGTCCGGAGCTGCGGCGCCGCGTGGGATTTGCGCAAAGCGCAGCCTTACGAATGTTACGAGGAATTGGATTTCGGCATCCCCGTCGCCGAGCACGGAGATTGCTACGACCGTTACTGCATCCGCATGGCGGAGATGCGGCAGTCGACGCGGATCATGAAGCAGTGCCTGGACAAGTTAGCCTCGAAAGAAGGCGCGGGACCAATCGCGGTGAACGATCATAAGATCGTGCCGCCGAAGCGCGCCGTAATGAAACGCTCGATGGAGGCGATGATCGAACAATTTAAATTATACAGCGAGGGATTCCACGTGCCCGCGGGCGAGGTCTATGCCGCCGTCGAAGCGCCCAAGGGAGAATTTGGAGTCTACCTCGTCTCCGATGGAACCAACAGACCGTACAGATGCAAAATTAGAGCGCCGTCCTTCGCCCACCTTGCCGCGACAGATTACCTTACGCGAGGCCATATGCTGGCCGACGTCTCGGCGATCGTGGGCTCGCTCGACATTGTCTTCGGCGAGATCGATCGATGAGGCGTATGGGCAGCGCGAGCGCTCTGGACCTTCACTGCCGGCGCCTCTTTCATCAACCGCGCACAAAGGGCGGCAAGCGGCGCAAACCGGCATGTGTTTTGATCGCCTTTCGCTTGATCTTTGGAGAAACCGCCATCGTTTCGCGAACCAGGTTTGCGGCGAAGCTGACGACAGGCGCCCGCGATTTCTCCACCAGCTGTCCGAGCAATCGTTCCCCGGCAATTACGTCATTGAGGGCGCCCAAAAGATCCTGCAGCCGCTCGAGTCGATCCAAGACCGCGCCAAGAGCCTTGCGCGACGCAACCGGCTTCAAAAATTCGAACATGTACCGCAGCTTCTTTGCCTTGATCCGCAAGCGGTGACGCTTGTGCGCGTCCAGTCCCCGCGCAGCCTTGCGCTTCCTTCTCACCGAATTGAGACGTTGCTCAAGCGTGTCGAGCGCGAAGTCCGTAAACCGCCCGTCGTCGCCGCGCCGCCACGCACCGTGATGCGCGCAGCGCGCGACGCCCAGCAGCAGCGCGCGAAAGCGGTCCGAATGCAGCGCGCCGTCAAGTCGATGACGAGCCCGATCCCGCATCAACTCCAACCTTCGCGCAAGCTCCCGCGCTCCCGGGACGTCCGGATGCTCAAGCGCGACTTGTTTCATCGGATTCTCGAGGAACACATCGAGATCGCGCGCCTCGCCCAAGAGTTTAGACAACCATTTTAAATCGCGCCTCGCTGCATCCGCGTCTTCTCCGACAACCACGTCCTTGAACATCGAAAAAGCGGCGCGCAAACGCCTGATCGCGACACGCGCCTGGTGCACGGCTTCGGTGTCGATTGCGGTCTCCAAGAGCTCTTCATTGAGTGAAAATTGCTTTAGACACGCATCGACGATCGCTTGAAACGCATCCGCGACCGAAGCATCGCCCTCGAAATGGAGTGTCAAGCCACGCGCTGGCGCGTCGTCGAGTCTATCGGCCAATCGATAGCCAAGGGCGCCCTTGCTAACGAAAAAAGGCGTCGCCGCGCTTTCCTTGCAGATTTTTTGCGCGAGTTCGTAAAGATAGTCCGGCTCGCCGCTCTTGAGTTCCAGTTCGGCTTGACGGATTGGCCGCTCGCGTCCGCCGGCCTCCATTTTTCCTTCATCCAGCGCTACTTCGATACAGGCGCCGTCGCGACGCAGGCTCCAAGTCCCGCGGTCCACTTCGAGCGAGAACATGCGACGCAACGCAATCCGGCGCCGCCTGAGCTTTTCGAGCCCAGCGCCTTCGACGCCTTCGAGCGACGGCTCGCCGTCCGCGGCTTCCCTTTCCCACTCGCCACGATCGACGGATGCCGCCGTCTTCAGGGTTTGAATTGAATTGTGGCCGTCTTGACGAACGCGCAATTCAAATCCGTTTTTGAACAGATGATGTTTGTTGTCGTCAAAATAGATTGTGCGGTAGTGCTTCTTTAAAGGGTCGACGCCGGCGAGGCGTTCCAAGTTGGCGAATTTCCGTATCTTCTCCGGATCAAGGCGCAGCTTGATCTCCACTTCACTTTGCTTGGGCATGACATAACCTTGAGCATTGGGCGGCAGCCCGGCCCGAACCCTTTCACCTAAATGGGGCGATGAAGTAGCCAAGGAAATATGGATTCATGCCGCCGTCGCCCTGCGCGCATTCCTTCCGCGAACGACGCGAGCGTATTTGGTTTCGAACGGCGAGGTTTGCGATTGCGACCCGGCTCCACAATGGCGCGCGGAAGCGCTTCAATTTTTGGCTTCCGCCAACAATTTATGCGCTTTTTTGGGTCCGACGCGATCGATGACCCGAAATTCCACGTTTTTGAGACGGTTATACTGAGCAAAAAACGCTTCGAGCTGAGCAATGAGATCGGGGTTCAAGTCACTCAGCGCCTCGACGCAGGCGTGGGCATGGGCGTGAACGCTCACGCCCAATAAGCGATCGTTCCTGATCCAATCCTCTCCCTTCTTGCGTTGTTCAGCCTCGATCGCCCCAATGATGCGTACTGGAATTATGCAGCCAGCGGGCGCCGCTTCGTCCATCAAGATCATGATGTCGAGCGGATCGCCGTCGGCGGCCTTCGTCGACGGAACGAATCCGAAATCGAAAGGAAAGACCATTCCCTGGGGTAGGACGCTTGCAAGTCGGAAGGCTCGGCATTTCGGATCGTAATCGTATTTATTCCTGCTCCCCCTTGGACTCTCCACAACGGCGAGAACCTCGTCGGTGTCGGGATCAACGCTCGACAACATTTCCAGACTTTTATTCACCGCCGCCTCGCAATCGCGCGCTTCCTTGGCAAGGATCTATGAGAGTTTGAGTTCTTATCAAGGTCCATATCTAGCCCACTTAAGCCTCGCCACCCCCGCCTTCATTCTCTATTTCCTCGCCCTGAGCCGCGACGTCGCCAGTCGGAGTTGGCGGCCCCTTCAGTATCCATTCGAAAGCCACGCCGATGATGGCGCCAAGGAGAGGCGCGAGCACGTAAATCAGCGAAGTCGAAAAATTTCCGCGCACGAAATCCGGCCCCAGCGAGCGCGCGGGATTCATCGAGGCTCCGGTAAGCGCCGCCGCGCAAAGCCTCGCAACGACATTATACAGGCCAATGGCGATGCCCGCATTCGTGCCGATGTTGCGCGCGCCTGATGCGGTTCCCAAAATGGTGTTGACGAGGCCCGTCGTCAGCACTGCCTCGATTACGAAAGCCTGAACGACCGTGACGCCTGCTTTTGGTGTTGTCGCCCCGAGTTCGGCGACCAGCCCAAATGTGCACCTCAAAAGCAGAGCCGCGGCGATGGCGCCAAGGATCTGCGCCAAGACATAGCCCGGTGCGCGCGACCACGGAAAATTCCCCCGAAGGGCAAAGGCGAAGGTGACCGCTGGATTGAGATGCGCGCCACTGACCGCGCCCAGAAAATAGATCGCGACGGTGACCATGAGGCCGGATGCGACGCCCGCCTCGAGATATGTGGTTTGACCCGGACTCTTCACGCTCGCGACGTCCCCGCACGCCACGACGAATACGAGAAGAAAGGTACCCCAAAACTCGGCGAAAAATCTACGCCACGCGCGTGATGGGTCAAGAAACTCTCGTTCCGAGCTTCCCTCCCGCCCATGCTTGGTCATGTTTATCCTTCGGGCCCACCTTGCTAGATTTGTTCTGATAGATGGACCTTCGGCGCGGAGCGGCAAAAGCCGCAGCTCTGTTGCGTTAGCGAGCCCGGAGCGCGGTTTGGCGTGACAAGCTCGCCGATTGAAAGCCGGGTTCAGCGCCGCCGCCGCTTACCGGCTCAAGAAAACCCCTGGATTCCCTTCGCAATAGACGGCGCGACGCGACAAGGCGACGATAAATATCGACGTAATCTTTCGCCATGCGCTCGATCGTAAAGCGGCGCTCGAATGCCGCGCGAACCTTGGCGCGGTCCAACTCGGCGACGCGGCGAACCGCGGCGACGGCTTGCTCAACATTGTCAACGATTAATCCGGATATGCCCTCCTCCACGATTTCCGGAACTGATCCGCGACGCAGCGCGATGACGGGCGTACCGCAGGCCATCGCCTCGATCATGACAAGCCCGAACGGTTCCGGCCAGTCGATGGGGAAAAGCAAGGCAGCCGCCTTGCCAAGCAGCTCCGCCTTTTCCTTCTCGTTGATCTCGCCGATGAACTGGACATTCGAATGAGCACGGACCATGGGCTGGATTTTTTCGTCCCAATAGGCTTGATCGACCCGGTCCACCTTGGCCGCGATCTTCAGCGGCGCGCCGGCCTTCGCCGCGATCTCGATCGCCAGATCGGGCCGCTTTTCCGGAGAAATCCGGCCGAGGAACACGAGATAACCGCCGCGGGGGGCAGGCTGAAACGGCAGCAGATCGCATGGCAGCCCATGATGCACCGTGCCGATCCAATGCGCCTGGCGCAAATATCCGCGCTGGTCATTTGAGATCGAGACCAGCGGCATGTCGTGAAATATCCGGTAAAAGCGCGCTAAATCTGGCAAATCCAGCCGGCCATGGTGCGTCGTCAGCGCCGGACGCGACAATTGGCGAACCAACGGGGCGTGCAGATAGTCAACATGGAAGTGCAGGATATCGAACTCGTGCGCTTGTTGCCGGACCTGTTCTATCATCATGATGTGATATGGCAGCGGGTCCATGATCGACGGATTGAGCCGCAGCGCCATGTCGCAACAAGGCACAAGCTTGGCCAAGGTCTTGGAGTTGCCGCTGGCGAACAGCGTCACGTCGTGCCCTTGCCGGACAAGCTCCTCGGTCAGATACGACACGATACGTTCCGTGCCTCCGTAGAGCCTGGGCGGCACGCATTCGCATAAAGGAGCGATCTGGGCGATCCTCATCGACGAAACCTCCTCGACTTTCCGTCGCCTGAACTATGTTCATGTTGGATGGGCCGGAACGGAGTCCAGCCAACGACATCAGAATCTTTCTTATGCCTTCAGACTCGCCCATAACGAAGCCGTTAATCGATCTGCCCGCGAACTTGGACGCGGCCGCCGAGGCGCCATCTTATATTCTCGCGACCGGGCCGGCGGCGCGGCCTCGGCGCACCTTGAAATATGATGATAGCTTTATCGTTCTCGATAGCCACGGGGATGTCGGCGCCTCGATGGGTGGTCCGGACGGGCTTTTTCACGCGGACACACGACACCTATCCCGCCTGGAGTTATCGTTGAACGAGTTTCAGCCGCTCTTGCTCGGCTCGAATATTAGCGATGATAACGCCATTCTCACGGTCGATCTCACAAATCCAGATTTGTTCTTCGAGAAGCGTCTTATCCTCGCCAAGGATACGGTGCACATCCTGCGCACTGCATTCCTGTGGCGCGGTGTCGCCTATCAAAGAGTAGGATTACGCAATTACGGCGCTCGACGGCTTGCCGTTCGCCTTTCATTCGCCTTCGACAGTGATTTCGCCGACCTTTTCGAGGTGCGTGGATTACGGCGCGAAAAGCGCGGGGTCATTGTCCGTAACGTGATCGCGCCAGATCAGGTGGCGCTCACATATCAGGGCCTCGACGGCAAGCTGCGACGCACAAACTTGACATTCGCCCCGGTCCCGAAAGCGCTTGACTTAACCAGCGCATCCTACGCCATCGATCTTCTGCCGGGACGGACCAGATCGATCTTTCTCACGGTTGACTGCAACCCTGTCAGCGACTCTAGGCCGTTGCAATTATTCCGCGGCGTTCGCGCGGCCCGGCGCGAGTTAAAAGCGGCGACCCCGGACGCGACCACCGTCGAGACCTCGAACGAGATTTTCAATGAGGTGTTGTGCCGGTCGATGGCTGACCTGCATATGTTGACGACCGAGACGCCCGAAGGACGATATCCTTATGCTGGCACTCCCTGGTATTCGACGACATTTGGCCGCGATGGCCTCATCACCGCTTTGCAAATGCTATGGATCGATCCTGGCGTCGCCCGCGGCGTGCTGAAGCGCCTTGCCGCCCATCAAGCGAAGACCACCGATCCGGAGGCGGATGCCCAGCCTGGAAAAATTCTGCATGAAATGCGCAGCGGCGAAATGGCGGCGCTCCATGAGATTCCGTTCGGACTGTACTATGGCAGCGTCGATTCGACCCCGCTTTTCGTGCTGCTCGCCGGTCTTTATTTCGAACGCACGGGCGATGCCGAGACGCTTGCGCAACTTTGGCCTTCAATCGAGTCGGCGTTGCAATGGATCGATGGCTCGCGGTGATCCTGACCAGGACGGATTTGTTGAATACGAGCGCGCGGGACCGCGGGGGCTGTTGAACCAGGGATGGAAAGATTCTCACGACGCAATCTTTCATTCTGGCGGCGGCATCGCCAAAGGGCCGATCGCCCTTTGCGAAGTTCAAGGCTACGTCTTCGCGGCTAAGCATGCAATCGCACGCTATGCGCGGCGGACAGGACAACAGGTCTATGCGGACAGGCTGGAGCTAGAGGCAAAGCGCCTGGCCGAGCGCTTCGAATCCGCGTTTTGGTGTTCCGACCTCCAAACCTATGCGCTCGCGCTCGACGGGGCGAAAAAGCCATGCCGCGTCCGCACGTCGAATGCGGGTCAGGTCTTGTTCACCGGGATTGCTTCGGCCGAACGCGCCGCGCAAGTGGCGAAGGATCTTTTGGGGCCACAATTTTTCTCGGGCTGGGGCATTCGCACGGTTGCGTCGGGGCAATCGCGATACAATCCAATGTCCTACCACAACGGCTCGATCTGGCCACATGACAACAGCCTCATCGCGCTCGGCCTCGCCCGCTACAACCAACAGACAGCTGTCGAGCGCCTGTTTACGGCTCTGTTCGAGGCGGCGAGCTATATGGAGTTTCGACGCCTCCCAGAGCTGTTTTGCGGCTTGCAGCGCGCGCGAGGTCGCGGACCCACGCTCTATCCTGTCGCCTGCTCGCCGCAGGCCTGGGCGAGCGCAACTCCGTTCGCGTTGCTCGCGGCCTCGCTTGGTCTGGAATTCGACCCCCAGGCCGGTGAAATCCGTATGAGAAATCCGCGTCTACCCGCTTCTCTCGACGAAGTAGTAATCCGAAGACTGCGGTTAGGAGAGGCGAGTCTCGATGTTAAAATCCGTCGTCACAGAGGCGATGTATCGGTTGAGGTGCTGGAAAGTCGCGGAGCGGTTCAACTCGCCATACTACACGCGAGGTGAAATTGGCGGAACGCGGTTTCGGTCGTTGCTCGCGATCTCGAATAGCATGATCGAAGCCGCGCCGACGTCCAAACACGCCTTGCGAAGGCTCCATGCAACAAGGCAGCGCAAGGCCTAAGGTTCCATTTTTCGAGCCAGCGCGATCGTGACGGTCGGCTTGTTCTGCCCCGCCGCTCGAATAGCGACGAGCCTGGGCGAAGCGATTGGCCTAGCCTTGGTATCGAACGACGTCTCTCATTTTGGAACTCCGGTCGGCTTTGGGCGTTCGTCTTCTAAACAGACCTGCGTTCTTTGGCCGCTTTTTGATGTCGGCGCGGGCACGTCGTGTTCCGGTATGCGCGCCGACGTTGAGCGCGCAAACTAGGTAAATGTGTTCAAGGTCAGCGACGGGGAATTGCGATGCCAAGCCAGATTGCCGATTACGCGCATGACACCTGGGCGGCGCTGTTGGAGCACTATGCCGCGATCCGCCGCTTTACCGAGGAACTCGCCGCGCGCCTTAGCCCCGAGGACCAATGTGTGCAGTCGATGCCCGACGCCAGTCCCGCGAAATGGCACCTCGGCCATACCGCGTGGTTTTTCGAGGCCTTCATCCTGGAGCGTTTCGATGCAGGCTATAAGCCCGTTGACCGCGGCTATTCGTTCCTGTTCAATTCCTATTACGACGCGCTCGGGCCGCGCCATTCCCGAGCCGAGCGAGGCTTGATAACGCGGCCGTCCGCCGCCGAGGTGATAGCCTACCGGCGCCACGTCGATGAAGCGATGGCCGATCTCTTCCAAAAAGCGAACGACGCCGTGCGCCCGTCCGTGGCGGCGCTGATTGATCTTGGCCTCAATCATGAGCAACAGCATCAGGAATTAATTCTCACCGACATCAAGCATGCTTTTTTCCGCAACCCGGGGTTCCCGTGTTACGCCCCGCCCGCGATCGCCGCCGTTCATCCCGCGGCCCCGATGCGCTGGATTGATTTTCGCGGCGGCGCCGTGTCCATCGGCCACGATGGCGACGCCTTCGCGTATGACAACGAGAAGCCGCGGCACAAGGCGCTTCTCGCGCCATATCGCCTCGCCTCGCGTCCTACGACCTGCGGCGAATATCTCGGCTTCATCGAAGAACGTGGCTACGATCGGCCGCGGCTCTGGCTTTCGGACGGCTGGGCGACCGCGCGCGCGCAAGGCTGGAGGGCGCCGTTGTATTGGTTCAAGGATGACGATGGCGACTGGCGAATATTTACGCTCAACGGCGTCAAGACGCTCGATCCGGACGAGCCCGTCGCCCATGTCAGCCTTTATGAGGCCGCGGCATATGCGGAGTGGGCGGGTAAACGGCTGCCCACGGAGTTTGAATGGGAAGCCGCCGCCGCCACGGAGGCGGTCGCTGGGCATTTTCTTGATCCGGCCCGCCCCCATCCGGCGCGAAGCGTCGATGGGCCCGGCTTAAATCAGATTTACGGAGATGTCTGGGAGTGGACGCGATCATCCTACGATCCCTATCCAGGATTTAGACCGTTCTCTGGCGTGGCCGCGGAATACAATGGCAAGTTCATGATTGGCCAGATCGTGTTGCGAGGCGGTTCTTGCGCCACGCCCGATGGGCATATCAGGCCCACTTACCGCAATTTCTTTCCGCCGAACGCACGTTGGCAGTTCAGCGGCATTCGTCTCGCCGAGGATTCATGAGCGACTCCAATCCTCGCCACGCAGCCATAGCCGCCGCGACAACCCAAGGGGTGGACGCCGATGATTTCGCCCGCGCGCTGTTGGCTGGGCTGAACGCCACCCGCAAACAAATCCCCTGCAAATATTTTTACGACGCCGAGGGGTCGGCGCTGTTCGAAAAAATCTGCGCCGTTCCGGAATATTACCTCGCGCGGACAGAGCTGGCGCTACTGGCGCGACACGCGGATGAATTCGCCGCGCTCGTCGGCGCCGATGCGGAACTCGTCGAATTCGGCGCGGGTTCGGGACGAAAGGTGCGACTCTTGCTCGACGCCGTCGTCCGACCGCGCGCCTATCTGCCGATCGACATCTCGAGCGAGTGCCTTCTCGCATCCGCCGCGCGGATCGACGCGGACTATCCTGATCTGATCGTCAAGCCGGTGATCGCCGATTTTTCACGACCGTTCGTGTTGCCGCCAGCGACGGGCGGCGCGCGGCGACGCATCGGTTTCTTTCCCGGCTCGACCATCGGCAATTTCACTACCGAGGCTACGCTGCGGTTTTCTGCGCAACGCCGCTCGGCTGTTCCGCGGCGGAGGCTTGCTCGTAGGCGTGGATCTCGTCAAGGACCCCGCGGTCCTGCACGCCGCCTACAATGACGCGGCTGGGCTCACCGCGGCGTTCAACAAAAACCTGCTGGCGCGGGCCAACCGGGAGCTTGGCGCCGGTTTTGATTTGACCCGGTTCCATCACCACGCTTGCTACAATCCGTCGCTTCAGCGCATCGAAATGTATTTGGTCAGCGCCGCGCGTCAGCAAGCGAAGATCGCCGGATGCGCCGTTTCCTTCGTCGAGGGCGAGGCGGTGCACACCGAGAATTCCCACAAAATGACCATCGATGGCTTTCGTTCTCTCGCCGCGAAAGCAGGTTTCGCGCCCCGCGCGATGTGGTGCGATGTCAAGCGACTGTTTAGCCTGCACTGGCTGGAGGCGAACTGAACACGGGAACGCGGAACCGTGCGGGCCCGCGTCGTCGCCCTATATGAGATGGCGCCAAGCCAGGCGGAAGCGCCCATGATCCGATTTGAATGCGTCAGCAAGTCCTATGGCGGCTCGGTCGTGATCGACAGCCTCACCGTCACGATACGACAAGCCCAAACGACCGCCCTCATCGGACCTTCGGGTTCTGGAAAATCCACTCTGCTCGCGTTGATCATCGGCCTCGAACCGCCGGACAAAGGCGCGATAATGATCGACGCGGAGCCGCTAACCTCTCGATCGGTCTTCCGCTTACGCAGGCGCATGGGGTACGTCATTCAAGACGGCGGATTATTTCCTCACTTGAACGCCCGCCAAAATATCGATCTCATGGCGAAGGAGGTCGGTTGGCCACCGAAACAGCGTCGTGAGCGGGTGGACGAACTATGCACGCTCACGCGCTTTCCTCCCTCGGCTCTCGATCGCTTTCCGATGGAATTGTCCGGAGGGCAGCGTCAGCGCGTTTCCCTGATGCGCGCATTGATGCTCGACCCCGACATTCTCCTCATGGACGAACCATTGGGCGCGCTCGATCCCATGATCCGCGCCGAGCTGCAAGCCGAACTCAAGAGCATATTCCGCGGTCTGGCGAAAACCGTGGTGCTCGTAACCCATGACCTTGGCGAAGCGGCGTTCTTCGGCGATGCGATCGTCCTCCTGCACGAGGGCCGCATCGTTCAGCAGGGCCAATTTCGCGATCTGGTCGAGCATCCGGCCGAACCGTTCGTCGCTCGGTTCGTTCATGCTCAATTGTGCCGCCTCGCCACCATGAATGACCCAGCGCTGGCCGCGCAAGCGAGGCAAGGATGAAGCGTGTCCGCGAAAGGCTTTTGCTCGCGGCGATCCTGGCCATGCTTGCCGCGTCGTCTCTGGCCGAAGGCGCGCTCGAGGAGGTTCGTATCGGCTCGAAAAAATTCACCGAGTCCGTGATCCTCGCGGATCTCGCCGCGCAGCTCGCCATCTCGACCGGCGCCGTCGTCGTGCATCGCCAGGAACTCGGCGGGACGCGGCTGTTGTGGGACGCGCTGCTGGCGAACGAGATTGACATATACCCGGAATATACGGGAACCCTGAAGCGAGAGATTTTGGCGAATGAGGATGTTGTCGACGAAGCCTCGCTCCGTCGCGCGCTCGCGACAAGAAACCTGAGCATGAGCCGCCCTCTCGGCTTCAGCAATAGCTATGCGCTCGGGATGATGCGTCAAACGGCGAAACGATTGCGGATCGAAAACATCTCCGACCTCGCGCGGCATCCCGCGCTCCGGTTTGGACTGAGTGACGAATTCCTGAGCCGCGAGGACGGATGGCCGGCGATTCGTCTAGCCTATGGGCTGAACGCCGTGAACCCGCGCGGCATGGATCATGACATCGCGTACAAAGGTCTTGTCGACGGCTCGGTCGACGTTATCGACCTCTACACGACGGATCCTGAAGTCGCCAATTACGGCGTCGAGACGCTCGCCGACGATCGTCATCAATTCACGGATAATCAGGCCGTCCTGATCTACCGCGCCGATTTGGAGCGGCGCGCGCCGAAAGCGCTAGGCGCCATGCTGCGACTCGAAGGAGCGATCGACGATCGGAGCATGATCGGAATGAACGGCGCGGCAAAGATCGATCGACGGCCGGAAACGCAAGTCGCGGCGGCATTCCTCACGACCTCGTTTGGATTGGCCAATGTCGAGCGCGGTGAAGGACTGACGAGCCGGCTCGCGCGACGCACCATCGAGCATCTCCGCCTGGTTCTTCTCTCGCTCGGCGCGGCGATTGTCGTCGCTCTGCCGCTTGGCGTCATCGCCGCGAAGCGGCCAACGCTCGGTCACGCTATATTGGCTATCGCCAGCGTGCTTCAGACGATCCCGTCACTGGCGCTGCTGGTGTTCATGATTCCGATCTTTGGTATTGGAGCGGCGCCCGCCATCGCGGCGCTCTTCCTTTACAGCCTGTTGCCCATCATTCGTAACACGGCCTCGGGTTTTGCAAACATTCCGCCTTCGCTCCGCAATTCCGCGATCGCGCTTGGGCTCACTCCGATGCAGCGGCTCAGGCTAATCGAGCTGCCATTGGCGTCGCCCGCGATTCTCGCCGGCATGAAGACGGCGGCGGTGATCAACGTCGGCACGGCGACGCTGGGAGCGTTGATCGGGGCGGGCGGTTACGGTCAACCGATTTTCGCTGGCGTGCGGCTCGACAATTTTGGCTTGATCCTTGAAGGCGCCGTGCCCGCGGCGCTGCTCGCGCTCGCCGTTCAGGGCCTGTTCGAACTCGCCGAGCAACACCTCGTCCCGCGTGGGCTGCGACTGAAGCCGAACGCTTCGATCTGACCAGTGATCGAGCGCCAAGGGGGCCGCTCGAACCGGGCAAACGCCATGGCCTCATAATTCTTGCGCCTGCGCGTCAGCCTCGCCCGGCACGGCGACCTCCTCGTGCAGGGTGTCGCGCACGTAGAGCTTCGTCACCAGCACATAGAGCAGCACGGTGATCGGCGCGGCGAAGACCGTCGCCGTCACGCCGAACGCTTCGCCAAGCGCGACGATGCTCAACAACATGAGCGCCGGCGGCACGGACACCATGCGCTGCTGGATGATCGGCATGACCACATAGCCGTCGAACTGGTGGATGAGGAGATAGGAGACGATGGTCCACACCAGCGCGGTCCAGCTGACGGTCGTCGCGACCAGCACCGAGGGGATCATCGCGACGATCGGGCCGATATAAGGCACGAATTGCGTGACGCCCGCGATCGCGGCGAGCGCATAGGGCGAGGGCAGGCCCACGAACCAGACGGCGACGCCGACCATGACGCCGACGAGCGTCATCTCCATAAACTGACCGATGATCCAGAGCCTCAGCGCGCCGGCGAGATCGACGATGGTTTCGTCGGCGCCCTTGCGATAAGGCTTCGGAAACAGAAGGCTCAGGCCTTGGCGATAAAGCGCCGGATCGGCGGCGACGAAGGCGCCGGTGACGATGGCGATCACCACGCCGGCCAGGAAACTCGCGCTGATCCTGAACGCCCGCTCCAAGAGATCGGGCAGCGAGAAGGTGCGCTCCTTGACATGCGAAAGCAGCATCTTTCCAAAGGTCGAGCCCTGCAGCAACTTGATGATTTGCTTCTGTCCCGCCTCGGCGCGGCGCAGGATCTCCTGTAACTCCTCGCCCATGCCGCTGCCGAAGAGATAAAAAACGCCAGCGATCACGGCGAGGATCAGCAGTCCGGCGATCGCTAGCGCGAAGGCTCTTGGCAGTCTCATCTTGCGAAGCGGCCAGGCGACAACATGCAGCAACACGGCGAATAAGACGGCGCCGGTCAACAGCAGCACGACGTCGAACAGCCACCAGATGAGGAGCGGCGTCAGCGCGAGAGCGATGAAGATGGCGGCGCGCTTCGAGAATTCCGCGGTGCTGATCGGCATGGAAGGCTCCTGGACAATATGTTGGCATCTAGGGCCTGTCACCGAATAGAGGACTCCTCGCAAAACCCTTACATGGGGCGTCGGCCGAATCGGAGGGGGCGACCGATGTCTCGACGTTGCACCGCCCGTCAATTGACGCGAACCTGATGAAGGAAAAGCGCCTTCGTCCCGGCGCTTGGGGAGTGTGGCCTGGCGAAGGCTATGGCATGGGCTTTCCACTGCCGAAGAAGGGCTACGCTTGGCCTTTGGGGTGTGCGCGAACGACGGCGGGAGCCGATCCGTGCGTCAACACGCCATCGCCGCGATCATCCGCCGCGCGAAGCTCGCCCGGGACGCACCAAAGTCAGAGGAAGCAACCGAAGCGCCGCCAGCGTTTCCGGTCCGCCGTCATAGTGAACCGCCCCGGGTTTGCCGGAGGCCCCAACTCTTGAGAGGATGGGGTCATGGAAATGAACAAGAAGCCGTCGAACAAATTTTCACCTGAGGTGCGGGCGCGGGCGGTTCGGATGGTGCAGGAGCACCGGGTCGATCACGCTTCGCAATGGGCGGCGATAGCGTCGATCGCGGCGAAGATCGGCTGCTCGGGCGAAACGCTGCGCAACTGGGTTCGCCAGGCCGAGCGCGACGCCGGCGTGCGCCCGGGCGCGACGACGGATGAGCGCGAGCGGATCAAGGCGCTGGAGCGGGAGAATCGCGAGCTTCGGCAAGCCAATGAGATTTTGCGCAAGGCGTCGGCTTATTTTGCCCAGGCGGAGCTCGACGCATCGCACCCGCCAAGAATCTTCTCGGTCAAGTGGGGTGGGTTGCGTTTCTCGGTCCTTTCTTGGGAGTATGCTCGGCGAGAAAATTACGGGGAGAAAAGTCCGAGTGATTTACGGGTACTGAAAAGTCTGTCCGCCCTCGCAACGGAAAGCAGGTTGGTGAGGTAGCGCCAGTCCCTGTCTTGATGAACCTTGAACCCATTCGACCCGCCACCCGGCCTCCACGAGCGGTGGGCGCTATCGGTCACGTCAATTTACGGTGTCAGGGTCCACGACTGGATCGGCAAATTTGCCGGTCATCATAAATCCGAGGTTGTGAAGATCATTTCGCTCTCCGAGCGACGAGGGTCACCAGCGCGTTTTCGGCCAAAGGCTGCTGTTGTGCTGGACAGTTGGAAAAACTCACGTACGGGGCTGTTACGCGGTGATAAAGCCGTTTCCAGTCAGTGGCGACGACCCCAACGCCCGATAAACACTGGCGCGACTGATCTTGAGCGTATGAGAAATAACGTTGACGCCTTTTCCCTCGGCCCTGAGTTTTCGAACAGCTTCAACGTCTATGATCGGTGGTCGCCCCTTATAAACGCCAGCCGCCTTGGCCTTCGCGATCCCCTCCATTTGTCGTTCACGGCGTAGGTTGGTTTCAAATTCCGCGAACACGCCGAGCATGTCCAAGAATGCCTTACCCGCCGCATTGCTGGCCAACCCCCGCGCGAGATCGACAAGACCATCGGGCGCGAACATTCATGGCGGCCCATGAGATTAAAAAAAATCAAAATCCATGGAGGACTCGGACAATGGACAAGACATGGACGAGGACACCCCCTAGGGGGTGTGTCCGTCCGTCCTTTTGTCCGCTTCCGATGAGTCCTGGAAGGTTTGGACATGTTGTCCATATGGGCCGCTAGAAATGTTCCGCGTCCCGTCGTCTACCGCGACGGCTGGCCAAGAGCCGTAGCGGTGGAGATGTGGCGGTGTGGCATCAATCCCCTTGGAACTTCGGCGGACTTACCTTGGACAGCGCTACGGCTGCGCCAGGGGCTGTGCGTAGCCTGGGGGCGGCGGTAAAATGATAACGATTGTGCCGGGCGGTTCCGCCGGCACCGGACCGCCATGTAAGACGATGACGCGGCCGTGCGGCGGACCAACGTGAACTGGTGGGAGGGGACCGGAAACGGGGCTTGCCCCGGCGTGGGTCGCTGGGAGAACCGCAACGGCCCCAGCGACAGCTAAGAGGGTTACTATTTTCATCGCACGTCTCCAAGATGCTATACACGCATCAGATGACGCTGTGCCCGCCTGGCGCAACCTGGCCAATGGCACTGAGGGAATAGGCCAAAGGAACTACACACAGGGGCGTCGCATTGCCGCTCGAAGACGCCGCCGATACGGAACGGGCGAGGCAACAGATTTTCGTTACGACTAGGCAATCACCTTGCCCGGCAAAAGAGATTGCCTCTTCCAAGGCCTTTACGAGGGCCCATGGCACTCGTTTGCTCCTTGAAGAGGCGTTCGCATCCCTGGGCGATCAAATCGCGTTCCTGGGCCTCTAACCTGCAATTTGGTCGGTAGTTGAGGTTCGGGCGCACCCGATTAGCATGTTCGGATTCCTATCGTTAGATTTAAACATATTGCGATATCTATCTATCAAAATGTCAAATTCAATTTTAGTGAGAGGCTTTGGACCGCCATTTTCCGACTCTCACACGGGCAAGGTCTAATGATCGATCGATTTTGGGGGATGCAAGCGGAACTGGGATATCTCAATCCACGTTTGCCGTTCGAGACAGGCCGGTCCTGTGATACTTTGTTCTGAGGAATGGCGAACCATGGCATATGATTGTCGCGTTTACAGAATTCTCATCGCGTCCCCATCGGACGTAGAGGAAGAACGGAAAATCGCCGTGAGGGTAATCCAGGAATGGAATGATCTGAACTCATACACTCGCAAAGTCGCCCTTCTACCGTTACGTTGGGAAACCCACACTGCGCCCGAATATGGAACTCGTCCACAAGAAGTAATAAATCGAGCCATTGTTGACCAGTGCGATTTACTCTTGGGAGTTTTCTGGACACGCATGGGATCGCCTACTGGCATCGCTGAAAGTGGGACCCTCGAAGAAATTGATCGCGTGGGAATTACTGGAAAACCGATAATGCTCTACTTTTCCAAGGTTGGAATTGACCCGGATACGCTCGACCTACCCCAACTCGAAAGGTTAATGGAATTCAAGAAGAAAACATATCCAAACGGCCTTGTCGAAACTTACAAGACAATTATTGAGTTTAATGACAAGCTTTCAAAGCAGATCGAGCTAAAGGTGAGGGATCTTCAACTTAATGAAGCGTCTGGAAAGCTTCCCCTGTCGCTTGAATTTTTGTCGCCTGAGAGCAGAAAGCCTGTTGGTAATATGTTTAACTATGCTATTTACCACTATATCGTGAGTGATTTTGCTCGTATTACAAAAGAGAAGCGCGAAAAACTTGCCAGTGGCGTTGAAGAAGTAATAAAAGAAATGTCATATTTTCCAGTTATTCTAGCGATCGAGAATTCTAGTTCTTCTGGCATCCGAAATCTTTACGTTGAATTGGAAGCTAGCACCACGTCTAATAGCATAGAACTTATGACATCTCCTCCAGGAAAAGAACACGATATTCCTTTCACTCTCTTTTCTACTCATGATATGTTCACTTGGAAAAAGAGCCGGTCCGCGCGTTGGAAAGATTTAAAGTCTAAGCTCACAAAATTCGATACTGACAAGTTTCTCCATAGGGCAGATCAAGGATGGAGACTATCTTTCGAATGGGAGGCCATTCAGCCGCAACGAACACGCCTTATTAAACCAGTATTTTATATATATAGTCCAGAATCCACAAAGCTTTCGTTTAGTGTTAAAGTGTTTGCGGATTCTTTTCCTGAACCTTTGGTCCTTCAGGCCGAGGTGAACATCGAAGCAAGACAAAGCGACATTGAGCTGAAAGACATACTACCCGAGTGGGAGAAGCTTCTTCAGGACAGTGAATCCGAAGAAGTTGGGCCCTAATTTCGGAGCGGAGTGTTTGGCACATTCGCCATCGGCGTCGCCAACTCCGTCCTAAATGAGGCCAACCATCGGCGTCGCATCACAGGGAACCTCGGCAAGGCGCATTACCGGTAAGGCGCACTACCCCGTTGCGCCTCATCCCACCGGCAGGTCATGATCGGGTATCGCCAAATCAGCATGGATTTGGTGATCGGATTTCTCGCCCGGAACGGGAACGGCGGCGAAGGTGATGACCTCCTACCTATTCTCAAGTTTGGAGCAGGAGTCCCAAGGAAACAGGACACCCGTTGGATAGGCGCGAGACGTTAGAACACCAAGGGAACAGTCCCCCCGACAACACTTTGAGACGATTAATTACGCAAACCATCGATACGGTGATTTCTAGTTAAATAATGATAAATTCGCTTAAATATCGCTATTGTATTGAAGCCTATCGCTAGGGCAATTGGTAATATATAACGTGCCGCACGCCCAAACATAAATGCTAAAACAACCACGATAGTCCACAAACAATCGATGACCTTCATCGCATAAATCTTCAAGTGGATTTTTGGGTCAGGGATAATGTGCGCGGTCATGACACTTGCTGCCTTTTCGCCGGACCAACGAATACCGATTCCGGCATTGCTCTCATAGATAACTGGGGCTGAAGAGTGGTTTGGAAACTGCCCTCCGGGAAAAATTAGAGTCGTGGACCTTCTCGATGAGTCCTTTGGGTCTATTCCACCCGTGCATGAAAACCGGGTGTCGGCAAATCTGCTTGGGCTTCGCCACTGCTCTTCTCGCCCGGAGCGGGGATGGCGGCGACGCCCCTTGCCAAAGCCGAAGGCTGTTGCGTTTTCCACAACTTCCACATGCGAGCCACTAAGTTACTTGCAGACGACGTGTACGTGTCTGAAAACACGCGACAAAAGTCAGCTACATGATCGCGCCACGAGGCCGGTAAAGGATGATAATTCGGCCATTCACGCGGTTTTCCTGGCTTTGGCTAGACAATTGACGTGAATTATGAATGGGCGCTTGATTTCGAATCAGCTATTCTTTGCATGTTCCGGTTTTGGAGGCTCCTCCCACCTCTCGATGGCCTGAACTACCTTTAAAGCCCGGCACTGGAGCCGGGTTTTTCTTGCTTTATGGCGACCGACCGTCGGCGCTGAATAACATGAGTCCTTTCGCGGCGGCCTCATCCCATCACCATGTCATTCCTTCGGTCATCATCGATTTCTCGCCCGGAACGGGAATGGCGGCGATGCTCCTTGCCAACTGGGGAAAAAGCTTGGTTTTAGGTCAGTCCAGAGCGGACATAGGGTTTGGCACTGCGACGGAAACTCCATGAAAAACAATAAGCGTTCCCATCAGGGCTTTACACTATAACATATTGAAACTAAATGCTTATATGCCTTCCCCAGGAGCCGTAACCTTGTTCTTGCGCCTATTGCAAATCTCCCGACCCGCCTCATTCCAACAGCAAGTAATGACTAACCCCTGAAAAGCGCTAGATATCGTCAAATGCGATGTTGACGGTTTGCCGCCGGCGAAGATCACTTGCTAGATTGCACAGTTGCTGCTCGGGGCATTTCGATTTATCAACTACAGATAGGTGGGATGGAAGGTTGGGCCGGGGTGCTGGAGCTAGTGCGAGTTGACAGGTGGAGACTGATGAGCAATCAACGACTATCGATTAGCTGTTTAGTAGCAGCAATTCTATCGATCTGTTTTTGTGTTGATTTTGCTTTTGCGACACAACCTAGTTTTGATTGCTCTAAAGCATCGAGGCCAGATGAGGTTGCAATTTGTTCAAATGAAACACTTACAATAGTAGATAATGTTGCGAATAATGGCTTCGAATATCTGCGCTTGAAGTTAGGTCGCGCAGCAGCCAACAAAATAGACTTGCCTTTAATTAAAAAGCGACAGGGTTGCGGTGGAAATTACCAGTGTATTTTGAATGCTCAAATTGAGGCGATCAATACGTTTATAAGCTATGGCGCTCCGATCGCTATGCCAAATTTGAGCGGAGACTCTGGTCAACAAAACAATGGCGCTCGTGAGGAATTAGCGGCTCCCCACAAAGCTGCTCCGCAAGCGGCGCAAGAAGTTGAACGGCGGCGACAGGATGAGGGCGAAGTCGCACGTCAACTCGCTCCACAAGCAGAAAATAAAAATAGGGGGCAGGAGGAACTTGAAGCAGCCCGCCGTTCGACTGAACAGGTGGAGCTCCAACGTCAAGCGGAGGCAGATAGCGTTCAACACGCTTTGAAAGAAGCCCGTGAAAACTTTGAAAAAGAACTATCACACAATAATGATATTCAAATCGCACTTCTTATTGTGATCGGACTTTTGGTTCTTGGCGGAGCGCTTATTCTCGCTAAGGTCATGGTTAGAGGAAAGCAGCGAACGCTTGGGCCCTCGCTTATTGGAGATCTAGCCGACGACAACACCCAGTATGAACCCTCGACGTCAACGCATTGTGCGGTGCCTTCTGCCCAACCTCCCCAGAGTTCTGTTAACGGTCACCCGGAGGCTTTCGAAGAGCAGCAAGCGCCGCCGCCGTTCAACGAAGGCCAAGCATCGCCGACGCTTTGGTATTATGAAAAAGCAGGAAATATCGTTGGCCCCGTAACGGATGATGTTATAAAGGCACTCGTTACAAATAATGAAATAGATAAAGATACATTAGTCTGGAAGAGTGCTTTTGGAAGCCAATGGGTGCCAATACATGAAACAGAATTAATATCATAACGTTTGTTGCATATTTCAATTTGCTGCTCCTTGAAGTGCATTAACTATCCGGCTCTGTTTCATTTGAAAGCGGGTCCACTGCCGGGAGTTTGTATGCTTTGGTTAAGCTTTCGCAACCGTCGGCGCCGGGTCACGTTGGCTCCTTAATCAGCGCTCTGTTCCCTCGCGGCTCATGCCACCGGCTCGCGGTGATCGGCCATCGCCACGTCAGCGTCGATTTGGTGATTGGATTTCTCGCCGGGAACGGGAATGGCGGCGACGCCCTTTACCAAGAATTTCAACAAGCATGGCCTCGCCGCTTTTGCCGAGAAATCTAGATCACTCCATTGATTGCAACATGCAAGGAGGGAGCGATGGAACAGAAGATAACGCTCACGCTCGCCCGCGCCGACGCAGAAGGGCTTGTCAAAAGTCTCCGACACCGCAAGCAGAGGCTTTGCGATATCAAACAGGAAATCTGCGAGCCCGAAGACGACTTTGAACGAGAAGAATTGGGTTATTTCGAACAGGAAGACGAGGTTGTCGAACGGGTATTGACCGCGTTGCACCTGGCGCTTGAGAGCCCTCCCTCGAATTGAACGACGCCAACCTCACACCATTGGCGTTTTTTCCACGCTTCAATCATTCAGCCTACTGGTGCGCCGGAACGCGATGCGGGTAGTCTCATGGCTTGAGGTAATGGAGGCGTAACGATGAAGCGGCTGGAATTCACCTGTGAGGGCTGTGACTTAACCAGATATGTCACGCTGCCGCCAGGGAACAAAACCGATGTGACGTTGGACGGTTGGGTCGCTCATCATGTCGTCATGCAGGAGAATGGCTCCGTGATATTCGAGAACTCGGCGGACCTATGCCCCGCCTGTGCGGAGAAAATGCGGCACGCCATCAATCCGGCGAACTGGCCAAGGATGGACCCCGCAGTGAGACAGTTCGCCAAGAAATCAGCCACCTAAATGGTCGCGCCGGTACCCCACGCCTCATCCCACGGGTAGGTCATGAATGGCTATCGGCGCATCGGCTTTGGTTTGGTGCTCGGATTTCTCGCCGGGTACGGGAATCGCGGCGATGGCGATGGTCCCCGCGCCGTGCCCCACCCAACCTTTACTTGCAAAATTCCTCAATATGCAACCCACCAATCATGTAATGGCAAAGCAACGGAGGAGGGCTGATTAATTTGTAATTAATTGCTAGAGCATACATGAGCATAGCTAACACAATAGCTCCGAACAAAAAAGTTATTGCTAATGATGCATCCCAAGAATAATCCACTAACTTCCCAGCATATATTTTTATTCGGCTTTTAAAGTCCAGTGTTTCATGTCCGATCATGGTTATCGCTCCCATCGTGCCGGACCGACGGATGCCGTTTCCGGCACCGCTCTCGGGGTTAACTGGGTTGGAAAAGCCGTTCGGAAACTGCCCGTCGCCAAAAATTCGGACCCTTGAGCCATTGTCGTGGCACCGCTCGAATCTTAGCCCACCGGCTGGCGAGCCCTGAGGTTCGGCCCATCGGCATGGTTTTGGTGATTGGAGTTCTCGCCGGGTACGGGAATGGCGGCGAAGTCTTCGCACCCGCAACCGGGATTCGTTGCGGTGCAATACGTAATTCCCACAATTTCAATGACCTTTAGGGTCACGTATCAATCTCAAACGCAGCAAACTTTCGGGGGCAATGCTTGGTGAGGAGTGGCGTGATGATTACCGTCGAGCAATGCGCGGAGTTCGCGGGGCTCGCCTCACACGAAATGGTCTTGGGCGCGACCCCATCCGCCAGACATCGTGTGCTTCTTTCCAGCTATGTCCTGAATCTTTGGCGAGGTCCGAAGACCGTCCGCAAGATGATCGTCGCGGACATCCGTTTGTGGCTCGATCTTGGAATGCCCGATTACGCGGCGGACTTCCTAATCGTGTTGCGACAATTTCTTTCCGATTACCCGGAAGCCAGACTGGAACATTGGTGGAGTAAGGGTGCAGACAAAAACAAGCGTCGGCACAAGATCACATTGGGTCGTTATTCGACGCCGATGGCCTTTCTCCCATCTCCTACGGTGCATGGAGATGGAGTTACAGGTGTTATTGAGAGAATCGATAAAACATTATGTTGGAACTGCTATTATTTTGAAAAAAATGACGCAGTATGCGAGTACTTGCCGGTCCTTCGCCCCTAACTCCCGCAGTAATCCACGAAAGCTTATACCTGCTGAGAAAATCTTACGGTCACCAGCGGAGGCGGTGAGTGGTTATCGTCGCGGATTATAGGAGAGGCAAATGACTGATACTGGTAAATTGCTTCGAGATATCCATACGCTCAGGGAGTCGATCCAAATCGACTGGGAGGAATTATATTCCAACCCCCTAAGGGAGGAGGAAAGGAGAGAGATACGCAAGCACTTAGAACTATGCCAAGCCGAGCTTAAGACTCTTATCGAACAACTGGTGGGATTGGAGGAAGGCAATTCCAATTAGGACGCCGCGCGATCACGGCTCCAAATGCAAAATCGGCCCGCATGTTGATCCGAGGTCGGACCGCTTCCGTGTTGTTGAGCGATGTTGGGCTCTAGCATCGCGCCTCATCCCATCACCATGTCATTCCTCCGGTCATCATCGATTTGCTGACTGGATTTCTCGCCCGGAACGGGGATGGCGGCGACGCCCTCCGCCAATTTCTTCAAATCGAAATGCCGATAGATTGATGCAACGGAATGTCCGGCGTGGCCTTGGATGGCGTCGGCGAGGCTATCTTGCATACCAATACGTGCCGCAGTGGATTTCCACCAATGCCGAAGAGCATGGTTGGGAGCCTTTCGTGGATCGCCGAATCCTTGCTCCCTCACCCATGCAGCCACATGATTTGATATCCCCTTCGAGGCATGTCGTTTGTTCGGATCGCCCGAACTCCTCCGATAAAATAACGAACATAGGTTTTCTTACGCGACATCATTGTTACCGGGTTTTGTTACCCTCCCGGTGGAATATTTGCAATCAAATCAGTGATTTCAAGAGCCTACGATCAAATGGTGCCCAAGAGAGGACTCGAACCTCCACGGCTTTCACCACTGGTACCTGAAACCAGCGCGTCTACCAATTCCGCCACCTGGGCCTTGCGTGTGTCTTAAGGGTTGGCGTCGTCTCCTGTCAATGCGCTCGCCGAGGATTTCCAAAATCCGTTCGCGCTCGCGCCGCGGGCGCGGTCTCAGCCGCGGCCGCCGACATTGAGCAGACGCAGGATGAACCACGCGGGCACGACGATCACGGCTCCCGCGATCACATAATTGAATAGCTCCCGCACCGCGCCGAAACCGAGCGCGTAGATGCGGTTCAGGAAATCCTGAACGCCGCGGAAAATATCGCCGGGGCGAATGTCGAGCCACATGAGCAGCGCGCCCACGACGAGCGAGATGAACAGCAGCTTCACGAACACCGACGCCGGCGTTCCCCCGAGAAAATTTTCGAGCGCGTTCTGGTTTGACATCGGCGCTTGTCCTTCCGTCGTCGAGCCGGGCAGCTCTTTTCGTGGAGCCGCGGAGTCGGCTTCGGGTTGCTTGGACGCGTCGATATGCGGCCATTTGGCGAAGGGATTTTCGTTGCTCATGATCGTCTCGGGTTCCAGAAAAAAGCCTTTAGGATTTCTCGCCGTTCGCTTCTTCCTTGAAGATGCGCATGATGCGCCTCATGAAGCGTTCGGTAAAGCTTAACGCCCGCTCCATGTCCTCGTCCTTGGGCAGGCCGGAGGACGCCCCGGGGGCGTTGGGGCCGCGGGCGGTTTTGAGCTCCGCGTTGTCGCGGCGCAGACGGGCGATTTCGTTCTCCAGCGCCGCGCGCTCGTCGGCGCTGACGCGGCACACCGACAGGCCGGCGTCCACCGTGCAGAAGGATACGGCGCCGGTCTCCTTGTCGAGGCGCAGGAAGCCCCCTTGAGTGGGCGTCATCGAGAAGCGGCCCTCCTGAACCGAGGGCGCCGGGGCGCTCGGCGCTGGCGGATTCGGCGCCGGCGGATTTGTCGACGGCGCTTGCGCCAAGGCGGGGCCGCACCAAGCTGTCGCGGCAAGCACTGCCCAAAGGATACGCATCGCCACCTCCGTTCGCGCCGAAGCTTAGCGCAGCTCAGCAAATGGGGGGCGCGGCCGGCGGCGTCAATGATCGCGGCTCGCGAACCGGCGACGCGCGTCGCGGCTTTCCACTGTTTCGTGTTTTGCCGGGTCTCGCGGCGCGAGCCAGCTGTTTCTCGCTTTATTCCACCGTCACGCTCTTCGCCAGATTTCGCGGCTGATCCACGTCCTTGCCCATGAAAACCGCGACATGATAGGCGAGAAGCTGCGCCGGCACGGCATAGACCAGCGCGGCGAAGGCGCCCGCCGCGACTTCCGGCATTTCGATGAAGCCGGCCAGTTCCGCGCTGGCGGCGACGCGGGCGCTTTCCGGGCCGATCAGGATCAGATGGCCGCCGCGCGCCGCGACTTCCTGCAGATTGGAGACGGTTTTCTCCAAACTCGCGTCATGCGGCGCCAGCACGATCACCGGCATGGCGAAATCGATCAGCGCGATCGGGCCATGCTTCAATTCGCCGGCGGCGTAGCCCTCGGCGTGGATATAGGACAGCTCCTTGAGCTTTAGCGCGCCCTCCAGCGCGAGCGGATAGGATGGGCCGCGCCCCAGATACAATACGCTCGAAGCTCTCGCGACATCGCGCGCGACGGGCTCGATCCGCGCCTCGTCCTTTAAGACCCGCGCCATCAGACCCGGCGTCGCGATAAGTTCGGCGACCAGCTCCTTTTCCCGCGCTTCGGTCAACACGCCGCGCGCGCGACCGAGCGCCAGCGCGAGACAGGCGAAGACGGCGAGCTGGCAGGTGAAGGCCTTGGTCGAGGCGACGCCGATTTCCGGCCCCGCCAGCGTTTGCGCCACGGTGTCGCTCTCGCGCGCGATGGTCGAGGTCTCGACATTGACGATGGAGAGAACATGCTGGCCATGCGCCTTGGCGTAGCGCAGCGCCGCCAAGGTGTCCGCGGTCTCGCCCGATTGCGACACGACGATCATCAGCCCGTTCTCGGGCAGCGGCGCCTCGCGGTAGCGGAACTCCGAGGCGATGTCGATCTCGACCGAAAGCCGCGCGAAGCGCTCCAGCCAATAGCGCGCGACGAGCCCGGCGTAAAAGGCGGTTCCGCAGGCCGAAATTGTGACGCGCGACAGCGCCTTGGCGTCGAAGGCGAGTTCGAACGGCAGCCGCGCGGTTCCGCTGGCGAGATCGAGATAATGCGCCAGCGTGCGCCCGACCACCTCGGGCTGTTCGTGGATTTCCTTGGCCATGTAATGGCGGTAATTGCCCTTGTCGACCATCAGCGAGCCGGCCTGCAACGGCCGCCGCGCGCGTTCGACGACCCGCCCGGCGGCGTCGAAGAACGTGGTTTTTTCGCGGGTTAGCGTCACCCAATCGTCTTCTTCGAGATAGGCGATCTCCGTGGCGAAAGGCGCGAGCGCCAGCGCGTCGGAGCCAAGATAAACGCCGTCGTCGCCCCAACCCACGGCGAGAGGCGAGCCGCGCCTCGCGCCGATCAGCAGATCGAGTTCGCCGTCGAACAGAAAAACCAGCGCGAAGGCGCCCTTGAGCCGCCCGAGCGCCGCCGCCACCGCCTCGCGCGGCTTGGAGCCCTGGCGCATTTCCTCGGCGACGAGATGCGCGACGGCCTCGGAGTCCGTCTCGGTGGCGAAGACATGGCCCTTGGCGGTCAGCTCCTCGCGCAGCTCGCGGAAATTCTCGATAATGCCGTTATGGACCACCGCGACCTTGTCGCTGGCGTGCGGGTGGGCGTTGTTTTCGTTGGGACGGCCATGCGTCGCCCAGCGGGTGTGGCCGAGGCCGATGTGGCCGGACAGCGGCGACTCTTTGAGTTTATCTTGCAAATTGCGCAGCTTGCCGCTGGCGCGCAGCCGCGTCAGCCGGCCATTTTCCAGCGTGGCGACGCCCGCCGAATCATAGCCGCGATATTCCAGACGCTTCAGCGCCTCGATAAGAGCCGGCGCCACGGGCTCGCGCCCCAGAATTCCTACGATGCCGCACATAGCTGATCTCCGAAGCGATCTCTGGACGAAATAACAAAAGCCGTGCCATTAAGGCGGACGCAAGGCGCCGTTAAGGCCGAGAGGGCCGGGCGGGGCGGGTCGCGATTTAGGCCTTTTCAGTTTTCTTCGCCCGCCGCGCCTCGCGAAACGCCCGCGCCCAGCCGGCCTTCACGACCTGCCGGCCGCGCGCGACCGCGAGGGCGTCTTCGGCGACGTCCCCCGTCACGACCGAACCCGAACCGACATAGGCCCCGGCGCCGATGGTCACCGGCGCGACCAGCGAGGAGTTGGAGCCGATGAAAGCTCCGTCGCCGATGCGGGTTTTGTATTTGAAGAAGCCGTCGTAATTGCAGGTGATGGTCCCGGCGCCGATGTTGGCGTCGGCGCCTATTTCGGCGTCGCCGAGATAGGTGAGGTGGCTGACCTTGGCGCCGGCGCCCAATGTGGTGGATTTGATCTCGACGAAATTGCCGACCTTGGCGCCGGGTCCGAGGTTCGTTCCGGGCCGCAGACGCGCGAAGGGCCCGACATGCGCGCCGGCGCCAATCAGGGCGCCTTCGATGCGCGAAAATGCGTGAATATGCGCGCCGTCGGCGACCTCCACTCCGGGGCCGAAAACGACATGCGGCTCGATCAGGACATCGCGGCCCAACTTCGTGTCGGCGTTGAGAAAAACCGTCTCCGGCGCGATCAGCGTGGCTCCGTTGATCATGGCGGCTTGGCGCAGCCGGTCCTGCGCGATGCGTTCCGCCCGCGCGAGCTGCGCGCGGTCGTTGACGCCGAGCACCTCGCTCTCCGCGCCGACGACAACCCGCGCCTCCAATCCCTTCGCGCGCGCAAGCTCAACGATATCAGTGAGGTAATATTCGCCCTTGGCGTTGTCGGCGCCAACTTCCCGCAGCAGTTCCAGCGCCCGCCGCCCGTCGATCGCCATCAGTCCGGCGTTGCACAGCGTGATCGCGCGCTCCGCGTCGCTGGCGTCTTTTTCTTCTCTTATGGCGACCAGCCGTCCCGCTTCGTCGCGGATCAAACGCCCGTAACCAAAGGGATTCGCGGTTTCGAAACCGAGCGCCGCGACCGCCGCGCCGTCCTCCAGCGCCGCGCGAAGGGCCAGAACCGTCGCGGTCGTCACGAGCGGCGTGTCGGCGAAGAGGACCAGAATGTCGTCATGCCCCCGCGCGATCGCGTCGCGGGCGGCGAGAACCGCATGAGCGGTGCCAAGTCGTTGTTCCTGCGTGAAAACTTCCGCGCTCGCGCACAGCTTGGCGACCTCGGCGCGCACATCCTCGCGGCCGGGTCCGACGACGACCGCGATGCCGCCGGCCTTCGCGCCGGCGACGCTTGTCAGCACATGCGCCAGCATGGATCGTCCGGCGATCTCATGCAAAACCTTCGGGCGACCGGATTTCATGCGCGTGCCCTCGCCGGCGGCGAGGACAATGGCGAGGGCGCTTCGGCTGTTTGCTGAGGACATAGGCGCGCAATAACCTTTTCGACTCAATTTTGGGCGGCGGGGCGACGCCCTTTTACCAGCTATTCGCGGATTTCGAAGCCCTGGGACGCCCGCGCTTGTCGGAATTTCGCGTCCCCGCGTGGAACGGCCGGCGAAATGTCGCGGCCAGTTAAAGAAAGGCGTTTCGAATCCCGATCGTTCTTGTATAGATGGCGCCACGCCCCAATCTTCTCGATACGCCGCTCCCAGGTTCCTAAAGCTCATGGTCGAACGCAGAGACGTTTTAAAAGCGGCGCTGGGCGCGTTGGCCGCCTCGATTACCCCCGCCAACGCCGCGCAGGAGGCTTCACCGGCGCCGGCCGCGAACCCGGCCTTCTCTCGCGAGAAAGACGTGGTGGAACGCGCTCGCGCGCTCTCCAAAAAGCCGTTCTCGCCGCCAGCCAACGATCTTCGCGAGCCTTTCTCCACCCTCACTTACGAACAATATGTTCTCGATATCAAGATGAAGCCGGGCGCGGCCGTTTGGGCCAGCGAAAATAAGGGCTTCTCGATCGAGCCGCTGCATCGCGGGTGGATTTTCACCGCGCCGGTGGAATTGAACGTCGTCGAGGGCGGAGAGTCGAAGCGCATCGCCTACGACCAGGCCCAATTCGACTATGGCGCGCTCAAGATCGCCGAGAAATTGCCCGACATGGGATTTTCCGGATTTCGCGTGCTCCGCGCCCAAAACGGCGGCGAGGGGGAGATGATCGCGCAGTTTCAGGGCGCGAGCTTTTTCCGCGCCCGCGTCTCCAGGGATCAGCCGCTCGGCGTGACCGCGCGCGGGCTGTCCCTGCGCACCGCCGATTCGCGCGGCGAGGAATTCCCGGTCTTTCGGGCCTTCTGGATCGAAAAACCGGCGCTCGGCGACAACACCTTGGTTATCCATGCCTTGCTCGATTCGTCGAGCGTCACGGGCGCCTATCGCTTCACGCTTCGCCCCGGCGAAGCGACCATCATCGACACCGAGATGACGCTTTTTCCGCGCGTCGATCTCGACCATGTTGGCATCGCCGGACTCGCCGGCGCCTCGTTGTTCACGCCGCTCGATCGCCGCCGCTCCGACGATATCCGCCCCGCGGCGGCGGAAATGAACGGCCTGCAGATGCTGACCGGCAAGAACGAGTGGGTGTGGCGGCCGTTGTCCAACCGGAACAACCTCCAGCTGTCGTCCTTTGTCGACGCCAATCCCAAGGGCTTCGGTTTTCTGACGCGCGACCGGGACATCGGCGCCTATCAGGACGACGTCGCGCATTGGGAGCAACGTCCCTCGCTGTGGGTCGAACCGCTCGGCGAGTGGGGCGAAGGAGCGGTCCAACTCGTCGAGATCCCCTCCGAATCCGACTTCAACCAAAACATCATCGCCTATTGGCGCCCGAAACAACTGCTGGCCAACGGCGCGGAGGCGAATTTCGCCTACCGTCAGTTCTGGTGTTGGGAGCCGCCGGCGCGTCCGCCCTTGGCCTCTGTCGCCGACGCGCGCGGCGGTCGCGCGGGGGCGCCCAAACTTCGCCGTTTTCTCGTCGTTTTCACCGGCGATATTCTTGGCGACCCCGCCCGTGTCGCGACGTTGAAGCCCGCGCTGACCACCTCGCCAGGATCGGCGAAAATCATCGGCCTCTACGCCAACCCGCCCGCGAAGACCTGCCGCGTGCTGTTCGATGTCGACCCCGGCGGGGAGAACTTTTGCGAGCTGCGGCTCGTCCTCCAATCGGGCGACGACCCGATCAGCGAAACCTGGCTTTATAGATGGACCTCGTAAATCAAGCGCTTGCCGAAATCGAGCCGCCGGTCGCCGCGGAGCAATCCGCCCCGAGCGTCGTGAGCGCTCCGCCGACCCCGATCGAAAGCCGGTTGGCGATGCCGGCGCAGAACCTGTTCAAATTCGATTCTCGGCAGCGTCGCCGTCCCGCGGCGCCGCAACTCGCGATCACGCCTTGGCTGTCGCGGCTCGTGGCCTTTGGCGGCGGGGCGGCGCTGACCGTCTACGGCGGCCTCGAGATGTATAAGGTCATCGACGTCGGCGGCGTCACGACCTTGAAATGGGCGCTGCTGGGCCTGTTCGTGCTGAACTTCTCGTGGATCGCGCTGTCTTTTTCGAGCAGCATCGTCGGCGCGGCGATGCTCTTGCGTCGACGCCCGCCGTCTGTCGCGCCAAGTCAGCTCTCGGCCAGGACCGCCGTGGTCATGCCGATCTACAACGAAACGCCGAGCAGAGTCTTCGCCGCCTTGCAAGTGATTTTCGAGGATGTCGAGACGACGGGACTCGGAGCGAATTTCGACTGGTTCTTTCTTTCGGACACCACCAATCCCGATATATGGATCGCCGAGGAACGGGCTTTCATCGGGGTTCGGCGGCGGCTTGGCGCGCTTGGCGCGCGCGTGTTCTACCGGCGGCGCGAAAAGAACACGAGCCGCAAGGCCGGCAATATCGCGGATTTCGTTTCGCGCTGGGGCGGCGCCTATGCGCATATGGTCGTGCTCGACGCGGACAGCCTGATGACGGGCGCGACCATTGTTCAACTGGCCGCCGCGATGGAGGCGGACCCCGATTCCGGCATCATCCAGACCCTGCCGCTGATCATCAACCGCAACACCCTGTTCGCGCGGGTGCAGCAATTCGCGGCCCGGATCTATGGTCCCGTGATCGCCGCCGGTCTTTCCGCGTGGATGGGCCGCGACGGCAATTACTGGGGGCACAACGCGATCATCCGCACGGAGGCCTTCGCGCGCTATTGCGGTCTGCCGGATCTTCGGGGGCGCCCGCCGTGGGGCGGCCATATATTGAGCCATGATTTCGTCGAGGCGGCGTTGATGCGTCGCGCCGGCTACGCGGTCTACATGCTGCCGACGCTCGGCGGCTCCTATGAGGAGAGCCCGCCGTCGCTGATCGACCTTTCCATCCGCGACCGGCGTTGGTGCCAGGGCAATCTGCAGCATATTCGCGTGCTGTTCGGGCGTGGATTTCACTGGGCGACGCGCCAGCACTTTCTCACCGGCATCTTCGGCTATCTGACCTCGCCCTTGTGGCTGCTGCAACTGCTGGTCGGCATCGCGCTGGTGTTTCAGGCCAGCTACTTCCGACCCGAGTATTTCACTTCCGAATTCACGCTGTTTCCGGTGTGGCCGCGTTTCGACGCCGAACGCTCGCTGGAGCTGTTCGAACTCACGATGGGCATTCTGCTCGCGCCGAAGTTGTTCGGGCTCATCGTCGCGATCCGCGATCCGGACACGCGCCGCGGGTCCGGCGGCGTCGCGGGCTTGCTGGTCTCGACATTGTTCGAAGTGGTGCTTTCGGCCCTGCTCGCGCCGATCATGATGCTGATTCAGACCGGTCATGTCGTGCATATCGTATTCGGTTTCGATACGGGCTGGGACCCGCAACGACGCGACGACGGTTCGGTGCCCTTCGCGGCGATCGTGCGGCGTCACCGCTCGCATGTGGCCCTCGGCGTTCTCTCGCTGGTCGCGGGCCTGCTGATTTCGCCGTCGCTGGTGGCCTGGATGTCGCCCACCATCGCCGGCCTCATTCTGGCGATCCCCATCTCCTGGTTGACCAGCCAGCGTTGGCTCGGACTGGTTTTTCGCCGCGCTGGCCTGCTGGCGACTCCGGAGGAGACGACGACGCCGCCCGTCGCCAAGCGCGCCAGGGCGCTGTCCAAAGTGCTCGCGCGCGCTGGGGAGGACGAGATGAACGGGCTTCTCGCCATTCACGGCGACCCGGAGTTGCGCGAACTGCACGAAGAGTGGTTGCCCGCGCGCAGACCGCGTCAGCGCGGCCAGATCACCGCCGACCGCGCCGTCGCCGAGGCGAAGCTCGCGGACGCCGAAACGATCGAGGACGCCGTGCAATGGCTCAATCGCGGCGAAAGGCTTGTCACGCTCGGCGACCGCGCGCTGATCTCGATGGCGGCGCGCCTGCCGCGCCGCGCCAAGGGCGAGGCCGGCGCCGAGGAATGACCCAAGCGGGCAGGGGATCGCCGCCAATGACGCTGATCTATAAAATCGTCGCGGAGCCGGTCTGGCGCGCCGCGGGGCCCGTCTTTCGCGGGGCCGGGGTCGATGTTTCCGACGGATTCATCCATTTTTCGACATTGAGCCAGGCGCCGGCGACAGCCGCGCGGCATTACGCCGGTCAAGGCGGTCTGCTGCTCGTCGCCGTCGACGCGGCGCGGCTTGGCGACGCGCTGAAATGGGAGGTTTCGCGCGGCGGCGAACTCTTCCCCCATCTTTACGGTGAATTGCCGCTCTCCGCCGTCGCCTGGGTCAAGCCGCTGCCGCTGGGCGCCGACGGAAACCACGACTTTTCGGGCCTGTCGCCATGATCGGATATCTCGGCGCCGCCGCGACCGCCCTGCTGCGCGGGCTGGGCGCCGAAGACGCGCATCGTCTGACGATTGCAGCGCTGCGGCTTTTGCCGAGGCGCGCGCCCGCGCCGGATGATCCCCGTCTCGCGACGAAGGTTTTCGGGCTCGATTTTCCCAATCCGGTCGGTCTCGCCGCCGGCTTCGACAAAAACGCCGAGGCGTTCGACGCGACGCTGGCCTTGGGTTTTGGCTTTGTCGAGGTCGGGACGCTCACTCCGCTTCCCCAGCCGGGCAACGCGCGCCCGCGCGTCTTTCGCCTCGCTCGAGGATCGCGCCGTCATCAACCGCTATGGCTTCAACAACGACGGCCATGCGCCGGCGTTGAAGCGCCTCGCGGCGCGCGCGCGACGCGGAATTGTCGGCGTCAATATCGGGGCGAACAAGGACGCCAGCGACCGCGTCCAGGATTATGTGGCGGGCGTGCGCGCCTTCGCCGAGGCGGCCGACTATTTCACGATCAATATTTCCTCGCCCAATACGCCGGGACTGCGCGATTTGCAGGAGCCGCGGGCGCTCGCCGACCTCCTCGCGCGCGTCATCGACGCCCGCGCGGGCGCGCCGACGCGCCGTCCGCTGCTGCTCAAAATCGCGCCCGATCTGACACTGTCGCAACTCGACGACATCGTGCGCGTCGCCCGCGAGGCCCAAATCGACGGCATGATCGTCTCCAATACGACGGTCGCGCGCCCTGGATCGCTGCGCTCGAAACTGGCGGCGGAAGCGGGCGGACTTTCCGGCGAGCCGCTGTTCGCGCTTTCGACCCGGCGGCTGGCGCAGGTTTTCCTGCGAGTTGAGGGACAGTTTCCGCTGATCGGCGTCGGCGGAATTGACGGCCCGGAGGCCGCTTTCGCGAAGATCGAAGCGGGAGCCGCTCTGTTGCAGCTCTATTCGGCGCTTGTCTATGAGGGGCCGGGGCTTGTGACTCGCATCAAGCAGGGACTGGCTTCCCGCCTCGCCAGCGAAAACGCGCCGCTCGGCGCGGTGATTGGGCGTAAGGCCAAGGATTTCGCGCGGGAATGAAAGGCCGGCGCCGCCAACAATAGTTAAGCGCGGTCTCTCGCCCTTCCACTCCACTCCCCTCCCGGGCGCCGGTTTTTTCTTCAAATTCGTCAGGGAATTTATGGCCGCTCCCAATGGCTCCGCAGGGCGCCGTCGGCCTCCATCAGTTCGAGCAGCATCCCCTCCCGCAGGCCGCGGTCGGCGATCCGGGTGCGTTCGGCCGGGAAAACTTCGCGAATCGCCTCGAAGATAGCGCAGCCCGCGAGCACCAGATCGGCGCGCTGAGGGCCGATGCAGCCATTCGCCACCCGCTCTTCGAAATCCATCGCGCGCAGCCTGGCGATCGCCCGGGAAGCGTCTTCGTTGGACATCCAGAGGCCATCGACCCGCCAGCGGTCGTAACGCTCCAGGCCAAGATGCACGCCGGCCAGGGTCGTCACCGTGCCCGAGGTGCCGAGCAGATGAAAGCGCGCGCAACGGCGCCGGCTGGCCATCGCCCGCGCGAAGGGCGCCAGGGCGTCGCGGGCGAAACTTGTCATGGCCTTGAAAGTCTCGGCGCTAACGCTTTTGCCGCCGAAATGTTCCGCCAGGGAGACGACGCCAAGCTCCAGCGACGTCCAGTCGCGAAGCTCCAGCGACGCTCCCGGCTCGTCGGGAGGGCGCGCGAGCCATACGAGTTCGGTCGAACCGCCGCCGATATCGAACAGCAGCACGCTTTCGGAATCACGGTCGACGAGGGCGCCGCAACCGCGCGCGGCGAAGCGCGCTTCGGTCTCGCGGTCGATGATTTCCAGCTCGAGACCGGTCTCGTGCAACACGCGGGAGATGAATTCGTCGCCATTCTCGGCGCCGCGGCAGGCTTGCGTCGCGACGAGGCGCGCGCGCGTGACCCCGCGCGCCTGCATTTTGTCGCGACAGATTTCCAGCGCCTTGAGCGTGCGTTCGATCGCCTCCTCACCGATGCGGCCATGGCGGCCGAGGCCTTCGCCCAAACGCACGATGCGGGAAAAGGCGTCCACGACGCGCAGCATTTCGCCGTCGCGTCGGCGAGGCCGGCGCTCGGGCTTGGCGATCAGCAAACGGCAATTATTGGTGCCAAGATCAAGCGCGGCGTAGACATGCCCACCCTCGCTAGCGCAATGCGTGGGCGGGGACAGGGCGAATTTGGGAACCGGCGGGGAGACAACGCCAGGCGCGACCGCCGCGCCCAGGATCGCGCGCTGGGCGGCTTCGACCATGCCCTCGCCTTCGGCGGGCTGATCCCTCCCAATCAAATCCTGCTCCCGCACCTTGACAATTTCCACCCCGGCTCGACCGGCGCGCTCCGCGTCAATCGGCTCAATCTACCTTCATGAAGCAACATTGGCGTAACCGCAAGGCGTTTCGCGCGCCTTCGTCAATCCTGCGATAGCCGCGTGCGGCCCGGACCCTTGGGCGCTTCCGCTATTCGCTCGAGTTCGTGCGGCTCGCGGCGCGCCCGCCGAAGCGTCGCCTCCAGCAACGCCGCGAAGGCGTCGATGTCCGCCTCATGGGTGCGGTGGTTGATGATCGCCGCGCGAATCGCCGGCGTTCCGTCGAGGATCGTCAGCGAGGGCGCGGCCTCGCCGCTCTCGTGCAACTCCATCACGACCTCGCGCGCCAAATCGCCGTCAGGGTCGTCCGCGACGCCAAAGCAAACAATGTTGAGCGTGACTGGCGCGCGGAGGACGAAGCTCGTCGAGGCCTCCAGCGCCGTTTCGAGCCGCCGCGCCATGCGGCAGGTCTGCTCGATGCAGGCGCCGAGCAGTTCCGTTCCGAAGGTCTCGATCGTGAACCAGGTTTTGAGCGCCCGAAACCCGCGCGAAAGATCGGGGCCGAGATCGCAGGGCCAGGTTTCGCCGGCGGCGAGCCCGCGCGGCGCGCGCGAAAGATAGGCGGCGTCGGCCTTGAACGCGCGGCGATGCATTTCCGGGTCGCGGATGAGAAAAAACCCGGCGTCGTAAGGCACATGCAGCCATTTGTGAAAATCGAAGGCGATGCTGTCGGCCCGCTCGAGCCCCTTCACCAGAGGCTTGAGCGCGGGAGACAAAGCCGCCAGGGCGCCAAAGGCGCCGTCGACGTGGAACCAGATGTCTTCCTCGTGCGCCACATCGGCCAGCGCGTCGAGATCGTCGACGGCTCCGGTGTCCACCGTGCCGGCCGTGCCGACGATCATGAACGGCGTAAACCCGGCCGCGCGGTCGGCGGCGATGGCGTGAACGAGGTCGCCGACCCGCATCGCGCGGCGCTCGTCGGAAGGAATCAGCCGTAAATGCCGCGCGCCGAGCCCGGAAAGCTCCATCGCCTGGCGCACGCAATTGTGCACCTCGCGCGAGGCGTAGGCGACCAGCATCGAATCGAGCACGTTGAGGCCGTTGAGCCGGACATTCTTGGCCCCGGCGGCGCGCTCGCGCGCGACCAGCAATGAGAGAAAATTAGCCATCGACGCGCCGGTGACGAAAATCCCCGAGGCGTCGAGCGGAAATCCGAAGGCTTGCGCCATCCACAGCGCGATCTGCCGCTCCACGTCCAGCGCGATGTGATTGCGGCCGCCGCAATTGGAGTCGAGACCGGCCGCCAGCATTTCGGCGATCATCCCGACCGGCGTGCCCGCGCCCTGCACCCAGCCCATGAACAGCGGATGCGTATTGCCGATCGCGAAGGGCTTTATGTAACGATCGAATTCCGTCAGCGCGGTCCCGAAGTCCCGGCCCTCGAGCGGCAGAGCGCGGCGAAAGAAGGCTTTCGCCTCATCGCTGGCCGGGCGCCAGACGGGGCGCTCGCGCACATCGCGAATGTGGTCGATCATCGCGTCGAGCGCGCCATGCGCCTGCGCCCGAAACGCCTCCCAGTCGGAGGGGTCGAGGTCTTCGGGGGCGCGGTCCTTCAGAAGGGGCCTTTTGGGATCGCTCATAGCTTTTCGCCCGCCCTGGCGAGGGCGGGGGCCGTCAAGGCGTGTGATCTGTCCATGCGCCGCGCGTCTCCGGGCCGGTCGTTCGCGGTGGAATAGCGGGCTTTGCTTAAAAAAGGCAACATCCCCCGCTTTTTTGGGCGGGCGAAGGGGCGTGGGCGGCGCATTTTGCGTTCGCCTGGGGTAATAGACCCCTTTCGCCCGCCCGAGCCCTCCACTTCAAACCTCGCGATCCCCATGATCTCTATGCTTCTTGCCTTCGCCGGCCTTCTCATCTGGTTCTACCTCGTTGTTTTTCATGGAGGCTTCTGGCGGCTGACCGAACGGGACGATCGTTTCGCGCCGCCCGGCGCGCCCGCGCCCGAGGGCGTCGCGGTGACCGCCATTATCCCGGCGCGCGACGAGGCGGATGTGATCGGGCAATGCCTTTCCTCGCTGCTGGCGCAGGAATTTTCCGGGCGGCTCGACATTGTTCTGGTCGACGACCAAAGCGGGGACGGCACCGCCGAGACCGCCAGAGCCCGCGCCGCCGCCGAGGGAGGCGCCGAGCGATTGACGGTGCTGACCTCGAACGGTCCCGCTTCCGGCTGGACCGGCAAGCTCGCGGCGATGCAACGCGGCTTCGATCATGTGCTGGGCCTGCCGAAGCTCCCGGACTACGTGCTGTTTTGCGACGGCGACATCGCCTTTGGTCCGACGGCGCTGGAGCGCCTCGCGACCGGCGCCCTGGCGCGGAAGACGGTGCTCGCCTCGCTGATGGTTAAATTGCGCTGCGAAAGTCGTGCCGAGCGCTGGTTCGTGCCGGCCTTCGTGTTTTTCTTTCAGATGCTCTATCCCTTTTCCAGGGTGAACAACCCCAAGAGCTCCGTCGCCGCCGCCGCCGGGGGCGTGATGCTGGTCCGGCCCGAGGCGTTGGCGCGGGCGGGGGGCCTTGGCGCCATTCGCGGCGCGTTGATCGACGACTGCGCGCTGGGCGCGCTGATGAAACGCCAGGGGCCGATATGGCTGGGAGTCACCGACGTCGTCCACAGTCTACGTCCCTATCCCGGCTTCAAGGACATAGAACGCATGGTGACGCGCTCGGCCTATGCTCAGCTGAATTATTCGCCGCCCCGGCTTTTTGGCGCGATCCTTGGGATGGTTGTCGTCTATCTCGCGCCGCCGCTGATCGCCCTCCTTGGCGAACCGCCAGCGCGCGACGCCGCGCTGGTCGCCTATCTGCTGATGGTCCAGGCCTATATTCCGTCGCTGCGCTTCTACAATCTCCCGCGGGCCTACGCGCTCGCCTTGCCCCTGGTCGCCGCCTGTTATACGTGGTTCACCCTGGAGTCGGCGCGGCAGCACATGCTGGGGCGCGGCGGCGCCTGGAAGGGCCGCTACCAGGCCCCCGCCACTGGGCAGGATTTCGAGCGATGAGCGGCGTCAGCACGATCGACATAGCCGAAACGTCTTCGGGCAAGACCCATCGGCACGAGAATTTCCCCGTTGCGTCCTTCCTGATCGCCCCGCGCCATCGCGCGCCGATTCTCGCCTTTTATAATTTCGTGCGCGCGGCGGACGATATTTCCGACCACCCGACGCTCGCGCCCGCCGACAAGCTCGCCCTGCTCGACCGGCTGGAGGCGGCGCTGCTGCAAAAAGGCCCCGACGAACCCGTCGCCCGCGACTTGCGGGAAATATCGCGGGAGCGTGGGCTTTCCCTCGGGCACGCCCGCGATCTCGTGACCGCCTTCCGCCGCGACGTGACGCAGCTTCGCTATCAGGATTGGGACGATCTCATCGATTACTGCCGCTATTCGGCGATGCCGGTGGGGCGCTTCGTGCTGGACGTCCACGGCGAAAACGCCGGCGAAACCTGGGGCCTCAATGACGCGCTTTGCGCGGCCCTGCAAATCATCAATCATTTGCAGGATTGCGGCAAGGATTACCGCGAGCTCGACCGAGTCTATCTCCCGCTGGACACGCTCCAGGAGTTTGGCGCGAGCGTTGAAATGCTGGCCTTGCCCGCGGCGCCCGCGCCGCTCCGCGCCGCGCTCGAGAAGCTGGCCGGGCGAACCGACGACCTTCTGGCGCAAGCGCGGCCCTTCGCGGATCGGATCGCCGACGCGCGCCTGGCCATGGAGGTCGGCGCCATCCAAAGTCTCGCCGAATTGCTGACCCGCAGGCTCGGCGTCGCCGATCCGCTGAGCGAGAAGGTTCACGCCGGCAAGGCGCAATTCGCGCTTGTCGGCGCGCTTGGCGCGACGGCCGCGTTGCTGCGCCGGTTCGGCCCCCGCAAGGCGGCGGGAGGAGCGTCGTGAGCGTGACCGAGAGCGCGGCGCAGGCGCAAAAGCCAAAACTGACCGCGAAGAAAAGCTCGTTCTATCTCGCGATGCGCGTGCTGGACCCGCCGCGCCGCGACGCGATGTTCGCGATCTACGCCTTTTGCCGCGCCGTGGACGACATCGCCGACGAAGAGGGCGACCGCGACGAGCGCCGGCGCCGGTTGAGCGAATGGCGGCGCGACCTCGACGAGCTTTACGCCGGGCGCACCCGCCTGCGCTGCGCCCAGCTCGCCGAGCCGGTTCGCCGCTTTGGTCTGGAGCGCGCCGATTTCGAGGCGGTGATCGACGGCATGGAGATGGATGTCGATCAGGACATTCGCGCGCCCGATTGGGCGACGCTCGACCGTTATTGCGACAATGTCGCGAGCGCGGTGGGGCGGCTGTCGATCCGCGCCTTCGGTCTCGTCGATGAGTCCACGCCGCCGGGGAAATTGCCGGAAGACGCGCGTCTGCTCGCGCATCATTTGGGCCGCGCCCTGCAGCTCACCAATATTTTGCGCGATCTTGACGAGGACGCCGAGCGCGGCCGGCTCTATCTGCCGCGCGAGGCGCTGCTCGCGGCTGGCGTCGTCGATTTTTCGCCCAAGGCCGCTCTAGCGCATGAGGGTCTCGGCAAGGCTTGCGAGGAGGTCGCGCGGGTCGCGCGCGGACATTACGAGGCGTCGGAGCGGATTTTGGCCGCGAGCCCGGCGCGAGCCGTGAAGGCGCCGGCGCTGATGGCCGCCGCCTATCACTCGATTCTCGACCGGCTTTGCGAGAGGGGTTTCGCGGCGCCGCGCGAAAAGGTGCAGGCCTCGAAACTGAAAATCGTGCTGGCGCTGCTGCGTTACGCTTTCGCATGAAAGATCCTGCGCGCATGAATGGCGTCGCGCATATCGTCGGCGCCGGGCTCGCGGGACTTTCCTGCGCGATAAAGCTCGCGCAGGCGGGGAGGCGGGTCGCGCTTTACGAGGCCGCGCGCATGGCGGGCGGGCGCTGTCGCTCCTACTATGACTCGACGCTCGATCTGACCATCGACAACGGCAATCATCTGCTGCTCTCCGGCAACACGGCGGCGCGCGATTACACGGCGCGCATCGGCGCGGCGGACGCGCTGGTCGGGCCGGAGCAGTGCGCCTTCGATTTTATCGATATGCGCGACGGCGAGCGCTGGCGCCTTAGACCCAACGCCTCGCGGCTGCCCTGGTGGATTTTCGTGTCGTCGCGCCGCGTCCCGGGAACCAGGCCGGCGGATTATCTCGGCGCGGCGCGGCTGCTCCGCGCGAAAGAGGGGGCGACCATCGGCGAGACGATGGTTTGCTCGGGGCCGCTTTACGAGCGGCTGTGGGGTCCGGTGCTGCTCTCGGCGCTCAACACGGAGCCGCGCGAGGCCAGCGCCACGCTCGCCGGCGCCGTGCTGCGCGAGACCCTCGCCGCCGGCGGCGCCGCTTGCCGGCCGATGGTGGCCAAGGACGGGTTAGGGCCGGCCTTTATCGACCCCGCCTTGAAAGAGCTGCGAAAACTCGGCGTCGATGTGCGTTTCGGCGCGCGGCTGCGCGGGATCGACTTCGCCGGGGATCGCGCGGCGCGTCTCAACTTCGGCGAGGAATTCGTCGACCTTGGCGAGGCCGACAGCCTCGTTTTGGCGGTTCCGCCCTGGTCGGCGGCGGAGCTTATCCCCGGCCTCGTGGCGCCGGATGAATTTCGCGCCATTCTCAACGCGCATTTCAAGGTTCTCGCCGCCGCAAGGCCAGCCGGCGCTGCTTGGCATGGTGGGCTCGCTCAGCGAATGGCTGTTCGCCTTCCACGATCGCCTTTCGGTGACGATCAGCGGCGCGGACAGGCTGATGGAGGAGCCGGCGGAAAATCTCGCGCGGCGCATTTGGGCCGAGCTCGCCGCCGTCACCGGCCTCGGGCCGGAATTGCCGCGATGGCGGATCGTCAAGGAGAAACGCGCGACCTTCGCCGCGACGCCCAGCCAACAGGCGCGCCGTCCGGGCGCGAAGACGCAATGGCGCAATCTTCTGCTCGCCGGCGACTGGACGGCGACGGGCCTGCCCGCGACGATCGAGGGATCGATCCGCTCCGGCTATAGAGCGGCGGATTTGCTGTCGTAGATGCACAGGCTTAGTTTTAAAGCGCGTCCGGCGGCGCCGTGTCGCCCAGCCCGAGCGAGCGTTGCATCATCAGCGAATCCGTCCATTGGCCGAATCTGAAGCCAATCGACGGCAAATAGCCCACCTGTCGGAAACCGAAGCTTTCGTGCAGCTGGATCGACGCCCTGTTGCCCGCGTCTATGTAGCCGATCATCTGTCGATAGCCTGACGCGGCGCAGGCGTCGATCAGCGCGGGCAGCAGCAGCCGTCCTATGCCGGAATGCAGATGCTCGTGATGCACATAGATCGAATGTTTCACCACATGGCGATAGGCCGGCCGCTTGCGGAAGGGCACGGCGTAAGCATAGCCGACGACGAGGCCGGCGAGATCGGCGACGATATGCGGCAATTTGTTCTTCTGCATGTTTTTGCGCCGACGCTTGATGTCCTCGGCGTCGGGCGGCTCGATGTCGTGATGTTGCGAAGGGTCGACGCCATGGCGGATATGGTGAAGATAGATCGCGAGCATGGCGCCGACATCGGAGTCGCGGGAGGCCCGCACGACAACGCCGCGCCCCGCGGCGCCGTTGTTTTCCGAGCCTCCGTTGTTTTCCAAGTCTTGCAGGGTCATGGCGTCGCTCGTCCTATTCCCTTGCGACATAGGTATAGAAGCGGATCGCGCCCGTGGCGTCCACCTCGCGATAAAGGCCCTGAATCTCGGCCTCGAATCCGGGGAAAGTATTGGCGCCGCGCTCGAAGGTCTTGAGATATTCGATCATCGGGCGCGCTCTTTGGCAAAGCCTTTCGCCCGGAACAATCGTCGCTATGCCCGGCGGATAGATAACGAACAGCGTGGTCGCGACGCGCCCCTCGATCTCGTCGATGGGCAGATAGTCAACATTGTTGCGCACGAGTTGGCGCGACGCCGCGCGCGGCGTCATGACCATTTCGGGCAGATGCTCGGCGCGAAACTGCGCCTTTTGCAAGGCGCTGACATTGGCTTCGCGGAAAAAAGCGTGCATTTCGGCGCAAAGGTCTCGCAGGCGCGCGCCCTTATAGCGTTTTGGCCGCTTGGCCACGAATTCCGGCATGACCTCGTCGAGCAGCGCGTTGTCGTCGTGGAGTCGCTTGAACGCGACGAGCGCGCTGACAAGCGTCCCCGCCTTGCTCGAACTCGACGCCCGGCGTGAGCAAGAAAAGCAGCGAATTCAGGTCATTCTTCTCCGGCACGACGCGGTTCTCGCGCAAATATTGCGCGACGATGGGCGCCGGAATCCCATGCGCCTCATAGGCGCCGGTCCTGCGATCGAACCCGGGCGTGAGCAAGGTGAGCTTGCACGGGTCGGTGATGGCGAAGCCTTCTTCGACCTGGGTGAAGCCATGCCAGGCGGCTCCAGGCGCGAGCTCCCAGTATTTCGCGTGGCGCGCCAACTGATCGGTCGCCACGCTCTCCCAGGCGACTTCGTGGAAAGCGCCGGGTCGGGCGACGTCGGGGATGGCGACGCGATCCGGCACGAAGGGATCGAAAAACCAGCGGCGCGCCGGGTCTTTCTCCTTTTCGTCGAATTCGCGGCGCACCGCGCGCAGTTTCTTGCGCAATTCGATGCCGAGCCGCACCGTATCGTCCCAAAGAACTTCGCCGGATCTCCCCTTCATCATCTGCGCGCCGACGTCGAGCGAGGCGAACAAGGGATAAAAAGGCGAGGTGGAGGCGTGCAGCATGAAGCCTTCGTTGAAACGCTTATGTTCAACGCGGCGCCTCTGGCCGGTGATGTGGCGGTCGCGAACATGAATCTGCGACGCCTGGGAGAAACTCGCGAGCTGCTTGTGCGTGGATTGAGTCGCGACGACGCCGGGAGACTCGGGGCCCAGATTTTTGAGCCCCATCGCGAAGCGGCGCTCATAGAGCGGATGGAACTTCATGAAGCCCGCCCAGGCTTCGTCGAACAGAATATAATCGCACAGATGTCCGATCCGCTCGACGATGGTCTGCGCGTCATAGATGGTGCCGTCATAGGTGCATTGCTCGATGACGGCGGCGCGGAAGGGCCGCTCCTTGCGCCAGGCGTCCCTGTCCGCGACCAACGGATTGTCGCGGATGCGGGCCCTGATCGCCTCCTCGTCGAAGGCGTCGAAGCGGATCGGCCCGATCAGCCCAAAGGCGTTGCGGTCGGTGGGCAAGAAGATCGGCACGCCGCCGCCCAGCAGCAAGGCGCCGTGATGCGCCGCCTTATGGTTGTTGCGGTCGAACAGGACGAGATCGTCCTCGGTGACGAGATTGGACAGGACGATCTTGTTCGAGGAAGAGGTGCCGTTGAGCACGAAGTAGGTTTTCTCGGCGCCGAAGATCGCCGCGGCTTCTTTCTGCGCCGCCAGCGCCGGACCTTCATGCGTCAAAAGGTCGCCCAGCTCCAGAATCGAATTGTCGAGGTCGTCACGAAAGATCGCTTCGCCCAGATGCTCCATGAAAATGCGGCCGATCGGACTGCGGCTGTAGAAAATGCCGCCATTATGGCCTGGACACGTCCAGAGCTGATTGCCCTCCTCGGCGTAATCGACGAGCGCGCCGAAAAACGGAGTCTTGAGGGTCTCGGCATATTGCTTGAGGCGACTGACCAGATTCTTGGCGATGAACTCCGGCGTCTCCTCCGCGAGGAACACATAGCCGTCGATGAAGTCGAGAATCTCGACCGGAATATCCTCGAAACGCTTGCGGCGCACGAGAATGACAATCGGCATTTCGAGGCCGCGCGAACGCATCAGATTGACGAGCGAAGCCGCCTTGCCCTCGAGCCCCTTCTTGCCCCAGTCGACCACCATGCAGCCAATCGCCGCGTCGGTTTGCACGGCGAGCTCGGCGTCCTCCAGGCGGCGCGCCTTCACCACCTGGAAACCCATGCGCTCGATCGACGCGATGATCTGGGCGACGCGCATGCCCTCCAAGTCGTCCGAGTCGAACACCGGAGCCGAGAACAGGAAGGTGAATCGCTGGAAAAAGTTCATTGGTCGGGCTGATCCTTTGGGATTTCGGCGATTGGCTTCGCCGATCGAGGGGCGGGGCGGACGAATCCTTAATGGGGTAAGGAAACGACGCGGACTACTGGCTCCGTTGTCATAATATCTTGATGACGCATTTGTGACGCATGGTCGGCGATTTCCACGATTTTCCGCGCGAAGGCCGCGGCCATCTCCGATTCGCGGGGAGCGCCAATTCGTCGCGGGGCGCCGCTTGTTGCATCCTTGTCATAATTCTCCGCGACATAACACATGGAAAGAGCGGGAAACGTGGCTGAAATCGAAGAGCGGCTAATCGGCATGCACGGCGGCTTAATGCAAGGCGGGGCGGCGACCGACGACACTCAGCGCGATTTGCGCGATCTACTTGATCGGGTGACGGCGCTACGCGACGACGTCGCGAGGAAAGCGCCTTTGCTGCTGTCGGATTGGGGCGCGAGAAATTCCCTGGGCGAATCCGACGCGATCCGATTCGAAAACCGCGCGCTCAATCTCGCGGATTACTTGGCCTTGCGCCGCCATGATTTGAGCGAGTTGCAACTGCGCCTCGCGAGTTACGGTCTCTCCTCGCTCGGTCGCAGCGAGGCGAAGGTGAGAACCGCGCTCAACTCGCTGATCGCCAGCCTACGGCGCTTGTGCGGCGAGTCCGACGCGCCCTATCCGCCAGCGGCGGAAAGACGCGCCGGCGAGGACGCTCTGCGCGGCGAATGCGAACGGATTTTCGGCGCGACGCGGCTGGGTCCGCATACGCAAGTCATGGCGACCCTGCCGTCCGAGGCGGCGACGGACGCCGCCTTGGTCCAGCGCCTGCTCGAAGCCGGGATGGATTGCGCGCGCATCAACTGCGCGCATGACGACGCCGAAGCCTGGGCGCGGATGATCGCCAACATCGGCGCGGCGCGGGAGCGGCTTGGGCGGCCCTGCCGCGTTCTGATGGATATCGCCGGCCCCAAATGCCGCGTCGAGAAACTTCGCGCTCCGCAAAAATATCGCGCCCATAAGGGCGATCATCTCCTGCTGCTGGCCGATCTCGACACTCAACCGAGGGGCCGCGTCGCGATCGAGCCCAGCTTTCCGCAAATTATCGATCAACTCGAAATCGGCGCGCAACTTTGGATCAACGACGGCAAGATCGGCGCGCGCGTCGTCGCGAAGGCCAAAGGCGAGGCGGAGATCGAGGTTTTCGTCGCGCGCGGCAAGGGCGAGCGGCTGAAGGTGGAAAAGGGGCTGAACTTCCCGACCACCGAGCTGAAGCTCCCACCTTTGACGGCGAAGGATTTCGCCGATCTCGATTTCGTCGCGGAGCACGCCGATCTCATTGGCTTCTCCTTTGTGCAAAATCCCTCGGACGTCGAACTCCTGCAAGACCATCTCGCGGCGAGGCGAGGCGAAAAGCCGCCGCAGCCGCTCGTGTTGAAGATCGAGACGCCGCTCGCGGTGCGCAATCTGCCGCGCCTCATCTTGCAATCGATGAAGCACAACCCGACCGCCGTGATGATCGCGCGCGGCGATCTCGCGGTGGAACTCGGCTTCGCGCGTCTTTCCGAGATGCAGGAGGAAATGCTTTGGCTTTGCGAAGCCGCGCATGTTCCGGTCGTTTGGGCGACGCAGGTGCTCGACCAGTTCGTCAAGGACGGGGTGTTCAGCCGCTCCGAGACGACCGACGCGGCCATGGCGCAGCGGGCGGATTGCGTCATGCTCAACAAGGGGCCCCACCTCGTCGAAGGCATCGCTTATCTGCGGGACATTCTCGCGCGGATGGATCGTCACCACCTCAAGAAATTTCCGCGGTTTACGCCCTTAGCCGCCTGGAGTTGAGCCCGCGAACCGGGCGAAATCCCGCGGGCCGAGCCGTCCGTCGTGCAGCGCCGAGGCCATGAGCGCGCCGGCGACGCCCCTTCGCGCCAGCGCCGCGAGATCCTCCGCCCCGCGCACGCCGCCCGCCGCGAAAACTTCGCGCCCGCCGGCCCGCGCCTCGATCGCGGCCAATGTCGCGAAGTCCGGCCCATCGCCCAAGCCGACGCGCTCCAGCGTCATGACGATGACTCGGGCAGGCCACAGACGCGGCGAGGCGGCCAGGGCAGGAGGCCCCAATAAGTTCCCGTTCTGAAAATCCAGCGAAAGAATGGCGCGGGTCTGGGCGGAAAGATCGGGCGGCGGCGCCTCGCGGCGCATCGTTTCGCTGCCGATGATGGTTTCGAACGGAGATTCGGGCGCGGCGCTCCGCGCGCCGGAGTCGAGCCAGAAGGCGATTTCCGGGAATTTATCGACGAGGCTTCTCACGGCGCTCATATTGTCTCCGCGCCCAAGGATCGCGTCGAGATCGGCGACATAAACGACCGTGAAGCGATGCAATCGCAAAAATCCCGCGACGATATCGCAAGGCGCGCTCGACGCCGCTAGCGGCGAGATGATCGGGCGATAGGCGTCCCGCCGCCCGGCTGTCGCGCGGACCACGACGCCGCCCATGAGATCGATGACGGGAATAATCAACATTGGGCGATCTTATACGCTAGAAGAGAGCGGTTGAAGCAGGCCCCGTTTTGGGGCCTAATCCGCCGCGGAAAATGGCTCGAAAATACGGATCACGATGACGCGCGCAACATCCCTCGCGGCTTTAACCATCTTCTTCGTCGGCGTTGGCGCGGCCGCCGCGCAACAGGCCCCGCGCGAACAGGGCGATTGGCCCTGCCGCCAGGTCAAGGTGGCCGATCTGTCGCTGGCGGCGATCTGGAGCGGCCCGCCGATCGACGACGCCTTGAAAATCTGGCGCGAGGACAGCGTTCTCGTCGATCTCGTAACGAGGATTTCGGCGCGCCGCACTCCAATCGAGACCGCCACGAAGCTTATCGAGCAATTCGCGCGGGACGCCGGAGCGCAACGCAAGGAGCGGCTGACGCTGCTTTTCGCCGGGGTTTACGACAAACTCGACGGCGAGCGGCGAGAGGTCGTCGCCGGCCTCGATCGCTATGGACGCGCGCAAAAGGACATCGCCGAGCGGCTGCGCGCGGAGACGCAGAGGCTGCGGGACGCCCAGGACGCCCACGCCGAGGCGGAAAAGCTCAAGGAACTGACCGACGCCCTGCAATGGGACATGCGCCTGTTCGACGAGCGGCGCAAGGCGGTCGCCTTCGTCTGCGAGACTCCAGCCCTGATCGAACAGCGCCTGGGGGCGTTGACGCAGGCCATTCTCGCCGCGATCGGATAAGCGGGACGCGCCGACGCGTCCCGCCTTGTCGACAAATTACCGTCAGGCGTCGAAACCGCCGTCGCCACCGCTGTCGTAGCCGTCATCGGGTTCGTAGTCGGCGTCCTGCGCGCCAGCGGAGTCGTCGTCATCCGCCGCGTCGTAGCCGGCGTCTTGCGTGCCGGCGTCGGAAGGATCGCCATAATAATTATTGACGATGTTGGTTTCACCGCCCTGGCCGAGCCCCGTGTGCTGGAACCCCAAATCGATGCCAAGCCCGCTGCCGATGCCGCCGCCGCCATGAAATAGGCCGCGGATGCTGTCGGCGAGCAGCACGCCGCCCGCGACGCCCGCCGCCGCGCCCAGCGCCCCCTTCAAAAAGCCGCCCGGAGCCGCTGGCGCGACGCCAGGCGCGCCCTGCGGCGCGAAGCCGGGCTGGGCGTAGCCGCCGCCTTGCTGCGGCGCATAGCCGGGAGGAGGCGGCGGGGCCGCGCCCCAAGGGCCGCCCTGCGGCTGACCATAGGCGGGCGGCGGAGCGGGACGTGGAGGCGGAGCCGGCGGCGCGCCGCCGCCGAGGAGGCTGCCCAAGAAGCTGGTTGAAGGCTTTGGCGCGGACTCGAGCTCGTGGACCCGCGCCTCCAGTTGTTGCAGCTTTTGGTTCGCGGATTGCAGCGCGAAATCCTGCACGATCACGGTTTGCGCGAGAAGATAGGGAGCGCTCGGCTGAGCCTTGATCTGGTCGTTGATAAAGGCCTCCGCCTCCTGGTCGCGCGGCGCGGCGGAATTTGCCTTGATTCGCTCGAACATGCCGGCGAGGAGTTGGCGTTCTTCGGGTGACATGGGTCTCTCCGAGTTGGGGCCGGCCTGATCGGGCGCGGCGCCGTGAATATGGGGGCGGCGCGGCGCGGCGCCAAGAGGGGCCGTTCGTGGTTGGCATGAAAAGCGGCGCCAGGACGCCGCGCGGGCGCCTTTCGCGTCCACCGCCGCCTGTGGTATCGCAACGCTTGGAGGACTGTAACATGACCGATAGCGCCGCGCCCCGCCGCGACAAACCCTGGATGTTTCGCACCTACGCCGGCCATTCGACGGCGCGGGAGTCCAATCTGCTCTACCGCTCCAACCTCGCTCAGGGCCAGACGGGCTTATCCATCGCTTTCGATCTTCCGACGCAAACGGGCTACGACAGCGATCATCCCTTGTCGCGCGGCGAAGTCGGGAAGGTCGGCGTTCCGGTCTCGCATCTGGGCGATATGAGCGCGCTGTTCGAGGGCATTCCGCTTGGGCAGATGAATACGTCGATGACGATTAACGCCACCGCCGTCTGGCTGATGGCGCTCTATATCGCGGCCGCGGAGAAACAGGGCGTCCCTCGCGCGAAGCTTCAGGGCACGACGCAAAACGACATCATCAAGGAATATCTTTCGCGCGGCTCCTATGTGTTTCCGCCGACGGCCTCGCTGCGGCTGACGCAGGATCTGATCCTGTTCACGACCAAGGAGGCGCCCAAATTCAATCCGATAAATGTCTGCTCCTATCATTTGCAGGAGGCCGGCGCGACGCCGGTCCAAGAGCTCGCCTATGCGCTGGCGACGGCCGTCGCGGTGCTCGACAACGTTAAGAAGTCCGGCGAACTCTCGGCGGAGGATTTCGCTCAGGTCGTTGGACGCATTTCCTTTTTCGTGAACGCCGGAATGCGTTTCGTCACGGAACTGTGCAAAATGCGCGCCTTCACCGAACTTTGGGACGAAATCGTCCTCAAGCGCTACGGCGTCGCGGACGAGAAGCTGCGCCGGTTCCGCTATGGCGTGCAGGTCAATTCGCTCGGCCTCACCGAACAGCAGCCGGAAAACAACGTCACGCGCATTCTCATCGAGATGCTCGCGGTGGTGCTCTCGAAGGGCGCGAGAGCCCGCGCGGTGCAATTGCCGGCCTGGAACGAGGCGCTCGGCCTGCCGCGCCCCTTCGATCAGCAGTGGTCGCTGCGCATGCAGCAGATCATGGCCTATGAGACCGACCTCTTGGAATATGGCGACATTTTCGACGGCTCCAGCGAAATCTCGCGCAAGGTCGCGGCGCTGAAGGAAGAGGCGCTGGCCGAGCTGGCCAAGATTGACGCGCTCGGCGGCGCGGCCGCCGCCGTCGAAAGCGGCTATATGAAATCGAAGCTGGTCGAGTCCAACACCGCGCGCCTGGAGGCGATCGAGGCTGGCGAGCAGGTGGTCGTCGGCGTCAATAAATTCACTGGCGGCGAGCCCTCGCCGCTGACGGCGGGCGACAATCAGATCATGGTGGTGCCGCCCCATGTCGAAGCGGAACAAATCGCCCGGCTGAACGCATGGCGCGAGCAGCGCGACGCCAAGGCGGCCCGGGCCGCGCTGGAGCAGCTTTCGCAAGCCGCCAAGGAAGGACGCAACATGGTCGAGCCCTCGATCGCGGCGGCCAAGGCCGGCGTCACGACAGGCGAATGGGGCAATGTTTTGCGCGGCGTGTTTGGCGAATATCGCGCGCCGACGGGCGTTTCGTCGACGGCGCGGCAGGTCGGCGGCGCGCTCGACGACGTGCGCGGCGAGGTGCAGCGCGTCTCCACCAAGATCGGCAAACGCGCCAAGTTCCTGGTTGGCAAGCCGGGGCTCGACGGCCATTCGAATGGCGCCGAGCAGATCGCCGTGCGCGCCCGCGACGCCGGTTTCGACGTGATCTACGCCGGCATCCGCTCGACGCCCAAGGAACTCGTCGAGACCGCGAAAAAGGAGGGCGTGCATTGCGTCGGCCTCTCCATTCTGTCGGGCTCGCATGTGACGCTGGCCCATGAGGTCATGCAGCGGATGAAGGACGAGGGTCTCGCGGGCGTGCCGCTGGTCGTTGGCGGCATTATCCCGCCCGCCGACGAAAAGCTGTTGCGCGAAGAGGGCGTGGCGGCGGTCTATACGCCCAAGAATTTCGACCTCAACGCGATCATGACGGATTTGGCGCATATCATCGAACGCAGCGTCGGCTAGCGCTCCGGTCCGCCGCCAACCACTCGAGAGAGGGGCTGAGCGCGGCGTGAGCCGCGCCGACCGGCGCGCGATGGACGCCTTGATCGGACGAAGCGGTGTTTAGACAAGGTTTTGTTAAGCATCCTAGGCAATTCATTGAGCAAAAGGACCTCAAATCTTGGTGGGAAAATAAATGACGACCGCTTGCACAGAGGGTCTCGACACCGGCTTCGTCGATCTCGGCTATATGAAAGTGGCATTTCTTGGCGTCGTACAGGGCATCACCGAATTGCTGCCGATCTCCTCGACCGCGCATATGCGCATCGTGCCGGCGCTGTTTGGCTGGAAAGACCCTGGCTCCGCCTTTTCCGCCGCGATGCAGCTCGCCGCGCTCGCCGCCGTCATCTCTTATTTCTGGCCCGACGTGCGCGGGCTGTTTTTAGGCGCGATCGGCGCGGCCAAGAGGCGCGATTATCAAGATTGGACGTTCCGCTTCACGGTCTGGATCGTGCTCGCGTCGTTGCCAGTGATGCTGGCCGGCCTCGCGCTGTCGCATACGCTCAACGCTTGCGGTTCGCCGCTGCGCTCGCTGACCGTGATCGGCATTTCCTGTCTCGTCATGGCGGCTCTGCTCGCGCTCGCGGAACTCTATTGCAATCACACGCGCACGCTAGAGCATATGACGCTGAAAGACGCGATGATCGTCGGGCTGGCCCAGGTCGGCGCGCTGATTCCCGGCGTCTCTCGTTCGGGCTCGACGCTGACCGCCGCGCTGTTTCTTGACCTCAAGCGTGAGGAAGCGGCGCGCTTTTCCTTTCTTCTCGGTCTTCCCGCCATCGCCGGCGCCGGCGTTCACGAACTTTATAAATTGGTTAAGGCGCACCTCGACGTCCACGGCTGGTCGATTCTGGCGCTAGGCCTGGTTGTCGCCTCGATCTCCGCCTTCGCGGCGATCTGGAGCCTAATGCGCATTCTCGAACGATTTTCGGCATGGCCCTTTGTCGCGTATCGCGCGATCATTGGCGTTTTGCTGCTCCTTGGCGTCGGGGCGCGATAAATTTGTCAAATCGCGATCAAATCTCGCGCGCGCCACGCCGTGGCGCGCGGGTCGGTTTTTGGGGGGTGACAATTTTTATCGCCTTTGACCGATTCGAGCACTTGCGGAATTGGCGTCCGGCGACCTAACATCCCCCCATGGTCACGACAGCCTTCTCCATCCGACATGCGCGACCCGACGACGCGGAAGCGATCGCCAAGGTGCATGATTTATCATGGCGCGACGCCTATCGCGGCGTGATTCCCGGTCGCGAGCTCGAGCGAATGATCGCGCGTCGCGGCCCGCGGTGGTGGCGTTCGGCGGTTTTAAAGGGGACGGGCCTTCTCGTGGCCGCTTTCGATGGCGGTGTCGTGGGTTACGCAACCTATGGACGAAATCGCGTTCCATCCATGCCCTATTCCGGAGAGATTTTCGAAATATATCTTTTACCAGAATATCAGGGTCTTGGATTCGGGCGCAGGCTGTTCAACGCGGCGCGCCGCGAGTTGATGGAGCACAGCTGCTTATCCACGATCGTTTGGGCCCTCGCGGACAACGACAAGGCGATCGCATTTTATCGCCGCCTTGGCGGCTTGACCGTTCGGCGCGCCGAGGAGCGGTTTGGCGACAATATGCTCAGCCGCGTCGCCTTTGGTTTCGCCTCCGCTCCGGTCCGCTGACCTTCTCTGACATCCTTGGAGTTTTTTGAATGCGTCTCGACGCTATCCCGATCGGCGCGAATCCGCCGCACGAAGTCAATGTCGTCGTTGAAGTGCCGCTTGGCGGCGAACCGATCAAATACGAACTCGACAAAGCCTCGGGCGCGATGTTCGTCGATCGCTTCCTCTATACCGCGATGCGCTATCCCGGAAACTATGGCTTCATTCCGCACACATTGTCGGAAGATGGCGATCCTTGCGACGTGCTCGTCGCCAACACGCGACCCATCGCGCCGGGCGCGGTGATCGCCGTGCGACCCATCGGCGTCTTGCGCATGAAAGACGAGCATGGCGGCGACGAGAAAATCGTGGCGGTGCCCGTGTCGCGTCTGACGCAGCGCTATGAAAATGTGAAGAATTACACCGACCTGCAGGAGATGACCTGGCGGCGCATCGAACATTTCTTCGTGCATTACAAGGATCTGGAGCCCGGCAAATGGTCCGAGGTGGCCGGCTGGGGCGATTCGGAGGAGGCGCGCCGCATGATTTCGGAAGCGATCGAGCGCGCCAAACAAAAGAAATAGGCGGGGAGGCTCAGCCTTTACTCGCGCACAAGCTCAGCGGCGGCGTGCGCGAGACGACTCCCTTCCTGAAACAGGCGGGTCGTTCCTTCCAGGCGACGATGCCATTCGTGGTCGCGGCGTAGCCTTTGGCCGCGGCGACAATCTCGTCGAGATGATCGCCGACATCGAGGTCGCCGATTACATAGGTCCATTTCTCCGCGCCCGCGAAAGCCACGGTGCAAGGACGCTTGCATACAGCGAGGCATTCGACGGGTTCGACGGCGATCGAGATAGCCCCGTCGTTCGCAAGCCGCTCCCGCAGCGCCTCGAAGAACCGCTGACCGGGACGGCTGTCGGCGTCATCGCCTTGACGGCATACAGTGCAAACAAAAATCGTCGTCGGTTGCTTTGACACGCAAGTCCTTCCCGGAGGTCGCTTAGGCCGCTGAAACGTTCTGGCCCGAGATGTCAAACCGCGTCGCGGCCGTCTTCGCTCCGTCGTCCGCCCGATGGATACGGAAGGCCGTGGCGCCCCAATTCGTCATATTGCAGGCAGAGACGCGTCACGCTCTCGACCGAGACGTCGCGCGTTTCGGTGCGCACGCCAAATTCACGCAGGCGCGCGAAGGAGCGAGACAGGGTCTCTTGCGTCACTCCGAGTTGCGCCGCGACCAGACGTTTATCGTACGGCAGCCGAAAACGACAAAACTCCGCGTCGGGTGGACAAAGCGAAAGAATGAATCGCGCCAAGCGCCGATCCGCGCTCTGAGCCTTCAATGATTCGATTTCGCCGATCAGTTCGGCGATCTTTCGCTTGCTGTCGTCAAGCGCCGCCGTGGCGAGCGCGGGCAACTCGGACATGAGCCGCGCGAATCGTCCCGCGGGCAGTTTCAAAATCGAGGTTGGCCCCACCGCTTCAGCTGAAACATGGAACGCTTCGCCCGCGACCGTCGGCGCATCGTTGACGCTGGCTCCATCGGAGCGGATGCTCACGAGTGTTTCATCGCCGCAGGATGCTGTGCGCAGGAGCTTAACGAAGCCCCGCACGATGAGCATGATCGCCGCGACGGCGTCGCCTTGCCGAAAGATCACGTCTCCATCGGCATAGGTCTCGACCTTGGCTTCGAGCGTCAGGCGGTGCAGCGTCGCCTCGTCGAGCGAAGTGAACAGCGGGAAATCCCGCAACGGCGGTAATTCGGACATGGCGCTTACTTTCCTCACGCCCGTCCGTTTTTCGAACGAACAAAGCGACCCCGCCGAACTCATTTTTTCCATCACGCCGCTCGCGCATTTGCAATGCGAAGCCTTCCCGCCGCGAAGGCTTCATAAGGACATGGAGGAAGCCCCCTCGATTTGGGTTCGACCAACTCCGGACGTTAACGCGGAAGTGGTCGAAGCGAAAGGCGACATCCCGGCGCAGGGGCCGCTGGACCGGGATTTTATACACTGCGGTGCAACACAAATGGCTATTGGGGCGGCCAGACAATCGACGCGGCGCTCGCTATGTGTTCGCGTCGCGCCCCGTTTTGCGACCGCGTTCAAGCAGGAATATGGCCTGCGCGCCAAAGAGGTTCATCACGGGCCACGGCGCCTTCCATCTGATGGGCGCGCCGGCGCGGTCGAGCGCCACGCCGCGTTCGATATGCGCGCCGATCTCGTCGGCCAGTTCAACAAAGTCTCGGATCGTGCACAAATGGATGTTGGGCGTGTCATACCATGCGAAGTCGAGATTGGGGGTTTTCGGCATTCGGCCGCGCAGCAGCAATTCCGCGCGCACGCGCCAGTGACCGAAATTGGGGAAAGAGACGATGGCCCTTCGACCGATGCGCAGCATATTGTCGAGCACGACGCGCGGACGCTGCGTCGCCTGCAGCGTCTGCGACAAAATCACATAATCGAAACCGTCTTCGGGATAATCGCTGAGGTCGGTGTCGGCGTCGCCCTGAATCACGGAGAGGCCTTTCGCGACGCAATCATTCACGCCGCGCTGCGACAGTTCGACGCCGCGCCCGTCGACCTGTTTTTGCCTTTCGAGCATTTGCAGCAAGAGACCATCGCCGCAGCCGACGTCCAGCACGCGGCTGCCCGGTTCGACAATATCGGCCACCACGGCGAGGTCGAAACGCCCGGGCGCGATTTTCAAACTCGTCGTCATGACCGCCTTGCCGTGACCGGAGCGATGCCGCGCGCGCGCGCCGCGGATTCGAGAAAGCCGCGCGTGGTCGCGAAGAAGTCGGGCTCATAGAGCAAAAAGGCGTCGTGTCCCTTGTCGCTGGCGATCTCGACGAAGGACACGGAGGCGCCGCCGGCGTTCAGAGCGTGAACGATGGCGCGGGAGGCGGAGGTCGGATAAAGCCAGTCGGAGGTGAAGGAGATCACGCAAAAGCGCGTCTTGGCGCCCGTGAAGGCGCGCGCCAGGGAGCCGCCGTAATCCGCCGCGAGGTCGAAATAATCGCAGGCTCTCGTGACGAAAAGGTAGGAATTCGCGTCGAAACGCTCGACGAACGCCAGACCTTGGTGGCGCAGATAGCTCTCGATCTGGAAGTCCGCGTCGAAGGAGAAGGTCGGCGCGGCGCGCGCCTGCAACTTGCGCCCGAATTTGCGCTGCAGCGCTTGTTCCGAGAGATAAGTGATATGCGCCGACATGCGCGCCACCGCGAGCCCCTTCTCCGGACGCACGCCTTCATCGAGATAGCGCCCGCCCCGCCAATCCGGGTCCGCCATCACCGCTTGCCGGCCGACCTCGTGGAACGCGATGTTTTGCGAGGAGTGCCGCGCGGCGGTGGCGATTGGCATGGCCGCGAAGACCCGCTCGGGATAGCTCGCCGCCCATTGCAGCACTTGCATCCCGCCCATCGAACCACCGGCCACGCAAAACAACGTGTCGATGCCGAGACGATCGATCAGCATGGCCTGCGCGCGCACCATGTCGCGTATCGTGACGACTGGAAAATCGAGACCGTAAGCGCGGCCGGTCGCCGAATTGATCGAGGCCGGGCCGGTCGTGCCCATGCAACCGCCGACCACGTTCGAGCAGATGACGAAAAAACGGTCCGTGTCGAAGGGCAACCCCGGGCCGACCAGCACATCCCACCAGCCCGGCTTTCCCGTCACGGGATGCACGCTCGCGGCATATTGGTCGCCCGTCAGCGCGTGGCACAAGAGAATGGCGTTGCTGCGCGCGGAGTTGAGCGCGCCATAAGTTTCGAAGCCAATGGTCAACGGCGCGATGCTCCCCCCGCCGTCGGTAACGAGCGGTTGGTCGAGCCCAAAAACCACCGAAGGCCGCTCCGAGACCGTTGGAGCGCTGTCGAACGACTGTGGGTTAGGGGTCAAATCTTCTCCTCTCGTTCGATATGCCGAACGATTTGTTCGCCAGCATCATGGCCGAGCAGCAGAGTGTCAAGCAAGATCGGGACAACGACGGCTGTCGCGCCGCCGGAGCCGACAGAGTCCGCTTGTCGATGGTCGCGCGCGCCTATCCAAGGGCGTCGAGCGTCGTTACAAGGCGCTCTAGATCTTGTGGCCGCGAAAGGCGATGATCCCCGCCGGAGACGAGGGAAATCGTCACCGGGTCGTCCACCAAACGATCCGCGAGGGCCAGCGCGTGACGCCAAGGCACGTCCTCGTCCAAGAACTCCCTGAATGATGTGCGTCGGCGCATGGGCGCGCACCGGACCGCCAAGCAAAAGGTGGGCGCGACCGTCCTCCACCAGGCGCCGGGTGATGGGCGTCGGGGTCGGCCCATAGGGGGATGGCCGCGCATATACGCCCTTTTCCGCGATCAGCCGCCGAGCCGTCGCGGGAAGCGTCTTCCATAGCAATTCCTCGGTGAAATCGACCGCGGGAGCCAGCAGCAGCAGCGCGCGCAGTCGGTCTCGAAGCCCTGATTTCGTTCAGACGACGGGCGAGCAACAGGGCGATCCACGCGCCCATCGAAGTTCCGATCAGGATCTGCGGGCCTCGTGTCGAGACTTCGAATAACGCGAGGCTCTGCTCCAACCAGTCGCCGATAGCTCCATCCTCGAAGCGCCCACCGGGCGTATCGAAGGCCGACTCTCCGTGCCCGGAATAATCGAAGCGCAACAAAGCGCGGCCTTGCGCCGCGGCGTAGGCGTCGACGAAACTCGCTTTCGCGCCGCGCATGTCCGACGCGAAACCGCCAAGCCACACCAAACCTGGCCGGTCGCGGCCGGCGCCCCGCGCCTCGCGCAGCCTTCGCGCGATCCGCCAGCCCGGAGCCCCGTCCGCGCGCGGTATCTCCAGATAATCGGGGAGGTTTTCGCCATTCATGTGATTGTTTTCTCATGAACCAAAGCCGCCGTCTGGCTTCGCTTAAGTCTCTCTCGCGAGAATTCCGGCGTCCGTCAACTTGATCGAACGACAATTGATCATAATTGATTAAGCAAGGCGTAAGAGAATGACCGCGTGAGGCACGGGCGCGTAAAGGCCGGGGCGGGTTTTCGTCGCCGCGGGCTTCGCGGGCGCGCGGAGGCGATTGTGTCCGGCGTGAAAGATTCTCGCAAATAATGGCCGCGCGTAATGTTGAAGTTTCGAGACAGTCCGACCTATTCACCGCTCGACCGTCCCATCGCCGGGCGCACGGTCATGCAGATCGTCCCCGATCTCCAATCTGGCGGCGCCGAACGCAGCGCCGTGGACATAGCGCAAGCGCTGTCGCAAGCCGGCGCGCGGAGCCTGGTCGCCTCGCGCGGCGGACGCATGGTCAGTGAACTGCAGGCCAAGGGCGGCGTCTGGTTGCCGTTTCCGGCGGCCACCAAAAACCCCTTCGCGATGGCGCTCAACTCGGTGCGGCTCGCGCGCGTCATTCGCGACGAGGGCGTCGACATCGTGCACGCGCGCTCTCGGGCGCCCGCCTGGGTGGCCTATTACGCGGCGCGTCAAGCCAGGGCGCGTTTCATCACCACCTATCACAGCGCCTATTCGGGAACGTCGCCGATCAAGCTGCGCTATAACGCGATCATGGCCGCCGGCGACATCGTGATCGCCAATTCGCAATTCACGGCGCGACGCATCGCGCGGCTTCATCCAGAAGCCGCGGGACGCATCGCGGTGATTCCGCGCGGCGTCGATCTGCGGCAGTTTTCGCCGTTCGCGGTCGAACCACAACGGGTGGAGCGGCTTCGCGCCGATTGGGGCGTCGAACCGCATCAGCGCGTCGTGTTGCTGCCCGCGCGATTGACCGCTCGCAAGGGACATTTCGTCCTGATCGAAGCGGCAAAGCGCCTCGTCGCGCAGGGTTTCGACGACGTGCGTTTCATCTTCGTCGGCGACGCGAGAAGTGACGATTTCAAGCGCGGCCTCGATCATCAGATCGAGAGAGCCGGTCTTTCCGGCGTCGTGCGCGCGCCAGGCTTTTGCGTCGACATGCCTGCCGCCTATCTCGCCGCGGCGGTCGCCGTGGCCCCGTCGACCGACCCCGAAGCCTTCGGACGCGTCGCCGTGGAAGCGCAGGCGGTGGGCGCGCCGGTGATCGTCTCGGACATCGGCGCGGCCGCCGAAGTCGTGCTGGCTCCGCCGCAAGCCAGCGCGCATCAGGCCACCGGATGGCGTGTTCCGCCGGCCGACGCGAGGGCGCTCGCGGAGGCCATCACGGAGGCCCTTACGCTCACGGCCTCGGCGCGAGAGACTCTGATCATCAGGGCGCGAGAATTCGTGTGCGACCGCTTCTCGATCGAAAGCATGTGCGCGGCGACGCTGGACGTTTATGAGAGCCTCCTACGGGACCGCTAATTCCATGGCGCGCGTCCTTCCCCTGGACGTCGAAATCGGCGAGCATGCGCTCGCCGTCGCCATGCTCGAATGGCCCGGACCGAATAGCTCTGTCACTCCGAGGCCCTTGTCGCTCACGTCGCCCCTGCGCTTGATCAAAGCGCGACCGCTTCGCCTCGATCATAAGTTAACCAACCGCGAGGTTTTAATAACGACACGGCGATTTAAGAGGAACGCCTCGATTCAATCCTGCCGCGGCGTCACCGGGACAAATTTTCTTGCCAAGCACGCCTCATTCGCGCGATTGTGCGCCGTCGCTCAAAAAGCCCTGAGGCGAAGTTGGTTGCAGTCGGCCCACGATTGGACGAGAGGGAGAGAGCGATGAGTATAGCAAAGGTTAACACAATGAAGACATTTGGAAAAGTGATGGCGTTCGGATTTGCCGCGGCGATGTTGACAGGCGCCGCTTTCGCGCAGACGCCGGCTCCCGCGTCGCCCGCCCCCGCGGCCACCGCGCCTTCGCCTTCCGCCCCCGCCGCGGGCGCCGGGAAACACGCGCAATCCGCCCACTCGTTGGAATGTTCCAAGGAAGCCGACGCGAAAGGACTGCACGGCAAGGCGCGCAAGAAATTCCGCGAAGAATGCAAGAAGGGACAAGCGGGCGAAGCGCAATAAGCCCGTTTCCTGAAGCGTCATGGCCGAATGGCCTCGACCCGAGCCTTTATCCATTTCGTGGGCGAGGTCTCGTGGGGCGCCGTTTATTGGCGGCGGGCCGATCCCGCGCGACGAATTGCGCTCGCTTGGGCGAGGGCCTATATAATTCGCGAGCGGGCGGTGCGAGACTGCGAGCATCCGGCGTAAAAAGTCCGAGCCGGACGTTGCGTCCTAAGCTTTGGACGACAGCTAAAAAGAGATGAAATGCCCTGGAGCGATCAAGGCGGACCGCGCAATCAGAACAATGATCCGTGGGGACAAAAGGGCGGGCCATGGGGCTCCGGCCCGAACAGCGGGGCGACGCCTCCGGACCTCGAGGAATTGCTGCGGCGTAGCCAGGAAGGACTGAGGCAAATATTGCCTTCCGGCTTTGGCGGGCGCGGGGCCGCGATCCTCGTGCTGCTGACCGTGCTGGCCTGGTTGCTGTCGGGATTTTACACCGTCGGACCCAACGAGATCGGCCTCAACCTGATTTTCGGCAAATATCAGGGAAAGACCCAGGCGGGCCTCAATTATAATCTGCCGAACCCCGTCGGCTCGGTTATTAAGCTGGCCGTCACCGACCGTAACGCCATTGAGATTGGTTTTCGCGACGAGGCCGCCTCGGGCCGCAGGCGGAACGCGCCGCAGGCGCCGGACGCGCCGGAGGAAAGCCTGATGCTGACCGGCGACGAGAACATCGCCGACGTCAAATTCCGCGTGATCTGGCAAATAGATCCTGTTCACCCCGAGGATTTCGCCTTCAACATCTTCGAGCCGGCGATCACGGTGAAGGCCGTCGCCGAAAGCGCGATGCGCGAAATCGTTGGGCAGACGCAGATCCAGAAAATTCTCACCGCCGACCGCAAGTTGATCGAGCCGGCGTCTCAACTGCTGATGCAGAAGATTCTCGACAGCTATCATAGCGGCGTGCAGGTCGTTCAGGTATTATTGTTGTCGGTCGATCCGCCCGCCCAGGTCATCACCGCCTTCCGCGATGTGACGGCGGCGCAGCAAGATTTGCAGCGCCTCGGCAACGAGGCCGACGCCTATGCTAATCGCGTCGTGCCGGAAGCGCGCGGCGCGGCGGCGCGCATTCTGCAGGAGGCCGAGGCCTATCGTGAGCAGACCGTGGCGGAGGCGCAAGGGCAAGCCTCGCGCTTCACCCAGATTTACGAACAGTATAAGCGCGCGCCAGCGCTGACCCGCGAGCGCCTTTATCTTGAAACGATGGAGCGTGTTCTGGGCGGAGCCGACAAGGTGATCCTCGACGAACAACAGGGCGGCGGCGTTTCTCCCTTCGTGCCGCTTCCAGCTTTCGCGCCCTTCCAGGGCGGAGCCCGCAAATGAAAACCTTTTCCTTCCTCGTCGCGGCCCTGCTTCTCCTTATCGTGATTGTCGGCGGCGGCGCCCTGTTCACCGTTTCGCAGACCGAGCAGGCCATCGTGTTGCGTCTCGGCGAACCTGTCGCGGGACGCGGCCTCATCACCGAGCCCGGTTTGCATCTCAAGATTCCCTTCATCGAGAACGTGGTGTTCCTCGACAATCGCATTCTCTCGGCCGAGAGTCCGAACCTCGAAGTGCTCGCCTCCGACAATCAGCGGCTCGAGGTCGACAGTTTCGTCCGCTATAAGATCGTCGATCCGCTGCGATTCTACCAAACCGTGGGCGGCATCCTCGGCGCCAACAACCAACTGGCGTCCGTGCTCAATTCCGCGGTGCGGCGCGTGCTGAGCGAGGCCAATCAGCAACAGATCGTGCGTGACGAGCGCGCCGCCCTGATTGTCAAGATCAGAGAGCAGGCCAATCTCGAGGCGCATAAATTTGGCGTCGAGGTCATCGACGCCCGAATCAGGCGCGTCGACCTGCCGCAGCAAATCTCCGAAAAAGTATTCGGCCGCATGCAGACCGAACGCGCCCGCGAAGCGGCGGAATACCGCGCGCAGGGATCGGAACAGGCGCAAAAGATCACGGCCAAGGCGGATCGCGACGTGATCGTGCTGAAAGCCGAGGCGCAGCGCCAAGCCGACCAGACCAAGGGCGAGGGAGACGCCGAGCGGAACCGAATTTTCGCTGAAGCGTTCGGCAAGGATCCAGATTTCTTCGCCTTTTATCGCTCGATGCAGGCCTATGAGGCGGCCTTCAAATCGGGCGATACGCGCTTTCTGATTGGCCCGCGCTCGGAGTTTTTTCGTTTTTTTGGCGCGCCGGGGGGGCAAAAAGCCCAAGCTGGGTCGAGCGCGACGGCGGACGAGCAAGAAAAGAAACATTAACGCGCCCGGCGTCACAAATACGTTGATCCAGGCATGGACGGTGAGTTACCGCTACACTTAGGGCAGATCTTGGGGCTCTACTGGGAGAAACATATGACTTCCGTTGTTCGCGCCACATCGAGCGCGCTGCTGGGCGGCCTAGCGGCCGTTTTCTTGACACTCGCGCCCGCCAGCGCGAAAGGCCCCGACTTGCTGGCTGATCTTTCGGCGCAGGTGTCCGACTCGGTTGTCAATATTTCAGCGATCCAGACGGAAACCAAACCCGTTAAGGGCGCCGAGGCGCCTCCCGGTCTCCCGCCCGGCGCTCCTTTCGACGACCTGTTCGAGGAATTTTTCAGGCGCCAGCAACAGCAGCACGGCCAAAACGCGCCGGAAATGCCACACCCAAGGAAACCGGGTTCGCTGGGCTCGGGATTTGTCATCGACGCTTCCGGCATAATCATCACCAACAACCACGTCATCGCCGACGCCAATGAAGTAACGGTCATATTCACGGACGGCCAGAAACTGAAGGCCGAAATCCTCGGCAAGGATCAGAAGGTCGATGTCGCCGTGCTGCGCGTAAAGCCAGAGAAGCCGTTGAAGGCGGTCAAGTTTGGCGACAGCGACAAATCGCGCGTTGGCGACTGGGTGCTGGCGGTCGGCAATCCATTTGGCCTTGGCGGCTCGGTGACGGCCGGCATCGTTTCGGCGCGCAACCGCAATATCGACAGCGGTCCCTACGATAATTACATCCAAACGGACGCCGCCATCAACAAGGGCAATTCCGGCGGTCCCCTCTTCAATATGGACGGCGACGTCATTGGCATCAACACGGCGATTCTGTCGCCCTCCGGGGGCTCCGTCGGGATCGGCTTCGCCACCCCGTCCAACACCGTCCAACCGGTCATCGAACAATTGCAAAAATATGGCGAGACTCGGCGCGGCTGGCTCGGCGTGCGCATCCAAAATGTCGACGACGCGATCGCCGAAAGTCTAAACCTCGGCGCCGTTCGGGGCGCCCTTGTCGCGGGCGTCGACGACCGGGGCCCGGCCAAGCACGCCGACGTCAAGGCCGGCGACGTGATCGTTAAATTCGACGGCAAGCCGATCAAGGAATTGCGGGATCTGCCCAAGCTCGTGGCGGCGACCCCGGTCGGAAAGGACGTCGAACTCATCGTTGTTCGCGGCGGCAAGGAGCAAACCAAGACGATCAAGCTGGGACGTCTCGAAGACGGCGAGAAAGCTGCCGCCAAGGAGAGTGGCGAGGCCCAAGAGAGCGAAAAGCCGGTCGTCCAGACCGTGCTCGGTCTCGAATTGTCCAAGCTTTCGGACGAATTGCGCGGCCGCTTCCAGATCAAGGAGTTGGTCAAATCCGGCGCGGTGATCACGAGGGTCGATCCGCGCTCCGACGCCGGCGAAAAGCGCCTCCAGCCGGGTGAGATCGTTCTTGAAATCAACCAGGAGCCTGTCTCCGATCCCGCCGACGCCGCTAAAAAAGTCAAGGCGCTCAAGGACGCGGGCAAAAAGACGGCTCTCCTGATCGTGGCCAACGGTCACGGCGATACGCATTTCGTGGCGTTGGCGCTCGAATAAGTTCAGGCGGAAGCGACGCCGCGTCTAAACCTCCTCCGTAAGTCGCGGAGGAGGTTTTTTCACGCCTCCACAAACATCTCGCGCGTATAACCTTGCGCATAGAGCAGCGCGGTCAAGTCGGCGCGGTTTAATCGCGCTCTCGCCTTGGCCGCGACTTGCGGCTTGGCGCGATAGGCGACGCCAAGGCCCGCCAGCCCCAACATTTCAATGTCGTTGGCGCCATCGCCGACAGCCAAGGTCGCCTCGCGTGGAAGCCCCCGCGCGTCGCGCAAAAACGTCAAGACTTCGCCCTTGCCCTCGGCTCCCTGAATCGGTGGAGTGATTCGTCCGGTGAGCCGACCGCGATCAATCTCCAACCGATTGGCGAAGACCTCGTCGAAACGAAGGCGCCTTCCGATAGGCGCGGCGAACAGAGTAAATCCGCCGGAAACAAGCGCCGTATGAGCGCCATGGGCGCGCATCGTGGCGACCAGCGTTTGCGCGCCGGAGTTGGGCGTCAGACGCTCGACAATTTCCTCGACGGTCGCGACGTCAACGCCGGCGAAGAGGGCGACGCGCGTGGTCAGCGCGGCTTCGAAGTCGATTTCCCCGCGCATCGCCGCCGCCGTGAGCGCGGCGACTTTTTCGCCTTGCCCGATCGTTCGCGCTAATTCGTCGAGACATTCCTGCGCGATTATTGTCGCATCCATGTCCGCGACGAGCAGCGCCTTGCGGCGAGAGCCAAGCGGTTGCACGATTACGTCGACGGGCCATTCGCCGAGCGCGTGTTCGATCCGCGGCCCAAGGCTTGGCGGCGGGCCCGCCGCGGTGAAATAAAGGTCGAGAGCGACGCCCTCGCCAAGCCATCGCGTCCCAAAGGGATCCGCGCCCGCCGCGGCGAGCGCCCGCGCGGCCGCATCCAAAGTGAATGTCTGGCCGGGCGCCGCGACAAAAGTCGCGACCAATTCGACAGCCGACTTTGACATCCCGACCCTTTCGTTGCGAATAGGTCCATGCCGCAGAAGCTCGCGCCGCCGCGCGCCATCCTCATCGCAGGCCCGACCGCTTCGGGCAAGTCGGCGCTCGCCCAAAGCGTCGCGCTGCGCCTTGGCGGCGAGGTCGTCAACGCCGATTCGATGCAGGTTTATCGCGACCTACGGATTCTGACCGCGCGCCCGACGTCGCTGGAAGAGCAAACAGTTCCGCACCGGTTGTTCGGTCATGTCGACGGCGCTGAAAATTATTCGGTCGGGCGCTGGCTGGAGGATTTTAAGGCGACGCTCGATGAACTCGCGGCGCGAGGGCGGGTCGCGGTGGTCGCTGGCGGCACCGGCCTTTATTTCAAGGCGGCGCTACAGGGCCTCTCCGACATTCCCACCGTGCCGGCGGAGGTGCGCGCGAGGGTGCGCGAGGGCGCACGGGGTCGGCCTCCGCAGGAGCTTCACGCGGAGTTGGCGCGGGTCGATCCGATCACCGCCAGCCGGCTTCGGCCAAGCGACCCGCAGCGGATTTTGCGCGCGCTGGAAATTTTCGCGGCCACCGGACGATCCCTGGCGCAACTTCAGGGCGCTCGGACCCCGCCGTTGCTGGATTCCGTCGCCTGCCCCGCTTTTTTCATCGCGCCCTCTCGGCCTGAACTCTTCGCTCGGATAAATGCGCGCTTCGACAAAATGATCGAGGCCGGAGCGCTGGATGAAGCGCGCGCGCTCGGCTCTCGCGGGCTCGATCCGCTGCTTCCCGTGATGCGCGCCCACGGCGTCCCTCACTTGTTAAGCTTTTTCGACGGACGGATATCGCTGGACGAGGCGATCGAGCGGGGCAAGAGCGATACGCGCCATTACGCCAAGCGCCAAGTCACTTTCGCGCGCCATCAATTGCCCAGCTTTCTCTGGATGGAGGGCGAGAACCTGGAGACGCGGACCCTTGCCGCGCTGGAGCAGGTTTTTGCGTAAACGAGCCGCCCGGATCAATGTCCGTTACGAAAAAAGAACATCTGCGCCAGCGAGAGAACGATCTCGGCGAGAATCAGAATCACCACGGTCCATTCCAGGCGAACGGAGCGATCGGCGTCGATGATCTCGGTGAACGCCCGCGCGGTTTCTCCGATCACATCGAGCTTGGCTTTCAGCGTGCGGCCGCGCTCCGCGAGCTCGTATTCGTCCTCGAGGCGGGCGTAGAGGCGTTCGAGGTCGGGTCGATCCCACAATACATCTGGCTTGTCCTCGACGGCGACGCGACCCGAGACGCGATGCTGGACCAGCAGCGTCTGGCCGATCAGTTCGAGCATGGCGCGGCGCTTCCAGGGCGGCCGTCCGGTGCTGGCCAGCGTGGCGGCGAAAGGCTCGATCGTGTCGAACACCGCGTTGACCCGCCGTTCGTCGCGGGCCAGAGCCACGCTTTTGGCCAGCGCGTCGGCGATCACCAAAAGGCGCGGCCCGGTCAAGTCCCTGACCGCGAGATGGCCGTTGGCGAGAGGTTTCTCCTCCCCTTCCGCTGCCGGCTCGAGCACCAGCGTCTCGTCGTCGTGACGCGACAGCGCCCCGGCGACGCGAGCGCCGAGTTGGCCCAGCACTTCGTCTTCCTCCAGCGGCGACAGGCCGAACAGGACGGCGACGCCAAACTTGTACAGCACGACGAAACCGGCTTGCCCGGTGGGGAAGGCCAGCGGCGCGGTCGAAACGAGATCGGCCCGCTCCAGGCCGCCGGTGTCGATCCGCTCGCCGAGCAACAACGCCCGCGCGGTCATCCGGGGCGCCAAGGCTGTCGCGACCGAGGATTCTTTTTCCATGATTCTTTCCGAGCCTATTGATATTTCAAGACGGTCCCGCAACTTCACGCGAAAGCCCTCACGACGCCACGGCGATGGCGCGCACGCTTCATCTCGCGCTTGCATCGGAAAAGCAAAGGCGTTAGCAAGCCCACCACAGGATAGGGAACTCCCCATGACTTATGTCGTCACGGAAAATTGCATCAAGTGCAAATATATGGATTGCGTGGAAGTTTGTCCGGTGGACTGCTTCTATGAGGGCGCGAATATGTTGGTGATCCATCCGGACGAGTGCATTGACTGCGGCGTCTGTGAACCCGAGTGCCCAGCGGACGCCATTAAGCCCGACACCGAGCCGGACCTTGAGCCTTGGCTGAAGCTGAACGCCGATTACGCGCAAAACTGGCCGAATGTCACGATCAAGCGCGAGCCGCCCGCCGACGCCAAGGAGTGGGATGGCAAGCCGGGCAAATTCGAGGCTTATTTCTCTCCCGAAGCAGGTGAAGGCGATTAACACGGGCAATGACCCGGTTATCCGAGCGCGGGCGATCGAAAACATTTACGGTTGGTTAACACCGAGCAATTCCTTACACCTCGCATAAGGACGGCGGACCCCGCGCGCGGCGGTCGGCGCTTAGGTAAGCGAGCGCCTTTGATTTTAGCCGAACAACGTGATATATGTTGCCCGAGTTAAGAGCAAGCCCCGTTTGGCCTAAGGCGAGGGGCGCCGGCTTTGAATTCGTGGAACGTGTTTTCGTCGCACATGCCTTGATTTCGTCCGGATCAAGGCATGTGCGTCGCAAAAGGGCAAGAATATATTGGCATGCGTCTCCGATAAGGGGATGAATCGGTCCAACGAGCCCCTTCGGGGCTCAATTCGAGTCAGCACGTTTGAGTTTCGTCGTTCCGGTGCTCGCGCGGCGCCGCTAAGCCGATTCCGTGGAGCGGTGTAGTGGGCGAGTCATGCGAGGTTTGCCCCGTCTCCAAAGCGGGGCGATAGGGGAGTGTGACGCGTATGCCGTCGAACAGGAAAGCCGCCAGGAGTTCGAAAGCCTCGACCGAGCGGCGGGCAAAATCCGCCAAGACCGCGAGAAAGCCAGCGAATTCATCAAATGAAGGGCGGAGCAAGGATGTTCGCGGCAAGGCCAAAGGCGTCCCCGCCACTCGTAAGGTCTCCGCGCGGAGCGCAAGCCCCGCCGCGAAGGAAGCGACGAAGGCCGCTGCTAAGAAGGCGTTGAAACGCCCGCCGAAAAGCGCCGCCAAGGCCGCGGGTAAGACCAGCGCCAAAAAAACCGAGGCCAAGAAAGCCATCGCGACTCAGAAGACAAACTCCGGCAAGGGCGCTCTGGCGAAGAACGCAACAAAGCCCGTGACCGCGAAGACCGCGGCGCGAAGGGGCGCCAAGATCGCCACCGGCGGGCAGGCCGCGCCTGCTTCCAAGAGTTCGGCCAAGAAAGGCGTGATTTTGGCGCAAAAAAGCGAGGCGACGGCATCCGTGAAAAATTTAGCCGCTGATAAAAAGCAGGAGAAAAGCACCCACATCGTAAAACCGCAAGACATAACCGCCCTGAATCCTGTCGTAAATCCGCCTCCGGCCCGAATCGCCGGCGCGCAACCGACAGCGGCAGAGTTGACAACTCCAGTTGCGAGCGAAGCTATCCAAGTGGCAAAGAACCTCTCTGAAACCGCGGCCAAGGCCGCAGCGCGTAAGCCGGCGCCGCCCATTATCGATGGTGCGCCAAACGACGAAAAAACCGCTCAGGCCAGGAGCGCCGCGCCGCCCGCCAAGCAGCCGGCCGCGATGGGAGCCAAACCGCGCGCTCCGAGCCAAAAGCTGGGATTTAAGCTAAGCGAGTTTATCGTTTACCCCGCGCATGGCGTCGGCCAAATCATTGGCGTCGAGGTGCAGGAGGTCGCGGGGTTCAGCTTGGAGCTTTTCGTCGTCAGCTTCATCAAGGACAAGATGATCCTGAAGGTTCCAACAGCCAAGGTGACAGCGGTTGGAATGCGCAAACTGGCCGAGTTGGAGGTAGTCGACAAAGCGCTCGGCACCTTGAGCGGCCGCGCGCGGGTGAAGCGCACCATGTGGTCGCGCCGCGCTCAGGAATATGAGGCGAAGATCAACTCCGGTGATCTCGTTACGATCGCCGAGGTGGTCCGCGATCTTTATCGCTCGGATACACAGCCGGAGCAGTCTTACTCGGAGCGTCAGCTCTATGAGGCGGCGCTCGATCGCATGGCGCGCGAAGTCGCCGCCGTCCGCAAGCTAATCGACTCGGAGGCGCTCAAGGTGATCGAGTCTTTCCTGCTGAAGGGACCGCGCCGCGGAGCCAAGAGCGAAGCCGATCTCGCTGACGACGGCTCGGACGACGCCGACGTGGACCGCGCCGCTTGAGATTTTCGCGCGCCACATCACAGCGCGCCGTGAATAAAATTTGACGCCGCCCGGCTACTTGCCGGGCGGCGTTTTCATCTGCGCCGCGGAACTGCTCCGTTCGGCAATTTCGTCTAACTTTCTAGATCATGGCAACCAGACTGCTGAGCTAAAGCCCTGCGAAGTTTCCCGAGCGCGCGGTTCTCGATTTGGCGCACGCGCTCCTTGGAGATGCCAAGTTCGTCGCCCAGCGACTCCAGCGTGACCAGACTTTCGCTCAATCGGCGCTCGCGAACGATGCGGAGTTCCCGCTCGCTTAGCACCGCCAGAGCATCCATCAACCACCGCGCGCGGCGATCCTTATCCAGCGATTCCTCCACGATTTCATCCGGTAGCGGCTGACTGTCCACGAGGAAGTCCATCCGCTCGCTGACGCCGCTTGATTCGGAGTCGACCATTTGAGCATTTAGGGAGGCGTCGCCGCCGCCCAGCCGCGAGTCCATCAACTCGACATCCGCCCGCGTGACGCCAAGCGAATCGGCTATTGCTTGAAAGGCTTGGCTTGGGCTCTCCGCTTCGCCTCCCTGCATCAGGCGCGCGCGCAACCGCCTCAAGTTGAAAAACAGCGCCTTTTGCGCCGAACTCGTGCCGCCGCGGACGATCGACCAGTTCCGCAGCACGTAATCCTGGATCGAAGCCCGAATCCACCAGGTCGCATAGGTGGAAAAACGGACGTCCCGTTCCGGTTCGAAGCGCGCCGCGGCCTCGAGCAGACCGACGTGGCCTTCCTGGACCAGATCGGCGGCGGCGAGCCCGTAATGCCGAAAGCGAGCGGCCAAGGCGAGGACGAGGCGCATATGCGCGCCAGCAAGCCGATGCAACGCGGATTCATCTCTATGTTCGCGCCATGCCGCGGCGAGCACTCTCTCTTCTTCTCTCTCCAGGAAAGGCGCGACCGTCGCGGCCTTCAACAGGTCGCGGCTTATGCCAGGCAAATAAGCCATTGCTGTCTCCTTCGCCGCGGCGACGCGCGAAGTTTCGGAAAATCGCCACCGCCGACGCTTGTAAAGTCATTCTAAACCAATAACCGCGCCGGCCCGGATTGGTTCCGAATCGGTCAAATCTTGCTAACGGCCTAAAGGCTGTCCTTCGCCTGATACGCGGTGACTTTCATGGCTGTCTTGGCCGTCATTCAATGGATATTTTGGAAGCGGAGCAAGTGATGGCCGGCGTGATCCCGCCAGCTCCCGCGCGATCCATGTGTCCTTCGTGAAAGCGCGAGAGATTGGTAGGCGCTTGACTTGAATATGACTTGCGTTGGCGCGCCCCGATCGCGTCGACGCGATCCGCGCGAGACTAGCCCTGGCGCTCGCCCCTATGCCCCGCTCCAAGCCCCGGGGCGCGCCATCTCGCGAGAGCCAGCCCGCCGAGCGCCGCCGCCGCGAAAACCGCTCCGGCGCAAAAGGTCGCCTGGGCGCCGTGGCGGTCCCATAGGGCGCCGGCGAGGAGGCTGGCCGCGAGCGTCGCGAGGCCGCTCAATAGGTTGAACATGCCGAAGGCGGTGCCGCGCAGCTCCGGCGCGGCCACATCCGCGACCAGCGTCGCCAACAGGCCTTGCGTCAGTCCCATATGCAGGCCCCAAAGCAAGACGCCGATGGACACGCCGATAAGCCCGCTGAAGCCCGCGAGCACGAGATCGGCGGCGATCAGCAGCGCGAGGCCCAACGCCAGGACGATCAGCCGGTCGCAGGCGTCCGAAAGCGCCCCGGCGGGATAGGCCGACAATGCGTAAACGACATTCATCGCCACGAGCACCAGCGGACTGAGCGCCAGCGGCAGGCCGGCGTCTCGCGCGCGGAGAATCAGGAAGGCCTCGCTGAAATGGGCCAGCGCGAAGACCGTCCCGATCAGCGTGACGAGCCAGAAGGCGCCGCCAAGCCGCGCCAGCTCCGAAAACCGCAAGGGGAAGCGCAATTGCGCCGCGCCGCCGTGGCGCTCCGGCTCCTTCACCGCGACCAGCAGCAGCGCCACCGCCAGCAACGCGGGGGGGACGGCGGCCCAGAAGACCAGTTTGAAATTGTCGGCGGAAAGCCACATCAGGCCGATAGCCAGCGCCGGCCCCAGAAAGGCGCCGATCGTGTCGAGGGACTGACGCAGGCCGAAGCTGGCGCCGCGCAGGGCCGGCGGGGCGATGTCGGCCACGAGGGCGTCGCGCGGGGCGCCGCGTATTCCCTTGCCCACGCGGTCGACGAAGCGCGCCGCGATGAGCACGTCGATCCCCTGCGCGAGCGGAAAGGCGGGCTTCGTCAGCGCGGCGAGGCCATAGCCCAGCGTCGCCAGGAATTTGCGCCGCCCCAGCCAGTCCGACAGCGCGCCGGAGAAAACCTTGACGATTGACGCCGTTGATTCGGCTATTCCCTCTATGGCGCCAACGCTGGTCATCGTGGCGCCGAGCACGCTCACGAGATAGACCGGCAGCAGAGCGTGGATCATCTCCGAGGAGACGTCCATCAGCAACGACACAAAGCCCAGCGCCCATATCCCGCCGGGGATTTGGCGCAGGCGGGAGGGCTTGGCCGCGGCCTCCGTCTCGGTCATGAATCTTCTCCATCCGCCACGATGGCGCCGGCTTTCGGTAGCAGAAAAACGCGCTTGGCGCTCCCCTCCCGCCGCGCGCGAAATTGGGCGCCGCCGCGCGGCTGTTCTAATATGCGCCCACCCTGACGAATCATGTGAGCGGCTCCATCCCCGATGCACGCGCCCCCTTCGCCCGCGAACCCGCTGCTTGGCCCGAGCGAAACCTCGTCGCTCGCCGTCGACCTTTCCGCGCTGGCGCATAATTGGCGCCGGCTCGCCGAACGCTGCGCGCCGGCTGAGTGCTCCGCCGTCGTCAAGGCCAATGCCTACGGGCTTGGACTGGAGCCGGTCATGCGCGCGCTGCTGGCGGCCGGCTGCGAGACCTTCTTCGTCGCCTGCGCGAGCGAGGGCGAGCGGGCCCGCGCCGTGTCGGGCGAGGCGGTCGTATATGTGTTCGACGGGATCGCGCCCGGGTCCGCGCCGAGGCTCAAGGCGGCCGGGCTGCGCCCCGTGCTGAACTCCCTGGCGGAGATCGCCGAATGGGCCGGGGCCGGCCCGGCGGCGCTGCATTTCGACACCGGCATGAACCGGCTGGGATTCGCGCCCGCCGAGGCCGGCGCGGCGGCCGCTCTGCTTCGGGCCGCGCCTTGTCTGGTGATGAGCCATCTCGTATCGGCGCAATCGCCCGATGATCCCGCCAATGCCCGCCAGGTCGCCGCCTTCGACGCGATAGCCTGGCGTTTTCCCGGCGTTCCCCGCTCGCTGTGCAACTCCTCGGGGATATTTCTCCCCTCAAAACCGCATCTCGATCTCGTGCGGCCCGGCTATGCGCTTTACGGCGGCAATCCGACGCCGGGCGGGCCCAACCCGATGCGCGCGGTGTTGCGCCTGGACGCCCGTATTCTCGCGGTCCACGACATCGCGGCGGGCGAGTGCGTGGGGTACGACGCCGCCTGGACCGCGCCACGCCCAACGCGGCTCGCCACCATCGCCGCCGGTTACGCCGACGGGCTGCCGGTCGGCGCCTCCAGCGGGTCTTTGGGGCCGCCGGTCGAAGCGCTGGTCGCGGGTCGCCGCTGTCCCGTCGTCGGGCGGGTGTCGATGGATTATGTCGTGCTCGACGTGACGGGGGCCGGCCCGGTCAGGCGCGGCGATTGGGCCGAGATTTTGGGCGAGGAGATCGGCGTCGACGAACTCGCCGCGCGGGCCGGGACGATTGGCTATGAAATTTTGACGCGGCTTGGACCGCGTTACGCCCGGCGCTACCTCGGCGGGTGAGGCTCGCCCGCGAAAGCGCCGGGGCGACAGCGGCGACGATGGCGACAATCCTGATTGACGCGGGCCGCTAGTGGATTAAGTCGCTCGAAATGATGACTTTCAGAGGAAGGCTCGCGGTCCTATGCGCGCCTTGACCGCGAGCCTTCCGGCTCGCATCCCTTGCGCTCACCCCCGCGCCGACCATGGCTCCAGCACCGGGAAGCCCTCGCCGGCCAAAAGATTCACGGTCTCATTTAGCGGCAGTCCGACCACGCCGGTGTAAGACCCGATCAGCTTCACCACGAAAACCCCGCCAAAGCCCTGGATCGCATAGCCGCCGGCCTTGCCACGCCATTCGCCGGTCGCGAGATAGGCCGCGATTTCGGCCCCGCTCAGCCGCTTGAAGCGCAGCCGCGTCTCGGTGAGGCGGTGGCGCTCGGCCCCGCGCGGGGTGATCAGGCTGACCGCCGTGAACACGCGGTGCTGGCGGCCCGACAGAAGATGCAGACAGTCGTCGGCCTCGTCGGTCGTCTCGCATTTTGGCAGAACCCGCCGCCCCACCGCCACGACAGTATCGGCCGCGACGAGATAGGCTCCGGTCAGCTCCGGCCGCAAGGCCATGATCTTTCGCGCGGCTTGGGCCTTCTCGCTGGCGAGGCGGATCGCCAGCCCGCGCGGCTGCTCCAAACGCCTCGGCGTCTCGTCGATGTCGGCGGGCAGCAGCGCGTCGACGTTCAGCCCCGCCTGTTCGAGCAGCGCGAGCCGCCTCGGCGAGGCGGAGGCGAGCACGAGCTTGGGCCGAGCTGGCTTAGCATAATGAGCAGGCGCGGGTTCGGCTGTCACGAAGGGCGCTCCGCCGCTTTAAAGTTTATCGGAATCGATAGGTGATCCGACCTTTGGTAAGGTCGTAAGGCGTCATTTCGACAAGCACCTTATCGCCCTCTAATACGCGAATACGGTTCTTGCGCATCTTCCCAGCGGTATGGGCGATGATTTCATGCTCATTTTCGAGCTTCACCCGAAACATCGCGCTGGGCAGCAGCTCGGTCACGATTCCAGGAAATTCAAGCAATTCTTCCTTGGCCATGTGGTTCCTTGTTTAAAAGCGCCGCGCGGGCTTGACATATGCCGCGCCGCGAAGCGCTTGGATTGGCGCGGACCCTAATCGAGAATGCGGGCTTTGTGAACCGTGCTGTTTACGTAGCGCGGCGGGAATTCGCGGTTCGACGCCGCGCCGGGGCGACAGCGGCGACGGGGGCGACGGCGTAGCCGGGTCGGATGAGGGCTGCCGCGAACCACAACGAACGCCCTACCCCTCGATTTCCTCGCGCCTGATCTCCAGCTCCAGCCATTCCTCCTCCGCGCGGGCCAGCTCCGCCTCGATCTCGGCGAGCATGACCCCGGCTCGCGCGAATTTCGAAGGATCGCTCGTGTAGAGATCGGGATCGTCGAGCAGGGCTTGCAGCTTGGCCTTCTTGGCGCGCAGCTCGTCCATCTTCTTGGGCAGCGTCGTCAGCGCGTGTTGTTCCTTGTTGGAGAGGCGCGGGCGTCCCGCCGGCTTCTCCCGCGGCTGGGGTTTCTCGCGCGTCTCGGCAGGGATTGCGGATGCGGCTTCCCATAGGGCGTCCGTCGGACGCCCGTCCTTCGAACGGGCTATCGCGACGACTCCCGCCCCCCGTTGGGCCACCATATCGGAGTAACCGCCGGCATATTCCCGCCACAGACCAGCCCCCTCGCTCATCAACACCGAGGTGGCCACGCGATCTAAAAAATCGCGGTCGTGGCTGACGACGATCAGCGTGCCCGGGTAATCGGCCAGCATTTCCTCCAATAAATCGAGCGTTTCGAGATCGAGGTCGTTGGTCGGCTCGTCCAGCACGAGCACGTTGGACGGCAAGGCCAGCGCCCGAGCCAGCATCAGCCGGCCGCGCTCCCCGCCCGAGAGTTTGCCGACGGGCGTGCGCGCCTGCTCCGGTTGAAACAGGAAATCCCGCATATAACCGATGATATGGCGGCGCTCGCCGTTGATCTCCACAAAGTCCGAGCCGCCGCCGGTGAGGGCGTCCTGCAAGGTGCTGGCGGGATCGAGGCTGGCGCGGCTTTGCTCCAGCGTGGCCATCGCGAGACCCGCGCCGAGCCGGACCTTGCCGGCGTCGGGGGCGAGTTTGCCGGTCAGCAGATTGACCAGCGTGGTCTTGCCGGCCCCATTGGCCCCGATGATCCCAAGCCGGTCCCCACGCATCACGCGGGTCGAGAAATCCTCGACGATGACCCTCTCGCCATAGGACTTGCCGATCTTCACGGCCTCGATGACCAGCTTGCCGGAAAGCTGGGCCTCGCTGGCCTCCAGCCTGACCTCCGAGGTCGGCGCGACGCGCTGGCGGCGCTCGGCCCGCATCTTGTGGAGGTCTCCCAGCCGCTTGACATTGCGCTTGCGTCGGCCCGAGACGCCATGACGAAGCCAGTGTTCCTCGGCCACGATCTTGCGGTCAGCCTTGTGCCGCTGGCGTTCCTCCTCCTCCAACTCGCGGTCCCGCCAAGCCTCGAAGTCGCGAAAGCCGCTGTCGAGATGCCGGGTGCGGCCACGATCGAGCCAGACCGTCTCGCGCGTGAGGTCTTGCAGGAAGCGGCGGTCGTGGCTGATCAGGACGAGCGCGGAGCGGAGCGTCGCGAGTTTCTCTTCGAGCCAGACGATGGTCGGCAAATCGAGGTGGTTAGTGGGCTCGTCCAGCAGCAGAATATCGGGCCGCGGGGCCAGAGCCCGCACGAGGGCGGCGCGTCTGCCCTCCCCGCCCGAGAGCCGCGCCGGCTTTTCCTCGCCGGTGAGCCCGAGCCCCTCCAGCAGCTGCCGCGCGAAATAGGGATCGTCGAGCGGCGAGAGCCCGGCCTCGACATAGGCCATGACCGACGTGAAGTCGGAAAAGTCCGGCTCTTGCGGAAGGTATCTCAGGCTCGCGCCGGGCTGGAGAAAGCGCTCGCCGGCGTCGAAGTCGATCTCTCCGGCGGCGATCTTGAGCAAGGTCGATTTGCCCGAGCCGTTGCGTCCGACAAGGCACAGCCGCGCGCCGGGCGAGACCGACAAATCGACGCCTTCGAGCAGGGGCTTGCCGCCGAGCGTGAGGGTCACGCCCTGCAAGGCCAGCAAGGGAGGAGGAGCCATGAGCGCTTTCGAGTTAAAGGAATCCGGTCGAGACGGCTTCTCCCACGGGCGCGGGCGGCTTGTCGAGCCGTTGGAGCGGCGAGAGTCCTTATCCGACCCTTGCTACGCAAGGGCCACCTTCTCCGGTAAACGGGAAAGGAGTGGAGCTGTTTAATTCAACTTCAATAAGCTAAATTATAAAGGCGCGTCCCTTCTCCCACTTGTGGGAGAAGGTGGCCCCGCGAAGCGGGGTCGGATGAAGGTCCGAGAGAAGTTCCAACAAACCGCGACGCTTCGTCCCGCCCTCTTTGAAATCGAAAACCCATGCCCATATCGCGCATAGGGCCGCCGCGAGGGGCCAAGCGGGCGACGGCCGCCTCAAAAAGGGGCCGTTCTTTAATTGGGGAGCATTCATGAACATCGAGAAATACACCGAGCGGGCGCGCGGCTTCATTCAGTCGGCGCAGGGCATAGCGACCCGCGAGGGCCATCAGCAGTTCACGCCGGAGCATATTTTGAAGGCGCTGCTCGATGACGAGCAGGGGCTCGCGGCGGGACTGATCGACAAGGCTGGCGGACGCTCTCGCGAGGCGCTTGCTCAAGACCGAGGCCGCGCTGGCGAAACTGCCGAAGGTCGAGGGCTCCGGAGCCTCGCAGCTCTATCTGACGCCCGCGACCGCGCGGCTGTTCGACAACGCCGAGAAGATCGCGCAAAAGTCCGGCGACAGTTTTGTCACGGTCGAGCGGCTGCTGCTCGCGCTCGCGCTGGAGAAGGGGACCGAGGCCGCGCGCATTCTGAGCGAGGCCGGCGTGACCGCGCAGACGCTCAACGCGGCCATCGAGGATTTACGCAAGGGCCGCAAGGCCGACAGCGCTTCGGCCGAAAGCGGTTACGACGCGCTGAAGAAATACGCCCGCGATCTCACCGAGGCGGCGCGCGAGGGCAAGCTCGATCCGGTGATCGGCCGCGACGAGGAAATCCGCCGGACCATTCAAGTCTTGGCGCGGCGCACGAAAAACAATCCCGTGCTGATCGGCGAACCCGGCGTCGGCAAGACCGCCATCGTCGAGGGCCTCGCCTTGCGCATCGTCAACGGCGACGTGCCGGAGTCCCTGCAGGACAAGAAGCTGCTCGCGCTCGACATGGGCGCGCTGATCGCCGGCGCGAAATATCGCGGCGAGTTCGAGGAGCGGATCAAGGCGGTGCTGAACGAGGTCACGGCGGCGGCGGGCGGGGTGATCCTGTTCATCGACGAGATGCACACGCTGGTCGGCGCGGGCAAGGCCGACGGCGCGATGGACGCCTCCAATCTGTTGAAGCCGGCCCTGGCGCGCGGCGAATTGCATTGCGTCGGCGCGACCACGCTCGACGAATATAGGAAGCATGTCGAAAAGGACGCGGCGCTGGCGCGGCGGTTCCAGCCGGTGTTCGTCGGCGAGCCGACGGTCGAGGATACGGTCTCGATCCTGCGCGGGCTCAAGGAGAAATACGAGTTGCATCACGGCGTGCGGATCAGCGACAGCGCGCTGGTGGCGGCGGCGACCCTCTCCCACCGCTACATCTCCGACCGCTTCCTGCCGGACAAGGCCATCGACCTGATGGACGAGGCCAGCTCGCGCTTGCGCATGCAGATCGAACTCCAAGCCCGAGGAACTCGACGAATACGACCGCCGTATCGTGCAGCTGCGCATCGAGCAGGAGGCGCTGCGCAAGGAAACCGACGCGGCCTCCAAGGACCGGCTCGAACGGCTGGAAGGCGAGCTCGCGGGCCTCGAGGAGAAGTCCGCCGTGCTGACCCAGCGCTGGCGCGCCGAGAAGGATAAGCTCGGCCAGGCGCAGAAGTGGAAGGAGCAGCTCGACAACGCCCGCAACGAACTCGCCCAGGCGCAGCGGCGCGGCGAATATCAGCGCGCCGGAGAATTAACCTATGGCGTCATCCCCGATCTCGAACGCAAGCTCGCCGAGAGCGACGGAAAGGACGGCGAGAAGATCGAGGAGGCCGTGACCGCCGACGACATCGCGCAGGTGGTCTCGCGCTGGACCGGCGTGCCCGTCGACAAGATGCTGGAGGGCGAACGCGAGAAGCTGCTGCACATGGAGGAGGAGCTGGCGCGGCGCGTCGTCGGGCAGAGCGAGGCCGTCTCGGCCGTGGCGACGGCGGTGCGGCGCGCGCGGGCGGGGCTGCAAGACCCCAACCGTCCCATCGGCTCCTTCATGTTCCTCGGGCCGACGGGCGTCGGCAAGACCGAGCTGACCAAGGCGCTCGCGAGCTTCCTGTTCGACGACGAGACCGCGATGGTGCGGCTCGATATGTCCGAATATATGGAGAAACATTCGGTGGCGCGGCTGATCGGCGCGCCTCCGGGCTATGTCGGCTATGAGGAGGGCGGCGCGCTCACCGAGGCCGTGCGGCGCAGGCCCTATCAGGTGCTGCTGTTCGACGAGATCGAGAAGGCGCACCCGGATGTGTTCAACGTGCTGCTGCAGGTGCTCGACGACGGCCGGCTGACCGACGGGCAGGGGCGCACGGTCGACTTCAAGAACACGCTGATCGTGATGACGTCCAATCTCGGCTCGGAATATCTCGTCATGCAGAACGAGGGCGAGGATTCGGCGGCCGTGCAGGCGGAGGTGATGCAGGTCGTGCGTTCGCGCTTTCGGCCTGAGTTCCTCAACCGCATCGACGAGATCATCCTGTTCCACAGGCTGCGCCGCGAGGACATGGGAGCCATCGTCGACATCCAGTTCGAGCGTCTCGCCAAGCTGCTGGAGGACCGCAAGATCGTGCTGGAGCCCGACGCCAAGGCGCGCGACTGGCTCGCGGCGCGAGGCTACGACCCGGCCTATGGCGCGAGGCCGTTGAAGCGCGTGATGCAGAAGGAACTGCAGGACGCGCTGGCCGAACGATTGCTGGCCGGAGAGATCGTCGACGGCGCGCATGTGGCGGTGTCGGCGGACAGCGCGGGGCTGACGCTCGACGGCCGCCCGGCCAAGGGCGGGCAGGGCGACAATGTGGTGAGGATGAAGAAGGGCGCGTAAGGCGGCTCGCGACTCTCGGGCCGCGCGTTCGGGGTCCGAGTGGCGATGGCGGCGATTATTGTCGCCGCTGTCGCCGGAGTCGCCTCGGTTCATGCGCGCGGCCGGCCCTCCCGGTCAGATCAGTATCAGCCCCAGCGTGAGCGCGATCGCGACGGCCTGCGTCTTGTTCGTGGCGCTGAGTTTGCGCGAGGCGTTGCGAATGTGAAATTCGATGGTCTGTTCGGAGATGTTCAGGATTTCCGCCGTCTCCGAATTGGTTTTTCCCCGCGCCGCCCAGGACAAGGCGTCGGTCTCCCGATCAGTGAGAAGGGTCGAGGGATATTTCGGGCCGCTCGGCTTGAGCTGCTCTCTTTCATCCGCCTGCATGCTCTTGATGTATATGAGACGGTTTATCCAGTAGATAACAATAATTTGCAAATAGGCATGCTGCTCTTTCAGCTTGAATATGAGTTTGCTTATAGGGTCCTTCCAAAAGAAAACAACAAGAGCTGAATAGGTATTCGCATTTTTATCGACGAAATGATGGGGTATCACGATTCCATCGGTAAAGCCGTGGTCCCTGGCAGCTTCCATGGTTTTGATGGCTCCGGACTTCCTTCCCGTCTTGTGCTTCGGCAATTGTAACTGATCCCACCTGAACGGCAGGTTGGATGTTCGAGCGATATGAAGGCAGGGATCAACCTCGACGAAGTTGTTGGCTACGTAATCGCTTTCCCATTGCTTCCCGCTGGTGCCGAAATAAAACGGCTTTTGGTCCCCCGTGCGTCCAATGTCCAGGAAATTGAAGCCCGCGAACCCGTAGCGCCCCGCGATCTGCTGCAGGACAAGCCGCAACTCGTCGATCGTCGAGCAGCTCTCGATAGATGAAATGGTTTCCTCGAGATTCACGGGCTTCCCTATGGATTTCCTTAGTTGAGCCAATTCTTCATGCACCGCATGCTCTCTTGCGCGGCGAGGAGTATGCGGGCAATGAATAAGCACAGGCGGTCACGAAAGGCAATTATCACCACGCTGGGTTTGCGCCCTTCCGTAAAGGAAGAGTTCGGCGCTTTTCGCAAGGCGCTGTTTGTCGACCAACTTGGCTGGAGTCTAAAACTTCATGGAAACATCGAAGTCGACGAGTTTGATACGGAAAACACCGTATATTGCTTGATACGGGAATATGACAAAATAATATCTGGATTTCGTGCTGTAATAACGACGCTTCCTTATTTGGTTAAGACGCATTTCTCGCATCTAGGAGCTACTAGACCGTTTCCATCACGAGATGATTACTATGAAATAAGCCGCTTTGGTGTGTTATCAACGGAGAATAGGCTTGACATCGGGCTAATTACATATGCCTTAATGTTCGACTTTGCGCAAAGGCGCGACGCGACCGCCCTAATCGCGATCGCCGACCTTGGTCACGAGCGCTTGTTGCGCGCCATGGGCATTCGAACGCGCCGATACGGGCCGCCCGGCGTCGTTGGCGTCGACGCCTGGGGACAACCGATCGTTAGCGTGGCGGGCGACATACCGATTGCCGAGCAATCTCCAGAATTAATTCGGCTCCTTTCAAATCTATGCGAAACAGAACTGGAAATCACAGATGAAACACATGTTCTCGGACGTGCGTCCGTTTATGCGTGACCCGCTCTCGTTCCTGCTCGCCAAGTCGGAGAGCAGTTCCGAACGACTGATTCCTCTGGCTCTCGGCGTCAATCGGGTTCTGCTCGTCAACGACGCGGAGCTGTTGAAACCTATTCTCAAAGCTCCGGAAGAGTTGATCGACAAGGGGAGGCTGGTTCGAAAGCTGGAGCCAATCGTCGGGCGCAGTTCGCTCACCTTGAGCGGAGAAGCTCATCAATTGCGGCGCGCGCCGCTCCACGAGGCTTTGGCGAGAGGAACGGTCGAGAAGCTTGTCCCTGAACTGCTCGGGGAGATCCGTCGCGCGGTCTTCCAACTCATGCGGCAATCCTCGTTCGACGCCCATGTGTTCGGCGCCGGCCTGGCGTTGAAGCTCATATGCACCGTGTTGTTCGGCCATCAAGTGTTGAGCGAGGCGGACGAGCAAGCGCTGATCGAGGCCGTTCGACTGGTGGAAGACGATCTTTCAAAGGAAATGTTCCGCGCCATGCCGGCCATGCCCTGGAGTAGACATCAGGCTCGCAAGAGACGCCTAATCGCCACGGAGATTATGGGCGCGATATATAATAAAGTAGAGTCTAGAGCAAGCGAATCCAGCATATTCAAGACTTTGAGGCGTATAGGGCTTTCGGACGATGAGGTAAGAGACGAGATAACAACAATATTGTTGGCGGGACATCATACAACTGGGTCCGCGATAGCGTGGAATCTGTACTATTTGGCGACTGACAAGTATCTGTTGAGTAAAATTGCACAAGAGGCTGACGCATGTCTATCATTCGATGGAGATATTGACCAAACAAAATTGAAAACAGCGCAGATAAGCGCCGCGCTTGGAAAAGAAGTATTGCGTCTGTTTCCGTCTTCGTGGTGGTTCGCGCGAGAAGTCAAGGCGGCGCACGTTCTCGACGGCTATTCGCTCCGGCCCGGAGATTCTTTGCTTATCTCCCCGTGGATATTTCATCGTTCTTCCCGTTACTGGAAAGATCCGGAGCTGTTTGATCTGTCGAGAAACTATGGATCGAAGGCCTACATCCCGTTTGGCGCCGGGCCGCGCGCGTGCATTGGCATGGGGCTCGCGTCGTTGGAGCTGCAGTTGATAACGCTTGACCTCGCGGCCGCCTTCGAACTCGAACTGGCCGAAGCTCCTCCGAATCTCGTTCCGACGGCGCTGGTGACGCTAAAGCCTCCGCCAATCAAGTTGAGGTTGCGGATCCGCGAGGAAGAGAAGATGTACAATAGAGCGGCGAGCTAGCGCCGCAGGGTCGCCAGTGGGTCGGTTTCGCGGGAATTTGACGTGGACTTTGGATTCGCGGCGGCGCCAGGCGCTCCGCCTCGACCCTTGGCGCGCGCCGACAGGAGGGCGGGCGCCTGTTCTCTCGATCGGCGGCGCCGGGGCCTTCGACGGACTCGTCGTCCCGGCCGGGCCGGCGAAGATGACGAGTGTAGCCGATGAACGGCCGCGAGGGGAGGCCGGCTCCACTCACGCCCGAGATGGCGATGTAGCGGTTTTATACCGCCCCTTCGCGCAACAGCTTGTAGACAATCGCGTCGACCAGCGCCTCGAAGGAGGCGTCGATCACATTGGCCGACACGCCGACCGTCGACCAGCGTCCGCCCTCGCCGTCCGCGCATTCGACCAGCACGCGCGTCACGGCGTCGGTGCCGCCCTGGAACACGCGCACGCGATAATCGACGAGCTTCACATCCTCGATATAGCGCTGATAGGCGCCGAGATCCTTGCGCAACGCGAGATCGAGCGCATTAACCGGGCCATTGCCTTCCGCCGCAGAAATGCGCGTCTCGCCGTGCACGCGCAGCTTGACGATGGCTTCGGCGCCGGCGTCCTCCAAACCGCCATCGCGCGCGAAACGCCGGTCCACCGCGACGCTGTAGCGCTCGACATCGAAGTAATGCGGCGTCTCGCCCATCACGCGCTTCGCCAGCAGAAAGAACGATGCGTCGGCGCCCTCATAGGCGTACCCCTGCGCTTCCTTGTCTTTCACTTCGTCGAGCAGGCGCGTTAAGCGCGGGTCGTCCTTCTCGAGATCGACGCCGAGCCGCGACAGCTCCGCCAAAATATTCGACCGGCCGGCCTGGTCCGAAACCAACACGCGGCGCCGGTTGCCGACGCTTTCCGGCGGGACGTGCTCATAGGTGCGCGAATCCGTCAGCACGGCGGAGGCGTGGATCCCCGCCTTGGTGGCGAAGGCGCTGGCGCCGACATAGGGCGCGTGGCGATTGGGCGCGCGGTTCAAGAGTTCGTCCAGCGCATGGCTGACGCGCGTCAATTGCGTGAGCTTTTCCGCCGTGACGCCGATCTCGAAGTTTTGCGAAAACTCGTCCTTGAGCAGCAGAGTCGGAATGATCGTCGTCAGATTGGCGTTGCCGCAACGCTCGCCCAAGCCATTGAGCGAGCCCTGAATTTGGCGCGCGCCGGCGCGCACGGCGGCGAGCGAATTGGCGACCGCCTGGCCCGTGTCGTCATGCGCGTGAACGCCAAGCTTCTCGCCGGGAATGATCCGCGCCACGTGCGTCACGATGCGCTCGATTTCATGCGGCAGCGAGCCGCCATTGGTGTCGCACAGCACGATCCAGCGCGCGCCCGCGTCGGCGGCCGCCTTCGCGCAAGCCAGCGCATAGGCCTCGTTGGCCTTGAAGCCGTCGAAGAAATGTTCGCAGTCGACGGCGGCTTCCTTGCCGCGTTTAATCGCCGCCTGGACCGATTGCGTGATCGCCGCGAGATTGTCTTCCTCCGTCGAGCGCAATGCGACGCGCACTTGATAGTCCCACGCCTTGGCGACGAAGACGATCGCGTCGCTGTCGCAGTCCAGCAAGGCCGCGACGCCGGGATCGTTCTCCACCGAGCGCCCCTGCCGCCGCGTCATTCCGAAGGCCGCGAAGCGCGCGCGCAGGGGAGGGCGCTTGGCGAAAAACTCGGTGTCCTGCGGATTGGCGCCGGGATAGCCGCCCTCGATATAATCGACGCCCAGATCGTCGAGCATGGCGGCGATCCGCCGCTTGTCGTCGAGCGAAAAGTCGACTCCAGTCGTCTGCGCGCCGTCGCGCAACGTGGTGTCGAACAGCGAGAGCCGATGCTTCGTCATCTATGCGTGTCCTGTCGCGACCGGCGGCGCGAGCGCCTTGGTCATCGTGGTGTTCCCGAGCCATTCGCCGTTGATTACGACCGTGTTGCGGCTTTGCGGGATATAGCCGCGCTTTTCGAAAAACGCGCGCGCCGCGTCGGAGGCGTCGACGCTCAGACTTTGCGCGCCGCGCGCCGCGCCAAGTTTTTCGAGCGCGTCGGCGAGCGCGGAGCCAACGCCGAGCCGCGCGTAACCCGGATGCACATAGAGCATGTCGAGGATGCGCGCGTCCTTGAGCGAGGCGAAGCCGGCGATCTCGCCGTCGATCAGCGCGACGATGGTGAGGCTTGCTCCAAGTCTCTTGGCGAAACCGCTCTCATCGTCCGCGCAAGCCGCCCAGGCGGCGCGCTGGTCGTCGTCGTAAAAATCCTCGGCGAGCGTCTCGACGCTGGCGCGAAACAGCGCGGCGAGACGTGGCGCTTCGCCCGGCAGAATCGGACGCAGCGAAGGAGGATTTTTTGCGCGCGTCATGGTTAGATGACGCCCGAAAGACGCAGCGCGACGAGCGCGGCAAGCGCCAGCACGACCAGCTTGAAGCTGAGATAGCTCAGCCAATGCGCGGGGAAGGGGAGCGATTTTTTCCATTCGTCGGACATGGGTTTTCTCCTTTGCGAGCAAACCCCACCCGTCGCGCTTCGCGCGCCACTCTCCTCGGTGAGGGGAGGGGTGGGGACTGTTTTATCGTCGCACAAAAATTTGAAGATTCCGGACTGCTTGAATATTGCCGTTAAAAGTCGCGTCGCGGGGCTACCATCCCTCTCCTTGCGGGGAGGGTGGCCCGGCGAAGCCGGGTCGGGTGGGGAGCCGCGAGCGCGAGACTCACCGCTTGACCTCCCATGTCGTCGTGCCGTCCTTATTGTCTTTCAGCGCGACGCCCATCGCGGCGAGTTCGTCGCGGATGCGGTCGGACTCGGCCCAGTTTTTGGCGGCGCGGGCGGCGAGGCGGGCTGGTGATAAGAGATTGACTTAGTCTGCATTCAGTCAGTGACGTCGCCGATTGCGATTCATAATCAGCCGTTCGTTACCGTGCGATCAGCAAGCGCTCCGTGCATCGTTCGCATTTGCACACGAATTGCACGAGTGCCCTACGTCATATGCCCTGAACAGCCCGATCAAGCTCGTTGCCGGATAGCATCTGCAGAATTCGCAATCGAGAGAGTCTATCGCGCTACATGACTTGCCACGAGCGGCGTCGAAGTGTTCGCGCAATCGCTTCGCGTCGGCATATTCAGATCGTCAGACAGCGCGTCGATAAGCTCATCCGACGGCAATGGCGAATACCTGCTCGACGATTTGGAGCGCTTCGATGCAGCTCTTGCATCCATACGCAGTCGCAGAATCGTTGATTTCGCTCCGCCTCCTCCAGCGCCTTCACGGTAAAATCTATCGGCTGCCGATAATGCGTGCGTCAGCATCGCCAGCCGCAGCACTTCGCCCGGCCACTTCCGCCCGCCAAACTTCTCCGTGTTCAACAACTCATGGATCGTCACGAAATTCCCCAGGCTCTTGGACATTTTCTCGCCCTCGACCTGCAAAAATCCGTTGTGCATCCAGACATTGGCCATCACGTCGTGGCCGAAGGCGCAGCGGGTTTGGGCGATTTCGTTTTCGTGGTGGGGGAAGACGAGGTCGATGCCGCCGCCGTGGATGTCGAAGACTTCGCCAAGATGCTTCCAGCTCATCGCCGAGCATTCGATGTGCCAGCCGGGGCGGCCCCGGCCCCAGGGCGACTCCCAGCCGGGCTCGCTGTCCTTCGACGGCTTCCACAGCACGAAATCCATGTCGCCGCGCTTATAGGGCGCGACATCGACCCTGGCGCCGGCGATCATTTCGTCGAGCGAGCGGCGCGACAGGCGGCCATAATCCTTCATCGACGGGACATCGAACAGCACATGGCCGTCCGCCGCATAGGCGTGGCCGGAGGCGATCAATCTCTCGATGATGGCGATCATCTGCGCGATATGCTCGGTGGCGCGCGGCTGCGCGTCGGGCTCCAGGCAGCCCAGCGCCTTCACGTCGGCCTGAAAGACCTCGTTGGTTTCCTCGGTCAGCTCGCGAATGGATATGCCGCGCTCGGCGGCCCTGGCGTTGATCTTGTCGTCGACGTCGGTGATGTTGCGCACATAGCGCACATGCGCCGCGCCATAGACATGCCGCAGCAACCGATAGAGCACGTCGAACACGATGATCGGCCGCGCATTGCCGATATGCGCAAAATCATAGACCGTCGGCCCGCACACATACATGCGCACATTGGAAGGATCGAGCGGGACGAACGCTTCCTTCCCGCGCGTGAGCGTATTGTAAAGTTTGAGCGGCGGCGTGGACGACGACATGGAGCTTCCCTAAAAGGCCTCCCGGCCGGGCGTCGCTTCATGTGGGGATGACACGTGACGGCTCCGGCCAGCGGTTGAGCTAGCTGATAATAATCCGACCACAAATTGGAAGGCGGGGCGTGAGCGTCATGCCCGCGACCATGCGCCGGCGATGCGCGCCGCGTCAAGCCACGCCTCGCGGGAAACGCGCTTTGGCTCGGCGCGATGGCTTCAATTTCAGGGCATTCACGGATTTTACGGGAAGTTAACCCGGTCGTGTCACGCTCACAAAATCATTCGCGGCGCCGCAGCGTCTCACCGAGAAGCAAAGACCATGTTGTTGCAGGTGACGAAATTCGAACAATCGCCCTGGCTGCGCCTCCTCGCGCCACTTCTCGCCGGCCTTCTCGTCGCCGCGGCCTATCAAGGGGCCAGTCGCGCGGCCCCGGCGCAGGGGAACGCCGTCTATCTGATCTCCGACGGCGAGGGCTACGGTCTTGTCGATTGCATCGTGCAAAAGCGCGAGTGCGGTAAGATCGTCGCCGACGGCTGGTGCGAGGCTCATGGCCACGGACCGGCGGTCGGCTTTGGCGTCGCCGAAGATGTGACGGGAGCGATCTCCGCGTCGTCCTCGGCGTCGAAACCCGCCGCGATGGTGACCTGCTCGGAGTAAGCGCTGTTTCGGTCGGGCTCGACTTATTTCACATAGTCCTTGCACTTTTGCGGCTCCACGCCGCCCCATGGCTCCATCGAGAGCGCCGAGGTCGAATTCTCCGGGCTGCCTTCGACCAATTTGTCGGAATAGACCATATAGACCATCACATTGCGCTTCACGTCGCAGCCGCGCACGATTTGCATGCGCTTGAAAAACAACGAGCGCCTCTCGCTGAACACCTGATCGCCCTGGGAGAATTTCTCCCTGAATCTCACCGGGCCATATTGGCGGCAGGAGAGCGAAATATCCGACGTGTTCTCGGCCAGACCAAGCGCGCCGGTGACGCCGCCCTTTTCATGCATGGTGTAATAGCAGGCGACGCCTTCCACGACGGGATCGTCGATCCCGTAGGTCGCCAGCTTGTCGTTCGGCGTCAGAAGCTTGAAATCGGTCGATTGCCGAAAGATCAAGTCCGGCCCGCTCGCGTCCGCGGCGAGGGCGGATGCGGCTCCAACTAGAGCGAGCATCGCGACGGAGGCCCGAATATCGCGCATGTGCAACCTCATGTCCAAACCCTCCTTGCGCCCCTGCTCGGCGATCCCGAAAGCGGCCTTTATCCGACGGCCGCGGCGCGTTGGGCCGGGGCGCGTGAAATGAACAGGGCCCCCAGGCGAGGCAGCCCATATGTGGGATGTTTTACATCATTGGAAGGAAAAACATGAGGGGAGGGAAAAAAATTCAACGCCTTGCTCTCGACACGAAGTGAAGAACAAATGTTCAAAAGCGCGCCCGAGCGTTGATCGGTCCGCCGAATTGGTCGATGGTTGGGGCCTTCGCGATTTCGATGATTCGTGGGCGCCGCGATCGTGTTCATTTCCCGTCCGCGCGAAGAAAGATGCCGCCGATTTATTTTGCCTGGAAGGCCACGACCGAAGGGTTTTTCGCGACAGCCGGATGGCTGCCTCGCGCACTGGTTGTCGTCGCCGCCCTCGCGCCGTGGGCCGCTCCGGCGCGGGCGGAAAGCGCTTATTGCGACGACCTTAAGGCCGAGATCGCGCAGGCCGGCGGCGGCGGCGATTTGGGGCGCTATCGCGCCGCCGCCGCGAAGCAGCAGGTCGAACTGGGCCGCACCGCAGCCTATGCGCGCTCGATCGGCTGCGAACGTCAACAATTCCTTTTCTTTGGCGAGCCGCCGCCGCCGCAATGCGCCCAGATCAACGCCCGCGTCGCCCAAATGCAAGCCAATCTCGCCGCCCTGCAGCAGCGCTCCGGCGACAATGGGCGGAAATTGGCGCTGACCGCGCGTTACGACGCGCAATGCCGCGAGAGCTCCCGCGTCACGTCAACCGCCGCCTCGCCGCTGGAGGCTTCACGCGGTTTCTTCGAGCAAGTGTTCGGCCTCGCTCCGCCGCGAGAGGCCGGCGCTCCGCCCTTTGAACCGTTCCCCTTCCATTCGCGCGCAACCGGAAGATCCGCTGAACGAGACGGAGGGGTCCGAGCAGGGCGACAACCACCTTGGCGGAACCCTTGCGATTTGCGTGCGCCAATGCGACGGCGGCTTTTTTCCCATGAGCTATTCGGCTCGGCGCGCCAATTTCGACGAACTCGCCGCGCTTTGCAAAGCGCTCTGTCCCAACGCCGAGGTGGCGCTCTATACGAAATCGCCCTGGGGCGAGCTCGACTCGGCCGTTTCGATCAGCGGCGACAGCTACGGCGATCATCCCAACGCGCTGAAGTTCCAAAAGACGCGCGTCCCCGCCTGCGGCTGCAAGCCGCCGGACAAAAGCTGGGCGGAGGCCCTCGCCGAGGCCGAGCGCATTCTCGCGGCTTCGAACAGTAAGGATGTCGTCGTAACCGAGGAACAAGCGGAGCAGCTTTCGCGTCCGCTTGTCTTCGAGCGACGCGCGCGATCGCGCGGGCGCCAAGAAGCAATCGACGCGGCGCGATGCGCCAACCGTCGAGGGGACAACTGGCTCCCTCGCGGCGCCGGCCACTGGAAAGGATCCAGGCGAGTGGCGCGAGACAATCGGACCCGACGGCGTAAAACGCCGCGTTCGCGTCGTGGCGCCTGCGCTCTAAAGAGCATGGCCTTAACGGCCGTCCGCTTTGCCGCGTGGCGCTCGCCTTACTCCGGCAGCTTCTGCTTGGCGCGCTGTTCCTTGACGCACTCGCGCACGAAGTCGCGCAACGCTGGTTTGTCGAGGCCTTTCGCGGCGCCCTGCTTGGCGCAATCGCGCCGCACGCCGCGTAGCGCGCTGCGTCCAAAAAAGCAGCGGGTCAAAAACGCTTCCCGTTCAGCGCTTTTAACTCCGCGTTCATTGGCTCTTTCCTGGCATGTGTGGCGAATGCGCCGGGCCTCGAACTTCGAAACGCTCGCCTTCGCATCGCGCGCGCCGGGAGGATTTGTATGTGTCTGCGCGACGCAGGTCGTGGTCGCCCCACAAAATAGGAGGCCCGCCCCGAACACCGCCCTCGCGAGGCGCCCGAACGTCCTTCCGTTCCGGGTGAATTTGAAACCGTTATCAATTGCGATGTTCTGGTTCATGTCCGCGCCCATGTGGAATCCGCGCAAGCTTAGCACATATTGGCGCAAACTGGCGCCATGTCGAAATCCAGTCGATCATCCCTTGTGCACAAGACGAAGCAATGGCGCGTCCCTCCCCGCGCAACGGCGAGTTCGTGGGAACGACAGTGGCGCGCGGCCTGGTTCCGACCGCCGAAATCGCCTGAATTAACTACTTTCCCGCGACCGCGTTAATCTTTGCGTCCTGACGCGGATCGGCCGCGCGCCGGCGGCGAAATTCGGGGGCGGTTCGTGCGCGATAGTCCATTTTAAATCAGTTAGTTGGTAAGAAAGGAGCAATTTTATGCATTTCGATTAGAAGAAATTATACTTACTTTCCTTCAATTCAAATCTAAACGAATTCGCGTAAAATGCGGCATAATTACTTTCAGAGGTGGCAAAACAACGGTCCTATTCTCGCTTCATCGAATGGAGGCGAGCATGTTCGGCGTCATCACCAAAGCGGCCTTGGCCACGACTCTTGCCGCCGCGGCTTATTTCGCTCTCATGGAATCGAGCATGGCCGGGCCCGATGCCGCGACTTATGTCTCGGTGGGCGCCGACACCAGCGTTCCCTATGGTTGGGTCGAGTTTTGCGGCCGTTATCGCGGCGAATGCCCAGACGACGATCGCGCGGCCCAGCCGATCGACCTTACTCCGGCCGTCATGCGGAAGATCCAGCGAATCAACGCCGCGGTGAACAAAAGTGTCGCGCCCGTGTCGGACATGGATCACTGGGGCGTCGTCGATCAGTGGGACTATCCGACCGATGGCAAGGGCGATTGCGAGGATTACGCGCTGCTTAAACGCCGCATGCTGATGGACGAGGGCTTCCCGCGTCAGGCGCTGCTGATGACCGTGGTCAAGGAGGCCAATGGCGACGGCCACGCGGTCCTGACGGTCAAGACCAATCGCGGTGAGTTCGTGCTCGACAATCTCGGGGACGAGGTGAAGGCCTGGAACAGGACGCCCTATCGCTTCGTCAAGCGGCAATCGGAGCAAAACCCCAATGTGTGGGTGTCGATCGGCAGCCCCACCGCCGCGCCGGCCTATGTCTCCAAATAAAGTTCGAGCAATCCTTTGACGAAGCTGGCGGCGCGACGAGCGCCGCCTTTTTTCGTTTCGCCGCGAGGTTTGACCCGCGCCAACGGGGGCGGAGGCCAGCGCGCCGTTCGCGCCCCCTTGCGCCGCGCTCGGGCGATATTAGATTCTGCCCAGCCGGCGGCGGATCGGGCCGGCGAGGTGAACCTTGGAGCGGATCATGGGCTGTTATCGGGATTCCCGCATGTCGTCTTCTTTCGGGGCGCGAAGCGGATGCCGCGGGCGCATGCACTGGAAACCGTTTGAAATCGCGGCGATGGTTCTGGGATTTATCGTCTTTTGGCCGATTGGGTTGGCCATTCTGTTCGCCAAGTTCTGGCAGCGTCAACACGGCCACCAGGGCGATCTTTTCGCCTTTGCCCGCGAAAAGGCCGCGGGTTTTCAGCAGACGTTCTATTCGCAAGCCGGGTTTGGCGGTCAGAGCGCGGCTCCTTCTAGCTGGCGTTCGACCGGCAATGTCGCCTTCGACGAATGGCGCGAAAGCGAACTCGCCCGGTTGGAGGCGGAGCGCCGCAAGCTTGCCGAGGCCGAGCGCGATTTCGCCCAGCATATCGAGGAGCTGCGCCGCGCCAGGGACCGTGAGGAGTTCGAGTCCTTCATGCGCGCGCGAAAGGGCGGGACCGCGTCCTGACCTTTAGGGTTCAACCAAAGAGGCGCCGCGCGGCGAATGCGCTATAAGGCGGGCCATGAGCCCGCCAAAACCCTCCCGCCGCGCCGCCGTCGCGCCCTTCATGGCGATGGACGTGTTGCGCCAAGCGCGCCGCCTCGAACAGGCGGGGCGCCAAATTATTCATATGGAACTTGGCGAACCGGGCGCGCCCGCGCCTCTCCTCGTCCGCGAGGCGGCCGCCGCGGCGCTGCGGGACGGCCGTCTCGGCTATGGCGAGGCGATGGGCGACGCTGTTTTGCGCGAGCGAATCGCCCGTCACTACGCGGAGCATTATGGCGTGGAGGTCGCGTCCGACCGTGTCATGGTGACCACTGGCTCGTCCGGGGCTTTTCTTCTCGCCTTTCTCGCCGGCTTCGACGCCGGCGCGCGCATTGGAGTTGTCCAGCCGGGCTATCCCGCATACGCCAATATTCTCGAGGCCCTCGGGCTAAGTCCCGCGCCGATCGAAGTTGGGGCGGAAACGCGCTTCGCGCCGACCATGGAACTGATCGAGGCCGCGCATCGGCGAGAGCGCCTCGACGGTTTGCTGCTCATGAGCCCAGCCAATCCGACCGGCGCGATGATAGCGCCGGCGGAACTGGAAAAAATCTGCGCCTTCTGCGAGGACGCCGGGGTTGTGCTGGTCAGCGACGAAATTTATCACCGGCTGGAGTATGAAGGGCGCGCCGAGACGGCGCTGCGCTTTTCGCAAGGCGCGATCGTCGTCAATTCCTTTTCAAAATATTACGCGATGACAGGCTGGCGGCTCGGTTGGGCGATAGCGCCAACGAGTCTGGCGCGACCTATGGAGCGATTGCAGCAATCGCTGGCCATTTGCGCGCCCACGCTGTCGCAGCGCGCCGCGCTGGCCGCCTTCGACGCGGGCGAGGAACTCGAATCCATCAAGCGAGGCTATGCGCGCAGCCGGTCACTGCTGTTGCGCCAGCTGCCGCGAATCGGACTGCCGCTGTTCGCGCCGCCGGACGGAGCCTTTTACATCTACGCCGACGTTTCGCATCTGACGACCGATTCGACTCGGTTCTGCACGGATATGCTGGAGGAGATCGGCGTCGCCGTCACGCCGGGCGTCGACTTCGACCGCGCGAGGGGAGCGACGACATTGCGGATTTCCTACGCCGGATCGCCGGAGGATGTGGCCTTGGGCGTCGAGCGGCTCAGCGCCTGGCTGAGCCGCTCGGCTTAATTACCGCTTGTCGCCGCCGAGCGTCGCCCTGGCGCGCTGCCACCACCCGCCCTTCTTGGGGTGCGCCGGATCGGCCTGGGTGATCACGGTTTCGGTTCGCGCCGGCGGGGGGGCTTCGGGTTGAGCGACCGGCGGTTCGCCGTCATGCGCGGACGCCTCCGTCTCTTGGCCGTTTGTTGCTTGCGCGGGCTCGGGCGCGACGGGTGGCTGGACGGTCTCCCCCCTCGCCGCCGCCTCGGCGACGGGCTCGCTAATCTCTATCGTCCGCGATACTGGCGTCGGCGCCGCTTGATCGAATTGCGGCACATGCGCCTCAACCGGCGACACAAAGCTCGCGCTGAGGCGCGCGCCTTCGTCCAGTGGAAAAATCTCAGGCTCCCGGAATTCCGGGGCGAGCGGCGTCGAACGCGTCCAGCGGCCTGGTCCGCGCCCGCGGCCCCGGCCCCGGCCTTCGCGCCCTGGAGCGCGACCTTCCTCGATCTGCGCCGGAACGCCCTCTATATGGGCCATGAAAGCCAAGCCTTCGTCGGACGGTTGATCCGCGCCGGGCTGCGCCAGCTCTCCAACCTGACCATTTCCGCCGCCGCGACCACGCCGCCGCCGCCGCCGGCGCGAGCGCGACAAACCTTCGGCGTCTTCCTCGTCCTCGCCGCGCGGCTCCGCGATGTTCTCGGCCTCGCCCTCGCCCTCGACGATTTCGCGGCGCGGCGGCGTCTGGCGCTCGAATCCGGTCCGACCGCCGCGAGCATGGCCGCGCCGAGGCTCTCGAACCGGTTCCGGAGCAGTTTCTTCCACCTCTTCGACTGGCGCGACTTCCTCTTCGGCGATCTCTTCCTCGATTAGGTCTGCCGCCCTCAACGAATCGACGCGCAAATGCTGCACTGGCGGCGCGCGCACGCCAGAGGCGGGTTCACCGCGCTCGATCGCGTGATAATTCGCGCCGGTCAACGCGTCGTCCTCGGCGACCGTGACATGCACGCCGAAGCGCTGCTCGAGATCCAGCAAATGGGCGCGCTTCTGGTTGAGGATATAGAGCGCCACCGTGGCGCGCGTGCGCAGCGTGATGTCGTGGGCGGAGCTGCGCACCAAAGCCTCCTCCAGAATGCGCAGCACATGCAGCGCGATCGAGGCGGTGGAGCGCACCGTGCCGGCGCCAGCGCAATGCGGGCAGGGCGCGGTTGAGCCTTCGACCACGCCGGTGCGAATGCGCTGGCGCGACATTTCCAACAGGCCGAAATGCGAAATCCGACCAACCTGAATGCGCGCGCGGTCGTTCTTCAGGGCGTCCTTGATGCGACGCTCGACCGCGCGGTTGTTGCGGCCTTCCTCCATGTCGATGAAATCGACGACAATCAGCCCGGCGAGATCGCGCAGGCGCAATTGGCGCGCCACCTCGTCCGCGGCCTCCAGATTGGTGCGTAGCGCGGTGTCCTCGATGTTGTGTTCGCGCGTCGAGCGCCCCGAGTTCACGTCGATGGCGACAAGAGCCTCGGTCTGGTTGATGACGAGATAACCGCCGGATTTCAGCGTTACTTGCGTCGAGAACATCGCGTCGAGCTGAGCCTCGACGCCGGCTTCGGCGAAGATCGGCGTCGGTTCGCGATGCAATTTGACGTTTCTGGCGTGGCTCGGCATCAGCATGCGCATGAAGTCCTGCGCCTCGCGATGGGCCGCTTCGCCCGAAACCACCACCTCGTCGACGTCGCGGCCATAGAGGTCGCGAATGGCGCGCTTGATCAGCGAGCCCTCCTCATACACCAGCGCCGGCGCGCTGGAGCGCAACGTAAGCTCGCGCACGCTCTCCCACATGCGCAGCAGATATTCGAAATCGCGCTTGACCTCGGCCTTTGTGCGCGTCGCGCCGGCGGTGCGCAAAATGACGCCCATGCCCTCCGGCACTTCGAGCTCATGGACAATTTCCTTCAGCCGTTTGCGGTCGGCGCCGTCGGTGATCTTGCGCGAAATGCCGCCGCCGCGCGCGGTGTTGGGCATAAGCACGGAAAAGCGCCCGGCGAGCGAAAGATAGGTGGTGAGCGCCGCCCCTTTGTTGCCGCGCTCTTCCTTGACGACCTGCACCAGAAGCACCTGGCGGCGCTTGATCACTTCCTGAATTTTATACTGTCGGCGCGAGCGGGTGGCGCGGTAGGGAACTTCCTCCATCGCATCGCCGCCGATATGTTCGACGTGATCCGCCTCGTCGTCATGCTCGTCTTCGTGGTCGTCGTCCGGCGAGGGCTGCCGACGGGACTCCTCGCGCGCGCGATCTTGTTCCTCGTCGCGCTCGTCCTGGCGCCGCGCCTTGATTTCGTGATCCTGCTCGGTCGGCTCGAATACGGCGTTTTCGGCGGAGCCGACTTCGACCACGCCGAAACCCGACGGGTCGATCGAAATCGGTTCGCCCGCTGACTCGTCGCGCGGCGCCGCCAAAGGCGTCTCGGCCTCGAGCCGTTCGGCGAAATCTTGAGCGGCGCCCATGTCTCGCGGCTTCTCGGCCGGGGCCTCGAGGCTTTCTACGGGCGTCCCTATGCCCTCGAAAGGAGGCGCTTCGAGATCTCGCGCTTCGGCCGAGAATCCTTCGGAGTCACGCGTCTCGACGCCTCGCGGTTCTTCTCCAAGAGCCTCGAACGGCTGCATTTCGAAGCCTTGAGCGTCTGAGTTCTCGACGGGCCTTCCGGCGTCATCGTCGCCGCTCGGCGCCGGTCCAACGATGACGCCGTCGTCATTCGCGGCGCGCTTTTCCGCGCCGTCGTGATTGTGGCGGCGCCGCGAGCGCCGGCCGCGGCCCTGCGGCTGGGGACGATGTTCTTCTTCCTCGGCCTGTCGATGGGCTCTATTCTCTTCCTCGAGCAAGGCGAGGCGGTCGGCGACCGGGATCTGGTAATAATCCGGGTGGATCTCGGCGAAGGCCAGAAAGCCATGGCGATTACCGCCGTAATCGACGAAGGCCGCCTGGAGCGAGGGCTCCACGCGAGTAACCTTGGCGAGGTAAATATTACCTCGCAGCGGCATTTTATCGGCGGCTTCGAAATCGAATTCCTGGACTTTGTTACCGCGTAGCACCACCACCCGAGTTTCCTCCGGGTGGGAGGCGTCTATAAGCATTTTGTTGGCCATGGGATACTCTTTGCCGCGTCGCGCGTGGCAGGGCCGGCGGCATCCGCCCGGACTCGTCCTGGAGCCCGGCGGCCGCTGTTCGGCGGGGCCATTTCGCGCGAACGCATATGTCTGGAGGAGAAGTAGTTGAGAGGCTTCGCGCGCGCTGACCGGCGCCGCGGCGGGTGGACAGATTTTCCGGTCGACCGAGGCGGAATCGGCGTGAGCCGCCGCGAGAATCGAGCGGAGGAGCAGAATGACGGGACATGGCGCGACAGCCCAAGCGCACGAACGCCGCTAACAAGCGCACGAAGCGTGTCGCAGGGCAATCGCCCGCCATGGACATAGCCATGAATACAGGCCATGAGTTCGTCACAAAAAAACCTTTCGACGCCAACGATTAAGCGCCTATCTGTCGGCACCGGCGCAGCTCGGCGCGCGCGACCGAAGTATTTGGCTTTCCCTCTCGGCGGGCGAATCGGCCTCGAATGAAGCCTTCGCGCATTTTTTGCGCGTAGCCCTGCCCATGCGGGTTGCTTCTTATACATAGCGCCTACGCCTGATTACCGCAAGCGGCTGGAATCGGGCCGAGACGGGCAAACCGGCGCGAATCCGAAAAAACGCTGGCCAAAGGGAGTCGTCGAGGCTAACGCTCTCTTAACCCGCGTGTTTCAAGTTCGTTTCAAACCAGCGTCGCGCGCGATAGCGTCGCAGTATTTGGGGTTTTGGAAGTGACCCACGATTCGCGCTTGCTGGGCGGTTCGCGACGTTCACTGGCGGCCTGGGGGCTGGCGGCGGCTTTCGCCTCATCTTCCGTGCCGGCCGGGGCGATGAGCGACTCGCCTTCGCCGGCCGCGGTCACGGCCATCGCGACGCGCGTCGACCAGCACGGAAGCGAAACCCGTTTGTTATTCGAACTCTCCGGGCCGGTCCGCGTCGAGACTTTCGTGGTCGCGGAGCCCGACCGAATCATTGTCGATCTGCCGGAGGTGGCGTTCCCGCTCGATCCGATGGCGGGCCGAGAGGTTGTCTCCGCGAAAGCCGCCGGCGCGTCATCGTCGCTGATAAGATCGTACCGTTTCGGGGAATTCGCGCCGGGCCGCTCCAGGATCGTGATCGAACTCGCCCGTCCGGCCAAGGTCTTGCGCGCGGAGAGCGTTACGCGCGCGGAGGGCGCGAGGCTGGAAATCGACCTCGCGCCGGTGGACGCCGCTAAATTCATGGAAGCCGCGGCGGAACACACGCGCGCCGCGGCTGAAAAGTCCGCGCCGGCGGCGCCGACGCCAGTCGCGGAGCGCCCGCCCGCTGGCGACGTTTCGGAGAAGCCGCTCGTCGTGATTGATCCCGGCCACGGCGGCGTCGACGTGGGCGCGGCGGGCAAACATGGCGAATTGGAGAAATCCATTGTCTTCGAATTCGCCAAGACATTGAAGGCGACGATCGAATCGCAGGGCCGCTTGCGCGTGCTGCTGACTCGCTCCGACGATGTCTTCATCGCCCTCGACGACCGCGTGCGCTTCGCGCGCCAGCACGGCGCCGCGCTGTTTTTATCCATTCACGCCGACACGCTCGGCTCGCCCAACGTCGAAGGCGCCACGGTCTACACGGTCGCCTCGCGCGCCTCGGACGCCGAAGCCGCGAAAATCGCCCAGAAGGAAAATTTCGCTGACCAATCGGCTGGGCTCGACCAAAAGGCCGAGGCCGAGGAGATAGGCGACATTCTGTTCGACTTGACCCGCCGCGAGACGCGCGCGCTTGCGCGAGACTTTTCCGCTTCGTTGGTGAGCAAGTGGCGAGAGGCCGGCAGCCTTAACAAAAACCCGAGCCGATCGGCGAGCTTCGTTGTGTTGAAGGCGCATGACGTGCCCTCGGCGCTGCTGGAACTCGGCTATCTATCCAGCGCAAAAGATCTCGCCAACCTCGTTTCGCCGGAATGGCGCGAACGCGCGGCGCGCGCCACCGCGGACGCCATCGACGCCTATTTTAGCGCCCGTGACAACGCCGCGCGCGCTTCGACGAAGTAGGCATTTCGGACCGCTCGCCCATAATAAGCCACGAAATTACTGCAGATAGGCGGCAGGCGCGTCGCCTTCATGCGGGAACGCGTGAAAATCGGCGCGTTGCTTTCGGCCGCGCGCCCCTAGATTGAACGGCGCTAGGGATGTAAGCAGGGGTTCGCAAATAGGCGGCGCGGTTTTATATGGATCGCGCCGACTCGGCTGCCCGAGTTGGCCGCGCGCAAAAAAGCTGTGGTCGCGGCCACGATTTGCCTATGTTCGCCGTCATGGTCCATGCGTCGAAGCGTCGGCGAACGAAAGCTCGGCGCGCGCCGAGAGGCTAATGACGGGATCAAAAACCAAGGGCCGCGAGGCGAACGCCTTCGCCGCGACGAGGATGGATTTGATGCGGTTGCTCGTGCGATTTCTGGGCTTTCTGTTCGCGACGGGGACGATTGTCTTCCTCATCGGCGCGGTCGTCGTCGCGGGCGTGGTGTTTTATTACGACAAGGACTTGCCGGATACGGCGCAGCTGCGCAACTACGAGCCGCCGGTCACAACCCGCATCCACGCCGGCGACGGCTCCATCCTCGCCGAATATTCGCACGAGAGACGGCTGTTCCTGCCCAGTTCGGCGATTCCGCCGATGCTTAAGCAGGCTTTCATCTCGGCGGAAGATAAGAATTTCTATACACATAACGGCATCGACCCCGAGGGCGTCGGCCGCGCCTTGATGGTGATCGCCCAAGGCGGCCGGCACGTGCAGGGCGCATCGACGATCACCCAGCAGGTGGCGAAAAACTTCCTTGTCGGAAACGAACGCTCGATCGAACGCAAAATTCGCGAGGCGCTGATTTCGTTTCGCATCGAAGCGGCCTATTCGAAGGAGCGCATTCTCGAACTCTATCTCAACGAGATTTATCTAGGCCTCGGAAATTACGGCGTCGGCGCCGCCGCGCTCAATTATTTCAACAAATCGGTCAACGAGTTGACCATCGCCGAGGCGGCCTATCTCGCCGCCTTGCCGAAAGGGCCGAACAACTATCACCCTTTCCTGCACCGTGATCGCGCCATCGAGCGGCGAAATTACGTGATCGACCGATTGATCGCCGACGGATTCGTTTCGCCCGCGGATGGAGCCAAGGCCAAGGCGGAGCCGCTTGGCGTCAACCCGCGCGTGCTCTCGCCAAACACTTACGTGGCTGGCTATTTCGCCGAGGAGGTTCGGCGCGAATTGCTCGATCGTTACGGCGAGAAAAAGCTCTACGAAGGCGGTCTGTCCGTCCGCACCACGCTCGATCCAAAGATTCAGGCGCTGACGCGCAAGGCGCTGGCGGATGGCTTGGTGCGCTTCGACGAGGCGCATGGCTTTCGCGGCGCCATGAATCACATCGACATTTCGTCCGACTGGGGAACGCAGCTGGCGGCGATTCCGGCGCTCGGCGACGTGAAACCTTGGCGGCTCGCGGTGGTGCTCGACGCCAGCGAGGCGCAGGCTCGCATCGGTCTGCAGCCGCCGCGCGAAAAATCCGGCGAGGTGGCGCGCGAGCGCGAGACCGGCGTTCTGCCGGTCGACGGCATGCGCTGGGCCGGCCGCGGCGTGCGCGGCACGCTCACGCCCGGCGATGTCGTCTATGTCGAGCCCATGCAGGGCCACGCCGGACAATACCGCCTGCGGCAGATCCCCGAAATTTCCGGCGCCATGGTGGCGATGGACCCCTATACCGGGCGCATTTTCTCCATGGTCGGGGGCTTTTCCTTCGACCAATCCGAGTTCAACCGGGCGACGCAGGCGTTGCGTCAGCCGGGTTCGTCCTTCAAGCCCTTCGTCTACGCGGCCGCGCTCGACGGCGGCTACACCCCCTCCTCGCAGATTCTCGACGAGCCGATCTCCATCGTGCAAGCCGACGGAACCATGTGGACCCCGGAAAATTTCGAAGGCGGCCACGGCAGCGGCGCGCATCCCTTGCGCTACGGCGTCGAGCACTCGAAAAATATGATGACGGTGCGGCTCGCCAAGGATGTCGGCATGCCCATCATCGCCGAATTCGCCAAGCGTTTCCGCATCTACGACGACATGCCGCCCTATCTCGCGATGTCGCTGGGCGCCGGCGAAACCACGCTGATGCGCATGGTGACCGCCTATTCGATGCTCGCCAATGGCGGCAAGCGGATCAAGGAGACGCTGGTCGATCGCGTGCAGGACCGTTGGGGTCATACGGTCTATCGTCACGACGACAGGCAATGTCTCGGCTGCGACGCGCCCAAATGGGACAATCAGAACGAACCCAAGCTGATCGACAAGCGCGAGCAGGTGATCGACCCGCTGACGGCCTACCAGATCACTTCGATCATGGAAGGCGTGATTCAGCGCGGCACCGGCGTGGCGATCAAGGCGGTCGGCAAGCATCTCGCCGGCAAGACGGGCACCACCAACGAAGCCAAGGATCTGTGGTTTATCGGCTATTCGCCGGATCTTTGCGTCGGCGTCTACATCGGCTACGACCGGCCGCGCTCGATGGGCGATCATGCTCAGGCCGCGCTTTACGCCGCGCCGATCTTCCGCGATTTCATGACGGTCGCGCTCAAGGACAAGCCCGACGTGCCGTTCCGCGTGCCTCCGGGCATCAAACTTATTTCGGTCGATCCGCATTCGGGGATGCGCTCCTCGGGCCAGGGCTCGATTCTCGAGGCGTTCAAACCCGGAACGGCGCCGCCCGATTCTTATAGCGGCGGAGGCGGCGCGGCGCAGCACTCGCCGCAGGACATCGATCAGAAGGTCGGCGGGGGGCTCTACTAAAATCGCGGGCGGCGGCTTCGGCTCTCTACTCATTGGGTCGGTTCGCTGCTATGTAACTGGCGGAAAGATGCTGCTGGAGCCTTCGGCGATGAAGTGGGAAGATTTTCAAAGTTCGCAAAACGTCGAAGACCGTCGCGGCGGCGATCAATATGCGGACGCGGGCGGCGGCTCGCGCATCGGGGCTGGCCATTTGGGCCTCGGCACGGTCGTGATTTTGGGCCTCATCGGCTACATGACCGGCATTAATCCGGCGGTGCTGATCGGCGGCGCGGAAATGCTCAACAACATGCGCGGCGGCGGCCAGGTCGACGGCTCCGCGGCAGAGCCAACGCGGGACGACCGGCCAGCCGACCGACCAGATGGGCCAATTCGTCGCCAAGATTCTCGGCGAAAACGAAGAAGTTTGGTCGCAGGTGCTGCCGGCGCAAAAGAACATCGCGTTCCAGCCGCCGAGACTAGTCATGTTCGACGGCCAAACCGAGTTGGGCTGCGGCGCGGCGCAATCGGCGATGGGGCCGTTCTATTGCCCGGTCGATCGCAAAATCTACCTCGACACTTCATTCTTTCGCGACATGAAAACCCGATTTGGCGGCGGCGGCGATTTCGCTTACGCCTATGTCATCTCGCATGAGATGGGCCATCACATCCAGAATCAACTGGGCATCCTGCCGAAAGTGCATCAGGCGCAGGAGCGCGCCGAAAGCCAGGCCGAGGCCAATGCGCTGTCCGTACGCATTGAATTAATGGCGGATTGTCTCGCCGGAGTTTGGGCCGCCAACGGCAACGCCAAGCGGCGGTTTTTGGAGCAGGGCGACGTCGAAAAGGCCGTGGCGACCGCGCAGGCGATTGGCGACGACCGGTTGCAGAAGGCCTCGCGCGGCGTCGTCGTGCCAGATTCCTTTACGCATGGCTCCTCGGCGCAGCGCGTGCAATGGCTGCAGCGCGGCCTGCAATCGGGTCAGATCGACTCCTGCAACACGTTTTCGAGCCGATAGGGGCGCGCATTTTCGCGCACGCGCGGGCGTGCGCGCGCATCTACACGCATTTTCGCGCATGCGCGACCAGATCGACGCCGCGGAGCCGGCGCGCGAGCTTCGTCAGGTCCGTCGCCTCGGCCCGGATGATCGATTCCTTGCGCGCGAGTAGGCCGACCGGCCGCGCCAGACTCGGCGCCAACCGAGTCAAAAGGCTATCGGGCGCCGCCCGCAGCACGCGCGCCGCCTTTAGCCCGCCAAAAGCGATGGCGTCGCGGGCCTCCTCGATGAAGCCGCGATCTATGGCGTGACCGGCAAGGAAAAAAAACACATTGGACTGCCGCGCCCCCGTCAGCGCCTCGGCGGCTCCTTTGGCGGGCGCGTCGTTCTCGACCAGGACGCACCCGGCCTCGTCGGCGATCTTGCCGAACCCGGCGCCACTGGGGCCGACCAGCGCGACATCGGCGATTAGCCCGTCCACGGCGCCCTCCACGAGCGAGGCGAGGCTGCGCAGAACCAACTCGTTGCGCCGCGAGCCGCCGTCCGCGCCGCGGACCTCGTAGCCGAGAAGAATAACCGAGAGCATTGTGGCGTCTCCCCAGGGAACGGCTCGCCCCGAAGCAGCCTCCCTCTCAGGCAAGGGCTTAGCAAACTCCGGCGCGAAACGGAAAGCGAAGAGTTGGGCGGATTCACGCCGCGGAGAGCGGCCAAGGGCCGGCATCCGGTCGACGCGTTCAAGCCGGACGAACGCGCCAGACGCCTCGAAAACTCGGGATATGCTTCCGACTAAAGAGATTTCGCTCCATCGCGCCAATTCGCCGTAGCCGCGACCCACTCCCGCGCGCGGCTTTCGGGCTCGGCGTTGCGCAGAATGTCGGTGACGACGCAAGCGCTGTCGGCGCCGGCCCGCAACACGAGCCGCGCGCGCTCCGGCGTTAGTCCGCCGATGGCGACCAAGGGTATGTCGCCGATGCGTCGCTTCCATTCGCCCAGACGCTCCAGCCCCTGTGGCGCGAAAGACATTTTCTTCAGCAGCGTGGGATAGATAGGCCCCAGCGCGATGTAATCGGGAGACAGCGAGAGGGCGCGATCAAGTTCGGCTTCGTCGTGAGTGGAAACGCCGAGCCTCACGCCCTTCGCGCGCAGCGCGGCGATGTCGGCGCCGTCCAGATCGCCTTGGCCCAGATGCACGAAGTCGCAGTCCTCTTCGAGCGCGAATAGCCAAAAGTCGTTGATCACCAATCGCGCGCCGAATTTCGTGGAGAGCTTTCGCGCCGCGCGAATTTGTGAGCGAACTTCGTCTTCCGGGCGATCCTTGATCCGCAATTGCACGAGCTTCGCGCCGAGAGGCAGCAGCCGCTCCAGCCACCCGGCGTCGTCGACGATGAGATAAAACGGGTCCAACCTCACGCGGCGCCCTCGTCGAAGGCGCGGCCGATCACCGGCGTCGAGGGCCGCGCGAAATCACGCGGCGTCATCGGTTTCGCGAGGAAGGCGGCGCGGCCCGCGTCGACGCCGAGCGCGAATGCGCGCGCCATGGCGACGGGATCGCCGGCGCGCGACACGGCGGTGTTCAGCAATACGGCGTCATAGCCGAGTTCCATCACCGCCGCGGCGTGGGAGGGAGCCCCGAGCCCCGCGTCGACGATCAACGGCGTTTGTGGAAAATGCGCGCGCAAGGATCGTAGCCCGAAAATATTGTTGATTCCGCGCCCGGAGCCGATCGGCGCCGCCCACGGCATCAACACCCGGCAACCGGCGTCGAGCAGTTTTTCGGCGACGACGAGGTCCTCTGTCATATAGGGGAAAACGCAAAAGCCGTCCCCAACAAGGACGCGCGCCGCCTCGACGAGGCCGAACACGTCGGGTTGCAGCGTATCCTCGTCGCCGATGACTTCCAGCTTGATCCAGTCCGTCCCGAAAACCTCGCGCGCCATTTGCGCCGTGGTCACCGCCTCCTTGACCGTGCGGCAACCGGCGGTGTTGGGCAAAACTCTCGCGCCCGATTCGCGGATGAGCGCCCAAAAACTCTCCCCGGCTCGGGATCCGCCGGCTTCGCGCCGCAGCGACACGGTGACGATTTGTGTTTTCGCGGCGCGGATCGCTTGCGCCAGAATGGCCGGGGAGGGATAGCGCGCCGTGCCGAGCAGCAGGCGAGAGTTGAGCTTTACGTCGTAGAGCGTCAGCGCGTCCTCCAAGGCTCACCCTCCTTGCTTGGGCGCGACGATTTCAACGGAATCGTTTTCGCGCAACGGCGTCTCGACTCGATCCTTCGCGCGGACAAAATCCCGGTTCAGCGCGGTGGCGACAAGCTGGTCGCCGTATTCGAGTTCTTCCAGCAGAGCCGCGAGCGTTCGCGCGGCGACGTCTCGCTCATGCCCGTTAACCCGTATGCGCATGGCAAACCTCCGGAAACCAGGCGTCTTCGATCACCACTCTCGCGGCGCGGCGGGCCAGAGCCGGGGCGAGCAGGAATCCATGCCTGTAGAGCCCGTTGACGTAAAGCGTGCGCCCGCGCCGCGTGAGGCGCGGCAAATTGTCAGGAAAGGCGGGGCGAACATCGGAACCCATGTCGACGATTTCGGCCTCGGCGAAGGCGGGGTGAATCGCATAGGCGGAATTGATCAGTTCGACGACGGAGCGCGCCGTGACGCGCGCGGCCTCCTCATTCTCGATCATCGTGGCGCCGATCATGAAAAGGCCGGCTCCGCGCGGCACGACATAGGCCGGGCGCTTGGGATGCAACATCCGAATTGGGCGCGACAGCGTGAGGTCACCGCTGCGCAATACCAGCATCTCGCCTTTGACGCCGCGTAGCGCGGCCAGTTCGTCACGAGCGGCAAAGCCCCGACAATCGACGGTCCAATCGGCGTCGCCTCGCGCGCTCTCGCCAAAGCGCAAGCTCACATTGTGCATTGCCGCCAGCCTCTCGCCAAGCGCGATCATCGCCGCCTGAGGGTCGAGATGCGCTTCGCTCGCAAAATATAGGGCGCTGTCGAAGCGGCTGGCGAGATCGCCCTCCAACCCGGCGACGCCGGTGGCGTCGAGCTCCTCGAAGTTTTGCGCGCGGCGGGCGAAATCGACGAGTTCAGCGCGGTCGCGCGCCGGCGCGACGACGAGACTGCCCGCGACGGTGGCGACCGGAATGTCCTTCGTCCAGAACTCCAGCGCCTCGACGCCGAGCGTCGCGACGATCGGTTCGGCGCTTTCCAGCTCGCACCAGGGAGCGATCATGCCGCCAGCGTATCGCGAGCAGCCTAGTCCGGCTCGCGGACGACGCTCCACGAGCTCGACGCGCAGCCCTTGCGCCGCGCCTTGGCGGGCGAGTTCGAAGGCGACGGTCAGCCCCGCGACGCCGGCGCCGACGACTTCAACCCGCATCGCGGCGAATCCCGTCGCGTGGCGACGTCTTGAAAAGATGCGACATAGACCCTTCCTACGCCAGTCGTGAGCTGGATCAGGTTCGAAGGGTCGCCGAGCCGCGCCTCCGGGCGCGCTTTCGGCCTCTCAGCCCCAGCGGCGGCGCCGGGCGGGGCTCCCCTGGCGCTCACAGCATTGCGCCAACCGGCGGCGCGCGTCAATCGCGCCGTTGCCGGAGACGGACGTTGGAGTTTTAGTATTTCGCCACGATTGGCGACACCGATGGCCCGCCAAATCGCCAGTTCAAGCCGATCCGGGTGACGTTGGCGGTGAAGTTTCCCGTCGAAAAGGAGCCGATGAAAGGCGGAACTGGCGAAGGGGCGAAGCCATAGGCCGCGCCGGAGACGCCGCCGAAGTCGATGTAAAGATACTCCGCTTTCAGCGAAAGATTTTGGTTCAGCGCATATTCCACGCCTCCGCCGATCGTCCAACCGACTTTCGTTTGGGTCGCGGAACCGGAGAACAGGCCGCCCGAAATCTGCGATCCCTGGGCGCTGACTTCGCCATAGGCGACGCCGCCCGTGGCATAGGTGAGTGTCGAGCCAGACGCCCAGCCGAGGCGCGCGCGCGTCGTCCCAAACCAGTCGAGGCTATTGCCTATGTCGGTAACCGTAAAGGCGCCCGGGCCGTTCGAGGCCTGGTGCGAGGCCTTGATCCCGCTCCACTGCGCGTCGGATTCGAGACCGACGACCACATGATTTGAAAGCTGACGATTGTAGCCGAGTTGCCCGCCGGCGATGAAACCGCTGTCGCGATTTTGGGTTTGCGTCGAGCTGGCGACCGGCAGGGCGGACGCGAGATTAACAAGCGCATCGACTCTGTCGCCGCCATAACCGCCGTTCGCGCCGACATAAAAGCCGGTCCAATCAAGCGTCGGCGGGTCGGTCACCATGGACAGGGCGGTATCGGGCGAGAGCGAGCCCGGGCCGCCAAATTTCCAATTGAGGCCGGTTCGGATCAAATGAGCCCCGAAGGAACCGGTTGAGAAAGAGCCGACCAGGGACGGAAACGGCGGCGGCGTGAGGCCGGCCGCAGGCCCGTTGACGCCTGGAAGTTGCACATAAATATATTCGGCCCGCGCCGAAAGATTTTCGGACAAGGCGTATTCGAGGCCCGCGCCGGCCGCCCAACCGACATTCGTCTGCGTCGCGGAACCGCCGAAAAGAGCGCCGCCGACGAACTGCTCCCCATTGGCCGCGACTTCGCCATAAGCGACGCCGCCGGTGACATAAGGCAACAGCCGGCCGAAGGAATAGCCCAAACGGAGCCGCGTGGTGCCGAACCAATTTAGATTGTTGCCAATATTCGCATTGCCAAAGAGAGCGGCGGCCGAAGACCATGTTGTCGCCTGATGCGAGGCTCGAATCTCGCTCCATTGCATGTCCGTCTCGACGCCCAAGACGACATTGTTCGAGAACTGATAATCGTAGCCGGCCTCTCCGCCGACGGAGAAGCCGTTCGCCCGATTGGTGGTCTGCGTGTTGTTCAAAACGCCGGGACCCGCCAGGTTGACGTTGGCGTCCAGCACGCCGCCGCCAAAGCCCTGGTTAACGCCGACATAGAACCCAGTCCAAGTGAAGATCGGCTCCGGCGCATAGGCGGGCGTGGACTTGCGTGAGGGAAGATCGGCGGCGGACACGGCTGGAACCGCGAGAAAAACCGCGAGCGCCGCGCTGGACAAGAGTACTGCCTTGGTCATGATCGAAATCCCTGTCTTGCGCTCTGCGAAAGGCGACGCGGAGGACTGGCTAAAGCGGCGCTCGGCTATGCGAATCTATCCTATCGGGGTAGATGGAGCGACCGCCGAGGTCAACGAGCGCCGAATCAAGTTCCGCAGAATGCGCGCGTTTTCTTAACCACTGTGTTAAAATTGCAACAAAAATTCCTCTTTTTCGCGCGGTCGAATTCGGCCTTGGACGCTTGACTTTCCGCCGATCTATTGCTTTGACTGAGAATCGGTCAATGCCATTGGCGGCGGGTGCGTGCTCGCCCTGGCGATGGATTGACCGGCAGGGACTGGTTTTCTCCAACAGGCCAGGCCGCCGGAAGGCAATCCAAGGAATCGTCATCGAATGGAAGATTCCAGGTGGCCGCCGCGGGGCGAACCGCGGCGAACATTGGCGGCGTGACGAATCGATTCAGGCCCGGCGCCGCTCAAAACCGCTCGACGACGGCGGCCTCTCGCGCGTCTTTTTTGACGCGAGACGCGGCTTTTAGAATCATTGGAATCACGTCTTCCACCCGCTCGGCGACGAGATAGCGCATCTCGTAGTCCGCGCGGATAAAGCCCTCGCCGCGCATATGCGCGAACAGCGTCAGCAGCGGGCGCCAAAAGCCGCCGATGTCGGCGATCACCAGCGGCTTGGCATGTCGCCCGAGCTGAATCCAGGTGAGTTGTTCGGCGAGTTCCTCGAGCGTCCCGATGCCGCCGGGCAGCGCGACGAAGGCGTCGGCCGCCTCGAACATGCGTTGCTTGCGAATGTGCATGTCGGGAACGATCTCAAGCTTGGTGAGGCCCGTGAGCGCCACCTCGCGTTCGTCCAGAAAACCCGGAATAATCCCGCGCGCCTTGCCGTTCTCCGCCAACACGGCGCGCGCGACAACGCCCATGAGACCGCAAGAGCCGCCGCCGAACACAAGGCCGATTCCGGCCCGCGCCAACGCCGTCCCCAGGGCTCGCGCGGCCGCGGCGTAAACGGGGTTATCGCCCGGCGAGGAGCCGCAATAGACGCATATATTTTTAATCTCGGTCATGATTTCGTCTCTTTGCTCCGGCGCCTTTTACGGGAGGGAGCAGGGATTTCAAGCGTGGCTTTTTTGTGTTGCGAGATGCGTCGCCAACTTAAACGTCCTATATGACGGGAAAGCCTCGACCAACATTGAGGCTCCCCCTCGAACGGATCGCACAATGCTCAGAATGGGAAGCCGCGCCTCCGGCAATCGCGGCGGCGCGGCGGAAATAGTCGACCCCAACTTCAAGGACCCCAGTCTTCTCGCGACGCTCGCGCATCTTTGGCCCTATATTTGGCCCAAGGGCCGCCCCGATCTCGAACGGCGCGTGTTGCTGACTTTCGTGCTGCTCCTCATTGGCAAATTCGTCAATACGGCCGTGCCCTATGCTTTCAAATGGGGCGCGGACGCGCTCGATCAACGAGGCGGGGCGGCGATTCCTTCGCTGCTCGCCGGCGCGGTGGGCTTTACGATTCTCTATGGCGTGCTGCGCATCGCGCAGGCGTTGCTCACGCAGGCGCGCGACGCCTTGTTCGCGGCCGTCGCCATGCACGCGGTGAAACGCCTCGCCAGCGACGTCTTCGTGCATATGCACGAACTGTCGATGCGTTTTCACATCAGCCGCAAGACCGGCGGATTGACGCGCGTGCTGGAGCGTGGACGCGACGCGATCGAGACGCTGTCGCGTCTGGTGATGTCGTCGGGAGCGCCGACGATCGTCGAATTCGTGCTGGTGCTGGCGGTGTTTCTTTGGCAGTTCAATTGGACTTACGCATTCGTCACGGCGATCACGATTTTTCTTTACCTCGCCTACACCGCGCTCGCCACCAACTGGCGCATCAGCATCCGCCGCGCGATGAACGAGAGCGATATCGACGCCAATGTGAAGGCGATCGACAGCCTGCTCAATTACGAAACGGTCAAATATTTTCGCGCCGAGGAACGCGAGGCCGAACGCTATGACAAATCGATGGAGCGCTATCGCATAGCCAGCATCGATTCGTATACATCGCTGGCTATACTCAACGCCGGTCAGGCGGCGATCTTCACCATCGGCCTGACGCTGGTGATGCTCATGTGCGTTTACGACATTCGCGCCGGGCGCGCCTCGGTCGGAGATTTCGTGTTGATCAACGCGATGATGATCCAGCTTTATCAGCCGCTCAATTTCATGGGCACGTTTTATCGCGAGGTGCGTCAGGCTGTCGTCGACATCGAGCGCATGTTCTCGATCCTTGGGCAAAACCCCGAGATCGCCGACCGCCCCGGCGCGCCGCCTCTCAAGGTGCGCGAGGGCCACGTCACTTTCGAGAACGTCGAATTTTACTACGACCAAAAGCGGCCGATTTTGCAGGGCGTGAGTTTCGACGTGAAGCCCGGCGGGACGCTGGCCATCGTCGGGCCGTCGGGCGCCGGCAAATCGACGATCTCGCGTCTGCTATTCCGCTTCTATGAGCCGCAAGGCGGGCGCATATTGATCGACGGCCAGGATATTCTCGCCGTCACGCAAGCATCCTTGCGCGCGGCGATCGGCATGGTGCCGCAGGACACCGTGTTGTTCAACGACTCCATAGGCTACAACATCCGTTACGGACGCTGGGACGCGAGCGACGCGGAGGTGCGCGAGGCGGCGGCGCTGGCGCAAATCGACCGCTTCATCGCCTCGGTTCCCGGCGGCTATGAAGCGCAGGTCGGCGAGCGCGGGTTAAAGCTTTCCGGCGGCGAGAAGCAGCGCGTCGCCATAGCGCGCACGATTCTGAAGGCGCCGCCCATTCTCATATTGGACGAGGCGACCTCGGCGCTGGACAGTTTCACCGAGCACGAGATTCAAGAAGCGTTGCGCCGCGTCGCCAAGGGGCGCACGACGCTGGTGATCGCGCATCGCCTCTCGACGGTGGTCGAGGCGGACGAGATCGTCTTTCTCGACCACGGACGCGTCGTCGAGCGCGGAACGCATCAGCAATTGCTCGAAAAAAACGGCGAATACGCGGCGATGTGGAACCGCCAGCGCGAGGCGGCGGAGGCGCGCGCGAAGCTGTTGGCGGCGGAAGCCGAGGGCGCGGAGGCGGTGTGAGCGGCGCGCGCCCGCACTTGCCCCGGCGGCGACGATCCTATAGCAGGGATTTGGGCCGGTTCGGCGCGGGGCCGCGGCCCTGACCCTAGATACATGCGCCGAGGCGAAAACCGACATGAGCCAGAAGCCGATCAATCTCGCCCATCTCTCCACCTTGGTCGCCGTCGCGATCCTCGTCGGCACCGAGTTGGTGGGCGCTTCCTGGGCCGCCGGCTGGGCGCTGGGCGGCCTGTTTCAGCTCGACCCCCTGATCAGCCACATCTTCGAGGTGGTGTTCGCGCTGCTGGGCTTCGTCGGCCTCTATTTCTTCATGCGCGCCGCCGTGCGCCATGAGCCCATTCGCGGCTGACCCCACTGAAATTTTTAAGATATCGCGGGCAGGCTTGGCGCCTTTCCGCGCGCATACACGCCTCAAGGATGAGCTCATGACCGACACTCCCGATCGCCGCGCCTTTCTAAAAGCCGCCGCAGCGACCGGCGCCCTCGGCGCCGTCGGCGCGCCCGCGGCCGAGGCGCAGACGAGCGCGGCTCTGAAATTTAGCGCGCCGGCGCCCTTTTCCTTCGAGGCGCTGCAAGAGGAGGCGCGGCGGCTGATCAAGGAGCCCTATCGGCCGCCGGCGGTCCCGGACCCGCAAATCACCAGCAAGATCGATTACGAAGCCTGGGGCAAGATCACCTACAATACCGATTACGCGCTCTATGCCGCGGACAAGGAGCGTTTTCCGGTCGAGTTCTTCCATCTCGGCATGTTCTTCAAAAAGGCCGTGCGCATTCATAAAGTGGACGGCGGCGAGGCGCGCGAGATTCTCTACGATCCCGCCTACTTCAACATGCCCGATGATTCGATCGCGCATCAGCTCTCGCCCGGCGCGGGTTTCGCGGGCTTTCGCTTGCAGGAGCCGAAAAACGGCCAGCTGGACTGGAAAAAGAACGACTGGGTGGCGTTTCTCGGAGCCTCCTATTTTCGCGCCATCGGCGAATTGCGCCAATACGGCATGTCGGCGCGAGGAATAGCGCTCGACACCTGGGTCGCGGATCGCTCCGAGGAATTCCCCGACTTCTCGCACATCTATATCGGCCCGGAGACCGAGGACGGCGTCGTGCTGCACGCGCTGCTCGAAGGCCCGCATATCGTCGGCGCCTATCGCTTCCTGATGACGCGCGGCAAGGGCGTCGTCATGGACATCGAGTGCAAGCTTTTCTTGCGCGGCGATTTCGTGCGCTTCGGCATAGCGCCGCTGACTTCGATGTATTGGTTCTCGGAAACCAAGAAGCCGACGGCGATCGACTGGCGCCCGGAGGTTCATGACTCCGATGGATTGTCGATGTGGACCGGCGCCGGCGAGCGGCTGTGGCGCCCGCTCAACAATCCGCAGCGCGTGATGGCCTCGGCCTTTGGCGACAATAATCCCAAAGGCTTCGGGCTGATGCAGCGCGACCGAAATTATGACCATTATCTCGACAATGTGTTCTACGACCGTCGTCCGAGCGTCTGGATCGAGCCGAAGGGCGACTGGGGCAAGGGCGCGATTCAGCTGATCGAGATCCCGACCGACGACGAAATTCACGACAATATCGTGGTGGCCTGGGTGCCCGAGAAGCCCGCCGTTCCCGGCGCCGAGTTCGATTTCTCCTACCGCCTGCATTGGTTGGCCGACGAGCCTTATCCGACGCCGCTCGCGCGTTGCGTCGCGACAAGGCTCGGCAATGGCGGCCAGCCCGGCAAGCCGCGCCCCAAGGGCGTGCGCAAATTCATGGTCGAGTTTTTGGGCGGGCCGCTGGAAAAGCTGCCGTTCGGCGTCAAGCCGGAGCCGGTCCTCTGGGCCTCGCGCGGGACGTTCTCCTACATCTTCACCGAGGCTGTGTTCGACGGCGTGACCGGCCATTGGCGCGCCCAATTCGATCTGACCGTCGAGGGGCCGGACCCGGTGGAGATGCGGCTGTTCTTGAAGAACGGCGACGCCGTGCTATCGGAAAACTGGCTGTATCAATATCATCCATTTTGAGCGCGCGAGCGCAATTCCGCGGCTCACTCGATCTCGACATCGCGGCTTTCGACATTTTTCGCGCCATGAAGCGTGAAGTGCCACCATTCGCGCGGATAATTGTCGAAGCCATGGCGCCGCATCAGCGCGACGAGCCTAGCGCGGTTGAGCCGCGCCACGCCGCGCTTTAGCGCACCGGTCCAGGAGCGCCTGTCGAAAAAATCGAATGGCGTTCCAAAGTCCCAGCCCTTCACGCCGAGATCGACCGCCAGCCCGGTCGAATGGCCGGATTTTTCCGCGATATAGCCTTGAGCGAAAAGCTCGCGCTTTGCGACATTGGGGTAATAGGCGGGCTTGGTTCTTTTCGTCGTCGTTTTTTGACCAGTCGACGAAAGCGGCGACCGCGCGTCTGGGGCGATAGCAGTCGTAAACGACAAGATCGAAGCCTTTGGCGCGCGCCTCGGCTTGCGCCGCCGCGAGCGCTCGCGCCGCGTCGAGCCGCAACCAACATTGCGCGGCGCGATAGCCCGGGACGGGCGCGCCGGTGAAATTATTGGAGCCCGCGTAACGCATCTCCTGCGCGACGCCCGGCGCTATTTCCGAAAGACGAGCGAAGCCGGGCGGCGGCTCTCCCGCTAGCGCCGGCGCGGCCAGAGCGGCGAGCGCCGCGACGCCGCTTGCGCGCGCAAGATCGCGAAGGCGATATGACCCCCATCGGTCCGCCATGTGCGCCAGCGCACGCCGTGACGGCGCCGCGTCGATTAAATCACAAGACATTCCACCACCTCCGCGAGAGGCCGCCATGCTGAATGACAACAATACTTCCCGCGGTGAAGCCGCGATATTCGCGCCGCTTCCCAGTCCGCCCCGGTGATGGCGGGCGGCCCCCGCGAAACGACCCATTCCACCGGCGCACCGTTCGATCACCGCGACATACGCGAGAACGCCATAGGAGTGATTGGCAACGAGTGCGTCGTGCGCGTGCTGCGAGACGGCGCCGACGAGGCGGCAGACCTTGGGCCTTTGTGGCGACGCTAGACGGACACCCCGTTGGTTGGATCTATCGCGAACTCATCAGCTACAACTGACGGGGGCGGAGCAGGGAAAGCCCGCGCTCATCCCTTGGGCGCGACGCTGGCCGCCGTCTGGCCGAATAAAATCCGGCGTTCTTCGTCCGTAAAGCCGCTGCGCTCGCGCTGCCAATGCGCGCCGGCGGCATAGGCGCGCCGTACCGCCGGACGGGCGGCGATCGCCTCGAACCAGCGTTCGACATTCGGAAAATCCCTCAGATTTTGGCCCTGCTCCTCATGCGGCACGATCCAGGGATAGGCGGCCATGTCGGCGATCGAATATTCGCCGGCCAGGAAAGGCTCCCGCGCCAGCCGGCGGTCGAGAACGCCATAGAGCCGGTTGGTCTCGTTGACATAGCGGTCTATGGCGTACGGAATCTTTTGCGGCGCGTAGCGTCCGAAATGGTGGTTCTGGCCGGCCATCGGCCCCAGCCCGCCGACCTGCCAGAACAGCCACTCCAACACGCGAACGCGGCCGCGTGTATCCTCGGGCAAGAATTTCCCAGTCTTTTCCGCCAAATAAAGAAGTATCGCGCCGGATTCGAAGACCGAAAGCGGCTCGCCGCCATCCCGCGGCGCGTCGTCGACGATCGCCGGCATCCGATTATTGGGCGAAATCGCCAAAAACTCCGGACGGAACTGCTCGCCCTCGCCGATATTGACAGGAGAAATACGATAAGGAACGCCCGCTTCCTCCAGGAAGATCGTTATTTTATGGCCATTGGGCGTCGGCCAATAATAAAGTGTGATCATGTCCACTCCTTATCCGCTGACGGAACAAATAGGCGCTTTGGCGGGTCGCGCCACCCGCGAGTTCCGCGCGCTCGACATTGGCGCGCCGATATAGGAACTTTTACGATAGTCGCCAAAAAACCACGACGGGAGCCAAAGGCCATGATTCTTCGCGGCGCGAAAATTTTTCTTGTCGGCGGCGTGGGCGTGCTGGCGTTGCTGATCGGCCTCGACAATATCTTCGATTACGAGACCAATTTCGCGGCGGTGCGGCATATTTTGTCGATGGACACGATCCCGCGCGCTTCGCCCTTCCTCTGGCGCGCGATTCACAATGAAGCAGCGCACCATTTGGGCTACGCCTTCATCATCGCGACGGAACTGTGCGCCGGCGCGCTGTGTCTCGCCGGCGCGGCCCGGCTGGCGCGGGCGCGGAAAGAAAATGGGCGCGCCTTCAATGAGGCGAAGGGCGTCGCGATATTGGGGCTCGTCATCGCGCTGTCGCTGTATTTCGTGGGATTCACGGTCGTCGGCGGGGAATGGTTTCAGATGTGGCGTTCGGACGGCTGGAACATGCAGGAGCCGGCCTTCCGCTTTGTCGGCGCGGTGGGAATTGTGTTGCTGTTCCTGACGCAGGGCGACGAGGATCTCCCGGCCGGCCAATAGTCGGCTTTTTGGCGCGAAGCGGATCCGCCTCGCGCCGAGCGAATATGTCGTTTCTTCGCGAGCGCAGCAATTTTTCCAGTTCCGGAAATGTGGCGGTTCGTCGCGCGACAAGACGGAAAAAATTGATATATGATGCCGCAACACGCATCCAAGGGAGCGGGGCGGCGACTTCAGCGACGCGCTCATCGAAAGAGCGACAAGAGCCGAGAGGGCGCGGGACCAACGAAACGAGCCGCCTGTCGCGCCGAACAAAACGGTCGCGACTGACCAACGAAAAGAAAGAATGGGGAGTTCGAAAATGAATATCAGATTTCTCGCCGTCGCGGTGATGGCGACGTTCGGCGTGACGAGCGAGGCCTACGCCCACGGCGGCGTCAGCATCGATCAAGGCCAGTGCATCATGAAGATCGGGCCGGACACGATGACCTTCACCGGCTATCAGCCGCTCAAATCGCGCGAACAGTTTTGCGACGATATCCCCGACGCCGGCCCCACCATCATCGTGCTCGACGCTCAGCAGGACGAACTGCGAGATATGGACCTGGAGATTCGCATCCTGCGCAATGTTGGGCAAAAGGATGACAACGAGAACCTGGAAGCCAACACCGAGATTTACGTCGCTCCCAAGAAATACAAGACCGGCACGTTGAATTTCGAATATAATTTCGTCAAGAACGGCAATTTCATCGGTCTGGTGAAAGCCCGCAGCGACGACGGGACGAAGGAATATGTTTCGCGCTTTCCTTTCGCGGTCGGCCAAACCGCGAGCAAGGACCTTCTAACCGGCCTGGTCCTCGGCGCGGCCGGCCTCGTCGCCTTCGGCCTGTATTACAAGCACGCCTTCATCGACAAGAAGAAGCTCCAGCCGCCCAAGGCGTGATTCGGCGGCGTTCAATCCATTTCGACAATATGGCCGTCGCGTAAAGTCACGCGGCGGTCCATTTGATTCGCGAGTTCGAGATTATGCGTCGCGACCAGGGCCGCGAGACCGCTGGCGCGCGCCAGCGTCATAAGCGTCGCGAACACATGCTCCGCCGTGCGCGGATCGAGATTGCCCGTGGGCTCGTCCGCGAGCAGCAACGCCGGCGCGTTGGCCACTGCTCGCGCGATGGCGACGCGCTGCTGCTCGCCGCCGGAAAGCTCGCCCGGTCGATGCAAGGCGCGTGGTCCCAAGCGCAGATAATCCAGCAGTTCCTTCGCCCGCCGTCTCGCCTCGGAGCGATCGAGGCCATTGATCGTCTGCGGCAGCGCCACATTCTCCAGCGCGGTGAATTCCGGCAGCAAATGGTGGAATTGATAGACGAAGCCGATCGAGTTGCGCCGCAGCTTCGTGCGCGCGTCGTCGCTCATCGTCGAGGTCGGCGCGTTGCTGATCTTGACCTCGCCGGCGTCGGGGCGCTCCAACAGGCCGGCGATATGCAGCAGCGTTGATTTGCCCGCGCCCGAGGGCGCGATGAGCGCCACGGTCTGACCGGGAACCAGCGAGAAATTCACCTCGACGAGAATGTCGAGCCGCGCGTCGCCTTCGCGGTAATGGCGCGAGACGCCGACAAGTTCGAGCACGGGATCGCTCATGCGTCACTCGCTCCGCAGGGCTTGAATGGGATCGAGCGAGGCGGCCTTCCAGGCCGGATAGATCGAGGCCAGAATGGCCAGCGTCAGCGTCATGCCGACGACCACGGTCACCTCCCGCGGCTCGACGATCGAGGGCAGCCGCGACAGAAAGTAAAGTTCCGCCGGAAAGATGTTGGTGTGCAGCAGTTGATTGAGCAACACCCGGATCGCGTCGAGATTCTTGGCCAGCGCCAACCCCAGCAAAAAGCCGACCAAGGCGCCCGCCGCGCCGATCGACGTGCCGATGATCAGAAAGATGCGCAAAATCGAGCCCCGCGTCGCGCCCATGGTGCGCAAAATCGCGATATCGCGCGTCTTGTCCTTCACCAGCATGGTAAGGCCCGAGATGATGTTGAAGGCGGCGACGATGACGATCATCGTCAGTATGAGGAAGAGGATGTTTTTTTCGACCTGCAAGGTGTCGAAAAATGTCTTGTTGCGCTGGCGCCAGTCGGTGATCATCAGCGGACGCGAGATGGCTTTGTCCATGTCGATGCGAAAAGCGTCCATCCGCTCGGGATCGTCGACGAAGGCCTCGATCACCGTGACCTCGTTGTCCCGGTTGAAAAACGCCTGCGCCTCCGCCAGCGGCATATAGACGAAGAGATTGTCGAATTCCGACATGCCGATCTGGAAGATCGCGACGACCGGATAGCTCTTTATGCGCGGCGTGACGCCGAAGGCCGTCTGGGCGCCTTTGGCGATCAGGAGACTGACCTTGTCGCCGACGCGCACGCCGAGCGTGTCGGCGAGGCGTTGACCGATAGCGACGCCGCCAGCCTGGTCGAAGCCGAAGAAGCTCCCTTCGCGCAAATTGCCGGCGACGCCGGGCAGGTTCGCGAGATCGTGCTCGCGCACGCCGCGCGCGAGCACGCCCGCCTGACCGAATTGCGAGGAGATTCCAGCCGCGCCCTCGACCATCGGCACGGCGGCCTTGACGCCTTTGACCTTGGTCATCTTCGCGGCGACATCCTCCCAATCGTTGAAGGGCGTCTCCAGCGCCTGCACGAAGGCGTGGCCGTTGACGCCGAGGATTTTGTCCATCAGTTCGTGATGAAAACCGTTCATCACCGACATCACCACGATCAGCGTGGCGACGCCGAGCGCGATCCCCATAAAGGAAAACAGCGCGATAACCGAAACGCCGCCGTCCAATCGGCGCGCGCGCAGGTAACGAGCCGCGACCACCCATTCGAAGGGCGCGAACATTCGCGTGCCGCCGATGGGCCCCGTCGAGGATTGGCTCATCTCAAACTCCCCTGACGCGTCGCGGTCCGGATCATCCGCGCGCCGCCTTGACGGCGGCGACGATATGCGAAACGGCGTCTTGCGGCGACAATTGTTCGCGCGCGCCGCCGCGCCGCTGCTTCACCTCGACCTTGCCCTCGGCCAGTCCCTTAGGGCCGACCACCACCTGCCAGGGCAGACCGATCAGATCGAGCGTGGCGAATTTCGCGCCCGGCCGCTCGTCGCGATCGTCCAGCAGCACGTCGAGCCCGGCGTTTTCGAACTGCTGTTCGAGTTCGCCGCAAAGCTTGCCGGTCGCGGGATCGCCCGCCTTGAGATCGGCGATGCCGACATGGAAGGGCGCGACCTGCTCCGGCCAGATAATGCCATTCTCGTCATGGCCGGCCTCGATGATCGCCGCCGCCAGACGCGACGGGCCAATGCCGTAGGAACCCATCGACAAAACGATCTCCTTGCCGTCGTGGCCGCTCACCACCGCGCGCATCGGTTCGGAATATTTGGTTCCGAAGTAGAAAATATGGCCGACCTCGATGCCGCGCGCGGCGACGCGCGACCCTTCCGGCACGGCGTCGTAAGCCTTTTCGTCGTGCATCTCGCTGGTCGCGGCGTAAAGGCCGGTCCATTTGCCGACGATGGCTTCGAGCGCGGCCGCGTCGTCGAAGTCGATATTCGCCGGCGGCGGTTCAAATCCTAGAAAATCATTGTGGCAGAACACTTCGCTCTCGCCCGTCTCGGCCAGAATGATGAATTCATGGCTGAGATTGCCGCCAATTGGCCCCGATTCCGCCGCCATCGGGATCGCGGTCAGCCCCATCCGCGCGAAGGTGCGCAAATAAGCGACGAACATCTTGTTGTAGGAATGGCGGCCGGCCTCCGCGTTGAGATCGAAGGAATAGGCGTCCTTCATCAAAAATTCGCGCGAGCGCATGACGCCGAACCGCGGGCGCACCTCGTCGCGGAATTTCCACTGGATATGGAACAGGTTAAGCGGCAAGTCCTTGTAGGAGCGCACATAGGCGCGGACGATCTCGGTGATCATCTCCTCATTGGTCGGGCCATAGAGCATCTCGCGGTCGTGCCGGTCGACGATGCGCAGCATTTCCTTGCCATAGGCGTCATAGCGCCCCGATTCGCGCCACAGATCGGCGGGTTGGATCGTCGGCATCAGCAGTTCGATCGCGCCGGCGCGGGTCTGCTCCTCGCGGATGATGGCGTTGATCTTGTTGAGCACGCGCAGCCCCAGCGGCAGCCAGGCGTAAATGCCGGCGGTCTCCTGGCGAATGAGCCCGGCCCGCAGCATCAGCCGATGCGAGACGATCTCCGCCTCCTTGGGCGTTTCGCGCAGAATGGGGAGGAAATAGCGGGAGAGGCGCATAGGGTGTCCTTTGGGACGCCCGTCTCGGGCGACGGGCTCGTGTTTGTCCAGTGAAGCGAATCGGCGGGCCGCGCGGGGCGGCGCCAGTTCAAACGCACCTAGGAACAAAACACAAGAGAGGGGACGGCGGGAAAGAGGGCGCGTCCGTCCTTCCTGGTGGGAGAAGGAGCGCCACCCCCTACACTTTGCCGCGAATTCGTGGTGGAACGACCTCATGACCAATTCCACCCGGACCACTCCAGAGCTTTCCGTCGTCGTGCCGGTGTTCAACGAGGCGCGCAATTTGCGGCCGCTGGCGGCGCGGCTCGCGTCCGTTTTGGCGGACCTTGGCCTTTCCTTCGAGGTCGTCTTGATCGACGACGGCTCGCGCGACGAGACTCTGCAAACCCTGCGCGAGCTTAACGCCGCCGATCCGCGCTTTGCCGCGCTGTCCTTTTCGCGCAATTTCGGCAAGGAGATCGCCATCGCCGCCGGGCTCGACGCGGCGCGGGGCAGGGCCGTCGTCGTCATGGACGCCGATCTCCAGCATCCGCCGGAGGTCATCCCGCAATTCGTCGAGAAATGGCGCGAGGGCTATCAGAACATCTATGGTCGGCGCATTGGCCGCGCGACCGACCCGAAACTGCGGACAATGTTCACCAGGCTGTTCTATCGCCTGATCGACCAGTTTGGCGATGTCGAGCTGCCGGAGGGCGCCGGCGATTTCCGTCTGCTCGACCGCCAGGCGGTGGACGCGCTGCTCAAAATGCGCGAGCGCGCGCGCTTCAACAAGGGCCTGTTCGCCTGGATCGGCTTCAAGACGATTGGCGTGCCCTTCGTCGTGGAGCGCCGCGCCTTTGGCGTGTCGAGTTTCAATTTCGCGCGGCTGGTGAGCTTCGCGCTCGACGGGCTGATGTCCTTCTCATCTGTCCCGCTAAAGGTCTGGACCTATGTCGGACTGGCGATTTCCAGCGTGGCCTTGATGATGGCGGCGTGGTTTTTCATAAAGACCATCATTTACGGCGTCGAGCTGCCGGGCTACGCCTCGCTGATGGTGTCGATCGCCTTTTTCTCTGGCGTGCAACTGCTGTCGCTCGGCGTCATCGGCGAATATATCGCGCGGATTTTCGCCGAGGTGAAGGGACGCCCGCTTTATCTCGTCGCCGAGCGGATCGGCGGGGAGCCTCCAACAAAAGGTTAACGCGAGCTTGTTAGAAGCGGAGCGATGATTCGCAATCTGCTCTCGGTCGGCGGCTTCACCCTGCTTTCGCGGGTCGCCGGCTTTTTGACGACAGCGGTGCAATCCGCCGTGATGGGCGCGGGGGAAGTCTCCGACGCCTTTTTCATCGCGCAGCGCCTGCCAAACAGCTTTCGCAGCATTTTTGGCGAAGGCGCCTTCAACGCCGCTTATATTCCCTGCTACTCGCAGGCGCTCGAGCAGGAGGGCGCGGATTCGGCCAAGAATTTCGCCTCGCAGGTGTTCACGCTGCTGCTCGTCTCGCAGCTCGTGCTTTTGCTCCTGGCCTGGATTTTCACGCCGCAATTCGTGTCGCTGATGGCGCCGGGCCTTGGCGACCGCCCCGACAAATTCGCGCTTGCGGTCACGCTGACGCGCATAACTTTTCCCTATCTGATGTTCATGGTGCTGTTCACGCTGCACCAGGGCACGCTCAACACGCACGGGCATTTCGCGCTGGCGGCCTTCGCGCCGGTGCTGATGAATGTTTGCGTCATCGCGGCGATGGCCTTCGCCTTTTTCTTTCCCAAGGCGAATAACGCGGGATATGTCGGCGTCGCCGCCAGTTGGGGCTTCGTCGTCTCGGGCGTCGCTGCAACTCGGCCTGTTGATGCGCTCCGCCCATCGCCTCGGCCTTTTGGAGCGTCTCGCGCGCGTGCGCTGGGAGCGGGTCAAGGAGTTTTTCGCGCGGCTTGGCCCCGCGGTGATCGGCTCGGCGAGCGGATCGATCGCCGTCTTCGCCGATACGATCCTCTCCTCGATGTTGCCGGACGGCGGCGTTTCGGCGATTTCCTACGCCGAGCGGCTGTATCAACTGCCCAACGGATTGATCGGCGTCGCGGCGGGCACGGTGTTGCTGCCGGAGATGAGCCGACTTCTCGCGGCGGACGACGGCGCCGGAGCGGTGGACGCTCAAAACCGCGCCATGGCGCTCACCATCGCGGCGGCGGCGCCCTTTGTTGTCGCATTCATGACAATTCCGGAACTTATCGTCGGCGGCCTGTTCATGCATGGCAAGTTCACGCTGGTGGACACTTACGCCTCGGCCGATGTTTTGTCCGCCTATGGCGGCGGCCTGCTGGCGCTGGTGCTGGTCGCGTCGGCGCGCGCGAGCTTTCAGGCGCGCGGCGACACCAAAACGCCCATGACGATCGCGCTCACGGCCCTGGCGATCAATGTCGCGCTGAAAGTCGCGTTGTTCACGCCGCTGGGCGCGGTCGGCCTGGCGACGGCGACCTCGGTGGGCCTTTGGATCAATCTCGGGGCGCTGGTCGCAATCGCGATGTCGCGCGATTTGCTGCGTTTCGACGCGCGTTTCGGCAAAGTGCTGGCGGCGAGCGGCCTCGCCTCGCTCATCCTGGCCGTCGTGGCGTTGATGGGCCGAGGACCGGCGCTGGAGTTTGGCGCGCGCTTCGGCGCGCTTGCCAATCTCGTCGCCCTGCTAGCGCTGGGAAGCGTGGGGGCTATCGCCTATGGCGGCGCGCTCGTCGGCGCGCTGCGTTTCTCGGGTGTCAGTCTGAGAAGCCTGCGCGGCGCGCGCCGGGGACGAGATTAGGCTCGCCGCCGCCATGCGATGCGCTTGGAATTCGATGCGCCTGGAATTTGCCGGCCTCCGCGAGGAAAGGCTCGGCGTCCGATCGCGTCGAGCGTCGCGACGGCCCCTCGAATTGCTCCGTCGCGCGGGCAATGACAGGGGCCGCGGACGCGTCGTTAATCCATTAATGGTGCAGCCCAGCGGCGTAAGCGACGATCTTGCCGGCGAACAGCATGGCGAGAACCAGAGAGCCATATCTCATGATCGAAAGGATCGCATAATATTGATCGGGTCTCATCATCCTAGTTCACTCCTTGAACAGCGTGACGGGCGCCATCGCCTGCGTCACGAGGCGTCGATCAGCGATCGCGCCAGTTGATGCGTGGAGCAATGCAATGCGCTCGCCATTGCGCACAAGCGTGAGCGGCTGCGATTATTTGTCGCAATTAATGGTGAGATGCGCGTTGACTGGCAAAACGCGTGATGCGGCATTGTGTCGCTTGAATGCGCGGCGTCGCCGAACGGCGGCCGCGGGCGGCTAAGCTAGCGCATCTGCGCCACGCCGCCCGGGCGCTGGAGTTCCGCCGCTGGCGGATGCTGCGCGGCCGCCACCGATACGCCTGCGTCTCCGCCGGCCGCGGCGATCGCCTCGGGTGTATTGGAGAGAAAGGCGGCCACGTCTTCGGCGCCGCGATCGGCGAAGAGCGCCAGCGATCTCTCGTCGACGGCCTCCCAGGGATTGGCGTCTGGCGGCACGCCGGCCTCGTCGGTCAGACGCTGCACGCGCCGGCCCTGGCGGTCGAACACATCGAGCACATAGGCGAGTCGCGTCGCGCCTTGCGCCGGCGAGGCGGTCAGATAGGCGCGCAGACGATATTGCGCCGCCTCGGCGGGAACGAGAGCCACGTCGCGCGCTTGCGCCGTTTGCGTGAAGCGCTGCATGAAGCGCGCGCCCACGGCGTCCGGCGGTCCCTCGATGCTGGCGAAGGCTAGGCTCGCGCCATGCGGGCTGACGCCCGGCCGGGCCACGAAGCGGCGCGTGGCCTGCTGCGCGCTCGCCTGCCGCGCGCCAAGATCGACAGCGGTGTCGAGGCAGCCGCCGAGCATGACGGCGCAGCAAGCGATCGCGCAGGCGCGCGGGCCAACAACCGGTAACGTCGCTCTATCGCCCATCAAGCTCCAACTCCCCGCGCCCAAACTTAACGCAAAGCTAACAATGATGAAGCCCAAGGTCCAGCGGCGACAAATTTGCGCGCGCCATCCTTGTGCCGGCTTCGCGCGTTAAGCGGTCCAAAATGAGAGTCTTTCGACCAACGAAATTCGACGAACCCGACGTCCGCGTGGGCTGGTGGGGGAGGCCGCGCGGTGGAGGGTCGGCGCGCCGTTCATCTCCCGTTAACCAGGAAAGTTCCCATTAAGCATGAACGCAGTTGCATAAATGCAACAGGCTTCATTGACCTTAAATCAAGGTTTCCAAAACCTTCGCTTAACCACGCATGATTAGGACTGGCGTCAGGTTTCCTTGCTTATCCATCACGGGAGTAGAATCATGCAGTTTGCCCAAGGCCTACGCGCCGCGAAGCTCGCCGTCGCGTTGACGGCGGCGCTGGCCATCACCGGCTGCGCCAAAAACGCTGCCGACGAAGCAGCGGGCGGCGCCAACCAGTATGGCGCCGGCTATGGACGCGGCGGGGCCAACACCCCCGGCAGCGCGCAGGATTTCGTGGTTAATGTCGGCGACCGCGTGTTCTTCGAAACCGACTCCACCGAACTCACCTCGACCGCCCAGGCGACGCTCGACAAACAGGCGGAGTGGCTGAACCGCTATCCGCGCTACGCCTTCACCGTCGAAGGCCATGCCGACGAGCGCGGCACTCGCGAATATAACTTCGCCTTGGGCGCCCGCCGCGCCGAGGTGACCAAGAATTATCTCGCTTCTCATGGCGTCGCCGCCTCGCGCATCCACACGACGAGCTTCGGCAAGGAGCGTCCGGTCGCGGTGTGCGACGACATCTCCTGCTGGTCGCAGAACCGCCGCGCGGTCACCGTGCTGAAAGGCGCGAATTGATGAGCCGCGGAGAAGCGGCTTGAGCCGCCCGCCCTTTCCGCCCTTCGATCAACAGAGCGCCACGCAAAAGGCGCGCATGGCCGAGGACGCCTGGAACTCGCGCGATCCCGCGCGAGTGGCCGAGGCCTATACGCTGGACAGCCGTTGGCGCAATCGCTCCGAGTTCTTGCGAGGCCGCGAGGAAATTGTCGCGTTCCTGACGGGTAAGTGGGCGCGTGAACTGGACTACCGGCTGATCAAGGAAGTCTGGACGTGGCGGAACAATCGAATCGCCGTCCGCTTCGCCTACGAGTGGCATGACGATCGCGGCGAGTGGTTCCGATCCTACGGCAACGAGAACTGGGAGTTTGACGAGCATGGCCTGATGCGCGTGCGCATCGCCAGCATCAACGACCTGCCGATCAAGGAGTTGGAGCGAAAATACCACTGGCCGCTGGGGCCGCGCCCAGCGGACTACCCATCGTTGAGCGATCTCGGACTTTAGAGCCAAGGCGAATTGGAGCCGAAAGTTGATCGCCGTGCCGATGGGCCTCTTGCATCTCATGCGTCGTTGCGGCATTGAAGGCGGGCGCGGCATGGACGCCCGGTGGACTCCCGTCTCGAGAGACGGGCCATCCAGGCGTCCAGGGCAGGCCCATCCCAAGGGATGGGCTTTCGCGTCCGTAGGAGTGTAGCTCAATTGGTAGAGCACCGGTCTCCAAAACCGGGGGTCGCAGGTTCGAGCCCTGCCACTCCTGCCAGGAAAAACAACCGCTTATAAGATATTTTTGCTCTGGCCAATCCATGCGCCCACGAAGCGCCAAGCCCTGAGCCGGGCCGCGAGTTATCCACAGGCGGCGACCGTGCGCCGGGCTCGTCGACTGGAAACCCGCTGTCGTCATGCTTCGCGCGCGACCCACTGATCGCCCATCTTGCGGTATTTCCGCTTCACCGCCGCCCAGGCGATCCTGAAGGCGATCTCCTCGCGATGGGGGTCATCGAAATGCGCTTCATAGGCGTTGTTGAACGCCGCGCGGAAGATGTCCTGAGCGTGGAAAGGCAGATGATCGCGCACCGACGGCGGAAGGTCGTCATTGTTGGCGTAAGGCATGGTTTCTCACTCAAGCGGCGCCAGATGTCAGCCCGGCTGGTTTGCATCGCCAATTCTTTCCACCGCCGGTCGGTCGAAAAAGCCGGGCTCATGGCGCGTTACATATGTGGTTGTTACGTGTAAGAGCGAGGCCACGCTAATTGGCCGTGCGATCGCGAGCGCCGCCTGTTTGATTGACCGCTGCTCGCGCATGGCTTCCTTGATGTAACATTCAGGGAACACGTGGAGGCCGTCTGGCGGCGTCCGGCCAATGGCCAGACAATGGGTGATAACATGCCGTTCTTTCAAGGGAATACAAAGAGGTTCGCGATCGCCACGCTCGCCGGCGCGCCCGGAAACGATAACCGATGCGGGTGATCGGGCTCGCCGGATGGAGCGGGTCCGGGAAGACGACCCTGCTCGCGCGGCTCATTCCCCTGCTGACCGGCGAGGGTCTGCGGGTTTCGACGATCAAGCATGCGCATCACAATTTCGACGTGGACAAGCCCGGCAAGGACTCCTGGACGCACCGGCAGGCCGGCGCTTCCGAAGTGCTGGTCGTCTCCGACACAAGATGGGCGTTGATGCACGAACTGCGCGGCGCGGCGGAGCCTTCGCTGGCCGAACTTCTCGGCAAGCTCTCCAAATGCGATCTCGTCATCGTGGAAGGGTTCAAGCGTGAGCCTATCCCGAAAATCGAGATTTGGCGCGCCGAGGTTGGCAAGCCGCTTCTCCACCCGGAGGACCCCGCCATCGTGCTGATGACCTCGGACGATCCGTGTCCTCAGGCGCGCGTTCCCATCCTGCCGCTCAGCGACCTTCCAGCCTTGGCGGCGGCTGTCTTGTCCGCCGCCCGGCCGATCGGAGCACTTGGTTGAAATGCAAGGCCGTCTCCCGGCGCGGCCGGGGCGACTAATGCGCGCTGATCGCGCCTTGTGGCCGCCCTCGAACGCATGTTAGTCAGCCTTCCCAATCCCACATCGACGCCCCGCCGCGGCGAGTTATAACGGATTAGCCGTGTCCACGCCCTCGCTCGATTCCTTTCGCCGCATCGTCGTCAAGGTCGGCTCCTCGCTGCTGGTCGAACCGCGCGAGGCCGCCGTCAAGCGCGATTGGCTGGAGCGCCTCGCCGATGATCTCCTTGCGCTGCATAGGCGCGGGGCGGACGTGCTGGTGGTGTCGTCCGGTTCGGTGGCGCTAGGGCGCAGCGTGCTCGGCCTGCCGCCGGGCGCCCTGCCGCTGGAGGACAGCCAGGCCGCCGCCGCCGTCGGCCAGATCGCGCTGGCCCGAATCTGGGCGCAAGTTCTCGCCGAGCGCGGCCTGGTGGCCGGCCAGATACTCGTGACCTTTGGCGACACCGAGGAGCGCCGGCGTTATCTCTATGCGCGCGAGTGTCTCAACCGGCTGCTCGATCTGCGCGCGGTGCCGATCATCAACGAGAACGACACGGTGGCGACCGCCGAAATCCGCTACGGCGATAACGACCGACTCGCCGCGCGCGTCGCCACCATGGCCAGCGCCGACCTGCTGGTGCTGCTTTCGGATGTCGACGGCCTCTACACCGCCCCACCGGGCGAAAACCCCGACGCGACGCTAATCCCGGTCGTGCCGCGCGTGACCGCCGAGATCGAGGCGATGGCGGGCGGCGCGGCCTCGCAATATTCGCGCGGCGGCATGCGCACCAAGATCGAGGCGGCCAAGATCGCCACGACAGGCGGCGCGCATATGCTGATCGCCGACGGACGCGCGCCCGCGCCGCTGGCGCGCATCGCCTCGGGCGAACGCTGCACGTGGTTCCTAACGCCGTCCAACCCGATCACCGCGCGCAAGAAATGGATCGCCGGCTCGCTGACCCCCAAGGGCGCGGCGCATCTCGACGCCGGCGCGGCGCGGGCGCTCGCCCTTGGCAAGAGCCTGCTGCCGGCGGGCGTGACGCGGGTCGAAGGCAATTTCGCGCGGGGCGATTGCATCGTGATTCGAAATGCCGTCGGCGGCGAGATCGGGCGCGGCCTCGTCACCTACGACGCGTCCGACGCCGCCAAAATCATTGGCCGCTCGTCGAAGGACATCGAGGGGCTGCTCGGCTTCAAGGGGCCGGACGAACTGATCCACCGCGACGACATGGCGTTCAAGGGGGATTGAGCGCGGACTGTCCGCCCGGCGTAAAGGACTTGTGCTGAACCCGCTTGCGCCCACGCCGGCGAGCGATTATACCCCCTCCACGCGAGTCGCCGCCAAGGCGCTCGGGGCGCGTAGCTCAGCGGGAGAGCACCTCGTTGACATCGAGGGGGTCACAGGTTCAATCCCTGTCGCGCCCACCATTAAAATCAATCTGTTACATAAACGCTGCGGGGATACGAAGCCTTGTGGAAGCCCTGCGGAAGATTGCCTAGCGGAGCAAGGAGTTTCCATGCTCGACGCTGATCGTCCGCATGGCGCCTTCCTTACGGTTAAGGCTCCGCGGTCAAAGAATCTTGTTGCTCGACTGCGGGAGCATGGCGTCATCGCGGATGCGCGGGCAGACTTGCTGCGCTTATGTCCTGATATTGTCAATTCGTCGGACGAACTCATGAAGTCGAGCAAGAGAATTGGTCGAGCGCTGCGCAGCCTGACGTGAGTCACGCTCGCATACGAATACAGCCGGCAGCTCGCCGATAAACCGCCGCCAGGTGGTAGTTGAAGGCGCGGGAAGCGCGCGACAACATTGCTGGGCGAGGGGCATGAAGAAGAACTTGAAGATGATCGCGCGGCTGTGGATAGGTGTAAATTTGCGCCGCTACGGGACGCTCAACCTGCCGCTCCATGATCTCCTGAATTCGCTCGGCGGTCGCGCCTGTGCCCCCCAGACTTCCGCAACACATGCAAGCGATTACCGACGCCGTTCGCCTTGAGATGTCGCCTATGCGGAAACATAAGGGAGGCCGGAGATGCCATCTCGAATCGAGGATTACGGTCTCATCGGTGATTGCGAGACCGCCGCGCTCGTGTCGCGCGATGGCTCGATCGATAGAAAAAGGCGGCGTGATCACCAGCGGGAGGGATCGGGACGACACATCGTCAGCCCCCTTTGCCTCGCGAGGCAAACTTATAAATGGTGGATGGGCATTTCCGCTCTCGCATGCTGATCGGATGTGTCGCGGGGGTTGTCCAAGCGACGAGATTGACCCAAAGCCCACCTCCCGGCGTGGCCGCCACAATGGCGCGCATGCGAATCACACTACCGCCAAAATGCGATGTGACTGTCTATATAGGTAACAATCAGGGACAAGGTCCAGGTCCCGCATTAGAGGTGGCGGATGATTGAGCGGTACAAGGATATCGCACGCGGTTTAGTCGTTGTTTTGTGGGTGGCCATGCTTGGCTCCGCCGCCCGAGCCGAACAGCCTTCTCTCATCGAGCATTCGAAATCAACGTTGGCGACGCCAAGCGCCGCGGCGCCAGACGCTGTGCCACAAGCCCCAGCCGTTCAGCCGACTGCTCCCGCCGCGCCACGGGTCGACACCGTTGAAATCAACAGACGTGTCAGCCAGGAGGTCGGCTATGACATTCACGCCACGATCGACGGCTGGAAGCGTGGCCTTGATCGTCTGGAAGGCGAGTTTCGTCGCCCAAATCTGCGCTATGTGGAGTTGAACAGCTTCCGAGACGAACTGCAGGGCGTGCGCTCCGAAGTGACCGCCTTGTGGAATGCGCTGCGTCCGCGGCTTGGAGCGGCGAAGGCGGAGGTGGACTTGCTGGAGCCGGCGCCCGCCGCCGGCCAAGCGCCGGAGTCGCAACAGGCCGCGCTGAGACGCGCTGAACTCAACTACCATCTCGGCCTGCTTTCCGAAGGTCAGAGCGCTGTCAACGCCGCCAATCTGCGCATCGACCAACTCACGAACGCGGTGCAGGATATTCGCCGGAAGAATTTCACGACTAAACTGTTCCAGCGGGTCCCGGGGCTTTATTCTTATCAAACCTGGGGGGAGACGCCGGAATATGCCCGCCTGGTGGCGGGCCGAGTCGCCGATCTCATGGTCGATTGGTGGAAGAATGTCCGCGACCATGATGAAATTGTCCACACTGCGATTGCGGCGGCGCTGCTTTGGTTGGCGCTGAGCCTCGTTGGCTGGTGGGGCCGGCGGCGGCTGCGCGCTTGGCCTGGCGAGGGAGAGCCGCCTTTCTGGAGCCGCGCGTCCTCCGCGGCCGGCATTGTCACGTTGCGAATTTTGTCAGTCGCAAGCCCGATCGTTTTTTTATATGCCACCCTTGCCGCGACGCAGGGCTTGCCCGAAGCCGTCGACTGGCTTTTCTATGTGGCGGCACAGTCGATCATTATCGTCCTGGCCGTGAATGCGCTTGTCACCACCGTGTTCGCGCCAGGATTAGCCCGCTGGCGACTCATTCCCGCCTCCGATCAGGCGGCTGCGCGACTATGCGGCCTCATCATTCTTCTCGCCGTCGTTTACGGCCTCTCGTCGCTCGCCTATGTGGCCACCGTCCAGGTGCAGGCGCCCTTTGCGCTCACGATGGTCATCGCCTTTTCGTCGAGCCTGCTGACATGCGCAATCGTTGTCGCCATCCTTCTCACGCCGCTGGGAGGCGAGCGTCAGGATGGCCTGCCGCGGCTTCGGTGGCCCAAAGCGCTGCGGGCGCCGATCTGGGTTGCGATGGCGGCCATCGTTGTGAGCGCGCTTGTGGGTTACCTTTCGCTGTCCCGCTTTGTTGCGCGACAGCTGATCGTGACGGGATCGATCCTTGCGCTCCTTTATCTCCTTCTCTTGTGGGTCGAAGGGTTCGCGCAAAGCTTGAGTGACGACGGCAGCGCGGCAGGGCGCTGGCTCACGGCGAGGGCGGGCCTCGAACGGCGCCGGCGCGAGCAGCTCGCGGTGCCTTTCAGCCTGCTGCTGAAGTTCCTGGTTCTGGCGCTTTCAGTGCCCCTCATCATGGTGCAGTGGGGCTACGCCTGGCCGGACATTTACGACTGGTATCGGCAGCTGTTTTTCGGCTTCCATATCGCAAACACCGAGGTGTCGCTCGCCGTCCTGTTCGCTTCGATCATTGTTTTCGGAGTCGCCTATGCGGCCGCGAGACTGTTCCAAGGCTGGCTCGATTCCCGGATACTGAAGCCCGCGGGCGTTTCGGGCGGAGTTCGCGATTCGATACGCATCGCCGTCGGCTATGTCGGCGTCGCGATCGCGGCGCTCGCCGCTTTTTCCTATGCGGGCTTGAACCTCTCCAGTCTCGCCATCGTGGCTGGAGCGCTCTCTGTCGGGATCGGCTTTGGCCTCCAGAGCATCGTCAACAATTTCGTCTCGGGCCTGATCCTGCTGGCCGAGCGGCCGATCAAAATTGGCGATCTCGTCGTGGTCGCCGGCGAGGAAGGATATGTGCGCAAGATAAGCATACGCTCCACCGAGGTCGAGACCTCCGATCGAGCGCATGTCGTGGTTCCGAATTCCTATTTCATCACCGAAAAAGTGAAAAACTGGACCCATCGCAACAGCCTTCGTCGAATGGCGATCCCGGTGACCGTGGATTGCGGTGCTAATCCGCGCGAGGTGAAGGCGATTCTGCTCAAGGTCGCACAGGACAATCCAAACGTCGTCCCCGCGCCGGCGCCTTCCGTCGCTCTCGAAGACTTCGGCGACAGCTTAAATTTCAAACTCTATGTGTTTTACGAAGTCGATAAAGATGTTGGAACGGATCTTCGCATCGCCATTCTCGACGCCTTGCATGAGGCCGGCGTTCGCAAAATGGGGTATCTGGCGAAGCGTGAACGGTTAGAAAGTTGCCAATTTGACGACTGCGGAAAAGTCGATGGCCCCGCGCCGCGCCTCCTGCGCGGTCAAGGGAGCGGCGCCTATCTCGGATCTCGAGCAACCTGGTGAGGCAGCAGGACCGCTTACGGCGCCCAAGATCGTCGAAAGCCCACGGCGAAAGGCGGTTCACTCGCAGACCCGGCGCACGATCTTCACGAGTCCGGTCTGCCTCAGGAGACTGCCCCGCATGTCGCCGAGCACGAAAGCGCCGGAGGGGCTCGGCGCGACGGTGGTGGCGACGCGCAGGCTCATTTTATGAGAGGCATCGAGGTTTGCGGTCGTCGCCTCATATGATGCGAGCGATGATGCCGAATAAAAGGAAGAGCGCGAAAGCTGACATCACCAAGGCCATGATCAAAGCAGGTCGGAAGTATCGAAACGTCTGATTCTGGCGCAACTCTCGAAGCGTCATCCAGTAATCGACCGTGCCTAAAAGTATCGAAAAAATCCCCATCACAGATAGAAACAGCCCTAGGTTTTGCGGGGTGCTCTCGCGTGGCAGAGTCTTTCCGGCATCCTGAAGCGCTTTAAGAATGGCATAGATCGTAAATCCAAAACCGAGCAATGTAAAAGAGGTGCGGATCCACGCCATGAGCGTTCGGTCCGCCGCCAAAATGGTGCGCATCGTCGCCAGATCAGGCGGCTCCTTGGGTGTTACGTTCGTCGATGGCTTACCCTCGATTTCCAAGTTCGTCTCCTATTTTTCGCGGTGAGGTTGGTAATCTCGCGGTCAATAAAGGCGTCCAAGGAACGTTCGTAAGGCCCCGACCTTGCAGCTCAGCTCACCGGAATCGATCACATTCCCTCAATTCCTACCTTTCAAGTGACTGGTGGACGACGCGCTTGCGCCACATAACGTAAGGAATCGTGAGGATAGCCCCAAGGATCGCGTAAAGCAGGATCGCCGGCAAAACCGCCTTCTGTTCCGGAAAGTTCGTCGCGCCAATCGCCAACGCGATGCCGGGGTGTCGTATCGCGGTCGCCAGGGCGAGCACAGCCCGATCTTGGGGATCGGGGCCCCCGAGCATATGTCCGACGGCCAGGCCCACAAGCACGAATGCGGCGACAGCAACGATCGTGCCGTTGCCGACCAGCGCGATGATGGCCGGCCACGTTGCGAACAGGAGAGGCAGAACGCTGACGGCGAGCGACACCGCGGCGACGAGCGCGACGGATTTCGAGATTCGCGACGCGATCTCGGGAGCGACATGCCGGACAAACAGCCCAACCATCAAAGGCGCGAAAACTGTCATGAGAACCAGTTGGGCAATTGGCGACACCCTCATGTGAACTGGCGTCTGGAAAAATTGACCAAGCAATTCGATCGCAAATGGAATGAAAACAACCGCGACAGCCGCGGCAACGACCAGCAATCCGATCGCGTAGGATGGTTCGCCGTGGGCCTTGATTTGCTTTTTTGGGAGAAGGGGCGGAACCGGGGAAACAGCAAGCGCCACAAGCGAGACTTCCACAGCTTCATTGGTGTCCGGTTAGGAATCGAACAAATTCATTTGGTTATCGAATGGATCATCGCAGTTGGCGTTGTCTCCGCCTTGAAAGGCGCAGGAAAGCTGGATTTTTTCGAAAGAGTGAACGGACAAAATCTGTAGGAATGTGTAGAGCGAAACGTCGAGCGCCAGTTCCTTTTTGATGACGGCCGCCAGCACATAAACGCACACGGCCGTCCAGATTTGCGTCTTCACGGCATTCTCGGACGCTCCGTAGAAGTGGCGAATGCGCAGGTTCTGCTTTATCCATTTGAAAAACAGCTCCACTTGCCACCTCGCTTTGTAGAGGGCGCAGATGGTCGACGCGGGCAAGGTGAAATTGTTGGTCAGAAAAACGAGCCGCTTGCTGGTTTCTGGATCAACGAAACCCACGCGGCGTAGTTGTTGCGGGTAATGGCGTTGGCTATAAAAGCCATCGAGCGTTATCGTTTGATCGAAGCGCAAGCCTGTCATTTTGTCGACGGCGTGGGAATAGACACGGTGATAATTCATGTTGATTTTCGTTCGCGTGACAAAGAAAGCGCCAGCCTGATTCAGAACGTAGAGCCTGCGAAAATCGACATAGCCGCGATCCATGACATAGATAGCTCCAGCCTCGGGCGCGATCAAATCAAGCGCAAGCGCGTCGCCCATTTTTCCGTTGGAAACATGGATGAAACTGGGTATGGGACCACGCAGATCAAGCAGCGTGTGCATCTTGATCGCCGCTTTTGTCGAACGAAAATCGGCCCACGGAAATAGCGACAAACACAGATCAATGGTCGTGCTGTCGAGCGCGTAAACGGTGTTGGCGAGATCGAGCCCGATATCGTCGTTGATGTATAATTTGCGCGCGCGGCGGATCAGGATAGCGGCAATGTCCGCCCATATGCGCCAGTCTCGCGCTTCATTCGCATCAGCCAAAGTTGAACGCGCGACGGGCTCACGCAGGCCCATGCCATATAGCTTCGACGGCTGCGCACCGAGGCACGCTTCGATATCTCGTAGGCTCTCGCGGTATGTTATTTGCGCAAACGCCATCACGCGAAACTGTTCGCTGCAACGAAACTTCCGGACGCGAAGATCTCCGCCATACCGTGCGACGATCCGCTCGAAACTGGTCCACGGGATGAAATCCATTACTTGCGCAAACAGCGTCCGCCCAGCGTTCACGATAAAGCCTCCCGACCCAAACAGCCGGGAGAATTACAGCCAAATCGTCAAACCGATTTCAAATCGACACCAAGCAAAATCGCGCGCAACTTATTGGCTTATAATCGAGATTTCATCGATCCGTCGCGCTTAACCGGACAGCAGGCAGATCGAAGGCCCAAACAATCGCCGCCGCGAGTATGGGCATAATGACGTCCATCGCCAGCAGCGAGCGCCCGAGCTGCGCGGGTCGGCGGAGGAGGGAGATGGTGTCGTTAGGCCGGGAATCAAGGCCGATTGCGAACAGGCTTAGAACGATACTAGCTTTGAGCGCGAACAGAATCAAAATATGCAATGTTGCGCTCCAGTCGACACCTGATCGTTCATCGCTCTATCGCATCATTGGTGCCCCGTGAAGCAAAATGCTGACGGCTCCTGGCGCCCGCCTGACGATGTGTCTCTAGCGGCGGCAATTTGGGGCTCGGCGGACTCGCTCGAACGAAGCGCTCGCGACGCAAATTTACCCAAAGCGGTCTTTTCCACGGCTGATCCGAAGGTCGCAACAGAGCAGGGAATTCCGAGATCTGCTGTCGGCTGCCAGTTGTCACTCAGGGTGCGCCGGTGGGTCTGGCTCGACCAGGCTGAGGCGTGTGAGATCGGCGACAGGGCGCAGTTGATCGTCAAGCGTGACTGCCTCGGCGTAGTGCATTCCAAACAAGACTTCATCCGCGGTGTAAATGCGCATGTCATGGATAGCCGCACCGAGAACGTGGTCGCGCGCCTCGATGGTTAGAGCAAGGCGTGCATCGCGCTCTTTAAAGCGCTCGGCGTCGTAGCCGGCGAGCGGACTAACTTCATCGATTTCGTGCATCACGGTCCAAGTCAACGGAAACAGAGAGAGAGTCGCGTTCGACAAAGCGAGGTCGTGCAATCGGCGGAGGCGATGACCCTCCATGCCTTCTTCTAGCAACACTAAGCTTAAACGCACTACGGCATTGGTCAGCAAGGTCAAACGCCCATTAGCAATCTGCACCATCAATGCCGGAGGACCATTATGACTCGTGACCACTGCCTGATCAGCGAAGAGTATCTTGGGTCTCGGTTTCGAAAAACGGACGAACAAAAGGCCGGTCATGATCGCGGTGAAGACCAGGCCGCAAACGATTTCAATTGCTGAGACGGCGTGACCATAGAACGTCGCCGGAGCCATGGTTCCATAGCCTACGGTCGCTAGCGTCTCGATGCTGAAAAAGAATGCGTCGGAAAACGAATCCGGCCGCATATTGGCGATGCAGCCGGGACTTGCGAGATAGAGCAAGGCGAAGGCTATATTGATGCCGAGTTCCAAGCCGAGGAAAGCGAGGGCGAATTCCTTCCAGCTCAATTCGATTGCGACATGATAGGGATCGCTCAAGTCGTAGCGCGCGACGCCACGCTTGACGATCTCAATAGGGCTGGCGCCGCCGATGCGCATTGTGGCCTCGCTGTTGCGGCGTTTCTTTTGCTTGGTATCGAGTCCTTTCAAGCTCTGGGTCTCCCTTCCCGTGGCGCAGCGGCGGATTTAGCTGCGGATGCAACGATTGCGCTCCCATTTGGTTCCTTTTTACGCAGGCATGGCGTGGGTATTGCTGCGGCGTGGCCGCTTGCGGCGCACGCGCGGCCGCCGGCGAGAGGCAGCAAAGTCCGACTGCTCCATCCGACGAATTCGACCTTGAACGCGATCCGGTGGCGAGCGGCTTGGGTGTCGCCGTCGTCTCGAAGCCATCATGAGAGATGAAGTCATGAAGATCGTAGTCATCGGCGGGACCGGCTTAATCGGGTCGAAGGTCGTGGAGAAGCTAAAGCAAAAGGGGCACGAGGCAATTGCCGCCGCGCCAAACACGGGCGTCAACACCATCACCGGCGAGGGGCTCAATGAGGCCATGGCCGGCGCGGCCCAGAACTGATCGAACCTCTTCGTGACCGAGCGGTTGCGCGCCGCCGCGCAAAAGGCAAGCCATGCCTGGACACACACGACGCGGGTTTGCAGACGCCGCGCCCGTGTGGGCGTGTTTCGAGCCGGCGATTGGCGCGCGCCCAACATGCGCCCATGGCCAATCCGAAAGGCGCGTGCGACAATTGGCGAAATTGACGAAACTAATTCCGCCGATGTTGAATGCGCGGAACGTCCCGTTGTGCGGTGACGAGGGAAAGCTTCCGGCGGCCGGAGCCGCCTACCTGTTAAAGCGCGACCGACTCAAACGCACCCGGAAAACACGCAACAGGACGCGCGGGGAAGAGTAACGAGAGGCCTTTGAATGGAGGGCCTCCCTCGCAGCTTGTGATCGCGTGAGGATGGCAATCCAGACCGAATGGAGGCGTCCCGTGAGCTATATCTTTCAATCGATGTTGATCGACACGATGCGGCAATACGCGATGGTTGCCGCGGAAGAGTATCTGAGCAAGGGCGGCGTCGAGGACGAGGAGACCCAGCGCGAGTCCTTGCAGGTCGAGACCGACGCCGAATTGGCGGAGGACACCGTTTGCGCGTGGAATCTCGAAGACATGGATTTCGGCGCGCTCACGAAAGCATTTTCCGAACTACGGATGCGCCTCGCGGCGTGAGGGGTGGGCTCCAACGAATATCCGCTCCTCGGCTCCAATCATAAAGCTGCGTCGTCCTTTAAGCCGCCCAGTCGCTCGGCTAGAGGTCTGAAGCAAAATCGCCTTGGGCTTGGTCGCCGGCCCAGCTCCGTCCATATATTGATGCAGATAGGCCTCGTTCGAACAATGCGCTCGTGACGCAGGCGACTCGAAGCTGAAGCTTTTTTTCTGCTTATGCTTTTTTAGAAAGGGAGGACGGGTCGGTGTTCCATCGGCGACATGATCTGAACGAAACGAAGGGATTATTCCAGCGAACTAAGATAGGCGGCGACGGCCTTTATCTGCGGCTCTGTCAGCCCGTGCGCGATCGGCTCCATAATCGCCGAAGTGTCGGGCTTCGATTTGTCCTGACCTCGCTCCTTGCTCCAGTTCACCAGCTTGTTGAAGACATAGTCGTTAAGCTGACCGGCCAAGCGAGGAAACGCCCCCTCTCCCTTGGCCTCGGGGCCGTGGCACGACGAACAAGGCGCGACATTGGTTTCAGGAACGCCTTCATCGTAGATTTTTTTGCCGGCGCTCGCGAGTTCCTTAGGCGCGCCTCCCAAGGGTTTGGGATTGAGATCCTTGAAATGCGTGGCGAGACCTTTGAGCATCGCAGGGCTCAAAACATGAGCCACGTTAAACATGACCGGGTTCGTTCGCCTGCGCTCGATAAAGGCTTGCAGCTGATTTTCGAGATATTCGGTCTGCTGTCCGGCGAGACGCGGCATGGGATAAGCGCCACGAAAGCCTTGTCCGTTGGTTCCGTGGCAGGTCTTGCAGTAGTTGATCTTGGCGTCGAGGTCGCGTGGCGAGACGGTTGCGCTGTCTTCGGCGCGGCTCGCCGCGGCGGAAGCGATCACGACAAGCGCCGCGAGAGACAGCGACGTTAAGCTGATGCGTTTCATGTTCCCGCCCCGATATGATCCAGCGCCGCGAAAACTTCCATAAGCCGATCCGGAAAGCCGCGCGCGCACGTATTTATCCGCGATCGCATGGAAGATAGACGAGGCAGGGATTGCGATTAGTAAACTAATGCGCGCGCAGCCTCAACTCCCCCGGCCCGGACCATTAGCCGCGGTGATTCATGCCATATCAAGATACGAAAGCATTTTGCGGTTGGAGAGGCATATTGTAGTTGTAAGCGACCGTGTGCTTGTCCGAATCGCGCGGGAGGGAATGAGCGTAAAGGCCGCTTGTCCCTTTGGTCAGCCGATTCGACCTACGGCGGGCGCGATAAAGCAGCGATACAAAGGCGCGGGGGGCCGGAGCATGAAGATCGTTGGTTTGCGATTGGCGACGACGGCGGTGGTCGCTCTCGCGTTTGCCTTTGCGGTGCAGGCCGCGGATCGGGACGAAGGCGGCAATTCGGCGCATGGATTCCAAGCGAAGCTCGAATACTGCAAAACTTGCCACGGCCTGTCGGGAGAAGGCTACCGCGGTTATTTTCCCATGCCGCGACTGGCCGGGCAGCAGCCGAAATATATCGAGAATCAGTTGCGCGCTTTTATTGAACGCCGGCGCGTAAACCCCGTCATGTTCAACGTCGCGCACGTCCTCAGTCCTGCCATGGTCGGGGCTCTGTCCGAGCATTTCAAGAATTTGAATCCCGAACCTATCGGCGGCGGCCCCAGAGATCACATTGCCTTGGGAAAAACCATCTATGAACAGGGGCTTCCCGAGTCCAATGTTCCGGCGTGTTCCGCCTGTCACGGTCCCGAGGCGAAGGGGCATGAGGAAATCCCGCGTCTCGCGGGTCAGCTCTTCCCCTATACGCTGAAGGCGCTGTCCTATTGGGGCAAGGAGCGCGGTCTTGGAGGCTCCAGAGACGACACCTCCGCGATCATGGCGCCAACGACGCACAATCTGACCCACGAGCAAATGTCCGCCATCGCGGAGTATCTAAGTTACATGAAGTGAAAGCGTCTCCATTGGCTTCAAAAAGCACGAGAATCGGGGACATGAAACCAATCACGTCAAAGCAAGCGGTCTTGGCGATCATCGTGGCGTGCATCGCCAATCCCCTCTCGGCGCAGGAGTCGCTCCCGATCCGCAACTGCACGTGGTGTCATGGCGGCTCGGCGCAAGGTTACACCAGCGCGCCGCGTCTCGCCGGACAGACACACCGCTATATCGAGAATTCGCTTTTGAGTTTTAAGAGCCATACGAGGGACAACCCTTATTCCAAGCAATATATGTGGGGCGCGGCGGCCAATCTCAGTAGAGAGACCGCGCACGGCTTCGCGGTTTATTTTTCCGAGCTGCCGGCCTCGCCCGCCAATGACGGCGACGAAGCGCTCGCGAGTGAAGGGAAGTCGATCTACGTGGAGGGGAGACCTGACTCGAACGTCGTCTCTTGCATTGTATGTCATGGCCCCAACGCGGAAGGCTTCGAAGGCATTCCGCGTTTAGGCGGCATGGGCCACGACTATCTGAAACGACGGCTCGAACAGTGGAACGAAGGCTACCATGCCGCCGCCGAGCCGATGCCCAGAATTGCGAAGAGATTGTCCGCGAATGAGATTGAGGCTCTCGCTTCATATCTAAGCTTTGCGCGGTAAGCTACGAAGCAGATCTTGTTAAACTGGGGTTTTCAGAGTCACTTCGAATGTCGGCTTGTGGCGGATATTGTTGAAAAACTCATTTTGCGGCCGCTGTCAGTGGATCTGCGGACCGAGGGCGGGCCGCCGCTGTTCGTCGTAGCTTGGGGCTTAGCCGTGGTTGGGACAGCGCTAACACACCCGCGCATGTGCAAGCCATGTTCGTCCATCTGACCAGGTTCGGCTCGGAATCACGTAAGCTCGAAGCGCCATTCACTGAAACGCGACTTCGGAGAAGCTGCGCAGCTTGCGCGAGTGCAGCCGCTCGCGTTCCTGCGCCTTCAGCTTCTCAAGCGCGTTGAGGCCAATTTCGAGATGCTGATCGACTCGTTGGCGATAAAACGCGCCGGCCATTCCGGCAAGCTTGATCTCGCCGTGCAAGGGTTTGTCGGAGACGCACAACAGCGCGCCATAGGGCACGCGAAAGCGGAACCCATTGGCGGCGATGGTCGCCGACTCCATATCGAGCGCGATGGCGCGTGACTGGGAAAGGCGACGCACCGTCGCCACATGGTCGCCAAGCTCCCAGTTGCGATTATCGACGCTGACCACCGTTCCGGTGCGCATGACGCGTTTCGCTTCAAAGCCGGTCAGTCCGGTGACTTCGCCCACGGCCTGTTCGAGCGCGACCTGCACCTCGGCCAGGGCCGGAATTGGCGCCCAGAGCGGCAGCTCCTCGTCCAGCACGTGGTCCTCACGCAAGTAACCGTGCGCCAGCACGTAATCACCGAGCTTCTGCGAGTGTCCCAAGCCGGCGCAGTGACCGAGCATCAGCCAAGCATGGGGCCGCAGCACCGCGACATGGTCGGTGATGTTACGCGCGTTCGAAGGGCCCGTGCCGATGTTGATCATGGTCGTCCCGGCGCAGTCCGGTCCAACCAGATGATAGGCGGGCATCTGAGGCGCGCGCTCCGCGGGCGCGCCGATCGGCTCGGTTGCGCCGAACCGGGCGTTGCGCATGACGACATTGCCCGGCGCGACGAACGCGTCGTAAGCTGGGTGGCCGTTGGCCATGTACTCGCGGCAGATGCCGGCGAAGGCGTCGATGTAGAACTGGTAGTTTGTGAAGACCACGAAATTCTGAAAATGCTCCGGATCGGCGCCGGTGTAATGGAAGAGGCGGTGCAGCGAATAATCGATTCGGGCCGCGCGGAACAACGCCAGTGGCGCCGGCGCCCCTAACGGCAACTGTAGTGTTCCGTCCGCGATGGCGTCATCCATGGCGGCGAGATCAGGCGCATCGAACAGATCGCGTAGCGGTCGGTCCGTCGGCGCGTCATCGCGCATATCGGTGTTGGCGACGACATTGACGTTGCGCCGATAGGCGAAGTGAATCGGGATCGGCTCCTCTGATTCACCCACCTCGACCGGGACGCCGTGGTTCTCGATCAGGAGACCGATTTGCTCGGTCAGATAGGCGCGGAACAAGTCCGGCCGCGTCACGGTCGTGTCGTAGACGCCGGGACCGGGCACGAAACCGTAAGAGAGTCGCGAATCCAGGCGCGAATAAGTGCTGGTCGTGATGCGAACAAATGGATAGGCGGCGCGCACGCGCAATTCCGGCGGCTGGCCATTCGCGTAAGCCTCGAAGCGGTCGCGCAAGAAAGCGGTGTTGCGTTCATAAATTTGCGTCAGCCGTTCAACCGCCGCGGCGGCGTCGACAAACGCTTCGCTCGCGATTCGTGGCGGTGTCAGGGTTTTGGGCGAGGAAGGCGCGGGCCGCATCGACTAAGCTTTTCTTTCTCGTTAATTCCTGGAATTCTCTTAGCCGGGATTTGATCCTCGGTCTTCGCGTTACGGTAATCTCCGTAAGGTTTCGTGTCGAGGCGCCCAATGGCTTCTGATGTTGGGTGGGCGCGACAGGGATTGAACCTGTGACCCCCTCGATGTCAACGAGGGGAAAAAGAGCAGCCATCAGGATCACGGCCTGCAGGGATTTTTCCAAACGATTTCGAATTTAACTCATTGAGAAATTAGGCTAAATCGTGAGCGGCAGGAGCCTGCGCGGTCGCTGCCTTGCCCGGAGACGGTCGGCGACGATTCAGGTCGGCTTATTGCTCGCCGCCCGCCCATGATCTCGGAGCCGCGATCACGAAGCGTTGGCGGACGAAGGCGAGTTCTTCAAAAATTTACGCGAGGCGCTATCATCACCGATGGCGCGCCTCCAATTATTGTCTCGCTGGCGTCCCAATGCTTTCCGATCGATTGACGCCGAGAAACGTCGGACAATCGGGTCCGCCGATCAATGTGAGAGAGCCCGTGACCGATCTCCAAACCGTGGTGCGCGAGATCGCCGCCGAAATGGCGGCGCGTCAAGATCGCGGCGAAGTCGCGAATTATATCCCCGAACTCGCGCGCGTCGACGCCGGCTCCTTCGGCATGGTGGTCATCGACGCCGAGGGGAAAGCCCACGCCGCTGGCGACGCGGACACGCCCTTTTCAATCCAGAGCATCTCCAAGGTCTTCACGCTGACTCTGGCGCTGGGCATGGTTGGCGACCGTCTGTGGCGCCGCGTCGGGCGCGAACCTTCCGGCAATCCGTTCAACTCCATCGTGCAGTTGGAGCGCGAGTGCGGCGTGCCGCGCAATCCATTCATCAACGCCGGCGCCATAGCGGTGACGGACGTGATTCTGTCCGGGCATCAGCCGCGCGAAGCGCTCGGCGAAATCCTGCGCTTTCTGCAATTCGTGGCCCGGGACCAGACGATCTACGTCGACCGGGCGGTGGCGGAGTCCGAAAAGCGAACCGGCTTTCGCAACATAGCATTGGCAAATTACATGAAGTCCTTCGGCGTGATCGACAATCCCGTGGATTTCACGCTCGGCGTTTACTTCCATCATTGCGCGATCGCCATGTCCTGTCGTCAGCTTGCGACGGCGGGACGCTATCTCGCCCACGCCGGGCGCAATCCGGACAGCGGATTGTCCGTCGTCTCTCCCGAGCGCGCGCGACGCATCAATGCGCTAATGCTGACCTGCGGCCATTACGACGGTTCCGGAGAATTCGCCTATCGCGTCGGCCTGCCGGGCAAGAGCGGGGTCGGCGGCGGCATATTGGCGATCGCCCCGGGCAAGGCGTCCATCGCCGTCTGGTCGCCCGGGCTCGACGCCAACGGCAATTCGCATTTGGGCCGAGCCGCGCTGGAAATGCTGGCTAAACGCATGGGCTGGTCGATTTTCGGGACGGACGACGCGCCGACCCGCAATCCCGGGGCGCAAGATTAGCGCCAAGATTAGCGCGATGTCCTCGGGGCTGGCGAACGCTTGCCGCGCGCGAGCGTTTCGCCAATACCTCACTCTAGCGGCGCGCGCCAAATTCCCGGCGACACCTGGGGCTGAGCGCGCGCATGTGCGCCCGCAGGCATCTTTCCACGGCTATCGCGTCGGGGACGTCGTCATTGCAAAATCTGAACGCGTCGTCGTTACAGGCCGCGCGCTGTTCTGGAGTGCCTTGGGCGAACGCCGGCGCGGACGCCAAAAGCGCGAGCGGGATCGCGATCCAAACCAGTTTGCGCATAACGGTTTTCCTCTATTTCATCGTGCGGCGGCGCGTTGATGTGACACGACGCCCCAGCGAATGCAACCCTAGGCGGTCGCGGCCCCGCGGCCAGCCTTCCTATTCCTCCATCGCCATCAAGCCGGCGTCGCCGCCCGACGCGGCCGTGTTCACGCTCAGCGTGACTTCGCGCGTGAACCGGCGAAGATAGTCGGGTCCGCCGGCCTTCGGCCCCGTGCCGGAGAGGCCAAAGCCGCCGAAGGGCTGGCCGCCGACGACGGCGCCGATCATGTTGCGATTGACGTAGATATTGCCCGCCGGCGCCCGCTGCCGCGAGTTCTCGCTGGCGTTGTTCGATGCGCGTCTCCAGCCCAAGCGTGAGGCCGTAACCCATGGCCGCGATCTGCTCGATCAACGCGCCGAAGTCCTCCGCGCGCCAGGTTACGACATGCAGCACGGGCCCAAAGATCTCCTCGGCGAGATCACGGACATGGTCGAGTCGAACAATATGCGGCGCGACGTAAAAGCCCTTGTCCAGCGCGGCGCCATTGTAGATCACGCGGCCTTCCCGCGCCCGCCGCGCGAGATAAGCCTCCAGCCGCGCCTTGGCCTCGGCGTCGATCACCGGGCCGATATGGGTCGCGATGTCCCGCGGATCGCCCAAGCGAAGCTCGCGCGCGGCGCCCTCGATCAACGCAAGGCAGGGGCGCGCGATATCCTCCTGCACGCACAAGAGCCGCAGCGCCGAGCAACGCTGGCCCGCCGAACGGAAGGCGGAGGTCATAACATCGTCGGCGACCTGTTCCAGCAGCGCCGTCGAATCGACGATCATCGCGTTGACGCCGCCGGTTTCGGCGATGAGCGGAACGATCGGGCCGGGCTTTTCCGCCAGCGCGCGGTTGATCGTCTTGGCGACCTCGAGCGATCCCGTGAAGACGACGCCGGCGCAGGCCGGATGCGCGACGAGAGCCGCGCCAACCTCGCCGCCGCCCGGCAAAAACTGCAACGCCGCCCGCGGGACGCCCGCCTCGATGAGCAGTTTCACCGCCTCGAAGGCGACGAGCGGCGTCTGTTCGGCGGGCTTGGCGGCGACGCTATTGCCGGCGGCCAGCGCGGCGGCGATCTGGCCGATGAAAATCGCCAGCGGAAAATTCCACGGCGAGATGCAGACGAAGACGCCGCGCCCGATCCGCCGCAAGGTATTTTCCTCGCCGGTCGGTCCCGGCAAGGCCGTCTCGCGGCAAATCTCGCGCGCCTGCCGCGCGTAATAGCGGCAAAGATCGGCCGCCTCGCGGATTTCCGCCAGCGCGTCGTCGAGCGTCTTGCCGGCTTCGCCTTGCAGCAGCGCGATCAACGATCCGCGCCGCGCCTCGATCAGATCGGCGGCGCGCTCGATCGCGCTGGCTCTTGTCTCGACGCTTGTCGCGCTCCAGTCGCGAAAGCCTGTCCGCGCCGCTTCCATCGCGGCGTCGACGGCGCCGGCGTCGGCCTCGGCGACGTCCCCGATCTTCGCGCCGTCTATCGGCGAGACGCAGGCGCGCGGCTTTATCGTCGTCGCTTGCGACGGGATCGCGGCGATTTGGCGCTCGCGCGCGGTGTCGATCTCGCCGCGCAGGGCGGAAAGCGCGGCGCTGTCGCCAAACTCGACGCCGGCGGAATTGGCGCGCAGCGGCGAATAAAGTTCGGCGGGCGCGACGATGCGCGGGTTGCGCGCCTGTTCGGGCGCGCCGATCAGCGCGTAAGGGTCGGCGATCAGCGTCAACTCCGGCGTCAAGGGATCGGCCGCGCGCGCGACGAAAGAAGAATTGGCGCCGTTCTCGATCAGGCGGCGCACGAGATAGGCGAGCAGATCGCGGTGCGGCCCCACCGGCGCATAGACGCGCCAGGGGATGCGAGACCGTTCAAACGCCGCCGCCGCCAACGCTTCGCCCATGCCGTGCAGCCGCTGAAACTCGAAGTTTTCGCGCGCCCCGGCTTCCGTGACAACGGCCGCGACGGTCAGCGCGTTATGCGTGGCGAATTGCGGATAGAGCCGCTCGCTCGCGAGCATCAGCCGCGCGCAGGCGAGGTAATTGGCGTCGGTCATCGCCTTGCGCGTGAACACCGGATAGTCCGCGAGGCCGCGCTCCTGCGCGCGCTTGATCTCGCTGTCCCAATAGGCGCCCTTCACCAGCCGAACGGCGAGCCGGCGATCATGCGCCCGCGCCAGCGCCGCGACATGATCGATCACCGCGAGCGCGCGCTTCTGATAGGCCTGTACCGCGAGCCCAAAACCGTCCCAGCCCTTGAGCGACGGATCGGCCAGCACGCGCGCGAAAACCTCGAGCGAGAGTTCGAGCCGGTCGGCCTCCTCCGCGTCGACGGTGAGGACGAGATCACGCGCCCGGGCGAGGCGGGCGAGTTCGAGCAGCCGCGGCGCGAGTTCGGCGAGCACGCGAACGCGCGAGATCGCTTCGTAGCGCGGATGCAGCGCCGAGAGCTTTACGGAAATCGCCGGACGATCCTTGGCGTTCCCCGCCGCCGCGCCAATGGCTTTGATCGCGCCGGCGTAGGCGTTGAAATAGCGCTCGGCGTCGTCGGCGCTACGCGCCGCTTCGCCAAGCATGTCGAAGGAATGGCGGCCGCCGTCGCTCTTGGCGCGCTCCAGCGCCGATTGAATCGTCTCGCCATAGACGAAATGCGCGCCCATCAGCCGCATCGCTTGCTTCGCCGCGGCGCGCAGCGACGGAGCGCCGAGGCGGCGCGCGAGATCGGCGACGATGACGCGCGGCGACTCTTCCGCCGCGATCACGCGCGCCGAGAGTCCGAGCGCGAAGGCGCAGGCTTGCGCCAGCAAAGAGTTGGAAACGCTGTGATGATGCGCGAAGTCCCCCGCCATGAGACGGTCGGCGAGCAGCCGGTCGAGCGTCGCGTCGTCCGGCACGCGCAGCAGCAATTCCGCCAGCGCCATGACGGCGAGCCCCTCGCGCGAGGAGAGCGCGAATTCGTGCAGGAAATCCTCGACGCCGCCGATCCCGCCGCGCCGCGCCCGCGTCAAAGCGAGCAGTTCTCGCGCCAGAGCTTGCGTCGCGGCGGCGACCTCGGCGCTGGGTTTCGTCGCAAGCAGGTCTTCGCGCAACGCCTCGTCGGGCGGCGCATAAGGCGCGGCGAAGACTGGAACATCCTGCGGCATGACGGCTCCTCGCCGCCATTGTGCCATGAACGGCTGGAGTCGCGCGAGTCCTAGAAGGGATGCGCCCTTACAATTTAAATTAATGAGGTCGAATCAAACGGCTCCGCTCCTTCTCCCACTTGTGGGAGAAGGCAGCCCTTGCGTCGACAAGGGTCGGGTGAGGGCGCTTGCGGCGTCCCGCGCCTCCCACGGCGTCACGCCCCCGGCGCGCAATTCGCGCAGCGTTTTGGACTCCCGGCTCTTTGACAGCTTTTCGCCGCGCGCATCGAGCAGCAATTCATGATGACGATAGTCCGGCGCGGGGAGACCGAGCAGTCGCTGCAACAGCCGATGCACGCTCGTCGCATGAAAAAGATCCTTGCCGCGCACGACATCGGTGACGCCTTGCAGCGCGTCGTCGACGACGACCGCGAGATGATAGCTCGTCGGCGTGTCCTTGCGCGCCAAAACAACATCGCCCCATTGCTCCGGCCGCGCCGCGACGTCGCCGAGGCCAAATTCGCGCCAGGCTAAAGGCGGCGCTCCAACATCGTCATTGCGAGCGGAGCGAAGCAATCCAGGGGCCTCGCGCGACTCCTGGATTGCTTCGCCTTCGGCTCGCAATGACGGGCTTATGTTCGCCAGCTCAAGCGCCTTCGCCATATCCAGCCGCAACGCGACTCCTCCCGTGCGCAAAATCTCGCGGATCGGCGGGCGCGGCTTGTTCCGGCAGGTTCCCGGATAGAGCGGCGCGCCGTCGGGATCGCGCGGGCCGTCCTTGGGCGCGGCGCGCGCGATGTCGGCGCGCGTGCAGGCGCAGGGATAGAGCAGCCCCAGCGCCTCGAGCTTTTCGAGCGCGCGAAAATAGTCGTCAAAATGTTCGGACTGTTTTCGCGCGGGACGCTCCCATTGGAGGCCCAGCCAAGCCAAATCTTCATAAATCGCCGCCTCGAACTCGGGCCTCGCGCGCGAAAGATCTATGTCCTCGATGCGCAGCAGAAAGCGCCCGCCGCATTCGTTCGCGAGCTCATGATTCAGCAGCGCCGAAAAAGCGTGGCCCAGATGCAGAAAACCGTTCGGCGAGGGCGCGAAGCGAAACACGCGCCGCGAAATCGAAACGCTGGAGCAAGTTCTCATCGCAAAAGTCTATCAACTTTCGCGGAACTTGTTCTGGTCATCCCCGCGCCTTTTCGACAATGGCGACGGCGGCGCGAAAGGCCGCTTCTATGTCGAGGTCGCTGGTGTCGAGCGTCACCGCGTCGGCGGCGGGTTTGAGCGGGGCCACGGCGCGGGCGCTGTCGCGTTCGTCGCGCCTCTTCACATCCGCGAGAATGGTCGGGATAATCGACTTCCTCGCCGCGTCTCGCCAGTTCCAGCGCGCGACGCTGCGCCCGCGTCTCCGGGGTGGCGGTCACGAAAATTTTCACGCGCGCGCCGGGGCAGATCACCGTGCCGATGTCGCGCCCGTCGAGCACCGCGCCCTCTTCGCGCGCCGCGAAACGGCGCTGCAGGTCGACAAGTTCGGCCCGCACCTGCGGCAAGGCCGCGACGACCGACGCCGCCTCGCCCATCTCGCGCGAACGCAGGCGCGCATCGTCGAAATCGGTCAGCGACAGGCCGCGCGCGGCGGCCGTGGCGGCCTCCTCGTCGTCGAGCGGCAGTCCTTCGTCGAGCAGCGCGCAGGCGGTGGCGCGATAGAGCAGGCCCGTGTCGAGATGCGGCAGGTTGAAATATTCGGCGAGACGGCGCGCCAGCGTGCCCTTGCCCGAGGCCGCCGGACCGTCGATGGCGATGACGAGCCCGCTCACGCGAACCGCGCCCCGAGGCTTTCCATCAGCGCGCGGAACGAGGGAAAGCTCGTCGCGATCATGGCTTGATCGTCGACCGTGACTTCCTTGCGGGCGGCGAGGCCCATGACCAGAAAACTCATGGCGATGCGGTGATCGAGATGCGTTTCGACATGTCCGCCGCCCGCGACCGCCCCGCCGCGCACCAAAAGATCGTCGCCCTCGATCGCGCAATCGACGCCATTGGCTTCAAGTCCCGCCGCGATCGCGTTGAGGCGGTCGGATTCCTTGACGCGCAATTCCGAAAGGCCGCGCATGCGCGTTTCGCCGGAAGCAAATGCCGCGACGACCGCGAGGATTGGGTATTCATCGATCATCGAGGGCGCGCGCTGCGGCGGAACCTCGACGCCGCGAAGGCCCGGCGAATAGCGCGCGCGAATGTCGGCGACCTCCTCGCCGCCCTCGATACGGCGGTTCTCCAACGAGAGATCGGCGCCCATTTCCAGCAGCGTTGTCAGTAGTCCACTGCGCAGCGGATTGGTCATCACGCCTTCGACCACGATGTCGGACCCCTCGACGATCAGCGCCGCCGCCAACGGAAAAGCCGCCGAGGACGGGTCCGCCGGCACGCGAACTTTTTGCGCGCGCAACTCCGGGCGGCCTTCGAGCGTGATCTTGCGGCCATGCGGACCATGCGGCTCGACCTTTAGCTCCGCGCCAAAATGCAGCAGCATTTTCTCGGTATGGTCGCGCGAGGCCTCAAGCTCGATCACCACCGTGCGGCCCGGCGAATTGAGGCCGGCGAACAGCACAGCCGATTTGATCTGCGCCGAGGCGACGGGGGTGGTGTATTCGATCGGCAGCGGCTCGCTGGTTCCCTGCAGCAGGATCGGGAAGCGACCGCCCTCCTGTTCCTCCAGCACGCGGGCGCCCTGGAGCAGCAGCGGGTCGAGGATGCGCCGCATCGGCCGCTTGCGCAGCGAGGCGTCGCCGTCGAAACGCGCGGTGATGGCATGGCCGCCGACGACGCCCATCATCAGCCGCGATCCCGTGCCGGCGTTGCCGAAGTCCAGCGTCTCGCGGGGGCTGAGCAGCGAGCCCAGTCCCGCGCCGAAGACGCTCCAATTTCCCTCGCCGCGCCGCGTCACGGTCGCGCCAAGCTGGCGGCAGGCGCTGGCGGTGCGCAGACACGTCATCGCCTTCGAGCAGACCCTCGATCGTCGTCTCGCCGACGCAAAGCAGCCCGAGGATCAGCGACCGATGCGAGACGGATTTGTCGCCGGGCGGGCGAAGCCGTCCGGATAGGCCGCTGGAGCGCAGCGCGCAAAGCGGCGTCGCCGCGGGATGCGGCTTCGAGACCGAGGCTTCCAAATCGCATCGCCTTTTCTTTGGCGCTGGCGCCCCGCGCCCAAAATCCGGGCTCCTTGGGCGCGAAAACGCAGTGTGTCGGTGTTGCGTGAAAATGCGCGCGGGCGCACCCAGATCGAGCGTTTATGCGCGAAAATGCGCGCGATTGTAAAGAATTGTCAAGCGCCCGGAACAGCCCCCGGGTCGAAGCTCGGCCTTGTCGCGCCGCGCCGACCGCCCCAGGTAACGACTGCGCCGGCGGCAGGGAGGCGACAAAACGGGAGGAATAATATCATGGATCGCAGGACATTTTCGTTGGTTCTTGGTCTTGGAGCCGCTGTCGCTCTCGCGCCAAGCCTCGCCTTGGCCGAGGATCATTTGGCCGAAGCTATCAGTCACACCAAGGAAGCCATTAGCGCATGGAAAAGAGGGCCATGCCGATCTGCTCGTAACCCATGCCGAAGCAGCGCTGACGCATGCCGAGGCGGCCGAGAAGGAGAAGCCAAATCCCCATACGGCGGAAGGGATTACGCATTTGAAGGCCGCCATCGAGCATGGCAAGATGAAACACGCCGATGTCGGAACCAAGCACGCCGAAGAGGCGCTGACGCATTTGGAAGCCGCGCAGAAATAAAGCCGCGCCGGAGGGCGGGCCGTTTCGGTTCGCCCTCCTTTTTACGCGGAGCGGTCGTGGCTTTCGCGGCTCAACCGCCGATAATGGCTCCGAATCGCCTCTTCGCCATGGATGCGCTCCAGCCGCCGCAGCATGAAATGTCCGCGCGCGATTGACTGAAAGTGGTTCATGAACACCACATTGATCGTCGCCGCGCCCGCCGCGCCGGCCAGAGGAATAGCGCTCGCGGCGATCTTCTCCCAGACCACGACGCCAAAGCGCGAGGCGACCTCGCCGGTCAGCGCCGCCACCGCCGGCGCGGCGAGGTTGGTCGCGCCGCGCTCCAGCAGCAGCGACGACGCCTCATTGGCGAGCCGGCCGAGCATGGCGCGCGAGGCGTAATAGCCCACGTCCGCGCGGCGCTCGGAGCCGGCGGCGCGCTCGCCGGTTCCCTTGTTCGAGCCATGGGCGAAGACCTCGACGCAAGCGAGCCGCCCCTCGATGGTCGAGAGATCCTCGCCGTGATGGCGCGCGATGTCGGCGATGGCCCGCAGCATGATTATCGTCGTCACCGGCAATTCGACCGGCAAGGAGGCGGCGCCGAAGAGGCCGCCGACGCCCCCGGCGACGCCGGCGAGAGTCGAGGCGAGCCGCGTCGAGGGGCGCTTTTTGGGCCCGCTGTTCAGCGATTTGAGCGCGACCTTGAGGCATTCCTGAATGGCCCGCTCGACCGCGCGATCCACCGCGCGGCGCATGGGCTTGGGCATTTGCGCCAAGACGCCATGGATCGGTTTGCCGGCGTAATCGGCGAGGCGCGTCGCGAAATTGTTCGACTCCAGCAGCTTATAGGCGCGCGCGAGTTCCTGTTTATGTCCTGGGGAAAGCTCTGGCTCCGCCCCGCTCATCGCCGCCGCAGCAGGGGCCGCACGCCGTTGACGCTGGCGAGAATGGCCGAACCGTTGCTGAGCAGCGCGGTGAACGACGGGCTGATCAGTCCGCTCGGCAGCGCCAGGCCGAGCGCCAGCGTGTTGAGAACGACGACGATGCCGTAATTTTGCTTGATCAGCTTTATGGCGTCGCGCGAAATCTCCACCGCCTCGACGAGCTTCCAGAGCGAGTCCTCCATCAGCACGACGTCGGCGGATTCCTGCGTCACTTCGGCGCCGTGCTTCATGGCGATGCCGACATCGGCGAAACTCAGCGCCGGCGAATCATTGATGCCGTCGCCGACCATCGCGACGACATGGCCCTCGCGCTGCAACTGCCGCACGACGTCGGCCTTGTCGGCGGGCAGCATGTCGGCGTATTGGCGCGTGAGGCCAAGCCGCTCGCCGACCGCGCGGGCGACCACGGCGTTGTCGCCGGTGAGCATGATGGCGTCCTTGACGCCCAGCGCATAAAGCCGCTCGACGATGCTCGGCGCTTCCGGGCGGATTTGGTCGGCATAGGGCGCGAGCGCGGCCAATTTGCCGTCCGTCGCGACGTAAAGACAGGAATAGCCTTGCCGTTCGAGCCGCGAGCGATCGTTCGCCGCCGCGCCGACCCTGATGCCGCTTTGGCGCATGAAGCGCTCGTTGCCGACATGCACATAAAAGCCGCCGACAAGACCCTCGACGCCAAGGCCGAGACGATATTGCGTCTCTTCGCAGACCGGGACCTCGGCGTCGAACTCGGCCGCCCTGCGGCGCAAAGCTTCGGCGACGGGATGGGTGAGCCGGCTTTCCGCCGCGGCCGCGAGCCCAAGCAGGCGCGGGGCCGCGAGGCTCTGCTGAAAAGTGATGAGGTCGCCGACTTCGGGATGGCCCCGCGTCAGCGTGCCGGTCTTGTCGAAGATGACGGTGTCGACTTCGGCGAGGCGCTCCATGTGGCGCCCGCTCTTGATGATGACGCCGCGCCGCGCCGCCAGCGTCATTGACGACAAGACGGCGGTCGGCGCCGCGACGCGGATGCCGGTGCCGTAATCGACGATGACCAGCGACAGGAAGCGATTGAAATCGAAGCTGACGGCGGCCGTCGCCGCCGCGACGCCCAAAGTTGGCAGCACCAGGCGGTCGGCGAGCTTTTCGGCGTGGTTCTGCATGCGCGTGTCGCCGACGGGCGCCGAGTTCGATCAGCCGCACGATCTGGCCGGCTGTCGTGTTCGAGCCGACCCGCGTCGCGCGGATGGTCAATTGTCCCTCGCGCGTCACCGTGGCGGCGAAGGCCGCTTCGCCGACGCCGCGCATCACCGGCAGTCCCTCGCCGGTGATGGTCTTCTGGTCGATCAACGCGCTGCCTTCGATGATCTCGCCATCGACCGGAATCATCTCGCCGGGATAGACCATGACCTCATCGCCGACCAACACGTTGCGCGCGGGGACGGAAATCACGCTGCCGTCGCGTATGATCCAGGCCGTCTTCGACTCGAATTCGAGCAGATCGCCGATCGCGCGCTTGGACCCGGCCGCCGTGAGATCCCTGATCCAATCGCCGAGCTTTATCAGCCAGGTGATCAGCGCGCCGGCGACGTGATTGCCTTGCGCGAGCGAGGCGAGGATCGCCAATGTGTCGAGAAAATCCACGTTGAGCCGATGCTCGTCGCGCAGGACGCGATAGGCTCTCGCGGCGATGGGATAGCCGTTCCACAACATCAGCGGAATGTTTATCGCCGTGGCGACGGGATTGGCCACGAAGGCCAGGGCCATCGACACCGTGGGCAACAACAAGGGATAGCGATGGGGCTCCTCCGCGGGCTTGGCCGCGGCGATCAGTTCCTTCGCGAGATGCTGGCCCGCGTCGCCCAGGGGCGGCGCGAGTTGGGTGAGTTCGCGCAGATCGCTCAGCGTCATCAGCCGCAGCCGGCCGATCAGCAGGCGAAACATCGGCTCGAACGCGATCTCATATTCCACGACGAGACTGGAGCAGGCGTAATTGATCCTCGCGCCGCGCACCGCGCTTTGGCCGCGCAGCCAGGCGAGCGTCTCCTCGGCGAGGCCCTTGTCGTAACACAGCGTTGGAATCCACAGGCGAACGCGACCTGGCATGAAGTGGCGGATCGCGAACTGCATTGAGGGCGGTCCTGTCGCTTAAGCGCTTGGCGTGGATTTGGCGCCCTTGCGAGCGCCCGCGTTCAGTTTTTCCGCGAGCACATGATGCTGTTGCAGCTCGACGAAATGATTGAGCGAGAACACGCCAAGGGTGAGCCAGACCGGCGTCGCGGCGAAGGCGCCCATCTCGAGCAGCGACAGCGCGACGATGCCGCCGGCCAGGCCGATCTTGAGATCAACCGTGTTGCCCGTCGCCAGTTTGATGTGACGATCGACATATTTGCATATGTGCACGACGCTTTTGGCGGCGTGGGAGTGCTCGGCGAGAAATTCGGCCTCGTCCTCGATTTTCCTGGTGATATCGTCGAGTTGCGTGCCCGGCGGGCGCGGCGTCGCGCCGCCATGGTGCTCCTCGCAATGGCGGCTCAGATCATCGTGGAAATCTTCGTGCCGCCGCTTGTCGTAAAGCAGGACGACGCTGCCGGTGATCGGGTTGACCTCGCAGCTCTCCACCCCCACGATGCCGGCGAACTTTTTGCCGATTTCGTCCAGCAGCTGTGGATTTCCCTTCGCCGAACTGAATTTCATTCGGACGCGGCCCAGCGTCTGGTGCTCCATCCGCAGAACGTGTTTGATTTTCTTTTTCTTTTTGTGGCCCTTTGGCGCTACGGGCGCGGACGGTTTCGTCCGCGGCTCGCTTCGCCGCTTGGGATTCATTTTGAATGTCGTCGTGGCGCGCCGCCAGCGGCGGCGCATCCTCGGCTATCGCGGAATTTTCCGTCGAGATGTTTTGCATGATCGTCAGGCTGCCGGCGCCGTGTCCTTGGCCGGGGCGGGCTTGCCCTTCGTTTCGGCGTCGACCTCGGCCACGATGTCCTGAACGTGTTCATTGGTTTCGGCGACGAATTCCTTGGTCTTCTGACCCAGTTTGTAGACGCCGCGCACGGTCGACTTGAACATCGGGCCCAGCACGGAGCCGATCTTGGGCGCGAATTTGGGGGCCGCCATCGCGGCGACGCCGAGGACGAGACCCGGCAATAAAGCGGCCTCGATGAGCGCGACGCCAACGCCAACCACGCCGACCGTGGCGACGGTCGCGACAATATTGGTCTCTTCCTCGCTCAACTCGTCGTCGTTGTCGTGCTCGGTCTCGACGACGGCGTGGGCGTCCTCGTGTTCGTCCCCGTGCGCGTCGATTTTCGACTTACTCATTTGCTGCTCCTGCCGCATGGCTAAAGCCCCCGGGAAATCAGTGGCCGAGGGATTGTTGCATACTCTGGGTAATGAATGCGACGCTTTCGCGACAAACAATCGCGCGAATTTGACGGGCGCCGTCGGCGCATCGGTAAATATATAAAAAACATAGACATTTTCTAATGCATCCAGTCTCATCTTCAAAAAATACTTAATCAAGTAAATATCGGGGCCGACGCCGCGGGCGCGAATCTCCTATCCCAGTTTCGCCAGGACGAGGCAAGCAAACGCGTGGACTCCTCCGCCCGTCACGAAGCCTCGCCGCTTCCTCGCGTCATTTGCCGCCACAGTCCCTTGAGCGGCTCGAAGCGGAACACCACTTCGTGCCGGCCCTCGGGCACCGCCACCGCGCGGAACAGCACGTTGGCGCGCGACACCCGGACCGGAGCGCCGTCCACTTGCGCGAACCAATAGGGATGCCAGACATCGTTCAGCACGACCCAACCGCCGCCGCGGGGCGCTTCGGCCTCGATCACCACCTTGGTGTTCTCGTAGGAGACGATGCGCGCCGTCGCCAGTGCTTGGTCGGCCGTTTGCCTGTGGCAGATCGGCGATTCCTCGAGCAGCACGGCCTCGCGAAAATCGACTTCCGGCCACCCGCCCTCTTCGATCATCTTCGCGAAATCGGCGCGCAACGCGCAGACCGGCAGCAGCACGCGCGGCAACGCATTGGGATATTCGTAGACATAGGCGTCCTTCGTGCGCGCGATGAAATTCACGTCGCCCGGCTTGATGTTCTTGTCGATCTGTTCGATCGGCACGCCGGTCGCGATGTAGCGCAGGCCCAGCAAATCCGACATCGGCGAGCGGTAGGACGGGTAAAGCTTGGAGAATTCCCGTTGCTCGGGCAGCGCCAGATGGTCGCCGGCGCCGGTCGCGTCCTCGAACAGTTTCAGGCGGATTGGATTATAGCCGAGATCGTGGTCGAAGCCATGCACCAGGCTGGCGTTCGGCCAGTGAAAATCTATCGCCGCGAGTTCGATCCGGTCGCGCTGATCCGGCGCGGGATGGGCGAGCTTCTCGCGCAGCAGCGCGATGGTGTCGTTCTTGGTGTCGGCGCGCAGCACGTCGAATTTTTCCGGCGGCAGCGCCGTCGATTCATTGGGTTCGTTGCCGATGGCGAGATCGAGCGTCGCGACCGCGCCGACCAACGCCAGCGCCGCGAGCGAATTCTTTTGCGCGAGACGCGGCGCGAAGGCGACCACCGCGAAAGCCAGCGCCCAAAAGCCGGCGCCGATGAGCAGCGGCGCGCTGGCCTGCGTCAGCCGGTCCTTGGCGAAGGCGACGCCGGCGCAAAGCGCCAGCAACGCCGCCGCCCCGCCGGCGAGCGCCCATAAATTGGGCCGCGCCTCGCCGCGCAGCAATAGATGCAGGGCGTAGCCGCCAAGAATCGCCAGCACCGCGCAAAGCGGGAAGGTCGCGTCCGCCGGCCGGCGCCATAGATCGACGCCGGGAATGTGAAACAGCAGCGCGAAACCCGGCGTGTAACGCCCCAAGGCGTAAATCGTCAGCAGCGCGGCGGCGCCGGCGAAAAATCGGATTTCCTTCTGCTCGAGGAAACGTTTGCTCGATAGCCGCCAGCAAGGCCAGAATCGGCAAGGCGCCCATGTAGACCGCGGTCATATTGCGGGCGAGATAAATTTTATCCGTGCCGAAAACTTGCGACGGCGGTCCCCAAAAATCCTTGAGCGGGCCGTCCGTGCCGAAAAGATTGGCGCAGATCAGCGTCAGGAACGAAGCGGGCGGCAGCGAGCCTATGTAAGCGCTGTCGAGATCGATCATCGGCCGGTTGGAGCTGGCGGCGAGATCCAGCGTCCAGGCCAGCGGCAGCGCGATGATCGCCGCGCCTGTCAGCGCGCCCGCGAGCAGAGGCTTTATCGCGCTTAGCATGTCCTCTTCGTCGGTCGCGACGCGAAACAGCGCATAGGCCGCGAGCAGCAACACCGATAAAAACGCGACCTGATCGCGGCCGAGCACCAGAAAGGCGGCGACCGCGCCGGCGGCGGCGCCATAGCCCATCGAGCGCCGGTCGAGCGCGCGCGCCAGCAGCCACAGCGTCATCGGGAGCCAGGCCAGGCTCATCACCTGCCCGGTGTGCTGGATGCGCCAACTCGCCGAGCCGCCGAAGGCGAAGGCCAACGCCGCGAGCAGCGCGCCCGCCGGATGCCAGCCGCGATCGCGGAAATACAGCATCAACGCGAGGCCGCCCGTCGCCAGCATCGCGAAGACGACGCCGTCCTCCAGCTGAAACGACGGCTCGGGCGAAGCCCAAGCGGCGAGAAGAAAAAATGGTGAAAAAATCAGCGATTGCGGATCGGCGATCTGCGGCATGCCGGCGAAGACATTGGGCGTCCAAAAAGGCGATTGGCCCGAGTGCAGCGCGTGAGCGAGAAAGGCGAATTGCGGCTGGAAATGCGCCTTGGCGTCCCAGGGAATGGTGTAGTCGCCGGACAGAAAGGGAAAAGCCAGCGCGAAGGCGGAGAGCAGAAACATCGCTGCCGCCGCGCCATAAAACTTGTCATCGCCTTCGCGAATTTGTGTCACGCCGTCTCGCCTTCCGCGTATGGTGAAGCTTGGCGCGTTAATAGCCGCTTCCCGCCGCGGCGCAAAATCGGCCGCCGCTTCACCCAATCGCCACGACGATCCGGCCTCGCACCCGACCTTCGACGATCTTTTTCGCGCGCTCCAGCGTCTCGCGGAACGGAATGGTTTCGCTCATGCGGCTCAGCGCCCCCTTGTCGAGATCGCGCGCGAGCCTGGCCCAGGCCTCGCGCCGCAAAGCGAGACGCGGCCGCACGGCCTCGACGCCGAGCAGCGTCACGCCGCGCAGGATGAAGGGCGCGACGCTGGCCGGCAGATCCATTCCACGCGCATTGCCGCAGGCGGCGACGGCCCCGTCGAATTGCGTTCGCGCCAGCACATTGGCCAGCGTCACCGATCCCACCGTATCGACGCCCGCCGCGAAGCGCTGGCTCTGCAAAGGCTTTCCCGGCTCGGCCAGTTCCGCGCGGTCGATGATCTCCTGGGCGCCGAGGCTTTTGAGGTAATCCGCCTCTTCCGGTCGGCCGGTGACAGCGGCGACGCGCCAGCCGAGCCGCGCCAGCAGCGCCACCGCGACCGAACCGACGCCGCCCGAGGCGCCGGTCACCACCATCGTCCCGCTATCCGGCGTCATTCCAAAGCGCTCCAGCGCGAGCACGCAGAGCATGGCGGTGAGGCCCGCCGTGCCGATGGCCATGGCCTGCTTCGGGCGACAGGCCCGGCGGCAGCGGGACAAGCCAGTCGCCGCTCACCCGCGCTTTTTGCGCGAACCCGCCGAAATGCGCCTCGCCGAGTCCGCAGCCGCCGGCGACGACGAGATCGCCCGGCGCGAAATCCTTATGCGTCGAGCGCGTGACCCGGCCGGCGAAATCGACGCCGGGAATCATCGGGAACCGGCGTATGATCGGCCCCTTGCCGGTGATCGCCAGCCCGTCTTTGTAATTGATGGTCGAATGGGTGACGTCGATGTCGACGTCGCCCGGCATCAGGTCGGCGTCGTCCATGACGACATAGCCGGCGCGATAGCCGGCGTCGTCCTTGTCGATGCGAATGGCCTCGAAGCTCATGCGCGCCTCCTTCACAAAAACGCGTCCAGCGCCTTCAGCACCGCTTCCGGCGCTTCCTCGGCGAGATAATGGCCGCTGTCGATCGCCTCGCCGCGCAAATCGTCCGCCCAGTCGCGCCAGATTTCCAGCAGCGACGGCGTTTGCGGAAAATGAGCGGCGCTCCAGAGAACCAGCGTCGGGACGATGATCTTTTTGCCGCTGGCCTTGTCGGCCAAAAGCTGCTCCTTGTCGGCGCCGTCGCCGGCGCGAAAATCCTCGCAAAAGGCGTGGATGCGCGTCGGATCGCTGAAGGCTTGGGCGTAGGCCGTGAGCGCCGCCTCGCCGAAAATGTCCAGCGTCTTCGATTTGGTCCCGCTTCGCAGCGCGTCGTTTAGAAAGCCGATCGCGTCGAGCGCGATCAGATTTTCGGGACGCGGCGCCTCGAAGCTCAGGAATTTCGCGCGGCCGACCCGTTGCAGATTGGCGTCGCCAATGCCTTCCTCCAGCGGCGCGATGTCGAGCATCGCGAGCTTGGTCAGCCGCCCCGGGTGATCGAGCGCCAGCCGCAGCCCGACGCGCGCGCCGCGATCATGGCCGACCAGCGCGAATTGAATGTGCCCAAGATTTTCCATTACTTTCACGGCGTCGGCGGCCATTTGGCGTTTTGTATAGCCCTCGCCGTTCTTGCTGTCGGGCGCCGCCGACCAGCCATAGCCGCGCAAATCCATCGCGACGACGGTGAAGCGCCGCGCCAGCGCCGGCGCGATTTTGCGCCAGGCGATATTGGTCTCGCCAAAGCCGTGCAGCAGCAGCACCGGCGGCCCCGCGCCATGCGAGCGGGCGAAGATTTGGCCGGCGTCGGTGTCGATCCAATGCGAGGCGAAACCGGGGAGGAAGTCGATTGGGTCGGACATGGCGGGACCGTCCTTAAAGTGAGGTCGAAGTTTTAGGCGACGATACGTCGCGAAGGAAAGCGTCTCGCGGCCAAAGGTCTTCGCGAACGCGAATATGCGTTGCTTATGCACCCTCGCCCGGCCCCTCCACCCCCAACGCCCGCAGCTTCGCCCGCTCCGCCTCGCTCAATGCCGCCGGCGCCGCGGCGACCCTCCGGCGCCGGTAGGCGGCCCACAGCGCGAGGGCGCCGCCGGCGAGCGCGATTAGCGGCGCGCCCCACAGCAGCAGGGTCTCGGGTTTGAACGGCGGGCGCAGCAGCACGAAATCGCCGTAGCGCGCGACGATGTAGTCGCGCGCCTCCTTGTCGCTCGCGCCCTTCCTTATTTGCTCGCGCAGCAGCATTCGAAGATCCTTGGCCAGCGGCGCGTCGGAATCGTCGATCGACTGGTTTTGGCAGACGAGGCAGCGCAATTCGGTGGCGATGGCGCGGGCTCGCGCCTCCTGCGCGGGATCGGCGAGCTTTTCGCTGGGCTCGACCGCTTGGGCGCCCAAAGGCGCCAGCAGCGCCGCCGCGAGGGCGAGGATTTTGAGCGCGCGCTTCATTCGGCGGCCTGGGGCAGGGCAGGGGCCGCCGCGCGGCGCGCGACGCCGATGCGCAGCCGACGGTCGGCGAGCGAGAAGGCGCCGCCGAGCGCCATGACCAGGGCGCCGATCCAGATCAGCGTCACCAGCGGCTTGTAATAAATTCGCGCGTCGATGCTTCCGTCATCGTGTCCCTCGCCCAGCGCCGCATAGACCTGGCCGAGCCCCAAAGTCACGATGCCGGCCTCGGTGCGCGCCGTCTTGCGGGCGGGATAAAAGCGCTTGGCCGGCTCGATCCGCGCGACGGTCTGGCCGTTGGAGCGCACCGCCATGACAGCGTACGATTTCGGAATAATTCGGACCCGGCCGCGCGGCCATTTCTTCGAGGACGATTTTATAGGGGCCGACATCGGCATAATCGCCGACGCGCATCGTCGTGATGTTTTCGACGCCCCAGCCGGTCGCGGCGAGGCCAAGCAGCGTCAGCCCCATGCCGGCGTGAGCGAAGGCGGTTCCAAACACCGACAACGGCAGCCCAAGCAGACGCGCGAGCGCGGCGCGCGGACCGGCGGCGCGCGTGTTCGCGCGCTGCGCGAGATCGCTCAAGGAGCCGACGACGAGATAGACCGCGATCGCCGGCGGCCGCGACGGAAAGATAGGGCGCGCCATTTAGCGCGCCGAAGGCCGCCAGCGCCGCCACGCCGACGACGAAAGCCACGCGCAGCCGCGCCAACGCCGCGGAAAGGTCGCCGCGCTTCCAGGCCAGCATCTGGCCGACCGGCATCAGCAGGGCCAGCGGCAGCGCGATCGGGATCAGCACCGTATTGAAGAAGGGCGCGCCGACCGAAATTTTTTCGCCGGTGATCGCCTCCAGCGCCAGCGGATAGAGCGTGCCGATGACGACCGTGGCGCAGCAGGTGGTGAGCAGAAGATTGTTCAAGCACCAGCGCGCCCTCGCGCGAGATTGGCGCGAACAGCCCGCCGAGCGGCAAGGCGCCGGCCCGCAGCGCGAACAGCGCCAGCGCGCCGCCGATGAAGAACACCAGAATCGCCAGAATGAACACGCCGCGCTCGGGATCGCTGGCGAAGGCGTGAACCGAGGTGAGCACGCCCGAGCGCACCAGAAACGTGCCGAGCAGCGACAGCGAAAAGGCGAGGATCGACAGGAAAATCGTCCAGACCTTCAGCGCCTCGCGCTTCTCCATCACCGCCGCGCTGTGCAGCAGCGCCGTGCCGGCGATCCAGGGCATCAGCGAGGCGTTTTCGACCGGATCCCAGAACCAGAAGCCGCCCCAGCCCAGCGTGTAATAGGCCCAGTAAGAACCCATGGCGATGCCGAGCGTCAGGCTGATCCAGGCGAACAGCGTCCAGGGCCGAGCGAAGCGCGCCCAGGCGGCGTCGATGCGCCCGCCGATCAGCGCGGCGGCGGCGAAGGAGAACACGATGGAGAAGCCGACATAGCCCAAATAAAGCAGCGGCGGATGGATCGCGAGGCCGGGGTCCTGCAGGATCGGATTGAGGTCGCGGCCCTGCCAGGGCGCGGGCGACACGCGCGCGAACGGATTTGACGTGAGCAGAATGAACAGCAGAAAGGCCGCGCCGAGACAGCCCCTGCACGCTGAGCGTGTCGGCGCGCAGCTTGGCCGGCATGGCCGACGAGAACAGCGCGATCAGCGCGCCGCAAAGCGACAGCACCAGCACCCACAGCAGCATCGAGCCTTCGTGATTGCCCCAGACGCCGGAGATTTTATAGATCAGCGGCTTGCTGGAATGGGAGTTCTCGATGACGTTGACGAGCGAGAAATCCGAGACGACATGCGCATAGGTCAGCGCCCCATAGGCGAGCGCGACGAGAAGAAATTGCATGAGCGCGGTCGGGCGCGCGACCCGCATCAGCGCGCCATCGCCAAGCCGCGCGCCGGCGAAGGGGATGACGGCTTGCGCCAGCGCCAGCGCGAACGCGAGAATGAGGGCGAAGTGGCCGGTTTCGACGATCATATGCGCCTCATTTCTTCTCGCCCTGCCATACGCCCTGTTTCTTCAGCGCCTCCGCGACATCGCGCGGCATGTAGCGCTCGTCGTGCTTGGCGAGCACGCTGTCGGCGCGAAATTTGCCGTCGCTTCCGAGCACGCCGTCGGCGACGACGCCCTGGCCTTCACGGAAGAGATCGGGCAGCAGGCCGGTGTAGGTCGTCGCGAGCTCCTTCTCATTGTCCGTGATGACGAAGCTCACGTCGCGGCTCTCGCCCTTGACCAACGAGCCCTGTTTCACCAGTCCGCCGATTCGCAGGCGGGCGCCGGGCGCCGGATGCTTTTCGGCGAGCTGCGTCGGCGTATAGAAGAAGACGATATTGTCGCGCAGCGCGAACATGATGAGGCCCGCCGCCAAGCCCAGAACCGCCAGCGCGCCGAAAATCAGCGTCAACCGCTTCGCCTTGCGCGTCATGCTCCCGCTACCTCTCGATATTCAGTTCGGCCGCCAGCGCCTCGACGCGCGCCAAGTCGGCGGGTTTGCCCGCGAGCGCCTTGCTTGCGTCCTTGAGCGCGGCTTTGGCCTTTTCCGGCTCCGACAGCGCGCCATAGGCGCGAAGCAATTTGAGCCAACCCTCTACGTCGTCGCCGTTTTGCGCGAGCCGCCCGGCCAAGCGCTCCACCATGGAGCGGATGAAGGCCTGCTGATCGGCCATGGGCATCGCGGCGACAGCCTTGCCTTGTTCGCTGGCCGGACCTTCGCCGCTCGACTTGCCGGCTTCGCCCGATGGCGCGCTTTGACTGGCCTCGCCTCTCAGTTTTTCGATCTGCGCGCGCACGAGATCGCGGTAGCCAGCGCCCTCGGGCGCGTCGGCGAGCAGTTTCGACCACAATTCGTCCGCCTTGGCCGTATCGCCGTCCTGCGCGGCGGCCAAAGCGAGATAATAGCGCGACATCGGATGCGTCGCGTCCAACGCCAGCGCGGCGTCGAAAACGCGGCGGGCGTCCGGCGTCACCTCCCCTTGGGCCGCCATCACATAGGCCTCGCCCAGAGCGGCGTAACGGGTCGGGGTCGCCCCGAGCAGGCGCAGCGCCTCGACATAGGCGTGTATGGCGTCGTCGTAGCGGCCACCGCGCAGATAAAAAGGCGCGACCACTTCGAAGCCGCGCCCGTCGTCGGGATGCTCGGCGAGATGCGCCTCGATTTGGGCGACGGCGGCGGAGAGGTCCGCGTGAGGCGGCGTCGCCGCGAGCCGCGCGGCGAGCGGCATATCCGGCAGGCCGGCGGCGCCGACGGAAAGATACAGCGGAATGGCGAGCGCCGGCACGAGCAGCAGCGTCGCGAGAGCCGCGACGACCCGCGTCTTGCGGTTGGAGGGCTGGGCCGTCGCGCCGTCGGTCTCGCTGGCGCGCAGCAGCCGGCGAGCGGCTTCCACCCGCGCGCCCTCGGCGTCGGCCGGATCGAGCAGGCCCTCGGCGCGTTCGCGCTCGATTTCGGCCAGTTGCTCGCCGAAAAACGCCTTGTCGGTCGCCGCGTCGCTCGCGGAGGCGCTTTTGGCGGCGAGCGGCGCGAGCACGGCCAGCACGGCGGCGCCGGTGAGAAAGACGAAGATGAGCCAGATCATGGTGGGTTGTTTAGAGGGTTGCGCCGGTGTTTGGAAGCGCCGCGTGACATTGGCGCGAAAGCGCGGATATCAAAGCAATCGGCGTCGCCTCCAGCATCCATTAGCCGGCGAACCCGGCCTGGACGAAGCGGCGATTCAATTCTAATACACTTCTCGCTCGCGAGAAGTCTAAGATTTTATTCACTATTAAGCGCTGAATGGGGAGGAGCGCGGCGTCGGCTTCGACGAAGCCGTGAAGACCGAGGCGACGCCTCTACCGATCATGGCGTTGCGTCGCTCGTTGCGCTTTCAGACCGCCCGGGAAATTAGGACGAGGAAACGGTCGCGACACCGCTTCGCTCGTCATTTTCGCTGGACCAACTCTTCGCCACCCCATGCGTTAAGCGGCTTTGCGCGCCGGTTTCTGCGAGGGCTTATGCGCCGGTTTGGCCGCCAGGGCGAGAGCGGGCTTCGGCTCGGTCGAATCGGCCGCGGCCTTTGGTTCGGCTGCCTTTGGTTCGGCGGTCACGGCGGCCTTGGGTTCGACGGTCGCGGCGGCCTTGGGTTCGACGCTCGCGGCGGCCTTGGGTTCGGCGCTCGCGGCGACCTTCGCCGGGGCCTTGGGCGCGGGCTTGGCGTCGGCGGCGGCCTTTATCGCGGCCTTGGCCGGGGCCTTGGCGTCGGCTTTTCCGACCTGTTTCGCCTCGGCCTTCGCGGTCGTCGCGCCCTTCTTGAGGCGACGCTTCACGCTGGCCCACAATTCGCGCATCTCTTGCGCGGCGACGCTGCTCGGATGCAGTTCCGCGACGCCAAGCCCATGCCGGGCGGCTTCCTGATAATCGACTCGCGCGGAAACCATCGGCGCGAGCAATCCGCCCATCGCCTGCAACGCCTTGGCGCCCTGTTCGACGCGGGCGCTCTGCTGGGCCGGCGGAATTTGATTGAGCAAGAAAATATATTCCTTGCCGGCTTCCTTGACTTTCGCGCGGGTGACTTCGCTCGCCCACAGGTCGAAGACGTTCGGCCGCGCCGGAATGACGCATAGATCCGCCGCGCGGATGGCCGCCGCGAGATTTTCGCTATCCTCGCCCGGGGCGTCGATCACCACCAGCGTGACGCCCTTCTTTTCCAGGGCTTCGAGCGCCTTCACGAGCTTCGACGCGGGAATATGTTCAACCGCGATCTCGCTCTGGCCTCGCAACTTCGACCATTTGACGAGCGACTGCAGCGGATCGAGATCGATGATGAATACCCGTTCGCCGGCGTTTTCAGCGGCGACGGAAATGTTGCTTGCGAGTGTGCTTTTGCCGGCTCCGCCCTTTTGCGTGACGAATGCGATTGTGCGCATGTTCGTAGTTCCGTGTTGGAGGTTTGGTGTTGACGCCGCGCCGAACTCCACGCTGAACGCACTTTGATGAGCCGACAAAAATTCCATCAGACTGAAAATTCCGCATCGGCGTTCACAGTATCGTAATAGTTGTAAGGGAGTTAATTTTTGGTTAATAACAGCGCTCGAATGGTAAACGCGCGCCTAACTTTTTTGCTTCCGCTCGGCGCGGAATTGGCGCGCGCCGCGGAGGCGCGCAAGCGCATGCGATTATTTTCCCAGAGAAAATCATCGCGGGGGCGAAAGTGAGCGATCTGTTTCGCGCCGCCGGGCTGGAGAAAGACGCGCCTCGCCCACTCGCGGACAGGTTGCGCCCGCGGCGCCTGAGCGAGGTCGCTGGCCAGGACCATTTGCTTGGACCAGACGGCGCGCTGACCCGAATGCTGCGCGCGAAGGCGATCGGATCGCTGATTTTCTGGGGGCCGCCCGGCTCGGGCAAGACCACGGTGGCGCGCCTCCTGGCGCAAGAGACCACATTCGCTTTCGTCCAGATTTCGGCGATCTTCACCGGCGTCGCGGAGCTGAAAAAGGTTTTCGAGGCGGCGCGGGCCCGCCGCGCGACGGGCCAGGGCACGTTGCTGTTCGTCGACGAGATCCATCGCTTTAACCGGGCGCAGCAGGACAGTTTCCTGCCCGTGGTCGAAGACGGATCGGTGACGCTGATCGGCGCCACCACCGAAAACCCCTCGTTCGAACTGAACGCGGCGCTGCTGTCGCGCGCGCGGGTGATGATCTTCCACGCGCTCGACGAACAGGCGATAGAGAAGCTGCTCGCGCGCGCCGAGGAGGTGGAGGGCAAGATTTTGCCGCTCGACGAGGATGCGCGCCTCGCGCTGATCGGCATGGCCGACGGCGACGGCCGCGCGGCCCTGACGCTCGCCGAGGAAGTCTGGCGCGCGGCGGCGGAGGGAGAAATCTTCGACCGCCACAAGCTCGTCGAAGTCGTTCAGCGGCGCGCGCCGATCTACGACAAGGCGCAGGAAGGCCACTACAACCTTATCAGCGCGCTGCACAAATGCGTGCGCGGCTCCGACCCCGACGCGGCGCTTTATTATTTGGCGCGGATGCTGGACGCTGGCGAAGACCCGCTGTTCCTGGCGCGGCGAATCGTGCGGATGGCGGTCGAGGACGTGGGGCTCGCCGATCCGCAGGCGCTCGTCGTCGCCAACGCCGCCAAGGACGCCTATGACTTTCTCGGCAGCCCGGAAGGCGAGCTGGCGCTTGCGCAGGCCGTGATCTATGTGGCGAGCGCGCCAAAATCCAACGCCGCCTATGTCGCGTATAAGGCGGCGCGGCGGCTCGCGCGAGAGCATGGCTCGTTGACGCCGCCGAAAATCATTCTCAACGCGCCGACCAGGCTGATGCAAAGCGAGGGCTACGGCGAGGGCTACGAATATGACCACGACTCGCCCGACGGTTTTTCGGGCCAGAACTACTGGCCCGAATCGCTCGGGCGTCAAAAACTCTATGCGCCGGTCGAACGTGGCTTCGAACGCGAGCTCGGCAAGCGTCTCGATTATTGGCGCAAGTTGCGCGACGATCGCGGTAAATCGTGAGAAGCGCCTGTAATTTCAATGAATTGATATAGGTCAATAATTGCGCGGCTGTGACCTATTTGTCACGCCTCTCAACAATCGAACCTTGCGACGACGCAAATCGCTTGGTTTGAATTGACCGTCCCGAAGGCGCCAGCGTAAATTTAAATCATCGGCGCGGTCATTTCGGCTTGCCGCCAGGCAATGTGGTTTCGGCCCGCGAAAACTCTTCGCCTTCCGAATCCACCAATCGCAAATTTATATGGGGCGAAATAAAATGAACAAGTTCACCGCCGCCGCCAGCGTCGCTCTGGCGCTTGTCGCCGGATCGGCCTTCGCCGCCGATCTCCCCTCGCGCAAGGAAGCCCCGGTTTACGTCCCGCCGCCGCCGTCCTTCAGCTGGGCCGGCCTCTACGGCGGTATCAACATCGGCTACGGCTTCGGTGATGGCAGCCAGGAATACGGCGGGATCGGCTATATTTCTCCTGGCGCCGTGTGGAACGTCGACGTGCGTAGTCGTTCCCGGGCGGATCGGTCTTGGGCGGCACGTCCAATCTGAACGGCGTCGTGGGCGGCGGCCAGGTTGGCTACAACTGGCAGTTCTCGCCGTGGCTGGTTTTCGGCATCGAGGCCGACATTCAGGCCTCGGACGTGCATGACACCGTGAACTCCGCCGCTGCCGTGGCGGACGCCTTCGGCACGCACCTCCAGTCCGCGACCTCGACCAAGAGCGTCGACTGGTACGGCACGGTTCGCGGCCGCGTCGGCGTCGCGCCGTTCATGCCCAATCTCCTGATCTACGGCACCGGCGGCTTCGCCTATGGCGGCGTGAACCACGGCGTCGGCTTCTCGGACATTTTCACCGGCGCGGTCTTCCCTCGGCGGCTTCCAGCGTCGCGACCGCCCAATATGACAGCACCTCGACGGGCTGGACCGCCGGCGGCGGCATCGAATGGAGCCCCACGGGTTTCCCGGCCTGGTCGGTCAAGGTCGAATATCTCTATGTCGATCTCGGCAATACGAACATTTTCGGCGTGAGCGTCGGCGGCAATCCGGTGTATGGCGCGACCTACAGCTCGCCGACCCGCTTCCATACGGTCCGCGCTGGCCTGAACTGGCACTTCAACCCCTTCGCGCCGGCTCCGATCGTCGCCAAATACTGATCGCGAAACGCGCGGCTTAATGTGAAACCCGGCCCTCGCGGCCGGGTTTCTTATTTGAGGAGCGCGGCGTCCAACCTTCGCCATTGGATTTTGCGGCGGATCAACGTATATCCGCTCGGATGACGCGACGCCGGCGAGAAGCCGCGCCGGGCGGGGACATGAATAACCGAGGACGGACTATGAGCACCTTCGACAAACGCGAGGAATCGTTTGAAAAAAGTTTCGTCCACGAGGAGGAGTTGCATTTCCGCGCCGAGGCGCGCCGCAACAAATTGCTCGGCCTCTGGGCGGCCAAGAAGCTCGGCAAGACCGACGCGGAGGCGCAAGCCTACGCCGACGAACTCGTCGCCGTGGAGACCGCGCCTAACGCCAGCGATCTGGTGGTGGCTCGCGTGCTCAAGGATTTCGCCGCCGCCGGCGTCGACCAGTCCGAGCACCAAATTCGCCGCACCATGGACGAATTGCTAGATCACCGCCAACGCCGAGATCAAGTCGGGCGCGTAATTCCGTCCGGTCTGGCCGCGCGCGAGCGCGAGCCTTTGTTTACGCTATGGCGTAATCATGGGGCTCATGAGCGAATTGAAAGCTTCCAAACTCCCCGCCGCCTCCGCCTTTCTCGCCAGCGCGGAAGTCGGCGAGGAGGCGGCGCGCTGGCTTGGCTTCCTTGCCGGGGAACGGCGCTCGTCGCGGCACACCATCGACGCCTATGGCCGCGATGTGCGATTTTTCTTGGGGTTCCTCGCCGAACACCAAGGCGGCCTGGCGGACTTCGCCGCGCTGAAGGCGCTTGAGCCGGCGGATCTGCGCGCCTTCCTAGCCAAGCGACGCAATGAAGGATTGGAGAGCCGTTCGCTGCTGCGCGCGCTCGCCGCCGTGCGCTCCTTCCTGCGCTTTCTCGAAAAAAAGGGCCTCGCCAAGACCGATCTGTTCGGCGCCGTGCGCGCGCCCAAGCGTCCGCGTAGCCTGCCCAAGGCGCTAGCGATCGCCGACGCCCGCGATCTGATCGATCAGGAGTCGCGCGCCGGCGAGGCTCGCGAGCCCTGGGTCTTGGCGCGCGACGCCGCCGTGCTTGCGCTGCTTTATGGCGTTGGATTGCGCATCTCGGAGGCGCTGTCGATCGAGCGCGCGCGCGCGCCCATCGGCGCGATCGACCGCGTGACGATTCTGGGCAAGGGCGGCAAGACCCGCACCGTGCCGGTGATCGAGCCGGTGCGGCAGGCTCATCGAGAGCTATCTCGATCTTTGCCCGTTCGAGCTTTCCGGCGGACCCTTGTTCGTCGGAACGCGCGGCGGACCGCTGTCGCCGCGCATCGTGCAACTCGCCGTGCAACGTATGCGCGGCGCGCTCGGCCTGCCCGACAGCGCGACGCCGCACGCGCTGCGCCACTCCTTCGCGACGCATCTTTTGGGGCGGGGCGGCGATCTGCGCACAATTCAGGAATTGCTCGGCCACGCCTCGCTGTCGACGACGCAGATTTACACCGCCGTCGACAAGACCCGCTTGTTCGAAGCCTATCGTCTGGCGCATCCGCGCGCGGATTAGAAGGCGGTCGTCACGCCATCATCCGCCTTACGGCCGCGATCCACGCCTCATTCGCGCGGGCTGAGAAATGCAGTCCGTCGTCGGTCATCTCGGGTCTGCGGACGCCGCCCGTCGAGACCTCCGGGTTGAGATCGAGCACGGCGACGCCATGCTCCGCGCAGAGCGCCGCCATCCGGCGATTGGCCGCCTCGATTCGCTCGCTGTAAGCGGGATCGGCCACATGGGGCATGAGGGTGAATATCGCCCTCGCGCCATCATCCAGACGACGCAGCAAGGCGCGAAAATCACGCTCGATTTGCTCCGGCGGCGCATCGTGAAAGAGAATATCGTTGAGGCCGCCGTCGATGATCACATATCGCGCCGCGATCCCTCGCGCCCGCAAGATCTGCCCGCCGATCTCCTTGAGCGTCGCGCCGCCCTTCGCCAAGGTCAGCACGCCCAAGGGACGCCATGACAGCTTTCCGAGCGGACAGCAGGCCGCCAGGCTGTCGCCGACGACGATGATTCGCGGCGCGATCCAACGCTGATTTCGCGCCAGGGAAAGCAACATGGCGTCTCGCGCTTCGCGATCGACGAGCGCGAAAACCGCCACCTTCGCCGCGAGCAAGAACGCGGCGACGAACAAAATGACAACCAAGGTCACGCTCGATCTCCGCCCATACGGATAAGCACGAACAAAAATACGCAGGTCGGTCGGCGGCGTTCCGCGTCGCTCCGCGTCTCGTTTGCAACCTGGCGCGAAACGACTCATACTCTAACTATAAATTTAACCGCCAATTTTCGAGGCGCCGCGCGGTTCGTTTGCGCGCCGAAGCGGCGATTTGAATAATTTTGGCCGGCGCGACTTTGTGGCGGGAGCACGCTTGCATAGTCGCAAATCTAAGTTAAATACACGAGTTGTAACAAGGAATCGCAATGGAAGATTTTCTCTCGGATGGCGTCGGAATATCGTATCTGGATTTCGAGCCGCTGGCTGCGGATCGGCATGAGCCGATCGTGCTCATTCACGGATTCGCTTCCACTCATGCGGTGAACTGGCTCTTCACGCAATGGGTCAAGACGCTGACGGAAGACGGACGGCGCGTCGTCCTGTTCGACAACCGCGGGCACGGCCGTTCGGAAAAGCTGTACGATCCCGCCGCCTACAGCTACGACGCGATGGCGGGCGACGTGGCGCGCCTCATGGACCATCTGTCGATCGAGCGGGCGGACATCATGGGCTATTCGATGGGCGCCCGCATCGCGACTTACTTCGCCCTGGCCAATCCCCAGCGCACGCGATCCTTGCTGCTGGGAGGGGTCGGCGTCAGTCTGATCGAACGGGACGCGATGGCGCCCGGGATGGCGGAGGCGATGGAGATCGAACGGATCGAAGACATCGACGACCCCGGCCTCAAGATATTTCGCGGCTTCGCCGAATCGACCCGCAGCGATCTTCGGGCGCTCGCGGCTTGCGCTCGCGGCTGCGGCAGAGGGCTCGATCCCGCCGCCCTTTCGAAAATCACGGCTCCGACCCTGGTTTGCGTCGGCACGCGCGACGATGTGGCGGGCGACCCGCATCCGCTCGCGCCGCTCATCCCGAATGTGCGGATTGTCGACATTCCCGGGCGCGACCACAACCGCGCCGTCGGCGATCGGATTTACAAACAGGCCGTGCTGGAATTTCTGGCGGCGCGCCCCTAATTGAGAAGCCCGCCGCCGCCGAGGCCCACGCAATAGCGGCGAGACGAGGGACCAAATGGCCCGGGCGAAACCAGCCGCGCGTTCCGCGATGGATCCGATGTTCCTCCGCCTGCGCGGCGAGGCCGAGGAGGCGCTGCGGCGCGAGCCCGATCTCGGCGGCCTGATCTATGGCGCGGTGCTGGCCCAGGACAGCTTGGAGAGCGTCATCGGCCACCGTCTCGCGCAACGGCTCGATCGGCCGGAAGCGCCTTATCCGGTCATTCGTCAGGCCTTCGCCGAACATGTGGCCCGCGCCCCGGAGATAGGCGCGGCGATTCGCGCCGATCTGCTCGCCGTGCTCGACCGCGATCCCGCCTGCAATCGGCTGCTGGAGCCCGTCCTCTACTTCAAGGGCTTTCACGCGATCCAAACCCATCGTCTGGCGCACGCGCTGTGGAGCAGCGGGCGCAGCGACTTCGCGCTGTGCCTGCAATCGCTGTCCGCGCAGATTTTTCAAACGGACATTCACCCCGCCGCGAGAATCGGCCGCGGCTTCTTTCTCGATCACGCGACGGGCGTGGTGATCGGCGCGACCGCCGTGGTCGAGGACGACGTCTCCATGTTGCATGGCGTGACGCTCGGGGGCAGCGGCACGACGGCCGGCGAACGCCACCCCAAGGTGCGGCATGGCGTGCTGATCGGCGCGGGCGCGCAGATCCTCGGCAATATCGAGATCGGCGCCCGCGCGCTGATCGCGGCCGGATCGGTCGTGCTCGACAATGTGCCCCCGCATAAAATCGTCGCTGGCGTGCCGGCGCGCATCGTCGGCGAGGCGGGCGCCGCGGAGCCGGCCAGCGCCATGGATCAGGTGCATGACGTGATCGACGCGGGAATTTGAGTCGGACCCGCGAAAAACGCTCGTTTCTTTAATATTAACAAAAATGGACCGCGATTTGTGAGGCGCGCATTAATGTTTCCACGGCAATGTGGGCGCGTTCGATCCCCCGTCGCCCCGAGCGTCAAGCCGCCAAGCTTTCCCGCCTTTTGTCAGGCTCGAAACTCCGGCTTCGGTCGAGTAGTTCTCTATTTGTAAGCGTATCCGACATGAGTGAAGTCACAGCCGAGATGATCGAGCGCGGCCGTGGGATCGATCCCAAGGTCGCGACCGCGCGCCGCAAGCGCGGCGCCAAGGTTCAGCGCGCGAGAGAGCGCCTCACCACTTCGGACACGGGGCATCGCGGCAGCGATCTCGCTTTGCTGCGCGCTTATGCGGGGACGCGCGAAAGTTCGGCGTTTTCCGGCTTTTGTCTGATCGCGATGGTGTCTTTCCTCGCCTTTTACTGGATCAAGTCCAATGTCGTCTTGATCTGGGCGGTGATGGCCTTTTCCAGTCTGATTTTATGTTATGGCGTCGCGAAAAACCTCGGCGATCTCGACGACGAGCGCATCACCGTCAAATTGTGGAGCACGCGGTTCATAGCGGCGGAATTTGTTCACGGAGTCGCCTGGGCGAGTCTCGTGACCTTGCTTGGCCCGGTCGCCGACGCGAACGCCAAGGTCTTCATGATTGTCATACTTTTGCTGGCCGCCGCCTTCAACTGCATGATCACCGCGACGATACCCTTGGCGGTCTACGCGACGATCTTGCCGATCTCCCTGGCGACGCTGCTGGCGATCGGATTTCGCGATTTTTCGGATACCTCCACGGCCCTGCTGGCGGTCGTCGGCTCCGCGCAGCTGTTCTTTTTCGTTCTCGCCAAGCGCTTTCATCAGCTCTCCTGCGAGAGCGTGTTCTATCGCGCGGAGAAAGGCGAGCTGATCACCGAACTGGAGCAGGCCAAGGCCAACTCCGACGAAGCGCGGCGGCGCTCGGAGGAAGCCAATCTCGCCAAATCGCGCTTTCTGGCCACGATGAGTCACGAATTGCGCACGCCGCTCAACGCCATTCTCGGCTTTTCGGAGGTGCTGAAGGGCGAGTTGTTCGGCCCGCACGCCAATCCGACCTACAAGGATTACGCGAACGATATTCACGCCAGCGGACAGCATCTCCTGATGTTGATCAACGAGATTCTCGATTTGTCGCGCGTGGAGGCGGGGCGCTACGAGTTGAAGGAAGAAAGCGTTTCGCTGACGGGAATCGCGCAGGAATGTCGCCATCTGCTCGCCATTCGCGCGCAAAAACGCGAAATCAAGGTGGTGGAGCTGATGGAGCCCGACCTGCCGCGCATCTGGGCGGACGAGCGCGCCATGCGCCAGATCGTGCTCAACCTGCTCACCAATGCGATCAAATTCACGCCGCAGGGCGGTCAGGTCACGATCAGGGTCGGTTGGACCAGCGCCGGCGGCCAGTATCTCGCGATCAAGGACACCGGCCCCGGCATTCCCGAAGGCGAGATAGAGGTCGTGATGTCGGCCTTCGGGCGCGGCGCGCTGGCGCAAAAAAACGCCGACGAAGGCTCGGGCCTGGGGCTGCCGATCGTCAAGGGGCTGATCGAGCTGCATGGCGGGCAATTCTTGCTCAAATCCAAGGTCCGCGAGGGCACGGACGCCATTGTCGCGCTGCCGCCCCAGCGCGTGATGAACGCGCTGCCCAAAATAGAGACGCACGCCGAAGCCAAGCCCGCCCCGCGCTTCGCCTCGGCGTAGCGCGCTTTCCGTTCGAACGGAATCGTTCGAACGATAAGAAATCGCGCCAGATCAAAATGCTGGAGCGAGTTCATATCGCAAAAGTCTGTCAACTTTTGCGGAACTCGCTCTAGCGCTGGCGTCCGCGGCCACGCGGGAGTAGGAGAGGCGTTTAGCTCTCCAGTCCGGCGAGGCCATGAGCCATTCCATGTCCAACCTTCCCGGCGACTCCGCGCTGGTGCTGTTCTCCGGCGGACAGGACTCGACCACCTGCCTCGCCTTCGCGTTGGCGCGTTTCGCGCGCGTCGAGACAATCGGCTTCGACTATGGCCAGCGCCATGTCGTCGAACTCGGCCAGCGCGCGGTTTTGCGCGCGCGTCTGGCGGAAATGTCGCCGGCGTGGCGCGCTCGTCTTGGCGAGGATCACACCATAGCCATTCCGGCGCTGGGCGAAATCTCTCAGACGGCGCTGACCCGCGAGACCGAGATCGCCTTTGGCGCCTCCGGCCTTCCCAACACCTTCGTGCCGGGGCGCAATATTTTGTTCCTGACCTTCGCCGCCGCCCTGGCTTACCGGCGCGGGATCGGCACGCTCGTCGGCGGCATGTGCGAAACCGATTACTCCGGCTATCCCGATTGCCGCGACGCGACGATTCGCGCGACCCAGACCGCGCTGTCGCTCGGCATGGACAGGGCGTTCACGATCCTCACGCCGCTGATGTGGCTCGATAAGGCCGCCACCTGGCGTCTCGCCGAGGAGCTTGGCGGCGAAAGCCTGACGCGGCTGATCGTGGAAGAGACGCACACCTGCTATCTCGGCGAGCGCGGCAAGCGGTTCGACTGGGGATATGGCTGCGGCGTCTGCCCCGCCTGCCAGCTCCGCGCCGCCGGCTGGGAAAAGTTTTCGCGCGAGAAGGCAGGCGGGTGAAACCGCGCTCCCTCGAGGCCGCTCAAAATTCATATTCGAGCTTCAACCTTGCTTTGTAGCGCGTGAAATTCACCAGATCGAGCCGGCTGTCGCCCCCCACGTCATGACCAGCGACCTGTGTCGAGAAGGCCGCCGCGACCATGATTTTGTGTGTCGCCTGCACATGCAGCGTCGGTCCGACATATAGCGCCCGCCCCTGGAAATTGCCGAAGCCGACGCTACCGTAGGCCTGGTAATGCTCGACCTCGCCGCCAACCGTGACTGTGGGCGAAACGCGCCAAGCGAGCGCGCCGCTGGCCCCAAAGACGGAGGCGCGCGACCAAGCGGGATCCGTCGCGGCCTTCGCGACTTCCGGCGCGTAGCTCAGGTTGACCGCGGCGAACAGGCGATTCTCGATCAGTTCAGTGTCGGCCAGGATTTTGAACGTCGAAGCGAAGCTCCGCGTGAGCTCGCCGGTCGTTCCATCGACACGCCCCCATTCCGGCTCGGCCATCACGGTCAGCCCAACGGGCGATCCCGGGTCCCGCCCCAACAGCAGATAGCGCAAGTTGGCGGAGAGGCCGCCGGCGTTGACGCGGTGGAGGTCGTTGACGCCATCGACGCCGCTGATCGCATGAGCGGTTCCATGCACGCTGAGTTCATAGGCGAAGAACTGCGTCGCGACGTCCTCGAATTCGAGTTCCTGCTCAACGACGCTGTATCCGCCGTGACGTTTGCGAAACTGGGCGTTGGTGTCGGATTCGATCGCCGTCTCGCCCTCGAGGCCAATGTCCGAACCATCGGTGAAGCCGAAAATATATTTCGTTTCGATCTCGTGGTAGACGCCGTCAACAGACAGAGGAAAGCTTGTCGAGGCGCTGTCTTGCGAATATGCGTGACGCGGAACGGAACAGAGCATGGCCGCCGCGACGAGGACAATCATGGATGCGCAATATAGCGGGCGCGACAGCGCGATCAGCATGTTATATCCCTTTCCAACCTGGTGATGCGGGCGGATTGAGATAATAAACGCCTTCGTTTAACTCGATTCAATGGCGTTAGTTTCACGTTGGAAATATTCCAGCTTCTTCTTTGGAATAACTCCAGATTAGCTATTAGATAATTGGATTAAATTCGCCAAAAACGACATTGCCTTTTGTGTGCTTTTATACATTTCTACAGAGTGACGCCGGACGCCCAAGGGCGCTCCGCTCGCGTGGAGATTTTTTCCGCGCGGAATTTGAACATCCGCGAGACAGTCCCAAACTTGAAATCAAACCGCTCCACCTTTTGCCTTGATCGGCGCGGCGATTTGGGGCATAGACCGCCCTCACGAGCCGCTGGGCGTTCATCCCGGCCGATTTTGTTTTGCCGAGGAACTAGAGATGAAAGTCCGCAACTCCCTGAAGTCCCTGCGCAACCGTCACCGCGCCAACCAGCTGGTGCGACGCAAGGGCCGCGTCTACATCATCAACAAGGTGCAGAAGCGCTATAAGGCTCGCCAAGGCTGAGCCTTTCGCCCACCGCGGCGCCGCTTTTTAATCCGCGACCCCATGGGTTCGCGGATTTTGCTTTTTGTGGCTCCGCGCTTTCAGAGCGCCCATCAGCGCTTCGACGTGAGCGGCGGCGGAGGCGGCCAGCGCTTCGAGATCGTAGCCGCCTTCGAGAAAAGAAACGACTCGCCCGTGGCACCGCCGGTCGGCGATGTCGAGCAGCCGCTTCGTCACCTCCGAAAAATCCCGCTCGTCGAGCAGCAGCCCGCCGAGCGGATCGCGCCGATGCGCGTCGAAGCCCGCGGAAATCAATATTAAGTCCGGCGCGAAGTCGTTTACGCGCGGCAATATTCTATCGGCGAAGGCTTCCTGGAACGCGTCGCCGCTCGCGCCGGAAAACAGCGGCGCGTTGACGACCGTGTTGAACTCGCCCGTCTCGTTGCGCCCGCCCGTTCCGGGATAAAAGGGCGCCTGATGCGTGGAGCAAAACAGCACGCTCTTGTCGGCCCAGAAAATCTCTTGCGTCCCATTGCCGTGATGAACGTCGAAATCGACGATGGCCACGCGCTCGGCGCCCTGCGTCGCCTGGGCGTGACGCGCGGCGATGGCGATATTGTTCAAGAAGCAGAAGCCCATCGGCGTGGCGACGCCGGCGTGATGGCCGGGCGGCCGCACCGCGACAAAGGCGGTGTCCGCGCCGCCGGACATCACGGCGTCGACGGCCGCGACGCCGCCGCCGGCGGCGTACTGGGCGGCTTCCAGCGTTTTGGGGTTCATCGCGGTGTCGGCGTCGAGCGCGGCGAGACCTTCCTTCGGCGACGCCTGCTCCAATGCGTCGAGATAGCTCTCGGGATGCGCGCGACATAGCGCCTCGCGCGGCGGGAAGGGCGCGACGAGGCGCTCCAGGCGCTTGAATTTTTCCGCGCCCAACGCCGCTTCGATGGCGCGCAGCCTGTCCGGCCGCTCCGGATGGCCCGGGCCCATGTCGTGATCGAGCGAACTTGGATGCGAGACGATCAGCGTGCGCAAAATTTCAGCCCCAGGTTTACAGACGAACGCATGGAGGGTCGCGCCATGCGACGTTTTATCCGAACCCAATCGCGCCACAAAAGCGCCACTGTGGCGCCAAAGACACACAGCGGCAAAATTCCCGCGGCGACTCCCCAAAGCCGGCAAAACTATGGTAACCAGAACTCTAATGATCTTTTGCGGCGTAGAGGAGCTTTTTTATGCGGATGAGAACATTTGTCGCCGCGGCGCTGGCGACCGTCTGCTTGGCCGGCTGCAACGGTGTTCGGCTGCCCGACCCGAAGGTCAGCGGACGTGACGCTGAGTTTCTGGCGCTTGCCCCCAAGGCGGAAATCCCCAACGACTTCGAGCGCTATCAAGTCGAGTACAAGACCAGCGAGCCCGTGGGATCGATCATCGTCGATACACACAACCACTTCCTCTACTTCATTCAGCCCGGCGGCAAGGCGATTCGCTACGGCGTCGCCACCGGACAGGACGCGATGGGCTGGACCGGCCGCGCCAGTGTCGGCCAGATGCAGGAATGGCCGCGCTGGATGCCGCCCAAGGACATGCTGGAGCGCTGGCCGCATTTGCAGCCGACCGCCGACGCCGGCGGCCTGCCCGGCGGCCCCGACAATCCGCTCGGCTCGCGCGCGCTCTACCTATATCAGAACGGCAAGGATTCGATGTATCGCATCCACGGCACCAATGAGCCGGAGAAGATCGGCCAGGGCGTGTCCTCGGGCTGTATCCGCATGCGCGACATCGATGCGATCGACCTCTACAACCGGGTGAAGATCGGCACGCTGGTCGTGGTGATCTAATCTAAACTTCTCGGCTTCAGCGCCTTTTCCCCCGGTATGGCGGGAAAAGGCGCCGATGCGTCCGCCCGGTTTCGGCTTCGTCGCGCGCTCTTGCGCCGGGGCGGCCGGCGGGTGTATAGAGACGTTCATTCCATCTCATAACGGTCATTCTCGAATGATCGCCGATTGAGAGTGGGTCCACGCCCGGACCCGCTCTTTTTCTTTTGGACCCGAGCAAATAGGCGCCTGGAGAGGCAAGGCTTGACGCAAAACGCCGACATCGTTCACGCTACGCTCGACGAGCCGCGTCTCGTTTCCGAGACCGGCGTCGCCGCGCGCGTCGCCGCGATCGCCAGTCCCGTGCTGGAGCAACTCGGCCTGCGGCTGGTGCGCGTCCGGCTGTTGGCGCAAAACGGCCAGACCTTGCAGATCATGGCCGAGCGCCCCGACGGGACCATGTCCGTCGGCGACTGCGAAGCGGCGAGCCAGGCGCTTTCGCCCGAACTCGATGTCGCCGACCCCATCGCCGGCGAATATCGCCTGGAAATTTCTTCGCCGGGCATCGACCGGCCGCTGGTGCGGGTTTCCGACTGGCGGCGCGCGGTCGGCCATGAGGCCAAGATCGAACTGACGCAGCCTCACAGCGACGGCCGCAAGCGTTTTCGCGGCGTGATAAGCGGCGTCGAAGGCGAGGGCCGCGACGCGATCCTGACGCTGGAGCGCAATGACGCCCGCGCCGACGAGGAAAAGACCGTGCGCCTGTCGCTGCGCGACCTCGACGAGGGCAAGCTGATGCTGACCGAGGCGCTGATTCGCGCCTCGCTGCGCGCGGCCAAGGCGGCGGCCGAAACGACGGGCGCGGAGAACGAGGAGCAGGACGCCGAAGCGTCGCCGGACGAACCTCCGCGCCGCGGACCCGGCCGTTTCGCGTCGAAGGCGCGACAAAAACCCAAGCCGCTGGTTCCGGCCGGCGTGCAGACCCATTTTAAGAAGAAGGGAAGCGAATCGGGTTCTTCGCGCGAAGCTAAGCGGCGCCAGCGCGCAGGATCGTCCGTTCGCCGCAAGGAGACGAAACAATGGCCGTCAGCGCCAATCGACTGGAGATTTTGCAAATCGCCGACGCTGTCGCGCGCGAGAAATCGATCGATCGCTCGATCGTCATCGCCTCGATGGAGGACGCGCTGCAAAAGGCGGCGCGCTCGCGTTACGGCCAGGAGACCGAGGTGCGCGCCGAAATCAATCCGCGCACCGGCGAGGTGCGCTTTTCGCGCCTGATGCTGGTCGTCGACGCCGTGGACAATGACGCGACGCAAATCTCGATGGCCGACGCGCGCAAGCGCAATCCGGCGGCGCAGCCCGGCGACTGGATTTCCGAAACGCTGCCGCCGTTCGATTTCGGCCGCATCGCCGCGCAATCGGCCAAGCAGATCATCGTGCAGAAGGTGCGCGAGGCCGAGCGCGACCGCCAATACGAAGAGTTCAAGGACCGCATCGGCGAGATCGTCAACGGCGTCGTCAAGCGGGTCGAATATGGCAATGTCATCATCGACCTCGGCCGCGGCGAGGGCATTGTTCGCCGCGACGAAATGATCCCGCGCGAAACTTTCCGTCCGGGCGACCGCTTGCGCGCCTATGTCTACGATGTGCGCCGGGAACAGCGCGGGCCGCAGATTTTTCTCTCGCGCACGCATCCGCAATTCATGGCCAAGCTGTTCAAGCAGGAAGTGCCGGAAATCTACGACGGCGTGATCGAGATCAAATCGGTCGCGCGCGATCCCGGCTCGCGCGCGAAGATCGCCGTGGTCTCGCGCGATTCGTCGATCGATCCGGTCGGCGCCTGCGTCGGCATGCGCGGCTCGCGCGTGCAGGCGGTGGTGGGCGAACTGCAGGGCGAGCGCATCGACATCATTCCCTGGTCGGCGGACGCCGCGACCTTCATCGTCAACGCGCTGCAGCCGGCGGAAGTCGTCAAGGTGGTGCTCGACGAAGACTCCAACCGCATCGAAGTCGTCGTGCCCGACGATCAGTTGTCGCTGGCCATCGGCCGGCGCGGCCAGAACGTGCGGCTCGCCTCGCAACTAACCGGATGGGACATCGACATTTTGACCGAGGCAGAGGAATCGGAGCGCCGCCAGAAGGAATTCGACGAGCGCACGCGCGTATTCATGAAGGCGATCGACGTCGACGAAGTCGTGGGACGGCTGCTCGCCTCGGAAGGTTTTCGCTCGGTCGAGGATTTGGCCTTCGTCGAGCCGACCGAACTCGCGTCGATCGAAGGGTTCGACGAGGATACGGCGCTGGAAATCCAGAATCGCGCGAAAGCCTATCTCGAGCGCGTCGAATTGGAGAACGAGGCGCGTCGCAAGGAGCTTGGCGTCGCCGACGAATTGAAGGAGATCGACGGCGATCACCTCGGACATGCTCGTCAAGCTCGGCGAGAACGACGTGAAGACGATCGAGGATTTCGCGGGCTGCGTGCCCGACGATCTCGTCGGCTGGAGCGAGAAGAAGGACGGCGAGACGACCAAGCACGACGGCTTCCTCGACCGGCCTCGATCTGTCGCGCGAGGAAGCCGAGACGATGATCATGGCGGCGCGCGTGCGCGTCGGCTGGATCGAGGCGGCGGTTCCCGAGGCCGAAGCGCCGGACGCCGCCGAACACGCGCCGCAATAGGGAGACCGCTAGCCCGTGAGAGAAGCCCAGGCCCATGAGCGCACCTGCATCGTCACCCGCCGGCAAGACGCGCCGGAGGGGATGATCCGCTTCGTGCGCGCGCCGGACGGGGCCGTCGCGCCGGACATAAGGTCGCGCTTGCCCGGACGCGGCGTCTGGGTGACCGCCCGGGCCGATCTGGTCGCCGAGGCGGCGCGCAAACAGGCGTTTTCGCGCGGCCTCAAGGCGAAGGCCGAGGCGGCGGCGACGCTGGCGGGCGACGTCGACGCCCTGCTCGAAGCCGATTGCCTGCAGATGCTGGCGCTCGCCAACAAGGCCGGGCTGGTCATCACGGGCTTTGGCAAGGTCGCCACCGCGCTGGAAAAAGGCGAGGCGCGCGTGCTCATCGAAGCGATCAACGGCGGCGAGGACGGCCGGCGGAAAATCGGGCAGTGCGCCCGTCGCGGCGAGGCGGCGACGAGGACCGCCGCGAAAATCGTCACAATATTTACGTCGAGCCAATTGGATTTGGCGTTGGGCCGCACAAATGTGATACATGCTGCGCTCGCGACGGGCGGACCGGCGGAGGCTTTTCTGTCGCGGTGCGTCGAGATTGACCCTTTATCGGGGCGGGACTACAGCGGAGTCGTCGGCGCGCGAAGGCGCTGAAAGCCAGGCGGCGCCGAGCGAAAACGCGGATGCGTTAGAAAATTTGATGGGAATGGGTCGCGCAGACCCGAGATCGGACAGTGAATGAGCGAAACCGAGAACAGCGGCGACAAAACCTTGACCGTGACTCCGCGAAGACGCTGCACCTGAAGCAGCGCCCGTCGGAGCCGGGCATGGTGCGCCAGAGCTTCTCGCACGGCCGCACCAAGACGGTCGTGGTCGAGACGGTCAAGCGGCACGCGCGCGGAAAGGTCGAGACGAAGCCGCCAGGCGCCCGTCGCGGCGCCGACGCCCGCCGCCGCGCCGCCCGACCCCGCCGCCGGCCGCCAGGCACGAGCCGCGCCCGCAGCGTAGCGCCGCGGGCGTGGTGTTGCGCGCCCTGACCGATGACGAGCGCGAAGCCCGCGCCCGCGCGCTGGTCGACGCCCGCGGACGCGAGGAGGAAGATCGCCGCCGCGCCGAAGTCGAGGCCAAGGCCAGAGCCGAGCGCGAAGCCCGCGAGCGGGAGGAGCGCGCCGCCGCCGACGCGCGCAAGCACGAAGAAGAGACGCGTCTCGCGCGCGAAGCGGATGTCAAGCGCAAATCCGAGGAAGAGGCGCGCCGCCGGCTCGCCGGCGAAGGACCGCCGGTGCATGCGCCCTCGGGCGGGCCCGGTCACGCCGCGCCCGACGCCGCCGCGTCGCCGCGCGAAACCTCGCCGAGCGCCGAAACGAAACGCGTCGTCGCCGCGCCGCCGCGCCGCGCCATCGTCGCGCCGGCGCCGGTTCCGCCGCGTCCGACGCCTTCGCGCGGCGGCAGTGAAGGACCGGGGCCGCCTCACCGTCACCACGGCCACCGCCGGCGGCGACGAGGAGCGCGTGCGTTCGCATGCGTCCTATGTTCGCCGCAACCAGCGCCTGAAGGGCCGCGTCGCCGAGCCCAAGGAAAAGATCGCCCGCGAAGTCATCCTGCCGGAGACGATCACCATTCAGGAACTCGCCAACCGCATGTCGGAGCGCGGCCGTCGACGTGATTCAGCCTGCTGATGAAGTCAGGGCGAGATGCACAAGATCACCGACGTGATCGACGCCGACACCGCGCAGCTCGTCGCCGAGGAAATGGGCCACACCGTCAAGCGCGTCGCCGAATCCGACGTCGAGGAGGGTCTGTTCGACACGCCCGACGCCGACGGGGATCTGTCGCCGCGCCCGGCCGGTCGTCACCATCATGGGCCACGTCGATCACGGCAAGACCTCGCTGCTCGACGCCATTCGCCACGCCAATGTCGTCTCCGGCGAGGCGGGCGGCATCACCCAGCACATCGGCGCCTATCAGGTGACCGCGCCCAACGGGGCCAAGGTCACCTTCATCGACACGCCCGGCCACGCCGCCTTCACGGCGATGCGCGCCCGCGGCGCCAAGGTCACCGATATTGTCGTGCTGGTCGTCGCGGCCGACGACGGCGTCATGCCGCAGACCGATCGAGGCGATCCACCACGCCAAGGCGGCGCATGTGCCGCTGATCGTCGCGATCAACAAGATCGACAAGCCCGACGCCAAGCCGGAGCGCGTGCGCACCGAATTGCTGCAGCACGAAGTGCAGGTCGAAAGCCTCGGCGGCGAGACGCTCGAAGTCGAGGTCTCGGCCAAGCAGAAGCTCAATCTCGACAAATTGCTCGAATTGATCGCGCTGCAGGCCGAAGTGCTCGACCTCAAGGCCAATCCCGACCGCTCGGCCGAAGGCACGGTCATCGAGGCGCGGCTCGACAAGGGCCGCGGCCCGGTCGCCACCGTGCTGGTGCAGCGCGGCACGCTGCATGTCGGCGATCTCGTCGTCGCCGGCTCGCAATGGGGCCGCGTGCGCGCGCTGATCGACGACAAGGGCGTCGTGCGTCCGAGCGCGGGTCCGTCCTTCCCGGTCGAGATTCTCGGCTTTTCCGGCACGCCGGAGGCCGGCGACCGCGTCGCCGTCGTCGAAAACGAAGCCCGCGCGCGCGAAATCACCGAATATCGCGAGCGCCAGAAGCGCGAGAAGCTCGCCGTGCGCGGCGGCTCGGCGCGCTCCTCGCTCGCCGACATGATGAGCCAGCTCAAGACCGCCGGCCGCAAGGAGTTCCCGCTGGTCGTCAAGGGCGACGTGCAGGGCTCGGTCGAGGCGATCCTCGCGGCGCTCGAAAAGCTCAACACCGACGAAGTGGCGGCGCGCGTCGTGCATGCCGGCGTCGGCGGCATCACCGAAGTCCGACATCTCGCTGGCGGAAGCCTCCGGCGCGGCGGTGATCGGCTTCAACGTCCGCGCGCATAAGGAAGCGCGCGAGGCCTGCCGAGCGCTCGGGCATCGAAATCCGCTATTACAACATCATCTACAATCTCGTGGACGATGTGAAGGCGGCGATGTCCGGCCTGCTCGCGCCGACCTTGCGCGAGACCATGCTCGGCAATGCGCAGATCCTCGAAGTGTTCGACATCTCCAAGGTCGGCAAGGTCGCGGGCTGCCGCGTCACCGACGGCCATGGTCGAGCGCGGCGCCAATGTGCGCCTCATCCGCGACAATGTCGTCGTGCACGAGGGCAAGCTCTCGACGCTCAAGCGCTTCAAGGACGAGGTCAAGGAAGTTCAGGCCGGCCAGGAATGCGGCATGGCCTTCGAGAACTACCAGGACATGCGCGCCGGCGACGTGATCGAGTGCTATCGCGTCGAGGAGATCAAGCGCTCGCTGTAATGGCGGGCGGTCGGTCTTGCGCGCGGAGAGGGTGGCGGTCGCGGCTTCGCCGCGGCCTCCGCGCTCGAAGCGCCCATGACTCGTATCGGCGTCGTGCCGAACTTTCCAATCCTTGGCGTCAACATGTCCAGAGCCCATCATCAATCCGGCGCGGAGCCGTCGCAGCGGATGCTGCGCGTCGCCGAGCTCATCCGCCACGCCTCGGCGCAAGTCTTCGCGCGCGGCGAGATCACCGATCCCGTGTTGGAAAAACATGTGGTCACGGTGTCTCGCGTCAAAATGAGCCCGGACCTCAAGCTCGCCACCATCTATCGTGATGCCGCTCGGCGGCGCCGACGAGCCGGAGGTGCTGGCGGCGCTCGACCGGCACAAGAAATTTTTGCGCGGCGAGCTGGCGCAAAAGATCAATCTGAAATTCGCGCCGGAGGTGCGGTTCCGCATCGACGACACATTCGACAATGTCTCGCGCATCGACGCCTTGCTCAATTCGGACAAGGTGCGGCGCGATTTGCAGCCGCGCGCCGATGGCGACGACGAAGCCAGGGAAGATGGCGCCGCCTGATGAATCAACGCAGATCGAACCGCGCCGTCGTCGACGGCTGGGTCGTGCTCGACAAGCCTGTCGGCATGACCTCGACGCAAGCCGTCACGCCGCTTGAAGCGCATCTACAATGGCAAGAAGGCCGGCCACGCCGGCACGCTCGATCCGCTGGCCTCGGGCATTTTGCCGGTCGCCTTCGGCGAGGCCACCAAGACCGTGCCCTTCGTGCAGGATGGCGAGAAGACCTATCTCTTCACCGTGCGCTGGGGCGCCGAGACCGACACCGACGACTCCGACGGCAAGATCGTCCGCGAGAGCGACGCGCGGCCCGAGCCGGCCGCGATCGCCGCGCTGCTGCCCCGGTTTGTCGGGGATGATTCTGCAGACGCCGCCGCAATATTCGGCGATCAAGATCGCCGGCGAGCGCGCCTATGATCTCGCCCGCGAGGGCGAGCATGTCGAATTGCAGCCGCGCCCCGTCACCATTCACCGGCTTGAAATTCTGGAGTCCGCCGGCGACGAAACGAAGCTCGTGATGGACTGCGGCAAGGGCGCCTATGTGCGCGCCATCGCCCGCGATGTCGGGCGTTTGCTCGGCTGCTTCGGCCATGTGACGGCGCTGCGCCGCACGCGCGTCGGACCGTTCGTCGAACAGGACAGTTTCACGTTCGAGGAGATCGAAGCCGAGGGCGGCGCCGCCGAGGCGCTGCAATCGGTCGAAGCGGGGCTGACGGAACTGCCCTGCGTGGTTGTCGACCGCGACTCGGCGGCGCGCTTGCGGCGCGGCGGCTCGCTGATCCTGCGCGGCCGCGACGCGCCCGCCGGCGGCGTGATCTATGCGTCCTGCGGCGGCGTTCCCGTGGCCTTCGGCGAGGTCGTCGAGGGCGCGCTGTCGCCCTCGCGGGTGTTCAATCTGCCGTTTTAGCGGGGCGCAAAAAAATCCGGCGGCTGTCTCCAGCCGCCGGCGTAATTCCGCATCTCGCATCCGACCTTACGCCAGATACTGCCCGCCATTGACGGTCAGCGTCGAGCCCGTGATGAAGCCGGCGTCGTCAGCCGCCAGGAACACCACGGCGCGGGCGATTTCCTCGGGCTCGCCGAGGCGGCCGACCGCGATGAACGGGATGATGTGCTTGTCGAGCACGTCCTGCGGCACGGCCTTCACCATCTCGGTCGCGATATAGCCCGGCGCGATCGCGTTGACGGTGATGCCCTTCGACGCGCTTTCCTGCGCCAGCGCCTTGACGAAGCCGATGTCGCCGGCTTTGGCGGCCGAGTAATTGGTCTGGCCGGCCTGGCCCTTCTGGCCGTTGATCGACGAGATCACGATGATGCGGCCAAAGCCGCGGTCGCGCATGCCGTTGATGACCTGGCGCGTCACATTGAACAGCGAGCTCAGATTGGTGTTGATGACGGCGCTCCACTGCGCCAGCTCCATCTTGTGGAACAGGCGATCCTTGGTGATGCCGGCGTTGTTGACGAGCACCTCGACCGGGCCGAGGTCTTTCTCGATCTGCAGCGATTCCGGCGGCGCAGGCGTCGTAATCGGAGACGTCGAACTTATAGACGTTGATGCCGGTCTCGGCCTTGAACTTGTTGGCGGCTTCGTCGTTGCCGGCGTAGGTCGCGGCGACATTATAGCCCGCCGCCTTGAGCGCCTTGGAAATCGCCTCGCCGATGCCGCGCGTGCCGCCGGTCACGACTGCTACTCTCGCCATACTGTTTCTCCCGTGATCTTGAATTTTCGTGTTCGAATGGATTGACGCGGCCCGCGCCCTCTCCCCGTTCGCGGGGAGAGGGTTGGGATGCGAACGCGCCGCCTGAATTTACCGCTCGACCGCGAGCGCGATGCCCATGCCGCCGCCGATGCACAGCGTGGCGAGGCCCTTGCCGCCGCCGCGACGGGCCAGTTCGTGCAGCAGCGTGGTCAGGATGCGCGCGCCAGAGGCGCCGATCGGATGGCCGATGGCGATGGCGCCGCCATTGACGTTGACGATGGCGGGATCCCAGCCGAGATCCTTGTTCACCGCCAAAGCCTGCGCGGCAAAGGCCTCGTTGGCCTCGATCAGCGTGAGGTCGGAGATTTTCCAGCCGGCCTTTTCGAGCGCCTTGCGCGAGGCGGGGATCGGGCCGGAGCCCATCACCGACGGATCGACGCCGGCGGTCGCCCAGGAGGCGATGCGGGCGAGCGGCGTCAGGCCGCGCTTCTTGGCCTCGTCGGCGCTCATCACCAGCAGCGCGGCGGCGCCGTCGTTAAGGCCGGAGGCGTTGGCGGCGGTCACCGTGCCGTCCTTGGTGAAGGCCGGGCGCAGCTTGGAGACGCCCTCCAGCGTGACCCCGTGCTTGATATATTCGTCCTGATCGACGGTCACGTCGCCCTTTTTGGTCGAGATCACGTAAGGGACGATCTCGTCCTTGAACTTGCCGGCCTTCTGCGCGGCCTCGGCCTTGTTCTGCGAGGCGACCGCGAAGGCGTCCTGCTCGGCGCGGCTGATCTGCCATTTGGCGGCGACGTTCTCGGCGGTGATGCCCATGTGGTAGTTGTTGAAGGCGTCGGTGAGGCCGTCGACGATCATCGTATCGGCGAATTTGACCTCGCCCATCTTGGTGCCGTTGCGCAGATGCGCGGCGTGCGCGGCGAGCGACATGCTCTCCTGGCCGCCGGCGACGACGATCCGGGCGTCGCCCGATTGGATCTGCTGGGCGGCGAGCGCCACGGCGCGCAGACCCGAGCCGCAAACCTGGTTAACGCCGAAAGCGGTCGCGCTGTCGGGAACGCCGGCCTTGATGGCGGCCTGGCGGGCGGGGTTCTGCCCGTGTCCGGCGGTCAGCACCTGGCCGAGGATCACTTCGCAGACCTCGTCGGGGGCGACGCCCGCGCGCGCAAGGGCCGCCTTGACGACGGCCGCGCCGAGGTCGTGGGCGGGGACGCCGCCGAGAGCTCCGTTGAACGATCCGACGGCGGTGCGCGCCGCGGAAACGATCACGATATCGGTCGTCATGTCGATCTCCTTAAAATTGGTCGAACCAGATAATCGGTCGAACCAGGCGGCGCTTGCTCGCGCCAAAGGCGTAAACCGCCGACAGCCTCGCGCTGCTTTGCGCCGAGGGTCAGCGTCGTTATGCACGGTTTAGCGCGAAGCGAAAGGCGTGCGCGACGAAAATATTGCCGCGGGGGCGCTTTTGAGACTATCGTCTGGCGCCGGAGACGATTGGCCGCGGAGGCGCAGAGGCGCGGCGGCGCTTCGGCCGTCACGGGGAGGCGACGCAGGCGCATCATGACCATCGAAAAAAAACCAACCACGATAAAAAAATACGCCAATCGTCGCTTATATGACACGGGAACAAGCACTTATGTAACACTGGAGGATCTCGCCGCGATGGTTAAGCGCGGAGAGGATTTCGTGGTCAGCGACGCCAAGACCGGCGACGACATCACCCGTCCGGTGCTGGCCCAGATCATCTTCGAGCAGGAAGGCAAGGACGGCCAGAGCCTGCTGCCGATCTCCTTCCTGCGACAATTGATCCGCTTTTACGGCGACTCGATGCAGATGCTGGTGCCGAGCTATCTCGAATTTTCGATCGACAAGCTCACCCGCGACCAACAGAAATTCCGCGACCAGTTCACCTCGGCGCTGGGCTCCGCGCCCTTTGGCGAGCCGACCCGAGCCGCTTTCGTCGCGATGGAGGAGCAGGCGCGCAAGAATATGGCGGTGTTCCGTCAGGCGCTGACCATGTTCAATCCGTTCGGCATGGCCGTCGACGGCGTCGCCACGACCGCCCCGGGCGAAGAGGGTGAAGGCGCTAGCGCCAAGCAGCAGTCCGACGTGGACGATCTGAAGCGCCAGCTCGAGGCGCTCAACAAGCGGATCGACAAGCTTTCGGGCGAGAGCTGAGCGGGCGCGGCCTATCGCCGCAGCGTCACGTGCCGGGCGCGAAAGGCCTGCGCGTTCTCCGGTCCGGCGCTGCCGAACAGCGCGCCCTGGAAATAATCGACGCCCCATTCGCGCAGCAGGGCGGCGGTTTCCTCGTCCTCGACCCATTCGGCGACGACCTTGAGCTCCAGGTGGCGCGCGAGGTCGATCAGCGTGCGCACGAAAAACCGGTCGTCCGCCGAATTGACGATGTTCTGCACGAAGGCGCCGTCGATTTTCACGAGGTCGAAGGCGAGGGCGCGCAGATTGCGGAACGAGGTGTGGCCGGCGCCGAAATCGTCCATCGCGACCTTCACGCCGAGCTTTTTGCACTGGGCGATGACGACGCTGGTCGCCGCTATGTCCTCGATCATGCTGGTTTCGGTGATCTCCACGGTCAGCCGCTCCGCCACGCCCGGATTGGCCAGCATGCCCGCCGTCAGACGATCCGGCCATTCCGGATCGAGAATGGTCGGAAGCGCCGCATTGACCGAGAGGCGCAGATCCTGGTTTTCGTTGAGGCAGACGAGAGCCAGCTCCAGCACGCGCTGATCCAGCAGCCGCACCAGCCCGGCCTTTTCCGCGACCGGCAGGATCGAGCCCGGCGTCACCATCGAGCCGTCCGCCAGCCGCACGCGCAGCAAGGCTTCGTAGAAAGCGGTGCGGCCGTCGGCGGCGTGCACGATCGGCTGGAAAGCCAGCTCCACCCGCCGTTCGTTGAGCGCCGAGACGATATTGTCGGCGATTTGCAGCGCGTGCAGCCGCGAGTCCTCGCGCGCCAGCGACGCGCCATAGGCGACGAAGCGAGCGCCGGCGCGCTGGCGCGCGATGTCGAGCGCCTCCTCCGCGTGCTGGAACAGCACTTGGGTGGTTCGTCCGTCGCGCGGCCCGACGACTCCGCCGATGCGGATCGTCGCGGGGATGGCGCCCGCCGAGGTTTCGAACGGCGCGGCGGTGACCGCTTCGATCAGTCGCATCGCGGCGAATTTGGCTTCCTCGGGGCCGCAATCCGGCAGCACCAGCGCGAACTTATTGCCGGCGTGCCGCGCGACGAGATCGTGAGCGCGAAGATTGGCGGATAGGCGCGTGGCCAGTCCGGCGATCACCTCGTCGCCGGCGTCGTAACCATAGGTGCGGTTGAGGACGAAAAGATTCTCAAGCGCGACGAGCATCACGGCGAAGGCTTTCCGGTTGCGCTCCGTCTGGTCGAGAATCCGCTGCATCTGCTCGGTCAGATGCGTGCGGTTCAAGGCGCCGGTCAGCGTGTCGAATTGCGATTGCCGCGCCAGCCGCCGTTCCCTGTTGTGCCGCTCGGTGACGACCCGCACGACGCCATGCGCGCGCGCCGGCCGCCCGTCCACGCCCTTGAACCAGCAACCCGTGTCTTCGAGCCAGGTCGAGCCGGCGCCGCCGACCTCGCGCGGCGGGACGATCGCGTAGGTGATCTGATAGAGCACGCCCGCGCCCTCGTCGGCGCGTTCCGATTTAACGATCTCGTCGTAGCGGGAGGTCGCGCTTTCCGGGGCGAGCAGCGCTCCGAACGCGATGCCGGACGACAAATCGATCTCCGCCAGGGAGGGCAGGACCCGCGCGAGATTTTCGCCCCAGCACAGCCGATCGGTTATCAAATCCCAATCGTAGATCACCTCGCCGATCGAATTGAGAATGGCGCGAGAATCGACGTTCTGCGTCCCGACGATCGCGGGCGCCTCGACCGCTTTCGCGGGAGCCGCGGGGACGGAGCCGCGGGAATTTGCGGCTTCGCCGGCGTCTCGGGAATAGGCGCGGAGACCATCCTGGAAGCAAGGTGTCGCAACTGCATGGGCGCGTCCTATGAATTTAAAAGACCAACATTATCGCGCATATTGGCGTCGATATGTAAATTCGGCGTTAGTACAATGTTATGCGTTTGCTTTCCCAGCGATAATTCTCTCGTCGCGCGAAGCTCGCGGCGAGGCGTCCGCCGCCGGCGGCGCGAAATCCTTAAGCGCGAAATCGCCAGCGCGAAATCCCCGGGCGCGAGTTCGAATTTGGCGAAATCGAACCCCGGCGCGACCACGCAGCTCACCAGGGTCCAGGCTCCAAGGGTGCGCGCCGCCTGCCAGCAATGCGCGGACACGACGGCCTGCGGGCGCTCGCCGGCGAGAATGTCGGAGCCGAGCCGTTGATCGGTCGTCGTCCGGCCGTCGGCGGACAAAGACAGCAGCAGGGGCGCGCCGGCGTGAAAAAGCCAGATCTCGGTCGCGTCGATCCTGTGCCAGGCGGAAGCGCGCCCGGCTTCGAGCAGAAAATAGATCGCGGTCGAGGCGGCGCGTCCCGGCGCGACTTGAAGGCCGTCGCGAAAGGTCTCGCGATAAAACCCGCCCTCGGGATGCGGCGCGAGGCCCAGCGTCTCGATCAGCCGCCGCGCGTCGAGGTCGTCCGGAGAGGCCGCCGCGCTCATGCGCGAAAGCCGTTTTTGCGCTCGCGCATGATCGCGAACACTTCGACGGGGTCGGCGTCGCTCATGCCCATGGCGCGCTGCACCAGCGGGTCTTCGGTGCGCAGAAACGGGTTGGTGGCGCGCTCCAGGCTTATCGTCGTCGGCAGCGTATATTCGCCGGCGGCGCGCAGCGCGTCGACCTCGCGCGCGCGATCCAGCAGCACCGGGTTTTCCGGGTCGACCGTGAGCGCGAAACGGGCGTTGGCCTGGGTATATTCGTGGCCGCAATAGACGCGGGTCTCGTCCGGCAGTTCGGCCAGCTTCTCCAGCGAATCATACATCGTCTCGGCCGTTCCCTCGAAGATCCGCCCGCAGCCCAGCGAAAACAGCGTGTCGCCGACGAACACGGTTTCGTCCTCGGTGAAATGATAGGCGAGATGTCCGGTGGTGTGGCCGGGGGTTTCGAGCACCCGCGCCAGCGAGCCGCCGATGGCGATCTCGTCTCCCTCGCCGACGGATATGTCGAGCCCGTCCAACCTCGCCGCGTCCTTGCGCGCGCCGACCACGAGAAGCCCCGGGAACGCCGCGCGCAGGGCAGGGACTCCCTGCACATGATCGAGGTGATGATGGGTCAGCAGCGCATGGGTCAGCCGCCAGCCGAGGCGCTCGGCTTCTCGGCGAATAGCTTCGCCGTCCGGCGCGTCGATCGACGCCGCCGCGCCGCTCGCCTCGTCGCGGACGAGCAGGCCAAAATTATCCTCTAGGCAAATGAACTGGTGGATTTCGAGCCCCATGCGGCTTCTCCTCTCGCTAATTCCCGCGGCGGCGCCTTATGCCATTTTCGCGCCTGTCGATCTTCCGATCCAAGTTTTGGGAAGCATTAACCTTAATTCCGATCCAAGTTTCGGGAAACATTAACCTTAATATTGTTTCATCATTCAGCGAGGCCGCCGCGGCTCGGCGGCGGCGGCGGGTCGAGAACAGCGGCGCCGGCGGCGTAACGCCGGCCAGGAAAAGTCACATGTCCCTGCGTCAACGGTCTTTTCAATTCGTCGAGAACAACTCGAATTACGTCGTGCATGTTACACGCGGTCAACAGCGCCGCCGCTTCGAGGTCTCGCGCCTCGCCTTGTTCGGCGGAGCCGCCCTGTTGTCGCTGGTCGGCGCGGCCGTGATCGCCGCCGCGGGCTATCTGGTGTTCCGCGACGATCTGCTGGCCGGGCTGATCGAACGCCAGACGCAGATGCAATATGCTTACGAGGATCGCCTGGCGGCGGCAAGGCTGCGCCTCGATCAGGTGGCCAGCCGGCAATTCATCGATTCCGATGGGGTCGAAGGCAAGGTGCGCAGCCTCGTCATCCGCCAGGCCATGCTGGAGACCCGCGCCGCCGTGGTGGCGCGCCTTCTCGAACACACGGTGCGGGACGCGACGGGCTCCATCGCCGCGACGCGCATGCTGTCGGCGCCGGCGGCTGGACTCGCCTCCGGAATATCGACCCAGCCAAGGGCGACGCAAAGCGCGATCGACGACAGCGTGTCGCCGCTCGACGGCAAGCCCCGGCCCGAGGGTTTCGGTTTCGATTTACGGCCCGGACATAATCCCGCGCTCTCCGGCCCTCGCCGGCGACCAGCTATGACTCGCGGCCTGTCGAAATCCAACCCGGCGGGCAAGGGCGAAGATCACGCGGCCGTCGCCGAGCCAAATCTCGTCGCCGAGCCAAGTCCTACGTCCGCGCCAAGTCCCGCGGCCGAGCCAAGTCCCGCGCTGGCCAACGCCTCGGACCCCGGCCTGCCGCTGCCGGCGCGGCTCGAAAGCCTCGCCATGTCGCTCGATCATGTCGAGCGGGATCAGGCGACCCGGCTGTCCGGCATCGTCAAGCCGGCGCTCGACGCCGCCGGAAAATTGCGCCGCGCCTTCGATGTCGCCGGTCTGCCGGTGGAGCGATACATGGCGAAGGCGAAAGCGCGCGGCGCGGCTTCGGCGGTCGGCGGCCCGTTCGTGCCGGCGGACATGAAAGCGGGAACGACATCCTTCGAGCGCGAACTCGTCGTCGCGCAGAACGCGGTCGAGACGCTCGACGGTCTGCGTCACGCGCTGCCGAGCGTGCCCTTGCGCAAGCCGCTGCGCGGCGAATTGCAGATGACCTCGACCTTCGGCTATCGCACCGATCCGTTCCTCGGGCGCCCGGCGCTGCACAGCGGCGTCGATCTGCGCGAGGAGTGGGGGACGCAAGTCCACGCCACCGCGGCGGGCGTCGTCACCGTCGCCGGTCCGAGCGGCGGCTATGGCAATATGGTCGAGGTGGATCACGGCGGCGGACTCTCGACCCGCTACGGCCATCTTTCGGCGATCGCCGTCTCGCCAGGCCAGCAGGTTTCGCCGGGCGCGGTGCTGGGCCGCGTCGGCTCGACCGGCCGCTCGACCGGTCCGCATCTGCATTACGAGGTGCGCATCGACGGCGAGGCGGTCGATCCCTCGCGCTTCCTGCGCGCGGCCACGGCGCTGAACGGGATCGCGCAGTAAGGCCGGGGCGAGGGAACACGAGTTCTTGGCGGCGGCCGAATCGGCGCGGCGGCGCCCTCGGTCGGCCCGGAGTTCAAATTCCGATTCTCGCGGGAGATGTGGTAGATTCGCATCTCTCGGTCGCGGGCCTGAAGAGGGGCGGGGAGGATGCGCGTTCATGCGCGTCTGGCGCCGAAAAATGCGCGGGGATGCGCGAAAATGCGCTAGAACAGCGCCCCATGACGCTCTCGGACGACGAAATCGAACGCTACGCCCGCCATCTCGTGCTGCGCGACGTGGGTGGTCCCGGCCAGCAAAAGCTGCGTAAATCCCGTGTGTTAGTGGTTGGCGCCGGCGGCCTCGGCGCGCCGCTGCTGCAATATCTCGCGGCGGCGGGGGTCGGCGCGCTCGGAGTCGTCGATGACGACATGGTGGCGCTGTCCAACCTGCAACGCCAGGTGATTCATGGCGTTGGCGATGTCGGCCGCCCGAAGGTCGAGAGCGCTCAAAGGTTTATCGAGCGGCTCAATCCGCATGTCCACGTCGAGACGCACCGGCTTCGGCTCGACGCCAGCAATGCGCAAGAGCTTGTTTCCGCTTACGATATCGTCGCGGACGGCTCGGATAATTTCGCGACGCGCTACATTGTGTCGGACGCCTGTTTTTACGCCAAGCGTCCGCTGGTGACCGCGGCGGTCGGCGGCTTCGACGCCTCGCTGACGACGCTGCGGCCATTCGAAACCGGCCCCGATGGGCGCCCAAACCCCAGTTATCGTTGCCTTTTCCCGGCTCCGCCGCCGCCGGGGAGCGTGCCCGCCTGCGAGGAGGCCGGCGTGCTCGGCGCGCTGACGGGAATCGTCGGCGCGATGATGGCGCTGGAAGTGGTGCGCGAGATCGTCGGCTTCGGCGAGGGTCTGGTGGGGCGGCTGCTGCTCATCGACTCCCGCGCGATGCGGTTCGAGACGATTCGCTACGCCCATGACCCCGACAATCCGTTGTGGCGGGAGCAATCGCCGTGATAACAAGCAGTTACACCGCCGCGACGACGGCGATCTCGACCTTGTAATCGGGCGCGACGAGCTTGGCTTCGACCGTGGCGCGGGCGGGCGGATTGGTTTTATCGACCCATTCGTCCCAAACGCCATTCATCTCGGCGAAAGTCGCGATGTCGGAAAGATAGATCGTCGCGGAGAGAATCTTGCTCTTGTCGCCGCCGGTCTCGGCGAGGATGGCGTCGATCAAGCCGAGGATTTCCCGCGTTTGCTCCTTGACCGAGCCGCCCTTTGTCCGGTCGGCGACCTGGCCGGCCGTGTAAACCGTGTCGCCGTGAACGACGGCCTTGCTCATGCGCGCGCCGGCCCCGATCCGCTTGATCTTGGACATTTAAGCTCTCCTTGGAATGATTTGAACGCGGTTTAGGCGAAGCCGAGGCAGCGGGCAAGCCAAGGCGCGCGAAAAGAATGCGCGACGGGTCTGGACAAGCCGGCAAGCGCTTTCTATAAGCCGGGCTTGCCGCGCGAACAGCGCGCGCCCGGGTAGCTCAGTTGGTAGAGCATGCGACTGAAAATCGCAGTGTCGGTGGTTCGATTCCGCCCCCGGGCACCACTCCAGTTGCAAGTGCCTTTTCTGGCTCTGGCCGTTCATATGGAAATTATGCGGAAAACCTGCTCCTGAACGCTGGAGAACTTCCGCGCTCAATTCGATGGTTCGGATCGCGACCATGTGCGTCGGCTCAGAACCCTGCGCGGGGTGATTGTCGCCTCTGCTCCCGTCTTGGGACGCCCAATGCGCTCGCGCTTCGACCGGAGTTTGAAATCGCCGAAGGACCGCGGTTTCACGGGCTCGCCTAGAGCAAGCGCCTCGGTGTCTGAAAAACTCGTCGAGCATATTATTTTTGGCCTCCGCGCGCGACGGCGGTAAGCGGCCTTCCGCAATGCGGCTCGCGTCAAGGCGCGCGCGTCCTCGTTTTTTCGGTCACGTTGTTCGTGACCATCTTCTGGTTCAGCCCGGCGTCACACAAAAAGAGGCCGCCGGAAACGCCAGCGGCCCAAGTCTGGGAGGAGTGCCCAAGGAGGAGAAGGACACCGCTACAAGTCTACTCGGATGCGCGTGAAAATCTCGTGCATTTTTTGTGCTGGGATAAGAATTCGAATTTGTGTGGCTGAAATGTCACACATAATGGCTGAAAAGCGTCTAATCCATGGCGATCGCCAGGTCTCGCTCGACCTAATTTTCGAAGCCTTGCTGGTCATTTCCGCCATAAATTTGTCTCAGCGCCACCTGTATACTGCGCAATCCGCCAATGCAGCTACGTCTCCGCTCGGCAAACTAAGTAATTATACGTAATTTCTGGCGACAGCGTTGCTATTACTTCAAATTAGCTGCTCCGTTAAAGCGCCGCAGCGCCCTTCATAGATGGATTATTAACCATTTTCGCGCAGCTTCTGTGTGTTGGAAGAAAGTGACAGTCCGATGTTGAAATTAAAGCACTTTGTTTTCGACGCGCGCGGTTCCGCCTGGAAGACATTCGCGGTCGGCGCTGCAATTCTAGGGCTGATCAGCGTGGTCGCCGCGGATATGATGTCGCGTCTGGTTGAAAAAGGCGCGCTGCTGACAATCGTCGTCATGCGGGCAGACCAAAACCTCAAGCGGCCGGCCGGCGCCGCCCCCGCGGGCGAGCCAAACTCGGTTGTGACGAAGGTTGTGGGCAATGTCGGCGTCGCCATGAGCCCGACGGCGGCTATCCCGAGTTTGATGTCGGTTTCACGCTGCGACGACGCCAGTCAAGCCGTATTGATGACGCGCAGCATTGGCATGGAAGGGACAACGACGACCCCGATCGCCACGCCAGAGCCGCCCTGCGATTAGCTTCATTACAAATCGCTACTTTCGAGCGTGAATTGATCCGCGACAGCCTGCATTTATTGAAGGCGCCGCCACTGGTCGGCGGCGAAGCCGCGAGGATCGACTTTTTCGGACTGTTTGATGCGCGCCTTGCCTCCCACGCATTCCCACGAGTGGATAGTATCGTGACCGGTCACGACCATGGGCACGAAAGCTTCGTTGGGATTTTCTTTGCAATAGGTGGTGACGCTCGGCGGCATGCGTCTCAAGTCGGCCTTGGCGCAAGGGATATTCGCCCCGTGGTTGCACAGCCAGATCGAGCCGCTCATACAGCGATAAACGGTGCTCCTAAGCACGAAGTCGGCGTCGTTTGCCGACTCTAGGTTGAAAAGCCGGCGCGCCGCGGGAACCAGCGCCGCCGGGATGGGTTTCACGCGATCGTCGTTACCGACCTTCGCGCAATAGGCGTTAAGGTCCTGCGCGCGCGCTGTCGCGGTGAGCGCCATCGGCATGGCTCCGGCCATTGAGACGATCACCCGCGCGAGGACGGATCGAAGCATCATATTCTTTCTCCGCCCAACAACTTTTGGCGGCGTCGGATTCGCATTCCCGTCCGGGAAGGAAGAGCGCGCCAGAATAACCAGAAGCGGCCGCGGCTGAAAGGCGCCCTCGTCGTCTGAAAGCGCGGCGTCCCGATGGAGGATACAAATGGCCTTACCCCCAATCGACCCACTAATTGCGATGGGCGTTGTTCTTTCAACCGCCGTGACGGACGCGGTCTACGTGATGTTCAACGCGGCCGTTTCGTCTCGCAGACGATTTGCCGCGGCTAACTGGAGTAGCCTCTGGTATTTGCTGTCCGCTTTCGCCGTCATCAGCTACACGTCGAATTGGGCTTACGTCGTTTTCGCGGCCGTGGGCTCATGGTTGGGCGGCTTCCTGTCGATCACCGCGCTTAACCGTTTCGTTCCATTGCGACGCGGATGAAGTCTGAAAGTGGCGCGATCATCGCGAGGAACACGATCTGAACGAGCAGTTTCGCCATGACGCTTGACGCCTATCGAGCGCATCCTCGTCTTCGCGCACGGCCGCATCATCGAGGATGGGCCGCGCACGGAGCTGTTGCGTCTCCCGAACGGCGTCTATCGGCGGCTATTCGAGACGCAAGCGGGCGCCGCCGATCCAGCCGCCGCGAGGCTCCGATGTTCAGCGAAGATGCGCCGGCGCTTGAGGGTTGTTCGCGGGATTGGTGTCGTGTTTCGACACTTTTGTGATCACTCCGCCGCCGACGAGAGGCAATAGATCCGCCTCGAGCGCGTCGGCTTCCGCCTTGGCGTAAACCTCTTTGCCCTCGACATAAAAGGTGAAGGATTTAAGGTGCTTCGCCTTTTTGACCGGGTCTTCGATCGTCACCTTGGTCCATTTGTAGAGCGGATATTGTTCAACGCCATGCTTTTCCGCCTCCACGACATAATCCGCGAAGGCGTCGAACTGGCTTTTCAGCGTCGCGCGATGCTTCGACAGAATATCCGCGATGGGTTTGACAGCCGGGTCGCCAAGATCGCGACGCAGGATTTCCGCGTAATCCTCGCTGACATTGATCCGCACCTGATATTCCCATTCGTCGGGCATGATCGATCTCCCTTGGTCTGCGCGGCAATACGCGTTACGCACCGCCAATCTTTGTTTCCTACTAAGTTTCGGAAAGCAAGATGCTCGCCGGCCTGCCGCCGCCGACGGAAGGAAGCGCGACGCTGTTTGGCCAGGGCTCTGGTTTGTCGGCGTCCTTCGGGTGGTTTATGGGTTGATGCGCGTATTTCGCCGAAAGCGTCGGATGTGAGCCCCAACCGAGGCGCTTTCTGTCGCGAAGATGAGCGAAAACGAGCCGTGATCGGGAGATTTTGGGTTGAAGACGATGGTCCGCCAAGTGACGAGAGCGCCAAAGCTAGGGCTCCTGTTATCAGCAATTACATGTTTGGTCGCCTTGATCGCCTTTGGCGCTGTTTTGTCTCCGACGGTCGCTATTGGCGAGAGCGGTCTGCCTTCATGCCCCGCCGGCGAGATGGCTTCGTGGACCAGCTGCCAGGGAACCTCCACCTATCCCAACGGCGGAACATACGTCGGGGAGTTTCGCGACGGCAAACCCAATGGGCTCGGGACACTCACGTACCGTCACCATGGGGAATACGTCGGCGAGTTTCGCGACGGCTGGCCGAGCGGCCGGGGAGCCTATGCTTATCCCGACGGGCGAAGATACGTCGGCGAATGGCGGAATGGGGATTTCAATGGCCGTGGAGTCCGCACATATCCCGACGGCCGGAAAGAAGACGGCGAATGGAGCGGCGGCAAATTCATAAAAGGCGCCGAGGAGAATTCGCCGCTATCGGACACCTCTAAAAAGCCCCCGGCGGCGATTGTCGATGCGAGCGAGATCAACCAGTCAAGGCCCGTCGTTTTGATTGGAAACGAGATTTTTGGCGGCGTCGTGCCGCTTCTGATGGTGTTTCTCGTCTTTGGAGCTGTCATCGCGGCGGTTTTCGGTCTGAAGACCACGGCCCCATCAATTGCCGTCCGAGGTCAAGTTGGCGAAGCCGACGAGCAATCGAAAATTGTCGAGGCTCGGCGCGCGTTACTCGAGGCCGTCGAGGATTTCAGCGTTTCCGATGCTAAGCTGCTGGAGCTGCGCGCAAGCGCAAGGCAGCTTTCGAGGAACTCACGAGCCTGGAAAGCAATGCGGCGCCTTGTGAGTTTTCCAAAGCTCTGGTGAGCAAGTTCCAAACAGGCGAAAACATTTGTTCGGATCGAAGGATCATCGCGTCAACAACTCAAGCCCATCGTCGTCATTTTCCGAAGCGGGCTCTCGTTCCCGTTCACCGCGAATTTTGATGTCATTCATGACTTTTCGTGTCATTTTCTCCGCGACGGCGGAAAAAAGAACGCGGCGATGGAATGTCGGAATTTTACACCACGCACGAACTAGCCGCCCTTTTGCGGGTCAAGGAACGCAAGGTCTATGACCTCGTTGCCAAGGAGACGCTTCCGTTCCGCCGGGTGACGGGCAAGCTGCTGTTTCCGCGTGACGAAATCGCGCAATGGCTGCAGGTCAATGGCGTCGCCGCCGACGACGCGCGGGCCGCGCCGAGGCCGCCGCGGTCGTCAGAAGGGCAAAGACCGCTGGTCGCCGCCGGTGGGCATGATCCCTTGCTCGAATGGGCCCTGCGGGAATCGCGCTCCGGCATCGCTGGCTTTTTCGACGGCGCGCTCGATGGGTTGCGGCGGGCGCAGGCGGGCGATTGCGTCGCGGCGGGTCTTCATATTCCTGAAGGGGGAGAATGGAACGTCGCGGCGGTCGCGGCGAGGTTCACGGATGAGCCCTGGGTTCTAATTGAATGGGCCCGGCGCGCGCGCGGGCTGATCATGCGGCCCGATCTCCCCAGACGTCCCGATTGTCTGAAGGCCGCGCGGGGCCTGCGTTTCCAGACGCGGCAGACCGAAGCGGGCAGCGAACTGGTCCTCGAACAATTGCTGGCGGCCGAAAAAATGAAACGCGCGGATTTGCGCCTTGTCGAAGCGGTCGAGCGATCGGAGACGGATTTGGCGATGGCGATCGCCGATGGTCGCGCCGATGTCGGCCTTGGCATCGCGGCGGCGGCGCGTCAGTTTAAACTCGACTTCGCGCCACTGATCGAGGAACGCTTCGATCTTCTGGTGTGGCGCAAAGCCTATTTTGACCCGCCGTTCCAGAAGCTCGTAGCTCTGTGCCGTTCGGAAACGTTTCGCGACAAAGCCACGGCTTTGGGCGGTTATGACGTTTCGGGATTTGGGACGGTTCGCTTCAACGGCTAAAGAGCGCCCGCGGCCGGATGGTGGCGGCGAAGGCGGCGCTCCCCGATAATCGAAGACGCGGCTATGACGTTTGGAGCCCGCGCTCGCGGACCATTTCGCAGTGCCGAGACGCCATGACCGGGCGAATTGCAACCGTGATCCAGAGCTTGTTTTGGGCTCGCGCTTGGCGATAAAACGCCGACCGCCGACCATGTAGCCTGTCTACGACTCCAAATCCTTGCTCAAGCACAAGGGCGTCGGACCAAGCCCGCGATCTTGGTCCGTCCGCTTTCACGCGCTTCTGTTTATTTGAAGCCGATCACCACGCCATCGGCGCCAAGCGACAGTTGCAACCCCTTGCGCCGCGTATTCAGTTTCATGGTGACGCCATTTCTGTTGCGCAGCCATAGCGTCCCTTTTCCATGATCGCCCAAGGCCCATCCTTTGCGAATCTGAACATAGGCGCCGGCGAAATCCTCCCGCCGCTCGAGACCATACACGCTCCCCGAAGCTGTCAGTTTCGACGCGCCAATGCCACCGACACCCAGACCGCCGACGGTGATGGGATAGGACTTGCCGCGGTAATTCAGCGTTCCGCCGCCCACCGCGCCGGATCCGATGAACGCCACCTGAATTTGCTCAATCGCGACAGACGCTGATGGCGGGCCCTTGGGTTGCTCTTGAGCCAACGCGGGCGCCGCCGCGAAGAAGCACGCGGCGAGAAATGTCATGGTTCGTCGATTGATCATGGAAACATCCGTTCGGCTGTCGAGAGCGAGCGGCGCGGGGCCAGTCGATCAAAGAGATGATGCGATCGCGGATTGTGTCAAGATTTAGGCCCGTCTCCGCGTCGGCTTGGTGTTATCCAATTACGCAACGGAGATCAATGATCTAATCGGTGAGGTTTCGCGAGCCGCTGCTTCTTCGCGTCGCGACCTGGTTGATCGCCCGCGTCAGAAAAATTGCCGGGAAGACAGCGGCGGCCGGACGCTGAAAAATTGAAATGCGCTGCTTTGTCGAGTTGATCGTTATCAGCCGACGGTCGTTTGGCCCGGGCTGAAGGAGGGCAGCTTCCGCGATAGGATTTTACGGAACATACTCTGGAGCGAGTTCCCCGGCGGGGCGATGGATCGGCGATCGGATTAGGGGCGCTCGTCGCCGCCTTCGACGCTTGCTCGAAGATGATGGGTCTATTGCTCCAGGCGCCCGAGCTAGGATTGGTCGGCGGACCGCCGACCAATCATTTCGTCTGCGTCGTCATGGCTTAACTCGACAACGCCGTTAGCGCACAACATGCCTGTGCACGACAACGGGCCTGCGAACCACGGCATGTCGCCGCACGACAACGACAGTCTTCTCGATATTCGCTCCACCGTTCGTCGCAAGCGTCCCTTGCGCCATCATCGGCACGGCCGCGAACGCTTCCGAACTTTCGAAGGCGAGTCCAGCCATAAGACCCGCCGCCAATAGCACCGTGTGTAACGTTTTCATTGTCTGCTGCTCCTCTTCGAAGGTTGCGCTTTCGAAGCTACGCCTCGAAACATGTCGGGATGATGAACGGTTCCAAAATTAGAAGAGATCGATAAATTGTCTAGGGCGCCGCCCGCGATGAAGCTTGAGGTCGGAGAGGTTCCTCATATGTTTTTCAATACTATCACTTCAAATATTCCACGGCTAGCTTAAGCAGGCTTTACGATTTCGTCGCCGCGCGAATCCATGGAAGGCTTGCGGCGGGGAGCTCCACTTCTCATGACGCGCTGTCGCGACCGAGAGCGGCGCGCGCCTGTCTCTCCCTGGGCGGCAGACCTCGTCCTTTCCGGCTCTCGCGGCTTGGGAGCCGCGCGGGTCCCGATCGCCATTCGCCGCGCTTCGATCGCGCGCCGCGCGTGCTCGATCGCCAAGGACACCGGCGCCTGTTCGGTTGCGTTCGATCCCTCGATGAGTTTGCCAACGCAGGCGGCGACGCTCGCCTTGAATTCCTTCTCCAATGTGTCGAGCTCGTCGAGATTGGCGTTGCCGGCCTCGTCGGCGATCACGAGCAGTCGAAAAATCCTCTGCTGATCGCCTTGCAGTTCCTTGTTGCGCAGCATTCCGGAAACGATCGCGATCGCCGAACCGACGATGCTCAGAGGAATGCCGATCGCGTAGAAGTATGTTTGCGCCTCGTCGATAAAGCTCTGTTCGCCGCTCGACAAATAGGCGGCGACGCCGGGGTGGATCGCCAGCACGGGATTTTTTTCGTCTGGGTCGGGCGCCTCGATCTCGCTGGCGAGCGGCGTAACCGCCATCAGTTTCGCTTTTGTCTTCAGTGCCGACCTTGCGATCACGCCGGCGACGGCGTTGAGCATCGTCACCGGCACGACGAAGCGATAGGTGACGGCGACGCCTTTCACGCTGTCGTCAGGCGTCGGCGGACGGGCCTTGAACGCCCCTTCGGGAATATCGATGGATTCGAGACCCGGGAATCTTTTGGCTATGGCGTCGTTGTCGTCGAGCGCCAGAATTTTCGGAGTTTCCTTTGTCGCCCGCGCAACGCTCGAGACGACGTTGACCGCTTCCCCAGGCGCGATGGGACCGACGGCCAGAGCCGCGACGGCGCGCTTGGCGCGGATAGCGGGACCGATCTCCGCGAGGGGAAGGAAGAGCCGTTTCACCGCGTCCGGCTGTACGTTGAAATAATTGAGAATAAGGTCGAGCGCGTGCGAATTTTCCTCTTGCAGGACGCCGGTCGGGATGGCGACGGTTTTGCCCGAGAGGTGGGAGAAGCTTTTGATCGGCGAGCCGGAGGGAACGACCAGCGCGATCACATCTCGACGCAGAATGACCAGGGATTGTCCATTGACTGGCGGCGCGACGTCGCTGCGCACGAGCGCGATGTCGACCTTGTGGTCTTCCAGCGCCTTGGAACTCGCCCTCAGATCGGTCACCGTCACCGTTTCAAAACGGATGTGCGGATGCGCCGCCGTCGTCACGCCGATGAAGGCGGAAATGAAGCGTTGCGCTATTCCGCCGGCGGGTCCGGTGGTGATGCGCAAGGTGGCCTTCGGCGACCAGACATATAATATGCCGGCCGCGCAAACGGCGACCAGGATAGCGCCGGCGACCAGCAGCGTGGCCAAGCGAGGCAGTCTCAGGCCGAATATCCCCAACATGCCACGTCTCCTTTGGAGCGCAAGGCGTCTTGATCACTGTAATCCAAGACTGGACGGAGACCAGTCGCGGCCAAGTCTCGCCGCCGTTTTCCGCGATGGACAACGGCCGCCGCCCCGGCGACGACGCTCCCATTACAGCTCCTTGTCAACAACCGCGCGTCCGCGCAAAGCGCTGGTCTAGGCAATTTTCGCGACGACGGAGCTAGCCGGCACGGACAGCGTCCAGGCGAAGCCCTCGGGCGGGAAATCGAGCGTCGTCGAACCGTCTAGCGCCAGAGCGACCAGTCGCTTGATCACCTTATGGCCGAAGCCCTCGCGCGGCGGCGGCGCCACCCGCGGCCCGCCGCTTTCGCGCCAATCCACGAAAAAGCGGCCGTCCTCGAGCCGCCAGTTGAGCGCGACATTGCCCCCGGCGCGCGACAGCGCGCCATGGGCCAGGGCGTTGGTCGCGAGTTCGTGCAGAGCCAGCCCGATATTCTGCGCGGCCTCGGGTTTGAGCATCACCTTTGGGCCGTCGATGCTCGCGTGCTCGCCGACTTCGCTGGCGCCGATGTCGAGACAATAAGCCATTTGCGCGCGAACGAGATCGTGCATCGAGGCGCCGCGCCAGTCCTGGGAGATCAGCAGGTCGTGCGCCATCGACAGCGCTTGCAGCCGCGCCGAAAATTTGCGCTGGAAGTCCTCGATCGAGCCCGATCCCGTCGCGGTCTGGCGCGACATCGCCTGCACCACCGCGAGCAGGTTTTTCGAGCGGTGAACGAGTTCGCGCAGCAGCGTGCGCACATGCTGCTCGCGGTGCTTGCGGGGGGTGATGTCGCGCGCCGTGCCGACGATCCGGACGGGACGCCCGTTTTCGAAGAAGGTGCGGCCGCGCACCGAAACCCAGCGTTCAACGCGGTCGATTTGGCCGATGACGCGATATTCGCTTTCGTAGTCGTCCTGGTTATTCGGGTCGAGCGCCTGTTCGATGGCTTCCTTGGTGCGCTTCTTGTCTTGCGGATGCAATGCGCTGCGAAAGACGTCGAGATTGGCCGGCGCATCCTCGGACAGCCCCCACAGCGCCCGCACCCGCGCATCGAGCAGCACCTCGCCGGTGACGAGGTTCCAGTCCCAGATGCCGGTGCGCCCGGCGTCGAGCGCGAGCTTCATGCGTTCGAGCGTAAAAGCCTGTTCGCGAATGAAGTCGCAGCCGGGCTGCGACGGCGGGTCAGGCGAAAGATTAGCATCCGTCACTTGAGACCATCCTTGGTCAAGGCCGCGCGGCATAGCCCGTCGGAACGACGGGCGTCTCATGGACGCCCTATGGCCCGTCGGAACGACGGGCGTCTCGTGGACGCCCTATGGCCCGTCGGAACGACGGGCGTCTCGTGGACGCCCCGCGCCGAGTTTACCCGCGCTCGCCAGCAAGCTCCAGCACGATGCGCCATTCCTCGTTGCTGACGGGCTGCACGGAAAGGCGCGAGTTATTGACGAGCGTCATGTCCACGAGGCGCGGCTCGGCCTTGATTTGCGCCAACGTCACCTTATTTTTGAGCGCCTTCACCGCGCGCACGTCGACCATCCCGAATTTGCCGGTTTCGTCGGTGTGGTCAGGGTAATAGGGCTTGATCACTTCGACAATGCCGACGATGGCCTTGTCTTCCTGGGAATGATAAAAAAATCCGCGATCGCCGACCTGCATCGCCATAAGATGCTTTTTGGCCAGATGGTTGCGCACGCCGTTCCAGAAAGTGCCCTTTTCTCCAGCCGCGATCTGCTGGTCGAACGACCATGTCGTGGGCTCGCTCTTGAACAGCCAGTGAGCCATGTTACAGCGCCGCGCCGACGACGCGCCGCCACGGCCGCAGGGCGACGCTCTCGAATAGTCCCGCCTTGGCGTAGGGATCGCCGGCCAGCAATGCCCGCGCCGCCGCCGCGTCGGCGCAATCGAGGATCAGCATCGAGCCGACCGGCTTGTCGTGGTCGTCGAGAAAGGGTCCGCCGAGCCTTATGCTTGGCGCGTTGGCCTCGAGGAAAGCGAGGTGCGCGGCGCGCGTGGAAATGCGCAGCTCGATATGGTCGGGCTTGTCCAGACAAATAGCGGCGAACAGCAAGACGAACCTCGCGAGATTTTTATTCCGCCGGACCTTTGTCCCAAAGCGCGGGCGCGCGGTCAAGCGGGCGGCGGAATTTGGGCGGAGTTGTCCCGGCTCAAAGCGCGCGCTTCGCGCCCGCCGCGTCGCGTTCCCGCGGCGGGACGTCGGGCGTTTCGATCAAGCGCGCGGCGAGGTCGGCGATTTCCCGCCGCAGCGCCGCGAGATCGCGCGCGTCGAGCGGCGCCGCGTCCGCCACGCCGCGGGCGGCCGCGTCGCGCAGACGCGCGTGATCCTTGCGGAGCGCCTCGACCGCGCCTTGCAGCATGGAATTGTCGGCGCGCGCGGTCTCCAGCCGGTCGGCTTGTTCGCGCGCTTCTCCGCGGGTCTGTCGCAGCGCGGTTTCGAGATGGGCGATCTCGTTCGTGAACCGCTCTTCGTCCTCGCGCGCGCGGGCGCGCACCGCCTCAAGCGTTTGTTCGAGCGCTTCTTTCGCCGCCTTGGTCGCCTCGAGTTCGCCGACGACGGCGCCCAGGGCGGCGTCGACGCCGCCAAGACGCTCCGCCTCGATCTTCAGTTTGGCGAAATCGTCGCGCAATTGCGCCAGTTCGTGTTGAAGATCGGTGTTCCGCTGGTGCATATCGCCGATCATCGCTTCATGCGCGGCGACGCGGGTCAGCACGACCTCCTTCTCGCGACCGAGTTCCTCGCTGTATGAGGTCAGCAAGCGCATGCTGGCGACCATGCGCTCCGCGCCTTCCGTAACCTCGTGCAACGCCATTTCGGTCGAGCCGAGCAGTTCCGTCCGTTCCGCCAGCGTTTTGAGCGTTTCGCTCAGCCGGTGCTCCAGTTCGCGGCCATTGGCCTCGGATTTACTCAGGCGGTCGTCGAGATCGGCGATGCGCGCGGCGTGGCGGCCGACGTCGACGAGATCGCCCGCCTTCGAGGCTTTGATCGCGTCCATTTCCTGTTCGAGCCGGCGCTCGCGAAGGGCGAATTCCGCGCGCAGCAGATCGCGCTCGGCGATGGCCTGCTCGCGCGAGAGCGGCGCCAGCATCTGCAGCCGGCGCATCGACAGGCGCATCGCCCGCCGCCAAAAGGCGGGCAGGAACATCAGCATGCCAAGCCCGGCGACCAGGAGTTCGAGCGCGAAATACATCGCCTGTTCAATCAACACGCGTTCGTCCTTGCCTGCTAAGGCGCTTTCCCCCCGCGCCCTTGGAATGCGGTCGTCGCCACAATCCTTCTAAAACAGGGGCATTAGGAAATCAAAAACCGCCGCTATCGTCGCGGGGCGTCGGGGCGGGCCTGGTGTCGTGAAACCTCTTGTAATTGAAGGTCGCCGAGCCGGTTTCGTCGGTTTCGACGATATCGACATATTCCTGGTCGAGCAGAATGTCCCTAGCGGAATAAATACGGCGCCCGCGCACCGACTGCGCCGATGTTTCGTCGTGCCCGCCGAAGATGATGACGAGACTGGTGAAGGGGTCTTCGAAGTCGGCCGCCGCGTAGCCATGCAGCGGGCTGTCCTCGCCGATCACATGCATCAACGTCCAGGTGAAGGCGAATATCGGATTTTCGTCGCGGGTCAGCTTCAATGGATAGAACTTGCGGAAGGTCGCGCCCTCCATCGTGAGCTCGTTGCGAATGAACCACATCTGGGCGCTCGCGGCGGTGATGGCGTTGTGGCGCTCGTTGGCGAAGCGCAGCATCAGCGTGCGCGCGCCGTCATGCACGCCAATCACCGGATTGCGCGCGAAAAGCAGCCGCGCGCGCGGCTGGGCGAAGCGCGCGAAGGTCACGCCGGCGGTGATGGCGACCGAGGAAAGCCCGACGAAGGTCGCCAAGGTCGCGATCGCATGGCCGATCAGCGATTGCGGATGCATGTCGCCATAGCCGACTGTCGCGAGGGTTTCGACGCTAAAAAAGAAGTAATCGAGGAAGGAGCCAGGCGGCGCATTGGCGACCGGATCGTCGCCAAAATATGCGGCGAGCGTATAAAATCCCGCGAAGATGAGATTGACCGTTGTGAACGCCAGAGCCAAAGCCGCGAAGAACATCGACCAACTGGCCGTCATGGCGTAGTGGTGCAGATCGGTCCAAAAATTGCGCGGCAGACCCTCGACGAGGACCTGCCGGTCGCCGATTTGCACGCGTTTGCCGGGGCGCTTGCCGGAAAACATCGCCGAAAGGAAGCGGCGCAAGGTCAAAACGGGTTCCAGGTGGCCTGGGGCGTGAACTTCAGATAGCCGAGGTTGAGCCCGAGCCGCGCGCCGACCCCGGAACGGATCGGCACCACCACCACGTCGCCGGCGGAGAGCGCGGTGAAGCCAAAGCCGCCGACCAGATAGGCCGAGCCGTCCAAGCCGCCAAAACGCTGATAAAGCGCGTCGACCGCCGGCAGGCCGTAGACCAGCATCATCGTGCGGTCGCCGTCGGCGCCGGCGTCGAACCCGAGCGACGGACCCTGCCAGAAGATGCGGCGCCGACCCGCGTTGCGGGTGTACATCTCGCCTTCGCCATAGCGCAGGCCGCCAATGAAGGCGCCGCCCGCCTCCTGGCCGAGCACGTAAGCGTTGGGTCGGCCCCATTGCCGGGTCGCCGATTCGATTCCCTCGGCGAGGTCGCGCGAGACAGTGCCGAAAAACCTGTGGCCGCTGGCAACGACGTCATTGTCCGAATAGCCCTCGGGCGGGGGCGTCTCGCGCGAGGGCGTCTCGCGCGCCAGCGCCGCTTGCGTCGTCAGCGCGACGCCGGAGCCGGCGGCCAGCCGCAATAGGGCGCGGCGCGAAAAATTTGCGCTGGTGTCGGCGTCGAACATATTGGCGTTCTCCCCTGGCGCGAACGGAACAAGCCGGAAAAATCCGTGAGAATATCGCCGCCGGCGCGGCGCGGCCGCGTCGCGATTGGGGCGATGCGGATATCGGGGGACAGCTTCGCGCGACGTAGTTAAGAAAGTCTTGCGGCGGCGGGGTCGCCATAGGCGATAAACGGGCCGTTGCGGTAATTTTGCGCCGCCTTGCCATAGAGCAAGGGCGCGCCCTCAGGCGTCAGCGCCACGCCGCCGGCGGCGCGCAGCACCGCGTCGCCGGCCGCCGTGTCCCATTCCATCGTCGGCCCAAAACGCGGATATATATCGGCGACGCCCTCGGCCAGCCGGCAGAATTTTAGCGACGAGCCGGCCTCGATCCGCTCCTTGATTTTTTCGCGCGCGCAAAAATCTTCCGTTCGCGCGTCGAAATGCGAGCGGCTGACCAGCGCCGTCATGCCATGGTCAGGGCGCGGGCGCGTATGCAGGGGACGCCAGTTTTCGCGCGGGGGCAGGGGGCCGCCCGGCGCCGCCGCGACGAAAAAGGCCGTCGCGCCCGCGAACCAAAGCGCGCCGAGCGCCGGGGCGTAGACGGCGCCGGCCCTGGGCGCGCCATTCTCGATGAGCGCGATGTTGACCGTGAACTCGGGCCGGCGCGCGAGAAATTCGCGCGTGCCGTCGAGCGGGTCGATCAGCAGAAAGGCGCCGGTTTGCGCGGGCGTCTCGCCGCGCGCGGCGCGCTCCTCGGCGATGAGCGGGAGGCCGGGCAGGCGGCGGGACAATTCGGCCAGCAAAAACGCCTCGATCCGCTCGTCCGCCTCGGTGACCGGGCTCGAGTTGTTCTTGACCCGGGCCTCTATGGCGCCGCGCGCGAAGACCTCCATCGCGATGGCCCCCGCCGCGACGCAGAGCCCGGCGAACAGCAAGGCGCTAGCGTCGGGGTCTCGCGGCGGCGGATTTTGCGCGGACATGGGCGACCTCTTGGCTTTGGGCGCGCATGTTTAGCCCGCCGCGCGGCGCCCGGCCAGCCGGCCCGCTTCGAATATTTGGCGCTTCGCGCGCAAACCCGCTAGAACGGCTTCATGCTGTCCTCACGCTTCTGGATCGACCTCACCACACGCGAATTCGCGGCTCTCGACTGGGAGCGCGTCATCGTGGTCGCGCCGATCGCGGCGGTGGAGCAGCATGGGCCGCATCTGCCGGTCGGGGTCGACGCGCAGATCATGCAGGGCTGCATCGACCGCATCGTCCCGCGCCTGCCAGGCGACATCGACGTGCTGTTCCTGCCGATTCAGAGCGTCGGCGTCTCGGTCGAACATCGCGATTTTCCGGGCACGCTGAGCTTTTCTCCGTCCACCGCCTTCGCAATGCTGACGGAGGTCGTCGAAGGCGCCATCGCGGCCGGCGCGCGAAAATTACTGCTGCTCAATTCGCATGGCGGCAATTCGCCGCTGATCGCGCAGGCGGCGCTGGAGCTGCGCGCGCGTCACGGCGTCCTCGCCGCGACCTGCTCCTTCTCCCGCTTCGGCTATCCCGATGGACTGTTCGGCGCCGACGAACTGAAGCACGGCATTCACGGCGGCGAGGTCGAGACTTCGCTGATGCTGGCCTTTCGGCCCGAACTCGTGGAGATGGCGCGGGCGAAGAATTTTCTGCCTGCGAGCCGCGACTTCGAGCGCGACTTCGCCTGGCTGCGCGCCGACCGCCCGGCGGGATTCGGCTGGATGGCGCAGGATCTCTCGCCCGCCGGCGCGATGGGCGACGCCGCCAAGGCCACGGCGGAAAAAGGCGCGGCGGCGGCGGATTATTGGGCCACGGCTTTCATCGAACTGCTGCGCGATCTGGAAGGCTTCGATCTCGCCCGATTGAAGGAGCGTCCGTGACCGCGAGCCGGAGGCCTGAGCGTCCGGCTCGCGAGGAGCCGCCAATTAATATTTAGCCACGACCGGAGCCGGCGCGCCCCAGTTGAAGTGATAGTTCACACCGGCGCGGATAATGTGGCCGTTGAATTGAGCGCTGGTCTGGCTCGCGCCGAGACCGGCGACGCCGGAGGGAATATAGACCGACTGCACTGCTCCTCCGACGGTGTTGGAGCCGAGATCGTAATAAAGACTCCTTATCTACTCAGATTACCGCCACATTCTTATGTCGCTCTTATGTTTCCATAGTTTGTCTCGCTACGATTAAATTCTACCCGCCGACGTCTTCGCGCCCAAATTTCGCCATCGGATACATCGGACACATTCCGGCAACATTTTGGCCAGTCGAGACAAACCCAGGAAACGCTCATTCCTTAAAGAGATTTAGCCTTGCGCGGGCCCGCGTCCCGAAGGCGCCGGACGGTTGTCGCGACGAGTTCGCGGCGCGAATGGAGACGGTGATGAGCGACTACCTCGCGATGTTTTTGGCGCTTTTAGTTTACGGGTCGCTGTTTTATTTTATCTGGTCGATGCAATGACGCGCCTTGAGCCGGAAACCGCGGAGAGCCAACCGCGGGGCAAACCCGCCGTCGAGGAAGGGCGCGCCGATCAGGAACGAGACGTGAAATATTCCGCTTCGACCCTTTTGGTGGAGGACGACGCCGAGATCGGCGATTTGATTTCACGCTATCTCAAGGCCAATCAGTTCGACGTCGTCGTGGTCAGGGACGGGGCGGCGATGGACGCCGCGCTGTTGGAACGCGCCTTCGATCTTCTGATCCTGGATCTAAATCTTCCCGGCGAGGACGGACTGTCGATTTGCCGCAGATTGCGGGCCGACAGACATTTGCCGATCATTATCGTCACGGCGCAGAGCGAGGATGTCGACAAGATCGTCGGCCTCGAAATGGGCGCCGACGATTACATCGCCAAGCCGTTCAATCCGCGCGAATTGCTGGCGCGAATCCGCTCGGTGCTGCGGCGCGCGGGCGCGGCGGACCCGATCGAGGCCGGTTCGGCGCGGCAGGTTTATAAATTCTCCGGCTGGAGCGTCGATCTCGCGGCGCGCGAGGTCGTGGCGCCGGTCGGCATGAAGGTCGCGATGACGGGCGCCGAGTTCGATCTTTTGCACGCGCTGTGCGAACATCCGAACCGCGTGCTGACGCGCGACCAGTTGATCAGCTTGACGCATGGCCCGACGGCGGGGCCGTTCGAACGCAGCATCGACACGCTCATCAGCCGTCTGCGTCAAAAAATCGAGACGGACGTGAAAAACCCCAAGCTGATCCAGACGGTGCGGTCGGAGGGATATATGTTCACGACGCCGGTGACCCGATCATGATGGCCTTTTTACGTCGGTTGCGCCCCGATCATCTCGCGGGACAGATCGCGCTGCTGATTCTGGCGGCGATCGTCATGTTTCATCTGACGCTGACGACTATTCAACATTTCACCAATCCCGACGGACGCCCGCCGATCATCGAGCCCAGCGAATTCATCGCCAGCGCGCTTTTGGCGATCGACGCCGCTCCCGTTTCGGAGCGAAGCTATGTCCTCGCGGCGCTCGCCAAGGCGGCGCCCTGGATGAATTTCGCGGTGCGGGACCAACCGGGCGATATCCCCGCCGCCAACGCGGCCAGCGCCGATCTCGACGAGCTGAAGTCACGCCTATGGGCGGGCGCGCGGGTCGTGGCGGCGTCGAAAGCGACCGATAAGCGTGGCGGGGCCGTCGTCGTCGCCTTGCGAAACGGCGGCTATGCCGTGGCCACGACGCTGGAGCCGAGGCTTTCCCCTTGGGGGTCGATGTCGTCGACGCACCATGGCGCGCCCACTCTGTTCATGCGGCTCTTGGAGCGCTCGGCGCTGTTCTTTTTTCTTTGCGCGAGCATTCTGACGGTGTGGATATCGAGCGCCGTCGTCGCGCCGCTGGTCAAGCTGGCGCGCGAAGCCGAGCGCTATCCGGCCGAAAACGCGCATCTGCGGCCGATCGACGAGGCTGGACCGCGCGAGGTGCGCGATCTAACGCGCGCGCTCAACAGAATGCAGAGCCGGATCGAGGCGATGATCGAAGCGCGCAGTCATGCGCTCGCCGCGATCAGCCACGACCTGCGCACCATCATCACCAGGGTAAGGCTCAGGTCCGAATTCATCGCTGACGTCGAACTGAAAGAGAAGATGCTGCACGACGCCGATCTGATGGATTCGATGCTTTACAAAAATCTTCAGCATTTGCGCGACGCGAAAAGCACGCCGGATCGCGGTCTCATCGATCTCGACAGCGTGCTCCAGACGGTTTCGGATCAATTCGCCGATCTTGGCCACGATGTCACCTACCGCGGCGGGCAGCATCAGATCATCCTCGGCTCGCTCACCGAAATGCAGCGCGTTTTCAACAATCTCGTGGAGAACGCGGTGACCTACGCCAAAACGGTCGTCATCACGCTCGACCAGCCCTCGCCCGAAATCATTCGCGTCGACGTGGCCGACGACGGGCCGGGCATCAGGGCCGAAAACAAGCAGCGCGTGCTCGATCCGTTCGTGCGTGGCGAGCCGGCTCGCAATATGAACGATCACAGCGGCTTTGGGCTTGGTCTGTCGATCGTGCGCTCGCTCGTGGAAGACGTTGGCGGAGGGTTGCAATTGCTCGATCACGAGCCGCATGGGCTGATCGCGCGCGTGACGCTGCCCAGGGCTTTCGCGAAGGAGTGAGTCGCCCGCGGCGGCCCGTTACGCCATCTGAGCTTTCGGCAAAAGTGCGCCGGTCTTGCCTCGGAAAGCACGACAAAACAAAGCAATCTAGAGCTTTCCGGTTCAATCTAAACCGGAAAGCCTCTAGCGCTCCGCCTCGATCTCGCAGCTGACCGCCTCCACGCTGGCGCGCGCGCGCTCATAGTCCGAAGGGCGCTTGGCGAGCGCCCGGATCAGCACGAATCCCAGCGGCGACGGCGCGGTGAGGCGGGTCTCCAGGGGCGGCGCCTCGTCGTAATCGCTTGTTTCCATTTCTTCGATCTGGCGCGCGTCGCCGACGATGATGTCGATCTTTCCCTTGTTCGACGCGCGGTCGGTCATCGAGTGGAAAATCGCGCCGGAGGGGTCGTGGAAGGACAGGCCGAAATAATCCTCGCTGTCGATGTCGACGCGCAGGCGCAGCGGGCCTTTGGCGAGATCGAACAGACAGACGCCCTCCGCCATCGCCGGGTCCTCGAAAGGCAGGAGCTGCGGACCTGGCGCGGGCGGGTCGAACAACATCACGCCGTTTCGCGCGGTCTCGGCGTTCGCCGGCCGGTCCGATTTGGCGGCCTCCACCAGGCGGGCGTATGCGTGGCGCGGCGCGACCAGGGGCATTAGCAGCACCGAGACAATATGCACCACGCCGGCGATCAGCAGCGCCGCCATGGCCCAAGGCAAAAGACCGATCGCGCGATCCACGAGCTTCATTCGCAGCCCAGTTTGACGATTTTCAAAAAGCGCGCCGGATCGAGGCGCGCGGCGGTGTCGAGCGGCGTTTCATAGAGGCGCAGCACCAGCACGAAGGAATTCGCGCTCGCCCGGCGACAGCCAATTGCCCGGACGCGCATGACGAGAGATGACGAGCTCGAAGGCTCCGCCCTCGCGGCGAACAATGTCGGCCGAGGTGTAACCAAGTCGCTCGGTGGGATTGGCCAGCGGCGCGCCCGAGGCGGTCGCGAGGCCAAGCGTCCAATAGCGCGCGACGGGCAGCGGGTCCGCGACGCGATAGTCGCAGCGGCCGTCGAGCGGCCCGCCAGCCGAATCCGCGCTCGCGACAAACACCAATCCCTCGTCGCGGCCTAGCGGCGCCTCGCCGCGGCGGGCGAGAACGGCGCGCGCATAAGGGTCGATCTCCGGGCCGCCGACGCGCGGCCAGGCGGTCCAGGGTCCGACGCGAAACGCGCCGAAGCCCCAGCCGCTCTTAAGCGTCGCCGCCGTGACGCCGAAACCGAGCGCGAGGCCGCACAGCATCGTCCAAAAGGCGCGCATATATTTATCGAAAGGCGCTCGCAAGGGTATGAATATCTCGATATTTTTGGGAGCGCCAAGGGGCGCGCCGGGCTTCATTCTACCGCGCCGCCGAGCGTCCGGGAACCTCCCGCCGCGCTGTGCGAACGGGCCGGGCTTAAGGGCGCCAACTCTTGGAAGGCGCCGCCTCGCTTGCCAAGCGAAAGAGTCTTTATTTTAGTCTCGATCGAGCCCAACGCGTCCACCGCGCTCTTCGACAGCGTGGCGGGGCGTTGCGGCGCGCCTAGCTCCAGCGGTTTGATCGGCGTCCCCGCGTTCACGGCGGCTTCCTCCGCGGGCGTCGGGGCCATGCCGACGATGTGCTTGATCGGCACGCCCTGATGGGCGTAGGCCATGACGTCATGCCACGTGCGGGCCGGCAGCGAACCGCCGGTCATATTGTTCATCGGATTCGCCGTCGTCGTTGCCATACCACACGCAGCCGCCCATGACGGCCGAATAGCCGCAGAACCAAGCGTCCTTGAAGCCGTTGGTGGTTCCGGTCTTGCCGATCACCTCTATGCCTTCGCCAAGCTGCGCCGCCCTGCCGGTGCCTTCCTCGACCACCTTTCGCATCATCGAGCCGAGTTCCACGACCTTGTCGAACGGAACCGCCTGCTCCTGCGGCGGCGCGTCCCGGTCATGCCTGTACAGGATGTCGCCGTGACGATTGTCGATTTCCATGGCGGTGTACGCGAGCGTCTTCTTGCCGCCATTCACGAAGGCGGCGTAGGCGGCGGCATGTTCGAGCAAGACCACCTCGTCGGCGCCGATCGGCAACGACGGCGTATCCTCCAACGGCGCCGTGATGCCGAGACGCCGCGCGGTCTCGACGATTTTCGCGCGCCCAGCCTTGGGATAGCCGTTGCCGATGGCGATGGAAAGCTTCACGGCGACGGTGTTCAGCGAACGCGCCAGCGCATTGGCCAGCGGCAGCGAGCCGGCGTAGGAGCCGCCGTAATTGTGCGGACACCAATTGCCGATGCAGACCGGCGAGTCGACGACGATGGTGGTGGGCTTGAACTTGCCGGTCATCAAGGCCGTCAGATAGACATAAGGCTTGAACGAAGAGCCCGGCTGGCGCAGCGCCTCGGTCGCGCGGTTGAACTGGCTCGCGCCATAGTCGCGCCCCCCGACGATGGCGCGAAGCGCCCCGTCCGGCTCCATCACCACCATCGCGCTTTGCTTGACGTGATAGGAGCGACCGCTCTCGCGCAGATTGTCCTCGATCACCGTGCTGGCGCGTTTCTGCACGTTGGAGTCGAGCGCCAGCCGCACGTTCAGCACGCGATCATCGCCGAGCTTGCCCGAGTCGGCGAGTTTCTGGATTTCCTGATAGGCGTAGTCGAGATACCAGTCTGGGCTCGAGTTCCTGTTTGCGCTCCACCGGAGTGGCCGGATTGCGCTGCGCCGGAACGACCTGGCTGGCGGTCATGAAGCCGGCGTCGACGAGATTGTTCAACACGTCGTTCGCCCGCGCGCGCGCGGCGGGAAGATTGACGTGCGGGGCGTATTTGGTCGGCGCCTTGAACAGGCCGGCCAGCATCGCCGCCTCGGCCAGCGTCACGTCCTTCACCGATTTGCCGAAATAGAACTCCGCGGCCGCCTGAATGCCGAAGGTGCCCCCGCCCATGTAAACCCGGTCGAGATAGAGTTTGAGAATCTCGCGCTTGGTCAAATGATGCTCGAGCCAAAGCGCCAGAAAGGCCTCGTTGATCTTGCGCGTCACCGTCCGCTCGTTGGAGAGAAACAGATTTTTGGCGAGCTGCTGGGTGATCGACGAGCCGCCCTGCACCACGCCCGAGGAGCGCGCGTTGACGGTCAGCGCCCGCGCGGTGCCGATCACGTCGATGCCGAAATGCTCGTAAAAACGCCGGTCCTCGGTGGCGAGCACGGCCTTCACCAGATAGTCGGGATAGTCTTCGAGCGGCACCGCGTCGTCGTGCTTGATTCCGCGCTGTCCGACCTCGACGCCGTAGCGGTCCAAAAAAGTCACCGCGAGGTCGGCCCGCTTGAGCCAGTCTTTCTCGCTGGTCATGTGAAACGCCGAGGAGGCCAGCGTCAGCGCCAAAATCCCGCCGCCAAGCGACATCGTGAGCGTCTCGCAGGCGATTTCCACCCCGATCCGGCTCATGCCCGATACGTGGAAACGCGCCATGAAGGCCGAGAAGTTCTCGTATGTCTCGCGCGATCTGCGGCCGCTGTCGAACATGCTGGAGTCGATCATGGCGTCGACGGCCAGCAGCATGCGCGAAAGGCGCTTAACGATCGGCAGTGAACCCAGACGCTTCCACAAGGCCAAAAACTCCCGCGCGACCGCCCATTACTCCTTGCGGCGCTATGTTAGCATTTTTTAAACCATCTTGACGATGGCTTCCGCGGGCCTCATTGCGGTTATGGTTTCCAGCAGGGAGCGGTATAAGAAAAACTGTGAGTATGATGGAAAAGAGCGGCGCCGCGGCGCGATCGGCCGACACCCAGTCCCAAGGAAGGGACCGCCGCGCCCTTTTGGGAAAAGCCGCTCGAAGACTTGACCCGGGCGCAATGGGAGAAGCTTTGCGACGGCTGCGGGCGTTGTTGCCTGATCAAGCTCGAGGACGAAGACACGGGCGCCATTCACCATACCAGTGTCGCCTGCAAGCTTTTGGATCAAGGGAGCTGCCGCTGCGGCGATTACGCCGGCCGCAAGAAGATCGTGCCGGATTGCGTGCGGCTGACGTTGGAGAAGCTGTCTAAAATCAAATGGTTGCCGCCGACCTGCGCCTACCGGCTGCGCTTTGAGGGCAAGAGCCTGCCGTCCTGGCATCCGCTCCTGAGCGGCGACCCCGATAGCGTGCACCGCGCCGGCGTCTCGGTCCAGGGGCGGGTCGAGGCGGGCGAGGACGAGGTCGACACCGACGATCTGCCCGAATTTATCCGGCTGTGGCCGAAGCGATGGCCGAAGAGGGCGCGCTAGCCGCGATTTCGCCTCTATTCATTCGCCGTTCAGCCGATATGCTCGACATTTGTTTCCGGGAGGCGCGGGAATGATCCGGCGGACGGCGAAAATCTTGTGCATGGCCTTCGCCCTGGCTTTCGCTTCGCTCGCCCAGGCCAGGGAGGGCGGGCCAGCCTTCGCGCCTTTCGGTCGCGATAGGGAAGAGGCGCCCGCGCTCCCGCCCGAGGGCCGCGCCCAGGAGGGCGGCCCTCCCGGGCTCGAATGTTTTTCGGTCGCCCAGACGCGTCAGAAAATCGCCCAGCACCGGCTCGCCGAACCTTTTCCACTGATGCGCGCCGAAAGCAACGCCAACCAGGCCGACGCGTTGTCGACGCGGCTCTGTCGTCTCGGCGAGCTGTTTCTTTACGAGATCAATCTGCTGCGGCGGGACGGACGTGTCATAAGGGTTTTCGTCGACGCCGCGAGCGGCAAGCCGAGCCCTTACCATCCGGAACGCTGACGCGGCGAACCCCAAGGAGGAGAATCCATTGCGGCTGCTTGTGGTGGAGGACGACAAGGATTTGAACCGCCAGATCGTTACGGCTCTGCAGCAGGCGGGCTATGCGGTCGATCGCGCCTATGATGGCGACGAGGGGCAATTTCTCGGCGACACCGAGCCCTATGACGCCGTGGTGCTCGACATCGGCCTGCCGAAAAAAGACGGCGTCGCCGTGCTCGAGGAATGGCGCCGCGCCGGGAAAGTCATGCCGGTGTTGATCCTGACCGCGCGCGACCGATGGAGCGACAAGGTGCAGGGTTTCGACGCCGGCGCCGATGATTACGTGGCGAAGCCCTTCCACATGGAGGAGGTTCTGGCCCGCATCCGCGCCTTGCTGCGCCGCGCCGTCGGGCACGCCACCAGTGAGATCGTCTGCGGGCCGGTGCGGCTCGACACCAAGTCCGGGCGCGTCGTCGTCGATGGCGCTCCGATAAAGCTGACCTCGCATGAATACCGGCTGCTCGCCTATCTCTTGCATCACGGCGGGCGCGTGATTTCGCGTAGCGAAATCATCGAGCATCTCTACGATCAGGATTTCGACCGCGACTCGAATACGATCGAGGTCTTCGTTGGCCGTCTGCGCAAAAAGCTGGGCGTCGAGGTGATCCAGACAGTGCGTGGGCTAGGGTATATCGCCGCGCCGCCGGAGGAGGGCGGGAAGGGATAGGCGGCGCCCATGCCCGTTCTCGATTTCGCGACGAGATCAATCGCCCGGCGGCTGTTTTTCACCGCCGCGGCGCTGAGTTTCCTGCTGTTGCTGGTCGCCTCCCTGTTGCTGACGCAATATTATCGGCGCAACGCGGAAGATGTGTTCGAACGCAGGCTCGAAGTCTATCTGCGCGCCATCGTCGCGCATGTGTCGCAGCCGGGCGAGGAAGGTCGCGGCCCCGGCCAGCTCGGCGAACCGCAATTCGAACTGCCCAATTCCGGCTGGTATTGGCAGATCACGCGGACAGACGACGAAGAGCACGAGATTCTGGCGTCGCGCTCGCTGTTCGCGTCGCAACTGCCCAAACTGGCGGATTTCGGCGTCATTCCGGAGACCGGCGGCGCGCGGCGCGGGACGGCGCCGGGGCCGGACGGCCGGCTGCTGCGCATCGTCGAGCGCGTGATCGACGTGGGCGACACCGGCGTTTATCTGGTGCAGGTCGCCGGCAACGCCGAAGAGGTCGAGCACGACATCGACCGCTTTCGCTTCGCCCTCACCATCGCCTTCGCGCTGCTCGCCATCGCGCTCGCCATCGCCGCCGCGTTCCAGGTGAGATTTGGTCTGCGCCCGTTGCGCATGTTGGAAAGCGAGCTTGGCGAGATCAGGCGCGGCGCGCGCGAACGCATCTCCGGGCGCTATCCCATCGAAGTCGCGCCGCTGGTCGACGAGCTGAACCTGCTCATTGGCGCCAATCGCGACATTGTCGAGCGCGCGCGCACCCAGGTCGGCAATCTCGCCCATGCGCTCAAGACGCCGCTCAGCGTGATCGTCAACGAGGCCGACGCCGCGCCGTCGCCGCTCGCCGAAAAGGTGAGCGAGCAGGCGACGGTCATGCGGGACCAGATCACCTTTTACCTCGATCGGGCGCGGGCGGCGGCGCGGGCCGGCGCCATCGGCTCGACGACGCAGGTGGAGCCCGTGGTCGCCGCTTTGCTGCGCACTTTCGCGAAGATATGCGCCGAGCGCGGCGTGGCGTTCTCGGGCGAGGCGGCGAAGGAATTGTGGTTTTTGGGCGAGCGCCAGGATCTCGAGGAGATGGTCGGAAATCTGCTCGACAACGCCGGCAAATGGGCGAGCGGCGCCGTCTCCATCGCCGTGACGCGCGAGGCGGAGCCGAGCGCGCCGGGACGCGCCTTGTTGCTGTTCACCATCGAGGACGACGGCCCTGGACTTGCTCCGCAACTACGCGCGGCGGCGACGCAGCGCGGCCGCCGCCTGGACGAAACCAAGCCCGGCTCGGGACTTGGCCTCTCGATCGTGACCGATCTCGCCGCCGCCTATGGCGGATCGCTGCGCCTCGCCGACAGCCCCAAGGGCGGGCTGCGGGCGCAACTGCGGCTGCCGGGGTTTTGACATGCGCCTTTCGATCCGGCATGACGGCGCGTGAATGCGATGGTTAATCGTTAAGGGAACGAATATGCCGAGCGTCAGATTGATCGCCGCCAGCCTTGTCACGGCGACGCTTTTCCTCGCCGCCTGCAACGCCTCGAAACCCGCGCCGGTTGTGAGCGCGCCCGTCGCTGTCGCCCCCGAGCCTCCGGCGCCCGGCGTGGTCGGCACGGCGGTTGGCCGCGACCTCGACGAAAAGGACAAGACCATCGCCATCGCCGCGCAAAGCGAGGCGGTGAATTCGGGAACCCGCAAGGCGTGGAAGGGCGACCACGGCGCCTATGGCTTCATTGTGCCGGGACCGGAAAACGGCGCCGGCGGCTGCCGCGACTACACCCACAAAATCTTCATCAACGGGCGTCCGAAAGAGGCGAAGGGTCAGGCCTGCAAAACGGGCGATGTTTGGCGCGTCACAAGTTGACGCGCGGCTGAAATGTCCTTGAGCGGCGAAGCGATCAGATAAATGCGCCTTTTCCTCGCTTGCCTCGCGCTGCTCGCCTGTCTCGGCCTCGGCGCCTATGGCCTGCTGCGAGCGGGCGCCGACTCGCCCGCCGCGACGGTCGAAGCCAATATCGGCGACACGCGCTTCGTCTTCGCGCCGGCCTATGCCCGCGACGAGGCCACGGCCGCCGGCGGCTTCCAGGATCGCCTCGCCTTCGTCGCGGTGATTCCGGACTTCTCGCCGCCGCCGCGGGCGGCAAGGGCGCTATCGCCCAAGGCGTTGACGGAGCGCGCGCGCGACAATGTTTTTATCACGGTGTCGTCCAAGGACGACGGCGGCGATCCGGCGGATCGCCCGATGCAGCTTTACGCCCGCTTTCTGGAAGCCGAAACGGCGGTCGGTCCCGGCGGTCTGGTGATGCGGCGCTTCGAGCAGGGCTCGCCTTACGATCTCGAACAGCTTTACGTCGCGCCGCCCGACGGGCGGGATTTCTTCGCCCGCTGCCCGAAGCCGGCGAGCGACGACCCGGCGTCCGCGGAGTTGTGCTTCTTTGTGTTTCGCGTCGATGGACTCGACGTGGAGTTGCGCTTCCCGCCGGCGCAACTCGAAAACTGGGAGACGCTGAACGAGGGCGCGAGAGCCTTCCTCGGCCGCGTTCGCGCTGTTGACGCCGGCAAGCGGCGTTAGCCCGTTCGCGACAATGAGCGCGAAGCTAATCTCGCCAAAGACCTGCTTTCGGGGATATCGCCGATTCGCGCCGCGCCGCGACTATAAGAATGGTACCGCCACCCCGGCTTGAACGGGGGACCTCTAGATCCACAATCTAGCGCTCTAACCAACTGAGCTATGGCGGCCCGAAGCGGCGCTTCTTTCTTCCGTCCGGCGATCGCCGGAAAAATGGTGGGCGCACAAGGGCTCGAACCTTGGACCCGCTGATTAAGAGTCAGCTGCTCTACCAACTGAGCTATGCGCCCGTCCATCGCCGGAAGCGCGTCGATCACGCCGCCGTCGGAACGAGAGGGGGGATAACAAATGGCGGGCGCCATGTCCAGCGTCGCGGCGATAGAAATCTGTCACGATCGCGTAAACGGGGCCTGGAGCCTGGTTCAACTCGGCGGCCTCCGCTTGCGGTATCGCGGCCTCTGTTCAATCTTGGGGGTTATGCTATAAGCCGGCTGCGCCCGATATTCCGCCGGGCGCGGCCTAGCCTCGCGACCTCGCTGGACGACATCCCGGCGCGCGGCCGCTTCGCTTGGAAAACCCCTTAAAAAAGAAAAGGAACTCCCGATGTCGATCACCGCCGAGCGCAAGCAAGCGCTCATCAAGGAATATGCGACCAAGCCCGACGATACGGGTTCTCCCGAGGTTCAGGTCGCGATTCTCACCGAACGCATCTCCAATCTGACCGAGCATTTCAAGACGCATGCGAAGGACAATCATTCGCGTCGCGGTCTGTTGAAGCTGGTTTCGCAGCGTCGTCAGCTGCTTGATTACGTCAAGACGCGCGACGAGCCCCGCTATCGCGGCCTCATCGAGCGTCTCGGCATCCGCCGCTGACCTTTTGACTTTAAGGAATCCCGGTCAGGATTCGTTTCACGGTCGCGAGTCTTTTTCCAAAGGACTCGCGATCGGCCGATGGCGGAGAGGGAAGCGCCGCCGACACAACCAGCTTCCAAACTTGGAAGGGCGGCATGGGCCGTTCGACCAAACGAGAGCCGGAACCGCGTCAGGGCAGGATCGCCGGACGCCGCGCGTTAAGTCCCAATCGGGGTTTTATTCTTAACCGCGCGGCGTCTCGCCGTCTTGCTCATGACGATCCACTGGCTCGCCTCATGAGAGAAAGACAACATATGTTCCAAATTCACCGAGAAGAACTCGATTGGGCCGGGCGCAAGCTCGTGATCGAGACTGGCAAGATCGCCAGGCAGGCCGACGGAGCGGTGTTCGCCAGCTGGGGCGAAACCACGGTGCTCGCCACCATCGTCGCCGCCAAGGCGCCGAAGCCCGGTCAGGACTTCTTTCCGCTCACCGTCAATTACCAGGAAAAAGCCTTCGCGGCGGGCCGCATTCCCGGCGGCTATTTCAAGCGCGAAGGCCGCCCGTCCGAGCGCGAGACGCTGGTCTCGCGTCTGATCGACCGCCCGATCCGTCCGCTGTTCGCCGATGGCTATCGCAACGAGACGCAGGTGATCGTCACCGTGCTGTCGCACGATCTGGAAAACGATCCCGACATCCTCGCCTTGGTCGCCGCTTCCGCCGCGCTAACGCTTTCGGGCGTGCCCTTCATGGGCCCCATCGGCGCCGCCCGCGTCGGCCATATCAATGGCGCGCTGAAGTTCAATCCGACCATCGAGGAAATGAAGAACTCGATCCTCGATCTCGTCGTCGCCGGCACCGCCGACGCCGTGCTGATGGTCGAGTTGGAGGCCAAGGAGCTTTCCGAGGAGACGATGCTCGAAGCCGTCATGACCGGACATCGCGGTTTCCAGCCGGTGATCGACGCGATCATCCGGCTCGCCGAGCGCGCCGCCAAGGACCCGCGCGACTTCGACGCTCCCGATAAAGCCGCTGTCTTCGCCGCCGTCGACCAGATCGCCGAGAGCGAATTGCGCCAAGCCTATAAGATCACCGTCAAGCAGCAGCGCTACGCGGCCGTCGACGCGGTGAAGGCGAAGGTGACCGCCGCGCTGTTCCCCGAGGGCGAGGAAGCGAAATTCACCAAGGAGCAGGTCGCCGAGGCGTTCCACGATCTGCAGGCCAAGGTCGTGCGCTGGAATATTCTGGACGACGGCGTTCGTATCGACGGCCGCGACGTGAAGACCGTGCGGCCGATTTCGTCGGAAGTCGGCGTGCTGCCGCGCGCGCATGGCTCGGCGCTGTTCACCCGCGGCGAGACGCAGGCGCTGGTGGTGGCGACGCTCGGCACCGGCGAGGACGAGCAATTCGTCGATTCGCTCGAGGGAACCTATAAGGAGCGCTTCCTGCTCCACTACAACTTCCCTCCCTATTCGGTCGGCGAGACCGGCCGCATGGGTTCGCCGGGCCGGCGCGAAATCGGCCATGGCAAGCTCGCCTGGCGCGCCATTCGCCCGATTCTGCCGGCTCCGGCGGAATTCCCCTACACGCTGCGTGTCGTCTCCGAGATCACCGAGTCCAACGGCTCGTCCTCCATGGCGACGGTTTGCGGCTCCTCGCTCGCCTTGATGGACGCCGGCGTGCCGCTCAAGCGCCCGACGGCGGGCATCGCCATGGGGCTCATCCTCGAAGGCGAGCGCTTCGCCGTGCTGTCGGACATTCTTGGCGACGAGGATCATCTCGGCGACATGGACTTCAAGGTGGCCGGCACGGAGGAGGGCGTGACCTCGCTGCAAATGGACATCAAGATCGCCGGCATCACCGAGGAGATCATGAAGGTCGCGCTGGCGCAGGCGCGCGACGGCCGTCTGCATATTCTCGGCGAGATGGCCAAGGCCATCGCCACGTCGCGCGCGGAACTCGGCGAGTTCGCTCCGCGCATCGAAACGCTGAAAATCCCCACCGACAAGATTCGCGAAGTGATCGGCACGGGCGGCAAGGTGATCCGCGAAATCGTGGAAAAGACCGGCGCCAAGGTGAACATCGAGGACGACGGCACGGTGAAGGTGGCTTCCTCCGACGCCAATTCGATCAAGGCCGCGATCGCCTGGATCAAGTCGATCGCCTCCGATCCGGAAGTCGGCCAGATTTACGAGGGCACGGTGGTGAAGACCGCCGATTTCGGCGCCTTCGTGAACTTCTTCGGCGCCAAGGACGGTCTCGTTCACATCTCGCAGCTCTCCAGCGCGCGCGTGAACAAGACCACCGATGTCGTGAAGGAAGGCGACAAGGTGAAAGTGAAGCTGCTCGGCTTCGACGATCGCGGCAAGGTGCGCCTCTCCATGCGCGTGGTCGATCAGACCACCGGCGAGGATCTCGAAGCCAAGGCGAAAGCCGCGGGCGTTCCCGCGAGCGAGTGACGCAAAGCCTCTCCTCCTTTCCCGCGAGGGAGAGGAGGAGATTTAACTTGAAGTATTTTCGTATATTTTATGGGGATTCCGACCGACGGAGCCCTTGCCCATGATTTTTCGTTCGACGACTCTCGCCGCTCTCATGTTCTGCGCCGCTGGCGCGTTTCCCGCGCGGGCCGAGACTCTCGGCTATGAGCGGGTTATCTCCACGGTCACGTTGAGCTTCGAGGACGACGGCTCCACGGATCGCGCCGTGCTCGTCGATAATTTCGACGCCGGCGCCGATCTCTATATTTTTCGCGCGATCGAGGACATCAAGCCCGATTCGCCGATGAAATCCGACGCTGGTGAAAAAGGCGGCCGCCTGGAACGGCGCGATGTGGGGCTCGCGGCCCTCGCTCGACACCAACGCCAAAAACTCCTTGGTCGTAAAATCGCAAAACGACGCGATAGGCCGCTACCGCTGGAGCGAGACGCTCACGATCGTTTATCGCGGCCACGAATTTCTCGTCGCTGGCCTCACTTATGAATCCCACGATAATCTTCGACCCCAAGGCCGGCGGCTCTTGCGATCTCAACTTCCTGAGCGGCAAGGGCGTGCGCAACGGCAAGCCGGTCGAGATCAAATCCGGCGCGATCAGGCTGATCGATTGGTCGGACGAGAAACTGCCGAAGGAATGCAAGTTTTAGAGGGCGTCGATCGCCTCGAACGCCTGTTCCAGCGCCGCTTCGCCGGGCTCCACGATGCTCGCGTCCTGCGTGAAAATCAGCACGCAGCGCACCTTCTTGCCGGGATAGAGCGGCAGGGCGGCGGCGCGATAAAGCGCGAGCTGGCGCAGTTGCGCGAGGCTGGGCGAAAGGCGAGGCGCGCCAGTCTTGAAATCGGCGATGAAAACCTCGCTTTCGGTTTCGGCGATGCGATCGATTCGGCCCACGATGTCGCGCGGTCCGCGCGGCGTGTCGATGCGCGCGACGATATCCACCTCCGCCGCCGAACCCGCGCCGAACAATGGCGCCAATGATGAATGCTCGATTACGTCCAGCACGGCGCGGACCAGCGTTTCGCTCCGCGCTGGCTCCAACCGCGGCGCGTGAAGCTCCAAGAAGCGCAGCGCGACAGTCGGTCTGCGTTCCGCCGCGCATCGCGGCAGATGTTGCAGCAGCGCATGGGTGAGCCGTCCGATCAGAAGCCGGTCGCCGTCCCGCCTCGCGGGCGCCGCGGCGATAAAATCCGGCGCGGCGTCGGCGCCCGCGAGCGCGCTCGATGGCCGCAGCGGCGGCGTGGGCGCGGCTTCATGTTCGGCGGGCGTGCGCGCCCATGCGGGAATCTCGACGCGCTCCCTTGGCGCGGCGGCGCGCGTGAGCTTTATTCTCGCCGGCGCGTTTTTGCTGCGCAGGATTTGTCTTTCCGCTTCGTCCGGGTCGGGCAGCGCGTCGAAGCCGCCTTCGAGCGCCTCGCGGATCATGTTGTGCCAACACCCGTCCGCCGGCCCCCGTTCGCCGACAAAACCCGCGATATAGAGCCGCTCCTCGGCCCGCGTCAGCGCGACATAAAGCAGGCGCCGATGTTCGTTTCGCGCGGCCTCCCGCAATTTTTCCCGCGCGCGCGCGACGGGCGCCGGATCGGCGTCCATTTTCGGCGACCAGACGAGGCTGGCGTCGTCCGCGTCCTCGTTCTCCGTCAGCGCGAAAATCCTGGGGTCGTGACGGCCCGTCGGCGCGCCGCAGGTGTCGGGCAAAAACACGATCTTCGCTTCAAGACCCTTCGCGGCATGGACGGTCATCACGCGCACCGCGTCGCCGGCGGCTTCCATGTCGCGCTTGATCGACACATCGAGTTTCTCGACGCCGGCGAGAAAGCTCGTCAGCGAGCCCGGTTCGTCGCGCTCGAAATCGAGAGCGAGGCGCAAAAATTCGTCGATGGCGTCGTTCGCCTCCGGCCCCAGCCGCGCGACGAGCTGTTCGCGTCCCCGACCGGCGCCGAGCGCGCGGCTGTAAAAATCGAAGGGCGTCAATCGCCGCGCGTCGCGGCTCCAATTGTTCAGTCGCAGCGCCGCCTCCCGGTGCGCGGGCGCCTTCGATTGCTCCAGCGCATGAATCAGCGCGCCCTCGCGTTTTGGCGCGAGCGCGATGAGATCGTCGTCGCCCAGTCCAACGAGCGGCGACTTCAGCACGATGGCCAGCGTTAGATCGTCTTCGGGCAGCAGCGCCGCGCGGCCGAGCGCGCAGAGGTCCATCACGGCGATGTGATTCATGAGATCGAGCCGATCGGCGCCGGCGACTGGAATATGTTGCTCCTTGAGCGCGCGAATCATCGCTTCAAAAAATGCGTCGCGTTTGCGCACCAAAATCAGAAAGTCGCCGGGCGCTATCGCGCGGGGCCCGTTTTCGCCTTCGACCCATTCGCCATTGTTTAAATCCAGCAGCGACGCGATCTTGCCCGCGACCTTGCGGGCGAGGCTCGCGGCGGGATCGTCGACGCTGAGATAATCGAGCGGGAGCTTCCAATCTTTAGATTCCTCGCGCTTGTTCGGGCCGATGGGTTCCCAAATCTCGACGAGGCCGGCGGCGTTGCTTTTCCAGGCGGTATGTTCGGGCGCGGGTTCCGCCGGGTCAAAGGATAGGCCCAGCCTGTTGTCGCCGAAGCTGAAGATCGCGTCGACGCTGGCGAGGATCGTCGGCGAGGAGCGGAAGGAAAGAGTGAGGCGCACATCTTCGAAAGGGAGCTTCGCCGCGTTGAAGCGACCTTGGAAACCGCGCCGCATCGCGTCGAATTTTTCCGGCGCCGCGCCCTGGAAGGAGAAGATCGACTGCTTCTCGTCGCCGACCGCGAAGAAGCTGCGCGGGCGCGTCGCCTGCGCGAATTCATTGGCGATGACTTGCAGAATCTCCCATTGCGGCGCGCTTGTGTCCTGCGCCTCGTCGAGCAAAATGTGATCGATCCGCTGGTCGAGTTTATATAGCACCCAGGAAGGACTGGAGCGCCGCAGCAATTCGCGCGTGCGCTCGATCAGATCGTCGAAATCGAACAAGCCGCGATGGTTCTTCATGCGCTCGTAGCAGGAGACAATCGCTTCGCCGATCCGCGCCAGAGCCAGCGAGCGCGCGTAGGTCGCCGCTGTCTTGCGTTTGTCGATCAACGCGGCGAGACGCTCGCGCTCTTCTTCGAGCAGGGCCAGAAGCTCCGGATCCTTCTTGCAAAGTCCGTTGGTGATGATTGTTCCGTCGCCGCCGCGCGGCCCGCCCTTTTGAGTAAAGAACACCAAGCAGATAATCGTCGATGCAGGCGGGATCGGGCGCGAGTTTCGCCGCTTGCATAAGCTGGTCGGCAAGTCCCGCGTCTCTCTTGCTGCCTTGCCGCAGTCTTTCGGCGAGAGCCGCCCAGTCTTTCGACGCCATGCCGCCGTCGATCATCCGCGCTTCGATGCCGGCCAGCGTCTCGCCTTCGGCTAGTCCCAGCCGACGCCGCAGATCGCGCTCGTAGTCCTCGCCTCGCGCGACGCCGCGCAAGGCGCCGCGATGATGCAGAAGCTCTCCGATCAATCCATCGAACGTCGCTTCGCTCGCGTCTCGCGCGACGGTCGCCAAGGCGTCGCGCAAGCAGTCATCTTCGTTAAGAGCGCGATCCAGCGTCTCCTTGCGCGCGTCGGCCAACAACGCGCCGCGCTCGATATCGTCGATGATGCGAAAGCCGGCGGGAACATTGGCCTCGAACGGAAAGAGATGCAAAATCCTTTCGCAGAAGGCGTGGATCGTCTGGACCTTCAATCCGCCGGGCGTCTCCACCGTGCGCGCGAAAAGTCGGCGCGCGAAATCGCGCTCCGCGGGGTCGAGCCGCCGTCCGGAGGCCTTTTCGACCGCGTTGTCGAGCGCGTCGTCGTCGAGCAGCGTCCATTTGGCGAGAATGTCGAAAATGCGCGCCGCCATATTGGCCGCGGCCGCCTTGGTGTATGTGAGGCAAAGAATGCGCGACGGCGGCACGCGCGCCAGCAGCAAACGCACGACGCGCTGCGACAACACATGCGTCTTGCCGGAACCCGCGTGAGCGGACACCCAGGCGGAGAGTTTCGGATCGGAGGCGCGCCACTGAGTCCTGCTTCGTTTTCCATGGAATCGAACGCGCGGCGCTCATTCGCTTGCTCCTTCGCCTTCGCCGCCGCCAGCGCGCGACCATTCCTTCACTCGCGCGAGATGATCGTAGTCGCCATGACGCGAAGCGAAAGCGACATAGGGGCGCGACGGATAGGAACGCTTAGGGTTGCGAAACTGATTGAGCAGCGTGAGCAATTGCGATTTATGATCGGCGACGAGATCGCCAAAACTCATATCCTTCGGCTTGACCCAGAGCAGTTCGCCAGCGCCCGCGCCGCCAATCGGCACATAAGCGGCGCCCTGCGTCTCGCGGCGCCCGACCATTTTGAAAGCGCCGGCCGCGATCATCGCCGCCTCCAGCGTCAATTGCGGGGCGAAGCCAGTCAGAACCTGCTTGTTGCTGGGCGGCGCGCCTGTTTTATAGTCGAAGACCGTCGCCGTTCCGTCGCCGTTCACCTCGATGCGGTCGGCGACGCCGGTCAGGCGGAACATGCTTCCGTCGGCGAGTTCGAAGCTCCAGGCGCCGCTTTCCTCGACGTGAATTTCAACGCCCAACGCGCGGCGAGCCATCTCGAACGCCAGCGCGTCATCGAGGCCGGCTTCGACGCGAGGCCATTTGAAGGCTTCGAAGTCGGAATCGGAAAGGAATATTTCAAGTTTCTCTCGCGCCAACGCCAGCAAGGTTTCGCGCGCGTCATCGGGAAGCGGACCACGCGGATGCGATTGGACGAACTCGGCCAAAGCCTCGTGAATCGCCGTGCCCATCTCGCGCGCGCCGCGTTCGTCGCCGAGCGGCGCCAGCGGAACGAGTTCCAGGATGCGCTCCGCGTAAATCGCATAGGGATCGCGGCGCAACGTCTCGACGCGCGTCACGCTTAATCGCGTGGGCCTCAGTTCGACGGGCGGAATGGGTTCGGGACGCTCGCAACCTTTGATCGAGGGCGGCTGGTCGAGAGCGATGGCGATGTCGAGCATCGCCGCGCCCCGCGTCTTGCAGGCCGCGAAGGCTTCGCCCGCCAGCGCGTCGAGACGCGTGACGAAACGCGAGGCGACGGTCGGCGAGCCGCCGCGCTTCACCGCCCGGCTGATCACCACCTCGCGCGCGCCAAACGCCATCGCGAAGTCATGCGCGCTTTGGCCGATGCGTCGCTCCGGCGGCGACAGGTTAAGCGCGGCGCGCATCGAGCGATTGAGAAAGGCGCCGGCGTCCGTTTGCGGCGGCCAAACGCCTTCGTCGAGGCCCGCGAGCAACACAAGATCGGCGTCGATGAGGCGCGCTTCGAGCGGCCCAAGAATCTTCAGGCGCGGATGGGCGCGGCGCGGTCCGCGAACCTTGGTCTCGAACAGCAAGGCGTCGAGAAAGATCGCGAAGCTCGAGGCGTCGAAGTCGAGCGGCGCTTTGGCGTTCTCCAACTGGTCGAGCAAAGCGAGGAATTCTTCCATGCCCGCGCTCGCCATCGCCTCGCATTCCCCGGGCAACGCGGTGACGGCTTCGAGGCTCACGCGCAAGGCTTCGACGCGTGCGCTAAGAAGCGCTTCGCGCGGCGGCGTCGTCATCGGCCGTAGCGCGGCGTCGAGACGCGCGAGCAAATCCTGGATCGCGCGCCAGTCGTCGTCGCCGAGCCGCTTCGCCGCCGGGAAGGCGTGAACATCAGCGGCTAACGCGCGCGCGCCGTCGGCGCGGGCGGCCCAACTCGCGCTCCCGTCGGCCACGACTCGAAGCACGGCGATCTCGACCAGCGGCGCGAGCTTCGCGACCTGCTCGCGCGATAGTCCGAATGTCGCGAGAGGATGGGCGAGCAGCGCGGCGACATCCACCGCCGAGGCTCCATGCGGAGCGATCGCCGCGAGCAGTCTCGCGAGCGCGCCGATGGACGTAACGCCAAGCGGCTCGCCGCCGGAGTCGTCGATCTCTATATCGAAGCGCGCGAGTTCGGCGGAAACGCGGCGCGCGATCGTTCGATCCGGCGTGATCAACGCCGCCGTGCGGTTTGGCGTCTCCAACGCGCGCCGCATGAACAGCGCCAGGGTCAAAGCCTCCAAGCGCTCGTCGGGCGCCTCGATCAGGCTGACGCCTTCCAGCGCGCTGGAGAAGGTCGCGCCTCGCCTCGCGCGATATTCGCGCCACTGTTCCGTGCTGTCCGCGGGACGCAACGCCTGCGCCGCCAATTCGCGCCGCGCCGCGAGCGGCGGCGTCGGGACGCCGATTTCTCGCGCCTCCGCGCGGTCGATGTTCATGATGCGCGAAAGGCGCTTTAGAATGGATTGCGGATGCGTGTAGGAAGGCTCTCCGTGTTCGCCGGAAGCCTCGCCGATATGACGCCAGGCGATATCGTCGAGATCGCGATCGAGACCGGGCAGGACCACCGCGCCTTGCGCCATGCGCGAGATCGCGTCGAGAAGCTGGGCCGTCGTCGGATTGGAGCCCGTCGATCCAAGCGCGATGACGGGATCGCCTTCGCCCGCGCTTTTCAAATGTTCGATCTGCGCCGCGAGCAGCGCTCTTTGACGTTGAGCCCTGTCAATCATGCCGCGCTGTTCGAGAATGAGCGGCCATTGCCGCAAGGCGATGCTCAGAAATCGCGTCGTAATGGCCCAATATTGGTCGAAGGATTCGCCCGCCAGGCCATCGATCGCGGATGGATCCACATTCTCGATGATGAATTCGTCGATCAGCGCGCCAAGCTCCTTGGCCAGCGCGCAGGCGTTGGCGGGCGACGGCGAAACCAACATCGTCTCGCGCTTGTCCACCACGGGAGCGCCATCGGGATCATATGAAACGATCGCGTGTCCCAAGGCGCGCGCCCATTTCAAAATCAGTTGCGCGAGAATCAAACGGCGTTCTATCTCGTCGATCGCGGGCAAAAATCTTTCGTCGAATTCTTCCGCGTAACCGGAGAAGAGGGCGATGTCTTCCTGCTCCTCCAGCGAGCCAAGCGGCAGTATGCGCGGCAACAGCGCCGCGGGCGCCTTGATCGCGCGCGCGAATTCCGCCGCGAGAGCGCGCGCGGCGCGTTGCGTCGGGACGTAGATCGTCATGCGCGCGAGATCGATCGGCGCGCTCGCGCGCGACACGTTAGAGACGATTTCGCCGGCGAGAAGCGCTTCGACGAAGGTCGAGAGAAATGGAACGCCCGGCGGGATGGTGAAGACGTTGCGGCCCACGAAGGATCCTCGTTATCGCGCGAAAAGAAATTATATCGTCAGGCCGCCAATGCTTGCTCGGCCCGCGCGATCGCCTCGACGGTCCCGACATGCAGCCAGAGCGACCGCGCGGCGACGCCGAACAGTCGCCCCTGTTCCGCGGCCTTGAAGAAGAATGGGGCGAGCTTGAAAATATCCTCCGCGACGCCTTCGAAAAGCCGCGGCTTCACGATGCCGACGCCTGAATAAACATAGCGTCTCGCGCCGGGCGGCTGCGTGACGCGCCCATCCGGTTGAAGCTCGAAATCGCCATCCCAATCGACGCCCACGCTGCCTTTGGTTTCGGCCAGCAGCAGCGCCGCGTCCATTCGATCGCCATCCCAGGCTCGCGCGAGCGCCTGAAAATTGGCCGCGCCGTCGTCCTTCCAGAAAGCATCGGTGTTGCATATGAAGAATGGCTTTCCCTCGAAAAGCGGCAGAACTTTTTTAATTCCGCCGCCCTGATCGAGCAGCGACGCGCGCTCGTCCGACAGGATTATGCGCGGCGACGCGCGGGTTGAGAGATGCTTTTCGATCTGATCCGCGAGATGATGCACATTGACGATCGCGGTCGTGACGCCGGCCTTGGCGAAATCGTCGAGCGCATAGTCGATCAACGCCTTGCCCGCGACGGAAACGAGCGGCTTTGGAATTTTGTCCGTCAACGGCCGCATTCTCGTGCCGAGGCCGGCGGCGAAAACCATGGCGGTGGTGGGAAAATCGGCCTCGTTAAGCGGCTGAACCGAAGATCGCGGGGAGGTTGGTTTCATACCATGCCTTGAGCTCGGCGAGCGCTGGATGGCGCAAGCTCTTTTTCAAATAATATTCGACTCGCGGCAGGTGACCAAGATAGTGCGGCTTGCCGTCGCGCAGATCGAGCCGCGCGAAAATGCCCATGATCTTGGTCGCCCGCTGCGCGCCAAGCACGGCGTAGGCCCGAACGAAGCCAGCCATGTCGAAGCGCGGATCGATGTCGCGCCGCATCCGCGCGTAATGCGCGATCAGCTTCATTTCCAGTTCGTCGGCGACCGTGACGCGCGCATCCTGTGTCAGCGACACCACGTCATAGGCTGGATGGCCGAGCACGCAATCCTGGAAGTCGATCATGCCGACGCGGCGAACGCCCTCGCGCTCGGGCAGCCATATCAGATTGGGCGAATGATAGTCGCGCAGGGTCCAGGTCGGCGTGGCGGAGGCGACCTCGATCAGCGCCTGTCGCCAAAGATTGATGAAGATCGCGCGCGCGCCCGAGGCGACGATCGACCTTGCGATATGGCTGACATACCAATCGATCAGCAACTCGACTTCGACGAGCAAGGCGTCGAGATCGTAAGGCGGGATGCGGTAAACGCCGTCGTCGATGATGTCGATTGTATCAGGAAGTTTGCGCGCATGGAGCTCGGCGAGCGCGCCGATGGCTTCGAGATAGCGGTCCGGAATCGGGCCGTTCTCGTCCACCACGCCCTCGCGACCCAGATCCTCGACGATCACCAGTCCCGCGTCGAGATCGCGCGCAAGAATTTTCGGCGCGGAAAATCCTTGCGCGGAAAGACCTTCGGCGATGGCGACGAAAGCTTTGACGTTTTCAGCCAAGTGGGCGATGGTGCTGTAGGATTTCCCGTATCGGATCGGCGGACCATCCGGCCTCTGCGGCGACATCATCAGTATCGCCTTTTCTCCGGTCGGCTTGGTTAGCGTCTCATAGGCGCGGCTCGACGCGTCGCCTTGCAGGAAGTCGCGCCGCGCGTCCCACCACTTCGCCTTGCGCAAAAATTCATGCAAGGACTTGAAGGACGCCAGGCGCGAAGCAAAGGCGCCGTAACCGGAAATCGTGATCATGCGCGCGTCGCGCCGCTCGGGCTCCGCGAAGCTTAGACGAATGTCGAGACGGTCTCCGCTGAACAATTCGCGCGCGCGCTCCGCCCATTCGACCAGCAGCAGGGCGCCTTCGCAAGCTTCTTCCCATCCGAGTTCCGCAACGTCGGCGACAGTCTCGATACGATAGAAGTCGGCGTGAACGATCTTGCCGAAGTCGCCTTCGTAGATTTGCATCAGCGTGAAGGTGGGGCTCGGCGCCTCTAACGTCGGATCGTGCGCGACGGCTCGGATCAGCGCGCGCGCGAAAGTGGTCTTGCCCGTGCCGAGATCGCCCGCCAATGTAACGATGTCGCCCGGGACGAGCAGCTTCGCGATGTCGGCGGCGAGGGCGGTGGTTTCTTCCTCTTTCGCGACGTCGAGACGCCAAATCGTTTTCGTAGCGGTCTTCCCCGACGCCTCGACGCTCATGATGCGCGATCTCCACCCTGGGTTTCGGCGTCAGGGACCAGGGACGAAAAAATGCAAGTGATCGTCGCGCCTTCGCCGGGGACAGCGTCGACATGCATGACGCCGCCGTTGCCCTCGATGAATTTTCGCGCCTCGCCGCGCCTTTTGTCAACGCCGCCGCCTCGATCGGTGATCTTGAAGACGGTTTCGCGCTCGCGTTGGAATCCCGCGAAAGTGATGGCTTGGCCGGCGCCCGTCGAGTCGATCGCGTCGAGCAGCAGATCGCTCAGCGCGTGGCGGATATCTTCGCCATTGGCGAGAAACATGTTGAAATCGCTGGTCGGCAGAAGCCGCAACTTGACGCCCTTGTGATCGACTTGCGCCCGCAGACTCTCGGCGACTTCGCGCATGAGTTCTTTCGCGTCGAGTTCGTCGCGGGGTTTGGTTGGAACGGGATTGATGATCGGAGGCGGCGCGGCCTTCGCCGCCGGCCCGGGAAAAATGCAGGTTACGACGGTGCCTTCGCCAGGCGTCGAGTCGATTAGAATTTTGCCGCCGTGCAGTTCCATGAAGGCCCTGACGATGGACAGCCCAAGACCGACGCCGCGATGACGCGACCCGGCCGTATTCGACTCGAAACGATCGAAGACGCGTTCGAGAATCTCGGGCGGGATGCCGCGACCGCGATCCACGACCTTGAACACAACGTCGCCGTCGCGGCGCAGCGCGGCGAGCGAAACCACCTGCCCGGGGCGCGAGAAGCCGATCGCGTTCGAGAGCAGGTTGAACAGGATTTGGCGCACCCGCTTGGAGTCGCCGCGGAACGCGCCGATCTTCTCGGGCGCGACGATTTGCAACTCGACCTTGTTTTCGGCGAGACGATCCTGCAATCCCTCGATCGCGCCCTTCATGGCGCTTTCGGCGTCGACATCCTCGATTTCGAGCTCCATCGCGTCTTCGTCGATCGTGGCGAGATCGAGAATGTCGTCGATGATGGCGAGCAATGCGTTGGACGATTTACGCACATATCCAAGATATTCGAGCTGGCGCGGATTGAGCGCGCCGGTCGTTTCCTCGCCAAGCAGATGCACGAATCCATTAATGTTGGTGAGCGGCGAGCGCAGCTCGTAGCTAACGTGATGAATAAAATCGTTTCGCAGTTTTTCGGCGGCGAGCAGCGCCTTGTTGCGATCGGTCAGCGCGCGCTCGACATTCACGTCCGCCGTCACGTCGACGAAAGTCAGCAAGGTCGCGGCTTCCGGCAGCGGTTGGGCGGTGAGATCGACCACGTTGCCGTCGCTTCGCTCCAAACGACGCGTGAAGCCCGTGCGCGCGTCGTTCAAGCCGGTCACCAGGCGTCGCAAATCGATCCAGGTGGATTCTTCGGCGTGTAGAGGTTTGCACAATTCGACGATCGTCTCGAAGTGCGGTTTTTCCGGCAGAGCGGCGCAATCGAGACGCCAGAGCCTGGCGAAGGCGGGATTGCAGAATTGCAGGCGCCCGTCGGCGCCGAACACGGCGACGCCTTCATGCAAGGTCTCCAGCGTTTCGTTCTGCATGCGATAAAGCGCGTTGAACCGCGACTCGAGTTTGTAATGCTCGCTCATGTCGTCATAGAGATAGGTCACGCCTCCCTTCGGGTTGGGGGTGACCTTGACGCAGATCATGCGGCCGTCCGGCAGGCGCCACAGATGCGAGGGAAGCTCGCCGGTCGAGCGATAGGCTTCCATGAGATGCGCCTTCCAGGCGCGAAAATCCCGTTCCAGCGGCAAGCGCTGTTCGAGCCGCAGGCGATCGAGTATTTCGCTGTCGGAGGGGCGGCCGTCGAGAAAGGCCGGGTCGAGCAACCACAGCTTTTCATACGCCGCGTTGCGATAAATCAATTGCTGCGAGCCATCGAAAATGGCGACGGCGCTCGGCATTTGGTCAAGCGTGCGCCTATGCGACAGCATCTGCGTTTCGAGATCGGCGCGAACCGTCTCGATTTCCTGGCGGTCGATCGCGATCGCGGCCGCCGACCGCGCCGACGGCGCCTGGATCACGTCGAGCAAATGCCGCGCGCCCGCGACGACCGCGTTCACTCGTTCGCGCCAAATCCGGGACTTGGACCGCGCCTCGGCGGTCGCGGCGCGCGCCGATTGATCCAGCAATTCGATCTGCTTGGCGAGCGCCTCTTCGACGTCCTTGGCCTCGACGGCCTGCGCATAGGCGCTGTTGACGAACTCAAGCCGCCCGCTCGCGTCTCGCAGCCATACGGGGAATGGCAAGGCTTCGAGCAAGCCGCGCAGACCCTCGACCTCGCCCTTGCTCGCCGCGCAGCGTTCGCGAAGATTGATCAATTCGAGCTTGTCGCCCGAGACCTCGCGCAGCCTCAAAACGGCGCGACCGCCGACCGCGCGGCCTTCGGCGTCGAAGTGCCGTCCCGTCGATCCGACCAAGGCGAGACGGAACGCCTCGCCCCGCCGCCTCAACCGATCGACGTTTTGTTCCAGCGCGCGCGCCGCGTCGGGCGTCAGCCAGGAGCCATAGGCGAGAACGCGCCGCGACGTCGGCGCGTCCGTGACCAATTGCGGCGAGCCCTCGACGTCGGGCTCCCCGGAAGAGCCGTCCCATGCAATGAACAGCTGCTGTTCGCTGGAAAGAAAAATTTCGGCGCGGTCGCGTTGCGCGCGGGTGGCCTCGAGCTTCGCCGCCAGCTCCGTTTCGCGCCGGCGCCAGGCTTTGCGCTCCGCGATATATGCGAGCGCGACGAAGGTCGAGAACAAGGCGAGGCCGCCGCTCAGCGCGAAGCCATAGACTTCGATGTCCGGCCCGAAATCCGGGAGAAGCCGAATGGCTTCCGCGTGCGCTTCCGCCGCGCCGGCGAAAGTTCCCGCGATGGGACCGGCGACGCGCGCGAGACGGAGATGGGATGGCGGGCCGCCGTCGGCCGCTGGCCTTCGCCGATGTTGCGTCGCGAACGCGCGGCTCCAGCGAATAGGCGCGTCTCTCAATCTTGTCATGCGAACCGGTCTCCACGGTCGATTGCGGGGGCACATCTCAACAAACGCCGTAAGCCGTTCGCGCATCGGAACCTTTCATTCGCGCGGGCGCATCGAGGACCCGCCGCGAAGGAAATGCGTTAACCATTTGAGTTGAGCGGGCTATTTAAGTCTTGCGAACAAAACCCCGTCCCGCCGCGCGCGTCCGAATCACCCCAATCTAAAACGCGCTTGCAAAAAGGGGAATCATGTTTGTGAAGAATGCGCCGAAAGTGAGAACAAGCGCCGAACGGCGGCGCGCGCGATAGAGCGAAAGAGCGCTCTCATTCGGGCGCCATTTCGAAGCGAATCGCGTTAGTATCGGGCCATGGCCAACAATGAAGATTTATTCGGGGGAGGCGCGCCTTCTTCCAAGGCGGGCAAGGGCGCCGGCGCGGCCGCCGCCAAACCCGCCAAAAGCGCGGGACCGGTCGAATACAACGCCAACTCCATCGAGGTGCTCGAAGGGCTGGAGCCGGTGCGGCGGCGTCCCGGCATGTATATCGGCGGCACGGACGAAGCCGCGATGCACCACCTCTTCGCCGAGGTGCTCGACAATTCCATGGACGAGGCGGTCGCCGGACACGCGACTTTCATCTCCGTCTCGGTGGAGCAGGGCGGCTGGCTCACCGTCATCGACAATGGACGCGGCATTCCCGTCGGCATGCACCCCAAGGTCAAGGGCAAGACCGCGTTGGAAGTGGTGATGACCGTTCTGCACGCGGGCGGCAAATTCAATTCCGGCGCCTATCAGACTTCGGGCGGACTGCACGGCGTCGGCGTGTCGGTCGTCAACGCTTTGTCCGAAAAGCTCGAAGTCGAGGTCGCCATCGACCAGCAGCTCTATCGTCAGGAGTTTTCGCGCGGCCTCCCGCTGGGCAAGCTGCAAAATCTCGGCAAGATCACCAACCGCCGCGGCACGAAGATCAGATTCAAGCCGGACCCGCAGATTTTTGGACCGGCGGCGCATTGGAAGCCGGCGCGGCTGTTTCGCATGTCGCGCTCGAAGGCCTATCTGTTCGGCGGCGTCGAAATCCGCTGGCGTTGCGCGCCCGAGCTTATCGAGCCGGGCTCCAATATTCCCGCCGAGGCGGTGCTGCGCTTTCCCGGCGGCCTCAAGGATTATCTCGCGCGCGAGATCGAGGGCAAGGAGCCCGTCACCGAGCAGGCCTTCACCGGCAAGATCGAGCGCGAGGGCGGGCACGGTTCGCTCGAATGGGCCGTGTCCTGGCTCGCCAATGACGACGGCTTCGTCCATTCCTATTGCAACACCATTCCGACGCCGGACGGCGGCACGCATGAGGCCGGTTTCCGTCTCGCGCTGTTGCGCGGACTGAAGGACCACGCCGAGCGGATCGGCCAGACGCGGCGCGCCAAGGATGTGACCGGCGACGATCTGATGGGCCAGTCGGCGGCGATGATTTCGGTGTTTATCCGCGAGCCGGAGTTTCAGGGCCAGAACAAGGGCCGGTTGATGAGCGTCGAAGCGGCGCGCGTCGTCGAGACCACCGTGCGCGACGCCTTCGATCATTGGCTCGCCGGCGCGCCTTCGCAGGCGACGAAGCTTCTCGATTTCGCGGTCGAGCGGGCCGAGGAGCGGCTGCGCCGCCGCGCCGAAAAGGATGTCGCCCGCAAGAGCGCGACGCGCAAATTGCGATTGCCCGGCAAGCTTGTCGACTGCACCAATAATTCGGCGCAAGGGTCGGAACTGTTCATCGTCGAGGGCGATTCGGCCGGCGGCTCGGCCAAGGAAGGGCGCAACCGCGTCAATCAGGCGGTGCTGCCGTTGCGCGGAAAAATTCTCAACGTCGCCTCGGCGACGCGCGACAAGCTCGCCGCCAATCAGCAGCTCTCGGATCTGGCGCAGGCGCTCGGCTGCGGGCTCGGCGCGCATTATCGCGACGAGGATCTGCGTTACGAAAAGGTCATCGTGATGACCGACGCCGATGTCGACGGCGCGCATATCGCCTCGCTGCTGATCACCTTCTTTTATCGGCAGATGCCCAAACTGATCGAAAAGGGCCATCTCTATCTCGCCGTGCCGCCGCTCTATAAGCTCACGCAAGGCTCCAAGATCGTTTACGCGCGCGACGACGCGCATATGGAGGAGCTGATCCGAACGGAGCTGACCGGCAAGGGCAAGATCGAAACCAGCCGCTTCAAGGGCCTCGGCGAAATGATGGCCAAGCAGCTCAAGGAGACCACGATGGACCCCAAGCAGCGCACGCTGCTCAAGGTCGTCATCGATAGCGAGGAACGCGAGGAGACCGCCGATTGCGTCGAGCGGCTGATGGGCAACAAGCCCGAGGCGCGCTTCGCGTTCATCCAGGAGAACGCGGCGTTTGCGACGGCGTTGCTGGATGTGTGAGGCGGCGCGTTCACGCTAACTCGTCGCGAAAGCGCGTCGCGGCTCGGCGATTTGCGCCCCCTCACCCGCCCTTGTTCGCGGCCTTATCGCCCGCGACCGCCGGCTGATCCTTCAGCCCGTTCTTGATCTTGTCGAGAATGCGGGGCATGTCGTCCGGATCGGCGCCGAGGTCGCGCGCGTGGTTCCACTGGAATTGCGCCTCCAGCTTGCGGCCGACACGCCAGTAGGCGTCGCCGAGGTGATCGTTGATCACCGGGTCCGACGGCTTGAGGTCGATGGCCTTTTCCAGCTCGTTGACCGCTTCGTCGTAGCGGCCGAGGCGATAATAAGCCCAGCCCAGACTGTCCACGATATAGCCGTCGCGGCCCTTCAGATCGACCGCCCGGCGCAACATGCGGAAGGCCTCGTCGAGATTGATGCCCTGGTCGACCCAGGAATAGCCGAGGTAATTCAGCACCAAGGGCTGATCCGGGTTGAGTTCCAGCGCCTTCTTGAGATCGTGTTCGGCGCCCGGCCAATTCTTGCCGCGCTCATTGGCGATGCCGCGATAATAATACAGCAGCCACTGGTTCTTCTCCGGCTGCTGCTGCAAGGCCAGCGCGCGCGAATAGGTCGCGGCGGATTCGGTGAAAAGCTTGCGCGAGCGTTGAAGATTGGCCAGCGCCGTCAGCGCGTCCGCGTCCTTGGGATGCGCGTCGACCACCGCCTGCAAATGCTCGCCCGCCTCCTTGGTCTTGCCGAGCGTTTCGAGCAGCAACGACGCCTGCACATCCGCGTTGACGCGCAACGGGTCCGATTCGGGCACGCTGTCGTAAAGGTCTATCGCGGCCTCTTCCTGCTTCAGCCGCTCGTAAATATCGGCGAGCGTGAAGGTGGTCAGCGTATTATTGGGCGCGAGCGCCAGCGACAGACGCAAATAGATCAGCGCCGCCAATTCGTCGCCCTGGCGTCCGCCGCCGAGCGCGACGAGTCCGTAAAGGACTTCGCCGGCGCCCTCCTCGGCGTTGCGCACGAAGGGATTGAGCGGCTTGCCGGCGTCGATGTCGGCCAGCGCGGCGACGACGAGCGGGTGATTCGGCACCGCTTCGTCGAAGGCCTTGTAGAGTCGGCGCGCGGTCTCGTTGTCGCCGTGGCTCGACAGGAAGCGGCGCATAGGCGTCGACGAGACGCAGCACCGTATGCTCGGCGCTCAAAACCGATTTGAAGCGCCGTTCCGCCTCGGCCTTGTTCCCGCCGATATCGGCGATCAGCGCGGCGTGATAGTCGCGGAGCACGGAGAAGCCTTCGCCGTGCAATTTGTCGAGAGTCGCCAGGGCGCGGCGCGTGTCCTTGGCGCCCGCATATGTCCAGGCGGTCAGCAGGATGCTCTTGATGTCGGTCTGACGGTCGGCGACGTCCTTGCCGAAGGCGGCGCGCGCGTTCGAATATTGATGCGCCTGCATCTCCTGAACGCCGCGCGTCAGATTGGCGACCGCGTTCTTGCGGTCGTGCGCGAGAACGTTTCCGGCGAGGCCGTAGGCCTCCGGCATGTTGCCGTTGGCGAGCGCCGCGATCAGCGCCCGTTCGGCGAGGTCGCGATTGCGCGGATCGTCGCGCAGAGCCTCGCGGAAAAACGTCGAGGCGGCGAAGGTGTCGCGCTCCGAATTGGCGACGATCGCCGCGAGAAAATTGCCGGAGAGGCTGGAGCCGACCTCGAAAGGCCGCGCCACGGAGAGGCTATCCTTCGCATGGGCCGCGATGGCTCCCTTGGCGAAGAAGCCGCTCGAAAGCGTCAGCGCGAGAGCGCAGCCAAGCGCCCCGGCGGCTGAAGCGAAGCGATTCGAGGCGTTGGACGTCGACAGGAGTGGCTTGGAGAAGAGCTGCACGAGAAGTCCCAACCTTGGCCGGATCAAAGGGGGCGGCGGCGCAATCAGCGCAACGGCGCGCCTGCCTATCACACGAAATGATGGCCGTTTTGCGCTGCAACCGCAAGCATGAAATGCGTCTTTTATGACGATAGGGCAGGGCAAAGCCAAGGCGGCGGTTGATTTTCTAAATTGCCAAGGCCAAGGGCGGTCCGCCGTGGAAAATGAAGTCGAAGTAGCGGACGCGAAGAAGCTTCATGCATCCAAATTCATCAGCGGCGCGAAATCCAAACGCGCCGCCGGCATTGGTGACACATTCGTCCCCGGCTCGCGCTCTCGCGCCAAGCCGGGGAGCGCAAGCCTTACGCCGCGACCTTGACCGCCGCGACGATCTTCTGCGCGGCGTCGTCGAGGTCGTCGGCGGCGATCACGTTGAGGCCGGACGATTCGATGATGCTTCTTGCCGAGATCGACGTTGGTGCCCTCGAGGCGCACCACCAGCGGCACTTCCAGCCCGACTTCCTTGACGGCGGCGATGACGCCCTCGGCGATCACGTCGCATTTCATGATGCCGCCGAAGATGTTGACGAGAATGCCCTTCACCTTGGGATCGGCGGTGATGATCTTGAACGCCGCGGTCACTTTTTCGGTGGTGGCGCCGCCGCCGACATCGAGGAAGTTGGCGGGGAATTCGCCATAGAGCTTGATGATGTCCATCGTCGCCATCGCGAGGCCGGCGCCGTTGACCATGCAGCCGATATTGCCGTCGAGGGCGATATAGGCGAGATCATGTTTGGAGGCCTCGATTTCCTTCTCGTCTTCCTCGGTCTTGTCGCGCAGCTCGACGATTTCGGGATGACGGTAAAGCGCGTTGTCGTCGAAGGAGACCTTGGCGTCGAGACAACGCAGCTTGCCGTCCTTGGTGACGATCAGCGGGTTGATCTCCAGCATCTCCATGTCCTTGGCGATGAAGGCCGCGTAGAGCTGCTCGGTGAGCTTGCCCGCCTGCTTGACGAGATCGCCCTTGAGGCCAAGCGCGTCGGCGACATGGCGGCCGTGGTGCGGCATGATTCCCGTCGCCGGATCGACCGAGAAGGTGACGATTTTCTCCGGCGTGTCGTGCGCGACCGTTTCGATGTCCATGCCGCCCTCGGTCGACACGACGAAGGAAACCCGCGACGTGGCGCGGTCGATCAGGATCGACAGATAAAACTCCTTGTCGATCGCCGCGCCGTCCTCGATGTAAAGGCGGTTGACCTGCTTGCCGGTCTCGCCGGTCTGCACGGTGACGAGCGTGTTCCCGAGCATCTGCTTGGCGAAAGTCTCGGCTTCCTCGATCGATTTGGCGAGGCGCACGCCGCCCTTCTCGCCGGCGGCGGCCTCCTTGAACGTGCCCTTGCCGCGTCCGCCGGCATGGATCTGCGCCTTCACGACATAGACCGGGCCGGGCAAGGTCTTCGCCGCCGCGGCCGCGTCCTCGGCCTTCAGAACCGGGACGCCGACGGCGACGGGGGCGCCGAATTCACGCAAAATGGCCTTGGCTTGATACTCATGGATATTCATGTCGTCCCTTAGTCCTTTCGGACTCCTCTTTGCCGATTGATTCCAATATAGCCGCGGCGCGAGCGGCCAGGCTTGGTCGGTGTCGATCCCTTTAGGAAAACGCCGGATTGAGCGCGCCCGCCGCCGCGATCAACGAGCGCACCGACGCCACCGATTTCTCGAACATCCGCTTTTCGCTGGCGTCGAGCTTGATCTCCAGGACTCGTTCGACGCCGCCGGCGCCGATCACCACGGGGACGCCGACGTAAAGTCCCTCGACGCCATATTGGCCCGAGAGATAAGCGGCGCAGGGCAGCACCCGGCGCTTATCCTTCAGATAGCTTTCCGCCATGGCGATCGCCGAGGTCGCGGGGGCGTAGAAGGCGGAGCCCGTCTTGAGCAGGCCGACGATTTCGCCGCCGCCCTTGCGCGTGCGGTCGACAATCGCGTCGATGCGCTCCTGCGTGGTCCAGCCCATCTCGATCATGTCGGGCAGAGGCACGCCGGCGACCGACGAATAGCGAATGGAGGGCACCATCTCGTCGCCATGGCCGCCGAGCACAAAGGCCGACACGTCCTCGACGGAGACGTTGAACTCCTGCGCCAGAAAATAGCGAAAGCGCGAGGAATCGAGCGCCCCCGCCATTCCCACGACGCGGTTGACCGGCAGGCCGGAGCATTTTTGCAGCGCCCAGACGATCACGTCGAGCGGGTTGGTGATGCAAATGACGAAGGCGTTCGGCGCATATTTCTTGATGCCTTCGCCGACCTTGGTGATGACGTTGAGATTGACCGTGAGAAGATCGTCGCGGCTCATGCCGGGCTGACGCGGCACGCCGGCGGTGACGATCACCACATCCGCGCCCTCGATAATCGAATAATCGTCGCCGCCCGAGACTTGCGAATCGGAGCCGGAGATCGGGCCGGCTTGCGCGAGATCGAGCGCCTTGCCGCGCGGCACGCCTCCCACGATATCGAACAGAACGATGTCGCCCAGCTCCTTGAGACTCGCCAGATGCGCCAGAGTGCCGCCGATTTGACCGGCGCCGATGAGAGCGATTTTCTTTCGCGACATCTTTTTTCCCGTGCTCGAAGTCAGATGAGACAGCTACCCCGCTTTTCGGCCCGTGGGAAGCCAGAATCCCCGCGATGGGCAAGAAGTTTGTTCGGCGCGTCCATCCGCCGCGCGAATGGCCAATCTATTCAAAAGCATTCGCGGCGCCCATAAGCTAGGCGGCTCGCACGGCGTTGACTCGCTCGCCCATCATGCATACAACTCGCGCAAATCTCGTATGAGATGTTCAAACAAACCTGTTCGCCCCGAGGGACGGCAGGCTCACGTCCGGCGGCGCTTAGCGCTCCCGGGCGCGTTTTGCTTTGGGGCCATGCCTCTCCGCAAGAAGGAAGGCGAAGGAGAAAACCCATGTTCGAGAGCCTTTCCGACAAGCTCTCCGGCATTTTCGACAAGCTCACGCGGCGCGGCGCGCTTTCCGAGGCCGACGTCGCCGAGGCGTTGCGCGAGGTGCGCCGGGCCTTGCTCGACGCCGACGTGGCGCTCGACGTGGTCCGCTCCTTCACCGACAAGGTGCAAGCCCGCGCGGTCGGCGCCAATGTCGTCAAGTCGGTTTCGCCCGGCCAGATGGTCATCAAGATCGTCAACGACGTTCTCGTCGAAACCCTGGGCGACAAAGCCGAGCCGATCGATCTGGAAGTCCGCCCGCCGGTGACCGTCATGATGGTCGGCTTGCAGGGCGCCGGCAAGACCACGACGACCGCCAAGCTCGCCAAGCGCCTCAAGGAGCGCGAGAAAAAGCGCGTGCTGATGGCCTCGCTCGACGTAAAGCGGCCCGCGGCGCAGGAGCAGCTCGCGATTCTCGGCCGGCAGGTTGGGGTCGACACGCTGGAGATCGTCCCGAATCAGACGCCGTTGCAGATCACCCGGCGGGCGATGGAGGCGGCGAGATTCGAGGGCTACGACGTCGTGCTGCTCGACACGGCGGGCCGCACCCATATCGACGAGCCGTTGATGCAGGAGATGGCGGACATCAAGTCCTACGCCAGTCCGCATGAAATCCTGCTCGTCGCCGACGCGCTGACCGGCCAGGACGCCGTCAATCTCGCCAAGAACTTCGACGCGCGGGTGGGCATCACCGGCATTGTGCTGACGCGCATGGATGGCGACGGACGCGGCGGCGCCGCGCTGTCGATGCGCTTCGTCACGGGCAAGCCGATCAAGCTGATCGCCACCGGCGAAAAAATGGACGCGCTCGACGAATTCGCGCCCAAGCGAATCGCCGACCGCATTCTCGGCATGGGCGACATCGTGGCGCTGGTCGAAAAGGCCGCCGCGACGATCGACGCGCAGGAGGCCGAGCGCGCCGCGCAGCGCATGGCCAAGGGCAAATTCGATCTGCAAGACCTTTGCGATCAGCTCGCCATGGCGGAAAGAATGGGCGGGATTGGCGGCATCATGGGGCTCTTGCCCGGCGTCGCCAAGATGAAGGAGCAATTCGCCGCCGCCAATATCGATGAGAAGGTGATCAAGCGCCAGCGCGCCATCATCCTGTCGATGACGCCCAAGGAGCGGCGCAACCCCGACATATTGAAAGCCTCGCGCAAGCGCCGCATCGCGGCGGGCTCGGGCGTCAAGGTCGAGGAAGTCAACAAGCTGCTGAAGCAGCATCGCGGCATGGCCGATCTGATGAAGTCGATGGGCGCCGGCAAGCGCGGCGGGCTGATGGGCAAGGCCGCGCAGATGATGGGCATGGGCGGCATGCAAATGCCGTCGCAGCAGGAAATCGCCGAACTGCAAAAGAAGCTCGGCGCCGGCGGAGCGGCTCCGCCGACGGGCGGTCTGCCGGAGGCGCCGCCGAAGGAATTGTTTTCGCCAAAGCCCGGTCTTGCCGGGTCTTGGCGGCAAAAGTCTTCTGAGCGGGCTCAATCCGTTCGGGAAGAAAAAATAGCGCGCGGCGCTTCAAGCGTCGCGTCTCTCGTAAGATCGAAAAAAGGAAAAACTCATGTCGCTTAAAATCAGACTGTCTCGCGGCGGCGCCAAGAAGCGCCCCTTCTATCGCGTCGTCGTCGCCGATTCGCGCTCGCCGCGCGATGGCCGCTTCATCGAGCGCCTCGGCACCTTCGATCCGTTGAAGGCCAAGGACGCCGCCGACCGCCTCGTGCTCGACGCGGAAAAGGCCAAGGAGTGGATCGGCAAGGGCGCGACCCCGACCGACCGCGTGGCCCGCCTGCTCGAGAGCGTCGGCGTCGGCAAGCGCGAAAAGCGCAACAATCCCGAAAAGGCCCTGCCGAAGAAGAAGGCGCAGGAACGCGCCGCCGCGGCCGCCGCCGCCGCTCCCGCCGCCGAGTGAGCGACAACGCGCCTCCCGCTTCCAAACCGGGGCGGGAGTTGGTGTTGCTGGGGCGTTTCGGCGCGCCGCATGGCGTGCGCGGCGAAATCCGCCTGCAAAGCTTCACCGCCGACCCTCTGGCGATCGCGCGTTACGGCCCGCTGTTCGACAAGAGCGGCGCGCGAAGCTTCGTGCTCGCCCATGTCCGGCCGCAGGGCAAGGACATGCTGGTGGCGCGCGTCGAGGGCGTCGGCGACCGCGCCGGCGCGGAAAAACTGACGAGGATCGAGCTTTACGCGCCTCGCGCGAAATTGCCCGAGCCGGACGAGGACGAGTTTTATCTCGCCGATCTCGAAGGGCTGCGCGCCGAGACCGTCGAGGGCGCGACGCTCGGCCATGTGCTGGCGGTGCGCAACTTCGGCGCCGGCGACATTCTTGAGGTTCGCCCGCCTCAGGGCGGCGAGACCCTGATGTTCCCCTTCACCAAGGCGGTGGTTCCGATCGTGGACATCGCCGGCGGACGCGTGGTGATCGCGCCGCCCGAGGAGATCGAGGGCGAAGGATAGAGGCGCGGCGCCCTTCCGGCGAGCCGTCCCCCATGCCATAACCGCCGCATGTGGCGCGCGACCGTTCTGACCCTGTTTCCCGAAATGTTTCCGGGCCCGCTCGGCCTGTCATTGGCCGGCGACGCGCTCGCGCGCGGCGTTTGGGAGCTGGAGACGCGGCAGCTGCGCGAACATGGCCTGGGGCGCCATCGCGCCGTGGACGATACGCCGGCCGGCGGCGGACCCGGCATGGTGATGCGCGCCGACGTTCTTTGCGCCGCGATCGACGCCGCGGCCGCGCCGGACGACGGGCGCCCGTTTCTGCTGATGAGTCCGCGCGGCGCGCCCCTTAGCCAAGCGCGCGTGCGCGAATTCGCGCGAGGACCAGGCGCGCTGATACTCTGCGCGCGCTTCGAGGGCGTCGACGAGCGGGTGATCGCCGCGCGCGGACTGGAGGAGGTCTCCGTCGGCGATTACATTCTCTCGGGCGGCGAAATCGCGGCGCTGGCGCTGATGGACGCCTGCGTGCGGCTTTTGCCGGGCGTGATGGGCGAAGAGGCTTCCGGCGCCGAGGAAAGTTTCGAAGGCGGACTGCTGGAATATCCGCAATATACCCGCCCGCGCGACTTCGAGGGACGCGAGATTCCGCCTGTTTTATTGTCGGGCGATCACGCCAAGATCGCGCGCTGGCGGCGGGATGAGTCCCTGCGCCTCACCCGCGCGCGGCGGCCCGATCTCATCGCGAAGCTGGGTTTGAAGGATTAAAGCGCTTTCGGCAAAAGTGGAGGCCGGTTTTGCCGCGGAAAGCGCGACAAAACAAAAAAATTAGAGTCTTCCCGGTTCGGGTTGAACCGGGAAGACTCTTATTCCATCGCGCGCTCTCAGCGCCACCCGAAGCTGGCCGCGTCGTAAAGCAGGCAGCCCAACAGAGCCCCGCCGGCGTCGAACGCGATCACGCCGAGGTCGGAAAACTCCGGGACGAATTTTTCCGCCAGCGCGGGCAACAAAAAGGCGCCGACGATCGCCGCGCCCGCGCAAAAAAAGTCGAAATAGCCATAGCGCCATTTCGACCAGTATTTGGTGAAGAACAGCCCCGTCGCGATCGTGATGAGGACGTCGAACATTGGGCGCTGCCTCGCGTATCGACTTCGGATCGACGGAGCTTGAGCCGCTTTTTCCTAATAAAGACGTAACGTCAGCGCGTCGGAACCGGCGAGCCGCCGCGGTAATCGTAAAAGCCGCGCTGCGTCTTGCGTCCGAGCCAGCCGGCCTCGACATATTTCACCAGCAGCGGGCAGGGCCGATATTTGGAGTCCGCGAGCCCCTCGTGCAGAACCTGCATGACGGAAAGGCAAACGTCGAGCCCGATGAAATCCGCGAGCTGGAGCGGCCCCATCGGGTGATTGGCGCCGAGCTTCATCGCGGTGTCGATGGCTTCCACCGATCCGACGCCCTCATAGAGCGTGTAGACCGCCTCGTTGATCATCGGCAGCAGGATGCGGTTGACGATAAAGGCCGGGAAGTCCTCCGAGACGGTGATCGTCTTGCCGAGCTTGGTGATGAATTCGCGCGTTTCCTCGAAAGTGCGGTCGTCCGTCGCGATGCCGCGAATGAGCTCGACGAGCGCCATCTTCGGCACGGGATTCATGAAGTGAATGCCGATGAAGCGCTCTGGCCGTCCCGATACGGCCGCGAGGCGGGTGATCGAGATCGACGAGGTGTTGGTGCCGATGATGGCGTCCGGCTTCAGGACAAGCGCTATATCCGACAATATCTTGCGCTTGACCTCCTCGCTTTCCGAAGCGGCCTCGATGACCATGTCGGCGTCGCGGAAATCCGGCAGGGCGGGCGCCGCCGACAGCCGCGCGACGGCGGCGTCGCGCCCCGCGGCGTCGAGCTGTCCGCGATCGACGGACTTTTGCAGTTGCGCCGCAATATCGTTGATCCCGGCGGAAATGCGTTCGGCGCTCACGTCGTTCAGCGCGACATCCAGCCCGGCAAGCGCGCAGACCTGGGCGATACCCTTGCCCATCTGCCCCGCGCCGATTACACCGATCTTGCGAATTTCGAGACTCATGATTGCGGCGCCCTTAGCGAGATTTCGGACATTTGTATGCACTGCAATATAGCGCGGCTTTGTTCCCCGTGAAAACCGCGATTTCGTAAAAACGTCGGAGAAATGAAAGGCATTCGTCGATCAAGCGGATAACGTCAAGCTTTTCCGGGCTCCGCGGGCGTTCCCGGTCCATGCCGGAACGCCCGCGAGGCGTTTTCCTGTTCTTTTGTTCAGCGCCCGCTCTTGGCCAGTTCGGCGTCGAGTTCGGGAAGGGCGTTGAAGAGATCGGCCACGAGGCCGAAGTCCGCGACCTGATAGATCGGGGCTTCTTCGTCCTTATTGATGGCGACGATGATCTTGGAGTCCTTCATGCCGGCCAGATGCTGGATCGCTCCGGAAATGCCGACGGCTATGTAGAGATCGGGAGCCACCGCCTTGCCGGTCTGGCCGACCTGCAGATCGTTGGGCGCATAGCCCGCGTCCACCGCCGCGCGCGACGCGCCGATCGCGGCGTTGAGGCGGTTGGCCACCGGCTCGATGAATTTGCCGAAATTCTCGGCGCTGCCGAGGCCGCGGCCGCCCGAAACGATGATCTTGGCGGCGGTCAGTTCGGGACGCTCGGATTTCGCCAGCGCCTCGCTCTTGAAGGACGACAGGCCCTGCGCGTCGATCGCGCCGGCGACGGTCTTGATCGGCGCCGCGCCGCCCTCGCCCGTCGCCGCGAAGGCGGTGGTGCGGACGGTGATGACTTTCTTGGCGTCCTTGGAGCGCACGGTCTGAATGGCGTTGCCGGCGTAGATCGGGCGTTCGAAAGTGTCGGGCGCGACAACTTTGATGATGTCCGAAATCTGCGCCACGTCCAGCAGCGCCGACACGCGCGGCAGCACGTTCTTGGTCGCGCTGGTCGACGGCGCGATGATCACGTCATAGCCGCCGGCGAGGCCCAGGATGAGCGCGGCGACGGGTTCCGCCAGCAAATGGTCATAGGCGGCGTCGTCCGCGAGCAGCACTTCTTCTACGCCGGCGAGCTTGGCCGCCTGTTCGGCCGCTCCGCGCAGGCCCGAGCCCGCGACGAGAATATGAACGGCGCCGCCGATTTCCCTGGCCGCCGTGAGCGCCTTGGCGGTGGCGGGCGCGAGGGCGCCGCCGGCTGTTTCCGCGAGGAGGAGCGTCGTCATGATTATAGAACTCCCGCTTCCTTGAGTTTGGCCACCAGCTCCGGGACGGAGCCGACCTTGACGCCGGCCTTGCGGGTCGGCGGCTCGGCGGTCTTGAGCACTTCGAGGCGCGGCGCGATGTCGACGCCGTAATCGGCGGGCGTCTTGGCCGCGACCTCTTTCTTCTTCGCCTTGATGATATTGGGCAGGCTGGCGTAGCGCGGCTCGTTGAGGCGCAGATCGGTGGTGACGATCGCCGGCAGCTTCAAGGTCACGGTTTGCAGGCCGCCGTCGATTTCGCGCGTCACGTCGACGCTATCGCCGGAAATCTCGACCTTCGACGCGAAGGTTCCCTGTCCCCAGCCGAGCAGCGCCGCGAGGCTCTGGCCGGTCTGGTTGCTGTCGTCGTCGATGGCCTGCTTGCCGAGAATGACGAGGCCGGGTTGCTCCTCGGCGACGATCTTGGCGAGAATCTTGGCGACGGCGAGCGGCTCGACGGGATCGTCGGTCTTGACCAGAATGCCGCGATCGGCGCCCATGGCGAGGCCGGTGCGCAGGGTCTCGTCGGCCTTGGCCGGTCCGATCGACACCACGATGACTTCCGTCGCCTTGCCGGCTTCCTTGAGGCGCAGGGCTTCCTCGACGGCGATCTCGTCGAACGGATTCATCGACATCTTGACATTGGCGAGATCGACGCCCGAGCCGTCGGCCTTGACCCTGATCTTCACGTTGTAATCGACCACCCGCTTAACGGGGACGAGAATTTTCATCGAGCAACTCCTAAGCGAGCGTGACCTTGCGTCGCGTTAAGCAGCGAAGCGCTGGAGTCCTCGCGGTTTCGGGCCAAACCGAAAAGACGCCAGTTTTCTCGGCGGTTGTACGTTTCCGCGGCGCGAAGCGACGGGCCTCGCCGCGAAACAATCTTGAGGGCGCTGTGGTAACGGGCGCATTGGCTCAAGTCAAACCCGAAGCGCCGCCGCGCGGCGTTACTCTCGCGGCGGCGGGGCTTCGTTTTGCTCTAGCCGCGGAGTTGGGCGTGGCGGCGGGTCGAAAAGCCTCACGCCGCGCCGCTTGAAGATCGGCGTCAGGGCGAGGCCGGCCAAGATGCCGCCGACATGCGCGAACCAGGCGACATGGCCGGTTTCGCCCGAGGCCGCGTTGATGAACTGCAGGATGATCCAGGTCCCCACGAACATCCACGCCGGAGCGTGGATCGGCAGGACGCCCAGCACGAGGCCGAAAATCGTCGAGCGTGGATGCAGCAGCAAAAAGGCCGCGCAAACCCCGGAGATCGCGCCGGAAGCGCCGACCAGCGGCGTAATCGAGTGAGGAGACGCATAGGCGAAGACGACACCGGAGGCGACGCCGCATGAGAGATAAAACAACAAGTAATGAAGCGAGCCCATCGCGTCTTCGACGTTGTCGCCGAAGACATAGAGGAACAGCATATTGCCAAGGATATGCAAAAGGCTGGAATGAAAGAACAGCGCCGTCAACAGCGTGAGCGGCGCCGGCGGGCCGACGACCCATTTGGCGAGCGCCGCCTCGCCGAACAACACGCGCGGAATGATCGCGAAGCCGCGCATGACGGTCAGCGGATCGCCGAATATCTCGCTCTGCACGACGATAAACACCGCGACATTCACGAAGATCAACGTCCAATTCACCCAAGGGCGGCGCATGAAGCGCATTGGCGCGTCGTCGTAAATCGGCATGACCATGGCTGTGTTCCTGAAGGCGGGGGCGCAGTCTAACCCGGCGCGGCCTGGTCGGTTAGCTTAAATTCGCCCGGGGCGCGCCGCGCATTGCAACCGCGCCGACAGGAAGGAGCGCGCCCGCGCGAGGATGTCGACGCCCTTTAAAATAGAAAAGGCCCGGGCGCCCTTTACGGCGGTCCCGGGCCAAATGCGCGCTTGTTCGCGTTCGTTAGTAAGCCAAGGCCTTGATGATCGATTCGACGGTCTTCTTGGCGTCGCCGAACAGCATCATGGTGTTGGGCCGAAAGAACAGTTCGTTCTCGACGCCCGCGTAGCCCGATCCCATGCCGCGCTTGAGGAACAGCACGGTCTTCGCCTTTTCGACGTCGAGGACGGGCATGCCGTAGATCGCCGAGGTCTTGTCGGTCTTGGCGGCGGGATTGGTCACGTCGTTGGCGCCGATGACGAAGGCCACGTCGGTCTGCGCGAACTCGGAATTAATGTCCTCGAGTTCGAACACTTCGTCATAGGGCACATTGGCTTCGGCGAGCAGCACGTTCATATGGCCGGGCATGCGCCCCGCCACGGGATGGACCGCGTAGGTGACCTCGACGCCTTCTTTCTTGAGCAGGTCCGCCATTTCGCGCAGCGCGTGCTGCGCCTGCGCCACCGCCATGCCATAGCCCGGCACGACAATGACCTTGCCGGCGTTCTTCATGATATAGGCGGCGTCCTCGGCCGAACCCTGCTTGACCGGGCGCGTTTCCTTGGCGCCGCCCACCGCCGCCACCTCGCCGCCAAATCCGCCGAGAATGACGGAGATGAAGGAGCGGTTCATCGCCTTGCACATGATGTAGGAGAGGATCGCGCCCGACGAACCCACCAGCGCGCCGGTGATGATCAACGCCAGATTGCCGAGCGTGAAGCCGATGCCCGCCGCCGCCCAGCCGGAGTATGAGTTGAGCATCGACACGACCACCGGCATGTCGGCGCCGCCGATCGGGATGATCAGCGTCACGCCGACCACCAGCGAAAGCACGATCAGCAGGAACAGCCAGATTCCGCTCTCGGAGCCGACGAACAGCGCGATGCAGGCGAGTATTCCGACGCCCAGCAGAATGTTGATCGTATGGCGCTCGGGCAGCAGGATCGGCTTGCCGGTCATGCGTTCGGAGAGTTTTAGAAAGGCGATGATCGAGCCGGTGAAGGTGATCGCGCCGATCCCCGCGCCCAGCGACATTTCGAACAGGCTGCCGCCCTCGATGTCGCCGCCCGAGCCAATGCCGAAAGCTTGCGGCGCGAAGAACGCGCTCCCCGCGACCAGCACGGCCGCGAGGCCGACCAGCGCGTGAAAGCCGGCGACCAGTTCGGGCATCGTTGGTCATCGGAATGCGCCGCGCGACGGTGGCGCCGATTCCGCCGCCGATCCCGACGCCGACGACGATCAGCAGCAAGCTCGTGAAGCTCGGAACATGCAGCAGCAGCGTCGTCGCCACGGCGATGGCCATGCCGATCATGCCGTATTGATTGCCCTGCCGCGAGGTCGCCGGCGACGAGAGGCCGCGCAGCGCGAGAATGAATAGAACGCCCGACGCGAGATAGAGAAGGGCCGTGAGATTGGCGCTCATTGCCGTTAGCCCTTCTTCTTATACATTGACAACATGCGTTCGGTGACGAGGAAGCCGCCGAAGATGTTCACGCTGGCGAGGGTGAGCGCGATGAAACCGAACCAGCGGGCCCAACCCGCCCCGGTATCGGCCGCCGAGGAGGCTTCGACGCCCACCGACAGCAGCGCGCCGACGACGATCACCGAGGAAATCGCGTTGGTCACCGACATCAGCGGCGTATGCAGGGCAGGGGTCACCGACCAGACGACGTAATAGCCGACGAACACCGCCAGCGCGAATATCGCCAGCCGGAACACAACCGGGTCGATCGCGCCGCCGCCAAGCCCATGCGCCGTCGCGGCGGCCGCGGTCTGGGCGAGTTGTTCGGAATAGGCTTGCGCCTGGTCCGCCAGATGCCGCGCGGCTTCCGCGGCGGCTTGCGCCTTTTCCAGCAATTGCTGCGTTGAGTCGTTGGCCATCGCTTAGCGCCCTTCTCTGGTGGATGTTCTTGCCGGCTCAGGCTTTGGGTTGAAAGCGCGGGTCGATCACGGCGCCATCGCGAGTGAGACAGGTGGCCTTCACCAGCTCGTCGTCCCAATTGATCGCCAATTGCTTGGTTTCCTTGGAGATCATCGTCTCGACGAAGGCCAACAGGTTTTTGGCGTAAAGGCTGGACGCCGTCGACGCCAACCGTCCCGCGAGGCAGACGGCGGCGACTATCTTCACGCCGTCGACCACGACCGTCTCGCCGGGCTTGGTCAATTCGCAATTGCCGCCGCGCTCGGCGGCGAGATCGACGATCACCGAACCGGCGCGCATCGTGTGAACCTGCGCGGCCGAAACGAGCCTGGGCGCCGGACGGCCCGGGATTAGCGCCGTCGTGATCACGATGTCCTGCTTGGCGATATGGGCGCCGATCAGCTGCGCCTGCGCGGCTTGATATTCGGCGGACATTTCCTTGGCGTAGCCGCCCGAGGTCTCGGCCTGTTTGAATTCGTCGTTTTCGACCGCGATGAACTTCGCGCCGAGCGACTCGACCTGCTCCTTGGTGGCCGGACGCACGTCGGTCGCCGTGACGATCGCGCCGAGCCGCCGCGCCGTGGCGATGGCCTGCAGTCCCGCCACGCCGACGCCCATGATAAAGACGCGCGCCGCCGGAACCGTGCCGGCCGGCGTCATCATCATCGGGAGGACGCGGCCATATTCGGCGGCGGCGTCGATGACCGCGCGATAGCCGGCGATATTGGCCTGCGAGGACAGCACGTCCATCGACTGCGCGCGGGTGATGCGCGGCATGAGCTCCATCGCGAAAGCCGTCGCGCCGGCGCCGGCCAGTTCCTTGAGGGCGGATTCGTGGCCGAAAGGATCGAGGATGGCGACCACCGCCGCGCCGCTTTTCGCGCCTCTGATTTCGCCGCCCGAGGGACGGCGCACGCGCAGGATCACATCCGCCGCGGTCGCCGTCTCGGCCGCCGAGGCGCCGATTTTCGCTCCGGCGGAGGCGTAATCGGCGTCGGAAAAGCCCGACGCCCGTCCGGCCCCCGCTTGCACGGCGATTTCCGCGCCGAGCCCGATGAATTTCTTGACAGTCTCCGGCGTCGCGGCGACGCGGGGTTCGGATTTATCGGTTTCGGCGAGGACAGCGATGCGCATTAGGGACTCCAATAGCGCCAAGGCGCATGCCCCGTCATGGTCTCCCATGATGGTCGCTCATGACGGCTTGGCCTCGGGGTGCTCGCGTTTAGCGCGCCAGGAAAAAATACATGAGAATGAGGGTCAGGACCGACCCGCCGGTGGCGTAGATCAGCAGATTCAGGAAGCCCTTATAGGTTTTCAGATGGTCGCCGAAATCCCCGTCGGCATTTCCGTAGCCATGATCCAATTGAGCTTGACATCGCGCCGTCCCCCGTCGCTTTCGGACGCCTCTAGCTTAGGCGTCTCTTGCGACAGATGGTAAACGAGCTTGGCTGATCCTGCAACAATTTCCAACGCAAGCCGAGCCGCCGCGCGGGATTCGTCATGCTGCGGCGCAACGCGTTTCGCGACGCGGCCATTGTCACAAAACAAAAGGCCCCGGAATAACCGGGGCCTCCTGTTTTGTCGCGAAGCGAAACGCGGATTTAGAAGTCCATGCCGCCCATGCCGCCGTGGCCGCCCGGCATCTGCGGCGAGTCCTTCTTGGGGGCCTCGGTGATCGTCGCCTCGGTGGTGACGATCAGGCCGGCGATCGACGCCGCGTCCTGCAACGCCGTGCGCACGACCTTGGTCGGATCGATGATGCCGAGCTTCACGAGGTCGCCGTAGACGCCGTTCTGGGCGTCGAAGCCATAGCCGTATTCCGTGGCTTCCATCAGCTTGCCAACCACGACGGCGCCGTCGCCGCCGGCGTTGTCGACGATCTGGCGGGCCGGGGTCTGGATCGCCTTGCGCACGATGTCGACGCCGGTCTTCTGATCGGTGTTGGCGACCTGCACGGTGTCCAGCGACGCGATGGCGCGCAGCAGCGCCACGCCGCCGCCGGGGGAAACGCCTTCCTCGACCGCCGCGCGGGTGGCGTTGAGGGCGTCGTCGACGCGGTCCTTCTTCTCCTTGACCTCGACCTCGGTCGCGCCGCCGACGCGGATCACCGCGACGCCGCCCGCGAGCTTGGCGAGACGCTCCTGGAGCTTCTCGCGGTCATAATCCGAGGTCGTCTCCTTGATCTGCTCCTTGATCTGAGCGACGCGACCCTCGATGTCCGACTTGGCGCCGGCGCCGTCGATGACCGTGGTGGTCTCCTTGTCGATGCGCACGCGCTTGGCGCGGCCGAGCTGGGCGAGCGTCACGTTTTCCAGCTTGATGCCGAGGTCCTCGGCGATCAATTCGCCGCCGGTCAGGATGGCGATGTCTTCAAGCATGGCCTTGCGGCGGTCGCCGAAGCCCGGCGCCTTGACGGCGGCGATCTTGAGGCCGCCGCGCAGCTTGTTGACGACGAGCGTGGCCAGGGCCTCGCCCTCTACGTCCTCGGCGACGATCAGCAAGGGCTTGCCGGTCTGCACCACGGCTTCGAGGATCGGCAGCAGCGGCTGCAGCGTCGAGAGCTTCTTCTCGTGGATCAGGATGTAGGGCTCGTCCAGCTCGGCGACCAGACGCTCGGCGTTGGTGATGAAGTAGGGCGAGAGATAGCCGCGATCGAATTGCAGGCCCTCGACGATGACGGTCTCGGTGTCGAGGCTCTTGGCCTCTTCGACCGTGATGACGCCTTCCTTGCCGACCTTGTCCATCGCCTTGGCGATTTCCTTGCCGATGAAGACGTCGCCATTCGCCGAAATCGTGCCGACCTGGGCGATTTCGTCGTTGGAGGTCACCTTCTTGGAGTTGGTCTTCAGATGCGCGACGACCGCCTCGACGGCGAGATCGATGCCGCGCTTCAGGTCGAGCGGGTTCAAGCCGGCGGCGACGGCCTTGGCGCCTTCGCGGGCGATCGAGGCCGCGAGCACGGTCGCGGTGGTGGTGCCGTCGCCGGCGTTGTCGTTCTGCTTGGAGGCGACTTCGCGCACCAGCTGGGCGCCGAGGTTTTCGAACTTGTCGGAAAGCTCGATTTCCTTGGCGACGGTCACGCCGTCCTTGGTGATGCGCGGGGCGCCGAAGGATTTTTCGATGACGACGTTGCGGCCCTTCGGGCCGAGCGTCACCTTCACGGCGTTGTTGAGGATTTCGACGCCGCGCAGAATGCGGTCGCGCGCGTCGGATGAGAAGCGGATGTCTTTAGCGGCCATTGTCTTTCAACTCCTTGAGGGAGAAATTTCGGTTTAGCGGTCGAAGGCGCGTTACTCGACGATGCCGAGGACGTCGCTTTCCTTCATGATCAGCAGGTCGTCGCCGTCGACCTTGACCTCGGTGCCGGACCATTTGCCGAACAGAATGCGGTCGCCGGCCTTCACGTCGAGCGGAACCAGCTTGCCGCTTTCGTCGCGAGCGCCGGGGCCGACCGCGACGATCTTGCCTTCCTGGGGCTTTTCCTTGGCGCTGTCGGGAATAATGATGCCGCCCTTGGTCTTCTCTTCGCCTTCGAGGCGCTTGACCACGACCCGGTCATGCAGGGGACGGAATGCCATGTTGCAATCTTCCTTTATTACGCCGAACACGCCGCGGCGCCGTTCGACAAAGGGGCAAGGGAAAGCCTGTTGGCACTCGCGACAGATGAGTGCCAGCAGGCTGTCGGGTAGATAGTTGCGCCGCCCACGCCTGTCAAGGCCGCCGCTCGCGCCAATCTTGGGGAATCTTGGCGATTCTCGGGCGCGCCCAATTCGCGGGCGACCGCCGCTTGACGCTTCCGCGGGCTTACGCGAAAGGAGAGCGGTCGCCCGATCTCAGCCGGCGGCGCGTCCTCGCGAGGCCCTGTTGAGCGGACAAAGATTCCATTACGCGCCCCGTTGGCTCGGGTTCGCCGCCGCCGCCGCCGCGCTGGCGATCGATCAGGGGCATAAATATTGGATGCTGAAGGTCTTCGACATCGGCGAGCGGCAGCCGATCCGACTGACGCCTTTTCTCGACGTTATGCTGAGTTGGAACCACGGCGTTTCCTATTCGCTGTTTTCCGTTCACGACGACATGGCGCGCGGCTTGCTCCTGGGCGCTCAGCTATTGATCGTGGGCGGCCTGCTTCTCTGGCTTTGGAGATCGCGCGCGCGCATTGTCGCGCTCGGGCTTGGACTGATCATCGGCGGCGCGCTCGGCAATGTGACGGACCGCTGGCTGCGCGGGGCGGTGGCGGATTTCTTTTTCCTCCACACCAGCCTGCCGGTGGGGCCCTTGGCCAATTACGTATTCAATCTCGCAGACGTGGCGATTACTGTCGGCGTGGCGCTGTTGTTGCTCGAAAACTTGGTCGTTCCCGCGCCGCCGTCCGACGCGCCGGCGCGTTGAAGCCCGCCGCGTCGACTCGCAAAGCTCGCGCTTTTGCGTTAATAGGCGCGGGCTTGCCTCTAAAAGGCCAAAAAAATCGAGTCTGGTTGGAAATTATGCGAAGCGTCGCCGCGGCCCGTCGAGAATGTGGGTCCGTTGATCGCAAGGAGTCTTATGCAATGAAGCTGGTGCGCAATTTGAGACGGCCGACATTGACCGCGATTATCGCGGCGAGCGCGGCTCTTGGCGCGCTGGGCGCGGCGCCGGCGCGCGCGAGCGACGACGCCTCCGTCGGAGGCGCCTTGCTCGGACTGTTCGGCGTGGATTCAAATTCGAGCGGCGAAAAAATCGACTATCGCGAGCGCCCGAAAATCGTGGTCCCTCCTAATCGGACGGCCTTGCCGGAGCCGCGCGCGGGCGCGGACCGCCCCGCTTCCTGGCCGGTCGATCAAGAAGGCGCCCACCGTCATGGCGCTCGCGCCGCCAACAGCGGCAGCGGCGCGAACGCGAACGGGGACGAACCGCCGCGCAAGGTCTTGACCGAGCCGCCGGAAGGTTTTCGTCGTCCCACCAAGGACATGTCGACCTGGAAAGACCCCAGCGTCAAGCCGTCCTGGTGGTCGAACCCGATCGAACTCGATCGGCAAGGCGGTCGGCCTCGCCAACTAGAGTATTTCCGGTTTAGATTGAACCGGAAAGACTTTAATCTCAAAACAGCGATCCCTGATCGTCGTTCTTGCGTTTGCGCGCGGGGCGGGGCTTTTCGGGCGGCGGCGCGAGGCTTCGCGGCGGCTCGCCCACTCCAAGCGGCTCCTCCCCTGCAAGCGGCTCCTCCCCTCCAAGCGCCTTGGCGGCGATCTCGCCGTCGGCGAATTGCAGCCGCAGCCTTTGGCCCGCCGCGACGGCGGCGGCGGCCCGGACCAGCCGGTTGTCCTCGTCTCGCACCAGCGCGAAGCCGCGCGCCAGCACCGATGCGTGGCCGAGCGATTGGCGCAATTGCTCCAGCCGCGCCAACCTCTCGCGTCTTTCCCGCATGTTCGCCAAAAAGGCCCGCGCCAGCCGCTCGCTCGCGGCGGTCAGCCGTTGCTTCGCGCCGGCGCGCTCTTGTTTCGCCAAGGCGACCCGCGCGAAAAGGCCTTGGCGCAAGCGGGCCGTCAGGCCCTTGATCTTCTCGCCGGCGCGCGCCAGCTCCGCCCGCGGCGAATGGCGCGCCAGCACTTGCGCGGCGCGCGACAGGCGCAGCCGCCGCCGGTCGAGACCGCGGCGCAACGCGGCGCGCATTCGCTCCTGCGCGAGATCCCGGCGCTGGCGCGGCGTCGCGAGGGCCTGATCGGGCGAGGCGAGCAGACGCTTGAAGTTGGCGAGGCGCGACGCCTGGTTGTCGAGCAGCCGCCGCTCCGCCCCGGCGAGCCGGCGGGCGAGCGTCGCGATCTGTTCGATCAGTTCGGCGCGCACCGGCACGGCTTTTTCGGCCGCCGCCGTCGGCGTCGGCGCGCGTAGATCGGCGGCGAAGTCGATCAAGGTGGTGTCGGTCTCGTGACCGATCGCGGCGATCAGCGGGATCGCGCTGGCCGCCGCCGCGCGCGCGACGATCTCCTCGTTAAAGCTCCAGAGATCTTCGAGCGAGCCGCCGCCGCGCGCGACAATCAGCACGTCGGGGCGCGGGATGGCTCCACCCGCTTCCAGCGCGTTGAATCCGGCGATCGCCGCCGCGACCTCCGCGGCGCTGGTTTCGCCTTGAACGCGCACCGGCCAAACCAGCACGCGGCGCGGGAAACGATCGCTCAGGCGATGCAAAATGTCTCGAATCACGGCGCCGGTCGGCGAAGTGATCACGCCGATCACCCGCGGCAGAAAGGGCAGGGGACGCTTGCGCTCGGCGTCGAACAGGCCCTCGGCGACGAGGCGCTGGCGGCGTTCGTCGAGCAGCGCCATCAGCGCGCCGACCCCCGCCGGCTCGAGCGCCTCTATGACGATCTGATAGGAGGATTTGCCGGGAAAGGTCGTGAGCTTGCCGGTCGCCACGACCTCCATGCCCTCCTCGGGCTTGATCTTGAGGCGCGCGAAAGCGCCCTTCCAGATCACCGCGTCGAGCCGCGCGGTCGCGTCCTTCAACGAAAAATAGACATGGCCGGAGGAGTGGGGGCCGCGATAATTGCTGACCTCGCCGCGCACGCGCACCAGGCCGAAACGGTCCTCGACCGTGCGCTTCAGCGCGTTGGCGAGTTCCGAGACGCTAAGCTCGGGCGCGTTGCCGCCGGGCGGCAAGGGCTCTTGATCGGCGATGGGGGTTCGGCGTGGCGGCATTACGCCAGCTATGCCGGATTTTTCGCGGCGAGGCGAGGGCGGCCTCGCGCGAAAATCGCGAAACCCAAAAGAAAACGGCGCGGGCTTTTGGCCGCGCGCCGCTTATTCGCTTTTGCTGGCGAAGGCTCAATATTTGGTCACGAGCGGACCCATGGGAACCGGCATGCTGACGAAAGCGTAGCGCAAGCCTAGCCGAATTTCCTGGGAGGCGAGGTCGAAGGAGTGCCGCTCTTGCCAGCATCCCTGAGGTTGCAGGCATTGGATCGGATTGCTGTTGATATTGCCCATGTCGACGTAGCGATAGCCAAGCTCGATCTTGAGATTGGGCGTCACATTGAGCGCCAGGCCCGCCATCACCGCCCAGGCGAAGTTGGTCGGCGTGGCGTCGGTGGCGACGCCGCCGCCCGAGTCGGTCAGCCCCGCGAACCTATGGGCGGCGATGCCGACGCCGCCGCCGACGAAGGGCGTGACGCCATACCATGTGCCGAGATCGAAATAGCCGTTCGCCATGAACAGGGCGGTGCTGACGCCGCCATTGTAGGTGTCGAATCCGGTCCAGCCGCTATAGGCGTTGACGCCGGCGAGGCCGGCCCGGTAGGTCGCCTCCGTGCGATATTCGCCGGTGATGTCGGCGCGGAACCAGTGATTGAACTGATAACCGAAGCCGACGCCGGCGAAGGTCGTATCGCCAATGGAGGCGAAAGCGGGGACGATATAATTGCCCGAGTTGGCCAGGGACTGTCCGGTCTCGTCAAAGGGCTGCAGCGTCGAGCGCCACGAATTCATCTGAAGCGCGCCGACGCCCACGTCGCCGCGCAAATACCAGCCGCCGCCCACATCCATCGGCGGCGGGGGCCCGAGTGGTGGAGGGGGAGGGAGCAGGTCCGCGCCAAATGCGGCGGAACTCGCGCCGGCGGCGACGAGCGTCGCCAGAATGAGGGCTTTGGATCTGCCCATGGTGTGTCTTCCCTTCGCTCGAAAAGGTCGCAACGCGGACCCGCGGCAAGATGCCAACGGAAGGGAAGATGACGTTAAAGGTTTAAAGTGAGGTTAACCTTACAAGTTAAGGAAAATAAAGGTTTACCGAAGCGACGACAAATAGATCGCGCGCCCGCTTGGCCGCGCGCGCCATCCCTTGCTTCCTGCTTTGATTTTCTTGCCGACCGACCCTTCGTCAGGCCAGCTCGGCGGGCGCCCTGAGCGCGTCGCAAACGTCGCCGACGATCTCTTCGATCAACGCGCGGTTGTCGCACTCGCCCATCACGCGAATGACCGGCTCCGTCCCGGACGGGCGAATCACCAGCCGGCCCTGTTCGCCAAGCCGGCGGCGCGCGTTGTCGATGGCGCTGATGACGGTGTCGGCTTCGAGCCGGGGGCGCGGCGCGCGGACATTTTTCAGCACCTGCGGCAGCGGTTCGAACCGCTGGCAAACTTCGCTGACCGGCTGATCGCGGCGCTTCACCACGGCGAGCACCTGCATGGCGGTCACGAGACCGTCGCCAGTCGTGGAATAGTCCGAGAGAATGACATGGCCGGACTGCTCGCCGCCGACGTTATATCCGCCCTCGCGCATCCGCTCCAGCACATAGCGGTCGCCGACCGCCGTGCGCTCCAGCGAAAGTTTTAGCGAGGCGAGGTAGCGCTCGAGGCCGAGGTTCGACATGATGGTCGCGACGATGCCGGGTTTCGTCAGCAGGTTTTGCTCGCGCCAGCTCTCCGCGACGACGGCCATCAACTGATCGCCGTCGATCACATGGCCGTGTTCATCCACCATGATGACGCGGTCGGCGTCGCCGTCGAGCGCGATGCCGACATCGGCGCGCAGTTCCCGCACCTTCTCGCGCAGCGCCTGGGGAGAGGTCGAGCCGCAGTCCCGATTGATGTTGAAGCCGTCCGGCTCCACGCCGATCGCGATGACCTCCGCGCCCAGCTCCCACAAGGCTTCGGGCGCGACCCGATAGGCCGCGCCATTGGCGCAGTCCAGAACGACGCGAAGGCCCTCGAAACTCATGTTGCGCGCCAGCGTGCGCTTGGCGAATTCGATATAGCGGGCGCGCACGTCGTCGATTCGCCGGGCGCGTCCAAGCTCGTGCGGCGCGGCGAGCTTGTGGGTGAGATCGCTGTCGAGCAATTGCTCGATCTCAAGTTCGATCTCGTCGGATAATTTGTGGCCGTCGGGACCAAACAGCTTGATGCCATTGTCCTCGTAGGCGTTGTGCGAGGCCGAGATCATCACGCCGACATCGGCGCGCATCGAGCGCGTCAGCATGGCGACGGCGGGAGTCGGCATGGGGCCGAGCACCAGCGGGTCCATCCCCACCGACGAGAAGCCGGCGACCAGCGCATATTCGATCATATAGCCGGAGAGACGCGTGTCCTTGCCGATCACGACGCGATGTCGGCCTTCCCCGCGCTGAAAAATAATGCCGGCGGCTTGTCCGATCTTGAGCGCCAGTTCCGGCGTGATTTTCTCATTCGCCTTGCCGCGGATTCCGTCAGTTCCAAAATATGAGCGGGTCATTTGACTGTGATCCCTCAAGCCATTGAAAATCGCGCGGCGACGCTCCGCGCGTGCGTGGGACGAACCCATCGCATCCGCCGGCGCTCGCGCATACGAAACCGGAGCATTGGTTAGCATGATCCAGGCGTCCGACGCAAAAGCCCCGGCGAATAGACCTTCATCTTAACAGCTAAAATGCCGGCCCTCCCGCTACTTAAGGTGGAGTCCGCGGGACAAAAATAAAGCCCGGCGCTTGCGCCGGGCTTCATTCTGTTTCGCGATGGGGTCCGCGTTAGACCGGGTGCGGCTCCAAACCGCCCACGTCGGGCTCGGGCTTTCGGCCGGTCGAGGGGACCGGCGAGGCGCGCGGCGGCTGCGGCGCCGAGGGCGGGAGGTCCTCGCGGACGGGTTGCACGCCGTTGAGCAGGTTGACGATCTCCTCGCCGGTCAGGGTCTCGTATTCCAGCAGCCCCTTGGCCAGCGTGTCGAGGTCCTTCCGCTTTTCGGTCAGGATGCGCTTGGCGGTGTCGTAGCCCTCCTGCACGAAGCGGCGCACCTCGGCGTCGATGGTCTGCTGCGTCGCCTCGGAGATGCTCTGCTGGCGGCCCACCGAATAGCCCAGGAACTGCTCCTGCTGCGGCTCGGCGTAAGCCACCGTGCCGAGCTTGTCCGAGAAGCCCAGCTGCGTCACCATCGCCTTGGCCACGCGCGTGCACTGCTGGATGTCGCTCGCCGCGCCCGAGGTCACGTTGTCGTGGCCGAACACCAGCTCCTCCGCGACGCGCCCGCCCATCGCCATGGCCAGCATGGCGATCAGCTGCTCGTAGCTCTGCGAGATCTGGTCGCGCTCCGGCAGGCCCTGCACCATGCCCAGCGCGCGGCCGCGCGGGATGATCGTCGCCTTGTGGATCGGGATCGACCCCTTCATGTTGATCGACACCAGCGCGTGGCCGCCCTCGTGAAAGGCCGTGAGGCGCTTCTCCTCGTCGGTCATCATCAGCGTGCGCCGCTCCGCGCCCATCATGATCTTGTCGCGCGCGTCCTCGAACTCGGCCTTCGTGACGATCCTCTTCGAACGCCGCGCCGCCAGAAGCGCCGCCTCGTTGACGAGGTTCATCAGATCGGCGCCCGAAAAGCCCGGCGTCCCGCGCGCGACAACCTTCAAATCCACGTCCGGCGCCAGCGGCACCTTGCGGGCGTGAACCTTCAGGATCTTCTCGCGCCCGATGAAATCGGGGTTCGGCACTTGAATCTGGCGATCGAACCGACCCGGGCGCATGAGCGCCGGATCGAGCACGTCGGGACGGTTGGTCGCGGCGATCAGGATGATGCCTTCATTGGCCTCGAAGCCGTCCATCTCGACCAGCAGTTGGTTGAGCGTCTGCTCGCGCTCGTCATTGCCGCCGCCGAGCCCCGCGCCGCGATGACGGCCCACCGCGTCGATTTCGTCGACGAAGATGATGCAGGGCGCGTTCTTCTTGGCCTGCTCGAACATGTCGCGCACGCGCGAGGCGCCGACGCCGACGAACATTTCGACGAAATCGGAGCCCGAGATGGTGAAGAACGGCACATTGGCCTCGCCGGCGATGGCGCGCGCCAGCAGGGTCTTGCCGGTGCCGGGCGGGCCGACCAGCAGCACGCCGCGCGGAATGCGCCCGCCGAGCCGCTGGAATTTCTGCGGATCGCGCAAAAATTCGACGATCTCCTCGAGGTCTTCCTTGGCCTCGTCGACGCCGGCGACATCCTCGAACGTCACCCGGCCCTGCGACTCCGTGAGCAGCTTGGCCTTAGACTTGCCAAACCCCATCGCCCGACCCGCGCCGCCTTGCATCTGCCGCGACAGGAAAATCCACACGCCGAGGAAGGCGATCAACGGCAGGCCGTTGAGCAGCAGCGTCATCATCCAGCTATTGCCGTCGCTGAGCGGCTTGGCGCTGATCTGCACGTTCTTGCTTTGCAAGCGCTGCACCAGCGACGGATCGTTCGGCGAATAGGTCTGGAAGGGGCGATTGTCGGAGAAATGGCCGGTGATCTCGTTGCCGGCGATGGTCACGTCATGCACGCGGCCCTGGTCGATCTGGGTCAGCAATTCGCTGAAGGAGATGTCGCGAATTGGCGTGCGTTGTCCCGGCTGCTGGAACAGCATGACGAGCGCCACGACCAGCAGGCCGATGATTGCCCATAGGGCGAGGTTCCTGAAGTGTGCGTTCATATCGCGCCTGTGATGTGATATTCGCTCACGGGCCCATCCCCGGGAACGTTTCATTTAGATGTAACTTAGGCGCGTGAGGGTCGCTTGCCAAGTGAGCACCGCGCATTGAGACGCAAAGCGGTTCCGCGTCTCCGATGTGACGGACAGGCTTGAGTTCACGGGTCTTCCTCGCTCGCGCGCGGCTCTGTCTCGGGTTTAGCGCGGCCCCGCGAACGCGGCGGGGCCGATGTTAACGTCACCTCGCGATTGTTGACGCGAATGGAGAACCCGGCCAGCGTGATCCGCTTCGGCGCGCCCTCGGCGAGAGCTTGGGCGACGACTTCGGCCGCGCGTTCGAGCCGATCCAATCGCGGCGGCGGCCCGCCGCGGCGCTGGATCTCTCCTCCCAGCAACCGCAGCGAAATCTCCGGCGGCAAGTCGCGCAGCGTCGCCGCGTCGAGCCGCGTTTCCACTTCGTCAAAGCCGAGAACCGCCATCTTTCTCGCGTTGAAAGCGCACCAGCTCAAAGCGGACTCGGCGCGCGCCGCGCGTCCGCCAAGACGCAGCAGCGCGCCTCGATCAAGCCCCTGCGCGCTCAGCGTGGCGCTCAGGGCGCGCAGTCTCGCCCTCGCGAAGCGCGTGTTTTCATTGGCGGGATCGCGCAGAAAGGGATGGCCCGCTTCGTCGCAAATCGCCTCCAGCGCGGCTTTGGGGACATCCAGCAGCGGCCGCAGCAGCCTCACGCCGCCGCGCGTCGAGGCGCTCGCCATGCCCGACAGGCCGGCGACGCCGCTGCCGCGGGTCAAGCGAAACAGAATCGTTTCGGCCTGATCGTCGGCGTGATGCGCGGTCACGACGGCGCATTCTCGCGCGATCTCGCGCGCGCAGGCGCATAAAAGCGCATAACGCGCCGCGCGCGCCGTTTCTTGAATCCGCGTCGCCGGTTTCGGCCCCTCCCAGATCAGGAGGCGGTGATCGAAGCCGAGCGCGCCGGCCCATCGTCCGACTTGCAACGCCTCTTCGCGCGAATTTTCGCGCAGCCCATGGTCGACGGTCGCGACCGTGATCTTGACGCCAGCCGCGCGCCGCGGCCAGCGCGCGGCGAGCAGCATCAGCGCCACCGAGTCCGGTCCGCCGGAAACGGCGAGCAGCAGCGCGGACTCGCCGGCGAGCGGCGCCAGCGGGTCGCTTGGCGCCGTTTCGACTAGGAGCATTGCAGCTTTTTGCTCTCGCGCAGCGCGGCGTCCCGGGTTCGCACGGGGGAGCCGGGATATTTGACGCCGATTTCGGCGAAGGAGGCGCAGGCCTGTTCGCGCGCCCCGAGCGCCGCCAGCGATTGCCCCAAGCGCAACATGGCGTCGGGCGCCTGCTTCGACTGCGGGTATTTGGTCGAGATCTCCAGATATTTCTCGGCCGCCTCGCGATGGCGCCCACGCAGGAAAAAGCTCTCGCCGAGCCCATAGGTCGCCGCCGGCGCATATTTGGTCTTCGAGTATTTGGCGAGAAACACCGTCAGGCTCTTTTCCGCGTTCTCATATTGGCCGGAGCTCACCAGCGCCACGGCTTGATCATATTCGTCCTTGACGGCAGATTGAGCCGACGCGCCATCCGGCGCGGGAATCACCACGGGTTGCGCCTCTCCTTTGAGCGCCGGGGGCGTCAGATCGAGCGGCGCGCCGGCTTCTCGGACGGGCGCGCCGGCGTGTGGGGCGGAGGTCAGCGGGGCCGAGGGCGCCGTCTGGCCGAGCGGCCGCGGCGCGCCGGCGTTGGCGGAATCGAGAGCGTCGCCGCGGCGCTCCGCGGCGGCGGGGGGCGCGGCGCCGAGGTGGGCGTTATCTTGGCGCGCCGCGCGCAATTGCTCTTCGAGAACGCGAACGCTGTGCTGCAGCTCCTCGATCGTTCCCGTCATGGTGCGCAATTGGCGCTCCAGCCGGTCGATGCGGGGCGAGAGCCCGGCGTCGCGTTCGAGCCCGGCGTCGTCGGGCTCGTCGACCGGCGGGCGATTGTACATTTGCGCGACCTCGATGCGAGGTTCGGCGGCGAAGGCGGCGTTCGCGCTGGCGAGCAGAATCGCGGCGGCGAGGCGATGAACGAAGCGGGAGGTCATGGAGAGCGTCGTCTTTTTGAAGGAGTGGCGCGGCTGTTCACGGGCGCGATGCGATCAATAACATAGTCGCGCATTCGGCCAAAGTTGGGCGGCGGAAGGAATTCGCGCCCCGAGGCGCTTAAAAAGGCGCGATTTTCCGGCGCCCGGCGCGCGAGTGCGCCTGACGAGCGGAAAAAACGGGGAGATAGTCGAGGCCCGAGCCGGCGGCGGGTCGGTTCGAAATTGTCACGCTTCGGCCTTCAAATCCCCCAAAGTTTGTGTCTCGGCGGTCTATAGCTTTGGCGCGGAATTGTATAATGTGTCTCGGTGAAGCTTTGCCGCGCCGGCCGGGCGCAATGCTCTCCGGGCGCGGTAATGCTTTGAAACCGCTAGCTCGTGCAAGTTCATCGCCGGCGCGCGTTTGACATTTGAGAGCAAGTGTTAACGGAGAGAAACTGATGAAAAAACTGCTATTCGCCCTGGCCGTGGCTGGCGCGTTCGCGCCTTCGCTGTCACAGGCGCAGGTTAAAATCGACATGACCAAGATCACCTGCGGCCAAGTGCTCGAGATGTCGCCCGACCTTCGGAGCGACTACGCCGCCTGGATGAGCGGGTGGTTCGCTCAGAAGAGCGGCCGCACCTTTATCGACCTTGGCCTCTTCCACAAGAACTACGACAGCGTCATGAGCTGGTGCGAGTTGAACAAGTCCGAATCCGTGATGGCCGGACTGCAACGCGCGTTCGAGAAAAAGTGAAGGACTGGGGAACTCACATGAACCGTAAACTCTTTTTCGCCGGCGTCGTCGCCGCCATCGCCATGGCCGCTCCGGCTTCGGCGCAGGTCACCGTCGACATGTCGGAAGTCACCTGCAAGCAGTTCTCCGAATATGACGCCGACACGAAGGCTTTCGTCGGCAACTGGCTGAGGGGCTATCTCAGCGCGACGAAAAATCTCAGCACCGTCGATTCGCAATATGTGGCGCGCAACACGAGCAAAGCTCAGGCCTACTGCAAGAAGCACCCGAAAGACACGCTGATGAAAGTCGGCGAGAAGATCGGCCGCTAAAAGAAGATCGGCCGCTAAACGAGAAAAGCCCGACCGTGAAGGCCGGGCTTTTTTTGGATCTACGAACCCTGCCTCGTCGGCATGGAAGCCTGCGGCACGGCGCATTATTGGGCGCGAGAACTCAAGGCGATGGGACACGAAGTGCTGCTGATGCCGCCAGCTTACACCAAGCCCTATGTCAAGCGCGGCAAAAACGATGCAGTCGATGCGGATGCAATCTGTGAGGCTATGTCGCGGCCTGGTATGCGCTTTGTGCCGATCAAGAGCGCGGAGCAGCAAGCGATGCTGATGTTGCACAAGACGCGCGAACTGCTGGTCAAACAGCGGACGATGAGCGTCAACGCGCTTCGCGGCCATCTTTCGGAATTCGGCATTGTCGCCGCCAAGGGGATCGGTCGTGTCGACGAGTTGCTCGATCTGGCCGAAAGTGATGCCGACGCTGCCGAACGTCGCCAGGGCGAACGTAAAGGTTCTAGCTCAGGCTCTTGAGGGGCTCGACAAAGCGATCGACGATCTGGAGAAGGAAATCTCCAGCGCCCATGCGCAAAATGAGATGAGCCAGTTGCTGGACAAGGTTCCCGGCATCGGGAAGCTCATCGCTTCGGTGATCGCGGCCAGCGTGCCGGACCCGAGCGTGTTCAAATCGGGACGCGATTTCGCCGCCTGGCTTGGCCTCACGCCGAGGCAAAATTCGAGCGGCGGCAAGCAGACGCTCGGGGGCATAACCAAGCAGGGCAATCGATACATAAGGAAGCTGCTCGTCTTGGGGGCGACCTCGCTGTTCACACGTCGTGAGCAAGCGTAAAGGCGCCTTGCGCGACTGGATTGTACGGGCTGCTGGCGAAAAAGCCGGCGCGACTGGTTACGGTGGCGCTAGCCAACAAGCTCGCCCGGATTCTCTGGGCGATTATGAAGACCGGCGAATGCTTCCGAACCGAGATGTTCGCGAAGGCGTAAGGAAGCGACCGGTCGCTGGAACGCGTAGTTCACAGGGGAGATATACAGGTTCGAGTTTGGCAAGTGCGATGAGACGTGATGAACAACACGGTCGCCACCGAAGATCTGGAACAGGTTGTAAAAGAAAAACCCGGCCGCGAAGGCCGGGTTTCTTTTTGGATAGGCTTGCCGCCGATCAATATTTGGCGACGACCGGAGCCGGGGCGCCCCAGTTGAAGTGATAGTTCACGCCGACGCGCGCGACGACACCGTTGAACTGCACTCTGGTGGTTGTGATATTGCCCATGCCAGAATAACCAGGTACGGGAGCAAATACGGGGGCACTCACGGAGAGGGAGCCCAAATCATAGTAGAAGGCTTCAGTCTTCAAACTCCAGTTTGGCATGAACATCCACTCCAGACCGCCGCCGATGTGCCAACCAACAAGCGTATTGGAAGCATAGCCGGTGCCCGTGCCAGAGAAAGGATAATCTGCTGGGTCACCCCAAGCATAGCCCTGAAGGCTGGACGTTACGTTTGCATGCACGCCGCCATAGGCAAGACCACCTCTCGCATAAATCAGCAACGTCGGCGTGAACAAGTAGCCGACCCGGCCAGCGACTGTTCCCATCCAATTGATGCCAGCGTGAATGTCGTTGCCACCCACCGCTACGCGGTTGGGGTTATAAGAGGCATCGCTATCAACGGATGCGCCGGTTGATGTGCCGGCCCCGCTGATACTCGCGCCCTGGATATCGGCTTCAAGACCAACAACGAATTGCGGTCCCCATTGATAGTTGTAGCCGATCTGGCCGCCGCCGATGAAGCCGCTTTGATTGATGTTGGCCGTGGCCGTATTTGCCAGAGCCGTAGACCCCCAAACGCCATACGCGCCCGAGTATTCATCAACGAACCCATCCCACACAGGCACGCCGGCCGTATACGTATTGGAACTCGTGCCCCAGCCAAAGCCGGCGTTCAGACCGGCATAGAAGCCAGTCCACATCGGCGGCGGCGGAATATAGACCGGCGGCGGCGCCTTGTACGAAGGAAGATCGGCGGCCATCGCCGATCCAGCCGATAGCGCCAACGCCACGGCGCTGACGGCGAATAGAATCTTTTTCATGGCAAAACTCCTGCTGCCTCTTGTCGTCGATTGCCGGGCGCGTCGGAATGTCCCAAACGACTCATTGCACATTAATGACGGAATCCCGATTTTTGAACAAAAAGCTCGCCGAATGAGGTTGTTGTCTGTCGCTTTTTTGACGGATGTGATAAATCCGCAACATATATCTGATTAAGGTTTAGATCGCCGACTTGTTCATACAATATCGGGCCCGGTCGTTGCCTTTGATCTTGCGTATATATTTTCTTCTCACGCGATGGGCGGCGAAACTCGGCTCGCGAGGGAACGCCGATCCACGCGCAAAATCGGCCGAGCCAATGGCCGGCCGATCTGATGTTCGCGCTCGTTGGCGGACGGGGTTGGGTCCGAATCGGAAGTTCAAACCGACCCGTCCGCCCTCAACCCGTGAGCGCCGCGTTCCCCGCGGCGCTCTCCTTGGCTCGAATCGGCTTGCCGCCGATCGTTACGCCGATCAGTACTTGGCGACGACCGGAGCCGGGCGCCCCAGTTGAAGTGATAGTTCACGCCGAGGCGCGCGACGACGCCATCGAACTTCACATGGGTTTCCGTGAGGTTGCCGAACCGCGTAACCGGCGGAGGTTAATACTGCCGGCAATAGCGAAGGGGGCTGTGCTCACATTCAGGGTGCCCAAATCATAGTAGAAAGCCTCAGCTTTCACGCTCCAGTTCGGCATGAAACATCCACTCGGCGCCGCCGCCGATATGCCAGCCAACGAGTCGTGTCGGAAGCTTCACCTAGTACCGCCCGAACTGCCCGATGAAGCCGTCAAAGTCGGCTCCACCATAGAACGAAGTCCATTCGAGTTCCTTGAACGCTGAATTCGTATGTGCGTGGACACCGACACGCCACCATAGGCAAGACCACCTCTCGCATAGATCAGCAACGTCGGCGTGAACAGAGTAGCCAACACGGCCACGCAACTGTTCCAATCCAATTAACGCTAGCGGTAACGTCGTTGCCGCCAAGAGTCGCTACTGCAGTTAGGCCGTTATAAGAGGAGTCACTATCGAAGCCGAGGCGCCTGACAGAAGAACCTTGATCCTCTAATACCCGCACCCTGGATATCCGCCTCGAGGCCAAAGACGAAATTGCTGGCCATATTGCCAATTGTAGCCGACCTGACCGCCACCAATGAAGCCGCTTTGGTTCACGTTAGCGTTACCGCTATTCGCTAGCGCCGTAGATCCGACACGGCGCCGGACCCATCACCATCACCAAGGATGTTAAAACGTTATCGAAAACGGGCAGCACCGACAGTTGTGGCGTTGGAGCGTCGTTCCCCAACCATAACCGGCGTTCAGACCTGCGTAGAAGCCGGTCCACATCGGCGGGGGCGGCGGGGGAACGTAAACCGGCGGCTTCCTTGCGGTACGGAAGATCGGCGGCCATCGCCGATCCAGCCGATAGCGCCAACGCCACGGCGCTGACGGCGAATAAAATCTTTTTCATGGGAAACTCCTGCTGCCTCTTGTCGTCGATTGCCGGGCGCTTCCGAACGTCCCAAACAACTCGTTGCACATTAATGGCGGAATCCTGATTTTTGAATAAAAAGCCCGCCGAATGAGGTTGTTGTCTGTCGCTTTTTTGATAGATGTGATAAATCCGCAACATATATCTAATCAAGGTTTAGATCGCCGGCTTGTTCATACAATATCGGGCCCGGTCGTTGCCTTTGATCTTGCGTATATATTTTCTTGCTCACGCGATGGGCGGCGAAACTCGGCGCGCGAGGGAACGCCGATCCACGCGCAAAATCGGCCGAGCCAATGGCCGGCCGATCTGATGTTCGCGCTCGTTGGGGACGGGGTTGGGGCCGAATTGCAAGTTCAAACCGACCCGTCCGCCCTCAAACCGTGAGCGCCGCGTTCACCGCGGCGCTCTCCTTGGCTCGAATCGGCTTGCCGCCGATCAGCCGATCAATACTTGGCGACGACCGGAGCCGGGCGCCCCAGTTGAAGTGATAGTTCACGCCGACTCGAGCGACGACACCATCGAACTTCACATTGGTCTGCGTGAGGTTGGCGAACCCGTAATAGGCGGAATAGTACATGGCAGGAGCGAAGGGGGCGGTGCTCACATTGAGGGAGCCCAAATCATAGTAGAACGCCTCAGCTTTCAGGCTCCAGTTCGGCATGAACATCCACTCGGCGCCACCGCCGATGTGCCAACCAACGAGTGTTTCGGAAGCTTGACCAGTGCCCGCGCCCATGAAGCCGTAATCGCCACCATAATATGAAGTGAATTCAGTGCCTTGAACAGATGACGCCGTGGACACCGACACGCCACCATAGGCAAGACCACCTCTCGCATAGATCAGCAACGTCGGCGTGAACAGGTAGCCAACACGGCCAGCAACTGTTCCCATCCAATCGACCCTGGCGGAAACGTTGTTGCCGCCAATCGCTACGCGGTTAGGGTTATAATCGGCATCACTATCAGCCGAGGCGCCGACAGAAGAACCGGATCCACTAATACCCGCACCCTGGATATCCGCTTCGAGGCCAAAGACGAAATTGCTACCATATTGCCAGTTGTAGCCGATCTGACCGCCACCAATGAAGCCGCTTTGGTTGACGTTAGCGTTACCGGTATTCGCTAGGGCCGTAGATCCGAAGGTGCCCCCACCAGCAGAACCGTAAGTGGAGTTAAGAGTATCATAAACGGGGAAACCGGTCGTGGTGGCGTTAGAGCTAGTTCCCCAACCATAACCGGCGTTCAGACCTGCGTAGAAGCCGGTCCACATCGGCGGCGGCGGAATATAGACCGGCGGCGGCGCCTTGTACGAAGGAAGATCGGCGGCCATCGCCGATCCAGCCGATAGCGCCAACGCCACGGCGCTGACGGCGAATAAAATCTTTTTCATGGCGAAACTCCTGCTGCCTCTTGTCGTCGATTGCCGGGCGCTTCCGAATGTCCCAAACAACTCATTGCTTAATAATGGCGGAATCCCGATTTTTGAATAAAAAGCTCGCTGAATGAGGTTGTTGTCTGTCGCTTTTTTGATAGATGTGATAAATCCGCAACATATATCTGATCAAGGTTTAGATCGCCGGCTTGTTCATACAATATCGGGCCCGGTCGTTGCCTTTCATCTTGCGTATATATTTTCTTGCTCACGCGATGGGCGGCGAAACTCGGCTCGCGAGGGAACGCCGATCCACGCGCAAAATCGGCCGAGCCAATGGCCGGCCGATCTGATGTTCGCGCTCGTCGGGGACGGGGTTGGGTCCGAATCGGAAGTTCAAACCGACCCGTCCGCCCTCAACCCGTGAGCGCCGCGTTCCCCGCGGCGCTCTCCTTGGCTCGAATCGGCTTGCCGCCGATCGTAGCCGATCAGTACTTGGCGACGACCGGAGCCGGGGCGCCCCAGTTGAAGTGATAGTTTATGCCAGCGCGCACGATGTTAACCTGCGGATGATCGTGGTAGCCAAATTGAAAGCCGGTCCACTGCCCGGTGGCGCCACCGCTGTCGAGGTCCATGAAAAGATATTCGAGCTTCGCCGACCAGTTGGGCATGAACATCCACTCGACGCCGCCGCCGGCCGTCCAGCCGGTACGCGTGTTGCTGTAGCCCGTCCAACCATCGCTCACGCCGCCGTAAGCGAAACCGGCGGTTCCGTAAAGGAGCAATGTCGGCGTGGCGAGGAAGCCGGCGCGGCCACGCACTGTGCCGAACCAGGGGAGACTTAAGCCGCCACCGCCGCTTATGCTTGTGCCTTGGATATCGGCCTCGGCGCCGATGAGGAGCCAGGACGAGAACTGGTAGTTGTAGCCGATCTGACCGCCGCCCACGACTCCGGCCGAGCTGCCGGACCTCGGGTTTCCAGGCACAAAAACAATATTCCCCGTGGCCGGGTTCATGACCGGAACCCAATTATTATTATTACCTCCGCCCCAGCCGCCGCCGCAGCCCCAGCCCCAGCCGTTGTTGCACGGACTCGTGGAGCTGCCGGCGGTCAAAAACGCCAAGCCCTGGTCGGAGCTGGCGTTGTTGTCGCCCCAGCCGCCGCCGATGTTCAGACCGGCGTAGAACCCGGTCCACATCGGCGGGGGCGGCGGGGGAATGTAAACCGGCGCTTCCTTGCGGTACGGCAGATCGGCGGCCATCGCCGACCCGGCCGATAGCGCCAACGCCACGGCGCTGACGGCGAATAGAATCTTTTTCATGGCAAAACTCCTGCTGCCTCTTGTCGTCGATTGCCGGGCGGATCCGAATGTCCCAAACGACTCATTGCATAATAATGGCGCAATCCCGATTTCAGAATAAAAAGCTCGCCCAATCAGGTTGTCGCCGATCGCTTTTTGGAGAGTTGTGACAAATCCGCAACACATACTTGATTAACGTTTAGAACGCCGGCTTGTTCATGCAATATCGGGCCCGGTCGTCGCCTTTGATTTTGTGTATATATTATCTTGCTCAAGTGATGAGCGGCGAAACTCGAACCGCGAGGGAACGCCGATCCACGCGCAAAATCGGCCGAGCCAATGGCCGGCCGATTTGATGTTCGCGCTCGTCGGCGGCGGGTTTAGATCCGAATCGGAAATTTAAACCGACCCTCCGCCCTCAAACCGTGAGCGCCGCGTTCACCGCGGCGCTCGCCTTGTCTCGGATCGGCTTGCCGCCGATCAGCCGATCAATACTTGGCGACGACCGGAGCCGGGGCCGCGAAGTTGAAGTGATAGTTCACGCCAACGCGCACGACGTTGAGCTGCGGATGGAAGTGCTGGCCGAAGGTCCAGCCGAAGGTGCCGGTCGTGTCCGTTGCTGGAGAGATCGACATAGAGATATTCGACCTTGGCCGACCAATGCGGGGCGAACATCCACTCGACGCCGCCGCCGGCGGTCCAGCCGGTGCGGGTGTTGTTAAAGCCAAAGGCGTCCACCTGCCCATAGGCGAAGCCCGCCGTGCCGTAGATCAGCAAGGTCGGCGTGAAGAGGTAGCCGACGCGGCCGCGCACGGTGCCGAACCACGGCAGGCTGATGTTGGCGCCGGTGATGGCTCCAATGGGGGTCAGGAAGCTGTTCGCGGTTGAATAGGGGGACGGGAAGAGCGTCAGAGGGGCGTTGTTGCCGCCGCCGCTGAGGCTGGTGCCCTGGAAGTCGGTCTCGGCGCCAATCAGGAACTGATTGAACTGGAAGTTGTAGCCGACCTGAGCCGCCGCCGACGACGCCGCCCTGGCTGCCGAGCGTATTGCCGTTGGGGAGGAAGAACAGGTTGGGGCCGACGGTCGGGTAGTCGGCGAGACCGGCGAGCCAATCGGGAAGGTCGGGTCATAATAAGCCGGAGACGCCCGACTGGCCGCCATTGGCGTCCCAGCCGCCGCCGATGTTCAGACCGCCGTAGAACCCGGTCCACATCGGCGGGGGCGGCGGCGGCGGAACATAAACCGGCGCTTCCTTGCGCGACGGAAGATCGGCGGCCATCGCCGATCCCGCGGATAGCGCCAACGCAACGGCGCTGACGGCGAATAAAATCTTTTTCATGGCAAAACTCCTGCTGCCTCTCATCGTCGATCGTCGGGCACAGCCGAACGTCCCAAACGACTAAGCGCATATTAATGGTTAAATCCTGATCTTTGAATAAAAAGCGCCCGCCAATGAGGTCATCGCCAGTCGCTTTTTGGAGAGGTGTGATAAATCTGCAACACACGATTGATTAAAGTTTAGAACGGCCGGCTTATTCATCCTATATCGGGCCTGATCATTGGGCTTTGATTTTATGCATGTATTATCTTGCTCAAGCGATGGGCGGCGAGACTCGGCGCGCGAAGGAACGCCGATCCGCGCGCCAACTCGGCCGAGCCGATGGTCGGGCGACCCAATGTTCGCGCCCGTCGGCGATGGGTCTGGTCGGAATCGGAAATTCAAACCGACTTATCCGCCCTCAACCCGCGAGCGCCGCCTTCACCACGGCGCTCGCCTTGCCGAAATCCATTCGGCCCGCGTATTTCGCCTTCAGCGCCGCGACGACCTTGCCCATGTCCTTGATCGAGGTCGCGCCCAGCTCCGCCACCGCCGCGTGAATCGCCTCGGCGACCTCGGCCTCGCTCATTTGGCTCGGCAGATAGCTGGAGATCACCGCGATCTCGAAGCGCTCCTTGTCGGCGAGTTCGGGGCGGTTGTTCTTTTCGTAGATGTCGAGCAACTCCTGCCGGCTCTTGATCATTTTTTGCAGCAGGGCCAGCACGTCGTCCTCCGACAATGTCTTGCCGGCGCCGCGCGCCTCTATGTCCTTGTCCTTCAGACCCGCGTTGATGAGCCGCAGGGCGTCGACCTTGGCGCGGTCGCCGGCTTTCATCGCCGTCTTGAGGTCGGCCGTGATCTTCTCGCGCATTTGGTTTCCACTTCGCGGGCAATTATATTACAGCGGGCGCATCGGACGGCCCGGCCCTTGGGAATAGAGCGGACATGAGCGTGGATCAAGAAAAAGCGACGGGTTGGACGACGCCGCGGCGCACCGGCGTGCTGGTGCTGGCCTCGGGCGAAGTCATCGAGGCGTTTGGCGTCGGCGCGCGGGGCGAGGCGGTGGGCGAGGTCTGTTTCAACACGGCCATGACCGGCTATCAGGAAATTCTCACCGATCCTTCCTACGCCGCGCAAATCGTCGCCTTCACCTTTCCGCATATCGGCAATGTCGGCGCGAACGACGAAGATATAGAGACCGTCGATCTGGCCAGGAGCGCCGGCGCGATCGGCGCCATTTTCGCCGCGCCCATCACCGACCCCTCCAATCACCGCGCGCAAGGGCATCTCGCCAATTGGCTCGCCGCGCGCGGGATCATCGGGCTTTACGGCATCGACACGCGCGCGCTGACGACGCTCATTCGCGACAAGGGCATGCCCAACGCCGTGATCGCTCATGCCGCGGACGGCAAATTCGACATCGACGCCTTGCGCGCCAAGGCCGCCGCCTGGTCCGGCATCGACGGCATGGATCTGGTGCCGACCGTGGGCGCGACGCAAAACTTCGACTGGCGCGAGACCAGTTGGCGGCTCGGCGAGGGATATGGCGCGCGCGACGGCGCGGCCGGGTTTCGCGTGGTCGCGATCGACTATGGCGTCAAGCGCAATATACTGCGCCTGCTGGCGGACGCCGGCTGCGAGGTCGTGGTCGCTCCGGCGACGGCGACGGCGCGGGACATATTGGCGCTGCGTCCCGACGGCGTGTTTTTATCGAACGGTCCCGGCGATCCCGCCGAAACGGGCAAATACGCCGTGCCGGTGATCCGCGACCTGCTGGAGAGCAAGATCCCGACCTTCGGCATTTGCCTGGGGCATCAGATGATGGCGCTGGCGGTCGGCGCCAAGACGAAGAAAATGCCGCAAGGGCATCACGGCGCCAATCATCCGGTCAAGGACTTCACGACCGGCAAGGTCGAGATCGTCTCGATGAACCACGGTTTCGCGGTGGATCGCGACAGCCTGCCGGCCAACGCCCGGGAGACGCACCGCTCGCTGTTCGACGGCTCCAATTGCGGCATCGCGCTGACCGACCGCCCGGCCTTTTCGGTGCAGCACCATCCCGAGGCCTCGCCCGGCCCGCAGGACAGCCACTATCTCTTCGAGCGCTTCGTCGATCTGATGGCGAAGGCTAAGGTCAAGGCGGCGTAAGCTGTCGACGCCCCTTCATGCAAAAGGCCGCCCGAAGGCGGCCCCAGCATGATCGTCGATCCGAACCCTCGCCGCGTCGGGCGAGGCGAAATCAGCAGCCGCAGGCCTTTTCGCAGACCTTCTTGTCTTCCGCGGACTCTTTCTTCACTTCGGCGCTGTTTTTGCCTTCTTTATAGGCTTGGCTGGCCTTGATATAGGTGTCGTCGCAGTTCTGCATGCAGCGAGCCTGCTTGTCGTCGTCCTTGATGTCGCAGCTGACGCGCATGAACAGGGCTGCTCGTCGGAGCGCTGCGGTCGAAGGCCAGGCTCGGGCCGGCCACGCCAGCCAGGATCGCGATAGCCGTCACAAAGGCGCTTATTTTCATCGTTGGGATTCCTCTTACTACCGTAGGGTTGTTGTTTTTCTTGTGGGACAATTATCGGCCATCCACGAGGTGGGAGCCAAACTCCACACGAAATCATGGGATTCTTTTTCGATCCGACTTGTCAAGCACAGGCGCGCGCGACGGTTCGCGACAAATATGCTGGACGCCTAGAAAAACCTACTATCGCGCGTCTTCGCGGGGTGAAGATTTTTCTCTCGGTTTTGTCCTTGGCGCGGGTGACGAAAGCCGTCGCCTATATTTGCGGCGAACAGATTAAACGAGACCGTTTAGGCGTGGATTGAGTCGCTTTCGCGACAGTTCGTCGGCGGGCTGATCATAACCCGCCGACGCGCTACACTTTAGGGAACGATGATTCGTTAGGGGAGCCTCGATGTCCTACCGCGCGCCGCTCGACGACATGCTTTTCGCGCTCCGGCTGGCCGCCGGCGACGGGGCGCTCGGCGCGAACGGGCTTTACGCCGATCTTGGCGACGGCGTCGCGGAGGCGACCCTGGCCGAGGCGGCGAAATTCGCGCAAGAACAATTGCTCCCGCTCGACAGGATCGGCGATCGCGCCGGCGCGCGCTTTTTCGAGGGGGCGGTGACGACGCCGCCCGGCTGGCGCGACGCCTATGCGCAATGGATCGCCGGCGGCTGGAATTCGCTCGCGGCGGCGCCCGAACATGGCGGTCTCGGCCTGCCGGCCATCCTCAACGCCGCCTGCACGGAGATCTGGAACGCCGCCAACATGGCCTTCGCGCTCTGCCCCTTGCTGGGCCAGGGCGCGATCGAGGCGATCGAGGCCCACGCCAGCGACGCGCTGAAGGACATCTATCTCGGCCGGCTCATTTCCGGCGAATGGACCGCCACGATGAATCTGACCGAGCCGCAGGCGGGTTCCGATCTTGCCTTGCTGCGCGCCAGGGCCGAGCGCAATGACGACGGCTCATATCGCCTGTTTGGGCAAAAAATCTTCATCACCTATGGCGAGCACGATCTATCCGACAATATCGTGCATCTCGTGCTGGCGCGCCTGCCCGGCGCGCCGCCCGGCACGCGCGGCATTTCGCTGTTTCTCGCCCCAAAATTTCTGCCCGACGCCTCCGGCGGCTTCACCCGCCGCAATGATCTGCGCTGCGCCGGGATCGAGCACAAGCTCGGCGTCCACGGCTCGCCCACCTGCACCATGGTCTATGGCGACGGCGGCGGCGCGACCGCTTTTCTCGTCGGCGAGGAGAACAAGGGCCTCGCCTGCATGTTCACGATGATGAACAACGCGAGGCTGGCCGTCGGCCTCCAGGGCGTCGCGCTGGCCGAGCGGGCGACGCAGCAGGCGCTCGCCTATGCGCGCGAGCGCCGGCAGGGGCGGGGCGAAAGCGGCGAGGGAGCGGCGCCGATCGTCGAACATCCCGACGTGGCGCGCATGTGTTTGACCATGACCGCGCTGACCCAGGCCGCGCGCGCGATCTGCTACGAAACGGCTGTTTCGCTCGACCGCGCCAAGCGCGAGGCCGATCCGGCGCTTGCGCTGCGGGAGCGGGGGCGGGCGGGCCTGCTGACGCCGGTCGCCAAGGCCTTTTCCACCGACATCGGCAATGAGGTGGCGTCGCATGGGCGTGCAGGTTTTCGGCGGCATGGGCTTTATCGAGGAGGCCGGAGCGTCGCAACTGCTGCGCGACGTGCGAATCGCCGCGATCTATGAGGGCACGAACGGCATTCAGGCGATCGACCTCGTGACGCGCAAGCTGAAGCTCTCCGGCGGCGCCGCGCTGGCCCGCGAGATCGACGACATGCGCGCGATAGCCGAAAGCGCCGCGGAGTTCGGCGCGCTGCGCGAGGCGGTCGCGGCCTTCGAGAGCGCGAGCCGCTACATGGAGAGCGCCGAGCCGCGCCTGGCGCTCGCCGGCGCCACGCCCTATCTGCGGCTGTTCGCGCTGGCGCGCGGCGGAACGCTGCTCGCCAAGGGCGCGGCGTCGGGCGAGCCCAGGCGCATCGCCATCGCGCGCTTTTTCGCCGACAATCTCGCGGTCGCGGCGCCGGGCCTCGCCAGGATCGTGACGGCGGGGGCGGCGTCCACGCTCGAAGGCGGCGCGGCGCTGGAGGCGTAGCCGGCCTGCCGTCGTCACCGTTCCAAGACAAACGACGCCATCACCGGCGCGTGAAGCGAGCCAAGGATCGGCTCTTGCGCGGTGACTTCATCCTGCAATCCCTCGTTCAATATGACGACGGAGGAGCAGGCGGCCGCCAGCGCCGGCGACGCGAGAATGTGATCGAGCAGAACTTTTCGTCCGCCATGCACGACGGAGAAACGGCGCGCCTCATTGACGCGCTCGGCGAGCGGAACCAGGATTCGGGGCATTGTCTCGGGCGTATCCTCGTCGCGGGCGCCGCGCAGGATTCGCATGGGCGCGTCATGTTCCCGCGAATTGAGATCGCCGCAGACGACGATGCGCGCCGCCGGGTCCGCGTCGAACAAGCGTTCCACGAATAGCCGCGCCTCGAGCGCTTGGCCCTCCCGTTTCTGGGCGGCGAGGAACTGTCCCTCGACGAAGCTTCGGCTCGAACCGCCGCCTGTCGTCCCATCCTCTTGAAGCGGAACCGCGCGCGGCGCGCGAAGATGCAAATTGATGATGTGGAGAGGCGCGCCGTCTGGAGCCGCGACGCACGCATAAAGGAGCGGCCGGTCCCAGGCGACTTCCACCGGTCCTTGCGCTCGAACGGCCCTCGGCGGGCGGCGTCCAGCTCCATTTCGCGACGATGTCGTGAAACAACTGGCGCCGCTCGATGATCGGCCAGCGGCTCGCGATAACGAGATTGTGGACATCCGCCGGCGCGGTCGTTCCCGGCCTCACGCTTGTCGCGCGATGGTAGCCCTCGTAGGGTCCGCCGGCCAAGAGCCGATCGAGCGCGAGAAAACGCCTGCCGTCGTGGTCCGCCGTTTTCTGCGCGTTGATTTCCTGCAAGCAAAGAACATCGGCCGCGAGTTCGCCGAGCAGCGGTTTTAGAACGCCAAGACGGCGCTCGAAAACGGCGCGGCGGGTGGCCGAGTAGTCAAGATTTTCGAGATTGAATGTCGCGAGACGAAACTGGTTGGCCATTTCCATAGCCTAGCGCGTTTTCGAGCGAAGTGGGGACCGGTTAGCGTTAGGAAAACGCGCCAAGGCGAAAATACTCCCGCGCTTTGAAACGCTCCAATAGCGACAAAGCAGCGGCTTTCCTCGCTCCATCGCAACTCGGCTCGCGCGCGCCATGGTCCGGCTCTCGCCGGACCGATCAATCCGGCGCGGTTGAAGGGAGTATGCGGCGCCCGCCTGCCAGGCTTGGGGGCGCACGCGTGGAGGAAGGAAAGCCGTCCTCGAACGAGAAACAACTTCCGTAAAGCAACAGACGCGATCTGTTGCACGCGCCCGGAACAAATTTTTGAATGACATCCGTGGGTTCGAAGATAGAATTCATGTCAGCGTGCACATCCGCGCTTTGAGCCCGCCGGGAATTCCTCGGCGGGTTTTTTGTTGCGCGCATGCGGCCGCGAACCCCCGGCGATCCCGCTTCGCTTCCCCATGCAGACGGCGGCCGGAAAGCGCGCGAGGCCTGCGAAGCAATCTTGCGGGCAATGGTAAACGCTTAAGCGCAGAAACCGCCCCGCGAGGCGAAGCCCTCGGCGCCGGGCATGAAATCGTAGCGCTCTAAATTCGCTTAGAGCTACTCTTCATCCCGACCAACTTTCATGATGGTGAGATTGCAATCCCCATCCGCGCATCCTGGCGGATCTTCGGCCGCGATCCAGAATGTCGGATGGGTCGCGGTGTGATTCTTGGAGAACACCACCAGATTATGGTCGGTGCAATCCTTGAGGGGAGCAGTGTCATTGAAGCTGGAGATCGTATAGGCCAGGCAGCCTTTTTCACTCACGTCGCTAAAGTAGTAACCGAAGTGTTCAGTTGGTTTGAATTCGACTGTTTTTCCAACAGGGTCCGGTGTTGCGCTGCCCGGCGGGACGCCGCCTCCACGGAAAAGAATATGCCTCGTTCCGGCGACGCTGCCGGCTGCATCCGTCTCGAACCAGCCAATTTCGTTGATTTCACCGGGCACTGTCGTGAACTGAAGCTCCAGAGTGGCCTTCAACTCATGCTCATTGGGACCGCGGTGAAAATAGACTTTCTTGTCGAAGTCGCCGCCGGTGTCTGTGGCCGAATTATAGGGCATTCCCCAAAAGGGTATCGCTCCTGGCGCCGACGCGAGAGTGCCAATGCCCACGCAGTCGCCGGTTCCTGTCAGACAAAAACCCATGTTTTTACTCTGATTAACGCCGCTCGCATTCAGGGTGAAATCGTCCCATTTGGGCGCTTTGTTGTTGTTGAGGTTTCCCACCGTCCATTGTTGAAAGCCCGCTCCCGGGCTGCCAATGACGGTTTGGGCGTTAGACGGCGCGCAGGACGCCCCTGTCCATAGGGCCGCGGCGATGAGCAGACCAAGACCGCGCCTGCTCTCATGGGCGGCGCATGCACTGTCGCCGCCAAAAACATGCTGGACAGGAATGGCGCAGATTTCGTTATTGATTGTTTTCATGGAGAGACCCCTTATTAATTCCAAGTTTAAAAAAGCACGCCGTGGCAACGTTTAAGCGTATAATCGCTCTCTTCGGCCTGCCACACCGACGCAAGCATTAAGCCAGTTAGATTTCGATTCGATACGGTCAATAGGTCAACGACGAATTCCTTGGCTCGGTACAAAGCGACATAGCATTCCCGAAAAAGCACGGAAATCCGCCGTTTACGCCGGTTTTCATCCCCCCATTTGCCCTTGCGATTTCCGCACGGTTTTCGAGGGGCACTTCCTGCCGAAGAAGGAGTAAATCCGGCCTCAACAGGTTGCAAACCCCTCCAATGCCGATCCTACACAATCAGCCTTGGGGGACGTTCTTCAGGGGCAAGGTCACTTCCTCGAATTTCCGATTTTACGCCCCTGCGAGCGCGAGCGTTCGCCAGCGTTCAGGAGCGGGTTTTCCGTATAATTTCCGTATGAGCGGCCCGATCTGGGAAATAATGCTTTTAACCGGTTGATTTTCTTGGCGCTCCCTAGGGGAATCGAACCCCTGTTTTCGCCGTGAGAGGGCGACGTCCTAGACCGCTAGACGAAGGGAGCGTGACGCGACGTTCTATAGACCGCCGCAGCTTAAGTGGCAAGCGCGCCGCAGGCGTTTAAAGCGCGCCGCGAGCTTTTAAAGCGCGCCGCCGCGCGGCGCCTTAAAAATTCGGCTCGATGCCGCCGGTCGCGAGGAAATGCTCGAGCCAGTGGATGTCGTATATGCCGTTCTGCACGTCGGCGTTGCGCACCAGCGTGCGGAACAGCGGCAGCGTCGTGTCCACGCCGTCGACGATGAATTCGTCGAGCGAACGGCGCAGGCGCATCAGCGCCTCGGTGCGGTTGCGGCCGTGCACGATCAGCTTGCCGATCAGCGAATCGTAATTGGGCGGGATCGAATAGCCCTGATAGACCGCCGAATCGACGCGCACGCCGACGCCGCCCGGCGGATGGTAATAGGCGATGCGCCCGGGCGAGGGGCGGAAGGTCGTGTGATGCTCGGCGTTGACGCGGCATTCGATCGCATGGCCGAAAAAACTGATGTCCTCCTGCTTCAGCGACAGCGGCGAGCCGGCGGCGACGCGGATCTGTTCGGCGACGAGATCGACGCCGGTGATCGCCTCGGTCACGGGATGCTCGACCTGAATGCGCGTGTTCATCTCGATGAAATAGAAGCCGCCGTTCTCGTATAAAAATTCGATCGTGCCGGCGCCGGAATATTGCATTTCGCGCATCGCCTTGGCGCAGATCTCGCCGATCTCGCCGCGCTGCGTGTCGTTGAGCGCGGGGGAGGGGCTCTCCTCCCAGACCTTCTGGTGGCGCCTTTGCAGCGAACAGTCGCGCTCGCCAAGGTGGATGGCCTCGCCCTTGCCGTCGCCGAACACCTGAATCTCGATGTGACGCGGCTTTTGCAGATATTTTTCGAGATAGACCGTGTCGTCGCCGAACGCCGCCTTGGCCTCGGTGCGCGCGGATACGATGGCTTGCGCGAGCTCCTGCTTGTCGTTGGCCACCTTCATGCCGCGGCCGCCGCCGCCCGACGCCGCCTTGACCAGCACGGGATAGCCGATCTTCTCGGCGGCGAGCAGCGCCTCGCGCTCCCCGGTGATCGCGCCCTCGGAGCCCGGGCACGCAGGGAATCCCAAGGCGCTTGGCGGTCAGCTTGGCTTCGATCTTGTCGCCCATCAGGCGGATATGCTCGGCCTTGGGGCCGATGAAGGTGATGCCGTGCTCCTCGAGAATTTCGGCGAAGCGGGCGTTTTCGGAGAGGAAGCCGTAGCCGGGATGCACGGCGTCGGCGCCGGTGATCTCGCAGGCCGAGAGCAGGGCGGGAATGTTGAGATAGGAGTCGCGCGCCGGGGCCGGGCCGATGCAGACCGATTCGTCGGCGAGCTTCACATGCATCGCATGGGCGTCGGCGGTCGAATGCACGGCGACGGTCGCTATGCCGAGCTCCTTCGCCGCGCGCAAAATGCGCAGGGCGATTTCGCCGCGATTGGCGATGAGAATTTTGTCGATCATCTTGCGGCGTCGCCTATTCGATCACGAGCAAGGGCTCGCCATATTCGACCGGCTGCCCGTCCTCGACGAGAATCGCGGTCACGACGCCCGCCTTCGGCGCCACGATGTCGTTGAAAGTCTTCATCGCCTCGATCAGCAACAGCTTGTCGCCGGCCGAAACGCGCGCGCCGATTTCGACGAAGGCCTTGGCTTCCGGGTTGGGCCGCAAATAGGCGGTGCCCACCATCGGCGATTTGACCGCGTTGGCGTTGTCGGCTTGCGTGGCGGGCGCCTCGACGATCGGCGCCGGTTTCGCGGCCGGCGCGGAAACCGGCGCGGGGGCGGGCGCGGTTTGATAATAGGTCGGCGCGAAGGTCGCGGGCGCTTGCGCGGCGGCCGCGCCGCGCGCCGCGCGGATGCGCAGATCGCCCTTTTCGATTTCGATCTCGGAGAGATCGCTGTCGGTCAGGAGTCCGGCGATGAGCCGCAACAGGCTCTCCTCGCGCGAGACGGCCGCCGTCTCCGGCGTTGCGCGGGGCGACGCCGAGGCGCGCGGGCTGGCCTTTCGGGTTGAACGGGAAGCTGGGGGTTTGCGCGCCATGGATGCTCAGGTCTTTCTCGTTGCGGTGGCGAAGAGAGCCTCGAGGGCCAGCAGATAGGAGAGTGGGCCAAATCCCGCGATCACGCCGCGCGCCGCGGGCGCGATATAGGAATGATGGCGGAAGCTTTCGCGCGCATGGACGTTGGAGAGGTGAACCTCGATCACGTCCGCCTTGGCTCCCTTGATCGCGTCGTGCAGGGCGATCGAGGTGTGGGTCAGCGCGCCGGCGTTCAAGATCACCGGCGCGCCGGCGGCGCCCGCCTGTTGAATCCAGGTGACGAGATCGCCCTCGAAATTCGATTGCTTGAACACGAGTTCGACGCCGCGCGCGGCGCAGCGCTCGGCGAGCGACGCGCGGATGTCGTCCAGCGTCGCCTCGCCATAGATTTCGGGTTCGCGGGCGCCCAGCAGATTGAGATTGGGGCCGTTGAGAACGTGGACGGCTAACATGAAAACACCTGAAGCCAGGGCGCGGCGCGCCGATGGAACCACATAAACCTGTCGGCGCGGCAAGGAAAGCCCCACCGCTTAAGGCGGGGCGCCTCTTCCTTCTCCCGTTCACGGGAGAAGTCGGCCCTGCGTAGCGGGGTCGGATGAGGGCCTCCGCGTCTTTGTTGGAACTTCCCGAGAACCCTCATCCGACCCTTGCTGAGCAAGGGCCACCTTCTCCCACAAGTGGGAGAAGGGATTAAGTGGCGCGAATCAGCAGGCGGATTTGCCGCATTTGCGGATGTTGTCGATCTTCGTCTTCATTTCCGCGTAGGGAAGGCCGCCGACGAACGCCTCCTTGCCGAGAATCCACGAGGGCGTGCCGTTGAAATGCAGATCGTCCGCCAGCTTGCCGACTTCCGTCAGGGCGTCGTGAATCGACGGGCTCTTCAAATCCTTTTCGAGCTGGTCCACGTCGGCGCCGAGTTCCTTGGCCGCGGCGATCGCCTGGGCCTTGCCGATGTGGCCGCGCGTGCTCAGCAGCTTGCGGTGAAACTCCCAGAATTTCTGGCCCTTGAACTGGTGGTGCAGCGCCGTCGCGACTTCCGCCGCCTCGACCGAATCAGGCCCCAGAATGGCGAAATCCTTGAGCACCACGCGCAGCTTCGGGTCGCTGTCGATCAGCTTGGCGACATTGGTCAGCGACTGCTTGCAATAGCCGCAGTTGTAGTCGAAAAACTCGACCAGCGTGACGTCGCCGTCGGGATTGCCGACCACCGCCTGATTGGGCGAGTTGAACAATTTGTCGGCCTGCTTCGCCAGCGTCGTTTCGCGCGCGCTGGCCTCGGCGACCTTCTCCCGCTTGTCCAATTCCTCGATGGCGTCCTTCACGACATCCGGATTGGCCAGGAGATACTCCTTGACGATCTTGCCGATCTCGGCCTTCTGATCGTTGGAGAACTCGGCGGCGCGCGACGGCGCCGCGAGGAAAAGGGCGCAGGCCGCGAACAGAGCGGCGCAAGCGGTCGACGTCCAGACATCAAAGCGCATTAACTATCCCCTGTGGACTTCGACGCCCCATGGTTGGAGCGACGGACGGACCGCCTTGTCCGCCCGGACCGAGCCCAGGCGTTCGCGGCGACATTGGCTCGCGGCGCGCGGACGGCGGGCGCCGCGTCAACCATCTTCCGAATGCAGCAGCGACAGCGTGCCAAGCATGGTCCCGACGAGCGCGGGCGACCAGGCGGCGAGCGATGGGCTGATCGTTCCCGCGCCGCCGAGGTCGGAGAAGATTTCGGTCGCGATATAAAGCACGAAGCCGGCGGCGACGCCACCCGCCAGCGTCTTGGCTATGCCGCCAAATCGAAAAAACCTTAAGGAAAACGCCGCCGCGACGAGGACCATGGCGACGAGCAGCAGCGGCCTCGCGAGCAATCTTTGGAATTGCAGGCGGTAGCCGCGCGCGTCGAGCCCGGCGCCGGCCGTCTGCGCGGTCATCTCGGGCAAGTCCCAGAAGGGGACGCCTTGCGGCGGCGCGGCGGCGGCCGCGAGTTGCTCGGGCGTCAGATCGGTCGCCAGGAGATATTGGCCGACATCGGTCGGCGGCTCTCCGGGGGAGGTGACGCGCGCTTCCTCCAGCAGCCAGGCGCCCGGCTGCAAGGTCGCGCGGGACGATTCGACCCGCTCGATGAATTGGCCGTCCTGCGTATAGACGTTCACGCTCACGCCGGACAATTCGGCGCCGCCGCGCGCCGCGCCGGTGGCGTGGACGATCGACAGCCCGTCGACGCCGTGCTCGCGCAGCCAGAGGCCGTGGTCGATCCGCACGCTGCCCTGCACGCCGAACAGATCGAACTCCATCGCGTCGGAGCGCTGCTTCAACGTCGTCGACACCGGATTATATACGGTGACCGAAAACACCCCGAGGAAGAAGGCGGCGAGCAGGGGCGGGGCCAGAAACTGCCACACCGACATGCCCGACGGCGCGGGCGACGACCAGTTCAAGCTTGCGGGTGAGGTCGACGAAAGTCGCCATCGAGCCGAACAACACCGCGAAGGGCAAAATCATCTCGGTCGAATAGGGCGCGCGCATGATCGACATCAGCGCCACCGTCCCGGGTCCGGTCTGCGGATTGTCGCTCACCCGGCGCAGCAGCTCGACGAAAACGATGACGAACATCAAACAAAAGATCGTCAGGAAGATCCCCAGGATCGTCCGCAGAAACCGCCAGGCGAAATAACGCGAAAGCGTGACGCCGATCATCGCCGCGCTCCAGGCGCTTTCCGTTCGAACGGAATCGTTCGAACGACAGGAAATCGCTCAAAATCAAAACGCTGAAGCAAGCTCTTATCGAAAAAGTCCATCAACTTTTTCGGAGCTTGCTCTAGCTCGCGGCGCGACAAGCGGGAAGATGAAACCGTGCTTCGTCATTGGCCCAGGGTTATCGGCGCTCAAGGGAGGCGCTATCGCGGCCGCCCCAAATCGCGCCCCTTTTCCGCGAAAAGGCGGCGCTTGTCCATTCGATCTTGTTTTCGTGGGTGAACCCTTGGGAGCGGCCGCTTCCGATGGGTTCGCCGTCTCCGCATCGAAGCCTAGGACTTTCACACGGCCATCGCGGCTTTTCGAGGGCGAATTGCGGGCTACGCGAAAAAGCGCCCGCCATTGAATTGACCCCGCGCCGCCGGAAGATGATATTGCGCGCCTTCTCTTCGCGCGGCGCGCGCCTTTTCGGTCGCCCGCCGCGCCTCCCGCGAGGTCGCAATGTCCGCTGAAGTTAAATTCGAGCCGCTGTCCTTCGACGACGTCAAAAGCCGCCTCGCCGGCCCGGAGGACAAGGCGAGTCCGCGCACGCTCGTCGTCTTCGCCGGCGCCGAGCTGGCCTTTGGCGCGGCGACCAAGGCGCTGCTGGCGGGCGCCGCCGACCAGATCGCGCGGGCGGCGGCTTACGCCAAATTCACCGGCAAGAGCGGCTCGGCGCTGGAGATTTTGGCGCCCGCCGGCCTTCCCGGCGCCTCGCGCCTGCTGCTGCTCGGGACGGCCGCGGCGGCAGGCGACGGCGCGCAGGCGGAAAAGCCCAAGACCCCCGACGCCAAGTCTCCCGACGCCAAGACTCCCGACACCAAGGCCTTCGACGATTTTCTGACGCTTGGCGGCCAGACCATGGGCAAGATCGGCGCGGGCGCCAACGCGCTCGTGCTGTTCGATCCGCCGCAAACCCCGGCCGACGCCGGCGCGGCGGCGGGCCAGTTCGCTCTCGGCGCCGTGCTGCGCGCCTATAAGTTCGACCAGTACAAGACCAAGAAGAAGAAGGACGACGCGGAGCGCGAAGGCGCCAGCGAGATCGCCTTCGGCGTCGCCAATGTCGAGGCCGCGCGGTCCGCGCTGGCGGAGGCCGAGGGCCTCGCCGAGAGCGTGCTGCTGGCGCGCACGCTGGTCAACGAGCCGGCCAATGTGCTGACGCCCCATGAATTCGCCCGGCGCGCCAAGGAGCTCTCCGCGCTCGGCGTCGAGGTCGAGGTTTTCGACGAACAGGCGCTGGCGGACATTGGCATGCGGGCGCTGCTGGCCGTCGGGCAGGGCTCGGCGCAGGAGAGCCTCGTCGTCGTGCTGCGCTGGAACGGCGGCGCGGCCGGCGCGCAGCCGCTGGCCTTCGTCGGCAAGGGCGTCGTGTTCGACAGCGGCGGCATTTCGATCAAGCCCGGCGCCTCGATGGAGGACATGAAGGGCGACATGGCCGGCGCCGCCGCCGTCGTGGGCCTCATGCGCGCGCTGGCCTCGCGCAAGGCCAAGGCCAATGTGATCGGCGTGCTCGGCCTCGTCGAAAACATGCCGGACGCCAAGGCGCAGCGGCCCGGCGACATCGTGAAGTCGCTCTCGGGCCAGACCATCGAGATCATCAACACCGACGCGGAAGGCCGGCTCGTGCTCGCCGACGCGCTTTGGTACGTGAAGGAGAAGTACAAGCCGGCCTTCATGATCGACCTCGCGACCCTGACCGGCGCCATTCTCGTCGCGCTCGGCCAGGAATACGCCGGGCTGTTCTCCAACAACGACGAACTCGCCGAGCGCCTGACCAAGGCGGGCGAGGCGACCGGCGAAAAGCTGTGGCGCATGCCGATGGGGCCGGCCTACGACAAGATGGTCGATTCGCGCTTCGCCGATATGAAGAACACCGGCGGACGCCACGCCGGCTCGATCACCGCGGCGCAGTTTCTGCAACGCTTCGTCGACAAGACGCCCTGGGCGCATCTCGACATCGCCGGCACCGGCATGAGTTCGCCCGCCGGCGACATCAACCAGAGCTGGGGCTCCGGCTGGGGCGTGCGTCTGCTCGACCGGCTGGTGCGGGACTTTTACGAGGGGTGATAGGGTTCGCGCTCGATCGCTTCGCGCCGCGAAGCGATCGAGTGAAACTCGTGTGAAGGACGATTAACCGATTCCCGCTTCGAAGCGATAATGTCGGTTTACATTCGTCAACAGAAAATTATGAATTGGAATTCATAATCAGGGCGAGTTTACCGCGAGGCGTCATGTCCTTCGATTTGCACCTGATCGAGCCGCATAAAACCACGCGCGAGGAGGCCGTCGAGGCTTTGCAGAGCAAGACGCTGGTCAATCCCGTGTCCGGCCTCGCCAATGATTACCTCAATTTGTTCAACGAATTGGTGATGATGCTGGAGCAGATCCCGCAAATGCCGGAATTGCTCCAGGATTTACTGGCGTGGAAACCCGTGAGCTATCAGGATTATTTTCGCGATTCGAAGCTGCCGGGACGCCATTGCGCGCTTCAAGCCTATGAACAGCTCAATCCCATGTTCCGCCGCCGCTTCGAGACCTTTGTCGCCGAACTCGATCTGATCGCCCTCGCCAGCGTGGCCTCGGTGCGCCGCCAGTTCCGCGACGGCGCGCCAAAGGACATGGAGCGCGCCGCGACCACCTGCCAACGCGCCGCCGAAAAAATGCGGATCATCCTGATCCGCGCCTCGCGGCTGGTGAATTACGCCAATATGGGCGAGGTTTAGGGGCGGGAAGCGGCCTGCTTCGGAATTTGCTGAATTTACATGCGGGCCTTTGAACCGGGGCGCCGCGGGGAAGTCGCACCTTGCCGCAGGCGACTATACAACTAATGGACTTCTGAAATCAATTTCCGTGATATTGCGTAATGCCAGTAGGGGCCAGGATGTGGATCAAAGTATTCAACGGTATCTCTGGCTAAAGCTAAATATCCCAGGTCTTCTGACAGTAGCAGTGCAGAAATCCGTACGATTTTAGGATCAATAACTTTGAATATAGGGTTTGCCTTTTGACCATCAATGTGCAGCAAGTACACCTTTGCGTCCGTCTCTGCGGCAATTGTGTTGAGCAGTCTAGCTGATATCATCGTCATGTATGATTGTGCGGGGTCAGATTGCTTACAATAGTCAGCAACAACTCGGCAGTAATCCTCAGCTACCAGCGAAAACCTTAATGTTCCATCGTCCCCAATCTCCGCTTTTGGCACTTTCGCAAAATCAGGCAGTTTGGCAGAATTGCCGTTTTGCTTCTGATATTCTATCAAATATTTTTGATATTCTCTTAGTCGCGATGGCGCTGCCACGTTTCTTATATCATACCAATCGGCGTAGCCAATTATAATGATATCATCAGGACGGATATGAGCTTTCATTTGTTCAAATCTAAGATACGCATACGATAGGCCTTGGCCCCCAACCGCAAACAATCTAACGTTATACTTTTGCCTCGCCATCTGGAGATGGTAGGAAAAAGTCTGTTCGTCATTGACGCCTGTGCCAAAAACCCAGCTATCCCCAAAAATGTAGATGGACGGCTTAGATGGATCGTCCTGCAACCCGGTCCACCTGCTTTCGTCATCGTTGATCGTAACTTTTACAGGAAAGTTTTCCCATTCGACTGGTACATTTTTGTTGCGCTTGTATACGATTGTGTATGCTACAGCTTGCAACTCAACATCTTGATTACCTTTACGCCTGAAGATAACAGTATGTTCGCCAGGGATTTGCGCTACACCAAAGACGTCATCTTGTTTAAAGAGCGGTCCTCCAGTCGTCTCTATCTCGAATTGGTTGAATTGATGGGAAATCCAATTGAGCCCAAAACTCATCGCAGCTTTTCTAATGACCACTAGGGAGGAAAGGAGATCGCCGTCATTTAGAGTACCCTGCAGCCTATATTGATAAACAAGCGCAAGGGACGAACCTATTTCGACAAGCGCGAACAGCATCACTAGCACAAGGGCGACAGCCGCGACTTTTACGATTGTCCGTGGCTGTGTGGTCTCGCCCATTTCGAGTCTCCTTTTCACCGGGTTCTTCGCATAATGCATCAGGGCTAGCAATGGTCACAGCCTGCAGCTCGCGCTCCAAGTGCTCGGACCTGGCTAATGCCAACTTCGCCGAGATTTGCCAGATCCCCCGGTCCGGATGGAGATTGTCCTCGCATTTGGCGCTCTCGACAAGGCCAAATCTTCGCTGTTGAGCAGACGGGCGGGGGAGAGCCCATAATCGCCGTCGCAAAAAGGGACATGGACGAATCGCGCCCCATCCGGAAGCCCCTCTCATGTGGCTTGGCTTGAACTTATGACACGCAAACGATTTATGTCGTGGACGCCAAGTTGGGCAGTCGTAGCTCCACGATCTTCCGCAAGATGTCGGCTCAATTTTGTGAAGGTCCGCTCTTGTGAAGGTTTTCGGATGCCGGCCCTTCATGGGCGCCTGCCGCCGCGCCGAGGCGGGGCCGGCGTTCGAAAACCTCCAGGGAAGGAAACCGCAAGTCGGAAGGGCGCCTGTCCGCTGCGGTGAGCTATGGGGATTTGAGCGTCGTCGGCGTGTATTGGTGAGGCGTCGGAACGAGCATCGAAGCCGATTTCGAAGGATGGCGCGTTGCGCAGGGGTGTTGTCTGTCGACGATGGGATCGGATTTTTCGGGGCGGACGTGGTGATGATAGGCGCTGGGAGCATATTTGGGCGAGCGTCGTCGGCTGGATCGAGCGAGCAGCGGCGACGGAAAGACGAGTTGCGGCATGGCGGCTGACGCGATCTCAATCATGACGTATCGATCCTGATTTCGCCGAGCGAAAAGCCGCGCGAAGCGCGTCCGCGTTCGAATGTCTCGACGACGATCATGCGGCCGCCGCAGCATGGGCATGGATGCGCGAGGACTCGCGGCTCGGGTTGATCGGCGTCATTGGGGCGCTTGTCTTGTTGGCGTGAAATCGCCGCGGCGAGCAACTCGCGCGCGCGGGCGATGTTTTGAGCGCGGACGCCGCTAGCGAACAGGCCGTAGTGGCGAATGCGGTGAAAGCCTGTTGGCAGGACATGAATAAGGAAGCGGCGGATGAACTCGTCGGCCGCGAGCCTCATGACCTTTTGCCGCGCGTGGCCTTCGACGCGGTAGTCCTTGTATTTGAACGCGACGCTGGCGCCGTCGCAGGCCAGCAGGCGGCTGTTGGAGATGGCGACGCGGTGGGTGTAGCGCGACAGATAGGCCAGCGCGGCCTCGGGGCCGCCGAAGGGTCGTTTGCTGTAGACCACCCATTCGACGCCGCGCGACGGCGCCAGATACTCCGCGAAAGCAGCGCGGTCCGCGAGGTTGGCGTGCGCGCCAAAGAATTGTAGGCGTCCGGCGGCATGGGCGGCGACGAGCTTTTCTAGAAACAACCGGCGGAACAGCCGCGAGAGCACGCGAACCGGCAGGAAGAAGCCTGGCCGGCAGGATATCCAGCTCTGACCGTCCAAGGAAACACCGCCGCCCGGCACGATCATGTGAACGTGCGGATGGTGGGTGAGCGCCGACCCCCAAGTGTGCAGCACGGAAGTCACGCCGATCCGCGCGCCCAGATGTTTGGGATCGACGGCGATCGTGATCACCGTCTCGGCGGAGGCCTTGAACAAAAGGTCGTAAATCACGGCCTTGTTCTGATGGGCGATGTCGCCGATCGCCGCCGGCAAGGTGAAGACCAAGTGGTAATATGGGGTGGGTAGCAACTCGGCCTCGCGCTCGGCCAGCCATCGCCTCGCGGCCGCGCCTTGGCATTTCGGGCAATGCCGATTACGGCAGCTATTGTAGGCGATGACTTCGTGGGCGCAGTCCTCGCAGCGCGCGACATGCCCGCCGAGGGCCGCCGTGCGGCAGCTCTCGATCGCCGACATCACCTTCAATTGCTCAAGGCTCACGTGGCCGGCGTTGGCCTTGCGCCATGCCGGTCCGTGGTCACGGAAGATATCCGCGACTTCCAGAACAGGCCGCCCCATGACCGCCGAAGTCTATGCGGGTGGCTCGGCGCCTCCGGATTGCAGCGGGGTCAGGCGATCCAGCGGGCTCATGACGTCCCTGATGGTGTTGGTGGCGATGCGCGTATAGAGCGCGGTCGTGTCGAGCTTGGCGTGCCCCAATAGAACCTGGATCACACGGATATCGATGTTCTGCTCCAGCAGGTGGGTTGCAAAGCTGTGCCGCAGAGTATGCGGCGATATGCGCTTGGTGATCTCGGCCATATGAGCCGCCGCGTGGCAGGCCCGATTGAGCTGGCGCGTCGACATCGGGTTGATCGGGTCTCGCCCGGGAAACAGCCAGACTTGTGGCCGCGCGATACGCCACCAGTCGCGCAAAAGCTCGAGCAGCCGCGGCGAGAGCATCGCGTGACGATCCTTGCCGCCCTTGCCTTGCTCGACGCGGAGCATCATGCGCTTGCTGTCGATATCTGAGATTTTTAGCGAGACGACTTCCGAAACGCGCAGGCCGGCGCCATACGCGACGCTGAGCGCGGCCTTGTATTTGACGCCGGGCGCCGCCTCCAACAGGCGCGCGACCTCCTCGGGGCTAAGGACGATCGGCAATTTGCGCGGTTCGTGGACGAACGTTAGATGCCGAACCAAGTCGGGCCGTTCAAGCGTCACCTTGAAAAAGAACCGGAGCGCGACGATCGCGCAATTGATGCTTGGAGCGCCGACGTGGTTCCTCGTCATATGCAATTGAAAAAGACGAAGATCCTCGCTGGTCGCGGTGTCGGGGGAGCGGCCGAGAAAATCCTTGAAGTTCGTGACGTGACGAATGTAGTCCTTCTGGACCTTTTCCTTGAAATGACGAACCGTCATGTCTTCGATCATGCGCTGGCGCAGCGGGCTGACGGGCTTGTCGGTCATGGCGATACTCCTGTCTCACATGAGGTTGGGAACCCCATGATCTTGAGACAGGACCAGCCTTCCCGTTATGCCGCTCTGCAATGCGCCTCGCGCACGCTCCCGCCGGGAAACCTACCGCGAGAGCGGTTTAGTTCCCTGGCGCATTCTCGCCGTCAAGCGGTCGCCAAAAATCGCTCCCGCGGCGTCCGCTGTCAGGGGTATCGCGAGCATTCGCGGCCGCGTGATGCGCGGAAAAGTCACGTTCAGGGCTGAAGAGCTCAAAAACAGCAATAAGCCCTTATGGCGCAAGGCTTTCTTGCGTGTCTCATGATTCTCTTTCGCACGAAAAAAGACCGCGGTTACCGCGGTTCATGCGAGGCGCAAACACCTGCCAATTTTTCCAAAAAAGATCATTTCGAGCTTTCCTCCGGCGAGTTGGCTTTCTTAAACGCCGCCTCGGCCTCGGCAAGCTTGCTTTGTTTCTCAAGGGCGCGGCCCAAATTTTGATGAAAGAGCGCCTCGCGAGGATCGAGTGCGATGGCCTTTTCGTAAGCATGTCTCCCATGGAAGGAAGCATCGCCCGATTCTCGGCTACGCACCAGTCGGATCGAGTTTACGATAGGAGGACAGCCAGTGTCCGACGCCGGCACGATCCAAATACGGTGTATCCCAAGTGTAAGCACACATATTTACTTAGAGCGACTCGTTGGAAGAGTCGGGGGTGGCCTCGCGGTAAAAATACGTGACCATCAGAACGAGCATCGCCAAAGTCGCAAACACCCCCGCGAGAGCGCCGACCCACATGCCAGAAGTTTCGCCTATCACGTTACTGACGTCGTGGCCCGCCAATCCTCCCATAAGGGAAACGACCAGTATATTAACGAGGACGACGCGAGGAAACTTGTCTGCCCCCATATCTGGAACTGTTCCTTCTGGAAGGAACCGTTCCGCAAGCAAGCGTGCTTGCCAAGCGGCAACGACCGCGATCAGCCCCGAAATCAAGCCCATCATCACTCCGTTATTCGAAAAGCGTTCCACTGCTAAACCCGCAACGGCCCCGATGCATATTCCCACTCCCAAAAGGAGCAGGACATAGATCGAGGTGAGACCTCGGCTTTGATCATCAAACATTGGATGCACTCAGCACTTGAGAAACTGTAAATTATTAATTGGGGTAAAAGGGCAAGAATTCAACCTTGCGTCTACGCCACAACGCGGCATTTCGCGGGCAAATGCCCAGCGCCGTGCGGAACCTGACACGAAGGCGCGCCGCACAGCGGCGCGTCGTTCTTTTTTAGGGTCAAAAACCGCGCTTTCGCCTTATATTCTGGGCGTTTCCACGCAATTCAAAATTCCTTAAATTTCGCATCAATTTCAACCTCGGGAGGCCAGTTCTTGGCCGGGCGCGACATCGGCTGTCGGCGCCTTGCCGACCGCGACATGCTCCCCGCTCAAAGGCTAAACAGGGTTAACCATCAGATTTCAACCGCTAACCTCCCTCCCGCCGTCCCGCGAAAAACGCCTCCAGCCGCGCCCGCAGCGCCGGCGTCGCCAGCGCCTCGCCGAACAATCGCGCCTCTTCGTCGATGCGTTCCAGCAAAGCGCGGGGTCGCCGCGCAGCAGGCGGCGCGACGCCGCCACGGCCTCGGCGGGCTTTTGCGAAAGGCGCCGCGCCGCGTCGGTCGCGGCGGACAAGGGATCGTCCGTCACGGCGTTGACGAGGTTTAGGCGCAACGCCTCGGCGGCGTCGAAACTCTCGCAGAGCAGCAGATATTGCGCGGCCTTGGCCTGGCCGAACAGGCGCGGCGCGAGCAGGCTCACGCCGGCCTCCGGCACGAGCCCGAGATCGACGAACGGCATTTTGAAGCGGGCGTCTGGGGCGGCGTAGACGAGATCGCAGTGAAACAGCATCGTCGTCCCGACGCCGACCGCATCGCCCGCGACCGCGGCGACCATCGGCTTGGAAAAAGCGGCGAGCGTCTTGACGAAGCTCAGCGCCGGAAATTCCTCGCCCGGCCGCGGCCCCTCGAAAAAGTCCTTGAGGTCGTTGCCGGCGGTGAAGGCCCCGCCCGCGCCGGCGAACAGAACCGCGCGCAGGCCGGAGTCCGCCTCCGCCTCGCGCAGGGCGGCGATGATCGTAAGATACATCTCGCGGTCGAGCGCGTTCTTCTTGTCCGGGCGGTTGAAGACGATTCGCTGGACGGCGCCGTCGCGAGCGACTATGACTTTGGCGTTCACCAGCGTCTCCTTGAGCGCGATTTCGGGCGCATCCTGCGCGGGCGCGGCGGCTGCGTCAAATGGTCTCGCCCGGATGCGCCGATATGCGCGCGCGGGGCCGCGTTTTGCGTCTCCATGCGCGAAAACGCGCGCCAAGGTTTCGGGCTTCTCATGTTCGCCTCGCCACTGCGAAACGCCCTGCGCGGCGCCAGAGACGCCGGCGTCCGGCTGCTGGATCTCGTCTATCCGCCCTCGTGCCTTTGCTGCCGCGAGGCCGTCGCGGCGAATGGCGGCCTTTGCGCCAATTGCTGGAACGACATGGGGCTGATCGAGCGTCCCTATTGCGAGCGGCTGGGAACGCCGTTCGAGCGCGACTTCGAGGCGCCGGGCATGATCTCGCCGGAGGCCGCCGCGCATCCGCCGGTGTTCGCCAGGGCCCGCGCCGTCGCCCGTTATGACGGCGGGACCGCGCGGGGGCTGGCTAACCGATTGAAATATTACGACCGGCTGGAGCTCGCGGAGCCGATGGGCCGCTGGATGGCCCGCGCCGGCGCCGAGCTGCTCGGGGACGCCGATCTGCTGGTTCCGATCCCGCTGCACCGGCTGCGGCTGGCGTCGCGGCGCTTCAACCAGTCGGCCGCGCTGGCGCGGGTGATCTCGCGCGAGAGCGCCGTTCCGCTGGAGACGATGGCGCTGGAGCGCGTCAAGCCGACGGCGCCGCAGGTGGGGCTGACGCGCCCGCAGCGCGCCGCCAATCTCTCCGGCGCCTTTCGCGTCGACAAGGCGAGGGCCGGGCGAATCGCCGGCGGCGCCGTCGTGCTGGTCGACGACGTGCTCACCACCGGCGCCACGGCCAACGCCGCCGCGCGGGCGCTGCTCAAGGCCGGCGCCGCCCGCGTCGATCTTCTGGTTTTCGCGCGGACCGTGACAGGCGCGTAAATTCCTGTATAGAGGCGCTTCCCGCACGGAATTATCATGACCCGCATCGTCATCTACACGACCGCCACCTGTCCTTACTGCCTCGCGGCCAAGCGCCTGCTCGGTCAAAAGCACGCGGCTTTCGAGGAGATCAAGGTCGACGGCGACCGCGCCGCCCGCGCCCGCATGAGCGAATTGGCGGGGGGCCGGACCTCGGTCCCGCAGATTTTCATCGATGGGCGCCATATCGGCGGCTGCGACGACCTGTATGATCTAGAGCGCGAGGGCCGGCTCGATCCGCTGCTGCTCGCCGAGGGCGAGGCGCGGACATGATTCATTATTCGCTCGTTTGCGACGCGGCGCATGAATTCGACGGCTGGTTTCGCGACAGCGCGACGTTTGACGCGCAGGCGTCGAGCGGCGTCGTCGTTTGCCCCCACTGCCATTCGACCAACATCGCCAAGGCGGTGATGGCGCCGCATGTGGCGCGTAATTTTTTTCCGAGCGCGTCCGTTGAAGAAAAGCGCCAGCCCTCGTGCGCGCGGCGCCAGGACGAGAGCCACGAAGAGAGCCAGCCGGTCGCGCTGCTCGACGAGCGGCACGCGCAGCTGCGCGCGATGATCCGCGAATTGCACGAGACCCTCAAGGCCGCGACCGAGGATGTCGGCGAGCGTTTTCCGAGCGAAGCGCGCAAGATACAGGACGGCGACGCCGAGCCGCGCCCCATTCGCGGCCGCGCCAGCCTCGCCGAGGCGAAATCCCTGCTCGAGGACGGGATCGAGATTTTGCCGTTTCCGGGCTTGCCGGGCGAGGGGAATTAGCGGCGAGGGGAAACGGAATGGCGCGGCGTTGATGGCCGCGAACAAAGGCGACTTTCAGCCTATCGGCGGCGCCTTGCAGTAACCGAAGTCGTGAAACCAACGGACGGCTTCCAGAAGGCCTTCCTGATAGGGTCGCGGCTTTATTCCCAGTTCGCGCTCCGCCTTGTCCGCGCAGAAAAACATCCGGTGTTTCGAGAGGTGAACGCCTTCCAGCGTCGCCAGGGGCTCCCGGCCGGTAACCCCCGCAATGGCTTCGGCCACGAAGGCCACGGGCAACGCCGAATACCAGGGCATGCGAAATTTCGGCCCCTTTCGTCCGATGATTCCGGCGATGTCGTGAAGAATTTGGCGAAACGGCACGTTCTGCCCTCCCAGGATATATCGTTCGCCGACCCTGCCGCGCTCCAGCGCGGCCAAGTGCCCGAGCGCCACATCGTCGACATGCACCAGGTTCAGGCCCGTATCCACGAAGGCCGGAATTCCTCCCGAAGCCGCGGCCACGATCATCCGCCCGGTAGGGGTTGGCCGCACGTCGCGTGGCCCCACCGGCGTCGATGGATTGACAATGACCGCTGGGAGGCCTTGCTCCGCCACCATCGACAAAACCAAATGCTCGGCGGCGATCTTGCTGCGTTTATAGGTTCCGATCGCATCGGGTTCAGTCAGCGAAACGCTTTCATCGGCGGGCGCGCCATCGGGCCGCGGCGCGAGGGTCGCGACGCTGCTGGTGTAAACCACGCGCTCGACGCCGGCGCGCAGGGCCTCCTCCATGACGATGCGCGTTCCCGAAATGTTGGTGGCGAGAATTTCGTTCCGGTCGCGCGACCAAAGGCGATAGTCGGCGGCGACATGGAAGACGTAGCGAGCGCCTGTAATGGCTGATCTGATGGATTCGCGATCGCGAATATCGCCTTCCACAAGCCGCACGCCGCGATCCGGCAAGTGATCGCGCGGGCTGCCAGGGCGGACAAGCGCGCGCACCGAGAACCCGGCTTCAACCAACCCATGCACGACCGCCGATCCGATGAACCCGCTCGCCCCGGTCACGAAAACTGTTGCCGCTTCAGCCATTTATACGAACTCCGCCTGATCGCTTCGCGACGCGAAATGCTCCAAGCCCCTCGCCGTAACTCTCCCCGCGAGCGGGGAGAGGAGGCGGCCGGCGATCCGCCCATTCTTATATATCATTGTTATCTCATTAATTAATGGCGAAGGGAGTCGCGTTGACGCCCCCTCTCCCCGCTTGCGGAGAGAGAGGTGAGGCGAGGGGCGGGGGATCTGAACGAGCCGATCAAGCGCAAACCGGAGGATGGGTGTCCGACGCCATTCACGGCCGAATTTCTTTGCAAAGATATGATTCCGTCGTGGCGGGAGTGTTTCCCAAATGTGTCCGCTAAAAATTTTCCATGAATTCAACTGAATTATAGAATTGAGGCGATTTCGGGGTTGTGGCGCGACATCCCATTTCGCGGTTAGATTTCCGCCGCCAGCGCCGCCAACCTCGGAATCGCCTGGCGCGCCAGCGCGACATAGCGCGCGCGGCCTATTCCTCTTCGCCGAACCGGTTGGCGACCAGTTCCGCCAGCGCGTCGAGCACGGCTTGCGCGTCGGGACCGGAGGCGGTGACGAGGATCGAGGAGCCTTTGGCCGCGCCCAGCGTCAAAATGCCCATGATCGAACTGCCGCCCACGGTCTCGTCGTCCTTCGTGACGGTGACCACGGCGTCGAAACGGTCGCAGCATTGCACGAATTTAGCCGTCGCCCGGGCGTGCAGCCCCTTCACATTGACGATCGTCAGCTCGCGCGACAATTTCGCGCCCACCAGCGCCAAAGCGGCTTCTTGTTCTGTCACTTGGAGAGCTCGTTCACTTCGCGCGCTTGTTCACTTGGCTGACCCGTTCACTTGACTGGCCCGTTCACTTGGCGGGCTCGGTCACTTGGCGGGCTCGGTCGCCTGCGGCTTAACGGGGGCGCATTTCGGGTTGAGAATTCTGCTGGCGACATGCACATATTTACGCCCGGCGTCCTGCGCCTGCAACACGGCCTGCTCCAGCGTCTGGCAGTCGCGCACGGAAGCCAGCTTGATCAGCATGGGTAGATTGACGCCGGCCAACACCTCGATGTTGCCGCCGTTCATGACGGAGATCGCCAGATTCGACGGCGTGCCGCCGAACATGTCCGTGAGCAGCACCACGCCCTGGCCGCTGTCGGACTGCCTGACCGCCTCGATGATGTCGAGCCGGCGGCGCTCCATGTCGTCCTCGGGCCCGATGGAAATCGAGGCGAGTTGCTTTTGCGGACCGACCACGTGTTCGAGCGCGGCGCGAAACTCCGTGGCGAGGTGTCCATGGGTCACAAGGACCATTCCGATCATGCGACGCTACCACCTATGACGACGTCTCGCGAGGCGACCCGACGGAACAATCCGAGGTCCGGCGGGACTGGCCTACCCCCCAAACGCCCGCGGGAGCAAGTGCGAAGGACAGACCACCAATACATAGTGAACCCAAGACGCTTTATACACGAGTGCCGATATTCTGTCGCGGGCGCTCTTTGAACCTTCATTTTGTGCGACGCGGCGAAATTGGCAAGCGAAAAGCGCGAAGCATCGGTAAATTACTCTAAGCCTTGGCAAAATAAGAGTATTTTTTCCGCCGCGGCGGGATCGCGCAGCTCGGCGATGCAGCGCGGCAACGTCAAACCGCGCAACCGCGTCGTGGCGTCGCACTCGGACGGATAGCGCGGCGGGGGCTCTCCCGGCGCCGCCAAATCGACCACGCCGCGAATCACTCCCGCCGGCTCGAAGGGTTCGCCAACGATCCCGAGCCCGCGCAATTCCATGCGTCCGGCGGCGAGGGGATGCGGGCGCGCGATCAGCCGGCCGTTGCAATTTTCGAGCGTCACGCGGTCGTCGCCGATCAGCCGCGCGAAATCGCCGCGCAGGCGGGCGCGCGCGATCAATTCGAGGGTCAGGGCGCTTTTGCCGGCGCCGGAGACGCCGCGCAGCAGCAGGCCCGTCGCGCCGAGCAGCAGCGCGTTGGCGTGCGTCGACGCGGCGGGCGTTCGCGCGCCGCTCACCGCTCCGCCGGGAGCCACAAGACGAAGCGCGCGCCGAGGATCGCGTCATCAGCGCAATCTAAGTCCGCGGGCGGCTCGTCCGTGCCCTCGGGCTCGAGGACGGTTCGGTTCAAGGCGCGGATGCGGCCGCCATGGGCTTCGACGATCTGCCGCGAGATCGACAGACCGAGGCCGGAGTTCTGGCCAAAGCCCTGCTCCGGCCGGTCGGTGTAGAAACGCTCGAACACCCGCTCGAAGGCGCCTTGCGGAATGCCGGGGCCGTCGTCGTCGACGATGATCTCGAAGCCGTCGCGCTCGCGGCCGCTAAAGCCGAGCCCGGTTTCGGGCCGCAGGATCACCCGAACCACGCCGCCCGGCTTCGAAAAGGAGCGCGCGTTGACGATGAGGTTGTCGAACACCTGGGCGAGGCGCGAATCATGGCCGAGCACCCGCCAGCCGCCGCGCGTCGCCTCGCTTTCGGCCTTTTGTTTCGTCAGTTCGACCGTCACATGGTCGCCGGTGTCGACGCCGCGCGACATGCTCACGACGGTCTCGAGCACCGAGGCGAGATTCACCGTCGCCATGTCGGCGCGCGCCAGTTCCGCGTCGAGTCGCGACGCGTCGGAAATATCGCTGATCAGCCGGTCCAGCCGGCCCACGTCGTGCTTGATGATCTCCAGCAGCCGCGCGCGCGAGGCCTCGGTCTTGGCGATCGGCAGGGTTTCGACGGCGCTGCGCAGCGAGGTCAGCGGGTTTTTCAGCTCATGCGCGACATCGGCGGCGAAATGCTCGATCGCCTCGATGCGGTTGTAAAGCGCCTTGGTCATGTCGCGCAGCGCGCCGGAGAGATGGCCGATCTCGTCCTGGCGGTCGGTGAAATCGGGGATTTCCTGCCGCGACTTAACGCCGCGGCGCACCCGCTCGGCGGCTTCGGCGAGGCGCCGCATCGGTTCGGCGATGGCGCCGGCGAACAGCAGCGACAGCAGCAGCATCACGCCGGCGGAAACCAGAAAGATGCGGATGATGGCCCAGCGTTCGGTGGCGATGATGACGTCGATGTCGCCGCCCAGCGTCGACAGCAGCAGGGCGCCGCGCACGGAGCGGAAGCGCTGCACGGGAACCGCGACCGAAATGATCGTCTCGCCCTTGGCGTTGGCGCGCACCACCCAGCGCGCGTTCCCCGCGAGCGCATCCCCGACCTCGGGATAGGCCTTGCCGTTGCCGGCGCCGATGTCCTCATAGAGCGGCAATCCCGGGCGGCTCCAGCGCCGCAGCGTGCTGACGAACTCCTCGAACGGCGTCTGCGCCTCGCCGCTGATTTGCGCTCTCGACGCGACGCCCGGCGGCAGATCGAAGCGCAGAATGTTCGAACGGCCGGAAAGCGAGCGCGAATCCAGCAAAAGCTCGCCGTCGCGGTCGTAAATGCGCGCCCTGGTGCGGGTCGGCGACACCAGCCGCCGCAGCAGGGGGCCGACGCGCTCGGGGTTGAGCGAAAACTCCATCGCCGGCTGACTTCCGTCGGTGACGTTGTAGCTCTCGCCCGGGGCGAGCTTCAGCAGCTTTTCCGGGTCTATGGTGATCGCGTCGGTGTCCACCGTGGCCGAGCCCGCCACCGCCGCCGCGATGATCTCGCCTTGCGTCAGCAAGCTCGTGACGCGCGCCTCGATCAGCCCCTCGCGAAACTGGTTGAGATAGAGAAAGCCGCCGAGCAGCGCGACCAGCCCGCCGAGATTGAGCACGACGATGCGCCGCGTCAGCGACGAGGACAGCCGCGCCTGCGCCGCCCGCGACAGCCGCAGCAGCCGCGCGGAGGCGACGCGCCGCGCCCGGTTTTGCCGCGCCGGCTGCTTGCGCCCGCTCTTGCGTCTCGACGCTCATCAATGGTCCGCGCTCTCCTTGGCGAAACGACAGGGCCTAGCGGCTAGCCTTCCTTGAAGCGATAGCCGACGCCGTAAAGCGTCTCGATCATCTCGAAATCGTCGTCGACCATTTTGAACTTCTTGCGCAGCCGCTTGATGTGGCTGTCGATCGTGCGGTCGTCGACATAGACCTGATCGTCGTAGGCCGCGTCCATCAGCGCGTTGCGGCTCTTGACGACGCCGGGACGCTGCGCCAGCGCCTGAAGGATCAGGAACTCCGTCACCGTCAGCACCACCGGATCGCCGCGCCAGGTGCAGGCGTGGCGCTCGGGGTCCATCGTCAGCGCGCCGCGCTCCAGCACCTTGGCTTCGGATTCCTTTTGCGCCGCCGCCTCCTTGGGGTTGGCGCGGCGCAGGATCGCCTTGACCCGCTCGACCAGCAGGCGCTGCGAGAACGGCTTATGAATGAAGTCGTCGGCGCCCATCTTGAGGCCGAACAATTCGTCGATCTCCTCGTCCTTCGAGGTGAGGAAGATCACCGGCAGATCGGATTTCTGCCGCAGCCGGCGGAGCAGCTCCATGCCGTCCATGCGCGGCATCTTAATGTCGAAAATGGCGAGGTCCGGCGGATTGGCGCGCAGGCCGTCGAGCGCGGCGGCGCCGTCGGTGTAGGTCTGGACGCGGTAGCCTTCGCCTTCCAGGGCGATCGACACCGATGTGAGAATGTTGCGATCGTCATCGACGAGAGCGATGGTCGGCATTGTCAACCTTTGTTGTTGCGGCCAGGATGTTATCGCGACTCGATCCTGGCCTTTGCGACATGAACCGAAACTGAAGGTTCGCTTCCCGCGCACGCCGTTACAAGAAAGCGCCACATATACATATGGGCGCGGTCTGGCGCGCCAAATGGGCTCGCCGCCGGCCAAGCTTCGCCGGCCAAAAGAGCGTCGCCGCGAAATATGCGCCTTTCGCGCGCGCCCGGTCGGGTTTCGCCCCGCCGACCGCGCGAAACCGATGCGTCGCCGCCCCCGCTTCGCCCTTATATACGCATATTCGTCACAAAGCACGCATTCCCGGGGCACGCATTCCGCGGGCGACGAGCATTCCCGGCGCTCGCTTCGCGCCAGGGCTGACGAAAGCGAACCAGCCCCAATCCGTCCAAACATCGTCGCCGCCGCGATCCGCGAGGCCGCCGTTCCGGCCTTTCGCGACCGCGGCGCCGCCGCGCGTCGGCGATGCGGCTTTCGGGGTGTTTCGGCGGCTTTCGACGACTTCGGCGCGCGGGGGACGGCGTCTTGCATCGACCTCGATCGCAGCGTCTTCGCCAGCGAACATGCTTTTGTCGCATGTATAGCCAATATATATATAATGTTACAATACTATTTGTCGGGCGATTGAAATAACCGAATTTCAGGCCGGCCGGCGGAGAGTGCATCCGCGAAAAAATCGCCATATATGCCATCGTTGCATTTGGAATATCGCGGTATGCAACGATGAACGATTTTGTGATTGGTTCGCATAATGTCGCCACATGCAAAACAGTACTGAACATTATTCCGTCACAATCGGTTTATAGGTCTGATAAGTCTCATCAACCCTGTGGAGGATGGATCAACGCCGCCAGCGTTGGAACAGCATGTTCGTGAACACGAATATGCTTTGTGTATCGTAGAGGAGAGTAATGAATGAAGCGACTCATCCCGGGGCTTTTCGCGGTTGGACTTATGTCCATTCCACTTCAAGCCAAGGCGCATGTCGTCAACGACTATTACGGTGGGATTCAAGGCCGCGCGACCCTTCGGTCGCACCTCTATTCGAGCCCGCTAGCGTGGCGTCACGCGCGCGACGGGCATCATTCGGCCCGCGCGATTCTCGGCGCCCGTTCCTTCACGGCCATGACGTCGTGGTATGGCGGCGGACCGAAGCGGTTTGAGCCCAACACCCACACCGCCAATGGAGAGCGTTTCAACAAATGGGGGCTCACGGCCGCGCACAGGACTCTGCCGCTCGGCACGAGGCTGCTGCTGTCGCATGGCGGGCGCTCGGTGGTCGTGCGCATCAATGATCGCGGGCCGGCCGCCTGGACAGGCCGCAGCCTCGACGTTTCGCGCGGCGCGGCCACGGCGCTCGGGCTGATTCAAAGCGGCACCGGCAAGGTGAACGTGACGGTTCTCGCCAGCCGCTGACGATTTCGCGGCTAACCCAGCCGCTGGCTCGCCGCGCCGCTCCCTTTCCCCGCGAACCGGGAGAGGCGAGGGCGCGGCGAGATTATTTCATTTGCATTTTTTGGAAGTCTTACGCCGTCGCCAGAAACTGCGCGATCTCGTCCTTCAGCGTCAGCCGCTGCCTTTTCAAGCCTTCGAGCGTCTCGTCGGCGACCGGCTCGACATCGGTCTCCATGCGGTGAATGGCGCGGTTGAGCTCGTGATAGAGATCGGCGATCCGCGCGAAATGCGCGTTGCCGCCCTTCAACTCCTTGATCGCCTCGGCCTTTTCGGGGAATTCCTCATGCAATTCATGCGCGACGTGACTCATGCCGTTCCATCTCCCTGGCCCTCGAAGGGGCTTGCCCGTTCATGCGGCGTCCGGCGCCGCGGGTAAGCGCGATCGTAGCGCGTCTCACGATTAGCGCAACGCGCGACAGCGTCCGTGCGGCGATCGGTCGCGCGAGAATTTGAGGATTTCGAGAGGAAATGGCGAGAGAGACGGGACTCGAACCCGCGACCTCCGGCGTGACAGGCCGGCGCTCTAACCAACTGAGCTACTCCCCCGCGGCGGCGTGTTGCACGCGAGAAGGGCCGAATATGCCATGCGTCCCGCGAAGTCAAGGCGAAGAACGGAAAGCGCTAGTCCGATAGCCATTTCGCGATGCGCGGCCACTGCGTCTCCGCCGTGCGCCGGCCCATGAACAGCGCCAGATGCCCGCAGGGCGCGAGCGCGGTCTCTATGTCGCTTTTTCGCGCGCCGACGAGCGCGGCCGCCGCGAAAACCTGCGCCGGCGGCGCGATGTCGTCGCGCTCGCCGGCGAGCAGAAACAGCGGATGTTCCATGCGGCGCGGATCGATTCGGCGCCCGAGCGCCCAAAAGCGCCCCGTCGCCAGCCGGTTCTCGCGATAGAGCCAGTGAAAGGCCTCGCGATGATAGGGGCCGGGCAAATCGAGCAGGCGGGCGTCCCAGCGCGAAAAATTTTCCAGCGCGCGCCGCCCCGCCTCGGTTGTCGGCGGCTCCAGCTCCAGCGCCTCCAGCGTCCGCGCCAACTTTATCGAGCGGGCGCGGCCAAAGTTCGGCCAAGTCGCGCCCAAGCGCCAGCCCGCCGCCGCGACGAATCAGCTCCGTCGATCACCGCGGCGGTCACCGGATTGATCGAGGCCGGAGAAAGCCGACGGCGCCGCCGCCATGTCGATCGGCGCGCCGACGAGAACGAGGCGGCGCACCTTATTGGGAAAGCGCGCGGCGTAGGCGAGCGACAGCCAGCCGCCCTGACAAAGGCCGACCAAATCGACCGGCGGCCCGAGCTCGTCGACGACGACATTGAGCGCGGCGAATTGCGAATCAATGGTGTTCAGCCGCGTCTTCGCCGTCGCCGATTTCCACTGGACGAGAAAAAGATCGTGACAGCCATTGGCCAGCAGGCTCTCGATCGGGCTATGGCCGGGCGCGAGATCGGCGAGCGCGGCGTCGTGCAGGGAAAACGGCGAGACGACGAGGACCGGACGGCCCCGGCTCTCTCCTGATGAGAAATCGCGCAGCAGCAAGCTCGGCAGGTCCAGCGTCACGCGGTTTGGCGTCGTCCATTCCGGCTCCCTGGGCGCGGCGGCTTCGTCCCGCCCGGGCTCCAGCGCGCGGCGATAAATGTCCATCGTCGTCAGCCAAGGCCATGCCCAAGCCTGCCAGGGGTCCATCATGGCCCTTCCCGCGCCCTCGCGCGTTTCGTTACGGCGTCAGCACCGCCGCGCCTTCCAGCCGTCCCTCGCGCAAATCGGCCAGCGCCTCGTTGGCCGCTTCCAGCGGATAGGCCCGCGTCGTCGTCCGCACGCCCGCCCGCGCGGCGAGTTCCAGCAGCTCGAAGCCGTCCGCGCGCGTCAGATTGGCGACGGAGGCGACGCTGCGCTCGCCCCACAGCAGCGAATAGGGGAAAGCGGGGATGTCGCTCATGTGAATGCCGCCGCAGACCACGCGCCCGCCCTTCGCGACCGCCGCCAGCGCGGCCGGGACCAGAGCGCCGACCGGCGCGAAGATGATCGCGGCGTCCAGCGGCTCCGGCGGCGCCTCGCTCGAGCCGCCCGCCCATTCCGCGTCCAGCGACAGCGCGAATTTCTGGGAGGCGAGGTCGCCGTCGCGGGTGAAGGCGAAGACGCGCCGCCCCTGCCAGCGGCACAGCTGCGCGACAATATGCGCCGCCGCGCCAAAGCCGTATATGCCGATTCGTTCCGCCTCGCCCGCCGCCTTCAGCGAGCGCCAGCCGATCAGACCGGCGCAGAGCAGCGGCGCGGCGGCGACGGGGTCGAGCGATTCGGCGAGCGGAAAGGCGTAGGCGGCGTCGACGACGACATGGCTGGCGAAGCCGCCGTCGCGCGTGTAGCCGTTGAACAGCGGCGCGTCGCACAGATTCTCGCGCCCGCTGGCGCAATAGCGGCAATGGCCGCAGGTGTGGCCGAGCCAGGGCGCGCCGACCCGCGCGCCAATAGCGAGCGTCACGCCGGCGCCGACCGCCTCGACCCTGCCGACGATCTCGTGCCCCGGCACGATCGGCAGCTTGGGGTTCGGCAATTCGCCGTCGACGACATGCAGATCGGTGCGGCAGACGCCGCAGGCCTCGACCCGCAGTCTGACTTCGCCCGGCCCCGGCTGGGGCTCGGGGCGCTCCTCCATGACGAGCTTCTCGCCGGCCCGCCGCAGCACCATCGCGCGCATAAGACAGCATAGCACTTTTGCGAGGCGCGTTGTTGTTGGGGGCCGTCGCCTTGCTCCGCCTCTCAAGGGAGAAGGGTGGGGCCGTTTGTCAACTTCAACAACGAAAATTCGGCGGCCTTCCCTACGGGAAATGGCCGCCGCGAAGCTCGGTTGGGCGCCCGACAAATCGCGAAACGGACGCCCAGTCGGGCGTCGAATTTAGCGATTTGCCCGCCGAAATCGAAAGCGAGCTTTGAAAGTCGCGCCGCGCTCAATTGGCCCATTTGCCTCCGCCGCGCTGGTCGCTATACCCTGTCGGTCATCCGCGCGGGCGCCAACTCAGGCTTCACTCTCCCGCGCAACAGGACTTGCATGCGCGTTCTCGGCATTGAAACCACCTGCGACGAAACGGCGGTCGCCATCGTCGAGGAACGGCTCGGCTTCGACGGCGGCGAAATTCTCGCCAATGAGGTGATGAGCCAGATCGCCCGCCACGCCGCTTACGGCGGCGTCGTGCCGGAGATCGCCGCCCGGGCCCATATCGAGGTGCTCGACCGGCTGATCCTGCGCGCGCTCAGGGACGCGCGGACCGACATCGCCGGCGTCGACGCGATCGCGGCGGCGGCGGGGCCGGGGCTGATCGGCGGCATATTGGTGGGGCTCACGACCGGCAAGGCGCTGGCGATGGCGGCGGGCAAGCCCTTCGTCGCGGTCAATCATCTCGAAGCCCATGCGCTGACGGCGCGGCTGACCGACGGAATCGACTTTCCCTATCTCGCCCTCATCGTCTCCGGCGGCCACACGCAGCTTGTCGCGGTGCGCGGCGTCGGCGCCTATCAGCGTCTCGGCTCGACCGTCGACGACGCCGCCGGCGAGGCTTTCGACAAGGTCGGCAAAATGCTCGATTTGCCCTATCCGGGCGGACCGGCGATCGAAAAGCTGGCGGCCGACGGCGACCCGCGTCGTTTCGACCTGCCGCGTCCGATGATCGGGCGCGCGAACGCGGATTTCTCGCTGTCGGGGCTCAAGACGGCGGTGCGCCAGGAGCTTTTGCGGCTCGGCGAGGAGCCGAGCGACGCCGACAAAAGAGACCTCGCGGCGTCGTTCCAGGCGGCGGTCGTCGACGTGATCGTCGATCGCGTGCGCGCGGGTCTGAGGCTTTTCGCCGAGCAGAGCGCGTCGTCGCCGGGCGCCGTCGGGAGCCCGCGCGGCCTCGTCATCGGCGGCGGCGTCGGCGCCAACGGCGCCATTCGCCGGGCGCTCACGCGCTTTTGCGCCGAGGCGGGGCTGCGTTTCGTCGCCCCCGTGCCGGAGCTGTGCTCCGACAATGGCGCGATGATCGCCTGGGCCGGGCTGGAGCGCTTCAAGCTGGGGCTCGCCGACAATCTCGATTTCGCCGCCCGTCCGCGCTGGCCGCTCGACGCCAACCCCGGCGTCCTGCACCACGGCAAGGCCTAAACGCATGCGTCCATTGCTCGCCGCCGCCGTCGCGGGCCTCGCGCTGGCGCCGCAGGCGCCGCCCGCCGGCCTGCTCGCGCGGGAGCCGGTCGTCGCCGGCGTGCGGACCTATTACGCGCCGGGCGCCGGGATCGAGAGCGTCGACGCGCGGCTGATCGCCAGCGCGAAAACGTCGATCGACATGGCCGCCTATGTGTTGACCGACCGGGCGCTGATCTCGGAACTTGGCCGCGCCGCGATGCGCGGCGTGCATGTGCGCGTCTATCTCGACGGCGAGCAGATGGGGCGTTCGGAGAGCGCGGCCCTGCAAATCGCCGCGACGCCCAATGTCGAATTGCGCCAAAAGCGCCGCTCGCGCGATCCGATGCATCTCAAATCCTTCGTCGTCGACCATCGGGTCTTGCGCAGCGGCTCCGCCAATTTCAGCGTGTCGGGCGAGGATTATCAGGACAACGACCTCATCGTGATCGAGAGCCCTCCCTTGGCCGAAAGCTTCACCGAGAATTTCGAGCGGATGTGGGCGCGCGCCGACAATCAGCGGATCGGCGCCAGATGACCCGCGCCCGCGTCATGGTGCTCGGGGCCGGCGCCTGGGGCGTCGCCCTCGCCAATGTCGCGGCGTTCGAAGCGCGATCATGTCGCGCTGTGGGGACATGACCCCGAGCATGTCGCGGCGCTGGCGCGCGACCGCGAGAACCGCCGCCATCTGCCGGGCCTGCCGCTGGCGGGCGCGGTGGCGCCGACGGCCGATCTTGCCGAGCTGAAGGACGCCGAGATCGTGCTGGGCGTCGTGCCGGCCCAGGCGATGCGCGGCGTCGCGCGGCTGGCGCGGCCGTTCCTGCGCGAGGGCGCGGCCTTCGTGGCCTGCGCCAAGGGCATAGAGCGCGGCAGCCATAAATTCATGAGCGAGGTGATCGCCGAGGAGGCGCCGCAAGTCGAGGTCGCCGCGCTCTCGGGGCCAAGCTTCGCCTCGCGACGTCTGCAAGGGGCTGCCGACGGCGGTGACGCTGGCGTCAAAGCGCGAGGAGGCGGCGCGGCGCCTCGCCGAGCAATTGTCGACCAAATCCTTTCGGCTGTATCGCTCGACCGATTTGCGCGGCGTCGAGATTGGCGGCGCGGCCAAGAACGTGCTGGCGATCGCCTGCGGCATGGCGGCGGGGCGGGAGCTGGGCGCCAGCGCGCAGGCGGCCTTGATCGCCCGCGGCTTCGCCGAACTGGCGCGGCTCGGGGCGGCCTGGGGCGCGCGGCAGGAGACGCTGATGGGCCTCTCCGGGCTCGGCGATCTCGTGCTCACCTGCGGCTCCGCGCAATCGCGCAATTTCGCCCTCGGGGAGGCGCTCGGCCGCGGCGAGCCGCCGCGCGAGGCGAGCCACGGCAAGCTCGCGGAGGGCGCCTACACCGCCGCGGCGCTGGTCGAGATCGCGCGCGAGCGCCGCGTCGAAATGCCGATCGCCGAGGCCGTGGACGCGATCCTCGCGGGCCGGATGAGCGTCGAGGCGGCGATCGACGCCCTGCTGATGCGCCCGCTGCGCGCCGAGGCGTGACGGGCCGGTGGCGGGGCTTTCAGTTGCGCGTTGGGAGCGGCTGGTGGCGCTCGAATGGGGACCGGACCTTCGCGGGAAGGTAGGGCGCTGGATTTGGTTCCAAGGCTAGTTAACGACCGCCGGGCGGCTAGTTATAATCGGATCAAACGAGACCGCGGCGGCGCTGGAGCCGACGCGCGGCGATTCTGGGGGAGTCCGATGAAACCTTGCAACAGTTTGTTATCGCTTGTCGCCGCGGCGGGACTGGCGCTCGCCCTCGCCGCGCCGCGAGCCGAGGCGCGCGGCGCGCTCGGTTACGATCAGGAGGCGTGCGTGCTCAAGGTCGGGCCGGACTTCCTGTATTTCTCCGGCTACCAGTTCGCGGTGTCGCAGCGCAAATTCTGCGAGGATGTTCCCGAGGTTGGCGAGACGACGCTGGTGTTCGACCTCGCGCAGGACGAGTTGCGCCAGATGAAGCTGGATTTCCGCATTACGCGCGACGCCGGCGCGAGCCCCGAAGCGGCCGCGGACGCATCGACCGTGGCTTATCTGCCGCCGGAAACATACCCCAAGGGAACGTTCAGCTTCGTCCATAAGTTCGACGAGCCCGGAAACTACGTCGGCGTCGTGACCGCCGATGGGCCGAACGGCGAGCATTGGGTGGCGAGCTATCCCTTTTCGGTCGGCGGAGCGCCGGCGTCGATGACGCCCTTGATACTCCTGGCGCTCGCCTGCGCTCTCGCCTTGGGGCTGTATTTCGCGAGCCGCCCGCAAGAAAAGAAAGCCAAGAAAGCCTGAAGGCGAAGCCGGCCCGGCGCGGTCCGCCTAGATGGCGAGGACAGCGCGCCGGCGCGCTCGATCGGTTTTCGCGCGCGCGAGCATGCGGCAATAATAGCGCGTCCGGCTCGAAGGATCGCCCAAGACTATCCGCCTAGAAATCCTTCCGCTTTTCACATATCGCCGCGTCGTCGTCTCGCCACGGGCGGACCATGACGGGCGGGGCGGCGGAGCTTCTCCTTTTTTTGGACACATCTCAACTTTTAATGCAGCGGATCGACTTTAGCGTAGCGGATCGATCGCGCCGCCTTTCGCGACGGATATGTCCAACGGGGGAAAGATTCTTGAGAAAGTTGAGTTTCAGCCTCGCCGCGCTTTTGACTCTTCCGATGCCCGCGACGGCGGAGACCTGGACGGGCAAGGCCTCCTATTACGGTCTCAAGGGCCGCACCGCGAGCGGCGGCCAAGTTGGCGCTCACGCCGGCGTGAAAGTCTGCGGGCACACGGCGGCGCATCGCTCCCTGCCGCTCGGCTCCACCGCGCTGGTGACCAACCTTGGCAATCAACGCTCCGTGATCGTCACGATCAACGATCGCGGGCCGTTCACCGGCGGCCGGGTCATCGACGTGTCCACGAGCGCCGCCGACGCGCTTGGTTTTCGCAAGGCGGGCGTCGCCCAGGTGAAGGTCGAGGCCATCGAGGCCATGCGCTGACGGTCCCGCGAGGACAAGGTTCGAGGTTTCATTTTGAGGTTTCGTTAAGCAAAAACCCAGAGTTGGAGCCGCCAAGCCGCCGAAAACCTGGCCGGAGCAAAAGCGCTCCAGCGCCGTCCGTATGAATTTGCGACATGAATGGAGCGGAATAAAGGCTTTATTCAGTATAGTTGTCGCGTTTTGGGCGTTATGCGCCAGCGTCTCGTAATTAACCCGCGAGGCGACGACCAATTCCTAACAATGCGTTGAAATCGGAAAACGCCTTATAACCGAGCGCTTAGGCAAATCTTAAAGTCGGTCCCTTACAAAGGTCATACTGCGTGTTTGTTCGAGTGTGTGAGTATCGATATGACCGAGACGTATCGTCCGCGTGTCAAATATGTCATCGGCCCCGACGGGAGTCCCCTGACGATCGCCGATTTGCCTCCAGTGACCACAAGGCGCTGGGTCATCCGCCGCAAGGCGGAGGTCGTCGCGGCCGTTCGCGGCGGGCTCTTGTCCCTCGACGAGGCCTGCAGCCGTTACACGCTGACGGTCGACGAGTTCTTGAGTTGGCAAATGTCCATAGACCAATACGGCCTCGCCGGCTTGCGGACGACGAGGCTGCAACAATATCGCGCGTGACGGCGAGCGTTCCCGCCGTCGCGAAAAAAGCCGGCTCCCGCCGCGGGGGCCGGCTTTTCCATTTGCGCTCGCCTAGGATTAGAGCGTTGGCTTAACGCATATCCGCCCGCGTCCAAAGGACTCGCGCAAGGATAGCGGCGACTAGCCGTGGGGGCACGTGTTGACCCAAACCCACCTGCCGCCCATTTGGCGCCTTTCCAAACAGTCGAAACACTTGATTCTCTGTCCCGCCCCTTGGCTCGACCATCGGGCGCAGCCCGCGTCGTAGCTCCTGAAGACCTCCAGCGCCATCGCGTTCCCCGCGGTCGCCACAGTGGCGAGCGCCACGAACATTCCCCCCGCGATGACGGATTTAATCCCGCGTCCAGTCATGATGAGCGGCTCCTTCTTTCGCCCTCATTCTACCTAGGAAACCAAGTCCGAGCGACCAGTCGCGCGCCGCCAAATGACGAAGACCGGAACCCGCTATTTCGCCATTGGCTCGCCGCGAGCGCGCCGCAGCGCGTCCGCGAGGCGTCCGCGCTCGAAAATCACGACCACCACGATCGCGAACAGCAGCGGAATGATCAGATAGAACAGGCGCCAGACCAGCAGCGCCGCCAAAACTTTCACGCGCGCGACATCGGGCATTAATTTGATGAACAGGAGTTCGAACACGCCGAGCCCGCCGGGCGCGTGCGACACCAGCGCCGCCGAGAAGGACAGAAGGAAGGCGCCGAGCACGACGAGATAACCGGGATTGCCGTCCTCGGGCAGCGCGAAATAGATGATGCGCGGCGGCGCCGATCAACTCCAGCGGCGCGGCGAAAAGCTGCTGCACCATGACGTCGGGGCGGGGGTAGATGATCTCGTAGCTGCCGATTTTGAACGGCTTGAAATGCATCAGCGAGCCGATGATGTAGAGCGCCACCCCGCCGAGGCAGGCGAGGCCCACGGCGCGCGCCGCGTGCGGATGCGTGAAAATATCGGGCAGGAAGCCGGACAGGCGCTGCATCAGATCGGGATCGTAAGTCAGCAGCAGGCCGCCGAGCAGCACATTGCCGAAGCCGAAGGTGTAGGAGCACAGCACCACCAGCACGGCGACCTGCGAGGCGGTCAGGCCCTTGGTCGAATAGGCGCGGTAGCGCACCATCGCCCCGGAAAATACGCTCGCGCCGATGTTGTGCGAAAGCGCGTAGGTGGTGAAGGAGCACAGCGAGATGAACGGCCAGGAAATATGTTTCACGCCAAGGTGGAGCAGGGCGATGCGGTCGTACCAGGCGAGCGCGAAATAGGCCAGGATCGTGCCGGCGCCGGCCAGGAGGTAATTGCGCGGCGAGATCGCGTGGAGCGCGGCCCAAACCTCGGTTCCGACGTCTTGGCCCCGAAACTCGTGATAGAGCAGATAGATGGAGCGCGATGACGGCGACGAGGCCGAGGGCGGGCCAGAAATAGTCGAGGTATTTTTTCATGCGGCCTATCGCGCTGGGAAACGAGGTCGCTCGCTCGGACCGTCGCAAGCTGGCTATTGAGACTCTCCCTCGCATGGCGACGCTTATCCCGCAAGCCCCCAGTTTTCAAGGATCGCCCGACCCGCCTTGCCTTCGCGGCGCGCCGGCGTCACTCTGACGCGCGCGAAGCGATCGATCTGGAGGCGATCAGATGAATATAGCCAAACGTATCAAAGGGTTGATAATCGCGCCGGACGCGGAGTGGGCGATCATCGAAGCCGAGGACAAAAGCATCGCCGAGCTGTATCGCGGCTATATCGTCTATCTCGCGCTGATTCCGCCCTTCGCCAGCTTTCTCGGCGGCCACTTCTTCGGCTTTGGGCGCGGCCCCGCCGATGTCGAGCATCTTTCGTTCGCGGCGGGGCTGACGCGCGCCTTCGTTCAATATGCGCTGAGCCTGCCGCTGCTTTATCTCGTGGCCTTCGTGCTCTCCATGCTGGCGCCGCATTTCGACGGCAAGGCCGATGACAAGCGGGCGCTGACGCTGGCCGCCTATTCCTACACGCCGGCCTGGCTCGCGGCGGGTTTCGGCCTCGTCCCCGGACTGCGCTGGCTCGATATTCTGGGCCTTTACGGGCTCTATGTGTTTTATCACGGCCTGCCGCGCATGATGAAATGCCCGAAGGACCATAATGACGTGCTCACGCTGGTGGTTCTGGTTCTCACCATCGCGACCGGCGCGCTGCACGCCTGGATCGTGCATTTTATCGCGCCGTGGCGGGCGTTTTAGGGGAGACGGCTATCCCTCCCAGCGCGCGGCGGCGCTGATCGTCGCTCGCCTTGGCCTCGACCCAGCCGCCCGCGCGCTCCGTCGGCGCGATGCTCCTTCTTCCAGAAGGGCGCCCTCGTCTTGAGATAATCCATCAAAAACTCAGCCGCCGCGAAAGCCTCGGCGCGGTGGCGGGCGGCGGCGGCGACCAGCACGATTTTTTCGCCCGGGCGAATGAGCCCGTAACGGTGCAGGACGGTGAGCCCTTGCAAGGGCCAGCGCGCCAGCGCATCGGCCGCGATCGCCGCGATCTCCAATTCCGCCATGCCCGGATAATGTTCGAGTTCGAGCGCGGCCAGCGTCCCCGCCTCGTCGCGGCACAGGCCCGTGAAGCACACCAGCGCGCCTATGTCGGTCCGGCCTTGCAGCAGCAGCGCCTCCTCATGCGCCGCGTCGAACGGCTCGGCGCAAAGGCGGACGGTGGGCGAGACCAAGCTGTTGTAGGCGTCGACCTGGTCGGAAGACCGCTTCGCACTTCTTCGAGCCATGCCCTAACCCCCGGTCATCGGCGGGAAAAAGGCGATCTCGCGGGCGGCTCGAATCGGCGAATCCGGCCGCGCGTGGTTTCGGTCGATGGCGGCGCGGATCGTCGCGGCGTTGGCGAAAGCCGCCGCATAACCCTCGCCGCGCGCCGACAGCCAGCCGATCAGCTCGGCCACGGTGGCGACGCCGGCGGGGGGAAAGATTTCTTCCTCGGTCAAGCCGATCCGCTCGCGCACGGAAGCGAAATAGACGGCTTTCATGCTTCGTCTTCGTCCCCGAAATGCGGCCAGCCCGCGATCAGATAATCGCCGGCGGTGTAGAGCGTCAGCACCGCCGCGATCCAGAGCAGCACGTCGCCGATGACGACCGTTCCCGGCAGCACGACCTCGCCCGCCGGCCCGGCGATGAAAAAGCCCAGCGCGAACATCTGCACCGTGGTCTTCCATTTGGCGATGACGCTCACCGGCAGCGGCACCTTGAGATCGGCGAGATATTCGCGCAGCCCCGAGACCAGGAACTCCCGGCACAAGATGATGATCGCCGCCCAGATCGTCCAGCCGACCAGCGTCTGATTGGCGGCGACGGCGAGCAGCGTCGTCGCGACGAGGAGCTTGTCGGCGATGGGGTCGAGCATTTGCCCCAGCGGCGACTGCTGTTTCCAGATGCGCGCGAGATAGCCGTCGAAGAAGTCCGTGACGCAGGCCACGGTGTAGACGCCCAGCGCCGCCCAGCGCATCCAATGAACTTCCGGCCATTGCAGCAACAGCGCGACGACCGGCACCGCCACCAATCGCCCATAGGTGAGCAGATTTGGCAAGGCCAGAGCGTGGCGCATGCGGCGCCGTCGGGGGAGAACCGTTTCGGTCATCATGTCCAAGAGGGAATATGTCGCCCCCCCGCTTTGTCAATAGAATAAAACGCTTCGCCCGGAAGTCTCGGGGTTTGAGCGCTTCGCGCTCGCCGTCGTTTCCGGTCGCGTTTCGCTGGGCGAAGCCGGGGCCGCTGCTTCAAGCGTGGCCCAATGGCTAGCCGCGAATTACACCGGCCGCGCGCATGGCTTCGGCGATGGCGCTTTCCACCGCCGGCATGCCCTGGCCGTCCGAATGGGCGAGCAGCACATTACCGAAGCGTTTGGGCATCGCGCGCATTTGCGCGATCAAGCCGGGTCGCGAGATCAAGTGCTGGTGACCCCAGCGCGTCAGCCGCACCTCGGCGAGCCGCGCTTTGGCGAAGGCGTCGGGCAGCAAATGTTTCAGCCCCGCGACAATCGGGTCGGAGAGCGCCTTGCGGTCGCCGGCCAGCAGCAAATCGCGGCCCCGCGCCGGGTCCTTGAAGGGCGCATAGACAGTGAGAACGCCGTGGTCGGCCGGCTTCGACGCCGCCGATAGCGCGGCGGTCGCGTCGACCACGTCGGTGAAGGCCGGGTTATCGGGCGTCCAACTGTCGTATGTCGAAGCCGCGACTTGGCCTTCGAAACAGCAATTGGCCACCGAGATAGCTGCCTTGACTCAGCCCGGTCATCGCCGCCGTGACCTTGGGGTCAATCCCGCGCAGAACGCGGCCGGCGAAGAAGAACGGCGCCGCGACCACGACCCAACGCGCCTCGATGCAGCGCGGCTCGCCCGGCCGCGCCGCGTCGAACCATCCGACGCGCGCCAGTCCGCCCTCGCTCGGCTCCACGGCGAACACCGCCGCCCCGGTGACAAGCCGACCGGCTCCAGCGCGCGATACCCGATCGACCATTGTCCGAGCCAATACGGCGTTGCCGCCAGGAAAGGCGAAGATGCGACCGGTGATCTCGGAATAGAAATTGACCCCGGCGTAGGCGGAAACCTCGCTGGCGCCGGCGCCGAGGGAGGAATAGCAGTAGGCGTCTATCAGTCCGAAGAGGCTTGGCTCGACGTGCTGCTGCTTCAGATAGTCGAGGAACGAGAGGCGATCGAGAGCGAGCGCGGCCGCTGTCGCGTCTTCAATGGGAATTTTCGGGTAGTCAGGGCTGGCGGCGACGGCGGCCAGATGCTCGCGGAGTTTCGCGAACGGCTTTTGCAACGGCCCCTCGAGCGCGTCGAGCGAATGAGGGGCGCCGGTTAGCACGCGATCGGCGGGCTCGGGAACGGGACGGGGACGACGCCGAGCCGCTGATAGAACTCGCCGAAACGTCCGGAGACGTCGACAAAGTAAGCCGAGCCGAGCGCGTAGTCGACGCCGCGCCAATTGCCTGATTTTGCGTTTCCTCCAGGCTCCGCTTCCCGCTCCAGCAGAACGAGGTCGAGGTCGTCGAGCATCGACGCCACCGCCAGCCCGGCTATGCCGCCGCCCACCACCGCGACCTCCACCCGCCGCTCGGGCGTCGGCAGCGGCCGGTTCCATCCGCCGTCGCGAATGGCGTGCATGGGAGCGAAACTGTCGCCAGTCCACTCGCCCAACCGGAAATCGTCCCCTTTCTCCGCGGGAAAAACGGCGCGCGGCAGCAATAGCGCGGCCCCGGCGGCCCCGAGTTGCATCATGGTTTGGCGTCGCGTCGACATGGCGCAATCCCTCGGGCTTCGACCTGATCACTATAACCGATAGCGGTCCGCTGGCGATCTTTTCGGGCGTTCCGTGTCGGCGGGCGTTGAGCGCTGGACTTGACCGCTAGAGCGGTCTAGGCGTCGCTCGCCAGCCCGGCCGCCGCCGCGACGGCGCGGACGCTTTTCGCCGGTTTCGGCTCCGATCGCGCTTCTTCTTCCTTCGCGAGCAGCGCGAAAATCGCCGGCCGGTCGAATTCCTCGGGGATGGCGCAAAGGCGCAAGCAGGCCATCCATCGGCCAAGGCGCGGCCAGGCCGTGACGATCGCCGCGGGAATGGCGAGCAAATAGCCCGCCGTCAGCGGCAGCGACCACAGCAGCAGCTTCGGCGCGCGGGTCGCGCCAATGCAAAAGACCAGCGTCCCGAACAGCAATTGCGGCCACATCGCCTGCACCGCGCCAGGCCAGGAGAGCGCGTGGGCGTCGCGCGCCTGTCCGTCCCAGCGGATATCGCGCGCGGAACGGCAGGCTCAGCAGATAGAGGGTTATTTGCAGGGTCGCCGCCGCGCCGATGACGAAGGAGAGCAGCGCCTCGATCAGCGCCCCGGCGAAAAACCGGACGGCGCCGCCGTAACGCGCGAAGCCGCCGGGCGTGCGCGCCACGTCGATATAGCCCGCGAGCTTGGGCGCGAAATAGAAGCCGAGGAACAGGCAGTACAGCACTTGCGTGGAGCGGACGGGAAAGGACGCGGCGCCGCCTTGCAGCGTCGTCAGCGCCGCGAGCGCGATGATCGCGGTCCAGGCCGGCGCGCCGATGAACATGGCGATCGCCCAGATCAGCTGAAAGCGGCTCGTCGGGGTCAGGCCCGGCGTCGACAGCAGCTTGAAATATTGCAGATTGCCGCGGCACCAACGCAGATCGCGGCGCAGAAAATCGACGAGCGTCGGCGGATTTTCCTCGAAGCTTCCCCATTCCAGCGGCAGCACGCGCACCTCGAAGCCCGCGCGGCGCATCAGCACCGCCTCGATCTGGTCGTGCGAGAGAATATGCCGGATCGCCGTCCAGCTTGGGCAGCGCGCAATGCGCCGCGAAAGGCGCGACCCGCACCAGCGCGTTATGGCCCCAGAACGGCCCGCAATCGCCGCCCCACCAGGCGGCGCCCATTGTGTAGACGCGCATCCCGGCGCGCATCCCGAACTGGAAAATCCGCGCGAAGGCCGAAGCCGAGGGCGATCCGACGACAAGGGTTTGAATGATGCCGACGCCGGGATTGGCCTGTCCGACGCGGGTCAATCGCAGGATCGTCTCGCCATCCATCAGGCTGTCGGCGTCGAGCGGAATCATGAATTCGTAGGCGTCGCCCCAACGCTCGCAAAAGTCGCTGATATTGCCGGCCTTGTAGCCGCGATTGTCGGAGCGGCGGCGATAATGGAGGCGCGCCGCGTCGCCCTCCAGCCGCCATTTCGCGAAGGCGGCTTCCTCTCGCGCGGCGATTTCCGGGTCGGTGCTGTCGCTCAGCATGAACCAGTCGAACGAAGCGGCTTCGCCGGTCCGGCCGACGCTCGCCTTCATCGCCCGCAGCCGCGCGAAGGCCCGCGCCGGGTCCTCGTTGCGAATCGTCATCAGCATGGCGACGCGGACCTTGAGCGGCGCGGCGGCGTCGCCGTCGTTGGCGAAGGGCGCGACCTTGGCCAGCGCGTCGGGGCGCATATGCAACAGCCAAAAGCCCAGCATCGCGTTGCAAAAGCCGAGCACGCTCCAGGGCGCGGCGATGGCGAAGGCGATGAAGATCGCCAGATCGATGTCGCTCCAGCCGTCCTGTTGCAAAATCGCGCCGAGCCAGACGAGCAGCAGCAGATAGACCGTGAGGTTCATCACCGCGACCATGCGCCGGCGGCGGGCCAACTCCAGCGGATCCTGCAGCGGAGTCGGCCTCGCCCGCGCGCCCTCGTTAGTCATTCCATGGTCTCGTTAAAGTTGGGGAGTTCTTGCGAACGCGCCGGCTATAGCACAGCCCGCGCGGAAAGCTATTTGCCGGCGCGCGATTGTTTGTATGGCGTATAAGGCGAAAACGCGGCCTCCACGGGCCGCGGCTGATGATTCCATCTTTTAGTCGCCCCATCCGCTTCGTCTTTCGCGCGCGTCGCGCCATAAACGCCAAGTCGAACCGCCAAGTCGAATCGCATCGCCGGCCAGCCTTCAAGGTGAGTTCATGCCCATTGCGGCAAATCGTGAGAACAACGCCGCGCGCGCTCTTTGGATCGAGGGACCGCGCCAAGCCGCGCTGCGCTCCGCCCGCGTCGGCGAGCCCGGCGCCGGCGAGGCGCGCATCGCCATGCTGTGGAGCGGGATCAGTCGCGGCACGGAGCGGCTCGTGTTCGAGGGGCGTGTTCCCGCCGGCCAAGCAAAATCCATGCGCGCGCCCTTTCAGGAGGGCGAATTCCCGTTCCCGGTCAAATATGGCTATTGCGCGGTCGGCCGCGTCGAAGCCGGGCCGACGGAGTGGCTGGGACGGACGGTTTTCTGCCTCCATCCGCATCAGAGCCGCTTCATCGCTCCGCTCGACATGCTGCGGCCCGTCCCGGAAAACATTCCGCCACGGCGCGCGACGCTCGCCGCCAATATGGAGACCGCGCTCAACGCGCTGTGGGATTCGGGCGCGGGGCCGGGCGACAAGATCGTCGTGATCGGCGCCGGCGTCGTCGGCCTGCTGGTCGCGGCGCTTTGCGCGGGACTTCCCGGCGCGGAGGTCACGGTTGTCGACATCGACGCCTCGCGCGCGAAAATCGCCGCGTCCCTTGGCGCGAAATTCGTCGCCGCCGCCGATTTCGCCGCGCTTGGCTACGATGACGCCGATCTCGTGTTCCACGCCAGCGCGAGCGCGCAGGGGCTGGCCATGGCGCTGGGCAGCGCCGGGCTGGAGGCGAACATCGTCGAGATGAGCTGGTACGGCGACGCGCGCCGTCGCCGCGCCGCTCGGCGGGGCGTTTCACGCCAAGCGGCTGCGGCTGATCTCGTCGCAGGTCGGGCAGGTGTCGCCGTCGCGCCGCCCGCGCTGGAATTTCGCGCGGCGTCTCGACAAGGCGCTCGAATTGCTCGCCGACGCGCGTTACGACGCGCTCATCACGGAGGAGGTGGCGTTCGAGGACGCGCCGCGCGAACTGCCGCGTATTCTGGCGCCCGGCGCCGCGGGGCTGGCGACCGTGCTGCGATATTGACGACGCGCGGGCGCCGCGTCTGCGTCAAGCCAGCCGATTGCCCCGCGCCGGCCTTTCGTCCTATCCCTTTCACGCCATCGAACGATTCTTGAAAGGATGCTCCCGCATGTACGCCGTCGAGGTTCGCGACCACATCATGATCGCGCATAGTTTTCGCGGGGAGTTGTTCGGACCCGCGCAGCGTCTGCACGGCGCGACCTTCGTGGTCGACGTGGCGTTTTTCCGCGAGGCGCTGACCGCCGATAATGTCGTCGTCGACATCGGCCGCGCGCATGACGCGCTGAAGGCGACGCTGGCGCCGCTCAACTACCGCAATCTCGACGAAATCCCCGAATTCAAGGGCCAGCAGACCACCACCGAGTTTCTGTCGCGCCATGTCTTCGACGCCATGGCGGGCGCGGCGCGCTCGGGCGCGCTGGGGCCGGGCGGCGAGGGGATCGAACGCATCCGCGTGACGCTGCACGAATCGCATGTCGCGCGCGCCTGGTTCGAGGGTCCGGTCGCGAGATGAGGATCATATTCGCGGCGCCGGGCGATCTGTCCGCGCGCACGGGCGGCTATGGCTATGATCGCGCGGTGATCGCCGCGCTGCCCGAGTTCAACGTCGAGGTCGCGCATGTCGCGCTGAAGGGGAGCTTCCCCTTTCCGAGCGAGGCTGAGGCGCATGCGGCGGCGCAAGCGATCAACGCCGCGCTGGCGCCAAGGGACGTGGCGCTGATCGACGGGCTCGCCTATGGCGCGCTGCCGGAAGACGCGATCCGCGCGATAACGGCGCCGGTGCTGGCGCTGTGCCACCATCCGCTCGGGCTGGAACGGGGTCTCGATCCGGCGCGGGCGGAGGCGCTGCTGCGGAGCGAGGCGGCGGCTCTCGCGCTGGCCGCGCATGTGATCGTCACCAGCGCGCATACGCGAAAGACGCTGATCGAGGACTTCGGCGTCGCGCCGTCGCGCGTCACCATCGCGCTTCCCGGCACGGCGCCGGCCGCGCGCGCGGCGGGTTCGGGCGGCGGAACGATCCTGCTCGCGGTCGGCTCGATCATCGCGCGCAAGGGCTTCGACATATTGGTCGAGGCGCTGGCGGGTCTTCAGCGCGCCTCGATTGGCGGTTGCGGCTCGTCGGCGGCGCCCCCGCGCCCGAAACCGCGAACGCCCTCGCGCGGCTGATCGAAGCGCGCGGCCTCGGCGCCCGCATCGACTGGCTGGGCGAAGTCTCCGCCGAGGCGCTGGACGGCATCTACGACTCCAGCGATATTTTCGTCTCGTCGTCGCTTTACGAGGGCTATGGCATGGCGCTGGCCGAGGCGCTCGCGCGCGGCTTGCCCATTGTGACGACGACCGGCGGCGCCTGCGCCGACACCGCGCCGGACGGCGCCGCGCTAAAGGTCGCGCCGGGCGATGTCGGCGCGCTGCGCGAGGCGCTGCGGCTGATAATCGAGGACAGGCAATTGCGCCGCGATTTGAGCGAGGCCTCCTGGCGCGCCGGACAGCAATTGCCGAGCTGGCGCGACGCGGCGCGAACCATCGGCCGCGCGGCGCGCGCCATCGCGCCGGCTGTGGCCCCGTGACGGGGTTCGAAGCGCAATGGCTCGCTTTGCGCGAGGGCGCGGATTTTCGCGCGCGCGACGCCGCGGTCCGCGACGCCGCGATTAAATATTTCGCGCATCGCGACGAGATAAAGGTCGTCGATCTCGCCTGCGGCGCGGGCTCCAATCCGCGCGCCCTCGCGCCTTTTCTCGGGCCGCGCCAATCCTGGCGGCTCGTCGATCACGACGCGGGCCTGCTGGCGAGCGCGCGCGCGGCGCTGACGGCCTGGGCCGACGCCGTTGAAGGCGAGGAGCCGCTCGCCTTGCACAAGAACGGCCGCCGCCTGACCTTCGCCTTCGAGCGCCTCGATCTCGACGCCGATCTCGCCCGCGCGCTGGAGGGCGCCGATCTCGTGACGGCGGCGGCCTTTTTCGATCTCGTCTCGCCGGATTGGATCGAGCGTTTTTGCGCGGAACTCGCGCGCCGCCGCTTGCCGCTCTACGCGGTGTTGAGCTATGACGGGCGCGAGAGCTGGACGCCGCCGCACGCGGCCGACGCCGCCATGCTCGACGCCTTCCACCGCCATCAGGCGCGCGACAAGGGGTTTGGCCCCGCCGCCGGCCCGCGCTCCAGCGCGATGCTGCGCGAGGCGCTGGAGCGGCGCGGCTTCGAGGTCCAGGTCGGCGCCAGCCCCTGGCGGCTTGGAGAGGGCGACGCCGAACTGATCGCCGCGCTCAGCGAGGGCGCGGCGGAGGCGGTGGCGCAAACCGGCCTCGTCGACGCGGCTGTAATCGCCGACTGGCGCGCGGCGCGGCGCGCGGCGAGCGGCTGCGAAATCGGGCATGTGGATATTTTCGCTTCCCCCCGCGGGATCGGCTAAAGCAGTCAAAATGTTATCGCCACTTGGCGAGGAGAGGCCATCGCGTCTAAAAGAATGCGGTGACGACCGCGGAGCGCCTTCGGACGGCGCGTCGGAACACTTCCCGAGAGATATGCAAGCATGTTGCCGCTCTTCATCCAGAAGAAATTCAACCGCCTGAGGCGAAGCCTCTGGGCGGCGCCCATGTCGGTTCTTCCCGCGCCGTTCCGCGTCAAGGCGAAGGGCGACGCGTCAATCGCCGGGGAGATCGCCGACCACGAAAAGCAAGCCGGCTACGCCCATTGCGCGGGCTCGCTTCCACTGCGCACGCTGTTGCGCATCGAGCAGTTGCTATCCGGCGCGCCGATCAATTCGGCGGAGACGGGATGCGGCAAATCGACGATTTTCTTTTCGCGCATCTCCCAAAAGCACAAGGTCTTCTGCCTCGACGACCGCGCGAGCGGCGAGGATTCCAGCGTCTCCTATTTCACGGATTGCGCGGCGACGCGGCTGGATCGGGTCGAGACCATTTTCGGGCCGACGCAGGCGACGCTGCCTGTCTATAAGGATCATGTCGCTTACGACCTCGTGCTGATCGACGGGCCGCACGGCTTTCCTTTTCCCGACCTTGAATATTATTTCTTCTATCCGCATCTGAAAACGGGCGGCCTTCTCGTCATCGACGACATCCAGATTCCGACCATTGGCCGGCTGGCCGAGTTCATCTCCGAGGACGCGATGTTCGAGGAGGTGGAATGCATCGGCTCGACGGCGGTGTTTCGCCGCACCGACGCGCCGGTTTTCGATCCCCTTGGCGACGGCTGGTGGCTGCAGGACTACAACCGCCGCCGCGCCGATTTTTCCAAACACATCCACCTGCGGGACGGCAATCGCCGCAAGCCCCTCACCTTCGAGGGGCGATTTTAATTCCGCCCCGGCAGCATCCGCCAAACAAGCCGGTCGCGCTTGACGAAGACGTGGCGCGCGACGCCGAGGAGATGCAGCGCGATCAGCGCCGCGAGCGAAAAACCCGCGGCGCCATGCACGAAGAACAGCAGCTTTGACAGCGGCTCGTCCTTGGCGAGCAAGGCCGGCGGCTGGAACAGACCGAAGAAGGCGGGACGCAGGCCATAGGCCGACAGCGCCAGCCAGCCGAGCGCCGGCGTCAGAGCCAGCAGCAGATACATCGCATGATGCGTCGCGGCGGAGAGCATGCGCTCGGCGGGCGTCAGCGAGGGCGCCGGCGGCGGCGCGCCGCGCAGGCGCCTCGCGATGCGTGCGATCATCAGCGCGAGCACGGTCAGGCCGAAGGACTCGTGCAGGAAGAACAGCCGGTCCTGCAATGCGCCATGCGGCAGATCGCCCATGATCGCGCCGACCGGAATCATCGCCAGCACGATCGGCGCGATAAGCCAATGCAGCAATTTGGCGGGCGCCGAATAGCCCCGCTGCTCGCTCGCGTCCGGCTGCTCAGACATATCAGCTCCTTGTCACCGCGCCCCGGCGCCCGAAAAATCGCAATCGAACAACACGTCGCCGCCGCCCAAAATATGAACGTTTACGCGCGGGCGCAGCGCTTGCGCCAGCGCCCGGATGGGCGCGAGGTCCAGCCCCGCGCGGCCCGAGCCGATGATGACCGGCGCGACCAGAACATGCAGCCGGTCGACGCAGCCCGCCTCGATGAACGCCGCCAGCGTGCGCGCGCCGCCCTCGATCAATATGCGGCGCAATCCCCGCGCGAACAGCGCCTCCACAATGTCGCGCGGCGCGAAGCGTCCGTCCCGCGAGGGGAGTTCTATCCGCTCGACGCCCGGGCCGGCTTTGGTCGGCGCGGCGCTGATTAGAATCCGCCGCGCGCCGTCCTCGGTCAGCCATTTGCCGGCCTTGTCCAACCGGCCGCCGGGGTCGATCGCGACGCGGGCGGGGCTCGGCCCGACGATCCGCCGCACGTTGAGTTGGGGGTCGTCGGCGGCGATGGTTCCGGCGCCGACCACGACAGCGTCGACATGGGCGCGCAGACGATGCAGGTGATCGAGCGCCGCCGGGCCGCTGATGCCGCGCGACTCGCCGCTGACGGTGGCGATCCGTCCATCGAGCGACTGGCCGATCTGCGCCACGACGAAGGGGCGGTCCTTCGAGGCCGCGCGCAGCGGGGCCAAGGGATCGCCGGCCTCGTCGAGCCGCGTGGGAAAATCAAGGTCGGAAGAGGCGCCCGCCACTTAGGTTCCTTATTTTTCGACAGGCCGGGTCTTTGTTAACGCCGCGCCCGAGTTGGGATTGCAATGGAGCGGATTTTAGGACTTGAATGAAGCTGTATTCACCCTTTTCGCACTCTGTCACGAAGCGCCGCGATGTTGAAACGCTTATTCGAATCCTATCTGCTGTTGTCGCGTTGGCTGCTGGCGCCGTTCCTGGCGATATTGACGTTGGCGCTGTTCGCCCTGATGGTCAAGGCCGGCAAAAAGGCGTTGACGCTCGTCACGCTGATCGTCTCGGGACAAGACCAGCATGTGACGCTGGCGATGTTGAATCTCATCGACATAACCTTGATCGGCGCGCTGGTGGTGATCGTCATTTTATCGGTTTACGAAAATTTCGTCGCGCGCTTCTCGCAGCGCAGATCACGGCGATTGGCCGGAATGGATCGGACATATCGACTTTTCGCACCTCAAATTGAGATCTGATGGCGACCATCGTCGCGATCACGGCGATCGAATTGCTCGAAGCCTTCATCGACGCCGACGAAACCACCGACCGCGATCTCTATTTCGCGATCGGCATTCACGTGACCTTTGTGTTTTCGACGCTCGCCCTCGCCGCGGCGGAGAAATTGTCGGGCCACGAGACGCCGAGGGGAACGCCGCCCCAACGCTGAGACGCCTTTCGTTAATGCGAGCCCGCCTCCACCTCGCTCGAAAACGCGCCGACCCGCGCGGGCGCGGGCGCGGGTTTCTTGCGTTGCAGCTTGCTCATCAGCAGGTAGATGACCGGCGTCGTATAGAGCGTCAAAATCTGGCTCAGCAATAGCCCGCCGACGATGGTGATCCCCAGCGGGCGGCGCATTTCGGCGCCGACGCCGGTGGCGAAGGCGAGCGGCAGGGCGCCGAACATCGCCGCGAGCGTCGTCATCAGGATCGGGCGAAAGCGCTCCTTCGCCGCCTCGATCGCCGCGTCATGCACGCTTAGGCCCCGCTCGCGCTGCGCGTGCAGCGCGAAGTCGACGAGCATGATGCCGTTCTTCTTGACGATGCCGATCAGCAGCAAAATGCCGATGAAGGCGATCACCGTGAATTCCGCGCCGTACAGCTCCAGCGCCAGCAAGGCGCCGACGCCCGCCGAGGGCAAGGTCGAGATGATCGTGATCGGATGAATGTAGCTCTCGTAGAGAATGCCGAGGATGATGTAGACCGCGACCAGCGCGGCCAGGATAATCAGCCCCATGCCGCCCACGGTCTTGCGGAAATCCGCGGCGTCGCCGGCGAAGGCGGTGCGCAGCCCGCGCGGCAGGTTCATCTGCGAGATCGCGTCCACGATCGCCGCCGTGCCCTGCTCGAGCGACGTTCCCGTCGCGAGATTGAAGGTGATCGTGATCGCCGGCACGACGCCCTGATGGTTGACGACCAGCGGCATGCTCCCGCGTTCGATATGCGCCAGCGCGGTGAGCGGAACCTGCGTTCCGTTCGCGCCGGTCACATAGACGCCGGACAAATCGCGGATGTCGCGCTGACGGGTCGGCGGGACTTCGACGACGACGCGGTAATTGTTGCGCTGCGTGTAGATGATCGAATCCTGCCGCTGCCCGAAGGCGCTGTTCAACGCCGCGTCCAGCGTGGCGATTTGGACGCCCATGCGCGACGCCGCGTTGCGGTCGATGACGACATTGGCCTTCAGCCCGCCCTGCTGCGAATCCGTCGAAACGTCCGCGAGTTGCGGCAGTTGTTGCAGGCGTTCGAGTATCTTCGGAACCCACTCCTCGAGGTCGCGGACCTCGCTGTCCGAAACGGTGTATTGATACAGCGCCTTGCTTTGGCGGCCGGTGGTGCGCAGATCCTGCGACGGCACCAGGAACACGCCCAGTCCCGGAATCTTCGCGAACTCCGGCCGCAGGCGGTCGATCACCTGGAAGCTCGACGAGCGCCGCTGATCGGAGGGCTTCAGCGCCACATAAAGCCGGCCCTGGTTGGAGGCGTAGGCCTGATTGTTCGAACCGATGAAGGAGCCGACATTGGCGACGTCGGGATCGTTGGCGAGCACGTCCATGGCCATCTTCTGCAACCGCTCCATCTCGGCGAAGGAGACGTCCGCCGACGCCTCGGTCGTGCCGTTGAGAAGGCCGATGTCGTCCTGCGGCAGATTTCCCTTGGGGATGGTCGAATAGAGGACCACGGTGAGGACAACCGTCACGAGGATCGCGACGAGCGAAAGCCAGGGATGATCGACCACGCGGCGCAGGCTGCGCTCATAGAAAGCGATCACTCTGTCGAGGCGCGTTCTCGAAGAATATGTCGAACGCGTTGGGCCGCTTGTGCTTTTGCGCCGGCAGCCATGCGCAGAGCATCGGCGTCACCGTCAACGAAATGACCATCGAAATGATGATCGAGAAGGTGAGCGTATAGGCGAATTCGCGCACCAATCTTCCCATGATGCCGGGCATGAACAGCAACGGAATGAAGACGGCGATCAGCGACAGGCTGATCGATACGACGGTGAAGGCGATCTGCTTCGCGCCGAGCAGCGTCGCTTCCATCCGGCCCATGCCGCGCTCGACATGCGCCTCGACGTTCTCGATCATCACGATGGCGTCGTCGACGACGAAGCCGACCGAAATGGTGAGCGCCATCAGCGACAGATTGTCTATCGAAAACCCCGCCGCCCACATCGCGGCGCAGGAGCCGACCAGCGACAGCGGCACGGTTATGCCCGCCGCCAGGACCGGCGAAAGCCGCCGCAGGAACAGCAAGACGACCGCCATCACCAGACAGACCGTGATGAACAGCGTGCGTTGAATGTCGGCGATGCTGGAGCGGATCGTCTGCGTGCGGTCGGACAACACCGCGATGTCGATGCCTTGCGGGACCCACTCCTTCAACGTGGGCAGCAGCGCCTTGATGGCGTCCACCGTCTCGATGACGTTGGAGCCCGGCTGCTTGAAGATGACGAGGATCACCGCCGGCTTGCCGTTGTACCAGCCGGCGGCCAGACGGTTGAGCACGCCGCGCTCGACTTTCGCCACGTCGCCGAGCCGCGCGACCGCGCCGTTTTTCGACGCCACCACGACGCCGCGATAATCCTCGGGCGTGTTGAGCTGATCGTCGGTCGCGATGGTGACGCCCTGTCCGTCGCCGTTGAACGCGCCGGTCGGGGACTGCACATTGGCGTTGGCGATGACGTTCGCGACCTGCTCGAGCCCAAGCCCCATGGTGGCGAGGCGCGCGGGATCGAGCTCGACGCGGACCGCCGGCTGCGTCGCGCCGGCGACCATGACATTGCCGACGCCCGACACTTGCGAAATCCGCTGCGCGATGACGGTGTCGGTCGCGTCGAAGATCGCGCTGGTCGGCATGGTGTCCGAGGTGAGCGCCAGAACGAGCGCGGGCGCGCCGGAGGAGTTGGCCTTGCGAAAGGTCGGCAGAATCGACAGATCCGTCGGCAGGTCCGTCATGGCGGCGTTGATCGCCGCCTGCACGTCGCGCGCCGCCGCGTCGACGCTGCGTTCAATGTCGAACTGCGCGGTGATTTGCGTCACGCCGAGCGAGCTTATCGAGGTCAGTTCGTTGAGGCTGGAGATGTTGGCCAGCCGCCGTTCGAGCGGCGCGGCGACCGAGGCCGCCATGGTTTCGGGATCGGCGCCGGGGCGCGCGGCGGTGATGCTGATGATCGGAAAATCGACGGCCGGAAGGCTCGCGACGGGCAGAAGAAAATAAGCCACCGAGCCGATCAGGAACAGCGCGAGGGCGAGCAGCGTCGTGCCGACCGGCCGCCTGATGAAAGGCGAGGAGACGCTCATTCAGCCGCTTCCTTGCGCTCGGGCAGGGACCCGGGCGTCGTCGCGAAGGCTTCGTCCTCCTCGTCCTCTTCCGGCGCTCTGGCCAGTCGCGTGCGCAGCCGCTCGACGGCGAGATAGATGACGGGCGTCGTATAAAGGGTGAGCATTTGCGACAGCAGCAGGCCGCCGACGATGGATATGCCGAGCGGGACGCGCAATTCGCTTCCCGAACCATGCGCGAGCGCCAGCGGCAGCGCGCCGAGCAACGCCGCGAGCGTCGTCATCATGATCGGACGAAAGCGCAAATGACAGGCGCGCACGATCGACACTTCGGGAGACAGCCCCTCGAAGCGCTCCATCTCCAGCGCGAAATCGATCATCATGATCGCGTTCTTCTTGACGATGCCCATCAGCAGCACGATGCCGATCAGCGCGACAATCGACATGTCCAGCCGAAACAGCATCAAGGCGAGCAAGGCGCCGACGCCGGCCGAGGGCAGGGTCGTGAGCACGGTGAAGGGATGCGCGAAGCTCTCGTAAAGGACGCCCAGCACCACGTAAATCGCGATGACCGCCGCGAGAATGAGATAGGGCTCGCTGGCGAGCGACTTGTTAAACTCCGCCGCGTCGCCGCTGAACGAGCCGACGACGATCGACGGCATTTGAATATCTTTTTCGATCCGCGCGATGGCCTGCAACGCATCGCCGAGCGACGCGCCGGGCGCGAGATCGAAGCTGATCGTCGCCGCCGGAAACTGCTCCTGATGGGAGACCGACAGCGGGGCGGAGACGCTGTCGATATGCACGATGGTTCCGAGCGGCGTCTGCGGACCGCCGCCGGGCGCCGCGACATAGAGTTTCTCCAGCGCCTTCGGGTCGCGCTGATATTGCTCGGACGCCTCGAGAATCACGCGATATTGGTTGGACTGCGTGTAGATCGTCGAAATCTGCCGCTGTCCGAAGGCGTCGTTGAGGATGTCGTCGACGTTCTGCATCGAGACGCCGAGCCGGCCCATGTTTTGGCGGTCGATGCGCACCTGGCTGCGCAGACCGCCCGTCTGCGTCTCGGCGGCGACGTTGCGCAGGATCGGCTCGCGCCGCATCGCGTCGAACAGCCTGTCCGACCAGTTCAGCAAGTCCGCGTTGTCTCCCGTCGTGATGGTGTATTGATATTGCGAGCGGCTCATGCGCGTCGTGATCTGAATGTCCTGCACCGGCTCGATATAGAGCTTCGCGCCCGCCAGCTTCTCCGCGCGCGCCTTGAGGCGGTCGGCGATCACGTCGGCGCTGTCGGCGCGATCGTCGCGGTCGCGCAGCGTGATCGAGAAATGCCCGACATTGGTCGTCGGGTTGAGCGGACCGACGCCCAGAACCGAGGTCACGCCGGTGACTTCCTTGTCCTGCTGGAAGATGCTGGACACATCGGCCTGCAGCTTCTTCATCGCGTCGAACGACACGTCGGGGGCGGTCTCCAGCACCGCCGTGAGCAGCCCCGTGTCCTGGCGCGGCAGGAAGCCCTTGGGAATGAAAATATACAGCGCGACGGTCAGCGCGAGCGTCGCTCCGGTGAGAACCAGCATGAAACGCTGGCGCTTCAGCGCCCAGTCGAGCGTCGTCGCGTAGAGACGATCGAGCCAGGAGGAGGGCGCGTCGTGAGCCCCATGGCCCCGCCCGTCGCGCTTTGGCCGGCGCAGCAGTTGGCTGCACAGCATCGGCGTCAGCGTCAGCGACACGATCGCCGAGACGACGACGGCCATCGACAAAGTGAGCGCGAATTCGCGGAACATGCGCCCGACGATGCCGGTCATGAACAGCAGCGGGATGAACACGGCGATCAGCGACACCGTCAGCGACACGACGGTGAAGCCGATCTCGCGCGCGCCGTCCAGCGCCGCCTGCTTCGGCGTCTTGCCCTTCTCGATGTTGCGGACGATGTTCTCGATCATCACGATGGCGTCGTCGACGACGAAGCCGGTGCCGATCGTGAGCGCCATCAAGGACAGATTGTCGAGCGAGAATCCCGCCGCCCACATCGTCGCGAATGTCGCGACGATCGACAGCGGCAGGCTGATGCCCGCGATGATCGTCGCGCGGATGTTGCGCAGGAACAGCAGCACCACCATGACGACCAGCGCGATGGCGATCACCAGAGTGATCTCGACATCGAAGATGGAGGCCCTGATCGTGTCGGTGCGGTCGTTGACGATATCGAGCGACATGCCCGCGGGAAGAAGCCGCCGCAACTTCGGCAGCTCGCCTTTCAGCAATTCGACCGTGTTGATGATATTGGCGCCCGGCTGGCGCACGACATCGAGAACGACCGCCGACTCGCCGTTGTACCAGCCGCCGACGCGGCTGTTTTCGAGCCCGTCCACCACCTTGGCCACGTCGCTCAATATGATCGGACGGCCATTGCTCCATTGGACGACGATGGTCCTATATTCGCTCGCCAACATCAGCTGGTCGTTGGCGTCGAGCGTGTAGGACTGCCGCGCGCCGTCGATCGATCCCTTGGCGCCCGCGACATTGGCGCCGGCGATGGCGAGACGAAGATCGTCCATGCTCATATGATTGGCCGCGAGCCGCGCGAGATCGGCCTGGATGCGTATCGCCGGGCGCACGCCGCCTTCCACCATCACGCGGCCGACGCCGGGGACTTCCGACAGCCGCGGCGCGAGCTGCGTGTCGGCGAGATCGCTCATCTCCCGCAAGGTCGAGGTTTGCGAGCGCAGCGTCAGCGTGACGATCGGCGTGTCCGCCGGATTGACCTTCGCATAGACGGGCGGATAGGGCAGGTTGCGCGGCAGCGTCGAGGCCGCGGCGTTGATCGCCGATTGCACGTCCTGCGCGGCCGCGTCGATGTCGCGGTCGAGATCGAATTGCAGCGTGATCTGCGAGAATCCGAACGCGCTCTGCGACGACATGGTCGAGAGCGACGGAATTTGCCCGAATTGCCGTTCGAGCGAGGCCGTCACCAGCGACGCGATCGTGTCGGGATTGGCGCCGGGAAGCTGCGTCGTCACCTGGATGGTCGGAAAATCGACCTGCGGCAAGGGCGAGACGGACAGACGCATGAAGCCCATGACGCCCGCGAGAAGCACGGCGAAGCCCAGCAGCGTCGTCGCCACCGGCCGGGTAATGAAGGGCGCCGATATGTTCATGTGCTAGATCATTTCGTTTGCGTCCCGCCGGACGAAGCGTCGTTCGGGCGCGGCATCGCGGAAGGGCGGGGGCCGCCGCGCCGGTCTCCGCCGCCCAGCGACATAGTTCCGCCGGACAAGGGTCTTGCATCCGCGTCCGTCGCGGGCGCGGCTGGCGGCGAGCCAATGCTCGCATCTTCCTCCAACGCCTTCACGACATGCACCTTGGCGCCGTTCGAGAGGCGGGCGAAGCCGCTGGTGACGACATGCCCGCCCGCCTCCAGTCCCCGCGTCACGACCGCGATGTTCTCGTCCTGCTGCCCGGTCGTCACGTTCCTCAGCGTCGCCACGTCGTCCTGGCCGAGCATGTAGACGTAAGCGCCGTTGGGGCCGCGCTGGATCGCCGTGCTCGGCACGACGACGGCCTGTTTGATCGTGTCGACGACAAGCCGCACATTCACGAATTGCCCCGGCCACAGCCGCAGCGCCGTATTGGGGAAGGTCGCCTTGATCCGCGCGGTGCCGGTCGTCTGGTCGATCTCGTTGTCGATCACCGAAACATCGCCCGTCTCGATCACGGTGGTGTTGTCGGGGCCGAGCGCGCTGACATGCGAGGAGCCTTTCGCCATCGCGTTGCGCGCGGCGGGCAGCGCCTGCTGCGGGATCGTGAATATGACGTAGATCGGCTTCAACTGCGTGACGATCAGAATGCCGATCTGATCCGAGGCGTGCAGAATATTGCCGACGTCGACCAGCCTTATGCCGGTGCGGCCGTCGATCGGCGAGTAGATCGTGCAATAGTCGAGCGTGGTTTTGGCGCTGTCGATCCCGGCCTGATCGGCGCGCACCTGCGCCTCCAACTGCGCCACCAGATATTTTTGCGTGTCGTATTGCTGTTGCGAGCCGTAATGGCCGACGGTCAGCTTCTGGTAGCGCACGAGATCGAGTCGCGCATTGGCGAGAGTGGCCTCGTCCTGCGCCTTTTTCGCGACGGCCTGATCGTATTGGGCCTGATAGAGATTGGGCTCGATCAGCGCCACGACGTCGCCCTTCTTCACGTCCTCGCCTTCGTTGAAGGGGAGCTTGACGAGGCGGCCGTCGACCTGCGTGTGGATCGTCGCCGTGTTGAGCGCCTGCACGGTTCCCACCGCGTCGATGGTCACGGGCACGTCCGCCAGCCGCGCGGTCGCGGCGGCCACGGGCACAGGCGGAGCCGACGGTTGGAGCCCGGCCGTCGTCGACGCGGATTTCCCGAAGAGTCCCCCGCGCCACGCGGCGAGCGCCAGAACGAGCACGATGGCGAGCCCCAAAAAAATCAGGCGTCGGTTTTGCGGAAGCTTCATGGCCAAGGGCCCTTGTCCTCTTGATAGGCTGCTTCGGCGCGGGCGATCTCGACCTCGCGGTTGGTTGGCGCCCAGCCGCCGCCGAGCGCTTGATAAAGGCTTGTCGCCGCCTCGAAATGCGCGAGCCGCACCTGCTCCAGCGTGTCCTGATTCTGGAAATAGGCGGTTTCGGTCGTCGAGAGCGTCACGATGTCGATCGTGCCCTCGCGCAGCCTGGCCTCCGCCGCATCCAGCGCGCGTTTCGCCGCCGCCACCGCGTCCGCCTGCAGTTGCAATTGCCGCCCGGTTTGCGAGATGGCGATCAGCGCGTTTTCCGTGTCGGACAGGGCGGTCAGCGTCTGCTTGCGGTAATCCGCCGCGAGCTCGGCGTATTTGCCCTGCTGCAACATATATTGGCCCTGGAGATTATAGCCGTCGAACAGCGGCTGCGCCGCGTTGGCCATGATCTGCCAGGCGATGGCGTGAGGCGTCGCGAGATATTTGATCAGCGTGCTCTGAACGCCATATTGCCCGGTCAGCGTAATCGACGGGAAGAAGGCGGCGCGCGCCTGCAGCACCGAGAATTCCTGCGAGGCGAGCTTCGCCTCCGCCTCGGCGACATCCGGCCGGCGCAGCAGCACTTCCGAAGGCAGTCCGGGCTCGACCCGCGGGAAGCGCAGCCTGGCCAGCGAAGCGCCCTTCGTGTCGAAGCTTTCCGGCGCGCGCCCGAGCAACACCGCGAGCAGGTTCTTCTGCTGGCGAAACGTCTCCTCCAGCGGCGGAATCAGAGCCCTTTGCGTGTCGAGCACGGTCTCTTGCTGCGAAGTGTCGAGCACGGTGGCGGTGCCGACCTCGAGCCGCATCTTGATCGCCTTGTAAACCTCGTCGGCGATCCTGACGTTTTCACGCGCGATGCGCAGCCGGTCCTGCGCGTTCAGCACCTGGAAATAGGAGTTCAGCACCGAGGCGATGGTGGCGATTTCGACCACGTTGCGATCGAAGCGGCTGGCGTTGGCGAGCAGCCGCGCGGCCTTCGAGGCGTCCTCGTTCTTGCCCCAGAAATCGATCTCGTAACTGGCGTTCAGCCCGAGGCCGATACAAATTAGATCGGATCGCGGAGACCTTTCCGCTGGACGCAGCCGTCGACGTGGCGGCCGCGCCGGCGGCCGTGCTCGCGACGAACGCCGTCCCGGGAGTTTGGGTGCGCTGCGCGAAATCGTTCATCGTCAGCGCGGGCCACAGCGCCGAGCTGGAAACCCGGGCCTGCGCGTCGGCCTGGGCGATGCGGGCCACGGCGGCGGCGATGTCGAAATTGTTTTCCAGCGCCTGATCCACGACGCCGGACAGCTCCTTGGAGCCGAATTTCGCGGTGAAATCGCGGGCGGAGCCGAGCGACGGCGCCGAAGCGGGCTTGGCTTCGCGGAAACGCGGCGGCGGCGGCGCGCTCATGTCGGGCTTTTGCCAATCGAGATCGCAGCCCCCTAGTGTCGCCAGTAGGGCGAAAGCGGCGAGCGAATCGGGGGATTTGCGTGGACGAGACGAAATTGGCACGGCGATATTCTTCGCTTTCTCCGCTATGGGCGCGCGTCTTATGCGCTTATTCCGACAAACTTACTGGACTATTGCCCGCGCGGCCGGCGACGCATCAACGTCGCGGGTTCCATCTGGGCGCGAATCGACCGGGAGACCGAGGCATCATATTGATTCGCCTTGGGGCGAAATGACGGCGTTCGCGGCGAAAGGCCGTTCGGCGGAGCAGTGAAGCGTAACGCATGTTACGGTTAGGAGTACAGGATCCAAGAACGAATGACAAGCGCGGCGCGCCGGGTTCCATGGCTTTGCTTTGCCCGGGAGCGGGATTCGCTTCGGCGCGCGAATCATATCGGCGCAAAAAGCCCCGGCGCGGAAAACCTCGGTCTTCCCGCGCCGGGCTGATATTCGTTAAGGGAAGCGATCAGTCCTTGTGGTCCGGGCCGCCTTCGCCGCCGCCCCAGCCGTGGCATTCGCCGCCGCCGAAATGATGATGGTGATGCCAGCCCATTACGTGCAACATCACGACCAGGCGGTGCTTCTGGCCCTCGTCGAGGCTCGCGTACAACGGCTTGATGGCCTCGGAGAATTTCGTCAGTTGCGCCGCGTGCGCTTCCATCTCCTTGGCGTGGCGCTGCATTCTCTCGATCAGGTCGTGGCTTTCCTCATGTTCCTTGCTCTTCTCGGCGCATTGGGCGGCGTGCGCCTTGGCGCGTTCGCGGATAGCGGCCTCCACCGCCGGCCAGTTCTTTTCCTGCGCGGGCGGTCAGTTTGAGCCCGGCCTTCAGACCGGCGACTTTGGCGTCGACCAGCGCCGCGCGGTCTTCGTCCGAGAGCTTCCATTGGGCGCCGTCCTCCTGTTTTGGCGGATCGGCATAGGCGCCGGAAGAGAGAACCGGCAGCAAAAGGGCCGCGGCGGCGGCCGCGATCAGAAGATGTTTCCTCATCGAACCTGTTTCCTCTTTGTGGCGGGCGAAATGCCCGACGCCTCATCCGCGTCCCCCGTTCGTCGGGGCGGCGAGGGCGTCGTTTCGGCCTTCTCCCTCGACATAAATAGTCTCGCAGGCGGATATTTCCCCGATATGTCCGCGCAAACGCGAAATGTTGCTGGATTGCGTCCGAATAAGGACCGGGGGAGGGGGATCGGCGCTCGAATCGACGGCTGTCCAAAGCGAGCCTGAAGGCTCGCGGTCCGTATGGCGCCTTGGACCGCGAGCCCTCAGGCTCGCGTTTCAGGCCCCGGCGAGTCGGGTGGCGCGACCCCATAATCGCGGTGTCCCATGATCGCCGACCCCACGCGCACGTGGGTCGCGCCAAGCTGGATCGCCAGTTCGAAATCCGAACTCATCCCCATCGACAGCGCGGAGAGGCCATTGCGCGCGGCGATGTCGGCGAGCAGCGCGAAATGCGGCGAGGCCTGCTGGTCGATCGGCGGCACGCACATCAATCCGTCGATCTTCAAGCCGTATTTGTCGCGGCACGCCGCGAGGAAGGCGTCGGCCTCCTTGGGCGACACGCCGGCCTTTTGCGGCTCGTCGCCGGTGTTGACCTGGACGAGCAAGCGCGGATGCTTGCCTTGCCGCGCCATTTCCTCGGCCAGCGCCCGCGCGATCTTTTCGCGGTCGACGCTCTCGATCACGTCGAAGGTTTCCACCGCTTCCTTGGCCTTGTTCGACTGCAACGGCCCGATCAGATGCAGTTCGATATCGGGATAGCGCGCGCGCAGCGGCGGCCATTTGCCGCGCGCCTCCTGCACGCGATTTTCGCCAAACACGCGCTGTCCGGCTTCCAGCAGCGGAACCACGTCCTCGCCGGGAAAAGTCTTGGTGACGCAGACGAGGGCGACGCCGGCGGGATCGCGCCCGCAGTCGCGCGCCGCGCGGTCGATGGCGTCCCTGGTCGCGTGCAATCGGTCGACGATGGTCATGGCTTTGGGGGTGGGGTTCTTGGAGGAGGTCAAGGAATTGCGCCCGGCGGCCCTCATCCGACCTCGCTTCGCGAGGCCACCTTCTCCCGCGGGCGGGAGAAGGAAGGGACGCCGATTGATTCAACTTCAATTTCTATAAATTACACTGACCATAAACACAAAGGCGCGTCCTTCTCCCACTTGTGGGAGAAGGTGGCCCGCGGAGCGGGGTCGGATGAGGGCTCTCTCCCGCTCACCTCCGCAAACACGCGGCCATCCAATCCAAATAAGCGCCGTCGCCGTCGGCGATGTCGATTCTCACGATTTCCGGGGTCTCGTAATCGTGCAGCCGGCGTATCAAGGCTTGCACCGCCGGAAAATCCTCGGCCCGGATTTTCAGATGCAGCGCGATTTCCGCGTCCTCGCGCAATTCGTCCTTCCAGACGTAGAGGCTTTGGATGGGAAAAAGCTGCGCGCAGGCGGCGAGGCGCGCCTCCAGCGCGGCCCTTGCGATTTCGCGCGCCTTGGCCTCGCTGGCGACGGTGGTGAGCGCAATGCTGAAGGGCGAGGCCAATCGAGCAGCTCCTGATGCGCGACGGCTTGGAACCCGCCGCCGGCTTAGATACACTTCGCTTATACGGCGGCGGGGAAAAGGATCAAGCATGACGCAAATATCCGACGACGCGAGCCATCGCGAACGCGAGAAGCTCGACGGACGCATCGCCTTCGTCGCGGCGGCCTTCGCGCTCGCCTACGGCTTCGTCGCCTTGCTGGATCGCGTCGGCGCGCCGCTGGCGCTGGTCGAGGCGGTCGCGCCCTATTTCACCATTCTGGCGTTCGCCACGCTCGGCGCGCTGCTGCATTCGATGCGCGTGTCGACCTATTACGCGGCGGGTCGCGCCGTGCCGTTCGAATACGCCGGTTTCGCCCTCGCCGCGCTGGTCGCGGGCCTGATCTTGCCCTTCGCGCCGCAATTTTCCGGGCGCTCATGGCTGTTTGGCGTCGCCGGCGGCGTTTTCACTGGCGTCGCGGCGATCGGCTTTTATCTCGGGCCGATGCTGCGCAAGACCGGAGCCCTTTCCTTCTCGGGACTGCTGGCCGCGCGCTTTCCGAGCCTCGCGACGCGTGTTGGCGTGATCGCGCTGGCTTGCGCCGCGTCGGCGCTGATCGCCCTGGCCGGCGAACAATCGGCGGTCGATACACTCGCGGGGCTTTTGGGCGGCGGACGCGGCTTCTCGGCGGCCGCCGTCGGCTGCGCCGTGCTGCTGATCGCCGGGCCGGGCGGGCTGCTCGGGACGATCTGGACCGCCGCCGCGGCCGGCGCCGTCGCCGTCGTGGGCCTTGGCTGGCCGGCGCTGATGTTGGCCTTGCGGGGCGCGCCTCCGTTCGGCGGCGCGGCCGACGCCCAGGGCGACGCCGCCGCCCGGCTCGAGGATTGGGGCGCGCTCAATGCGGCGGGCCCCGCCGCCGGGGTGATCGTCATGCTCGCCGTGACGCTCGGAATTGCCACGCTGGCGCCGCTTCTCGCGCCCGCCATCGCGACCCAAACGCCGGGCCGCGCGCGGCTGGCGGGTTGCGCCGCTTTCGGCTGGACATTCGTCTTCGCCTTTCTGATCGCGACGGGACTGGCGGGGGCGACCCTGTTGCTGGCGCGCCAGGGCGTCGGCCAAGCGCCCGCGCATCTGCCCGATGCGGTCTATGCCGCCAGCGCGCACGGCCTCGTGACCATTTGCGGCGCGAGGGCGCCCGATCCCGCCAGCGCGCGCCGCGCCTGCGCGGGCAAGAGCGGGCCCGCCGGAACGCCGTTGCGCGCCAGCGACTTCCGCGTGAACGGCGCGCTATTTCTGACCGAACTGCCTGGGCTCGAGCAAATGGGCGCCGCCGCTTCGGGATTGCTCGCCTCGGCGCAAATCGCCCTGGCGCTGGCTCTGGCCGCCGCCGGCCTGCAAGCCTTCGGCACGGCGCTGGGGCACGAGGCGATCTATCGGTTTCGCGGCAAGATCGACCTGACCAGCCGCCGGCTGATCACGACGCGGCTCGCGCTGCTGACCGTCGCGGCGGCGGGCGCGGCGGCCAGCGCTTCGGGTCTCTTCGACGCCCGCGGGTTGATCGCCTTCGCCCTGGCGCTGTCGGCGGCGGCGATGGCGCCGGTCGCGGCGCTGGCGCCCTGGTCGCGCGCCGACGACCGCGACGCGCTATACGCGCTGCTCGGCGGGCTGTTCGGCATGACGATGGTGATCCTGATCGCCGGAGACCCGCGCGACGGCGACGTGCTCGCCGGCGCCGCGCTCACCGGCGCGCTGCTTGGCTTTGCCGCCGGCGTATGGTCGGCCCTGTCGCGCCCCGCCGGCTCCGCCCACGGGCGCGCCTTCGTGGCGCGTCTGACACGGGGCGACGGCGCGGTGATGGAGCCGGAGAAGGGGGCTTGAGGCTGGGGGTTAAAATCTGACCCTTGGAACCCTGTTTCGGGCTTTTGCGTCACCCTACGCGCCGGAACAGCATCCGGCGGGGCGGCCATGCTGCCTCGCTTCCTGTATCGGCGGACACGGCGCGTCGCCATAAGAGCAGAACACGCAGCAGTCCCCCGCCTTTGGCTTGAGCAGCGCGCCGCAGCCCTTGCATTCATAGAAAAATTGGCAGGCGTCCGTTGGCATTGTTTCCGTCGTTTGATGGCTACAGCGCGGGCATGTGATCGTGGACTGAAGTTGCATCGCCTTGGCCGCGCTCCCTACTTGACGCTTGCGGGATAACCCGCTTCCGTCGTGGCCTTGATCAACGCGGCGGCATCCGCTTTGTCGGGATCGAAAGTCACCGTCGCCGTCTTCGCGTCGAGATCGACCTTCACGCCAACCACGCCCGGCGCCTTTTCCAGCGCCTTCCTGACCGTGATCGGGCAGACGGCGCAGGTCATGTTTTTCACGTCGAGGGTGACGGTTCGCGGAGCGCCCGCCAGCGCCGCGAGCGGCGATAGGGCGAGCGCGGCGGCAAGCAATAATCGTCGCATGGCGAAGGTTCCTTTCAGTAGAATAGCGGCGCGAACCACGGGACGGCGAGAAGGCCGAGCAGCGGCGCGGCTGCTATCCAAAATATCAGTCGCTGGCGCTTGGCCGTGCGTGGAGCAGCGCAAAGCGCGCCAGGCGTGCAGACTTGCGGGACGAGGTAGAGGCGGCGGAACGCCAAGCCGAGGAAGACTAACGTCAAGCCTACGAAGAGCGGACGGTACGGCTCAAGCGCCGTCAAATTGGCGATCCACGTTCCGCCGACGCCGAGCGCGAGCAGCACGAGCGGCCCGACGCAGCAGAGCGACGCGCCAACAGCGGCCGCCGCGCCAGCAATCAGTGAGGTTCTTGCGCTCAGTCTGGCCATCTTGACCCTTTTTGGATTTGTCCAGCGACGCTAATCTAAACCCCGTAGTATGGTACGGACTCAAGGGCGAATTGATGCAGCGTGCAATGACGATTGGACGGCTGGCGGCGACGGCGGGCGTCAGTGTCGAAACCATCCGCTACTATCAGCGGCGCGGCTTGCTCGACGAACCCCGTAAGCCGTTTCGCGGCTACCGGCATTATCCCGCCGACATGGCGAAGCGCGTCCGCTTTATCAAGCGGGCGCAGGCTCTGGGATTTACACTGGAAGAAATCGCCAGCCTCTTGCGGCTGGACGGCGCGGATTGTTGCGCCGACACGCGCGAGCTGGCGGCGCATAAGGTCGCCTTGATCGAGCGGAAGTTGTTCGACCTCGCGGCGATGCGCGACGCGCTCTCGGGGCTCGTGCGCCAATGCGAGACGGGGCAGGCCGAAGGGTTATGCCCGATCATTTCCGTTCTGGCGCGGGACGGCGAATAGTTGTGCAAAATCAACAATTCGGCTCAGTCGATCGGGCCGTCGAAGACCGGCCGCGACTTGTCCTTGCCTCTCCCGGGCGCGGCGCCGAACCTGAAGTAAAGCAAGTTGCCCGGCGTCGTCCGTGACATATCCTTGGCGAGCGGGACCGGAATGCAGTGGTCGAAGGCCTCGATCAGGCGCGCTTCGAGTTGCTTTTGGCTCTGATGGCGCTTGTCGAGTTTGAGCCAGGCTATCCGCGGCGGGCCGATCAAGCCGCCGTCGCGGTCGAGGGAAAAGTGAAACGTGCCCTGCATCTTTTCCATTCCCGGAGGCGTCTGAAAACACTGGATGAAATGGGCCCGCACGTCCCGCATGTTCGCGGCCGGCGTCTCTTGCTCCGCGGCGCCCGCCGTCTGGAGGCTGGCGAGAAAGGCGAAGATTGTGACGAAGCGGCGCAAAAAACTCTCCCGAACTCGTGAACGCCGCGCCGGGCGGGCGGTTTCCCATTGGGCCGCTATCGCCGGCCGGAAATTACTTCGCGACAAGCGCGTCCAGATTGGCGAGGCCGGTTTCGAACCGGGCGCCGAGCATCTTGTCGAGGTTCACGAAGAGACCCATCGCTTTCGAGACCAGCGTGCTGGGGCCGGACATGGTCCATGTGACCTTCGTGCGCCCGCTCTCCTGCGGCGAGAGCCGGAACGACACGTCGTTCGACGCCGCGAAAGGCTTGCTCATCTCGAGCTTGATGTCGACGCTCTCGAACGGCCGGCTGTCGATGATCGTCATGCGCCCGACGCCGACCTTTTTATCGCCCGACCAAGTGAACACGGCGCCCGCGCCCGCGGCGGGGCCTTCGTAAGTGTTTATCACGGCGGGATCGAGCTTCGCCCAGGGCGACCACGCCTGCCAATTGCGGAGTTCGTCGATGTGGCGAAACACCTCCCGCGGCGGCGCGTCCATGACCGCCGAGCGCGTCACCACAAAGCGCTTGGGCTGCATGATGATCCAGGCGGCGAGCGCCGCCAGCGCGAAATAGAAGATTACAAGTAAAAATCCGGTCATATCGCGGCCTCCCGGCTGGACTCGACAAGACAATATCTAGCGCGTTCCCGGGGAAGGAAATAGCGGCGACTGGATTGAGTTGGATTGCGTCGCGTTAATGGGCGCTAAGCCGTTGATCGCCCGGAGCAAATTAATACGCATTGGCAATCCAGCTCAACTCGCATCAACCCTTGTGCAATCCAGTTTGCTCCATACGTTTGACAAGTTAGTTGGACAAGATGGAGACCGCCGCCGGCGCTTATACCGAATATTACGCTGAATTTCGAGATGACACTGGCGCGTGTTTCGACCCCGAGGTTGTCAGGGGTTCCGTCGATCCGGGTTGCCACGAGCGGCCATATATCCAAAGCAAAAACTATATGGCGTTTTGGGACACCAGCTCCGGGCGCGGCGACTTGTTCACCATGGCCATCGGCCATTTGGAGAAGGCCGGTGATATCGAGATGGCCGTGCTCGACCTGTTATACGAGGCGAGGCCGCCATTCAATCCCGACATCATCACGCGCGAGGTTTGCGCCATTCTCCCCAGTTACGGCGTCCACAAAGTCATTGGCGACAACTACGCCGCCGGTTGGGTGGCCGCCGCCTTCGAGCGGAACCACATCACATACGAGAAAAGCGAGAAAGTCGTATCGGACATTTATCTGTCGTCGGTGCGCCACTTCAACAGCGGGCTGGTGAGCCTGCTCGATAATCGTCGCCTCGTCTCGCAAATCTGCGCGCTGGAGCGTCGGCAGGCGCAGAGCGGACGCGAGCGCGTTATCCATCCGTTGAGCAGCCATGATGATCTGGCCAATAGCGCGCTCGGGGTCATCGATCTGTGTTTGAGCCAAACCTCCGGCCAGCAGTGGGATGACTTCGGCGACAACGTTGGCACGTTCTTGCAACGCTGCTTCGGCTCTTACTAAACGTCTAAAGGCCAGCCTCCTTACACGTCAACCAAGGAACCAAACAATGCTCTAGCAATCGAAAGGAATATACCATGTCACCCGGAACGCACTCCGAATCCGTCAACCCGTCGCTGTCGCGACGAGCGGCGAACACGATCTTCGCGGCATCGGCGACCTTGCGCTTGGCGTCGGCGGCGGCTTGGCGCTGGTTCAATCCGCGCCTCGATCTCTTTGCGCACGGAACCGAGCGCGGCGATCTCGCGTTCTGCCGCCTCGATTTCGGCGGCGTGTCGCTTGGCCGGCGCTTCGAGTGTCGAACGCGCTCACAAAGGAACTCGGAATAGAGCCAGACCGCCGATCATTTCGCCCAGGCAGAGATGATGACGATCGAGGGAATAATGAACCTGTTTCATCATCCGATGGAATGTAAAAATCGACCACCCTGTGTTAACTTGCCGGCACCCTTTATTGCATAGCGTAAACAAACGGCGATGGCAGCTTCGATGGCTCAGGAGTGGTCCGTTCTCGAACTGCGACCAAAACCAAATCTTGTTTATGGCTGCGCAGGTATTTCGATGTTCGAGAGAGTTGCAAGGTCGTAGCCTCATCGATAAGGCGGTTGATCCGCTCCTCTTCCTCCGTCTTGACCTGCGGAATCTCAGCCTTGTTTGTTATAACCTTCTTCATTACAGAAACTCTAGCCTTCGAACCGTCATGTAGATGCTTGAGTCCGACCAGAGTGCAGAGCGTCCAATATAGCTCCGTAATCCTTAAACTTATATACCTTGCAAACAGGCGAACGCCGCTTTTGGTTGAGCCAACTATCTTATCCCGCTTGTTCATTGTAGAAACCCTTCTCAGTTCAGGCCGCAAAGCTTCGCGATGACATCTGCATAATTTCTACCCACAATTTCATCGCCGTCGGGGCTAAGATGGACCGGATCAACGAACAAGTAATCATCTTTGCCATATTTTCCAAACTCCTCGTAAAGGTCCAATTTCGGCACATCCATCTTGTCTAGTTGCTCAGATGCTCTTTGGAATAACGGGATCGCCTGTCGGTACACATCAATAAAAGGCATGTTCTTCTCATGGGCCTCTATATTTGTTGCCTCCAACGGATGCAGATGCCTTTTATTAAATGAATTCGGTTGCAGTCCCCAGATAAATTGAGCCCCATTCGCTCGAACCATTGATTCGAACTGGCGCTTGCGCGTGAAATATTGTCCCAGGACCGCCGGTGCGGCGCTTAGCGGACGGAAAGGCGTTCCTGTCTGAGTTTGTTGCAACTCCTGGGTTCCATGAAGGATTTGCGACCAGCCCTCAAGATTATTCTGATAGGCAAAATTGCCGCATTTGAGGAGACGCGGATCTTGCACCATTCCGTAAATTATATCGTTCCACCCATCGTGCGCAACGATGAAATCCGGCTTGAGGTGGAAGTTGAAAAGAACATATGTCAGTATTGAATTCATCACGACATTGCCGTGCTGGCCAAAGTTCAAAACTGTGAATTCTCAAGCTTGAGCCCAATTCCAAGGCCTTTTTATTTAAGCTTGCTTCCATGACACTGGTATACATTTGATGAGGGAGCGTAAACATGCTGAATCCGGCTGGATCCTCCATAGCACAGGACCAATTTGTGTTCCGGGTCTCTGTTTTTGAAACCAGAAAGATCGTCTGGCACCCGGAATCCAAATTGATTGGTGGGTCCTACCCCCGGATATCGAAACAGGTAACCATATGGGAAATAATAGAATGCCTCTCCTTCCGGTTTCGAGAGCCTGTTAAAAATATGGGCGTCCATATTCTCCGCATCTTGATCGTCATATTCACGGCCAGCGGGAAGCAAGCGACCGTTCGCATCTATTGCGTAGAATCGGATTCGAGGTGCGGAGGGACGCCACCCGGAAGGCTCGAACGGCGGAATGTAGAATTTTGGATCCTTGAAGGGGTGCACAAACACAATCGATTCGAAGTTGTTAGACCTCAGAACGCCAGGATCCTCTATGGCGATGTCCGGCAGATAATTTTCAATCCACGGCACTGCTTCCACCTGCGCCACCACAGTCAAACTATTGACGCCTGTCGTATGAAACCGAAAGGCATCAGCGATCTGCCTGGAGGTGGGTGATGGTATGTCGGCTGGCGGATTGAAGATGACTGCGGTCCGAGCCTTCGAATTCAATTGAGTCATAGCGCAAAATCCTTCGATACAATACGATTGCCGAGAACGACATAGTCAGTCCGCTGTAGGAAAACGTGCGCAATGCGTCAGCAGGGGTATCGACGATCGGCTCTCCTTTCAAGTTGTATGAGGTGTTCATCAACACTCCCACACCTCTTAGCGCTTTGAATGCCTTGAGCAAGCTGTAAAAAAGTGGGTTAGACGTAGCGTCGACGACTTGCAAGCGCGCAGTGCCGTCAGCGTGAGTAATCGCGGGGAGCACGGCTCGGAATGCCGGAAGCACGCGATGAACCGCCAACATAAAATATTCCGGGCTCGTGCCATCGCGGAGTTCAGGGCATTCGAAATATTTATATACTTCTTCGATCATCACAGCGGGTGCGAAGGGACGGAATGGCTCTCGGAACTTAATGCGTTCGTTGACGATTTTTTTCATGTCGGCTCGGGTTGGGTCCGCCAAAATACTGCGGTTACCCAATGCTCGGGGACCCCATTCAGCATTTCCCTGAAACCATCCAATAACGTTGCCCTCGGCCAGAAGGCGCGCAACCTCAAAGGGAAGTTGATCGGGAGCAAATGCTCCGTGCAACTGAAAGCCGGAGTTTGAAATCGCTTGATCGATTTCCTCATCGCGCGGACACCTAGTCCCGAGATAGGGTGAAGTAAGTGGCGCTGAACGGCGTTTACCGACGCCTTGACAAGCACGCCAAAGCGCGGCGCCAATGGCGCTGCCGGAATCTCCCGCGGCTGGGTGGATATAAAGGGAATATCCTCTTTCGCGTATCAATCGACCATTGGCGAGCGAATTGAGCGCCACGCCACCGGCCAAGCATACTTCCTTAATTCCGGTCGCTCTAACCGCCGAATCCACGACGTGGAAGATGACGTCTTCCGTGACCTTCTGTACGCTGGCGGCGATATCCGCATAGCGTTTACTGGCGGCAAGAATCGCGTCTGCTTCCTGCCCAGTAATTCCTGTCGGCAAGTCCTCTTCGAGAGTCGCGAAATGCTGCTTCGGGTCGCGCGGCTGACCCAGGACGTCGACGAGCGCATCCGTGTAAGGGATATCTTTCGGCGTTAAAAATTCGAAATAGTTTGTGTCGATCAAAAATCCGCCGCCTTCCTCAAGGCGAAACATCGCCCGTAAGATATCGTAATACGTAGGCTCCCCGAAGGCGGCCATGCCCATTACTTTATACTCACCTTCGTTAACTTCGAAGCCGAGAAAGGCCGTCAAAGCGCTATAAAAAAGCCCGATCGAGTTCGGCAAATCAGCCGATCCAAGTTTTTGTATCTTCGTACCGTTTCCAACCCCCCACGATGTAGTTTCATACTCCCCTACACCGTCCATGGTGACGATGGTGGCCGCATCGAATCCCGAACAGAAGAAAGCTGCGCTCATGTGCGATATGTGATGACCAACGTAGGAAATCTTTTCCTTCGCAATTCCGAGCTCCTCAAATATTCGATCACGGATTTCAAATTTGCGGTATCTCAGCCACGACGCTACGGTTCGATCCAGATAGTCAGGGTTCCGTTGTCCAGCATTTTCGTAACTCCACAAGATCCGATCAAATTTAAGCATTGGCACTTCGTAATAAGCCACCGCCTCAATATCGGCGGGCGATACCCCGGCTGTTTGGAAGCAAAATTCTATGGCCTTCCGAGGAAAGCTTGCATCGTGTTTGATTCGTGAAAAGCGCTCCTCAATTCCGGCTGCGACGACAACGCCGTCTTTGACCAGCGCCGCTGCAGAATCGTGAAAATCAAAGGAAAGCCCCAAAATATAGCCCATCTCAGCTAGCCCGTTCCTCTCGTCCCTTGATTTCATAACTGCACACGTCGGCGAGTATTGGCCGATCCAACCTCCGCCATCTAGCCGCCAGTATGCCACAGACTATTACATCCGGGATTTACCGGATAGGCTCCGGTTCGGACGCGTTTATGGCGCGTTTTGTGACATCTGGCAAGCCTGCGACAGGCCGCGCGGTCGCGGAGAGCGCCGTCGAAGCTCAGGATGGCGGACGGCCGACCTGAACCGGCCTTCCGAGCGGGAAGTCGCTAAATTGCCTGCCATCTGGACGCGCCTCTCCCGTCGTTTGGCTCGAAACGACTCCGACTGCATGAAGAACAACGAAAACGCCGACAGACCGATGTCGGCCATCGAATAGCCCCCCGCGCCCTTCCGCTTGTCGGGAAAGGCGGCGCAGGCGTCATGCAGCCCGGTCAGGAGGCGGTCGAGAATCAGCACCTCGACCTTGAATTAGAAAGCCAAGCCCAGGGAAAACAAATTATTCAACCCACCCCGAGCCATTTAGAATTGCTGGAA
>CAVQBO010000032.1:0-67242 GCA_963710695.1 uncultured Alphaproteobacteria bacterium | reverse complement strand
CTTTGTCCGAGGGCGACGCGGCCGTGGATAACCGGCGGGAAAAAGATTACGATCGGGCCATGAGCACGCAGCCGCGAACGCCGACGCCGCGCATGACCGTGGAGGAGTTTCTCGCCTGGGCCGAGGGCCGGCCGGGGCGGCACGAACTCGTTCGCGGCGAGGTTATCGCGCAGGCGGCGGAGCGGGCCGCGCATTGGGAAGTCAAGCTCGCGACGCATGTCGCGCTGCTGGCGGCCATCAAGGCGAAGACGCTTCCCTGTCATGTCGTGCCGGACGGCGCGACCGTGCGGATCGACGACGCGACGGCCTATGAGCCCGACGCGATGGTCTTTTGCGGCCCGAAGCCGCCGCCCTCGGCCTTGCTCGTCGAAAATCCGGTGATCATTGTCGAGGTTCTCTCGCCCTCGACGGGGCGGAGAGATCAGGGGCGCAAGCTCGCGGATTATTTCCGCCTGCCGAGCCTCGCGCATTATCTGATCATCGATCCCGACGAGATGCTTGTCATCCACCACCAGCGCCGCGGCGAGCGACATCTTGACGCGCATCTTGCGCGACGGAGACGATCGCGCTTGATCCGCCGGGGATCGAGGTGACGGTGGGGGAGATTTATGGGGCGGGGGCGTAAAACGTCATGAGCGCGATAACCCGATCTACGCCGGGGCCGAAGTGACGACCGCAATGTCGACGCCCCCGGGCGACGGCGGACCCCCGACCCTGACGATTGGCCTCGCGGCCATGCCAGGCAGAGCTCCGGAAATCGCCGTTTTCGGCAGAACCGGTAGCGCAACATAGGCGGTGCCGCCATGCCATCAGCGCGTACCCCCTTCCATAGCCCCAAATGTGGAATGCGCGAGTGTTGAACGAGGTCCAGATCAGCGCCGCCGCTCTGATACTTTCCGCCCGATCGCATACGCGGTCCGCGAAATGCCAGGCCCCTCGCCGTACCATGTCCCCGCGAACGGGGAGAGCGAGGCGGCTCCAATCTCGCCTACTACCTATATAATTTTCTTAGCTCAAAATTTATGCGCAGTTGAGCCGCGTTGACGAGACCAAATCTCCCCGCTTGCATGGAGAGGTGACTAGGTTCGGCATTGGCTCTTAACGAGTCGATCAAGCGCAAACCGCTGATTCAGCCTCGATGATATTGATGCCTCCAGAAGGTCCAAGCCCGTCTTCATCGGGACGCGAAGTCCGAGACGATGATCACTTTGTAGAATACGCACACAATTCGTTTCCGCAGCAATGTCCGCCATGCCGATCCCCAGTTTCCGCACCCAAGCTCTCCGCCGCGACCAGGGCGTGAACAGGGCCAGGATTTTCGTCGCATTTGGGAATTTCGCTCAGGATTCGCTTCTTGAAATCGTCGCGCCGCGACTCAATGTCCCGTCCGCCTCAGGAAACGGCCACCCCGCATGTCCTCGACACATTCCTGGCGATTCGTCGCGGCCACGCCAAGCGTCGTCGCCGGCGTGGGAATACGAACACCCGGTAGCCGTCTTGTCGTCGACGCGGCGTCCCCCGCCTCCACATAAATCTCCGCGCCCCGCTCCAAAAACTCGGCCGCCTTCGAAGCCATCCCCTGCTCTCGCGCGTTGATCGCCGCCGCTTCCTCCCGCAAATCCCTGGTGATCTGCATCGAGCAGAACTTCGGGCCGCACATCGAGCAGAAATGCGCGACTTTATGGGCTTCCTTGGGCAGCGTCGCGTCGTGGTATTTTCGCGCGGTGTCGGGGTCTAGGCCGATGTCGAACTGGTCCTGCCAGCGGAAATCGAAGCGCGCCCGGCTCATCGCGTTGTCGCGCTCGATCGCCGCCGGATGGCCCTTGGCGAGATCGGCCGCGTGGGCGGCGATGCGGTAGGTGATGACGCCGGTCTTCACATCCTCGCGGTCCGGCAGCCCCAGATGCTCCTTGGGCGTGACGTAGCAAAGCATCGCCGTGCCGAACCAGCCGATCATCGCGGCGCCGATGCCTGAAGTAATGTGGTCGTAGCCCGGCGCGATGTCGGTCACGAGCGGCCCGAGCGTGTAGAACGGCGCCTCGCCGCAGGCCTTGAGCTGCTTGTCCATATTGGCCTTGATCTTGTGCATCGGCACATGGCCGGGGCCTTCGATCATCACCTGACAGCCCTTGTCCCAGGCGATTTTGGTCAGTTCCCCGAGCGTCTCCAATTCGGCGAATTGCGCGGCGTCGTTGGCGTCGGCGTTGGAGCCGGGACGCAGGCCGTCGCCGAGCGAGAAGGAGACGTCATAGCGGCGCATGATGTCGCAGATGTCCCCGAAATGCTCGTAGAGGAAGCTCTCGCGATGCTTGGAGAGGCACCAGCGCGCCATGATCGAGCCGCCGCGCGAGACGATGCCGGTGACGCGGTTCGCGGTCAGCGGCACATAGGCGAGGCGCACGCCGGCGTGGATCGTGAAATAATCGACGCCCTGCTCGGCCTGCTCGATCAGCGTGTCCCTAAACACCTCCCAATCGAGCTTTAGCGCGTCGCCGCCGACTTTTTCGAGCGCCTGATAGATCGGCACGGTGCCGATCGGCACGCTGGCGTTGCGGATGATCCAGTCGCGGATATTGTGGATGTTGCGGCCGGTCGAGAGATCCATCACCGTGTCGGCGCCCCAGCGCGCCGCCCACACCATTTTCTCGACCTCTTCCGCGACCGAGGAGGTGACGGCGGAATTGCCGATATTGGCGTTGACCTTGACCAGAAAATTGCGGCCGATGATCACCGGTTCGAGTTCGGGGTGATTGATGTTGGCGGGGATGATCGCCCGGCCGCGGGCGACTTCGTCGCGCACGAACTCGGCGGTCACGAATTCCGGAATCGCCGCGCCAAAACTCTCGCCGTCGGCGATGCGGGCCGCGGCCTCGTCAAAGGCGCGCTCGCGGCAGAGATTCTCGCGGTGCGCGACATAGCGCATTTCTTCCGTGACGATCCCGGCGCGGGCGAATTCGAGCTGCGTGACCGGACGCGAACCCGAGGCGCGCAGCAGCGGGCGCGAGGAGGCCGGGCACGGCGGCGCGAGATGCTCCAGCCCGACAAAGCCGTTGTCCTCGGGCTTCACCTCGCGGCCCTCATAGGTCTCCAGCCCCTCGCGCGACTTGAGCCAGGGCCGCGCGCTTGGAAGACCGGCGGAGAGGTCCGGCGCGAATTCCGCGCAGCCATAGGGGCCGGAGGAATCATAGATGCGCAGCGGCGCTTCGCCAGAGGCCGGGTCGAACTCGATTTCGCGATAAGGCACGGCGAGGCCGGGCGCGCCGGGGGGAGAAGAATAACGCTTGCGCGAGCCGCCGATCGGGCCGGTCGTCACGCTCACGGGGGTCGGGGGATTCTTGTCTTGCGCGTTCATGGTCACGCTCCTTCGCGGCCAGGCCGCTGCAAGGGCGGCGGGCCGTAAGGATCATGACGGAGGCGGGAGGCTTCGAACGGAGCACCCTGGCCGGAGCCTCGCGACACCCGCCACGTCCGCGCTGGCATTCCCTCCGCCGGCACGACCCGGATCAGGTTCGACGGGTGCTTCTCAGCCGCGCGAAGCGGCGCCCCTCGCCATTGGAAATAGCGTAATGCCAATTTGGCTTCAGGACAAGCAAGGTTGGTCTTCGATGTGAGAGCGTGGCAAAAATGTGACACCGCTGGGAAAACGGGCGCCGGACAGTTTCGCGTAATGCGCGGAGCCTAAGAAATGGGTAAAGTATGCGTGCGCCGAAACTATTCTTGCGTGCGTCGGCGCCGCCTCATCACCCTCCGGGACGCGGGTCATACGCCATGCAAAAAGCAATTTCGCGCATTCTCCTCGCCTCCGCGTCGCTCGCCGCGATCCTCTCGCCCCCTCCCTTGGCCTCGCCGCCGACGGCATCGAACTGATCGGCTTTGGCGCGCGCCAAAAAGCCGTCGCGGGCGCGGATGTGGCCGATTTGGTCGACGCCATGTCGATGTCGATCAATCCGGCGGGCATCGTCGGCATGGATCGCCAATATCAGTTCGGGATCACCGCCCTGCTGCCGGACCGCGGCTATGAAGCCAGCGGCCCGCTGGTCGTCTTGGCGCCCGGCGACGTGCAGAGCGGACGGCCGATCTTTCCCGTGCCCAACAGCGCCAATGTCTCGCCCATCGACGCGGAATTGGCCTGGGGCACGGTCTCCTACGGCGCTGGCGGGATCAACACCGCATATAGCATGGGCAATTTCAAGCCGCCGATCTACGCCCCCGCCTTTCCCCTCCCCGGCGTGGCGTCCCCCTTGATCGGCCCCTCGGCGGGCGGCCCCTTCGGCGGCGGCTTCGCCGGCATCGACTATCAGCAGGAATTCTTCAGCGTCGTCTACGCCCATAAAATCGGCGCGGTCACCCTGGCTCTCGCCCCGACGCTCGCCGCGCAATCGCTCAATGTACAGGGGCTCAAGACTTTGGCGCCCTGGTCGAGAGACCCCTACCATCTCTCGGACAATGGCTACGACTATTCCTTTGGCGGCGGCATCCGCCTCGGCCTGTTGTATGAAATCACCAAAGGGCTGCGCTTCGGCTTGGCCGGCGCCACGCCGATGTTCATGTCGAATTTCGAGAAATACGCCGGCGCCGTCGGCGACCACGGCAAGCTCGATGTTCCCGCCGATGTCACGGCCGGCTTCGCCTATGACCTGCGCCCCGACGTAACGATCATGGTCGATTGGAAGCACATTTTCTATTCGGCCGTTCCGGCGCTGGGCAATCCGAGCGGTCCGATTTATTTCGGCTCGCTCGGCTCCTTTGGCGGACCAGGCTTTGGCTGGCGCGACACGGATGCGGAAGCCTTCGGCGTCGAATGGCGCGCCACCAAGCAGTTGACGCTGCGCGCCGGCTACCGGCATACGAGCCCGATGATCGGCTCGCAGGACGTGACGCTCAACGTGCTGGCGCCGGCGATCACCGCGCACCACGCCGCCGGCGGCTTCAAATATGAGCTGACAAAGAACTCGTCGATCGACTTCGGGGCGGTCTACGCCTTCAAGAACACGCTGAGCGGGCAGGAGAACGTGCCTCTCGTGGCCTTCTCCTACGCGCTGCCGTCGCCGCCCTTCCCGGTTTCGTCCTTCCCGGTGGTCGTGCCGCCCCATTACGGCGCCGGCACCAATGTCACGGCGTCGCTGAGCGGGCTGGAGCTTTCGCTCAGCTACACCTATAAATTCGACCCCGGCGACGACTCCTGGATTCCGTCGCATTTCTGATCGGCCGAGCCGAGGATTTTCGCGGGCGCCGCGCGAAGGCGGCGTCACACTCCATGCGCGGGGATTCCACTCCATGCGCGGCGGATAAAGAGCGGGGCGCGGGAACTCCCGTCCTACCTCGCCGCCACCCCCGGCCGCCCCGCCGCTTCCTCCAGGCTGGAGAAGCGGACCAACACGTCCGCGCCGCTTTCCGGCGGAGAGGCGAGGCGGGCGCGGAAGGCGATTGTTTCGCCGGGTTCGAGCCGCGATTTCGCCGCGCGCGTGGTCCAGGCGTATTTGGCTTGCCCATCCTCGCCGCGCACGGTCAGCGCCACGGGCGGCACCGAGCGGCTCTCGCGGCGCATGTTGGCGATCTCGCCCTCGACGGCCAGCACCTTGCGCGCGCCGTCCATTTCGATATGCGAACGCACCTCGCGCAACTCCAGCCCGGCGAGATTGACCGGCAGGCCGATCGCGGCGAAGGCCTTGGCCGTCGGCGGCGCGACAGCCACGATTTTTTCGCGCAGCGCGATCAAGGCCGAGACGCCCATCAGGATCGCGACGACGGCGGCCCAACCGGGCACGCGGTCCTTGGGCGCGGGCGCGACGGAAATGGACGCGGCGAGGCGGCGCGGTTCGCGCCAAAGCTCTTCATAGGTCGGCGCGCGCCGCGATTCGCTCGAGGCCTCGGCCGAAATCTCCGCCGGGTCGATCTCTGGCGAGTCTATGTTCGCCCAGTCGAAATTGGTGGAGTCGAAATTGGTGGAGTCGCGCGGCCGCGGCGGCTCGTCTGGGGCGCGCGGAGATTATGAGGATGGGCTCGCGCCTCCACGGGCGCGGCTTCGCGCTCGGGGCCATGAAGCGCAAGAGGCGAGACTTGAACGATATGGCGTTCGCCGGCTTGGCGTCGGCGATCTTGGCCTTCATTTGGAGCATGAAGTTGTCGTCCGGATCGGCGCTCATGGGCGGTCTGATCTCGCGTGTGTGAAGAAGAGTGGCCGAATACATTCACCAGATCGTAGTTAACGAAGCGTGAGCACCTTTCGCGCGGACGCATCTTGGCGGCGCGAAATATCGCCCCGGCAGTCCCGCGGCGCGCGACAATGCTTTAAGCTGCCTCGCCTTGGCGGGCGGTGATTCCGGTGATTCCCTTGCCGCCGCGCCGCCGCCTTTGAGGGAGTTCCAACGTGTTGAGCTTCGAGAACGTCGGCCTAAGTTACGGGATGGGGCCAGAGACGCTTCGCGACCTGACCTTCTCGATCGAGCCCGACTCGTTTCAATTCCTGACCGGCCCTTCGGGCGCGGGGAAGACGAGCCTGCTCAAGCTGATCCTGCTGTCGCTAAAGCCGACGCGTGGGGAAATCACGCTGTTCGGCGAGGACGCCGCGACGCTCGGCAAGAGCGCCATCACGCAAATCCGCCGCCGCATCGGCGTGGTGTTTCAGGATTTCCGCTTGCTCGACCATCTGACGCTCTATGAAAACGTCGCGCTGCCGCTGCGCGTCCTGGGGCGCGACGAGACCGGCTACCGCGCGGAGGTGTTCGAGCTGCTCCGCTGGGTCGGGCTGTTCGACCGCAAATTCGTCCGGCCGACCGTGCTCTCGGGCGGCGAGAAGCAGCGCGCCGCCATCGCGCGGGCGCTGATCGCGCGGCCCGAGCTGCTGATCGCCGACGAGCCCACCGGCAACGTCGATCCGACGCTGGCGCGCCGGCTGCTGCGGCTGTTCGTCGAATTGCACAAATCCGGCACCGCCGTGGTGATCGCCACCCACGACCTCGCTCTGATGGAGCAATATGACAGCGCCCGCCGGCTCGTCCTCGCGGACGGGCGACTGCATGTGTTCGAATGAGCCGCCCAAAAGAGCGCCCAAGGGAGCGCTTATGAGAGTTGGAGCCCCATGACGCAAAGCCCGCTGCGCAAAGCTTTCGGCTGGACGACCCCGGCGCCGGGAGAGCCCGGGGAGGAGAACGCCCCGCCGCGCGAGCAGCCGCTGGCGCCGACCGATTCGATCGCCGGGCGCTCGCTGGTCATCGTGATCTCGATCATGACCTTTCTCGCGGCCCTGGCGGCGGGGGCGGCGTTGATGGTCGCCGACGCCAGCGCCGACTGGCGCAAGGACGTGGCGCGCGAGGTCAGCGTGCAGGTGCGCTCCACGCCCGGCCGCGACATGGAAGCGGACGTGGCCGACGCCGCCAAAATGGCGCGGTCCACGCCGGGCGTGCGCGACGTCCGCGTTTACACAAAGGCCGAATCCGAAGCGCTGCTGGCGCCCTGGCTCGGCGAGGGACTCGATCTTTCCGAGCTGCCGACGCCGCGCATGATCGTCGTCACGCTCGACGCCGACAAACGCCCCAATCTCGCCGAGCTGAAGGACGAACTCGCCGCCAAGGCGCCGGCCGCGACGCTCGACGACCACCGCCTGTGGCTGGAGCGGCTCGGCGCCATGGCGAGCACCGTCGTCGCGATCGCCGCGCTGATTTTCGTGCTGATCGTCGCGGTCATGGCGGTGGCGGTCGCCTCGGCCACCCGCGCGGCTGTCGCCACCAATCGCGAGATCGTCGAGGTTCTGCACCTCGTCGGCGCGAGCGACGATTTCATCGCGCGCGAGTTCGAGCGCCGCTTTCTGGCTCTTGGTCTGCGCGGCGCGCTGATCGGCGGCGGCGCGGCGGCGGCGTTCTTCGCGCTCGCCGGTTTCGTCGCGCGGCGCGTCGACACGACGCCCGGCGGCGAACAAATCGAGGCGATGTTCGGCAGCGTCTCGCTGGGGCTGAGCGGCTACGGCGTGATCCTGATCCTGTCGGCGGTGGTCGCGCTGCTGACCGGGCGGATGTCCCGCATGATCGTCATGCACCGGTTGCGCGAATTGAATTGATCCGGAGCGAAACACGCATCGCGTCAACAAAACACATCGCAATCCCGCGCCGGAATATTTACGTTCAATCGAGCAACATGGCCAGCGCGGGGGAGCGGTCGGCCGTGACGACGGAGAGCCACAATTCGCGACCGCGAGGATTTCGCGTGGGGCGAATGGCCGCGCTCTCGGCGGTTTGCCTGTGCGGCTTCGCGCTGTCGGCGCTGGTCGCCGGCTTCGTCAGCTTCGCGTCGTCGCTGGAGCGCGTGGAGACCCGGCTGTTGGCGCAGGCGGAGGGCGTCGTCGCTCTGACCGGCGGCTCCGACCGCGTGCTGGAGGCGGCCGAACTGCTGGCGCGCGGACAGGCGCGGCGTCTCCTCATCACCGGCGTCAACCGCGCGACGCTGGGCGCCGATCTCGAAAAAATTCTCCCCGTGTCGAAAGACCTGTTCTCCTGCTGCGTCGATCTCGGCTATCGGGCGCGGGACACCGCCGGCAACGCGCGCGAGACGCGCGACTGGGCGCGCGAGCGGAACATCAAGGGACCGCTGATCGTCGTCACCTCGAATTACCACATGCCGCGCGCGCTGGCGGAACTGTCGGCGGCGATGCCCGGCGTCACGCTCTATCCGTTCCCGGTGGTCAGCGAACATGTGAACGTCGCCGACTGGACCCGCGACAAGAGCGTGCTGAAATTGCTCGTCCGCGAATATCTCAAATATCTGCGCGCGCTCGCGCGAACCAATTGGGAGCGCTTCGCCGGCGCCGGCGCGGGCGTCGAGGACGAAGAGTTGTCGTCGGCGGCGCCGCGCGGGCGCTGGTCTTAAGCCGCGGTGGGGCGCTTCTAGCTTTTCGCGGCGAAAAGATCGCGCCAGGCCGGCAAGGCGCCGTCGCAGGGCAGCGCGGTCGCCTCGAAAATCGCCCGGGCGATGGCCCGCGCCAGCGTATCGGCGGCGATCATCCCGATTTCCGCGAGGTCGCGCGGCTCCGGCTGGCGGGCGCATCGCGCCGTCGAGGCCGCGAAGACGATGTTGCCGTCGAGCGCGGCATGGCTCGGCCGAAGCGCATGGGCCATTCCGTCATGCGCCTGCACGGCGAGGCGCTTGGCCTGCGATTTGGTCAGCGGCGCGTCGGTGGCGACGATGGCGATGGTCGTGTTCTCCAGACGATCGGTTTGCAGCCGCATATCGAGCGCCGACCTCGGAGCGGGCGTCGGCCAGCCGAGGCCGCCGAACTCGGCGCCGCGTTCGAACGGCGCGGCCCAAAAGTGCGGACCGTCGCCGATTGTCGCCTGCCCCAGGCTGTTGACCGCGACAATGGCCCCGACGCGATAGCCATTGGACGTGACCGCGCTGGCGGAGCCCAGGCCGCCCTTCAGATTGGCCGTATTGGCGCCATGGCCCGCGCCGGCGACGCCAAGCCCGAACATGCGCCCGGCGTTGGCCGCCGCCTCGAAGCCGAGCTCCCAATAGGGCGGCTTGCGCCCCCAGTTTTTGTCGCCGCCATTGAGCAGATCGAACAGGATCGCGCCCGGAACGATCGGCACGCGCGCGTCGCCGATCGCGAAGCCGCGCCCCTGCTCCCGCAGCGCCGCGAGAACGCCGCCCATCGCGTCGAGCCCGAAGGACGAGCCGCCCGAGAGCGCGAGCGCGTCGATGCGTTCGACCGTCATCTCCGGCTCCAGCAAGGCCGTGTCGCGCACGCCCGGCGCGCCGCCGTGAATGGCGAGCGAGGCGACGGCGGGCTCGTCGAAAACGACGACCGTGACGCCCGAAGCCAGCCTGGCGTCCTCCGCATTGCCGACGGCGAGGCCGGGAACGTCGGTGATCAGATTGAGGATGCCAGGCATGCGTTAGCCCTCATGGTCGCGAAACAAGTCGGCGCGGATCGCTAAGTCGCTTTCGGCGCGTGGCGCCGGTAGAGCGTCTCGATCGTCTCATTGGCGGCTTGCTCGGCGGTTTCTCCTGGAAAATTCGTCATCACGACGACGCCGAGATCGTGGTCGGGATCGACGATGATTTTCGCCAGATTCATGCTGTTGGAGCCATTGTGGGTGAGCACCGGCCCGCTCGTCCAATCGAATTTCACCACGCCCCAGCCGAACGCATATTGGCCCTCTTTCGGCGTCCCCGGGCCGGAACTGGCCAGTTTGGCGACGGTGATCCTTGGACGATAAATCTCCGCGAGCGTTTCCGGCTTCACCAGCGCGGGGCCGCGCTTGCCGCGTCCCGCGTTCCAGCCGGCCCAGGCGGCGAAATCGAGCACCGACATATGCGCCGAACCGGCGGGACCCATCACCGGCGGCACGTCGGCGGCGGGTCCCCAGGGCATCGGCGTGATCACGCCCTTGTCGCTCACGTCATGACCCACGGGCGCGTCGAGCTTGCCCGTGCTGGCCTGCGGGCCAAGGCCGGCCGACGCGAGCCCCAGCGGCGCGTAGATGCGCGTCGTGATCAGCTCTTCCCAGGAAATTCCGGCGACCTTTTCCAGCATCGCGCCGACGGTGAGATAGCCGAGATTGGCGTAATGGAAGGCCGACCCCGGCGGCGTCGCCGGCGCGTGGGATTTCCAGGCGGACAGCACGCGCAGGCGCAGCGCCGGCAAATTATAGTGGAACGCATCCGGACTGTAATAGAGCTTCAAGATAGCGTTGGTGTCGGAAGGAATCCCGCTCGTATGCGACAGCAGCTGCTCCAGCGTGACGGCGGCGAGTTGGCGGTTGAGGCCGGGAAGCTCCGCGCCGAGCACGTCGCCGATGGTCGAGGTCCACTGTAGCTTGCCCTCGTCGACCATCATGCCGGCGAGCGTCGCGGTCATCGCCTTGGTGTCGGAGCCGAGGTGAAAGCGATCGCCGATCGTCACCTTCACGGCGCTTCCATGCGCGCGCACGCCCACGGCGCCGGAGGCGACAATCTTCCCGTCCTTCACCACGGCGGCGGCCAGGGCCGGGAGACCATGCTTTACGCGCGTCTGCTCGAGTTCGTCGTTCAAACCGGGAGCTTGCTCCAGCGCGAAGGAGGGAGCGGGCGCGAAGGCGAGCAAAAATGACGCGAGGCAGGACCGACGATGGATCATCTGGCGTTCCCAATCTGAAACAGCGGCGAAAAATCTTGATGGCGAGGCCGGCGCGGGTAATATGACGGCGCGACGCGCGGAGAGTCAACGCGTCCGGCTTGAGTTGACCGCCGCCGGCGCCGCAAGCGGGAACCGCGATCCGCCAAGGGCGGCGCGCGTCATTCCATTTTCGCGGCGACGGGTTAGACTGACGCGATTTTTACAAGGCATAAGGGGAAGTCCGATGAAGCCTCCGATGAAACGCATTATCGTCTGCTGCGACGGCACATGGAACAGCGCCGACACGCAAACCACCGATACAAACGTCGCTCTGATGGCCCGGTCGATCCATGCCTTTCAGGAGACGGGCGGCGTCCTGCAGGTCGTGCTCTATCTTCGCGGCGTCGGCACGACGGGACTGCATTTCGAGACCGTATTCGACGGGGCGACCGGCCACGGCATCGAGGACAATATCCGCTCCGCCTATATGTTCATCGCGCAGAATTATTATCCCGGCGACGAGATCTTTCTGTTCGGCTTTTCGCGCGGCGCCTATACGGCGCGCAGCCTCGCCGGATTTATCGCGGCCTGCGGCGTGCTGCGGCGTGAAAAGCTCGGCGATCTGGTCCTGGCCTGGCAATACTACCGCGGTCCCGGCCCTCACTCGCCGCAAGACTTCATTCGGTCGAACCATTCCGATAGCCATGTCGACGCCACGATCAAATTCCTCGGCGTCTGGGACACGGTGGGCGCGCTCGGGATTCCCGGACCGCTGTTCGCCAAGCTCAACAGGCAGCAATACGGCTTTCTCAACACCGGTCCCTGCTCCGTGGTGAAGCGCGGCTGTCACGCCATGGCGATCGAGGAGCATCGGGCGGAGTTCATCCCGACGCCGTGGACGGGGACGGCGCCGGCGGGCGCCCGCATCGAGCAAGTGTGGTTCGCCGGCGCGCATTCCGATGTCGGCGGGGGCTACGCCACGCGCTCCCTGGCCGACATTCCGCTGGTTTGGATGGCGAAAAAGGCCGAGGAAGAAGGGCTGGCGCTCGACTGGTCCTGCCTGCCCGATCCGAACAACCTCGATCCCCTCGCGCCAAACCACGACTTCGCGCACGCTCGTCTTCGCGGCGGACCGCATAAGGCCGACATGGCGGGTGATGCTGGCGCAGCTCGGCGGCGGCTCGTTCGACCCTTCGCTGCTCGATCACTTGCGCGATCATGTCTACGCGCCGGTCGACGAGCACGGAAAGCCGCTCGCCGCCATCAACGAGTTGATCCACGCGAGCGTCGTCCAGCGCTACGGAAAAACCGCGCTCGCCTGCGCCGACGACGCGACCGGAGACAGCCAGGCAAGAAGACTGGCGGCCCAAAAATCTGACGCCGTTCTTCGACGACAAGGGGGCCTTGAAGCCGGGAATCCCGGTTTCGGCCTGATCGCTCGAGGCGCCCCCGCTTGTTATCGCCCGGTCCGGCGCCGTAAAAGGGCGCCGTCCCTTCGGCAAAACGAGCCCGCCTCATGCTTTTCCTGCGCTCCCTGGTGTTTCAGATCGTCTATTACGTCAATCTGGCCTTTTGGATGACTCTCTGGCTGCCGGCGCTGCTGCTGCCTCGGCAGGCGACGCTGGAGCTGGGGCGCCAATGGGGCCGCACCTCCTTGTGGTGGCTCGAGGTCATCTGCGGCCTCCGCCACGAGTTTCGCGGGCTGGAGAATATTCCAGAAGGCGCGGCCATCGTCGCCTGCAAGCATCAGTCGGTGTGGGAGACCTTCACCCTGCCGCTGCTGTTTTCGGACTTCTTCTTCATCCTCAAGCGCGAACTGATCTACATCCCGTTCTTTGGCTGGTATCTTCTGTCGGCCGAGCAGGTCGCGGTCGACCGCGCCAAGGGCGGCAAGCTCATGCCGCGCCTCAACGCCGAGGTGACCGCGAAATTCGCGCAAGGTCGGCAGTTCTTCATTTTTCCGGAGGGCACGCGCCGCCCGGCCGGCGCGCCGCCCGAATATAAATTCGGCGTCGCGCTGTTCTATGCGGCGACCGGGGCGAAGGTCGTGCCGGTCGCGCTGAATTCCGGCCTGTTCTGGGCGCGGCGCGCCTTTCTGATTCGGCCCGGCACGGTCGTGCTGGAATTTCTGCCGGCGATCGAACCCGGCATGGACACGCGCGACTTCTTCACAACTTTGCAGCAGCGCATGGAGGCCGCGACCGACCGGCTCATCGACGAAGCCGTGGCGAAGGATCCCTCGCTCGCGCCGATCGTCGAAGCGAACCGCAAGCTGCCGCTAAGGACCAAGACCAAGGCGTGAGCCGGCGCCGAGCCGCGCCGATCGCGGCTTTCAGCCTTTCAATTCGCGGCGCCGATCCACGCGCGCGCCTGCTCGGCTTCCGATGTCGGGAACGACTTCATCGCGGCGGGAACCAGGAAACCGAACAACCGCATCGCCTGCTTGATCCATTCGACATCGGTGACGACCGCGACCCGCTCCCAGCGCGTGAGATGCTCCATTCCCACCTTGAAATCCTCCCACATCGCGCCGGGGTCCATCCCCGAGAAATCCGCCGCCGTCTCGTAGTAGAGACGGAGTTTCTCGTGTTTCTCCAGCGCCCTCACGACCGCCGGAACGAGAACGGAATCGTAATCGGCCTTGGTCACCCGTCCTCGGCACAGGAAGGCGACAACACCGGCCGGAAAGTTCGACAAATGCTCGATCATCGGCTCGCTCCATCGTGCTCCGGAGATGCTGGCGATCTCGGGCCGTGCTTCCCTAACGGCCACCCGCCGCGCACTTCTGCGGAATGCGTCCCAGCGGATATTCCGCCTCGATGATATAGGGTCCGCCGCCCACCGAATCGCGCGATGAATAAAGCACGAAGCGCGTCGCCTCGAATTTCAGCGACGGGAAATAGCCGCGCGCGCCGAGATAGGCGGCGACCGCCGAAGGCGCCGCGCCGCGCAGCCGCGCCAGCGTCACATGCGGCGTATATTTGCGCGGCTCCGGCGGCGCGCCAAGGCGGCGCAGCAGCCGCTCCTGCTCGGCCTGCAACTCCATCAGCGCCGGCTCCGGCCGCGCCCGCGCGACGATGGCGCGCGGCTTGTCGCCGCCAAAGGAGGTGAGTTCGTCGAGCGCGAGCGTGAATGGCTGGCGGCGAATGGCGTAGAGCGCATGAGCCACATCCTGGGCGACGCGCTCGTCCACGTCGCCGATGAAGCGCAAGGTGATGTGGTAGTATTCGGCGTCGATCCAGCGCGCGCCATTGAGGCCGCCGCGCAAGCGAGCGAGGCTCTGGGCCACGGAGAGAGGAATTTCGAGGGCCGTGAACAATCTGGGCATGTTCTCCTCCATTCCGTGAGCCCGCGCTAATGCGGGGCTTGCCGCTCCCGCGCGTTTTTGAGACGCGCCAGACTTTTTTCCACGAGGGGCGCGATCCCGCTCGCGATGCGCGCCGCGCCATCGGCGTTGGGATGCAGCCCGTCGGGTAGAACGAGCGCCTTGTCGCCGGCAACTCCACTCAGGAAAAACGGATAAAATGGCAGGCCGCGCCGCGCCGCGAGATCGGGAAACACCGCGTCGAATCGGGCCTTGTAGTCGGGCCCGAAATTGCCGCTCGCGACCATTCCCGCGAGCAGGACGGCGGCTTTGCGGGCCTCTATTTCCGTGACGATCTTGTCGAGGTTGACGCTCGTGACCTTTGGGTCGACGCCGCGCAGCATGTCGTTGGCGCCAAGCTCCAAAATCACGAGATCGGCGCCTTCGCCCAGCGCGAAATCCGCGCGCGCGAGCCCGGCCGCCGTCGTCTCGCCGGAGACTCCGGCGTTGACGACCGTGGCGTCGAATCCATCCGCGCGCAGCCGCCGCTCCAGTTGCGCGGGAAAAGCGGCGTTCGCCGGCAGCATATAGCCCGCCGTGAGACTGTCGCCGAAGGCGAGGACGCGCAGCGGTTCGGCGCGGACGGGTGAGATCGTGCTCAGCGCCAGCAAGGCGAAGATCGCGATGCGCCTGGCGATCGGCCAGGCGCGTAGCGCGCGAGGGCGGGGTCGGACGGGGGCCGCCGCACGTATCAAACAGAGCCGCGACATTACTTGGAACCGCGCTGATAACGCGCGATAAGGACGCTCGAACGGCGTCGCCCCTCGGGGCGTTTTGGACGAGGCCCTTTCCGTGTCGCAGCCCGTAATCGAACTCATCGGTATCGACCTCACGCTCGGCGCCGGCGCGGCGCGGGTTCATGTTCTCAAAAATCTGTCCCTAAAAATAGCGCGCGGTGAGACAATTGGCCTCATTGGCCCCTCCGGCTCGGGGAAATCCACACTTTTGATGACTCTCGCCGGTCTGGAGCGGCCCGACGCCGGCTCCGCTTGCGTCGACGGGCGTGATCTGACGAAGCTCGACGAGGATTTGCTGGCGCGTTTTCGTGGTGAAAACATAGGCATTGTGTTCCAATCCTTCCAGCTCATCCCGACCATGACGGCGCTTGAAAATGTCGCGGCGCCGCTTGAACTCGCCGGCCGCCGCGACGCCTTTTCGCGCGCGGCGGAGGAGTTGGCGGCGGTCGGTCTTGGCGAGCGCCTGTCGCATTATCCGCGCCAGCTTTCCGGCGGCGAGCAGCAGCGCGTCGCGCTGGCGCGGGCGCTCGCTCCCGATCCACTAATTCTGGCGGCGGACGAGCCCACTGGCAATCTTGATTCGGACACGGGCGCCGGCATCATCGACCTCATCTTCGAGCAAAAGAACCGGCGCGGCTCGACGCTGGTGCTGGTGACGCATGACGCCAGTCTCGCGTCGCGCTGCGACCGCGTGGTGCGCCTGCGCTCCGGCCGAATCGATACGCAAGGCTAGGAACAGCATATGACCGTCGCGCGACGCGGCTTTCTAAACCGGCTCCCGCTGGCTTTGCGCTTCGCGCTGCGCGATCTGCTCGGCGACCCCCGGGGCTTTGGCGTCTTCATCGCCTGCATCGTGATCGGCGTCGCCGCGATTTCCGGCGTCAACGGCCTCTCGCGCGCGCTCTCGCAAGGGCTCGCGAAGGAGGGGCGCACGATTCTCGGCGGCGACATCTCCTTCAACCTCTCCCATCGCGAAGTTGAACCAAACGAACGCGCCTGGCTCGAACACCACGGCCGCGTCGACGAAATCGCGCTGATGCGCGCGATGGCGAAGCGCGAAACCGCGACGACGCCGGACGGCGCCGATCCCGCGCTGGTGGAGTTGAAGGCCGTCGATCCAAACGTCTACCCCGTCTTCGGCGCGTTGGCGACGGAGCCGCGGGAACCCGTCGCGCCCATGCTGGCTTTGCGAGGCGACGTCTTCGGCCTTATCGCCGATCCGTTGCTGATCGCGCGACTCGACGCGAAAATCGGCGATCTCCTAACCATCGGCGCCGCGCAATTCGAAATCCGCGCGATCCTTCGCGGCGAGCCGGACAAGCTCTCCGGGGGCGTCGGCTTTGGGTCGCGCGTGCTGATTTCCTTCGACGCGCTCAGGGCCACCGGCCTCGTGCGGGCCGGAACCATCGTGCGCTACATCGCCCGCCTCGCGCTGCCGGGCAATCCGAGCGAGGAGGAGGTCGCGGCCGTCGCCGACGCGTCGGGCGCGGCCTTTCCGCTGGCCGGCTGGGACATTCGCAAGCGCGACGCCGCATCGCCGCAGTTCTCGCGCAATCTCGAACGCTTCTCGCAGTTGCTAACGCTGGTGGCGCTCACCGCATTGGTCGCCGGCGGCGCCGGAGTCGCCAACGCGGTGCGCGGGCTGATCGAACGCAAACGCGCCGCCTTCGCGGTGCTGAAGGCGCTGGGGGCGCCGGCGACGCGCGTCTTCGCCATCGCGATGACGCAAGTGCTGCTGATGGCGGCGCTGGCGATCTGCCTTGGCTTAGGGATAGGCGCGGCGATTCCCTATCTCGCCGGCGCGGCGCTGGAGCGCGTCGTCGAACTTCCCGTCGTCGTGGGAATGGACTACGCGGGCCTCGCCATCGGCGCGCTCTACGGACTGTTGGTCACGCTGGTTTTTTCGCTCGGGCCGCTGGGCGACGCGCATGGCGTTCCCGTGGCGGCGCTGTTGCGCGGCGACGCGGAATCGTCGCGCGAAAAAGGCCCGTTGCGCTATCGCATCGCGGGCTTGAGCGCGATGCTGGCGCTCGTCGCGACCGTGCTGCTCTCGGCCAGCGACAAAAAACTCGCCGGCTATTTTCTCGCCGCCGTGCTGGCGGCCTTTCTGCTGCTGCGCGGCGTCGCCTTCGCCGCGACTTGGGCGGCGCGCAAGCTGCCGCGGGCGAAGGACGCGCGGCTGCGTCTCGCCCAGAGCAACATCGCGCGGCCGGGAAGTCTGGCGCCGGCGCTGATCCTGTCGATCGGCGTCACGGTGTCGCTGCTCGTCGCGCTGGCGCTGGTCGAAGGCGCGATCCACGTGGAGCTGGCGCGCTCGGGCACGGGCGAAATCCCGCGCTTTTATTTCATCGACGTGCCGCGCGACGAGTCCGCCGCCTTCGAGAGCTTCCTCGCCCAGCAAGTCCCGGCGCCCAGCATAAATCACGTGCCGATGATGCGCGGGCGCATTGTCGCGGTGAAGGGCGCGCGGGTCGAGACGCTGCATGTCGGCGAAGACGCGGCCTGGGCGCTCGACGGCGACCGCGGCGTCACCTTCGCCGCGCGGGTTCCGCAAGGCGCGCGGATCATCGAGGGCGAATGGTGGGACGCGGATACGAAGGCGACGCTGGTCTCGCTGGAAGCCAAGGTGGCGAAGGGTTTGGGGCTCGACGTCGGCGACGAGATCACGGTCAATGTTCTCGGCCGCGAAATCACCGCGCGCGTCGCCAATCTGCGGCGCGTCGAATGGCGCAGCTACGCCATTAATTTCGTGATGGTGTTTTCGCCCGCCGCGTTCCAAGGCGCGCCCTACTCCGAATTGTTCACCATCGGCTACGACGCCGCTGACGCCGACGCGGTGGACGCGGGTTTGGCGCGCGAGACGGCGAAGCGTTTCCCGATGGTCGCCTCGGTGCGGGTCAAGGACGCGCTGGAGGCCGTCGACAAGATCGCCGGGCAATTGGCGCTGGCCGCGCGCGCGGCGGCGGGCGTCGCCGTCGTCACCGCCTTGCTGGCGCTCGGCAGCGCGATCGCCGCCGGCCAGCGCGCGCGCCAGCACGACGCCGTCGTGCTCAAGACGCTCGGCGCGACGCGGCCCTGGCTGATGACCGCCTATGCGCTGGAGTTCGGCGTGCTGGCGCTGGTCGCTTGCCTGTTCGCGGTTGTCGCGGGCGCGGCGGCGGCCTTTGGAATCGTGGAAGGGCTGATGAAAATGGGCTTCGTGTTTCTGCCGGGAACTGTGGCGGCGACGGCGCTCGCGGCCCTCGCCGCGACAATGCTGCTCGGCCTCGCGGGAACTTGGCGCGTGCTGGCGCGAAAGCCTGGGCCGGAGTTGCGGAGCTTGTAGGGGGTTCTTCCCGCCGCTCGGTGGAAGCCGCCGCCCCCGGACCCCGCGGGCTCGCTCACGCTGGCGGCATGCCCGCCGCGCGCACCCGCGATAAAAGGCAACTCATGGATTAATAATTATTAGCTTTTGGTCGAAGGTCTTCAATGCGCGCCGCCGAACTCGTCGGAAGTCTCGTCCGGGGACGCGCTTCCCGACCGCTCAACGGAGGCGCCTGCTCCGCGCTCGCCGCCCGCTTCCATTGCCCGTGTTCGAGAAAAGCGTCGACAATCGGCAGGAATCGGCGCTTGAACGCCGAGAAACGAAAAAGCTCGTGCCAACGCGCCCGACCCGCCGCGCCCATTTGGCGCATGAGGCTCGGGCTGGAGAGGAGTTCGACGAGCCGATCGCAAAGTTCGCGGGGACGGTCGAGCGAAACATTATAGCCCGTTTCGCCGTCGACATTAACCTCCTGTCCCGCGTCGTGGATGGAGGCGATCACCGGCACGCCGTAACGCATGGCCTCGATATAGACCAGCCCAAAGCCCTCGCCGCGGCTCGGCATGGCGAACACATGCGCGCGCCGCCACAGCGCGGCCATATCCTCCTCGGGCACGAAGCCGAGAAATTCGATGCTTTCCTTGGCGGGCAACTCGGCGGCCAATTTCCGCAGCCGGCTCGCGTCCGGGCCGGCGCCCGCGATCACAAGCCGCGCGCCCTTGACGGCGGAGGCCACCTTCGCCCAGCAGGCGATGAGTTGGTCGTGCCCCTTGCAGCGCCCGACTTCGAGACGGCCGACCACCAGAACCATCGGCTCGCCATCGAATTTCACGGGCTCGGGCGCGTCGTCCTCCGTCGTTCCCAGCCAGCAGACTTCGGCGCGGTCAAAGACCTTGTTGGTCAGCGCGGCGCGGGACCGCGTGAAATTGGTCTGGGTGAAGATCGTGTCGGCATAGTTCGCCGCGCGAAGATAATCGGAACGCACATTGTCCCAAACTTCGATTCCGTGAACCCAAACGGCGTAGGGGCGCCGCGGACGCGCGAGATTGCAATGCGCCCGCGCGATGCCGAGATGTGTATACATGAAATGCGTGTAGCGGTCGTTCGGTTGCCAAAGCGCCGCGGCGAACCGCAACCGGCTGCCGGCGCAGGCGAGAAGACTCTTGCCCAGTTCGCTTTCGATCTTCGACTCGTTGAGCGACAGGAGCGAATAGTCCTTCCCCGTGTCGGCGAGGACATGCGAGACAAGTCTGCCCACGCGGCTGACGCCGCCGCGATCGAGCGCGAAGGATTCCGAACCGAGGACCATGTTCGGCCTGTTTTGATCGATAGTCGTCACCGACTCACCCAGCTTCTCCCGATTACGCGAAAACGAAAATCCTTGCTTGTCGACGCGACTCCGCGCTCGTGAGCAACACGAACGCCTCGGACCACCCCAACCGGAATGCTTCGGACGCGGCCCGCGCGCGCCGCGAACATATCGATGCGCCCGGACGAACCACGAATTGCAATCACCGGCCGCGCAAACAAATAACGCTACCCAAGCCTCGCGTGCGACTGGTTTTTTTCCGCTCGGTTGGCGGCAAACCCGTGTCGCGGAACCGCGTTAGCCATTCGAACGAAGCGACATGTTTACATTCTGTCGCATCCAAAAGAAATTAACAAGTGAGTCCCCTCGGGCGGATTTGCTTAACGAGTGAGCGCCTTGCAAGGAGAATTCGTTTTGATTCGAAGCGCCCTTCTTTTTGCAAGGAGGCTCGCTATACGGTCGAGGTCGTGGCGGGGTTCGGGCTCATGCGGACGGCGGAGAATGCGGGCGGCCTTTGTTCTCGGCCACGGCCCGACGAAGCGTCGGAAGGCTTGGCAAACGCTCTCGGCTCCTTGGTATTTCGAACAGATAGCAACCGCCAACGCTGGGGCGTCGAAATCATGCGCCGCGACAAGGACGTAATGTTCGGCCAGGACGTCTATACGAATCGCCCCGCTATGTTCGCGCGCGACGTGACGGCGGCGACGAAGCGACCCGCGCGCTTCGTCGCGAAAAAAGCCCGCGCCGCCATCTCTGTTCTGGCGCTTTTGTCGTCACCGGCCTTCGCCGGGCCGCCCTATATCACCGACGACCCCGAGCCCGTCGATTATCAGCGCTGGGAGTTCTACGCCTTCTCCCAGGGCGGGCGCGCGAATGGCGAAACCAGCGGCGTCGCGCCGTCATGCGATTGCAACTACGGCATTCTGCCGGACGTTCGATCTGCATATTCAGCCGGGCGCGGCCTTTCGTCGCGCCAGCGGCGCTTCGCCGGCATGGGGGCCTGGCGACACCGAGCTTGGCCTGAAATATCGATTCGTCGAACAAGACAAGACGAACGCCACGCCCTCCATCGCCTTCTACCCGCTGCTGGAGGCGCCGACAGGCGATCCGACGCGCGGGCTCGGCGCCGGGCGAACCCGCGCCCTGCTGCCATTCTGGGGCCAAAAGGATTTTGGCGACTGGTCGACTTTCGGCGGCGGCGGCTATTGGATCAACCCGGGCCCGGGCGCCAAAAACAATTGGTTCGTCGGCTGGGTCTTGCAACGCAAGCTCACGGAACAATTGGCGGTCGGCCTCGAACTGTTCCACCAGACGCCGACCGAGATCCGCGGCTTTCAATCGACAGGATTCAACGTCGGCGCGATCTATGATCTCAGCGAACATTTCCATCTGCTCGCCTCGGCCGGCAAGGGCCTTCAGCACGCGCGGGAAACCGACGCCTTCTCATGGTATATCGGCCTGCAAATCACCGGCGTCGAGTAGCTTCTATTTCTTGCAGCCGCCGTCGATGTGTCGCGGCTCCGGCGCGTCCCAATCATTGGCGGGCAGATCGTCGTAGGGCGCCTTGAAACTCTCGCGAACCATGTGGAAGCCGGTCGGCGCCGGCTTGCCCGGCGTAAAATCCACGATCCAGAAGTAATCGTAATTGCCCTCCGGCCAATCCTTCGGCGCGTCGGCGAATTTATCGAGATGCAGCAATTGCCGCAGCGTGACCTGTTCGTTCGGGAACTTCGCTTCGAGCTTCGCGTCGGCGATGTGTTTGTGCTCCCAGCTCATCACGATCGTTTTGCCGGCGTAGCGCGGATCGGTCAGCGCGTCTTGCACGGCCTCGCGCGTGCGGCGGTTGAGTTCGACGTCTTTCAAATCCTTGTCGTCGCCCGGCGGCACGCTGTAGACGATCGCCGGCAGTTCCCAACTTTGCGCGGTCGGCGAAATCGTCTCGAGCGAGTGAATGGTGACGGCGAGAATCGCCGCCGGCTTCTCGCCCGCCGCGAACAAGGATTGCGCGGCGCCTTTGCCGAGAAACTGACCCGCCAGCGCCTCGGCGCGCCGCGAGCCGATCTCGCAGAGTTCGTGCTTATTGAGCTTTTCGGCGTGGCGCAAAATGATGATCCGCGCCGGCTCGGCGAAGGCGGATGAGGAGAGCGACAGCGCGAGCCCCAACGCGCAGCATCGCAGTAAAAGACCGCTCACGATTTTGCTCCTTGGTTTTCGCCGCCCCTCCGCGCGTCCTAAACCGCGCCCTCATGCGCGTCCTTGCGCGTTTTTGCGCGCACCCTGAGCTTGGCCACGCGGCGCGGGTCGGCGTCCAGAATCTCGAACTCGTAGCCCTCCAGCGGCGCGGGGACGATCTCGCCGCGGATCGGCACGCGGCCGGCCAGAAAGGCCACGAGGCCGCCGAAAGTCGTGACTTCCTGCGGCGTGTCCTCCTCGCGGAAATCGACGCCGAGTTCTTGCGCGGCTTCGTCGAGATCGGCCTTGGCGTCGACCAGAAAATCGCCATTGGCGAGCCGCTCGATCGCCGGCCCCTCGTGGACGTCGTGCTCGTCCTCGATGTCGCCGACGATCAGTTCGACAATATCCTCAATCGAAACAAGGCCATCGGTGCCGCCATATTCGTCGATGACCAGCGCCATATGCGTGCGCGTCGCCTGCATCCGCACGAGCAGATCGAGCGCCGGCATCGAGCGCGGCACGAATAGAACCGGGCGCAAAACATCGGCGGTCTCCAGCAGCGCGCCGAAGTCGATCGAGGCGATGGCGGGCTCTTGCGGCTCGCCGGTTTCGCGAGATTTTTCCGCGCATTGCGCGAGGTAGTCGACGAAATCGCGGATGTGCAGCATGCCGCGCGGATCGTCCAGCGTCTCGCCGTAAACCGGCAGCCGCGAATGGCCGTTGGCGCGAAATACCCTGAGCACCTCGCGCAACGTCGCGCTCGCGGGAACGGCGATAATGTCGGCGCGCGGAATCATGGCGTCCGCGACCCGCAACTCGTGCAGGCCCAACACATTTTTGAGCAGCGCGCGCTCTTGCGGCGTCACGTCGCCGGCGGTTTCCTCCAGCGCGACCTCGATATCCTCGCGCACCGAGGCCGGCGCGAGGCCCAGCATCACCCGTAACCGCTCGAAAAGATTGGTTTTTGGCGTATCGCCAGCGCGATCTTGCGCCAGCAGTTGCGTCTCGCCGCTTTCAATTTTCGCCGACATGGCTCTTCGTCGATCCTATGCCCTCGGCGCCGTCAATCGGCCGCGTCCCCTCGTAAGGGTCTCTTATCCCAAGCGTTTCCGCCACGCGCCGCTCCAGCGCCTCCATGGCCTCGGCCTCGGCGGGGGTCTCGTGATCATAGCCGATCAGATGCAAAAAGCCATGTATGATCATATGCGAAGCGTGATCGGCCAGGCTTTTGTCCTGCTCCCGCGCCTCGCGCGCGACGGTCTCGAAGGCGATCACTATGTCGCCGAGCAGCGGCTTTGTCGCCAGCGCGCCGGGGGTCGGGAAGGAGAGGACATTGGTCGGCTTGTCCTGCCCGCGCCACTGTCGCGTTGAGCCCGCGTATTTCGGCGTCGTCGCAAAAGACGATGCACAGCTCGCAGTCTTTCGCCAGCCGCGCGCCGGCGACCAGCGCGCTTTGCGCCACGGCGCGCGCGGCGAGGTCTTCGAGGCCCGGCAGCGCCTCCCAGGCGGCGGCGTTGACGACGATATCGACGGCGGGACTCATCTCACGCGCCGCGCCTGCGATCGCGCGCGGCCTTCTCATAGGCGCCGACGATCTGCGCGCACGAGATCGTGACGCACGACGTCGCCCTCGGCGAATTTGACATGGCCGATCGTGTCGAACTCCGAGAGCAGGCCGATGGCTTCGCTAAGCCCGGAGGTTTGCCCGGGCGGCAGATCGGTTTGCGACGGATCGCCGGTCACGATCATGCGCGAACCCTCGCCGAGGCGGGTCAAGAACATCTTCATCTGCATCGAGGTGGCGTTCTGCGCCTCGTCGAGCAGGACGCAGGATTTGGTCAGCGTGCGCCCGCGCATGAAGGCGAGCGGGGCGACTTCGATCATGCCGGTCTGCATGCCGCGCTCGACCATGCGCGCGTCCATGAAATCATGCAGCCCGTCGTAAATCGGGCGCAGATAGGGATCGACCTTTTCGCGCATGTCGCCGGGCAGAAAGCCGAGCCGCTCGCCCGCCTCCACCGCCGGGCGCGACAGGATCAGCCGCTCCACGACGCCTTGCTCCAGCAGCGACACCGCATGGCCGACGGCGAGCCAGGTCTTGCCGGTGCCGGCCGGTCCTTCCGCGAAGACGAGTTCGTGGCGTTTGAGCGCGCGCAAATAAAAATCCTGCGCGAGATTGCGGGCGCGCACCGGTCCGCGCTTGCGCGTGCCGATCTGCTCGAACACGCCGCGCCCCGGCTCGGCGTCGGGAAACAGGCTCTTTTGCCGGGCGGTTTCCTCGATCGCGCCGTCGACGTCGCCAAGCCCGACTTCCTGGCCAAGCTGCACCCGGCCGTAGAGAAGCTCCAGCACGCGGCGCGCATGTTCGCAGGATTCCGTCGGCCCCTTCAGCATGACGTGATTGCCGCTGGCGACGCAGGCGACGCGCAGTCGCCGCTCGAGCTTGACGAGATTCTGATCGAAGTGGCCGAACACTTGCGACGCATGGCGGTTGTCGTCGAAGGCCAGGGTGATCTCGGCGTCTTCTTCCGCCGCCTCGGAGCGCCCTTGCCGGGCGAAGCGCGCCACTTCCGTCATCCCTGCTCCTGACCTTGCACGATCTCGCCGCTGAGCGAATTGGAGCCGGCGGCGGTGATTTTCGCCGGCAAGACGCGGCCAACCAGTTCGGGAGGGCCGAACACATGCACCGGCTGCATATAGGGACTCTTGCCGGCGATCTGGCCGTCGTGACGGCCGGGTTTCTCGAACAGAACATCGACGACGCGACCGACCGTCGCGGCGTTGAAGGCCTGGCGCTGGGTCTCGACCAGCGCCTGCAATATCGCGAGGCGCTCGCGCATGATCTCGTCCGCGATCTGGTCTTCGCGCTCGGCGCCCGGCGTGCCGGGGCGCGGCGAATATTTGAACGAGAAGGTCGAGGCGAAACCGACCGCGCGAATGAGCGCCAGCGTCTCCTCGAAATCGGCGTCGGTCTCGCCGGGAAAGCCGACGATGAAATCCGACGACAGCGCGACATCGGGCCGCGCCGCGCGCAGCCGCGCCACTATGTCGAGATAATCTTGCGCGCGATGGCGACGGTTCATCGCCTTGAGCACGCGGTCGGAGCCCGATTGCACCGGCAGATGCACGAAGGGCATCAGCTTTGGCAGCGCGCCATGCGCGTCGATCAGCCCTTGCGTCATATCGACGGGATGGCTCGTCGTGTAGCGCAGCCGCTCCAGCCCGTCGATATCGGAGAGATGTTCGAGCAGGCGCTCCAGCGGCCAGGGATTCCCAGCGTCCTCAGGGCGTCCGGAGGACGCCCGTCCTTCGGACGGGCTATGCCGCGATAGGCGTTGACGTTCTGGCCGATCAGCGTGATCTCGCGCACGCCGGCGTCGACGAGGCGCTTCGTCTCGGCGACGACCTGCGCGACATCGCGCGAGACTTCGGCGCCGCGCGTATAGGGCACGACGCAGAATGAGCAGAACTTATCGCAGCCCTCCTGAACGGTGACGAAGGCCGAAACGCCGCGCGCGGCGATTTGCGCCCGAGTCGGCTTGGGCAGGTCGCGAAACTTCTCTTCGACCGCGAAATCCGTATCGGTCAGCCGCGCGCCCTCGGCCGCCCGGCGCAGCAGTCGCGGCAGATGCTGATAGCTCTGCGGGCCGACGACGACATCGACCGCCTTCTGGCGGCGCAGCACGAGTTCGCCCTCGGCCTGGGCGACGCAGCCGGCGACGACGATCTTGAAATCGCGCCCCGCCTCCGCGCGCTCGCGCTTGAGCACGGCCAGCTTGCCGAGTTCGGAATAGATTTTTTCCGCCGCCCTTTCGCGGATATGGCAGGTGTTGAGGATGACGAGATCGGCGTCTTCTTCGCTCGCGGTCTCGCCGTAACCCTCTCCCGCGAGAAGATCGGTCATGCGCGCGGCGTCATAGACATTCATCTGGCAGCCGAAAGACTTCACCAGAACTTTTCCGCCGGGGGCGGTCGCCCGCGCGGCGCGCTCGTCGGCGCGGGGAGGAATGAGTGTCGATGCGGCGTCGCTAATTTCAAAGGCTCCTTAGTGTCGTGGCCGCGGCGATCATAAGCCCACCCCGGCCCGGGCGAAAGAGCCCGCTTCCAGCAATCGCCGAACGCTCCCCTGCGTTTCCCGCGCCAGCGCCTTCCGATCCGGACAAGCCGACGGATCGATCGGCGCGCCGAACATTATACGGCATCGCGCCCCGCCGCGCCGCATCAAACCCCATAAATGGGGAACAAAACTCATGTCGCCATACCAGCCGACATCGAAAGCCTCTGGATTTTCAGCGCCCTTCGCGCGCGGCGCGTAAGCGAGCGCGGCCGGGACCACCGCGACGGCGTTCTCTTGCGCGAGATCATGCAGCATCGCGAAATGCGAGGCGTTGAAATTTAGAACCTTGCCCCCGTCGCTCGATGTTCCCTCCGCGAAAACAACGACATCCCGCCCGGCTCGCAGCGCCCCGGCCAGCGCGGCGTTGACCGTGGGTATCGCCCGCCGATTGGCGCGGTCGACGAAAATCGTCCCCTGCAGCCGCGCCAGAAAGCCCAGCACCGGCCAGTCCGCGACCTCGCTCTTGGCGAGAAAAACCAGGGGATAAAGGCTCGACAGAGCGATGATGTCGGTCCAGGAGACGTGATTGGCGACGACGAATCGCGGCGCGGCGGCGGGCAGGCCTCCGAAGGGAATCACTTCGATGCCGATGATCGCGGCACATGGTCCGGCAGAAGAATGTTTGGATTTTGTGCTGCAGCGGCCAGTTCGAGCGCCGCGCCAGCGCCTGCAACGGCGCGACGAGGATCACGAAAAAGGCCATGGCCAGCACGAAGGCGAGCGCGCGGAGGTAGGGCATGACTGTGTGAGTGGCGCGGCGGCGCGACAGGATTGTGACGAAGGACTGGCGGCGTTGAGCGGTTCTGTTTGACGCCGGTATGTCGCGCTCACGCCGCGCGCACGGCGATCCGCAGGCCGAGCGCTTTCAGCACCGACAGAAATGTCGAGAGCTTTGGATCGCCATTCGCGGCGAGCGCCTTGCGCAGGGCTTCGGCGCGACGCCGCTCCGCCGCGCAAGCTCAGTCGTCCCCTTGGCGCGCGCGGCGGCGGCGAGGGCGTGAGTGATAAGGATCGGATCGCCATCCTCGAAAGCCGCCTCGATATAGGCCGTGACAGCCTCGGGCGTATCGAGAAGTTCGGCGGAATCCCACGGCGTCGTTTCAATCGCCATCAGACCATTCCTTTGCAAGCGCCTTCGCCTTGGCGATGTCGTTGTTCTGCGTGCTCTTATCGCCTCCACACAGCAGCAGGATGTATGTTTCGCCCCTCTGAAGAAAATAGACCCTATATCCGGGGCCGTAATCAATTCGCAGTTCGCTGACTCCCTCGCCGACTGGCCTCACGTCACCGGGATTGCCAAGCGATAGACGGTCGATCCGACACGCTAATTCGAGCGAGCGCACGAACATCCCGCAGCTTGCGACAGCCAACAAGAAAGGCGCTTGTCTTACGACCTCAATCATATGACATGCTTCGTTCGCGTCAAAACTCTATAAAAGCGGGCGCCGGTTGAAGGCATTGGAAAGCCGTTATTCGCCCCCGCCCCTACAACTCCAGCCGCATCGTCAGCGCCGCGCGGCGCTCGCCGCTGGCGCGCTGGTAATAATTTTCGCGCCGGCCGATGATCTTGAAGCCGGACCGCTCGTAGAGCGCCAGCGCGGCCGCGTTGTCGTCGGCGACCTCCAGAAAGACCAGCCGCGCGCCGCCCCGCTCGAGATTAAGCAGATGGCGCTCCAGCAGCAGCCGCCCGAGGCCCGTTCCGCGCCGCGCCGGGTCGACCGCGAAGGTCAGCACCTCGGCGTCGGGCGGCGTCAGCCGCGACATGATGAAGCCGCCGAGCGGACCCTCTGGGCGCGGTGTCGTTGACGGCGCCGTCGGCGAGAATCGTGCTGTCGGTCAGATAGCTTTCGAAATCCGAACTCGACCAGGGGAAGGCGAAGGACGCCGCGTGCAGCCGCTCGCATTCCTCGGCGCGATCGGCGCGGATCGCCTGGACGGAGAAGGTCGGTTTGGCGAAAAACCCTTTGATCAGCGACATCAGCCGCTCACGCGGGAAGCGTCGCGGCCTCGGCGCCTTGCCGCTCGAGCGGCTTGGCGTCCGGCGCCTTGAGATAAAAGGGCCGCGCCGGCGCGTCGGCGGGATTGGCGACGAGGCCGAGCCTCGCGACGAAGGCGATGTCCGGCGCCACGGCCGTGTCGACGATCCGCGCGGCGACGCCGCTGGCGCGCGCCTGCGGCTCCAGCAGCGCGGCGCCGGAGCCGACGAGGCGCAGCGGGCCGTCCCCAAGCGCCCGCAGCGCCTCATGCGCGCCCATGCGGCGCGGCGCCAGCACGCCGCGCCCGTCCGGCCCATAGGCGGCGATGAAGACCTGGCCGTTGCGCGCGTCGATCGCCGCCGCCACGACGTCCTCGAAGGGCTCCAGAATATGCGGCGCCGCCAGCGCCGCCAGGGTCGAGACGCCGACAAGCTCGATTTTGCGGGCGAGCGCGATTCCCTGCGCGGCGGAAAGTCCGATGCGAATGCCGGTGAAGGAGCCCGGCCCCACCGTGACCGCCACCCGGTCAATGGAGCCGAAGCCGCCGTCCACGGCCCCGACGACCCGGGTGATCAAAGGAAGCAACGCTTCCGCGTGGCCGCGCTCCATCGGCGCCGACTTGCGCGCGAGCGGCTCGGACTCGCCGGAGTTGAGCACGCAGGCGGAAACGGCGGGAAGAGCGGTGTCGATGGCGAGTATTCTCATGGCGCTCGATTATGACGGTTTTGCCGGTAGGAGCAATGCGGCGCCCATAAATCGAGCGGTTACGCCTGTTCGACGCCGCGAATCTCCGGCAGGAAGTGGCGAAGGAGATTTTCGATTCCGCTTTTCAAGGTCGCCGCGGAGGACGGACAGCCCGAGCAGGCGCCCTTCATGGTCAGATAGACGACGCCGTCCCTTAGACCCCGAAACACGATGTCGCCGCCGTCGCCCGCCACCGCCGGGCGCACGCGGGTCTCGATCAACTCCTTGATCTTGGCGACGGTCTCGGCTTGCTCGGGATCGAAGAATTCGGCCGCGCCGCCATGGGTTTCGCCATCGCCGACCAGCAGCGGCGCGCGGGACGAAAAATGCTCCATGATGATCCCAAGCACCGCCGGCTTCAGATGCGCCCATTCGACGTCCCTTTTGGTGACGGAGACGAAGTCCTGCCCGAACATCACCGATTCGACGCCCGCGATGGACAGCAGCGCCTCGGCGAGCGGCGCCTTGGCGGCGCTCTCCTTCGAGCGGTATTCGAGCGCGCCGGTCGCCAGCACGGTCTGGCCGGGCAAGAATTTAAGCGTGGCGGGATTGGGCGTTGGTTCGGTTTGGATAAACATCGGATCTCCCCAAGCTTAGCGCCGGGTCAAGGCCGGCGAAGCGAGCCATTACCCTAACATAATCCGACGCGATACGGGCGAAACTATGCGGCGGCGCCCCCCCCTCCTCCCCCTCATCACACCACACATCTCCATCTCCCTCCCCCCCCCCATTTCAGCCAACACCCCGTCCCCATTACCGCTTTCCATTTACGCCTCTCACTGCCCCACCCACGCATTCCCCACACTAGTCCCGTCAGCAGCTCCACCATGATTCTTTCCTGCGTCGCTTCGATCTTCGCCGCTCAGTGCCACATTTCCGCCGCGTTCGCCGTGCGCGCCTTCCGCGGTGTGCGTCCCCCTTGTCCGGTACGCCAGCATCCCTCTACCCCCCTTATTTCCGCGCTTCCTCACTGCATCTCCCGTCCCCTGTCCACGTCACACCCTACTCCATCCCTATCCACTGATCACGTGAAGTCGCCAGCCACGGCATCCCATTCCTCCCACACATTCAATACTCCCAATCCTACCCCCACCCCACCTCCCCCACCGCTCTCTCATCAACAGACCACAGAGGCTGCTTCTACGCGCGCGGCGCTTGCGTTCGCGGAAAAAATCCCGCAAATTCGCGGCGATGACCGACGAAACCGCATTGCTCGCCGCCAATTCGGCCTATTACCAAGCCTTCCTGGCCCGCGACAACGAGGCCATGGCGGCGCTTTGGGCGCCGGACGGCGTATCCTGCGTCCACCCGGGCTGGCCGCCGCTGATCGGCCGCCGAGCGGTGCTGGCGTCCTACGCCGACATCTTCCGCAACCCGCTGCAAGAGCCGATCGCGCGCGGACAGGAGACGGTCGTCCTCGGCGAGAGCGAAGGCCGCGTGCTCTGCATCGAAACCGTCGGCGGCGGCGCGCTGGCCGCCACCAACTGGTTCCGCCGGTTCGAAGGCCAATGGTTGCTGCTGCACCATCAGGCCAGCCCGATCGCGATTCCCGCGCGGGAGCCCCCCAACCGCAACGCGATGCACTGAACAACAGGCGTTCGCCGGCGCCCGATCAGCCCGAACCGCGTCACAAGAATGCGTTGCCGCAACGAATTAAATGCACTTACAATTGTCCATGCGCGTCTTGGCAATGGTTAAATAAAACAGGTGATTAACCTTGTTCTCGGCGTCGAGGCGAGGGATACTCACGATGAGAGCAGCGCTATTGTTCGCAAATAACGGACTGCTCCTGTCTCGCAAGCCGAGGATAGCTGTCGACAATGAATACGTTCAAGAACACCGCTTTTTTTCTCGTCGTGTCGGTGACCTTCGCGATGAATGCGCGGCTATATTCCGACGCCTCCGCTGTATTTGCTTATTCGGCGGCGGACTACGATCCTTGGTACGTCGATTGTTATTATTATAAGCCGGTCCAGATTTTTCAGGTGCGCGTTCCCGTTCAGTCGCAATGCCAAGCCTTCCTGACTGAATAGGCGCCGTTATTTCGATTCGACGACGCCGCCAATCGCCCACAAGCATTTTATTGAGAGTTTGGAATGTATTTGCGTGCGAGCCACAGCGACGGATAAGCGATGATGGCGCACGCGGCGGCGGCGACAACAGTTCCTTCGACGCTGAACTGGCACGCCATGAGGATAACGGAGAGCAGCGTGACCCACGCGCGCGAGGCGTTCCCGAGCGCAAGCATGCGTCGCTTCTCGCGCAGTTCCTCCGGGTCGGTGTTCTCTGGCTTGCCGACCCAGTTGTAAATGGGCAGGTTGGTTATCTTCGTGATGCTAGCCCCGATCATCCAAATGACGATACCGGCGGTGAACCACCAGTGAGCGAAGCCGAACGCCACGAAGTAGTAGACGATGGCGAAGAGGGGGATCGTGGCGATCGCGACGGCGAAAGGATCGGTCATCGCGGCGCGGCCGAGGATGTTCATGAACTTCTTGAACTCCAAGGGCTCCATGTCATTCATTATCTTCTGGGCCACTCCCGAGACGAACAACAGAATGCCGCATCCAAGCGCGTTGATGGCAAGTATGATAGCCTCTACCGCTGCTTCGTTCATGATTTTTCTCGCTTGTTCTTTTAGATGTTACAGCCGCGATGGCGAATTGACACGACTTGGACGCAGCCATAAAAAACGCTAAGATCGCGCCTAGCGCTTTCCGCTCGGGTGGCATCATCCGAGCGACAGGAAATCGCGCCAGTTGACAAAAGTTCGAGCGTATTCTTGTCGCGAAGGGTCCATCAACTCTCGCGGAACAGGCTCAAGGAAGGCCCGATGAAAATAGCAACGCCCCTGATGATCGCGGTCATGTCGTGCGGCCTCCTCGGCGCCGCGAAGGCCGAGGAAATAACGCTGTCCTGCGTCGTGTCCCAGCAGGACGCGCCGCGACAAGACCTGTTCGTCAAGGTGAGCGACGGCCGTGTTTTCTATGGTTCGTCCATGTCGGCCCTGGTCGCCGCCGAATCCATGAACAAGGGCTCGCTTTCGGTGAGCAGCGGTCAAATTTCGTTCAGGCAGACCTGGCCGTCGAGCCATGTGCAATGGGACTGGAGCATCGACCGCGCCTCGGGCGACATAAGCATCAAATACATCAATACGCAAAACAAGAAAGTGTTTCTCACGAAGAGAGGCTCCTGCGCGGGAGGTTAGCAAAACGCTCCAATGGACATTTTTCGACAAATTGTTATTGAAATTCACGCTTTCCGCGCAGCGTCGCGCCGCTTGGCGCTTTCATCGCGATAGAGTTTGCTCAACAACGTAATTTTGTGAAGCCCGCTTAAGTCGGACGTAAGCTTTTCGTTTTCCTGAACCGATCGTCTGGAGCGACCGGGGATCTGGGCGCGAGATACTCCTCGCGACTGGATCCACCGGGGCCAATGGCCGAATCCGCATTATTTCTGGCGGATTTCACATCCTGCCGCGGCGCCGATCGCAAGCAATATTGCGTATCGGTCGGGGGAGCCGTTCCTCCTCTGGCCGATGGAGGGCGCGATGGCGAAATTGGCGACGCCGGAACATGAGCATGTCAAGCGGCTTAACGCGGACGGCGTTTATGCCGTGCTGGTCGTTCTCTGGATCGTGGCGGTTTGGGTCGTCGCGCTTTATGTCGCCGCGGACGCCGCCAACGACACGAGCGCCGGCGTCGGCGGCAACAGTTTCCTATTCGGCTGCTCGCTTGCCACGGCCGGTGTCGTCACCGCCTTCTCCTTGAGGGAGTTTTGGACCGCCTACCGCCGTTGGCGCGGCGCCGGGGTCGACCGCTGAAATGTTTCTGGAACGATTGGGGAGATGGACATGACTAAATTGGGACTCTATGTCGCGCTCGAGGCGAAAACCGGAAAGGAAGCGGAACTGGCGGCGTTCTTGATCGGCGCGCTGCCGTTGGTCGAGGCGGAGCCCGCCACGACCGCGTGGTTCGCGCTGCGGATGGGACCGTCGAGCTTTGGCATTTTCGACGCCTTCGCCGATGAAGCCGGCCGCGAGGCGCATCTCGCGGGCGAAGTCGCCAAGGCGCTGATGGCGAAGGCGCCGGAATTATTGGCCAAGCCGCCGTCCATCAACAAGATTGACGTTTTGGCCGACAAGCTGCCGGGCTGAGGCCGCGAGCGGCCTACCCGCCAGTCGGATAATTCGGGCTTTCGCGGGTGATCGTCACGTCGTGGACGTGGCTCTCGCGCAGGCCCGCGTTGGTGATGCGCACGAAGGTCGCCTTCTCCTGATATTCGGGGATGGTCGACGCGCCGACATAGCCCATCGCCGAGCGCAGCCCCCCGGCGAGTTGATAAAGGATCGGCGCCACCGGCCCGCGATAGGGCACCTGGCCCTCGACGCCCTCGGGCACGAGTTTGAGCTGGTCCTTGATGTCGCCCTGGAAATAGCGCGTCGCCGAGCCCGCCGCCATCGCGCCGACCGAGCCCATGCCGCGATAGGATTTGAAGGAGCGGCCCTGATACAGGAACACCTCGCCCGGCGACTCCTCGGAGCCCGCCAGCAGCGAGCCGACCATCACCACCTCGGCGCCCGCCGCGATGGCCTTGGCGAGATCGCCGGAATATTTCACGCCGCCGTCGGCGATGACCGGCACGCCGGCCTTGCGCGCCTCCTCGGAGGCTTCGAGAATCGCGGTGAGCTGCGGCACGCCGACTCCGGCGACGATGCGCGTCGTGCAGATCGAGCCCGGCCCGATGCCGATCTTGATCGCGTCGGCGCCCGCGTCGATCAGCGCCTTGGCGCCGTCGGCGGTCGCGACATTGCCCGCGATGATCGAAATTTTGTGATTCGACTTCTTGATGCGGGCGACCTGATCGAGCACCGCCTGCGAATGGCCGTGCGCGGTGTCGATGACGAGGCAGTCCACGCCCGCCTCGACGAGATGTTGCGCGCGCTCGAAACCGTGGTCGCCGACCGTCGAGGCGGCGGCGACGCGCAAGCGCCCCTCGGCGTCCTTGCAAGCGTTGGGATGCTGGGTCGCCTTTTCGATGTCCTTCACCGTGACGAGACCGACGCAGGAAAAGTCCTCGTCGACGACCAGCAGCTTTTCGATGCGGTGCTGGTGCAGCAGGCGCTGGGCCTCTTCCTGGCCGACGCCCTCGCGCACGGTGATGAGGTTCTTGGTCATCAGCTCGGCGATGCGCTGGCGCTGGTCCTGCGCGAAGCGCACGTCGCGATTGGTCAATATGCCGACGAGGCGCCCCCTCTTTCCGCCCTGCCCGCGCTCGACCACCGGAATGCCGGAAATGCCGTTGCGCGCCATCAGCGCCAGCGCGTCGGCGAGCGTCTCGTCGGGGTGAATGGTGATCGGATCGACCACCATGCCGCTCTCGTAGCGCTTGACCTTGCGCACTTCCGCGGCCTGATCGGCGGGCGAAAGATTCTGGTGGATGACGCCGATGCCGCCGGCCTGCGCCATGGCGATGGCGAGACGCGCCTCGGTCACCGTGTCCATCGCGGCCGACATGATCGGCAGATGCAGCCGAATATCGCGCGTGAGCCGCGTCGACACGTCGACCATGGACGGCGCCACCAGCGAATGCCCTGGCCGCAGAAGCACGTCGTCGAAGGTGAGCGCCTCGCTTATAGCCCCAGAACCGCCGAGCGCTGGCGCGAATTTGTTAACCATCAAGCCAAACTCCTTTAAGCGTGTGGCGGCGGGCCGGGAAAGCCGACTCCGCTTCGACGAACGCGCGGCGTCGGCGATCCGGAAGAGACGGCGTTATCCACAAATTGGTTAGGCGCAAGCCTTTAGCACCGCCGCGCATCAGGGCCAACCCCAATGCCGCCCGGCGGCGCGCTGTTTCGCCGCCCGGCCGCGCGCCCCGACGGAGCGCGCGATCCGAAATTCACAACGCCCGTTAACCGCTTCCGCCGTTTCGGCCGAATAATTCTCTTAAGAAATCCTGATTTTAGTCTGCCGTTAAGCCGGATCATCGTTCGGCGCAAAGTAGAGTGATCGAACATGAAGAACGCACCCCTCCCCAAAATCCCGGGCCAAGCCCCTCTGTCCTGTTGGCGACGAATGCGCGAAGACAGGTCCGGGGCCGTCGCGCTTATCTTCGCCTTGGCTCTGATTCCGATATTTCTCGCGCTCGGCGTCGCCCTCGATTATTCGCGCGCGACCTCGGCCAAATCCGCGCTTCAAAACGCTTCGGACGCGGCCGCCTTGGCCGCCGGCGCCAATCCGGCGGAGACGCAGGCGCAACATCTGCTGCTCGCGGCGTCCAGGGCCGCGGCCAATCTCGGGACCACGGTCTTGACGGCGTCATGCCTGACGAATTCGTGCACGCTGAATCCGGTCGGCCCCTTGAACAATATCGTCGTGAGCGAGACGGACGGCACGGGCACATATACGGTCCAGATCAGCGCGAAGATCGACACGGCCGTGATGCAGCTGGCGAATTTTCCGACCCTCTCGCTCGGCGCCACCTCGGTGGCGTCGGTCACGGGCGTCAGCAACTCGCATCCGCTCGAAATCGCGCTGGCGCTCGACAACACCGGCTCGATGGCGCCCAATATCCAGGCGTTGATCACCGCGGCGCAGACCCTCGCCGACACGGCGTTGTCCGCGGCCGGAGGCACCGGCGCCGTGCGCGTCAGCGTCGTGCCCTATGTCGCGGCGGTCAATCCGGGCCTGCCGAGTCTCAGCATGATCGATACGACGGCGCTGTCCATCTACAACGGCACCTGGTTCGACCTGGAACTGGATCGCCTATAATACCGGTTGCGCGCAAAACTGGGGCTCCGGCGGCGGCGGCGGCACGTCCAGCGGGCCAGGCGGCAGTTCGAGCGGCGACGCGGGCGACGCGCGCGACATTCTCGACATATTGAACCCGATCCGCCACATGGCGCGGGAACTGTTCGGAGTGTCCAGCGCCTATGCCGGGTCGATCAATCTCGGCGTCACGCCCAACACGATCCCGCCGATCACGACGTCGACGATAACTTCCAGAAAACTCAAGACCAGCAGGCATGAAGAACACTTACCAGCTCCCGGCCGGGTTCAATTACTCGCTTCACGACGGACGTGCGGCAGCAAGAGCGCCGGCTATGAGAACGGCGGTTGCGACTGGCTGGCCAATCCCGGCACGGTGAGCCACTATGACCTGTTCCCGCGCATCCTGAACCCGAACGGACAGTCGGTCGCCTGGAAGGGCTGCGTCGAGGCGCGGCCCACCAAGGCCGAACAGGCCTGGCTGAACAGCAATTGGGGCGGAAGCTACGCGGCGACCACGGATTACGACGTGACCGACACGGCGCCTTCCTCGTCGGACCATCTATCGTTGTTCGTGCCCTACTTCTGGCCGGACGAGCCCGATTACAACATGGTGAGCTGGGCCTTTCAGGCGCCAGGCCTCTATTCGAACGGCTCCGGCGGCTTCCACAACAACTTCATCAATGACGCAACCTACGCCACCGGCGGCACGACGGCGACACTCCCGGCGAGCTGGGGATGGACGCTCAACGGCACTTGGGGCGCGGGGCAATATATCCTCAAATATGACGCCACCACCAAGGCCGCCGCGATCAGCGAATTGGGCCAGACGACGGCGGGGCCAAACGCCGGCTGCCCGGAAGCCCTTGACGCCTCTGACCTCCAACCAGACCACGGTCGACGCCGCGATCAATTCCATGACCTATTGGTATAACGGCGGAACGATCATCTCGGAGGGCTTCATGTGGGCCTGGCGGACGCTGTTGCCGACCACCAACTTCTGGAATCTCTCGACTCCGCCGGCCGCCTATGACAGCGGCGCCGCCAAGGTGATCGTGCTGATGACGGACGGGGTGAACGGTCTCGCGGACAATGGCAATTCGAATAGCTCGGGCACGTCGAGCGCCAATATCTCCGACTACTCCGCCTATGGCTATCTCGGCGGCTTCAGGCTTGGCACGGTCAACGGGATCACGCAATACGGCCCCGTGACCTCTCCGACCTCGCCGCCGACCGATTTGACCAGCTACTTCGACAACCGCCTGCTGGCGGCGTGCGCGAACGCCAAGGCGGCGGGGATCACGGTCTACACGGTGCTGTTCTCGGCGAATATCTCGCAGACGCTGGCGGCGCATTCGCAGTCGATCCTGCAGCAATGCGCCAGCACGCCTTCGGGCTCCTACGAGGCGTCCGACGCTTCGTCGCTCAACACGGCCTTCGCGAACATCGCCACCTCGGCCACCGCCCAGCCGCTGCATCTGAGCCAATAGGCTCCGAAGCGACAGGGGTTCCGCCACGTAAACCCGGGAAGCCGCGAGGCTTTCCGGGTGTTTTATTGGCGCGAGCGCCGCCGCGCCCAACCGCGAGTCGCCGGCGCGGCCGCGAAGTCTCTACGCGCCGAACTGCAGTCGCGCGAGTTGAGCGTAAAGGCCGCCCTTCTCGATCAGGCTCGCGTGGGTTCCCTCCTCGACGATCGCGCCCGGCCTCCAACACGATGATCCGGTCGGCCTCCAGCACGGTGGCGAGGCGGTGGGCGATGACGAGGCTGGTGCGGCCCGCCATCACGTCGTCCAGCGCCGCCTGCACCAGCGCCTCGTTCTGCGCGTCGAGCGCCGAGGTCGCCTCGTCGAGCAGCAGAACCGGCGCATCGGCGAGTATCGCCCGGGCGATGGCGAGACGCTGGCGCTGTCCGCCGGACAGCGTGACCCCGCGCTCGCCAAGCTGCGTGTCGTAGCCTTGCGGCAAGGCGGCGATGAAGTCGTGCGCCTGCGCGCGCCGCGCGGCGGCTTCGATCTCGCGGCGCGGCGTGTTCTCGCGTCCATAGGCGATGTTTTCCGCGACGCTCGCGCCGAAAATCACCGGGTCCTGCGGAGCGAGGGCGATGGCGCGGCGCAGCAGGGCGGGATCGAGATCGCGCACATCCACGCCGTCGATCGACACGGCGCCGCCGTCGACGTCATAGAAGCGCAGCAACAACTGAAACATCGTCGATTTGCCGGCGCCGGACGGCCCGACCAGCGCGACCCGCTCGCCGGGCTCCACGACGAGATCGACGCCCGCGAGCGCCGCGGCGCCCTCCGCGCCCGCATAGCCGAAAGACACCTTGTCGAAAACGATGCGCCCCGCCACCGGCTCCTTCAGCGTCTTGGGTTTCGCCGGCGCCGCGATTTTGGGCTTGATGGCGAGTATTTCGCCGATCCTGCCCGCCGCGCCGGCCGCCGCCGCGGCTTCGCTCCACACCTGCGACAGTTCGCCGAGCGAACTCGCGCCCAGCACGGCGTAAAGCACGAACTGCGACAGCAGACCGGAGGTCATGCGGCCCGCCAGCACATCCTGGGCGCCGAGCCAAAGCACCGCGACGACGCTGGAGAAGACCAGAAAAATCGCGCCGGCGGTGACGAAGGCGCGCAGCCGCGTCGCCTCGCGCGCGGCGTCGTAAACGCCGTCGGCCGCCGCTTTGAACCGCGCGACCACCGAGGACTGCGCGCCGCAAGCCTGCATCGTGCGGACGGCCGACAGATTTTCGCCGGCGAAGGCGGAGGCGTGCGCCAGCGCGTCCTGCGCGAGGCGCGAGCGCCCGCGCACCGCGCGTCCGGACATGATCAACGGCGCGACGATCAGCGGAATCGCCGCCAGCGCGACGCCGGACAGTTTCGGACTCGACACGATCATCATGACGATGGCGCCGATGAACATGAACAGATTGCGCAGGGCGACCGAGGCCGAGCTTCCAAACGCCGCCTTTAGCTGGGTCGTGTCGGAGGTGAGGCGGGACAATAGCTCGCCAGTCTTGGCGCTATCGTAAAAACGCGCGTCGAGCGCCGTGAGATGGCGAAAAAGATCGCCGCGCAGATCGGCGACGACCCGCTCGCCGAGCGTCGTCACGAGATAGTAGCGCGAGCCCGAGGCGAGGGCGAGCGCCGCCACGACGGCGATCAACTCGCCGAAGCCCGCGTTGACGCCGCCGGCGCTGTCTTGCGAAAAACCGTGATCGATCATCCCGCGCACGGCGACGGGGAGCGTCAATGTGGCGCCCGCGGCCGCCAATAGCGCCAGGAAGGCCAGCGCGATGGTCTTGTAATGGCGCAGGGCGTAGGGCAGCAGCGGACGCAGCGGCGCCATCGTGGCGCCAAAGCCCCGGCGTGATTCGTTGGGCGCTTGGTCGGTCATGGCCTCGCTATAGCGCTCAAACGCCCGCGGCGCGACACGGAAGGCGAGAATCGGCGCGAAAAAACGCGACGAGACCGGAGTTCGCGCGGCTCTGGCGCGAAAAAAAATTTCTCGCCGCGCGGTCGCATGGAGTCGGCCACGGCGGCTTCCAGCCGCGGAACCTATTGGATTTTAGTAAGAAACGGCCCCGCGCGCGGGGCGCGACAAATGGTCGCACAAACATCTGGACAGAAGCCCCATTTGTGCTAACTTCTCGCCTGTCCACTGAAGGCACGGCCCAAAGGGCAAGGAGCGGAAAGCGCCACACCCACCAAACGGTAAGGCGCGAAGCTCTCGCTAATTAAAATAAAAGAGGAGAGAAACCATGGCTAAGGAACTCGAAATCACCACGAACACCTACATTTTCGCGGGCGTCGGCGCGCTGGTTCTCGGCGGCATCGCCTCTTGGGCGCTCGGCGGCATCGCCAACATCGCCTCGGCCGGCGTCGTCGGCGCTCTGGCGGGCGGCTGCCTCGGCCTGTTCTTCTAATCAGCCTTTATACGATCCGACCAAGCTAACCACGCAAACCTCGGATCGATTTTTCGCCAGCGGTTGTTACAGCAACTGCTGGCGTTTTTATTTGCGCATGACCGGCCGATCACGCGGAAAGACCTTACCGAGCCCACCATCGATCAAGACTTCTTCCCGCGGAACGGCGACAGGGGGGAGCAAACAGGCGGAACATGGCCATTCCGTCAAAGCTTGCGCGCCATCTCCCGCAGGACGAATTTCTTTATCTTGCCGGTGGATGTTTTCGGTAATTCGACAAACACCACATGGCGCGGACATTTGAAATGCGCCAAATTGTCGCGGCTCCAGGCGATCAACTCCTCGGCCGTGGCGCTCGCGCCCTCCCTTAGCTCCACGAAGGCGCAGGGCGTTTCGCCCCATTTGTCGTCGGGCCGCGCGACGACAGCCGCGGCGCGCACCTTCGGATGCTTGAACAGCGCGTCCTCGACCTCGATCGATGAAATATTTTCGCCGCCGGAGATGATGATGTCCTTCGAGCGGTCCTTGAGCTGAATATAGCCGTCCTTATGCATCACGCCGAGGTCGCCGGAATGAAACCAGCCGCCGTGGAAGGCGGCGTCGGAGGCGTGCTTGTTCTTCAGATAGCCCTTCATGACGATATTGCCGCGAAACATCACCTCGCCCATGGTTTCGCCGTCGCGCGGAACCGGCTCCATGGTCTCGGGATCGATGACGTCGAGATCGTCGAGCACGCAGTAGCGCACGCCTTGGCGCGCCTTTTTTTCGGCCTGGGCCGGACCGTCGAGCGCGTCCCACTCCTCGCGCCATTCGTTGACGGCGGCGGGGCCGTAGGTTTCGGTGAGGCCATAAAGATGCGTCACCTCGAAGCCGGCCTCCTTCATCGCGGCCAGCACGGCCTGCGGCGGCGGCGCGGCGGCGGTGAAGAAGCGCGCCGCGGCTTTCAGCGGACGCTTTTCCGCCGGCGACGCGCCGAGCAAGGTCGACATCACGATCGGCGCGCCGCACAAATGGGTGACGCCATGCTCGGCCATGAGTTCGTATATATGGCCGGCGCGCACCTGGCGCAGACAGACATGCGTGCCCGCCACGACCGACAGCGCCCAGGGAAAGCACCAGCCGTTGCAGTGGAACATCGGCAGCGTCCACAGATAAACGGGATGACGCCCCATATCGCCGGTGAGAACATTGCCGAGCGCCAGAAGATAGGCGCCGCGATGGTGATAGACGACGCCCTTGGGATCGCCCGTCGTGCCCGATGTGTAATTGAGCGAGATGGCGTCCCATTCGTCGGGCGGCGGCGCATAGGCGTAATTCGGATCGCCGGAAGCGAGGAAAGCCTCGTAATCGATCTCGCCCAACATCTCCCCGGGGCCGTCGTAGACGGGATCGTCGTAACCGATCAACAGCGGCTTCACGCTGGCCAGGGCCAGCGCCGCCTTCATGACGGCGGAATATTCGCGGTCGACGATCAAGACCTTGGCGTCGGCGTGATCGAGCGTGAAGGCCAGAACGGCGGCGTCGAGGCGGGTGTTCAGGGTGTTGAGCACCGCGCCGGTCATCGGCGCGCCGTAATGGCACTCCAGCATCGCCGGCGTATTGGCGAGCATCACCGACACCGTGTCGCCGCGCTTGATCCCCCGGGCCGCCAGCGCGCTGGCGAGGCGCCGGCTGCGCGCGTAAAACTGCGCGTAATCGCGACGCAAATCGCCATGCACGATGGCGATTTGCGTCGGAAATACCGCCGCCGCGCGCGCCAGAAAACTAATCGGCGTCAGCGGCTGGAAATTGGCGGGGTTGCGATCAAGGTCGCTGTCATAGGGCGATTGGGTCAAGAACGCCTCTCCTGCGGATGGAGCGCCTTAAAGCAAGGTTTTGGCCAAACAGCGCCGAGCGGGCTTCAAGCGTCGAAATCGAGATCCTTCAGACGCCCGAAAACGCTGTCCGCGTCGAAATAATCTTCGTTCCACCGGCGCCGCCGGCGCGCGCTTGCCGAACACGTTCTCCTCGGTCGCGGGTGGCGTGTAATGCGGCTGGGTGGTCGATTCCGCGGGCGCCAGCGTCTGACCGTGATCCACGACGAGCGCGGGACGGTCCTTGGCGGCGCGCGTCACCTCGAAATCGAGATCGATCTGCGAGCAGAGCCCCAAGGTCACCGGGTCCATCGGCGTAAGTCCGGCCGAATTCCAGTGCGTGCGCTCGCGAATCGCCTTCAACGTCGTCTTGGTGGTGCCGACGAGGCGCATGATCTGCGCGTCCTTTAGCTCCGGATGATTGCGCACGAGCCACAGGATCGCGTTGGGTCGGTCCTGGCGGCGCGACAGCGGCGTATAGCGCGGCCCGCGCTGGCGCTTGACCTCGGGAACCTGCACCTTCGAGACGAAGAGTTGTAGCCGATGATCGGGATTGGCCTCGCCCTTGGCGAGTCTCCTCGCGCGATAGCTGGCCAAAGGTGATGGGGTCGTGGCCACGAATGCCGGCGGCGACCTCGCCATCGGCGATGCCCTTGACCTCCAGCGGATGCAATTTGCAGAAATCGGCGATCTGGTCGAAAGTGAGCGACGTGTTCTCCACGAGCCAGACGGCGGTCGCCTTGGGCATCAGCGGTGCGTTGCTCATGAGCATCTCCTTAAACTGTCGGCGCGAGCATGGACGAACGAATATGGGCGCGGAGCCGCGCGCCGTCCGGCGCCAGCGTACCCAAAAAACTCCATCCATGCTGGGGATAAACCCATATAGCTCGCCGCCGCCCAAAGCGCAATGATTTCCGCTTCGGAGCGGGTTCGAATTTTGGACGGGCCTTAGACCATGAGTGACCAAGATGGGCGAGCTGGCCGCTTTTTCGCGCGCCGGTCAGCGCGATCGACGGCGGCCTGCCCCGTTAACCGACTTGGACGGCGCTCGCCGCCGCGCCCTCGCCGCTTCTCCAACTCTCTCCACGCGCGCCGCCGGTCAGCGCGAGGATCAGCACGGGAACCTCGATCCAGGCGTGAATGGCGGCGAAGAGCCCGTAATAGGCGCGCGCCCGCGCGAAATCGGCGAAAAACGGGCTTAGCGCAAGACCGGCGGCGGCGGCGCAAAGCAACGCGAACAGGACGCCGCGCGGCCAGGCGACGAGGCCCGCCGCGCCCGGATCGAGCCGCCCCAATAGGAAGGGCAGGATCACGATGACCGCGAGATAATGCGCGCCCTGCGCGATCACCGACGCCGTGAAGAAATCCACCGCGCGAGGCCCGTCGAGGAAAGGTCGCGGCACATAGACGCCGAGATGCTCGGCAAGCGGCCCGGCCCCGAGCGGGTCCAATGCGCTGGGCGAAGAGCCGAGCGCGTTCAACGCCAGATGCGCGCCGCCCATGGCCGCGAGCAGCGGCAGCAGCAACAAGCCAAAACCCGCGGCGGCCATGACGCGCGGGCGCGCGGCGCGCGGCGCGATCTGCCACAAAAAGCCGAGCGGCGTGAAATTGTGCAGAATGGCGACGGCGACCGAGGTCGTGAACGGCGCGATCATCGTCGCCCCGCCAATCGCGCCGGCGACCGACAGCGCGACGGCCTTTCGCGTCCAAGCTCTTGGCGTCCAATCGCCTCGCGCGCAAACCAGCGCCAGCATCGCGCCCGCGCCGAGTTCCACCGGCGCGCCAATTTCCGCCGGCGCCGCGCCGAACACGACGCAGGCTCGGGCCGCCACGATCACCGCCAGCAGCGCCGCGATCGGCGCCAAATACGAAAGGCTCAGTCGGCGCCCGAAGCGCCGGTCGACATAGCGCAGTTCGCTCAGCACATGCGGCAGACCGAACAACGCCAACGCCGTCGTATAGGCGGCGAGCGGCGCCATCGTCGCGAAAGCCGCGAAGGGAAGGATCGGCGCCATGCCGAGCGCGACCGCGGCGCCGACATCCATCAGCGAACGAGGCTTCATGGCGGCGCGTGGCGAGCGCGGCGCATCAACGCGGCGGCGGAGCGGGCGCTCGCGGATCGGGCGGCGCCTGCTTGTCCGACGGCTTCCCGGACTCTCCCGGCTGCTGGGGCGGCGGCGGAGGCGGTTCGCGGCGGCGGGATCGATCCGGCGGCGCGATGTCGGCGCGCGCGGCGCCCGCGCTCGCGGCGAGCGCAAGTCCCGCGATCGAAAAGGCGAAACGACGTCTGCTTATCATGGGCCGTCCTACGTTACGCGCGATCGCCGCCAATCGTCTTGAAGCCGCCCAAATCTGGGACGGATTGGCGACCATTGCAAGGCCGGGACGGCGAGGGTCGGACGCGCGAGTGGAGTCGCCCATCCGCGCCGCGTGCAAAGCGCCGCGCAAAATTGCTATGGTCGGCGCATGACATTCTCGCCCGACTATCCGCTCGCCCGCATTGTCCCCTCCCCTAACCATGGCGAACGGCTGCGGCCGATCTCCATGCTGATCCTGCATTACACCGGCATGCCGACGGCTTCGAGCGCGCTCGATCTGCTGCGCGGCCCGGAGGCGGAGGTCTCCGCCCATTACTTCGTCGAAGAGGACGGCGGCGTGCTCCAACTCGTGCCGGAGGCGCGACGCGCCTGGCACGCCGGCAAAAGCTTTTGGGCGGGCGAAACCGACGTGAACTCCGCCTCCATCGGCGTCGAGATCGTGCATCCCGGCCACGATGATCCCCGCCCCTATCCGACGCGGCAAATCGCGGCGGTCGCCGCGCTGGCGCGCGATATTTGCGAACGCCGCGGCATAGCGAAAGAGCGCGTGCTGGCCCACTCCGACATCGCCGTGACGCGCAAGGTCGATCCCGGCGAGTTTTTCCCCTGGGACGCGCTGGCCTCGGAGGGCGTTGGACATTATGTCGCTCCGGCCCCGATCGTCGGCGACGAGGCGCTGGGGATCGGCGACGCTGGCGCGGCGGTCGCCGCGCTGCAAGCCGGGCTTAGGGCCTATGGCTACGACATCGAGCCGACCGGGCGTTACGACGAGGCGACCGCCAATGTGGTGACCGCGTTTCAGCGCCATTTCCGTCCGCGAAGAATCGATGGACGCGCCGACGCTTCGACGCGGGCGACGCTGGAAAATTTGCTGAACGCATTGAACAGGAGCGCGTGAGCATTCGCGCGCGACGCGACGCCTCGCCAAAAATAAGCGTTTGAAATCACCGGGGAGCATGCAATCTTTTGCCCCCGCTGGAGGGAGGAAAAGCTATGTTTTGGAGTTCCGACTGGGCGTGGGGGGTGCCGCTTCTGATGCTCACGGTGGTCTTCCATGTTTGCGTGTTTGTTCTGATCGTGAAGACGCTCGTGCTCAAAGCGCATTCGGAAAGAAGCGCGCGCAACCTGGCCCTTTTCTTTGTCGCGATCGCATCGACCGCGCTCGCCGCGGCGGCGCTGCATGGTCTCGAAGCGACGGCGTGGGCCCTTCTTTACGTTCGGCTAGGCGCCATGTCGGATGTATCCAGTTCCATGCTGTATTCGCTCAGCGCGATCACGAGTTACGGCCATTCTAATATCTTCCTGGAGGAACGTTGGAGGCTCCTCGGAGCCATCGAGGCAATGAACGGGCTAATCCTATTTGGCCTGACGACCGCGTTCCTGTTCGCGGCCATCGAGGAGGTCCGGTCCGTTCGACGGCATTGATTCGTCTCCGCGTCCTGGCGGCCTGACAAATCGCAAGCTCCGTTTCTTGCCCTTCGCCCGCGAAGGCGAAGCGTCGTCATGGTGGGTCGGGAGATTGACGTCTCTTCGCCGGATGGCCTTTTCTCAAGGTGAGCAGTTTTCGAGCAAAAACGGTTGAAGGCCGCCATGGCGGATAAGCGGGCGGTGAATGGTCAGTAGCGCGCCATCGCGCCTTTCGGGTTTCAAAGGAAAGAAGGCGGCGTCATAGAAGGCCCGGTCGCCAGACGCCGCCCGGCGAGTTCATCGAGGGTGTATTCGGTCGCGTCGTGCTTTGCGAGGCAAAGCCGGCGGACGTCGCCTCGCGGCTCATCGCGCAAATCGGTCAAGGAAGCGCGGACGCTCGCAAACCGACGATGAAGTCGCGCAGATCGCTGAAGATCAGGTAGAGAACGGGCGTGGTGTAGAGCGTGAGCAATTGGCTGACCACGAGACCGCCAACGATCGCTATGCCCAGCGGGCGCCTGATCTCTCCGCCATCGCCGTAACTCAACGCCAGCGGAACGGCGCCGAGGATCGCGGCCGCCGTGGTCATCATGATCGGACGAAAACGCAGCAGGCAGGCCTGCAAGATCGCGTCATACTCGCTCAGCCCTTGAACGCGCTGCGCTTCAAGCGCGAAATCGATCATCATGATCGCGTTTTTCTTGACGATGCCGATCAGCAAAATCACGCCGATGAAAGCGACGAGGCTGAACTCCGTATCGCATAAAAGCAGCGCCAGCAGCGCCCCGACGCCCGCCGACGGAAGTGTCGACAATATGGTGATCGGATGGATGTAGCTCTCATAGAGAATGCCGAGGACGATATAAACGGCGACCAGCGCCGCCGCGATCAGCAAGGGTTCGCTGTCCAAGGATTTCTGAAATATCCCCGCGGTGCCCTGCATGCTTCCGCGCACGCTCGTCGGCATGCGGATTTCGGCGATGGCCCGGTCGATCTCGGCCGCCGCCTCGCTCAGCGACCTTCCGACCGCCAAATTGAATGAGATTGTCGATACGACGAACGGTCCCTGATGGTTGATGGCCAGGGCCGTGCTTCCGCGCTTGTAGCTTACGAAGCTGGTCAAGGGCGCCATCGTCTCGATGGCCGTGCTGACGGCGGCGCCGGACGACGCGCTTCCCTTGCCCGAATTGGCGATGGCGTTCGTAAGCGAGTTTCGCGCGGAATTGGCCGAGGCGTTGGCGGGGGAATTGGCGCTCGACTTTGACACGACCGCGCCCGCCGGCAACACGGTTAACGCCGTCCCGCTGGCCGGGCCGCCGGCGGTGCTCACGTAAACGTCCCGCAGCGAGCTTGGATCCTGCCAATAGCGCGGCGCCACCTCCATGACGACATGGTACTGGTTGAGATCGCTGTAAATCGTCGACACCTGCCGCTGTCCGAAAGCGTCGTAGAGCGTATTGTCGATTTGGGCGGGGGTGAGACCGAGCCGCGAGGTCGTGTCGCGGTCGATGACGATATCGCTTTCGATCCCGTTCTGCTGCTGATCGCTGTTGACGTCGAGAACGATGCTGCTCTTTTGCAGTTCCTGAAGGAGCTTCGGCGCCCATTCATAGAGCTCCGCCGAGCTGTCCGCCTGCAGCGTGTATTGATAAAGCGCGTTGCTCTGTCGACCGCCGACGCGCAGATCCTGAACCGGCTGTATGAACAAGCGCGCGCCGGCGATCTTGCTCAATTTGCGCCGCAGCCGCGCCACGACCTCGCCGGCGGTCTCCGTGCGCTCCGACAAAGGCTTGAGCTGGATGGACACCGAGCCGCTGTTGGTGGAGCCCGCCCCGCCGCCGCTGCCCGAACCCGTATTGCCGGTCACGACGTCGACGGCCGGGTCGGCCTGCGCGATGTCGACGAGTTCGGCGAGTTTGACGCTCATGGACTGGAAGGAAATGCTCTGATCCGCCTGGATCGACCCTTGCAGGCGTCCGGTGTCCTGCTCGGGAAAAAAGCCCTTGGGGATCACGTCGAAAAGCTTGTAGGTCAGCCACATCGAGAGCAGCAGCAGCCCCATGATGAAGGCGCGATGACGCAGCGCCCAGGCGACGCTGCGTCCATACTCCGCGACGATTCTTGAAAATAGCGAGCGCCGCGGGCGAGCGTCGCGTGGCCTGGATTTGAGCAGCAGCGCGCAGAGCATCGGCGTCGTCGTCAGGGAGATGACCAGCGAAACCAGAATCGCCATCGAGAGCGTCACGGAGAATTCGCGGAAGAGACGCCCGACGACTCCGCCCATCAGCAACAGCGGAATGAAGACGGCGATCAAGGAGACGCTGATCGAGATGACCGTGAAGCCGACCTCGCGCGCGCCGCGCAGCGCCGCCTCGCGCCGGGGCACGCCCTCCTCGATATGGCGCGAGATATTCTCAAGCACCACGATGGCGTCGTCGACGACAAATCCTGTCGCGATGGTCAGCGCCATCAGCGACAGATTGTCGAGGCTGTAGCCAAGCAGATACATCGTCGCGAAAGTGCCGATGATCGACACCGGGACGGCGATCGCGGGAATGAGGGCCGCGCGCGGATCGCCGATGAACAGAAATACGATGAAGGTCACGAGGATGACCGCGATGACCAAGGTGCGCTCGGTGTCCTTGAGCGACGCGCGTATCGTCGTGCTGCGATCGGAAGCGGGAATGATTTCGATGTCGCTCGGCATCGCCGCCTTGAGTTTCGGCAGCGCCGCCTTGATCTGATCGACCGTCTCGATGATGTTCGCCCCAGGCTGACGAAACAAGGTCACGAGAATCGCCGGCTTGCCTTGCGCGACGCCGGCGTTGCGCAAATCGGCGACGGAATTGGTGATCTCGGCCAGATCGGCGAGATGCACCGCGTTGCCGTTGCGATAGGCGACGATGAGCGGCAGATAGTCCGAGGCGTGGCTCGCTTGATCGTTGGTGTAGATTTGATAGCGCGAGCCGTTGCTCTCGACATCGCCCTTGGGGCTGTTGGCGTTGGCCGACGCCAGCGCGGCGCGAACATCCTCGAGCCCGACGCCGTATTTATAAAGCGCCGTCGGATTTAGCTCCACCCGCACGGCCGGGGAAGCGCCGCCGTTGATCGTCACCTGCCCTACGCCGGAGAGCTGCGAAAGCCGCTGCTGAAGCACGTTGCTCGCGGTGTCGTAGAGCTGACCGCGCGTTAGCGTGTTGGAGGTCAGCGCCAGGATCAGGATCGGCGCGTCGGCCGGATTGACCTTGCGATAGGTTGGATTGCCCGGCAAATTCGTCGGCAGGTCGGCGCTCGCGTCGTTGATCGCGGCTTGCACGTCGCGCGCGGCGCCGTTGATGTCGCGGTCGAGATCGAACTGCAGGACGATGCGCGCCTGGCCCGTGCTGCTGGTCGACGTCATCTCCGTCACATTGGCGATTTGCCCGAGGTGGCGCTCCAACGGACCCGCGACGCTGGTCGCGACCGTCTCCGGCCCCGCGCCCGGCAACGAGGCCGAAACGGATATGGTGGGTATGTCCACCTGCGGCAGCGGCGCCACCGGCAGCAGTTGGAACGCCAAAAGCCCCGCGAGCGTGACGCCGATCGTCAGCAGAATGGTCGCCACCGGGCGAGAAATGAAGGGCGCCGAAATATTCATTCCGCCGCCTCGCCGCTCGGCAGTCCATCGGTCGATCCGAGCCGCGCCAGACGTTGCGCCAAACGATCGAAATAGAGGTAGATCACCGGCGTCGAGAAGAGCGTGAGAAGTTGGCTGACGATCAGTCCGCCGACGATCGTAATTCCGAGCGGATGCCGCAGTTCGGAACCGACGCCCGTGCCGAGCATGAGCGGCAGGGCGCCCAGAATGGCGGCCATCGTCGTCATCAGGATTGGACGAAAGCGCAGCAGGCACGCTTGATAGATCGCGTCCCGCGCCGTCATGCCGTCGATGCGTTCGGCCTCGAGCGCGAAGTCGATCATCATGATCGCGTTCTTTTTAACGATGCCGATGAGCAGAATAATGCCGATGATCGCGATGATGTCGAGATCGTGACCCGTGACGCGAAGCGCCAGCAGCGCGCCGACGCCCGCCGACGGAAGGGTCGAAAGGATCGTGATCGGGTGAACGAAGCTCTCGTAAAGCACGCCGAGAACGATATACATCGTGATGATCGCCGCGACGATCAGCAGCACCTCGTTGCTCAAGGAGGCCGTGAAAGCCGCGGCCGAGCCTTGCATCGCCGAGGTGAAGCTGTCCGGCAGGCCGATCTCCTGCTCGGCGGCCTCGATGGCCTTCACCGCGGCGCCGAGCGAAGCGCCCGGCGCCACGTCGAACGAGATGGAGGTCGCCGGAAACTGGCTCAAATGCGTAATTTGTAGCGGTCCCGTGCTTTCCTCGATGTGCATGATCGCGGAGAGAGGAACCTGCCCGTTCGACGCCGACGATGACGACGGCAAATAAAGGTCCGACAAGGATTTAAGCGAGGTTTGAAATTTAGGATCGACCTCCATGATGACGCGGTATTGATTGGACTGGGTGTAGATCGTGGAAACGATGCGTTGGCCGAACGCGTCATAGAGAATGTTGTCGACCGTCGCCATCGTGATGCCGAAACGCGCCGCCGTTCCGCGATCGATCACGATGTTGAGGGTCTTGCCGCGATCTTGAAGATCGCTCGCGACATTGGTGATTTCCGGCAGATCGCGCAACCGCTCCAGAAGCTTCGGAACCCATTTTTGCAGTTCCGAGCCATTGGCGTTCTCGACGACGAAATGATAGCCGGCGCGGCTGACGCTCGAGTCGATCGTCAAATCCTGCACGGGCTGCATATAGAGCTTGATGCCCTTCACCCGCGCGGTCGAACTCTGGAGGCGGGCGATCACCTCGGCGACCGACGACTTGCGCGCGCCGAACGGCTTCAGCTCGATCAGAAACCGTCCGGTGTTCAAAGTCGTGTTGGCGCCGTCGACGCCGATGAAGGAACTGAAGTTGGCGACATCGGGATCCCGGCCGATGACGTCCCCGAGAGCCTGTTGTCTTTCGGTCATCGCGGCGAAGGAAATTTCCTGGCTCGCCTCCGAAATCCCCTGGATCGCCCCCGTGTCCTGCAACGGAAAAAATCCCTTTGGAATTTCAACATAAAGCAGACAAGTGAGAATCAGCGTCGCGATCGCCGCCAACAGCGTCAATGGCTGATGTTCAAGGACGACGTCGAGGGCGCGCGCATATTGCTTGATGATCCAGTTAAATCCGCGTTCGGAGGCGAGATCGAAGCGGGTGCGTTGCGCGACGGTGCGATGGCGCAGGAGCTTCGCGCAAAGCATCGGGACGAGGGTCAGCGCGACGAAGGCGGAGATGATGATCGTGACCGCGAGCGTGATGGCGAATTCGTGGAAAAGACGCCCAACGACATCGCCCATGAACAGCAGCGGGATCAGCACCGCGATCAGGGACACGGTCAAGGAGATGATGGTGAAGCCGATCTGCCGCGAGCCGCGCAGCGCGGCTTGCAACGGCGCCTCGCCTTCCTCGATGTAGCGCGCGATGTTTTCGATCATCACGATCGCGTCGTCGACGACGAAGCCGGTGGAGATCGTCAGCGCCATCAGCGAAAGATTGTCGAGACTGAATTTTAGCAAATACATGACGACCAATGTGCCGACGAGCGACAGCGGCACGGAGAGACTGGGAATAATGGTCGCGGGCAGATTGCGCAAAAAGACGAATATGACGAGAACGACCAGAACGACCGCGAGGCCAAGCTCGAACTCGACATCCTCGACCGAAGCGCGGATCGTCGTCGTTCGGTCGCTCAGCACCGTCACGTCCAACGCGACCGGGAGGGACGCGCGCAATTTCGGCAGCAGCCTCTTGATCGTGTCCACGACCTGAATGACGTTGGCGCCCGGCTGGCGCTGGATGTTGAGAATGATCGCGCGCGTCGAATTGGCCCATGCCGCGATCTTGCTGTTTTCGGGTCCATGCCGCACGCTCGCCACGTCGCTGACGCGGACGGGATTGCCATTGCGATAGGCGACGATGACATCGCCGAACTTCGCCGCGTCGTCGATCTGATCGTTGGCGTTGATGGTCGAGGATTGTTGCGGGCCGTCGAAGGCGCCCTTGGGCGTGTTGGTGTTGTTGTTGTTGAGCGTCGTCCGCAAATCGTCGATGTTCAGCCCATAGGCGGCGAGCGCGCCCGGATTGAACTGGATGCGAACGGCGGGGCGCTGGCCGCCGCTTATGCTGACGAGGCCGACGCCGGGCTGCTGCGACAGCTTTTGCGCCAGACGGGTTTCGACGAGGTCTTCGATTTCGATCAGCGGCAGGGACTTCGACGTGACGGCCAGCGTCATGATCGGCGCGTCGGCCGGATTGACCTTGGCGTAGACCGGCGGCGCCGGAAGATCCTGGGGAAGCAGATTGCCCCCCGCGTTGATCGCCGCCTGCACCTCCTGCTCGGCGATGTCGAGGCTGAGATCGAGGTTGAACTGAAGCGTGATCACCGAGGCGCCGCCGGAACTCGCCGAGGTCATCTGGTTGAGCCCGGGCATTTGCCCGAATTGTCGCTCGAGCGGCGCCGTGACGGCCGATGTCATGACCTGCGGACTGGCGCCGGGATAAAAGGTCTGCACCTGAATCGTCGGGTAATCCACCTCGGGCAAGGCGGACAGCGGCAGAAAATTATACGCGAACATGCCCGCGAGCAGAATGGCGACCATCAACAGCGTCGTGGCCACCGGACGCAGAATGAAGATTTCCGAAGGGTTCATCGCGGGCGGCCGTCTCTCTTTTGGGCGAGGTCATTCCGCATCGGGCCGCTTTCTGGCGCGACGCTCGCGGGCCTTCTCCGGGTCCCCGTCGCGCTTGTCGAACCCGGCTCCCTCGCGCTTGTCAGGCCCCGCGCCATCCCCATCGCGTCGCGGGCGCCTGGCGGCGCGACCGCCTCGGAACGTCGGCTTATTGTCGGCGACCTTGATCTCCGCCCCGTCGCGCAGGCGGTCGGCGCCGTCGATGACGACCTGGTCGCCTTCCCCGACGCCGCTTTTGACCTCGACCATGCCGCCGTCGGCGACGCCGACCGTGACGGGCTGCACCGCGACCCTGGCGCCCTCCTTGACCAGATAGACGAAGGAGCCGTTCGCGCCGGTCTGGACCGCCGCGGCCGGCATGGTGATCACGTTCTTTTCGACATCGACCAGCAATTGAACGTTCACGAACTGGTTGGGATAGAGCTTTTCGTCCTTGTTATCGAATTCCGCCCTGGCCTTGACCATGCCGGTCGTCGTGTCGATCGTGTTGTCGAGCGTGTTGAGGCGGCCGACCCCGAGCGTGCTGGCGTTCGCCCGGTCCAGCGCCGTCGCCTGCAGCACGCCGCGGGCCTTCAGCCCGGTGGTAATTTCCGGCAGATAATCCTCCGGCACCGAAAAAATCACCGAAATCGGATTGATTTGGGTGATCAGGACGATGCCGTTCGCATCGCCCGTCGTCACGTAATTGCCCGCGTCGACCTGCCGAAGGCCCACGCGCCCGGAGACCGGCGCGATGATGTGGGCGTAGGTCAAATTCAAGCTCTGATTGTCGACCTGCGCCTGATCGCTTTTGACGCTGCCCTCGTATTGCTTGACCACCCACACCTGGTTTTCGGCCTGCTGCCGCGCGATCAAATCCTGCTTCATCAAGGTGTTGTAACGCTTAAGGTCCGCGCGCGCCTGGTCGAGAAATCCCTGATCGTGATGCAACTGCCCTTCGGTACTGTTCTTTCAACACCTGATAGGGCCGCGGGTCGATCTGGGCGAGGAAGTCGCCCTTTTGGACCATCTGCCCTTCCTGGAAGGCGACCTCGGTCAAATAGCCGTTCAACTGCGTTTTCACGATCACATTGGCGATGGGCGTCACGGCGCCGAGCGCGTTGCGGACGATCTTGATGTCGCCGCGCGCGACGGTCGCGACCCCGACCGGTTGAGCGCCGCCGATCGAGCCGCGTCCCGGCGGCGTTCGGCCCTGGGTCTGGGGCCACATGATGCGGTAAGTCGCATAGCCCAGCAGCGCGACGATCAGCAGCCCGAGCGCAATCGCGACCGGCGAGCGCCGCGCGATCGCTTTTGGCGCCAACTCCCGCTTAATCTCGACGTCGCCCGCGGGGCCAACTTCGTATTTTATCTCGTGCTCGGGGAGAGCGACATTATCGTCCATCTTCGTATCACCTGTCTGATGGCTCGCGGGCCATGCCTCTGTTTAGCGCGGCTCCGGGGAGGTAGACGTGACGGTGGCGGGCAAGGCGCTGATCGGGACCGGCAAAGGCGGCGCTTTAATGGCGGAGAGATCGTCGATCGCGGGAAGGCTGGCGGCGTCCCAACCGCCGCCGAGCGACTGAATCAGGCTGACGCTCGCGACAAAGAGATTTTGCCGCGCGGTCAGCGCGGATTCCTCGTTCGACAGCAACGTCGCCTGCGCCGTCACGACCGAGGTGAAAGCGACCGTGCCGACCCGATACTGGTTGAGGTAGAAGCCCACGGCGTCGCGCGCCTCCTTCACGGCTTCCCTATATCTCTCGGCTTCCCGCGCCAGGATGCGAATCGCCGCGAGTTGGTCCTCGACCTGCTGGAACGCCGTGAGCACGGTTTGGCGATAATTCGCGACGCCCTGCTCGTAGCTGGCCTTGGCCGCCTGCAACTGGGCGTCGAGCAGGCCGCCGTCGTACATCGTTTGCGTGGCGCCGCCGATAATCGACCACGCCTCGTTCGCGGCGATGACCGGCCAGGGCTGCGGGCCGATGAAGGTCAACGCGCCGGTCAGGCTGATGTTCGGATAGAAATTCGCCACGGCGACGCCGACCAGCGCGTTCAACTGCTGCAACTGCCGTTCCGCCGCCGCTATGTCGGGACGCCGCTCCAGCAGGCGCGACGGCACGGTTACGGGGAACCGCGGCGGAGTTGGCGTGGCCCAGCGGCGTCTCGGAATGCTCAGCTCGTACGGAGGCCGACCGGTCAGCACGGCGATGGCGTGTTCGTATTGGGCTCGCGCCACGCCGACATTGATCGCCTGCGCCTCCGTCGACAGCACTTGATTATCCGCCGTGATGAAGTCCGCGCGGCTGGAAATGCCAACGTCATACTGGTTCTTGAGGATATCGCGCGTGCGCCTGAATCCCTTCAGCGTGTCCTCGATCACGCTCTCAAGCTCGTCCGAGGCGCGCAGATTGAAATAGGCGGTGACGAGTTGCGCCTGCGCCAGCAGCTTCGCATTGGCGAGGTCGGCCGCGCTGACTTGCGCCGACGCGGCGTCGGCTTCAACCGTGCGGCGGATGCGGCCCCACACGTCGACCGCCCAGGCAGCGTTCAGCGCCGCCGTGTAATTCCAGTTGAAGGCGGGCGCGCTCCTGGAGGACACATTGCTCAACAACGAACTGCTCGACGAGGAGCCGCTGACAGTCGAACCGCTAGAGGAATTACCAACAACCGTGGAGCTTCCGTTCGCCGAATGGGTTCCCGCGGCGGCGTAATTGCTGGTGACGGTTGGAAACAGCCCGGCCTGCCCCTCGCGGATCAACTCCGACGCCTGTCGGTAATTGGCTTCGGCGGCCGCCACGGTCTGATTCGAGATTTCGACCTCGGCGACCAGTCGGTCCAGCTCCGGTTCGCGATAAATCGTCCACCAGGCGCCGCGATCGGCGAGGTCCGACGGCGCGATGGGCTTCCAGCCCTTTCTTTCCTTGAAGTCCTTGCTCCTCACGCCCTCTCCGCCGGAATCGGCCGACGCGATCGCGCTCGGGCGTACATAATCCGGCCCCAAGGCGCAGCCCGACAAAAGCGCGACCAACACGCCCGCGGCTCCCGGAAGACCGACCGCGCGCGGAACTCGCGCGCTCTCGAGCAATCCCGCCACGGCGAAGCGGGCCGTCGCCCTGGCGCGCTTGCCCGCGCGCGCGCCAAGCCACCGGCGCGCGCGTGCGGCGTCGAAAGCCCTGACTGGGCGAACCGGCGACCGTTCGAAAACGCGCGGCGCGCGCGTTAGAGCTTGAAACATCCGAGCGCCCCATGCTTGCCGCGACGCTCTCTTGGCGCCAGCCGTCGAACAACCGAAGAAACACCACGCGAATCGACGACAAAGGCATTCGGCGAAATTGAAACAAACCGGCGTAAGACATTTTGGCGGCGACGGCGGCGGCGACAAACCTCTTCATAAACTTCCTCCGCGGCGCATGCCTGCCGCCACACTTAGCCAATTGCCTAGAACCTCGCTAGACCGGCCGGGACGGAACGGACTTGCCGCTCCCGCCGCCCCTCGAGCCCTGGCGCGCGCCGTCACCCCTCGATCTTTTCGCGAATCGCCGCCCCGCGCGCGGAGCGACCCTTATTCCTAGTCGAAAGGACCGCGGCCGCGATCGGACGACGCTTTCTCATCGCGCTTATCCCCATTTATCCAGAAGCGGCCGCACCCTCGCAGGCGCGTGTGTCCGAGGTATATCTTTTTGGGCGAGAGTGTTGCCCGAGTGCGTCTCGGGGACACATTGGACACAATGGGGAAATATTGGGGGAAATATTGGCTGCGGCGGCGTCGCGGTTTCGGCCGAGGAAAAACAGACCGGACGGCTCACGCCCTTGGATTGAGCTTTCCCGCCGCCCCGGCCCCGCGCCCTCGATATATTCGTGAAGGCGAGCCTCTAAATTGTGATGGGCAGGCCGCGGCGTGCCGCTTGTCGCCCTTCTCGCGCAAGCTGAGCCATAGCCGTCGGTCCCGGGAATACACGTTAAGTATAATTACTAAATTGAATATTTCGCATTTAACGGTAGGTTAGTTGCGGGCCGCAACGGCCGCCAATTCGTGATCGTTTGTATTTGTTCGAGAAACGCATTGATGCTTCCGGCGGCGCGCGACGGAGGTGGAATAGATATTGGAGCGGCGGCATTATGGCGCATCGTCCGGATGGCAAATACATAATCGATCCTGATGGACCTCGTTCGAAAGCGGCGAATCTACCGCCCGTCACGACGAAGAGATGGGTAACCCGTCGCAAGGCCCAAGTCGTCAACGCTGTTCGCAAGGGCGTGCTTTCACTTGAAGAGGCCTGCCGCCGCTATATGCTTACGGCCGATGAATTCGCCGCCTGGGAAAGGGCGATCGATGAGCACGGCCTCGCCGGCCTGCGAACGACGCGCCTTCAGCATTATCGAGCGCGTCGCGAACGATTGGGCCCGTTCGAACAGCGTCGCTCGTAGATAGCGGATTTCTTCTCGCCTGGCGTTCGGGATGTGATCGGAGTTTGGCCGCGTTGTCACTGGATATTTTGGGGCGGACCTGTCGTTCACCACCGGCAAATTTGCCGGTCTAGGCGGGTAAGAAAAGAAGCCGCCGAACCCCAGCGGCCGGCGGCTTCCTCACAACCCTGAAATGTCGCCACGACCAAGATCGGCAGCGGCCCCAAACGGGCGTTTCAAGTGAACGAAAACGCTTCGGCTTAGTCAATGCTCAAACGTCACCAAGAGCTAGAGCCAAAGTGGAGAAAGCTGCATACTGTGTCTTTTCGATCACTACGCAAAACTACGTAAATAAGTCTCGCTCTAGCTTCTTCTTCCACCTTAAATCATCAACAGGCGCCCCATACAACTCGCTTGAAAACGAAATGTTTGCTTGAAATGTGGAGGATGTTGAGGCAATCCAATAAAATATAAAATCGTATTGAAATATAATAATTATGGAAATGCTTCTATTACCTCCACAACCTCCATTACAGATCACGAAACAATTAGAATGCTCTGGCGAACCGCGCTACCTCTTCATTTCAATCCTTCAATCAATCCTTTTCCGGCCCCGTCGTCAATGACCGGCAAAATTTCCGGTCTCGACGTGGGCTACGACGCGGAACAAGACGTATATATTTGCCCAGCCTGATAGATCGCGCGAAGGCCGGCGAGGGGAGCCCCCCGCCGGCATTTTCACACGGGCGGCCTGACTGGAGCTTCTCGCGCTATCTGGAGCCATTACCAATAGTGACGCCGATAAACGCGTCGACTGACGCGACGGTAATGACGCCGATTAACGCGACGCCAGTGGCCGTACCAGACCTTCTCGATTCGAGCGCCTTCGAGGTCTTCCGCCGTGGCGACGCTCGGTTCCAGTTCTAGACCGTGATCAGAGCCGGGGGTGATCGGCGAGAGCAAAGTGAAAGCTTTCGCAGGCGCGGCAGCAGACGCCATACCCATTCCAACGCAGAGCAGTTGCAGGAAGTCGCGTCGTTCCATGAGAACCTCCCAAAAGATGCGCGTGATTGCTTCTGGAAACGCCGAACAGCGCGAATTCGTTCCCAATTGGCCTGACTGTCGTGAGCGAGGCGCTGCTTCTTCCGCAACCTCACGCCGGCCCCGCCGCCTCGAAACGGTCTTCTGGTATCTTCGCGAGACGCTGCCAATCCGAACTCTGCTGCTTCGTAATCCCGAGAGACGCGAGGGTTTTTGGTGGGGTGGTTCCCCGAGCGCCGTTTAATTTGTCCCGTTCCGCCAGCAGCGCCCCAGCCTTGCGCTCGGCGCGGACGCGGATCTCGCAGGCGCCTCAGCCGTGGCTTGCCCCGCTGTTTTACTGGAAGGAGCCTTCGCTATGCGCCGATTATTGCTCACTGCCGCGCTCGCCCTGTGCCGCTTATGAACTAATATAACATTGCACTTGGATCACCCGATGGGGCCGGGCAGAAAACGTTACTAAGAGACTCCGGACTTGATTGGCCAAGCACTGGTTCGCCAGTCAAGTTTCGTATCGATCTGCAACCTGTTCACGTTGGAAGACCTCATGGGGCACTAATTTCTCGGTGTCTTCCGGACCGTCGAAAGGAATGGAGGCAGCTATGTCGGATGCAACAAAGCAAAGCGACTGGACCAGGCCGGCAGCGATGGCGATCCCCAAAGGGGGTGTCTTCGAGGATAAGGTGGAGCAAGGCAGATACGGTCCGATCTTCCCCAAAAGCCCGGCGTGTTATGGCTTCTCGATCCTGGCGAAAGTCATCCCCGGCAGGGAGGAGCGCTTTTATGAACATGCGAAAACAATCGAGCAGGCTGTCGCGGACCAACCCGATTGTCTCGCAGTGTTGAAGCTGCACTACTTGCGATGGCTGCTTTTGCCCATCAAGGGCGAAACCTATTTCATGTATCAGGGCATCTTCGACACGGACTTCGACAAGTACACCGAGGATGCCGTGGCCCTGTTCACGGCGACCGGGCTCAAGACCGTGTTCGAAAACCTCGAAGACTTTCCGGCGGACTGGGAGACCAATCCTCACGCATTCGTCAAGTTCGTGCGCGATCACCAATGTCCGAGCTTCTTGGAATACGGCGAATATCCTTATGTGAGCGCTGACGAAATCAAGAAGGCGCTCAGGCTGAAGGCGGCTTTCTCGAACATGCTCGACCAGATGCAGTAATCCAGCGCAGTGGGGCGCGCCATGCTTGAATATGAGGATATCCAGCACATCCTGCTGACCCGCGTCGCCCGCGCTCACAGGACGATACGAATTTCTTTCGTTTCGCACCGCCGCCGGCGGACGGACCTGGCTCTCGGCGATCTTGGAGAAGGTGCAGTCAGCGGCGGAGGTCCGGCCTCGGTCGACACAGAAAATCGCTGGGTGACGGTAGCCTTCACTTGGAACGGCCTGCGCGCATTGGGCTTGGACGAAGCTTCGCTGGCCACGTTCCCTCAAGAGTTCAAGCAAGGCATGGCCGCTCGCGCGGAGATTCTCGGCGACACGGGAGCGAATCATCCCGACAACTGGGTGGGCGGTCTGGCGAGCCCCAGTCTCCACGCTATCGTCATCCTCTTCGCCGGGGATGAGGCTGAGCGCGCGCGATGTGTGATGGAGCACAAGAAATTCATCGCGCAGTGCAGAGATGTGGAAGTGCTCTCGTCCCTTGACCTAGAGGCAGTGCCGCCATTCATTTACGCGCACGACCATTTTGGCTACCGGGACCGGATTTCGCAGCCGGTCATTGAAGGAACCGGGGAGGCGCCCACGCCCGGCACTGGCGCGCCGCTGCAGGCGGGCGAATTCATCCTTGGCTACCCGGACGAACTCGGACCGCCCGCCAATCTGCCGCAACCCGAAATTCTGTCCCGCAATGGCAGCTACATGGCTTATCGCCGACTGCAGGAGCATGTGGGCAGGTTCCGTGATTTTTTGCGCCAGCATGGCCAGACTCCCGAGGAGCAGGAATTCGTGGCGGCGAAGCTCATGGGTCGTTGGCGCAGCGGCGCACCGCTAGTGCTCGCGCCCGAGAAAGACGATCCGAAGCTAGGCGCCGATCTTCAGCGAAATAATGACTTCAATTATAAACAGATGGATCCGTTTGGGTATGCGGCGCCTCTTGGCACGCACATGCGCCGCATGAATCCTCGCGACACGGCGGCAAACATGAACCGTCATCGCATGATCCGTCGGGGCGCCACATACGGCCCGCTTTTGCCGGAGGACGCGCCAGAGGACGGCGTTGAGCGCGGCATCGCCGCTTTCGTGATTTGCGCGAGCCTTATCCGACAATATGAATTCGCGCAAAGCGTGTGGGCGAACGACAAGAACTTTCACGAGCTCGGCAACGAAAGAGACCCGTTCATTGGCAACCAGGACGGCACGCTCGAATACAAGATTCCCAAGCGTCCAATCCGCAAGAAAATAACCGGCCTACCAGCTTTCACGACCGTGAGGGGCGGCGCCTACTTTTTTCTTCCGGGCATCAAGGCGCTTCGATACCTCGCGACGCTGGAGGAGGTCCGCTGAAGGGGACCAAGTTCTGGCTCATGGTCAGGACAGTCCAATGATGATGGACATCATCGTTATCGGCGCCGGTCCCGCGGGTTTAATCGCCGCCCTCCGCGCGGCGGACCTCGGCGCGCGCACCGCGCTGGTCACCCGCGCCGAGTTTGGCGGCATGGCGGCCAACGACGGACCAGTTCCGGTTCGGACCCTTGCCCACGCAGCCAGGCTGATCCGCGAGGCTCGACAGCTGGGTCAATACGGCATCGGCGTCGGCGAGCCGGTGCTCGATTATTCCTGTTTGCTTGCGCGCGTACGCCAGGTCGTCGACGAAGTGCGCGCACACTCTTCCCTGCGCGCGCAGATCGATTCTCTGGGAGTAACCGTTTACGAGCACGCCGGCGTTGCGCGTTTCGCGGACGCACACACTATCGAATGCGAGAGCGGACCGCGGCTTCACGCTGAAAAGATCATCATTTGCGCCGGCGGCGTCAGCCGGCGGCTCTCGGTCCCCGGCTTCGAGTTGACGAGTACCCATAGCGACGCCTGGAAGCTGACCTCCGTCCCGCGGTCGATGCTCGTCATTGGCGCCGGTGCGACGGGAGTGCAGGTCGCGTCGATCTTCAACGCATTTGGCTCACGCATCCAACTCTTCCAGACCGGCCCGCGCATCCTGCCAAGCGAAGATGAGGATGTTTCCGCGGCGGTTGCGGAGGCGCTCCGCGAGTTGGGCATCGTGGTTCATGAAAACTTTGGCGTCATTCAGTCTTTCGAGAAGACGCCGACCGGGGTGCGGATGATCTTCTGCAAGAATGGCGACCGGGGCAGCGCCGAGGCGGCGCTTACGGTCGTGGCGGTGGGCTGGGTGGCCGACACCGCCGGGCTGAGCCTCGCTAAGGCAGGCGTAAACACCAATCACCGGGGGTTCGTGCAAGTTGACGAGTATCAGCAGACCTCCACGCCTCATATTTTCGCGGCTGGAGACATTACCGGACGCCTGATGTTGGTCCCGCAGGCGATACAGGAAGGTTTCGTGGCGGCTACCAACGCCGTGCGAGGGCGGACGGTGACCATTGGAGAACCGATCACTCCTATCGGCAGCTTCACTGATCCGGAATATGCCCAGGTGGGTCTGACCGAAGCGAAGGCCCGCGAGACACATGATATCGTGACCGCGATTGTGCGCTTTGACTCCACCACGCGCACGATCATTGACGGACGCAAAGTGGGCTTTTGCAAACTGATCGTCGACCGCAAGACGTTTTCGATGTTGGGCTGCCACGTTGTCGGCGAGCGGGCGGTGGAGATAACCCAGGTGGCGGCGATAGCCATCGCCGCGGGGATGCGGGTAAATGAATTGGCTCATATTCCGCTCTCTTTTCCTACTTACGCAGGAATACTGGCTCGCGTCGCGGCCAGCGCGGCGCGCAAACTCAATCTCGAAGTGAGTTGGCAAGCCCATCAAGCGGAAAGCGCTTGGCTCAGTTCCGAGAAAACGAAGAGAGGCGCGGGGAAAGAGTCATGAGCACACAAACATCAGCGCGCACGTACAACCAAAACCACATCCCTCGCGAATATACGCCGGGAAAGCGCCGCCTGAGCATCTACTGGTCGTGGAGCTACCCGTGGGAGTCCCAGCGCGACCCTGCCACGTTGGACAACCGTTTCTCGACCATGACCGAAGTTCGCACCGCGCTCTGGCCGCACTACGAGACGCCGGAGTGGAGCGCCGCGCAATTCCTTCAGGGAATCGCTGGCACGCTGGAACTATTTCATCGCTCCACTCTCAGCTTCCAGCAGCTCGCCGGAGAGGTGACCGGCCACCCCGTCGCCGTTTTTCAGCGTATCGACCAGGCAGGATTCAAACTGCCGATTGACGAACGCATTCTGGCCGACGCCGACACGCTCATGGTGTTCGGGTTGGACCACCTTCTCTCCGAGCAAGAGGCGGCGCCAGAGGAAGTTGCCGCCATCCGCGAATGGCTCGACCGCGAAGGCGCCTGCTTGCTGCTCGCGCCGCACCATGATGTGGGCTTTACCGACGACCTAAAGCAACGCCAGATGGAATACCTCCATCATGGCGACCCACTCGTGCCACGCCAGCAGCGCTTTGGCCAATACACCCGCTCGCTAATGAAGGCGTTCGACGTGCCAGTGCATAATCGGTACGGGCTCCGTCCAGCGCTCGTCAAAGGCACGAAGGAGCTCGCCCCGCTTACGGCTTTCCGTGATGACGACAACCTGGGCTTGCTCAAAGACGTCCTCACGCTCAATTTCCATCCACACCTGCCTCACTACGAAATTACCGAAAAGGACAGCAAGTCGGTGCGTCTGTTGGCGCGCCAGCCCATTGATCTCGAGCGTCCGCACCCGTTCACAATAGCGGGGAATACGGAATTCAACTGCCTACTTTGGATGCCGCCAAATGATCAGCGCGCCGGAGATATCGTGCTCGTGGATTCGACGAACTTCACCACCCTTTTTGGCGGCACGGAGAGCCTACAAAACTTTTGGCGGAACTTCGCCCTGATGAAATGAACGCCAGACCGAGGCGCAATGTCTGCAGATGGCGCATGGCTGCCGTCAGATGAGGCGTCTGGCCAATCTATATATTGTGGCTGTCTGCCTTAACCGGATAGGCATGGCGGGAACAAAGGCGAGCGGGAAGCCCTGGCTCGGCCGAGTCCTGTGTCGACGCCAACTCCGATGGCGCCGCCGAATTGAAAGCCAGGGGCTACCTCAGCCTAAAACCGGCCGGCTTCTACGCCACCGCGCGGCCAAAAATCCCTCCTCGCGCGCGCTCGCGCGGGTGGTTCCCTTACAGGTTCTATTACAGGGTTAGAGTCGCAATCTGAGACACGGCTTTCTTCGGATTTGAGACACGGCTCGGCCGATTTTTGAACTCGGCCCCGTGTCCAGAATTGCGACACGGCTTCACGCCGCGCCGGGGCGCGGTGGCCAGCCGTTCGCGATGGCCGTCGAAATCGGCTTCGCAGGCAAGAAAATATCGAGTCGGCAATTGGCGCTGCTTGTCGGAATCGAAGCATCTCTCGCGAGAATCAGCCCGCGTTGCTCGAGGATCGCGAGATGCCGGTTGACGCTCGCGCGCGAAAGCTCGCTGCGGTCGACGAGATAGGCCTGCGTCGGGAAGCAGCCCTGCGCGGAGTTGTGACAATCGGCGAGGTGCCAAAGCAGAACCTTGGTCGCCGCGTCGAGCCCGCGTTGCTGGATCGCCCAGTTGGTCGCGAAGTGGCTCATGGCGCCGCCGCCATGATTTTGCGCGAGCGAAAAGCGGCATATCGTTGGGGGAAGCGTTGGGTTTTGCCCGACGCCTTGCGCCAAGGTCGAAGCACTCGACCGTGCAACGGTATGATATTGTTTTCTAAACCCTTGGTAGGCCGGGAGGGATTCGCATTTGGCGATTAACATTATGAATATATTAAATATTTTCCAGTTTGTGTTTCGACCATACCCCCAGAAATACCCCCAAATTTATTTCCGTCCACTATGGGCCAGCCAAAAATTCCCTTGGCGCCGCCCAACGATCCGACGCGATGCGGGCACCGGTGACCTAATCCAATAATCACGAAGCCGCGACGGCCGTGTGCGCCTCTGGCACCCGCCCGGATGTACGGTGGGTGGTTTTTGGGTTTAGGCGTTAACCAAAAATTAAGATTGCGGTTGGTCACGACCACGACTGCATCTAAGCTCGCGGCGTTTTCAATCTCGTCACTTGATTGCGACTATCGGCACGACGGCTCGTCTCGGATGTAAAGGCGGGCCGTTTTTGCGTGGAGCTAATGTTCCTGACGGGTTGGCCGCAAGCGGAACGACATGAAGGAATTCCAAGCAAATCGACCGCCGTCGATCGCGAAGTCGCCGTCATCGACATATTCAGCGACGAGCTCTGCCGCCTTGCGCCATTCGTCGGCGGTCGGCGTCTCCCATATGGCTTCTGGCCCCCGCTCATCATTGGAAAGAGCGAAGATCGCTTGAACCACAACTGGATGTGTTTGCCGGCACAAGCCCCACTCGCTTGGCGGGGCAAACGTCGAGCAAATTGCATTCCTCATCGTCGCCTCCCTCTTGCGAGCGTCTCGCCCGGCGCGAAGCGCCTTGACGGAGAACATGGGGCTATTCACTCAGGCAACAAGTGGCGTCGAAGAGCCTTTCTCTCGTGTGATCGGCGCACCGGTCGAATGAGGAGTAGGGCTGTGGAAAAGGTAATTGGCGCAAGATTGGCGTCGCTCAATTCGAGGGAGGGCTCTCAAGCGCCACGTGCAACGCGGTCAATACCCGTTCGACGACCTCGTCTTCCTGCTCGAAATAACCCAATTCTTCTCGTTCAAAGTCGTCTTCGGGCTCGCAGATTTCCTGTTTAATATCGCAAAGCCTCTGCTTGCGGTGTCGGAGACTTTTGACAAGCCCTTCTGCGTCGGCGCGGGCGAGCGTGAGCGTTATTTTCTGTTCCATCACTCCCTCCTTGCATGTTGTAATCAATGGAGTGATCTAGATTTCTCGGCAAAAGCGGCGAGGCCATGCTTGTTGAAATTCTTGGTAAAGGGCGTCGCCGCCATTCCCGTTCCCGGCGAGAAATCCAATCACCAAATCGACGCTGACGTGGCGATGGCCGATCACCGCGAGCCGGTGGGATGAGCCGCGAGGGAACAGAGCGCTGATTAAGGAGCCAACGTGACCCGGCGCCGACGGTTGCGAAAGATTAACCAAAGCATACAAACTCCCGGCAGTGGACCTGCTTTCAATTTAAACAGAGCTTGATAGTTAATGCACTTCAAGGAGCAGCAAATTGAAATATGCAACAAACGTTATGATATTAATTCTGTTTCATGTATTGATACCCATTGACTTCCAAAAGCACTCTTCCAGACTAACGTATCTTTATCTATTTCATTATGTTTAACGAGTGCCTTTATAATTTCATCCGTTACGGGGCCAATGATATTTCCTGCTTTTTCATAATACCAAAGCGTCGGAGATGCTTGGCTTTCGTTGAATGGTGGCGACGCTTGCTCATCTTCGAAAGCCTCCGGGTGACCGTTAACAGAACTCTGGGGAGGTTGGGCAGAGGCGCCGCACAATGCGTTGACGTCAGGGTTCATACTGGGTGTTGTCGTCGGCCGGATCTCCAACAAGCGAGGGCCCAAACGCTCGTTGCTTTCCTCTAACCATGACCTTAGCGAGAATAAGCGCTCCACCAAGAACCAAAAGTCCGCTCACAACAAGAAGTTCGATTTGAATATCATTCTTGTGCGATAGTTCTTTTTCAAGGTTTTCACGGACTTCTTTCAAAGCGTGTCGAGCACTATCTGCCTCCGCTTGGCGCTGGAGCTCCACCTGTTCAGTCGAACGGCGGGCCGCTTCAAGTTCCTCCTGCCCCCTATTTTCTGCTTGTGGAGCGAGTTGACGTGCGACTTCGCCCTCATCCTGTCGCCGCCGTTCCACTTCTTGCGCCGCTTGCGGAGCAGCTTTGTGGGGAGCCGCTAATTCCTCACGAGCGCCATTGTTTTGTTGACCAGAGTCTCCGCTTAAATTTGGCATAGCGATCGGAGCGCCATAGCTTATAAACGTATTGATCGCCTCAATTTGAGCATTCAAAATACACTGGTAATTTCCACCACAACCCTGTCGCTTTTTAATTAAAGGCACGTCTATTTTGTTGGCTGCTGCGCGACCTAACTTCAAGCGCAGATATTCGAAGCCATTATTCGCAACATTATCTACTATTGTAAGTGTTTCATTTGAACAAATTGCAACCTCATCTGGCCTCGATGCTTTAGAGCAATCAAAACTAGGTTGTGTCGCAAAAACAAAATCAACACAAAAACAGATCGATAGAATTGCTGCTACTAAACAGCTAATCGATAGTCGTTGATTGCTCATCAGCCTCCACCTGTCAACTCGCACTAGCTCCAGCACCCCGGCCCAACCTTCCATCCCACCTATCTGTAGTTGATAAATCGAAATGCCCCGAGCAGCAACTGTGCAATCTAGCAAGTGATCTTCGCCGGCGGCAAACCGTCAACATCGCATTTGACGATATCTAGCGCTTCTCAGGGGTTAGTCATTACTTGCTGTTGGAATCAGGCGGGTTGGGAGATTTGCAATAGGCGCAAGAACAAGGTTACGGCTCCTAGTGAAGGGATATAAGCATTTATTTTCAATAGGTTATAGTGTAAAACCTTACTGGGAACGCTTATTGTTTTTCATGGAGTTTCCGTCGCAGTGTCAGACCCTAAGTCCGCTCTGGACTGACCTAAAACCAAGCTTTTTCCCCAGTTGGCAGGGAGCATCGCCGCCATTCCCGTTCCGGGCGAGAAATCGATGATGACCGAAGGAATGACATGGTGATGGGATGAGGCCGCCGCGAAAGGACTTATGTTATTCAGCGCCGACGGTCGGTCGCCATAAACAAGAAAACCCGGCTCCAGTGCCGGGCTTTAAAGGTAGTTCAGGCCATCGAGAGGTGGGAGGAACCTCCAAAACCGGAACAATCAAAAAATAGCCGATTCGGAATAAAGCGCCCATCCATAATTCACGCCAATTGTCTAGCCAAAGCCAGCAAAACCGCGTGAATGGCCGATTATCATCCTCTACATGTCCAGTGGGGCGATCATGCAGCTGAAATTCGACGCTAAATTTCAAAAACTTACACGTCCTCTCCGGTTAACGTAGATGGCTCGCATGTGGAAGTTGTGGAAAACGCAACAGCCTTCGGCTTTGGCAAAAGGCATCGCCGCCATTCCCGTACCCGCCGAGAAATCCAAGCACCCAACCAAAGCCGATGCGCTGATAGCCATTCATGACCTACCCGTGGGATGAGGCGTGGGGTACCGGCGCTACCATTTAGGTGGCTGATTTCTTGGCGAACTGTCTCACTGCGGGGTCCATCCTTGGCCAGTTCGCCGGGTTGATGGCGTGACGCATTTTCTCAGCACAGGCGGGGAATAGGTCCGCCGAGTTTTCGAACGTCACGGAGCCATTCTCTTGCATGACGACATGATGAGCGACCCAACCGTCCAACGTTACGTCGGTTTTGCCCCCTGGCGGCAGCGTGACATATCTGGTTAAGTCACAGCCTTCGCAGGTGAATTCCAGCCGCTTCATCGTTACGCCTCCGTTAACTCGAACCACGAGATTACCCGTATCACCGCATCTCGCACCAGCGGGTTGAAATTAGATCGCGGGAAAACGCCGTTGGTGTGACGGGGACCGCTTTGAACGCACGGCAGCCGCTATCTAAACATCGCCCGCCGGTGGGGTTGGGTGTGGTGACCAAACGCTTCTATCGCGCCATCGATGTGCCGTTTCCAACCTCGTGCGAGACCAAGCCGCCGGAGGATGGACCTACCCAATCCACAAACTTAGAAAACAAAACCAAGACAAAGACTAAGGCCACGATGACCGTAAGCACGGGGGTTGCGATTCCGT
>CAVQBO010000031.1:0-40515 GCA_963710695.1 uncultured Alphaproteobacteria bacterium | reverse complement strand
CCGTGAACATCATCCGCCTGTTCTGGACGGCGGATCGCTTCAGCCTGCCGCTGCATCCCGACGCCTTGCGCGCGGTGACGCGCAATCTGCGCCGCATCGACGCCGATTTGCGCGCCAACACCGAGGCCAACCGGCTGTTTCTCGAACTGCTGCTGTCGCGCAACATCACCGAGATCGTACTGCGGCGCATGAACGAAACCGGCGTGCTCGGGCGCTTCATCCCCGATTTCGGACGCATCGTCGCGATGATGCAGTTCAACATGTATCATCACTACACGGTCGACGAGCATCTGCTGCGCGCGGTCGGCGGCCTTTGCGATCTCGAGGCCGGACGCCTGCCGGAACACCAAAAGCTCGTCGCCGAAATTCTGCCGACCATCGTCAACCGCAAGGTGCTCTATCTCGGCCTGCTGCTGCACGACATCGCCAAGGGCCGCAAGGAGGATCACTCCGTCGCCGGCATGAAGTCGGCGCTGACGCTATGTCCGCGGCTCGGCTTCACGCCGGGAGAGACTCAGACCGTCGCCTGGCTGGTCGAACAGCATCTGCTGATGTCCAGCGTCGCGCAGAGCCGCGACCTCACCGACGCGCGCACGATCGAGAAATTCGCCTCCGTGGTGCAAACCATCGAGCGGTTGAAGATGCTGTTTGTCTTGACCGTGTGCGACATCAACGCGGTCGGACCCGGCGTGCTCGACGCCTGGAAAGCGCAATTGCTGCGCCAGCTCTATTGGGAGACGGAGGTCGTGCTGGGCGGCGGCCACTCCGCCGTCGACCGCAAATCCGCGTCGCCGAGGCGAAGGGGCAGTTGCGCTCGGCGTTGAAGGATTGGAGCGACGAGGAGTTCGAGAGTTACGCCAAGCGGCACTATCCCGCCTATTGGCTGAAAATGGACCTGGCTCATAAGATCTATCACGCGCGGCTGCTGCGCCAACTCGCCGACGCGCGCGCGCCGCTCGTCGCCGCCGTGGCGCTCGACAACAAGCGCGGCGCGACGGAATTGACCGTGATCGCCCCGGATCACCGCCGGCTGCTGTCTACCGTCGCCGGCGCCTGCGCGGCCTGCGGCGCCAATATCGTCGACGCGCATATTTTCACCACCGCCGACGGATTGGCGCTCGACACCATCGTCTGTTCGCGCGCTTTCTCATTCGACGACGACGAACAGCGTCGCGGCGACCGCATCGCCGCCTTCGCCAAGAAGGCGCTGCGCGGCGAGGCGGCGGTCGCCGACGCGATCGAGGCGCGGAGCGCCAAAACACCGCGGGCGAACGCTTTCTCGATCGCGCCGGAAGTCGTCATCGACAACAGCCTGTCGCTTGATTGCACAGTGCTCGAAATCTCGGGCCTCGACCGCGAGGGCTTGCTGTTCGAGATCACCAACGCCATCTCCAAACTCAACTTGAATATCGTTTCGGCCCATGTCACGACGTTCGGCGAGCGCGCGGTGGACGCGATCTATGTCAAGGATTTGACGGGCGGAAAAATCGTCTCGCCGTCGCGCCAGGCGACCATAAAGCGGCAATTGCTGGAGATATTCTCGGGGCCGGACGAAAAGCGCGGAGCCAGGGAAGCCGTCCCCATAAGCCCGAGCGGACTTGATTTATCGCGATCCAGCCCTGATATCGGGGGCGCAAAGGACAATGGACCTACACGATGAGCGATGAGACCAATAACGATACTCCGCGAGAGACGACCGCCCCGACGGAAGCTCCTGCCGCGACGCCACAGGAGCCGACGCCGCAAGGAGGCGACCCCGCGGCCGAGCTTGAAGCGTTGCGCGCCGAGCACGCGGCGGTCAAGGACCGGCTGCTGCGCGCGCTCGCCGAGATGGAAAATCTGCGCCGCCGCACCGAGCGCGAAGTCGCCGACGCGAAAACTTACGGAATAGCCAGCTTCGCCCGCGATGCGGTCGCGCTCGCCGATAATCTGCGCCGGGCGCTGGACAGCTTCCCCCCGAGGCGCGCGCGGCGATGGAGCCGCATGTCGCCGCGCTGGTCGAGGGCGTCGAACTCACCGAGCGGGATTTTCTCTCGCGGCTGGCGCGTTTCGGCGTCAAGAAGATCGAGGCGCAAGGCGCCCGCTTCGACCCCAATCAGCACGAGGCGCTGTATGAAATCCCCGACGAAACCCAGCCCGCCGGCACGGTGGCGCAGGTGATCGAACCCGGCTATTCGATCGGCGAGCGCGTGCTGCGCCCGGCCAAGGTCGGCGTCACCCGCGGCGGGCCGAAGGCGTAGGAAATTAGTGGCGCTTCCTTCTCCCACTTGTGGGAGAAGGCCTACTTCGTCTCTTCGGGACGGCATTCGAGAAAATCGCCCGACCGCCAGTCGGGAATCCCGCAATTTTCTCAAGCGTGTCGAAGCGCACGCCCTTCATCTCGTCCGATTTCAAGAGACTGAATTTATATCGTGGCGCGGCGGGCTTATGGTCCCGCCCAATCGCCAACCAACGCCGAAGCTTCTTCGTGATATGGATCGGAGGCGGTCCGGCGCCTCCGCCGCCCTCGCAGCTAGAGAGCCGCCATGCGCCGCGTTATTCTCTTCTCGCTTTTCCTCTCGCTCGCCGCCTGCAACGGCGCGCCGATCTCGACGCAATGGAAGCTGCGCGACTTCAACGTCGGCACGGCGGATCTGGCGCAATTGCGCGTCGCGATGCGCGGTCCCGACTGGGTGACGCCGACCCCGGAAAACGCCGCCATCGAGGTGCGCTACTGGCGCGACGGCGGCGACGAAGCGCGAGCCCAAACCCTCGCGCTGCGTCTTCAGCGCGCCGCGCATCCCGGCGACCGCGAGGCGCTGACCGCGCTGGGCGGCGCGCCGTCCCTGACGATCGTCGAACTCGCGCCGCGAAGTCTTAACGCCGCGCGGTCGGCGCAGCAGGAGGCCGCGCGCCTTAGAGCCGAGGGCGCGAGGACGCGCGGCAGGATGATCATGTCCGGCTCCTTCGCGTGCCGGCGGACGGAGATCCCGCCCGGCCCCATCGCCATCGACGTGTTCGTCCACGCGGACGACGAGACCGGCTGGCTGCCGCTCTACGCCGATTACGACGCGCGCGAGGGCGAGCAGGACCAGGCCGTGCTGGACGAGGCGCTCCCGCCCTGCCCCGAGAAGGGCAAGAAGGGCTGAGCAAGGGCTCGCCGCCCCGTCATGCGCCTGTTATGAATCTGCTGCTGGTCGGAATGAAAATTCTCCGCCCAAAACGGATCGCTCAAAATGAGTTTCGATCGTCTCAAGCCCGCTTTCCACGCCGTTCCCGGCTGCGCCCTCGTGCTGCGCTTCGACGACGAAGGGCGCGCCGAGCCCGGCGACGCCGACGACATCGCGCACATCGGGACGCCCGGCGAAGGTTTCGTCTGGCTGCATCTGCATCTCGACGATCCGAACGCGGACGCCGTGCTCAAACGGCTGAGCGTGCTGAACGACGACGCGCGCAAAACGCTGTCGGGCCCGATCGACAGGCAATTCATCGAGCACTCCGGCGACATCGTGCGCGGCGCCTTCTTCGATCGCGAGCGCGGCGCCGACGGCCCGGCGGCGACGGGGATGGATTATCTGCGCTTCGCCTTCGGCGAGCAGTTTCTCGTCAGCGCGCGTCAGCGCCCGCTCCGCGCCGTGGAGTCCACGTTAATGGCGCTCGGCGCCGGGCGCCTCGCGAGTTCCCCGCTAGAGCTGTTCGAGGCCATCGTCGGCCATTTGTGCGACGAATTGGGCAGAATGATTTTCGAACTGTCATCGACGCTCGATCGCATCGAGGAGCGCATCGTCATGGGCGGTCAGGGCGTCGACGAGCGCGCGACGCTCGGTCCGACGCGGCGCGCCGCGCTGCGACTCGCCCGCGAGGTAGGCGGCCTGCGTTCGCCGTTGCTGCGGCTGGAGGCCAGCGTCAGCGACCCCGGGCAGGACGACCTCAGGGAAGCCGGCGCGCGGCTCGCTCGCCGCGCCGATATTCTCGCCCATGATCTTTCGGAAGTGCAGGACCGCGCCAGACTGCTGCAAGACGAGTTGAGCGCGATCGACAGTCTCGTCACCAATGATCGCCTGTATATTTTGACGATGGTCACGACCTTGCTGCTGCCGGCGACCTTCGTCACCGGCTTCTTCGGCATGAACACGAAGAATCTGCCATTCACGGAAACCATTGGCGGCACGGCCTATGCCGCCGCGCTGTGCGTCGGCGCGTCGTTGGTGGTGCTGTTTTTCATGCGTCGACTAGGCCTCACGCGCCCGCGCGGCGCGGTCGGCGCGCAAAAGCCGCCGCCGAAGGTTTGACGCGCGCCCCTATTGTTCCCCAAACACGCGCGCGAAGATCGTGTCGACGTGTTTAAAATGGTAGGAGAGGTCGAACAGTTCGTCGAGTTCCGCAGGCGAGAGTTTCGCGCTCACCTCCTTGTCGGCGCCGAGCAGCGCGCGGAATTCGCCCTCGCCGCGCCACACCGGCATCGCGTTGCGCTGCACCAGCGCATAGGCGTCCTCGCGCGAGACGCCCTTTTGCGTCAGCGCCAGCAGCACGCGCTGCGAATGCACGAGGCCGCCGAGCCGATCGAGATTCTTCTTCATATTCTCGGGGTAGATCAGCAGATTCTCGATCACGCCGGTCAGTCTCGCAAGCGCGAAGTCCAGCGTCACCGTGGCGTCGGGGCCGATCATCCGCTCGACCGAGGAATGCGAAATATCGCGCTCGTGCCACAGCGCCACATTCTCCAGCGCCGGGACCGCCATCCCGCGCACAAGACGCGCGAGTCCGGTGAGGTTTTCGGTCAGCACGGGATTGCGCTTATGCGGCATGGCGGAAGAACCCTTCTGCCCGGCCGAGAAAAACTCCTCGGCCTCCAGCACTTCCGTGCGTTGCAGATGGCGGATTTCCGTGGCGAGGCGCTCGACGCTGGAGGCGACGACGGCGAGCGTCGCGAAAAACGCCGCGTGACGGTCGCGCGGGATCACCTGCGTCGACACCGGCTCCACCGCGAGGCCGAGCTTTTTCGCGACATGTTCCTCGACGCGCGGGTCGATATTGGCGAAGGTGCCGATGGCGCCGGAAATCGCGCAAACCGCGACCTCCTTGCGCGCGGCGACAAGCCGCTCGCGCGCGCGGGAAAACTCGGCGTAAGCCTGCGCGAGCTTTAGGCCGAAGGTCGTGGGCTCGGCGTGGATGCCATGCGAGCGGCCTATGGTCGGCGTGTATTTATGCTCGAAGGCGCGCTTCTTGATCGCCGCGAGCAGAGCGTCGACATCGGCGATCAAGAGATCGGCGGCGCGCGACAACTGCACGGAAAGACAGGTGTCGAGCACGTCGGAACTGGTCATGCCCTGATGCACGAAGCGCAAATCGGCGCCGATGAATTCGGCGAGATGCGTGAGAAAGGCGATGACGTCGTGCTTGGTGACGCGCTCGATCTCGTCGATGCGCGCGACATCGAAGGACGCCTCGCCCGCCTTGTCCCAGATCGCCTTGGCGCTCTCCTTCGGGATGACGCCGATCTCGGCGAGCGCATCGCAGGCGTGCGCCTCGATCTCGAACCAGATTTTGAAGCGCGTCCGCGGCTCCCAAATATCGGTCATCGCCTTGCGGGAGTAGCGCGGGATCATGTCGGGGCCTTTGGTTTTTTACGGGAAGGCGCGGCCCTAACACGCGCGGCGCGCGGCGTCCATATGGGCGCGTGCCGCCCGCGACTCAATCCTTAAAAACGATGCAATCACGAAAACTCGGCCAGGCCGCTGGCCGCCGATTATTCGCGCGCCCAGCGACTCGAACCGTCCTCGCCGAACGCGCGGCGAGCGACCGTGGATTACAACTTCGAATTTTCGGGGCAGCCGCATTTGGTGTCGCAGGCCAGCCTGTCCGAGGCCAACGCGGAGTGATCGGCCATATTGTCGTTCTTATGACGAACGAACGCGTCCTCGCACTTTGACGCACAGACAGCCTGCTCGTCTTCGTTGCGGGTGTCGCAGGTCACCTTGGTCACCGGGCTCCGCAGGCCGGCCGCGCCGTCATATGCGAAGCTGGGCGCGATCATTCCACCGAACATCAGGGCGGCCGCCACCAGAACATTCATCTTCATCTTGCTGTTTCCTCGGTTGTTTTCTTTTATTGGGAGCCCTGTCCCGGGCATAAATAGGCCATGCTTCACAATTGCGTGTCAATAGAGCGACTGCATTATGAACCGCGACATTCTCGCGCCCCTACCCCAGAACTCTGTTTCACGGTTTCAATCAATTGCTTGAGAGTGAAGGGTTTTGGCAAAAAGCCGAACTCGCCTTCGGGAAGGTTCTTGGCGAAGGCCTCCTCCGCGTAGCCGGAAACGAAGATCACCTTCGCCTTCACGCCGCGCTTGCGCAGCTCCTTGAACATGGTCGGCCCATCCATCTCGGGCATCACCACGTCGGAGACGATGAGGTCAATCTTGCCCTTCTCCCGCTCCACCACTTCGAGCGCCTCCACGCCCGAGGCGGCCTCCAGAACCGTGTAGCCGCGCGACCCGAGCGCCCTGACGCCGAAGGCGCGCACGGCGTCCTCGTCCTCGACCAGGAGAACGACGCCCTGGCCGGTGTAATCGGTGGTGGGCTTGGCGGCCTCGACCTTGACGGCGATGTCGCTCGCTTGCGGAACATAGCGCGGCAGCAGCACGCGGAAGGTCGCGCCCTTGCCGACCTCGCTATCGACGAAGACGAAACCTCCGGACTGCTTGACGATGCCGAACACCATGGAGAGACCGAGGCCAGTGCCCTTGCCGACTTCCTTGGTGGTGAAAAAGGGCTCGAAAATCTTCTCCTTCAGCTCCGGCGAAATGCCGGGGCCAGTGTCTTCGACCTCGACCAGCACGTAATCGGCCGGCGTCAGCGCCTTTTCGTTCAACGCGGCGCAGTCGGCGGCGGCGACGTTGCGGGTGCGCAGCTGCACACGGCCGCCGACCTCCGCCATGGCGTCGCGCGCGTTGACGACGAGATTGATGATCACCTGTTCGAATTGGTTGATGTCGGCCTTGACGTACCACAGGTCGCGGCCGTGCCGCAGATCGAGCTCCACTTTCTCGCCGAGCAGCCGGCGCAGCAAAATCTGCAGCTCCGAAAGGGCGTCGCCGATCTGCAGCACTTCCGGGCGAAGCGTCTGGCGGCGCGAAAAAGCCAGCAGCTGCCGCGTCAGGCCGGCGGCGCGATTGGCCGTCTGCTTGATCTGCATGATGTCCTGGAACGACGGATCGGTCGGGCGATGGCTCGCCAGCAGCAGGTCGGAATAGCCGATGATCGCCGTCAGCATGTTGTTGAAGTCATGCGCGACGCCGCCGGCGAGCTGACCCACGGCCTGCATCTTTTGCGATTGCGCGAATTCTTCTTGCAGCTTGCGTTCGGCGGTCGTGTCCAGCGCGTAGATCATCGCCGCCTTCTTGCCGGCGTTCTCGTCGGGCGAAACGAAGAAACGCACGGAGCGCGCGGTCATGGGATCGCTGGAGGCGATCCGTCCCGTCTCGCCTTGGCTGGCGTCCTCGAACACCACGTCGACCGGCTTCACATCGCCGCGGCTGTCGAGCGCGGCTTCGATCGCGCCCTTGAGCGCGGCGCGATCGCGCTCGCTCATATCGGTCAGCAAAGGCCAGGCGGGAGCGCTTTTCCCGGCCTGACCGCCCGCCAGCGCGCGCGGCAACAGCTGAGCGAAGGCCGCGTTGGAGCGCACCACGCGGCCGTTCTCGTCGAGCGTCGCTATGGCCATTGGCGTCGAATTGAAGAAACGCGCGAACTTCACCTCCGCGGCGCGCAAATCCTCCTCCGGCTGCTCCCCGGACGCCCGGTTCAGCGCCAGCGTGCGAGAAGCGCCCGGCGCGCCGTCCTGGCCATAGGCGACCCGATGCAGCAGCCGCACGGGCAGCGAGCGCCCGTTCTTGCACTTGAAATCGAGGTCGATCTGCCGCGTGCGGACCTCGCCCGCCCCGCCGAGGCCGGCGGCGAGCAGCGCCGAGCCGTTATTCGCCACGATGTCATGGAGGGTCAAACCGCCCGAGCCGGCTTGCGTGAGATCATAGCCGAGCCAACCGGCCAGCGTCTTGTTCATATAGGGGATGGCGCCGGCCGGCGTCGCCGAGAAAAAGCCCGCCGGCGCGTGATCGAGAAAATCGATCGCGTGCTGCAGCTGCTGGAAAACATTCTCCTGGCGTTGCCGGTCCGAGGTCACGTCGGCCACCGCCCAGAGCGTCGTATTGGGGCCGTGACGCTCCAGCGGCTGCACCTTTATGCGATACCAGGCGGCGGCCGCGCCGCCCATCAGGGGCGGCGACAAACGCATATCCTCGACATGGCGCTGTCCGCCGCGCGCCGCTTGCGCCAGTCGGTAAATGGCCTCGGAGACTTCGGGCGGACCGGAGAACAGCCGCTCGACCGGCAAGATGCCGCTCACGTCCCGCGCGCCGCATAGCTCCATATAGGCTTCGTTGGCATAGAGTATTTGCAGCTCGCCCTCGGTCGCGAGCAGGCCCTCGCCCCAAGTGTCGGAGATCAGCTTGGTCACGTCGTTGCGAGCGGCGCGGCTGGTGAATTGCAGCAAGCCGACGGCGTAGGCGAACAGCGAGAAAACCCCCGCCACCGCGAACACGGCCAGCGCCGCCATGGTGACGCGGGGCGCGGACGCCGGCGCGAGAAAATACACCGCCATGACGCCGACCAGCGCCGCCGCGAGAAGCAAAACGAGCCAAGCGACGCCCGGGCGTTCCGTGCGGTCATATGCTGACGACGCCACCTTTTCGATCATGTCTGGCATCTCGCGACAGCTTCGCGGCCGAGCAAGCGCCGCGTTCCCAAAGAATCATCGGGGAACAATGACCTCATGCGCCGCCCAAGGCAACGTCGCCGGCCATCGAAATCGGGGCTTGCGCGCGCGGCGTTAACCATTGCTTAACCTTTTTCGATGCGCACTTAAGGAAAGCTGTTATTTTATCTGCTATCCGGCGACGCAGTTCGAACAAGAGACTAGAGTTTCATGCCACAAAGCATCACGCAATCGCAGCTGCTCCCCTATCTGTTCGCAATCGCCGCCTTTTTGGTCGCCGCGGTGCTGATCCTCTACATCTTCCGACTGGTGTTCGGACGACGCATCCGGACCAACGGACCGCGCAACCGCCCGCGCCGCCTGGATGTCGTCGACGCGTTCGAACTCGACCGGGAGCGCCAACTCGTCATCGTCCGGCGCGACAACACCGAGCATCTGCTGCTCATCGGCGGGCCGAACGACCTGCTTGTCGAAAGCGGGATCAACCGCGGCGAGGCTTCCATCGCCCGAGCGGAGACGCGCGAAACGCGGCTTGAGGCGCGCGAGGCGCGGCCCGCGGCCCCCGGCTGGCCAGCGGCGCCAGGACCGGCGGCGCCGGAACAAGCGGCGCCAAGACCGGCCGAACCGGCGCCGCAACCGATCAAGCACGAATTCCCGCCTCAAAGGCCACAGCCGCCACGCGAGCCGCCGGCGCGCCCGAAAGAGGCGCCGCAGGCCAAGGAGCCGCCGCGCCCGCAAGAGCCCCTACGTCCACAAGAGCCGCCGCGGCCCCAGGCCCCGCCAAGACTTCCGGAAGCCGCGAGAACCCAAGAGCCGCGCAGGGAGGAAGAGCCGCGCCGCGCGCCGCCGAGCCCGCCCGCCGCTCCGCCGCAGCAACCGCCGAGCCCGCTGCCGCCGAATCTGTTCAATATGCCGCAGCCCCGGCCGCAAGCCCCGGCCAGCGAGGCGCCCCCCGCGACAGGGCCGTCCGCCGCGCCAGCGCCGCGCGCGGCAGGGCCGATCTTCGCGCCTCGCCCCGCCGCGCCGCGCCCGCCGGCCCCGCCCTTCCTAGCGCGCACGCAAAAAGTCGCGCCGTCCACGCCACGGAAGGACGCGCCGCCGCCGCAAGAGGCCGCCGCCGCGCCCGCCGAGCCGCCCCAACCGCCGCAGGAGCCAAAGCCGGACGTTCAGCCGCCGCGTCGCCCAGCCGCTCCGCCGCCCGAAACCGCCGAACAACCCGCGCCCCCTCCCGCGCAGCCGTCGCGGGAACCCGAGGATGCGTTGGAATCCCTGGAGGCCGAGATGGCGCGACTTCTGGGACGGCCAGACCATCAATAAAAACGCCGCCGCGCTCGGGTTCGAACGCGGCGGCTTTTTTTCGTTATCCACTTTTTTCCGGTTATCCCCGGAGCGCGATCAGTCGTCGCGATAGACTTTTTCGCGGCGCTCGTGACGCTCCTGCGCCTCGATGGACAGGGTTGCGATAGGCCGAGCGTCGAGACGCTTCAACGAAATCGGCTCCCCCGTCTCCTCGCAATAGCCATAGACGCCCTCGTCGATGCGGGCGAGCGCCGCGTCGATCTTGGAGATCAGCTTGCGTTGCCGGTCGCGCGAGCGCAGCTCGATGGAGCGGTCCGTCTCCGACGACGCCCTGTCGGCGATATCGGGATGATTTTCGTTGTCGCTCTGCAGGCTCGCCAAGGTCTCCCGGCTCTCCTCGAGAATTTCGTCCTTCCATGCGAGCAGCTTGCGCTTGAAATATTCGCGCTGCCGATCGTTCATGAACGGCTCGTCTTCGCAAGGCCTGTAACTAGCTTCGATTTCGACCGCCATAGCCGCGAATTCCCCCGGTTGGGTCATAGGCGACGCCTATATAGCCGCGACGCCGGCCCCTTACAATTGGCATTACCGCGAATGACGAAAGGATCGAAATAGCTTGGCCGTGGGTTAGTTTGGCGCGTGAGGCGGGACTCATATCCCCGCCGACCTCGAAGTGAAGGGAAAACCTTCGATCAACATCGCCGGAGCGGCCGCGGCGCCGGCGTCCTTGAACGCGCTCCATGCGCGCCGCGACGGACCGAGCGCCTCAATGCGAGCGAACACCTCGGCGAGGCTGGCGTTGAAGCGCATATTGCGGGCCGGCGCGACGACCTTGCCGTTCTCGATGACGAAATTGCCGTCGCGCGTGAGGCCGGTGAGCAACAGCGAGCGCGGCTCGAGCATATTGGCGTACCAAAGCCGCGTGACCAGCAGGCCGCGCTTCGTCGCGAGGATCATCTCCTCGATCGGCGTCTCGCCGCCGCGCAGGTGAAAGCCGCGCGGATGCGCGACGGCCTCCGCTCCGGTCTTTCGCGCATAGGCGCGGTCGCGATAAAACGAGGCGACGACGCCCCTGTCGATCCACGGCCGCGCCCGCTGCGCCACGCCCTCGAAGCCGATGGAGCTGTCCGGCGCCAGCGGGTCCGCGGGATCGGAGGAGAGCGTCAGCTTCGTGTCGAACAACGGCTCGCCGCCCCGTTTTCCGGAGAAAAAACCGCGCCCCTCCTCGGTCGCGCGGGCGTCCAGCGCGCGCAGCAGCCAGCGCGCCAACTCCGCCGTCGCGTCGGGCTCGAAGATCACGGTGTAGCGCCCGGGTTCGAGATCGCGCGGGGTCTCGTCATGGGCGGCCTTTTCGCAAGCGCGCCGGGCCACGGCGCCGGCGTCCAGCAAATCGGCGTCAAACGCGTTATCGCCGGCCCAGCCCGACCAGCTGTCGGCGCGGTTGCGCGCGGTGACCGAGATTTCGATCTCCGCGCGCCGATCATAGGCGAACAGCCCCGCGCTGTTGACCATGGCCAGGAAACGCCGGCCGCTCGCGGCGCAGCCGAAGGTGTCGACGCCGGCCGCGACGCCTTGCGCGATCGCCTCGCCCGCGCGGGCCGCCAGCGCCTCCATCCCGAGCGTTCCCGTCGCCTCGACGTAGCGGCGCGAGTCCTCGTAATTTTGCGGCCCCAGCGGCGCGACATAATCCTGGTCCGGCGGCAGCGCGCGCGCGATCCGCTCCGAGCGTTCGAGCGCGGCCAGCGCGGCGCCTTCGTCGAGCGAGGCGATTTCGACCGAGCCGATTCGCCGCCCGACATGCGAGGAGACGCGCAGGGAAATATCGGCGAGCGCGCGATTGGTCGTGGCGGCGCCATGCGCGAAGCGCAGATTCTGCTCCTCGCCGCCGCGAATCGCGATCTCGCAGGCGTCGGCGCGCGAACGCGGCCAGCAGCCGCCGGGCGATAGATTCTATGTCTTGCTCGGAAAGAAACACGCGGCCTCGGATGTCATGGACGCCCAACGTTCGCCGATGGGCCCTCGCCAATATGACTCACGGCCAAGCCAAGGGCCAACACCCATTGGCGCGCCAAGGGACGGCCGCCCGAAACATCAACAAAAATTCATTTGAAACAGCCCCTTCCCGCCCCAACTAACGCGGCATGACCCATGGAAAACGCCGGGCGAGCGCCGGGCCGGCCCTCATCCCCTGACCGTTCGTCCCGGGAAGCCGCGGGCCGCATCCTGAACGTCGCTCGCGCGCCTTCACGCATCTCGCGAGGCGACGGAACCGAAAGGAACCTCGCAATGATCGAGAGACACTGGAACGCCGACCTGCTGGCGAAAATTTTCGGCTTCGCCTTTATCCTGGTCGGGATCGTCGGCTTCATCCCCAATCCGCTCATCTCGGAAACGGGCTTCTTCCAGGTGAACGAGGCGCATAACCTCATCCATATCGTCACGGGCCTCCTGTTCCTGGCCGGCGCCTATTTCGACGCGTCGGTGTGGACGATCCGCGCGATCGCGGTGCTTTACACGATCGTTGCGATTATCGGCTTCGCGATCCCCGACAATATGCTGTTCGGCGTCGTCGCGATGAACATGGCCGACCGCTGGCTCCACGCCGCATTCGCGGCGGTCCTGCTGCTGGTGGGATTCGTGACGCCCGCGCATGAGCCAATGCGCCAGGCGCACCAATAGCGGCCGCGCGAGCGAGACCGCTGACGATAGGATGATCCGACAAAGGGACGAGGCCGAACGCGAAGACGGCCTCGTCCCGCTTTTCACGCCGCCGCGTCGGTGTCGAGAACCCTAACGCCGCGAAAGCGCGCGGCCGGCGCGCCATGCGAGACCGGGGCGAGTTGCATCGGCTCCGCCTTGCCGCAGGTGAAGACGCCGTGAAGTTCATATGTCGAGGCGTCGCCGAGGCCGTCGAGCCCGCGCCAAAAATCCAGCGTGCGGCCCTGATAGGCGGCCCCCTGAACCATCTCGCCGAGCGCGCCGTTCTTGATCTCGAAGAATAGCTGGCCGCCGAACTGAAAATTGTCGCGCTGCTGGTCGATGCTCCAGCTTCCGGCGCCGACGATGTAAAGCCCGTCCTCGACGCCGGAGATGAGATCGTCCAGCGAGCAGCGCTCTGGATTGGGCGCCAGCGAAATATTGGGCATGCGCTGAATCGGAAAGGCGCGGGGGCTGTCGGCGTAGGCGCAGCCGTTGGAGCGCGGCAGGCCGATGAGATGCGCCTGCCCCAGCGCCATCTGGAAATTCTCGAACACGCCCTTTTCGATGATGGCGAAATCGGCCGAGGACGCGGGGGCGCCGTCGTCGTCGTAGCCGATGGTGGCGAGCCCGCCTTCCTGCGCGCGGTCGGCCCGTATCGTCATCAATTCGGAGCCAAAGCGCAGACCGCCGAGCATGGCGGGCTTGACGAAGGTCGTGCCGGCGAAATTCGCCTCCCAGCCGAGCGAACGGTCGAGTTCGGTGGCGTGTCCGACCGTCTCGTGGATGGTCAGGAACAAATTGCTGGGGGCGATCACCACATCGCGCACGCCGGCGCTAACGGGTTTCGCGCGCAGCTTTCGCCGGGCTTCCTCGGCGCCCCGGCGCGCCTCCTCGACCAAGCCGCAACCCGCGGCGTAATCCCAGCCGGCGCCGCGCGCCGGCGCGAGGCTGTCGCGCGTCGCGAAGCGCCCGGACGCCTTGTCGACGGCGGTGATTGTGAATCGCGGCTCCACGCGCGTGCGCGTCTGCGCGATGCGCGCGCCATTGCCGCTGGCGAAAAGCCGCTCCTCGCGCGCCGCCAGAAATGTCGAGTGACAGAAATCGACCCCGGCGTCGCGGGCGGCGGCGTTCACCGACAGCAGAAAATCGGCCTTGTCGGCGACGGAAACCTCGAAAGGATCGATCCCGAGCGGCGTCTCCCAGCGCGCCTCGACGCCGGGAAGCGCTTCCACGACAATTTCGCGCGGCTGGATTGGTTTAACCGCCCGCGCATTGGCGAGCGCCGTCTCCACGCCCGTCAGAATCGCGGCGCGCGAAAAAGTCGAGGCGCCGTAAAATCCCCAGCAGCCGTCGCGCAGCACGCGCAGGCCAAAGCCGGCGTCGGCGCTCTCCCCGACATCCTCCAGCCGGTCTTCGCGCGCCCGCAGAAACTCGCGCCGCGTTTCGCCGAGCCTGATGTCGACGTAATCGGCGCCGGCTCTTCGGGCCGCGTCGATCGCGATGTCGGCGAGGTCGAACAACCCCTCTTTGTCGAGCGCCAAGGCGCCGGGCGCGGTTTCGGTTTTTTTGCGCTCGCCCAAGCTCGTGGCTCCTGTCTCGCGCGCGAACAATCCCGGTCGATTTTCGCGGCCGCCCCGCTTAAACCATACTCCCGATCGCGTCTCGCGATCCACCCGCGAGGATAGGCTCTTGTCCACATATGATTTCAAAGCGCAGCGTCTATTCGTCGAAGCGCCGCTTCATGTCGGCGCGCGCGTCGTTCCGACGCCGGCGGCGCGGAACTATCTCTTGAACGTGCTGCGCCTGCGCGCGGACGATCCGATGCTGTTGTTCAACGGCCGCGACGGAGAATGGCGGGCGCGGATCGAAATGACCTCTCGCAAAGAGGCGGCGCTTATCGTCGCTGGAACAAACGCGCGCGCAAAGCGCGGCCGGCGATCTCGACTACGCCTTCGCGCCGCTCAAGCAGGCGCGACTCGATTATATGGTTCAGAAGGCCGCGGAGATGGGCGTCGCGCGGCTGATCCCCGTGCTCACGCGGCGCACTCAGGTTCGGCGCGTGAATCTGGAGCGCCTGCGCGCCAATGTGATCGAGGCCGCCGAACAATGTGGCTTGCTGAACGCGCCGGAGATCGTCGAAGCGCGCGATCTCGCGGACTGGCTGGCGTCGCTGCCCGCCGGGCGGCTGCTGATCTTCTGCGACGAGGACGCCGAGGTCGCCGATCCCATCGCGATTTTGCGGCGGGCGGCGCCGGTTGGCGAACCAAGGCCCGGCGCGTCCGCGACGCTGTTGATCGGGCCCGAGGGCGGTTTCGACGAGGCCGAGCGCGAGCAAATTCTTCGCAAACCCAATGTGTTGCGGCTGTCGCTGGGGCCGCGCATCCTGCGCGCGGACACGGCCGCCGTCGCGGCCCTTGCGCTCGTCCAGTCGGTTCTGGGAGATTGGTTGTGAACATCGGGCGCGGGCGACACGATGCTGCCACGATGTTTGCGTCTATTGCCACCTGCGACGAAGCAGCCGGGGAAGCGCAAGTTCCGCCTCCGGCGTAAAAGTGGTCGCCAGCGTATGCGTTAACTTCCGGGCGAAGTTCCTCGGCTTTAAGGGAATGTTCGCCGCATCGCGGAACGTTTTCGAGGGCTGGTTATCGCGCCATCCCGTCCACGAGAATCACAAGGTCGACGCGCGCATGAACATTTATTCCCGGCGTAATTGCTTGCCGCGAACGAGGGAGGCCCGGGGCCTCCTGGCGATGGCGGGGCCCTTGGGGGTCGCCGCGCTCGTCATTTGCGCGCCGGCCCACGCCGAGAGTCCGAGCGCCGCGGCGGGTGATCGATGCGCCCGACTGGGCGCGGATTTCGTGGCGATTTCAGGCGCGCAGCGTTGCGTGCGAGTCGGCGGGCATGTGCGCGCCGAAGCGCCGCGCAGCGATGTTCCGCGCGTCGCCGCCCCCCGCCAGGCCCTCCCCGCGCCAAACGGTTACGCGGCGGCCGTGTCGGACGGACTGCGCCCCATCTCGGACATTTTCCACATCCCCGCGGGCTCCGCCTCCGACGGCTCGGGCCTCTATCGACGCTAGGGTTGCGTCGCTCCGATTGAAGACTTTAGATGCGAGCCTGACAGGCTCGCATTGTCCGACCGCCCGGCAAACAGAACGAGCGACCATTAGTCTCGCACGCGCTCTAAAGCGCGCATTCCTCGAAAGCCGGTTCGACCGATTTCCGCCAGCGGCCGTGAAACGCCTCGAGCCGTTGCGCCGCGAGCGTCTGGCCGCTTTGCGCGATGGCCTCCAGCGGCTCCAGATAAATCGTCTCGTCCGCGCCGGCGGAGTCCCGTCGCGCGCGCCGCGTCAGCCCCGCGCGGGCGAGAGCCAGCATATCCAGCGCGATTTCGCGCGCGGAGCGGCCATGGATGGAAGCCTCCAGCCCCTTGAACGGAACCTCGTCGCGTAGATTTTGGCGCTCGATGGCGCTCCAGCCGCGAATCAATTCGCCGGCGCCGTCGAGCGCCGCGCCGTCGTAAAACAACCCGGCGAACAGCGCCGGCAGCGCCGTGATGTGAGCGCGCGGGCCGGCGTCGGCGCCGCGCATTTCGAGATAGGTTTTCAGCCGCACCTCTGGGAAAATCGTCGAGAGATGATTGGCCCAATCGGCGATCGTCGCGCGCTCGCCCGGCAGTTGTGGGAGCTTCCCGGCCAGAAGATCGTGAAAGCTCGCGCCGGCGACATCGTGATAAATCTCGCCGCGCTTGACGAAATACATCGGCGCGTCGAGCGCGTAATCGACATAGCGCTCGAAGCCCATGCCGTCCTCGAAGGCGAAGGGCAGCATGCCCGTGCGGTCGGGGTCGGTGTCGCGCCAGATGTTCGAGCGCTGCGACAGCGCGCCGGTCGGCTTGCCGTCGAGAAAGGGCGAATTGGCGAACAGCGCCGTGACGATCGGCTGAAGGGCGAGGCCGACGCGCATCTTGCGCACCATGTCGGATTCGCTGGTGAAGTCGAGGTTGACCTGAATGGTCGCGGTGCGAAACATCATGTCGAGGCCGAGCGACCCCACCTTGGGCATATAGGCCGACATGATCCCATAGCGCTGCTTGGGCATGGCCGGCGTTTGCGCGCGCGACCATTTCGGACTGGCGCCGAGATCGAGAAAACCAATCCCGAGCGGCGCGGCGATGCGCTCCAGCGCGGCAAAATGCGCGTCGCGCTCGGCCCTGGTCGCGTGAACGTCGTCCAGCGGCGCGCCGGACAGCTCGAACTGCCCGCCCGGCTCCAGCGAAATCGCGCCGCCGCCCTCGGGGTCGTAAAGCCCGATCAAGGCGTCGCGGTCGAAGATCGGCGTCCAGCCCTGCGCCGCCTGCAAACCCTCGATCAGCGCGCGAACGCCGCCGGGCTCATAGGGAACGGGCGCGTGGTTCGCCTTGTAAAACGGGATTTTTTCGTGTTCCGTTCCGACGCGCAGGGGACTTCCCGCGGGTTTGACGCCGGCCTCGATCCAGGCGACGAGTTCGCGCCGCGACGAAATCGGCGTTGTGTCGTTAGCGTCGCGAGCCATTCTTCGCTTTCATGCCAAAGTGCGGTTGGGTGGTCGGCGCAAGGCGCCGAAGGGACAGGCGTCCCGATTGCCGCAAAAGCCTCCCGCGCGCAAGCCCACGCAGTTTTCGCGCCAGACGGCCTAAACGCCTCGCCGCGTGATTTTCCTTGTTTCTTTTCGCGCCGCAACCATAATCGCGGGAGATCGAGCGCGGCGAGCGGGCGGCGCGGCGAGCCCTGAAAGGACAACGTTTTGGTTGAATCAGCGACGCGCATTCACATCACCCGCAAGTCCGTCTACTTCACCCGCAAATCCGTCGAATCCATCATCGCCGCCAATAACGCCGAGCGTCATGGATTGAAGCGCACGCTGGGCTGGGCGTCGCTGTTGGCGCTTGGAATTGGCGGGATCATCGGCGCCGGCATTTTCGTGCTCACCGGCACGGTCGCCGCCAATGTCGCGGGGCCGGGGGTGATGGTTTCGTTCCTGTTGTCGGGAATCGCCTGCGCCTTTGTCGCTTTGTGCTACGCCGAACTCGCTTCGCTGATTCCCGTGTCGGGCAGCACTTACACCTATACTTACGCGACGCTCGGCGAGATTTTCGCCTGGATCATCGGCTGGGATCTGGTGCTCGAATATGGCGCCGGCGCCGCGACGGTCGCCGTCGGTTGGTCCGGCTATTTCAACAAGGTTCTGCAAGGCTTCGGCGTCAACCTCCCGCCCGAACTGACCCACGCCCTTTTCGCCGGGGCGGCGCACGCCGGCGAGACGGCGCCGCACGGGTTGTTCAATCTGCCCGCCGCCGGCGTCATCCTGATGCTGACGGCGCTGCTGGCGCGCGGCACGCAGGAAAGCGCGGCTTCAACAACGTCATCGTCGTGATCAAGGTCGCCGTCGTGCTGGCCGTCATAATTTTCGGCGCGCCTTATGTCGATCTCTCCAACTGGACGCCGCTGGCGCCGGAAAATTCAGGCGAAGCGCATTTTTTCCGCTGGGCGTGGGAAAGACTGACGAATTTCGGCGGCGCGCATGTCGAGCCGGATTTCAACTGGGATTTTAGCTGGTTCGGCCATTACGGCTGGACCGGCGCGCTGCGCGGCGCGGCGCTGGTCTTCTTCGCCTATATCGGTTTCGACGGCGTATCGACCGCCGCTCAGGAAGCCCGGCTGCCGCAGCGCGACGTGCCCGTCGGCATTCTGGGGTCGCTGATCATCTGCACGGTGCTCTATATCGGCGTCTCGGCGGTCGCGACCGGCATTGTCTCCTATAAGCAACTCGGCGTGCCCGATCCGATCGCGCTGGCGATGGACCACACCGGCCTGCCCTTCATCACCTGGATCGTGAAGTTCGGCGCCCTCGCGGGGCTCACCACGGCGATGCTGACGCTGCTGTTCGGCCAGACGCGCGTGTTCTACGCGATGGCGCAAGACGGATTGCTGCCGCCGGTCTTCGCGAGATTGCACGACAGATATCGCACGCCAGCGATCAGCCAATGGCTGGTCGGCGCGCTGACCGCCCTGACGGCGGGCCTTCTGCCCATCGACATCCTCGACGAGATGGTCAGCATCGGCACGCTCGCCGCCTTCGCGCTGGTGTGTTTCGCCGTGCTGCATCTGCGCCGCCACAGCCCGCTCATCGTCCGCCCGTTCCGCGCGCCGGGAATTCCCTGGCTGCCCGTTCTCGGCATTTTGTCCTGCCTCGCGCTGATGGCGGCGCTGCCGGGCGAGACCTGGCTCCGCCTCGTCGTCTGGATGGCGATTGGGCTGGTTATTTACTTCCTCTATGGCGTGAAGCACGTCCGGCGGTGAGCTTCACGCCCCGACGAAATGCTTCGACAGCTTCAGCCCCTGCCCCTGATAATTGGACAGACCCGCGGCGCCATAGAGCGCCCGCGGCGGCTCGGCCATCGGCTCGTAGACCAATCGTCCGATGAATTGTCCGTCTTCGAGGATAAAGGGCACTTCGCGGCTGCGCACCTCCAGCACGGCGCGGCTGGCGGGCTCCCCTTGCGCGCCAGCGCCAAAACCCGGATCGAAGAAGCCCGCGTAATGCACGCGAAACTCGCCGATGGCGGCGTCCATCGGGGCCATTTCGGCGGCGAGATCGGCCGGGATGCAAAGCCTCTCTTGAGAGGCGAGAATATAGAAATCGCCGGGATCGAGAATAAGCCGACGGTCCGCGCGCGCCGGCAGCACGTCCCAGAAATCGCCGACGCTGTATCCGCCGACGCGGTCCACGTCGATCACATCGGTGTGCTTTTGCGCGCGATAGCCGACGACGCCGGCGTGCAACTGGCCCGAGAGATCGACGCGAAGAACCACGCCGTCGCGTAGATTCAAGGGGCCGTCCACGAGTTTCGCCCGCGCGTGAATTGTCGCCAGTTCGGCGTCGGAGAGCGCGAAACTCGTCTGTTGCGGCGCGAGAGGATCGTGCTGGCGAAAACGCAACTGATTGAGACGCGAGCCGGCGCGCGCGCGCACCGAAAAACTGCGCGGCGAGACTTCGGCGAAGAGCGGCCCTTCATAGCCCGGCTCGGCGAGATCGAAACGCTCGCCGCGATCGGTGATGAGCCGTGTAAAAATATCGAGCCGGCCCGTCGAGCTCTTGGGGTTGGCCGCGCCCGACAAATCCTTGGGCAGAGCGAGCCGCTCCATCAGCGGAACGACGTAAAAACATCCGCGCTCCAGAACGGCGCCGTCGCCTTCGAGCGAAATCTCGTCGGATTTTAGTTCGCGCAGCAGTTCCCCGACGGTGCGATCCCGGCCCGGCAGAAAGCTCGCGCGCACGCGAAAGGCCTTGGCTCCAAGCCGAAGATCGAGGCTCGCCGGCTGAATCTGATCCGGCGCCAAGGGCGCGCTGGCGCCGACCAAACCGGCCTCGACCAGCGCGGCGATCTGGCGGCTGGAAAGGACGCCCTCGCGCCGCCCCGCCCCGCTGGGTTCCGGCAGACCTGCCTCGCTCATCTCGCGCAAATCCTTACATATGCGAGCGCGATCCGGCGCGCTCCTGGCGGCGCCGTTCCTAGCACGAAAAAGCCGGGGACGCGCGAACCGGCCCGAAGCGGCGGGCCGTCCGGCGTTCAGGCCCGATGTCGCAGGGATTTGCGCGGATAGAACCTCGGCGCCTCGGCGCCCTGCGGCGTTCTGGCTCTGCGTTGCGCGCCGTAAGGCGACATCGGCATGAGGTCCGGGTCCATCTCGTCGGCGGCGTCCATGTTATCCGACGGCCTCCCGCTGGCGCGCGCGATCGAGGAAATCGTGCCCCGCCCAGGTGAGCCCCTTGAAACGCAGTCCGGTGGTGGGTTCGATCGTCACGACATCGATGAAGCCGGCGTTGCGCAGCAGGGAGAAGTGAAACTTGATTTGATCGAGACCATAGCCGGGAACGGCGATCTCTTCCGCCCCCCGCTTGAGAAGCACTCCGGAGCCCACGGCAACGGGCATATCTTCCAGCAACAGGAGCATTTCGAGGATCAAATTCATGTCTCGTCTCATAACGCCCCTTACGCCTTCCGTTGATTAAACGCGCGCACTGACGGGCCCGAGCTTTTTCCCATCGGGCGGAAACGCTTGTAAAAATACGCAGGATTTATTTCGAAATAATTTAGCGAGTTGCTTGGAAAATGAAGGTGGTAAATGGAGTTGCGCGACGCGGCTGTCCCGCGCGCTCGCCAATGCGTGCGCCGGCGCACGACGCGAAGCTTCGATTCGCGGCATGTATTGTCGAAACGCCCGCGAGAGCGAGCGACAAAAAGGGAGAAACTCATGTCCATCGTCGCCATCCGACGCGCCGCCGCCGTCGCGTTCGCCGTCGTTTGCGCGGCGAGCCTCGCGCGCGAAGCCAGGGCTCAATCCACCCCGCCGCGTCAGGAAACGCTGCCCCAGCTCACGAGATTCTGTCCGTCCTGGGCCGAGGCGCACGAGCGCACCTTGGCGAGCCTCAACAATGGCCGCCCCGTATATCCCGTTCACTGGAAAGGATGCGTTTGGTTGAAGAAGGGCGCGCGGGTCGAAGTCGTCGAGAGCGACAATTCGTCGACCGAGATCATTTACAAGGGCAAGCATTGGTTCGCGGACGATCCGCTTTTCTAACGCTCCGCGCCGACGAAGCGCCCCCTACCCCGCCTTGGTCACCAGCAGAAAGCCGATATTGCGCTCGGATTCCTCGAAATAGCGCATCGCGCCAATCCCGGAATCGATCCCGTCGGCGAGAGAGGCGATTTGCTCGCGCGTGCGAAACACGAGGTTCCAGCCCATGAAGGATTCCATGTAGCCGATGTCCTCGATGTCGTTCAGAAAATTGCCGACCAGCAGCATGCCGCCCGGCTTCAGCATGTCGAACATCGTCTTGACGAGCCGCTTGCCCGCGCGCTCGTCGACATAATCGAACAGGCCGGCGGTGTAGACGAGATCGAAATCGCTTAAATCGTAACGCCCGACGATCAGCCGCGCGATCGAACCCTGCATGGTTTTCAGCGCCGTCGAGCCGGTGGTCGCTTCCGCCTCGGCCAGCGAGCGCGCGTCCTGGTCGAAGGCGACGACCTCCTCCACCACGCCCGCGCGCACGGCGTGCGAGAACAGGAGTTCGCGCACATGGCCGCTGGCCACGGAGAGAACGCGCGCATGGCGCCGCTCGATGCAAACACGGTCGATCATCTCGGCGATGACGTGCATGCGGCGGCGGACCGCGCGCGGCGCATGCGTGTTCGTGGTGTAGTTGTGAATCCAGCGCCCCACCGGCGTCGCGTCGGCGAGTTCATGCTCGGCGTGCGCCATGCCGTACATGTAGTCGATCAGCACGGCGTCGCCGGCATGTCCGCGCGGCTTCTGGAACGAGCGCCGCGTAAAAGGGTCTTGATGCAGGAATTCGCGCACGGGATGGGCGATGCAGTCCTCCCTGGCGAAAGCGCTCCATGCGGCGCCCAAGAGCGCGTGGCGCGACGCCTTGCAGGCGTGGTCGACGAGCGGCATGGCCTCGAGCCAGCGGCCTTGCGCGAAATGCTCCGCCGCCTCGTCGAGATTGCGCAGCGCCGCGACCTTAACGGCGTGGTCGTCGCCGCTCGCGAAACCCGCGCGATGGGCGAGCGGGCGCTTGGGCCAGATTTCGGGGATGGCGGCGCCCGGCGCGGTGTCGGCGATCAGAGGCGGGCGCGGCGGCTGCGAATTCATGCGTCGATCACCCAATACGCCCTGACGTTTTGCGGAAATCAAAGGCTAACAATCGCGGTCCGGTTTAGCAAGGCGCGCCGGATCACATCGCCCGCACGTTCAGCGCGTCGCCGCGGCTTCAATCCGGCCCACTCTCCAGGACATGCCGCGCCGGCGGCGCGCAGCAAATCCTCGACCGTTGGATCGGAAAACAAATCGCCCGAAGGCTCCAACCTCACGATCGGATCGCGCGTGCAGGCGCGCAGGCAATCGCGCGTCGTGACTTCGACGCGCGCGGCGGCGTCGGGGTTGGCGGCGAGTTCTTCGCGCAGCGCCGCCAGCAAGGCCCGGCCCCGCCCCTCCGCGTCGCAACGCGGCCCGACGCAGACCAGAAGCCGGCGGGCGTGGGGCGAAGGCTCGGCCTCCGGCCCCGCGGGAAAGCTGTCTGAAACTCCGCTCACGACGCCGACTTCGCCAGCATATAGCCGGCGCCGCGCACCGGGACGGTCGGCGCGCCGGTCCACTCGTCGTTCAAATATTCGCGCGAGCGCCGGAGACGCTCGACGAGCGGTCCGGCGCGTTCGAATTCGTCTTCCACCACGAGAATGCGCATGAGGGCCGCCGCTCCAGCAGTCGCCGCGACGGTGGAACGAATATCGATCGATCTCCGCCGCTTGACCTCACGTATTAAGCTGACCGGCGACAAATTTGAAGGTGGCCCATTGTATAGACGCGGTTGAATAAGGCGTTGAGACAATTCACAAAAGCAATTCTTTGTCGCCAAACGAAGGATCGCTTTGATGCAGAATACGTTCGCCAACGCCTTATCCGAGACGATATCCAAACACATGCCGCTCTCCGCGACAAGGCGCGAAACGCTTGCGTGGCTGGCGTTGTTGATCATGCGTCATGGCACGATCTGCCTTTGGAGGCTGGCGGCGCATGTCGCGACGATGGCGACGATCAACTCGGTTCGCCGCCGGTTCTATCGGTTCTTCCAGCATATCGAACTGGACGGCGCCATGACGGCGCGGGTAGTCGCCGATCTGTTGGGAATGCGCGGCAAGCCCTGGGTTCTGGCGATGGATCGGACCAACTGGGAATTCGGCAAGACGACGATCAACATCCTGATGATTTCGGTGATCTGGAACGGCATGGGCGTTCCGTTGATCTGGACGCTGCTGCCATCGGCGGGGAACTCGAACACGAAAGCGCGGACCGATCTTCTGGATCGTCTGCAAGGGACGTTTTCCGATCTGAAAATCGCCTCGTTGATGGGCGACCGCGAGTTCATCGGCGATGCCTGGATGGCCTATCTGAGCGCGAGAAAAATCCCTTTCATCCTGCGGCTTCGCGAGAACCAGCATGTCGTGCGCGAGGGCTACGACACATGGACGATCGCCGACATCGCTCGGCGTTTGGACAAGGGTCAGAAAATGATTATCAAGAGCTGGTGTCGGCTCGGGCAAGACGCCGGCAAATGCTCGCCGTTCATACGGCTCGTCGTGATGCGATTGCCGACAGGCGAATTTCTGGCGCTTGCCTGCTCATCCAAGCCTCACCGCGCGTTGGCCAGCTATCGCCAAAGGTGGACGATTGAAACCCTGTTCGCAAATCTGAAAACCAAGGGCTTCAATTTGGAAGACACGCACATCACCGACCCGGGCAAGCTGTCAACCTTGCTGGCCGTGCTGGCGCTGACCGTGACGCTCTGCGTCAAGACCGGCGTGGCGGCGGCGCGGCTCCGTCCTATCCCCATCAAAAAACATGGCCGCAGGGCGTGGTCGCTCTTTGCTCTCGGCGTCGGTGTCCTCCGCAAAATCACAGTATCCGCGAAGCCCGCTCAAATAATCGCTTTCCTCCAACAGCTCCTGTCATCGAAACTTCTTGTTAACGAATTGAAATCCATCGGGGTCTAAATGGGAGTCGAGTCCGATGAGGTGGGCTCAATTTGGTGCCGACCGTGGTGAAGGCGGAAATGGCGGCGATCGACACCAAAGAGGCGATCAGACCATATTCGACCGCCGTCGCGCCCCGCTCGTCCGCCCAAAAACTTCCCAGCAGCTTCAACATGACTATACAACCTCTTCATGCTTTCACACACGGAACCGATGCACGCGGCTCATACAATCGACATTACCGCGCGCCAATTACAGTCAGGTTAATATCCTCGTATAAATTGGACCGCATCCCGATAGATCGCCGTAAATATCCTGGTAACCCCTGCGTAAGTTTTGCCTAATGATTGAAATCATGATGATGCATTGATTGCTACGCCATTATACTATGATAACTCGTGCTTTAATTTGCGCACTCTAAGTTATATGCCAATTTTTTATATATTTGGCAATTTGGCGAGAAGCCGGGCTTATTGTTAACAATACAACGCGACCTATTGCCCGAGTTAAACAGTCGCCTATCATAACCATATGAAGTCAAACACTTATCAACCAGAACGAGTCCGTTGTAGTGCCAATCGGCCAGTTCGCGTAAAACGAGTCCAAAATTCGGAGTCGTTCTAATTCTGTTACGTTGACAGGTTGTAGAACGAACCATGAATTGGCACTACTTGGTGCAATCTTTGGTTGATTGCCTTTTATTATCAATATGATGTTGAGCGCAACTGTTTAACTCGGGTATTGGGTTTGGCGCGAAACAAACATTGTTTGTTCGAGGGGCGCCACGGTGAAGGCGGCTCGTATTAGCGACGTTTGCGCTTCGCCGCCAGTCGCGCATGCGCCTCTCTCGCCGCGTTAAAATCGCGCGAAATCTCGCTTCGCCCCACGGCGGCTACGTCATATAGTTTGCATGTATATATGTCCCGGCCCTCGCTCGCCGCGCGGGAAATCGGGGTCGTGATCGCTGGGAAGAGAGGCGTGCTCGGATGGGAAACGGCGACGACAACACCCCCTTGGCCCTGTTCAAGGCGCTGCGGGAAGCCTTTGGCGAGACGATTCGCGCGCGGCGGGGAAGTCCCGATCTTGTGAAGGAATTATCGGTCCAGGCGTTCGACAGCTTCGACGGCAATGTCGCGATCCAGATCGAGGACATGCCCGCGCTCGCCTGCCATCAGGGATGCGCCGCCTGTTGCGATCTGCGCGTCGCCGCGACGGCTCCCGAAATTCTGCTGATCGCGCAATATATCGTCGCGACCAGGCCCGCTTTCTCCGGTATCGGCTTGGATCTCGCGCGATCGCGTCGCGCGGGACGCCGCGACCACCAGCGGCCTCGACGACGATCAGCGCCTCGCGTTGCGCCGCCCCTGCCCCTTCATCGAGAACAACCTTTGCCTCATTTATCGCGTGCGTCCGCTCGCGTGCCGCGGCCACGCCTCCTTCGATAAGGCCGCCTGCGCCGAGGCCATGGTCGGCCTGAACAACGAGGCGCTCGTCTCCATGCCGCATTTCCTGGTTCGCTGCGTCGTGCAGAACGCGCTGTTGGCGTCGCTGCGCGACGCGGGCCTCGCCTGGGGGCTTTATGAACTCAATAGCGCGCTGGACCTCGCTCTCGCGAACCCTGACGCCGAGGCGGCGTGGCGCGCCGGCGGCGATCCTCTCGCAGGCGCTTCGATCGCCGACGCCGACGCGCGCGAGATGGCCGCGACATTCGACGCCATCAAATTTGGGTGAGATGGGCGGATTCGCGCTCCGCGCCCGCGGCCGCGCTAACGGAAAGCGAGCGATGCGCGTGATTTTTCAACTTGCCCCGCGAGCTGGCGCGGCGTAATAATCGTCGATATGTAAATCCGCTATATGATTTCTCGCATGCCTTGACGCGATCGGCGGCGGTCGGTTTCGCGCGGCCCCTTGCTTGCATAGGCTAAGGGTTCTCGCGTTGGCGGACCATCCGATCCCGCCGATCGCGGTTGGGGCGGGCCGAAGCGTTTCCTCGGGCGCCCGCGCATGAGCGCGAAAGGCCGCGCCCAAGGGGAGGCCATGCAAACGAGGGCTCGGCGATGCGCATCGGCGTCTTTTGCACTTACGAAAACCACGAGCGCGACTTCGCCCGCTGTTTCGACATGCAGACGCGCTATGTCCAACACGCGGAAGCGCTCGGCATAGACGAAGCCTGGGTCGCCGAACATCATTTCGACCCGGACGCCGTGAGCCCGTCGATCTTGACATTGCTCGCCTATCTCGCGGGCGTCACGAGCCGCATAAGACTCGGCTCGGCGGCGGTGCTGATCGCCTTTCGCAATCCCATTCAAGTCGCGGAAGATGTCGCGACGATCGACATTCTCTCCAAGGGGCGGTTCGATTTCGGCGTCGCCAAGGGCGGTCCCTTCGCGCTTCAAAACAAGCATTTTCTTGCGGGAGCGGATCACTCCCGAGACATGACGCTGGAGGCGCTGGGGCTGGTCAATCGGCTGCTCTATCAAGACCATGTGAGCTTCACCGGCGAATATTATCAGGCGAGCGACGTCACGATAACGCCAAAGCCCCTGCAAAGGCCGATCCCGACCTATCTCGCGACGACGACGCCGGGCGCGATCCGCTATGCCGCGCGCAACGATCTCGGCGTCATGGCCGCGCCGCCGTACCCGCTTTCGCGCGTGCTCGACATCATCGAAACTTATCGCGAGGCGGGCGGACCCGGAGCCGATCCTCGCCTGACGCTGGCCAGATTTTTTTATACCGCCCCGACGCGTGAAGAAGCCTTGGCGGAAGCGGTTCCGTTCATTCGGCGCTTCGCCGAGCGCATCGGCGGCATTTTTCGCGCGCAGGCGGGGTCGCCGAACGTTCCCTTCGACGAGGCGGCGATCATCGAGCATTCGCTGATTGGAAGTTTCGACGAAATCGGCGAAAAAATCGTCGAGCTGCATCGGCGCACGGGATTGCGCTCCTTGCTGTTGAAGCCGGCGTCGCTGGACACGGAGAAAAACTTTCGCGCGCTCGACGATTTCGCGCGGCTCATCCGCCCGCGCCTGCCGGTCGCCGAAGCCGCGCCGAAAGCTTTGGAGGCGGCGCGATGACCGGCATCGCCGTAAATCGGATCGCGCGGGCATCGCCTCGCTTCACTCCGCGGTCAAAAACCCGCGTTGCCGCAACAGCGGCTCCACCGTGGGCATGCGGCCGCGAAAGGCGGTATAGGCGTCCCGCGCATCCTGGCCGCCGCCGGCCGCGTAAATGTGCTCGCGCAGCTTTTCCGCCACCTCTCGCGCGAAGGGATCGCCGGCTTCCTTGAAGGCCTCGAAGGCGTCGGCGTCGAGCACCTGCGCCCAAAGATAGCTGTAATAGCCGGACGAATAGCCATCTCCCGAGAAGATGTGGGAGAAATGCGGCGCGCGGTGGCGCATGATGATGTCCGCGGGCATGTCGATGCGCGCGAGGCTCGCGCGCTCGAGCTCGCCCACATCTATCTCGCCCTCCTGATCGCGCTCGTGCAGATCGAGATCGACGAAGGCCGAGGCGCAGAACTCCACCGTCGCGAATCCCTGATTGAAATTGCGCGCGGCGACGATGCGCGCCAGCATGTCCTCCGGCAAGGCTTCGCCCGTTTGGGCATGAAGCGCGAAACGGCGCAGCACGCTGGGCTCCAGCAGCCAATGCTCATAAAGCTGCGAGGGAAGCTCGACGAAATCGCGCGCGACATTCGTGCCCGCGACGCGCGGATAAGTTACGTCGGACAACATGCCATGCAGCGCATGGCCGAACTCGTGGAACAATGTGTGCGCGTCGTCGAGGCTGATCAATTGCGGCGCGCCGGCCGCGCCTTTCGCGAAATTCATCACATTGACGACGATGGGGCGAATGTCGCCGGCAAGTTTTTCCTGGCCGCGGAACTCCGACATCCAGGCGCCGCCGCGCTTGGAGGGCCTCGCGAAATAATCGCCAAGAAACAGCGCCACATGTTCGCCCCGCTCGTTCAAGACTTCGAACGCGCGCACTTCCGGATGATAAAGATCGAGCCCGTGTCGCTCGACAAACCGCAGCCCGAAGAGACGCTCGGCCACATGGAAGGCGGCGGCGATCATATTGTCGAGCTGGAAATAAGGCGCGACCTCGGCCTGATCGAGATCGTAACGCTCCTTGCGCGCGCGCTCGGCGTAATAGCGCCAGTCGGCGGCGGCGAGCTGAAAATTCGCGCCCTCTTTTTCGATGGCCGCCTGCAGCGCGGCGCGCTCGCTCCGCGCCTGTTCGAGCGCCGCCGCCCAGACCTCATCGAGAAGGGCGCGCACCGCCTCGGGCGTTTTCGCCATCGTGTCGTCGAGCTTGTAGGCGGCGAAATTCTCGTAGCCGAGCAGCCGCGCGCGTTCGTGGCGCAGTTGCAGGATTTCAGCGATGATGGCGCGATTGTCCGTCTCTCCGCCGTTCTCGCCCCTGCTCGCCCAAGCGCTGAAGGCCGCCTCGCGCAGATCGCGCCGCGCCGACCCTTGCAGAAACGCCTCGACCGAGGAACGCGAGAGCGAAACGCCATATTTGCCGCTGGCGCCGCGCTCAGTGGCAAGGGCGGCGGCGGAGGCGCGAAAGCTCTCCGAGAGCCCATCGAGCGCGTCTTCATCCAGCAGCATCAGAAAGGAGGATTCATCGGCCAGCACATTTTGCGAAAAAGCGGCGCCAAGCCGCGCGAGCCGTTCGACGATGGCCGTCATGCGCGCGCGCTGATCGCCTTCGAGCCGCGCGCCGGCGCGCATGAAGTCCTTGTGGGTGAGCTCCAGCACGCGCGATTGCTCGGGGGTCAGTCCGAGCGTCCCGCGCCGCGCATATAGCGCGTCGATCCGGGCGAACAGCGCCGCGTTCATCGACGTCTCGCTGGCGTGCCGCGCAAGCACGCCCGAGATTTCGCGCTCGATTTCCTCTAGCTCGGGCGTTGAATCGGTCCCGCAAAGATTCCAGAACACCGCGCCGACCTGCCGCGACAGGCGCCCCGAATCTTCGAGAGCGGCGATGGTGTTGTCGAAATCCGGCGCCGCCGGGTTTTGCGCGATGCGGTCTATCTCGGCGCGATGTTCCGCCAGCGCCTCTTCGAACGCGGGGCGGTAATGAGCGGCGGCGACGGCTCCAAAGGGCGGCAGGCCATAGGGCCCGAGCCACTGGGCGAGCAGCGGATTCTGATTTTGCGGCATGGCGGAATTCCTGAGAGAAGACGAGTTGCGCGAAAGATAAGGATTTGCGCGCGCGAGCGCCAGCGGGAGGATGCTCCGCCGCCTCCTCCCGCCCTCTCGCCGAGCGCCTCACCGCAAGAGTTGCTGTTCCCTGTGTCCGCGCTGGCGCAGGGAGGCGATGCTGGTTCGGTCGAGGATCATGGCGATGGAGTCGCGCACGTCGAGCATGATGTCGCGGATCGCGCAGGCGGCCTCGTCGGGGCAATCGGCGCAGCGTTGATAGGCGGTCCTGCTCGCGCAGGCGATCGGCGCGAGCGGGCCGTCGAGAATGCGGATGATCTGGCCGACGGTGATTTTTTCGGCGGGCCGCGCCAGCAGATAGCCGCCGCCCTTGCCCTTGCGGCTGTTGAGAATGCCGGCGTTGCGCAATTCCACCAATATCGCGTCGAGGAATTTGCGCGGAATATTATTCGCCGCCGCCATGTCGCCGGCGAGGCACTGCCCCTCCGCGCCGGCGAGATGAATGAGCGCCTTCAGTCCATATTTGGCTTTATTCGACAGCATTTGTTTTAACGTCGCCCTGGTCGCCAGCCGCGCTCCGATAGCTATCATATCGGATCACGGTCGAACAGAAGGCATGGCGACGCGCGCGGCCGGCCCGGAACAATTTCGTTCCGCCAAGGCTCGAAAAACCATAAACTCAATTAAATCAGATGACTCAATAGGGTTTGCGTCCGCGTCCGCCCCCCGCGCGGGGTCCGCCCCCGGGCCATTGGTCCATTGGCGCGCGCGGGGAGAACGACGCGCCCAAGGCCCGGGGACAATTCTTGAACGCTAGCGCGTTTTCGTCGCGGGCGTCTCGGAGACGAGCGCCACCTTGGCGTAGCCGGCGGCGTTGATGATGCCCATGGCCTCGACAATTCGGCCATAGGCGACGCTCTTGTCGCCGCGAACATGGATGCGGCGGTCCTTGTTGTTCTCGCTGTTCTCGTTGAGACTGGCCAACAGTCCGTCGGCGCCGATCACTTCCTTCTTGTCGACGAAGAACCCGCCATTGGCGTCGACGCTGACCACGATCGGCGGTTTCTGGTCGTTGAGCTGCTTGGCCTGGATCTTCGGCAGATCGACCGGAATTCCCGATGTCATCAACGGCGCGGCGACCATGAAGACGATCAGCAGAACCAGCATGACGTCGACAAGCGGCGTGACATTGATGTCGGCGATGGGTTGCGATTCGAATTCCAAATCGTGCTTACGCAACGCGAAGGCCATTGCGATCTCCCTTCCTTGAAAGCTGACGGGACAATTCGACCTCGAACACGCCGATGAAGGCGTTGAGACGCTTGCCATAGGCGCCGATGTCGCCGCTGATGCGGTTGTAGAAAATCACGGCGGGAATGGCCGCGACCAGGCCGAGCGCCGTCGCGAACAGCGCTTCGGCGATGCCGGGCGCGACCACGGCGAGGCTGGTGTTGTTGGAGGCGGCGATGCCCTGGAAGGAGTTCATGATGCCCCAGACCGTGCCGAACAGGCCCACGAATGGCGAGACGGCGCCGATGGTCGCGAGCCCCGGCAGGCGCGCCTGCAGATGATCGATCGCGCTCGAACTCGCCAGCACCGCGACGCGATGCACGCGGTCTTGCAGCTGATCCCGCTGGCCCTCGGTGTAGATGAGATCGGCGGAGCGCGCCTGTTCGTCGACCATGGCCTGATAGATTTGCAGCAGCGGATCATTCGCCGAGGTCTTGGCGAAACCTTCGGCGATATTGGTCACCGGCAGGCCCGCCTTGACGCTCTCGAACAGTTTTGACGCGCGCGATTGCAAGACGCCGAGGCGAACCAGCTTTTCGGCGATCACCGTCCAACCCCAGGCGGAGGCGAGCAGCAGCAGGACGATCACCGTTTTGACGATCGAGTCCGCCTGCAGGAAAAGCTCCACCGGAGAAAGCGTGTGGGCCAGGGCGGCGGACGCCGTGGCGGAGATCGGATCATTCATTCTTCTGGCCTTTCGTGTCGGGAGATAAGCGTGAGGATGATCAGAGCGCTTTCGGCAAAAGTGGACGCCGGTTTTGCCTTGGAAAGCGCGATAGAACAAGGACCAGCGACTTTCCGGTTCAGTCGACACCGGATTCTCCGGGCGAAGGTCAGCGAACCGGAACCGACCCGCAGCGGGCGCCGAGCCGTTGCGCCACCGCGTCGAAGGCGGCGTTGCCCGAGCCCGAAATCGAATAGGAGCTAAGCGAGCCGGAAGGCCCGAATGTCGCGTGATAGGAAATATGCGCCGTGCGCGGCGCTTGCAATTCCGGATAGGCGTTGGCGGCCGCGCGCTGCATGCAGGCGTGGAAGTGGTTGGCGATCTCCGAAACCTGCGCGCCGGGCGGCGCGGCGGGCGCGCGCGCGGCGGGAACGGCCCGCGGCGCGGCCGCCTGTTTCCGCTCGACCGGCTTGTCGATTTTCTTCTCCACCTTCTCGACCGGCTTTGGCGCGGGCTTTACTTCCTCGATCGGCGCGATCGGGTCCAGCGCCATCGGCGGCGGCGGCGTGTCGTCGACCTCGCGGCTGTTCGATCGGCGCCTGGTCGGGCGGCGGCGGCGGCTCCTCGGCGACCGGCATGGGCGCCAGTTCGACGGTCTGCTCTTCCTCCGTGACCACCTGCGCCGGCTTGAAAGCCGTCGTCAGCGCCGCGCCGATCAGCAAGGCGTAAAGCGCCAGCGCGATCCCCTGCGCCGGATAATGCTGCTTCGGCGGCTTGGCGCTCAGCAAGGATTGAGCGCCATGAGCGCGATGATCCGGCGGGAAGGAGTCGGCGCTAGGGATCGCGGCCGCGGAGGAAGTGACGAAGGCCATCAAGACGCCTTTCTTGCAATTGATTACCAGCGATGATGTAACATGATATTTCCGATAGATACAATAGGTAAATAGCGCCTTCGTGATTTTTCACGGGTGTCGCCGCTCGGGCCGCGCGATAAGGGCATTTCATGGAAAGGCGGGCCCGAGCGCGTCTCCTCGGACCCGCCGCCACGACGCGCCAAATAGTCGTTCTGTAGAGTTTAGCAGGGAGCGCCGCGACAATATCGCGTCGCGGCGTCTCCCGTCTCCGGGGAAAGCGACGACGATATCACTGCCTCGCCAGCACGGGGGCCGGCGGGAAGACGTCGAAATGATAATTCACGCCGGGGCGAACCGTGCCTGAACTGGGTCTTGCCGAGCTTTGCGTAAGGCCAAGCTCCCAGATCGTCGCTCGATATAGTTGTGTGAAGATATTCCACCTTCACCGACCAGGCGGGCGTTACAGCCCATTCCACGCCGCCGCCGGCGATCCAGCCGGGCCGGTTGCTGGTTGATGCTCGCGCCGTTGTAGCGCACTTCCGCGTTCGCGACGCCTGCCGTGCCGTAGATGAGCAGTCCGGGATCGAACGGCGTGACGCCCAGGCGCGCCCGAGCCGAGACGTCATAGTCGATCGAGCGGCCCGGTTGCGTACAGGCCGTGGCCATAGGTGGACAGGCCCGTGCCCTCGATGTCGGCCTCGGCGCCCGCGACGAACAGCGGAGAGAACTGGTAGTTGTAGCCGACCTGACCGCCGCCGATGGCGCCGTTCAAACCATAGGGCTCGCCCCAGCCATAGCCGATATTGAGGCCCGCATAAATGCCGGTCCACGGGAGCTGCCGCGCCGGAGAAGGCGATTTCGTGTTCGGAAGATCCGTTCCGCCGCCTTTCGAGCCGGTGAATGTCTCGCCGTCGAGTTGCGCGCGGAAAGTGAGGCCGAAATAGCGGGGTTGCGCCTGGATGGTGGAGGAGGCCGGCGCGGTGGCGGTGCCTTGCGTCCAGGTTCCGTTCGGCGCGATATAGCGCGTGTCGAACAGGTTTTTCACCCAAAGTTCCAGCGCATAGCGCTTGTCGTCGGTGCGCAGACCGACGCCGGCGTTCACGATCGTGTAGGGCGGCTGCCAATATTGGATCAGAGACCAGGGATTGGTGAACTGGACCGTGTCAAAGAAGGCGAAGTTCCACCAGCCGTAGGCGGTGTAGTTCTGGTCGCCCCAAAATCCGCCGACGCTTTCCAGCACCTTGCCAACCTTACGCTCGTAATTGGCGCCCAGGTTGAACGTCCATTTCGGCAGTCCGGTGAAGCGCGTGTTCGAGAGAGAAAGGTCAAGGGATGCGATACGACGCCCAGCGGCGTCGCGACATTCGTCGTCCAGAGCCAGTCGTTGGGCGGCGGCGCGTCGGGATAGTCGATATAGCGGGCGTCGGTATAGGCGCCGTTGAAGGTGAGCCACAGGTTTTCGATCGGGCTATAGCGGCCGGCGAACTCCCAGCCGCGCAACCGAACATGCGGAACGGTGCCCAGATAGGTCGTGGCTGAGAGGCGTTCCATTGGCGTTGGTGTAGCTGGTGTCGGCGATATTGGCCTGGAAGTTGAAGATGTCGGTCCAATAAAAATTGGTGGTGAAGATGAGCTTCTCGTCCAGCCATTTGGTCTTGGCTCCGATTTCATAGTCCCAGCTATATTCCGCCTTGGTGATGACGGGCTGGAATCCCTGGAACTGGCTGGCGCTGTTGAAGATCGGCAGAGCGCTGACGTTCACCGCGCCGGCTTTTTCGCCGCGACCGACCAGGGTATAGAGCAGAATATTGTCGTTATATACATATGAGGGGTTGAACAGACCCGTCAACATGTTGCGCGACTTGCTTTGGCCGCCGGTGTCGAAATAAGCGACGTTGCCGTTGGCGCCGGCGACGGCCTTCGTGACCTGCTGCGGCGTGAACCCGGTGCTGTAGTCGCCGATCCAACCGACATTGGAGCCTTCCTTGACCTCGTAGCTGTTGCGCAGACCGAGCGCCAGCGCCAGTTTCTCGTCGACGTGATAGGTCGCCTGACCATAGCCGGCGACGGTGAAGTCTCTTTGCTTGCCCGACAGATTATAGTTGACGCCATTGAGCAGCATGGGATTGAGCAATGCGGCGGGCGTCCCGCTGGCGGCATACCATTGCGTGGAGTTCGGCCCGTACTGTTGCTGGTTATAGGACATGATGTCGTCGTAAAAGGCGAAAACTCCGCCGAGCCATTCGAGCTTTTGATCCTTCGGGGAGGCGAAACGAAACTCTTGCGAATATTGATTGACGTAGGTGTTGACGTGGCTGTCCAGGATTGCCGTTTCTTGTTCGAACGACGAGCCCTGCGAGTTATTGGGATGCAACACATAGGAGCCGAAGGCCGAAATCGACGTGAGCGTGTTCTGTCCGATGAGCCAGTTCAATTCGTTCGAAACGCCTTGCTGGCGCTCGTCGAGGCCTTCGGAGGTTGGTCAAAGTCTGAGTATAGGGATCGATGCTGAGCATCGGCAGGCCCAGACGCTTTTGGAGCGTCGCCGCATAGGTCGCCGCCATCGTGCCGTTGGCATACATCAGAAAGGAGTTGCCGAAGATGCCTGACGGTGCTGTTGTTGGTTTCGTCCGATTTCCCGTAATTGAAGATCAGGCGATCGGTGATCTCGTCGCCGGTATAAAGCAACTGCCCGCGCGCGCCCCATCGGTTGTTGTTGAGCAGACCCGCGCCCGTGACCGCGTCGTTGATCCAGCCATCGCCCTTGTCGAGATAAAACGCCACGCGATAGGCGAGCTTGTCGTCGATGATCGGCCCGGTGACATTCAGCTTTTCGATGATGTGGCTGTAATTGGCGAATGTGGTCTCGATCGTCGCCTTGCGCTCGAACGATGGCAATTGCGTCTTGATGATGACGTCGCCGACCGTCGTGTTCTTGCCGCCGGTTACTCCCGAGGGCCCAAGCAGCAACTCGAATGATTGGAGATCGACGAAGTCGGCCCATTGGAAGCCGATGTGCTTGTAAAACACATTGTCGACGATAAAGCCGGTGTCGGATTCCGATCCGTCGCCCGTGCCGGCGCCGGCGCCGAGGCCGCGAATGGCGGGTTTCGACGTGCGCGGATTGCCGATATTAGGCTGGTAGTTTGGCACCAATTGGGTGAAATCGGAGAGGCGTTCGAGATGTTCTTCCTGCGCCTTTTCGCCATTGACGACGCCGCCCGATCTCGGCGTGTTCAGTAGCACGCGCGTTTCGTCGCGGGTCAGTTTGTTGGGATTGTCGGCGCCGCTGCCCGAAACGATAACGTCCTCGACCTTCGCGTCTTCCGCGTGTCCAGGCGCCAGCGGGAAAGCGCCGAGAGCGAGTCCGCCGAGCATGGCGATCGGCGCTATTTTCACGCTCGATAGCAGCCGATTACGAAATAACTTGGTCCGCGGACGCATATTCTCGCTCCCTAGCACGTAGACGCGGCCGCAACTCTTTCCCGATCGCGGAAGTGTTTGGCCGCTCGCATTTTTCGTTCGACGCGCGCCGCGCGCACATCGGTTATTAACTCCATAAACTTGGTAGGATTTAATGGCATGGTCAAGCGCGAAAAAACCTTACAGCTGGTTAATTCGACGTTTTGTGAAGCTTTTCTGAAGGGTGTGACATTCTCGCCACAGCGGGCGTCGCCTGGCCCGACTGCGTGTCTCGACATAAGTCAATTCAGATTATTGGAATGATGTATTGAAAACGGCGACATCGACGCCGCCGAGCCCTGCTCGGCCGCGCCAGCCCGGCGACGAAACGGGAGGCGAGAAATTCAGAGCTCGACGAGATCGCATTCCCAGATGCCGCGGATTGGCGACGAAGGGAGATTCGATTTCAGAGGAACAGCGCGGCCCGGCGATGAATGTCGTCGTGCGAATTATCGGCGAAGGCTCGATCGAGACGACCGCTGTCGGCGCGACGAACGCTCCGCGAGGCTATTGGCCAAACCGCAAGTGATAAGTGACGAAGCCGTCGCCTTCGCCGATCCTATATGTCGTAGTTCACAACCTCGAGATCGGCTCCCGCCATCATGCGCATTTGCGCCAGCGTGCAACTGTCGAGCACTTGCGAAAGCGCGCGTTGCGCGTCCAGCATGACCAGTCGGACGGCGCATTTCGTCTCGTCCAGGCAATCGTCGCAGCGCTGATAACGCGTCTTGCTCGCACAGGGCAGAGGCGCCAGCGGGCCGTCGATGATTCGAATGATTTCGCCGACGCTGATCTGGCTGGCCGTGCGCGCCAGCATGTAACCGCCGCCCTTGCCCATTTTGGAATTCACGAAGCCCGCGTTGCGTAATTCGGACAGGATCGCATCGAGAAATTTCTTCGGAATTCGTTGTGTTGAAGCGATTTCCAATACGGGAACGGGACGCCCCGGCGAAAATTGCGCGAGATGCACCATCGCCTTCAGGCCATATTTGCCTTTCTTGGTCAGCACGCTCCGCATCTCTCTCTAAAAACCATAGCGTGACAGAATTATCGCGTCGAAGACACATAGTCAATTAAAGCGATAGATTATATGATCAAATAGCTGTGAGATTAGGCGCCGCTCGCGTTGCTCGACGCTTCAGATGGCGTTCGCGCGCGAGCCCTGCAATCTGAGCAAGGCGGCGACCAATGCGTCGACGTCGGCGCAGGTGTTGTAGAAGGCGAGCGAGGGGCGGACGGTGGCCTCGAGGCCGAAGCGGCGCAGAATCGGTTGGGCGCAATGATGGCCGGCGCGCACGGCTATGCCCTCGCGGTCGAGCGCCTTGCCGACGTCCAGCGTCTCATGTCCGGCGAGCACGAAGGACAGCACCGAGGCCTTCTCCGCCGCCGTGCCGATGAAGGTCAGGCCCGGCACGAGGCTCATCTTCTCCGTCGCATAGACCAGCAAATCATGCTCGTAACGCGCGATGACCTCCATGCCGATCTGCTCGACATAATCGAGCGCGGCCCCGAGCCCCACGGCGTCGGCGATATTGCCGGTGCCGGCCTCGAAGCGCTCGGGCGGCGCCTGATAGATCGTCTTCTCGAAGGTCACGTCGGCGATCATATTGCCGCCGCCCTGCCAGGGCGCCATGTGTTCGAGAACTTCCTGCTTGCCGTAAACGACGCCGATGCCGGTCGGGCCGAACACCTTGTGGCCGGAGAAGACGAAGAAGTCGCAATCGATCGATTGCACGTCCACCGCCATATGCGAGACCGACTGCGCGCCGTCGACGAGCACGCGCGCGCCGTGGCGATGCGCCATCGCCGTCATCTCGCGCACCGGCGTCACCGTGCCGAGCGCGTTGGAGACCTGCGTGATCGAGACGATGCGGGTCTTCGGATTGAGTAGTTTTTCGTATTCCTCGAGAATGATCTGGCCGCGATCGTCGACCGGCGCGACGCGCAGCCTGGCGCCGGTTTCGGCGCACAGCATCTGCCAGGGCACGATATTGGCGTGATGCTCCAGCCAGGAGATCACGATTTCGTCGCCCTTTTGCACGTTGCGGCGGCCCCAGGCCTGGGCGACGAGATTAATGCCCTCGGTGGTTCCGCGAACGAAGATGATCTCCTTGACCGACGGCGCCTTCAGAAAGCGGCGAACCTTTTCGCGCGCGGCTTCATAGGCGTCGGTCGCGCGCGCCGCCAGCGCGTGGGCGGCGCGGTGAATGTTGGAATTCTCATATTCGTAGAAATGCGACAGACGGTCGATGACGGCTTGCGGCTTCTGCGTCGTCGCGGCGTTGTCGAGCCAGATCAGCGGCTTGCCATGCACCTGCTGTCGCAGGATCGGGAAGTCGCGCTTGACGCGATAGGGATCGAAGGGTTCGCGAGCGGCTTCCGAACTGGCGAGCAGTTGCGGCTCGTAGCCTTGCGGCTCATCCTTCGCTTGCGCCGGCGCGGTCGCGGCGAGGCCCGGATGTCCGCCGGAATGGCCGACGAAATAGAGCGCGTCGCTGGCCGCCGGCCCGGCCGCGCCGGGCGAGGCGTTGCTCTCGTAACCGCTCGGAATGGGCGCCGGCTCCGGCGGCGTCGCCAGCGCGGCGGCGTCGGAGAAGCGGTGCGGATCGGCCTCCGAAGGGCCGGCGATCACGAAATCCTCCGGCGACCCCTGCCCCGGATGGACCGGATCGACGGGATCAACGACCCGCGGCGAGGGCGCGGGAGAAGCCGGCGGCGCTCCTGGCGCGCCCAATGGCGCGCGGTCATGCAGAAAATAGAGATTGTCGATTTGCGCGGGCGCCGATCCGCCGGGAACAGCGGCGGTTCCGTCGCCAAGGCCCGGCGCGCCAAGACCCGGCGAATTAAGACCCGGCGCGCCCGCGTGGGACGGCGGAACCAGCGCCAAGTCGCCGGCCAGCAGACGCGGGATCGCGCTGTAATCAATATCGGTCGGCGCGGCCGAAGGGCTCGCGCCGCCCGCCGAGGCGCCCGGCTGCGGCACGTCGGCGAGGCCGAGCGGGCGTGTCGAGGATTGCAGCGTCGTCGGGGCGCTCGGCGCCGGAATGTTCGGCGTCGGCACGACCGAGGGGATGGTCGTCGGCGGAATGTCGGGCGGGCCGAGCGGCGCGCGCGCCGGCGCGAAGGGCGCGGCCGTGGTGACGACGGACGGCGCGGGCGCGTCGGGAAGATTGGGCGTCGCGACCGGAAGACCGAACGGAACCGGCGCCGACGCCAGCGACGCCGGCGGCGCCTGAAAGAAGGCGTTGGCCAGACCCGCGATCATCTGGGGGTCGAAAGGCGCCGGCGCGTGATGGGCCGCGTCTTGCGCGGGCGCGCCATCGACGGGCGAATCCGCGAGCGTGGGAGCGATCCGCGTGGGGGACATGCCGGCGCCTTCCTTCAAATGGTCGACCGGCGGCGCGAAGCCGCCGGTTCAAGGACAGTCTTCAAGTCTTGACTTCAAGTCTCGAGTTCAAGTCTTGACTTCAAGTCTTGGCTTCAGACGTATTTGTCGCCGTAGTCGTGGAATTTGCCGACATCGACATCCTCCAGCACGCCAAGCGCGTCATGCGTCAGCACCGCCGCCGAGCAGTAGAGCGAGATCAGATAGGAGGCGATCGCCTTGCGGTTGATGCCCATGAAGCGCACCGACAGGCTCGGCGCCACCTCGCCGGGAACGCCCGGCTGGAACAGGCCGACGACGCCCTGCTTCTTCTCGCCCGTGCGCAGCAGCAGTATGTTGCTCTTGCCCTTGTCGTCGACGTAGAGCTTGTCGCTCGGCACCAGCGGCAGGCCGCGCCAGGTGATGAACGGCGAGCCGAACAGCGTCACGGTCGGCGGCGGCACGCCGCGGCGCGTGCATTCGCGCCCGAAGGCCGCGATGGCGCGCGGATGCGCCAGAAAGAACGCCGGCTCCTTCCACACCTTGGAGATCAGCTCGTCGAGATCGTCCGGCGTCGGCGCGCCGGTGCGGGATTTGATCTTCATCGACTTATGCGCGTTGGCGAGAAAGCCGTATTCGGGGTTGTTGATCAGTTCGGCTTCCTGCCGCTCCTTCACCTTTTCGGTGAGCAGCCGCACCTGTTCCTGAATTTGATCGTAGGGGTGATTATAAAGATCGGACACGCGCGTCTGCACGTCGAGCACGGTCGTCACCGCGTTCATCGAATATTCGCGCGGCGCGTCCTCGTAATCGACGAAGGTCTCGGGCAGGTCCGCGTCGCGGTCGCGCGCCGGGCTGCATTGCACGTCGGCGTCGGTGAGCGCCGAGTCCTCCTTGACGCGGTTAAGACGATATATGCCCGCCTCGACGGGCACCCAGGGCAAGAACGACACCAGCCAGCGCGGCGTGATGCCCGACCATTGCGGCCGGGTCTTCGTCGCGTTGGCGAGTTGGCGCGCCGCCAATTCGCTTAGCGTGCGGCGGACTTCAGGTTCAGCGGTCATTGGTTTTTCCTCGAAGAGGCGACGAGACGCGCGGCTCGCGCGCACGACAGCCGAGCCGTCGGAGGGCCACTATTGGGATTTCGTCGCAAGCAAGTTCTTGCGGCAGACGGATGGTTACAACCGTCCAACCGAAGGCGCAAGCATTTTGAGGTAGAAAAATCTTCCAATATTTTCGCGCGACTTTGTATAGCAGAAATATATACCTATATAAAATCGGTAATCTTTGAGAAGTTTATGTCGCCGCGCCGCGCCGCTCACCCCGCGCCCTCGCCCGAAGCCGCCGCTTCATACGACATCACCAGATAAAGCACGGCTGGA
>CAVQBO010000030.1:0-12171 GCA_963710695.1 uncultured Alphaproteobacteria bacterium | reverse complement strand
GCAAATCTATCAAGCCATGATCGACGAACAGGCGCGCTCCGCCGATCTCATCTACACCGAGGGCCAGCGCGATCAGCTGCAAGACCGCGTGCATCGCGTCGCGGTGCTCGCGAGTTCGAGCGCGATCGATCATCTGCAGGCGCGCCTGCCGGGGCTCGCGACGATCGGCGCCGTCTCGCCCTTCGTCGGGCCTGTTCGGCACGGTCTGGGGCATCATGAACTCCTTCCAGGGCATCGCCGCCTCCAACAACACCAGCCTCGCCGTGGTCGCGCCCGGCATCGCCGAAGCGCTGTTCGCGACGGCGCTCGGCCTGGTCGCGGCCATTCCCGCCGTGATTTTCTACAACCGCATCAGCGGCGACATCGGCGCCTATGGCAAGCGTCTCAACGCCTTCATCGGCGTGTTCGAGGTCGAATTGTCCCGTCAGCTTTCAAAGAAGGGAGATCGCAATGGCCTTCGCGTTGCGTAAGCACGATTGGGAATTCGAATCGCAACCCATCGCCGACATCAATGTCACGCCGCTTGTCGACGTCATGCTGGTTCTGCTGATCGTCTTCATGGTCGCCGCGCCCTTGATGACATCGGGAATTCCGGTCGATCTGCCGAAGATCCAGGCCAAGCAGCTCAATGACCAGAAGCCGCCGATCGTGGTCAGCGTCGACGCCAATGGCGGGTTGTTCGTCGACAAGAAGGAAGTGATCGGCGCCGACGGACTGTTGGCCAGTCTCAACGAGAACAGCGAGAACAACAAGGACCGCCGCATCCATGTTCGCGGCGACAAGAGCGTCGCCTATGGCCGAATTGTCGAGGCGATGGGCATCATCAACGCCGCCGGCTACGCCAAGGTGGCGCTCGTCTCCGAGACGCCCGCGACGAAAACGCGCTAACGTTTCAAAAATTGTCCCCGGGCCCTGGGCGCGTCGTTCTCCCCGCGCGCGCCAATAGACCAATGGCCCGGGGGCGGACCCCGCGCGGGGAGGCGGACAGGGACGACCACGACAAATCTATTGAGTTATCGGACTTCATTGAGTTTATGGTTTTTCGAGCTTTGGCGGGAGTGAAATTCTCCCGGACCGGCCGCGCTCGTCGCCATCCTTCTGTTCCGCCGTCATCCGATATGATACCCATGGTAGCAGCGCGGGCGACCAGGGCGACGTTAAAACAAATGCTGTCGAATAAAGCCAAATATGGACTGAAGGCGCTCATTCATCTCGCCGGCGCGGAGGGGCAGTGCCTCGCCGGAGACATGGCGGCGGCGAATAATATTCCGCGCAAATTCCTCGACGCGATATTGGTGGAATTGCGCAACGCCGGCATTCTCAACAGCCGCAAGGGCAAGGGCGGCGGCTATCTGCTGGCGCGTCCCGCCGAGAAAATCACCGTCGGCCAGATCATCCGCATTCTCGACGGCCCGCTCGCGCCGATCGCCTGCGCCAGCAGGACCGCCTATCAACGCTGCGCCGATTGCCCCGACGAGGCCGCCTGCGCGATCCGGGACATCATGCTCGACGTGCGCGACTCCATCGCCATGATCCTCGACCGAACCAGCATCGCCTCCCTGCGCCAGCGCGGACACAGGGAACAGCAACTCTTGCGGTGAGGCGCGCGGCGAGAGGGCGGCGGGAGGGCGGCGTCATCGGCAATTATGTTATTTTATCTATAGAAATTGATCGGGTATAAGTTGCTTCCAATCCATTATCGATCTGGCTCGAGGCATCCGTGGCGCGAACTGAAACTCATGAACCTCCGCCGCCCTCGGCCGGCCAAATCGACGTCGAGCGCGCCATCGCCGAGATCCGCGCCGGCCGCCCCGTGATTCTCCAAGGATGCGGAAAGCCAGATCGTCGTATTTGGCGTGGAGTGTCTCGCCGCGGCTCCGCCGACGCCTGGAAGGGCGGCGGCGCGGGGACACGCCCGCCTGATTCTCCACCGCTCCGCGTTTGCGACAACTGGGCCTCGATCGGCGGGAGCCGGGTCTCGTCGCTCTGCCGACGATCGACCTCGCCAGAATAAACGCCCTGGCGCTCGAGCGTAGGCGCGCGCATCGATGCGCCCGTGGCCGCGCCTTCGCCGATCCATCTTGGCGCGCTCGAACTTCTGCGACTGGCTCATGTGTTGCCGGCGGCCCTGGTGATTTCCGCGACCGGCGCTTCGTCGAGGCGCGGCTTGCTGGCCGCCGCTCTCGCCGATGTGAGCGGCTACCGCGTCGCTCGCGCCAAATCCCTGAGCATCGTCGGCCGCGCGCCAGTGCCGCTCGAAGGCGCGCCCGACACCGAATTCGTCGTGTTTCGCGGCGGCGAGGGCCTGCGCGATCAGGTGGCGGTCATCATCGGCAAGCCCGATTACTCCGGCCCGGTCGACGGTGCGGCTGCATTCGGCCTGTCTTACCGGCGATCTCTTTGGCAGTCTCAAATGCGATTGCGGCGACCAGTTGCGCCACACCGCGCGCTTCATGGCGCAAAACGGCGGCGGCGTGCTGCTCTATCATCGATCAGGAAGGACGCGGAAATGGCCTGCCAATAAGATCCGCGCCTATGAGTTGCAAGCGCGAGGCTACGACACCTATGACGCCGACGCAGTGCTGGGGTTCGATCACGACCAGCGCCGTTTCGATTTTGCCGCCGACATGTTGCGAAAACTTGGCGTCGCGCGCGTGCGGATGATGACCAATAATCCGGTCAAGATCGCGGCGCTGGAGAACGCCGGGATCGACGTCGTTTCGGATCAGCGCGTCATAGGACGCAAGACCGTTCACAACCTGCGCTATCTCGCCTCCAAGCGCGACCGCTCGGGGCATTTGCTCGAGCAGGATTTGTAGCGCCGGCTTTTCGTCGCGCGGAGAAAAGCGCCAAGCGAGGCGGCGGCGATGACGCCAACCGAGTTCATGCGAGACTATCCGAGCCTGGCCCGAACCCGCGACGATCGAGGCGCTGCTCGCCTTGATCGACGACGACGCGGTGTTTCTGTTAAGAAATCCGTCGTCGGCCGTATAAATCTCTTTATCCCATAAACTAAATATGATTATATGGCTCTCGCATCGCCTGACGCCGCCGCGCGCGTCGGCGGGAAGGGGGAGAAGCCTATATGACGCCGTTGAAAAACCGTTCTCAGGCCGCCGGTTCGCCCATCGCCAAAGCGCGAAACATGGGGCGTCTTCGCGGGCGCCTTGATCGTCGCGGGCGCGCTCGCGTCGCCGCTTCGCGCCGAGCCCAGCGTCTATCCGACCGGGACCACCATTTACGATCCGGCCAAGACCTATAATTCATTCGTTCTCTTTGCCGGCGGCGACAATGTTTCGCGCCTTATCGATTTGAACGGCAAGGTCGTCCACGAATGGAAATTCGGCGGCCAACCCGTCGCCTATCTCGACCCCGCCCTGGCCGGCGGCGCGAAGGGGCATGTCTTCGTCACGCTCGAAACCGAGGAAGGCAAGGGAACCGATCTCGTGCCGGGCCGCGCGCAAACCCGTGTCGTCAAGACAGTTGGCGAAGTGGATTGGGACGGCAAGAAGGTCTGGGATTTCGGCGCCAGCGCGCCGGGCGGACGCGCGCGGCAGCATCACGACATCGCGCGCCTGCCCAATGGCAATACGCTCGTCCTCTCCAACATCGCCTATCCGCTGCCGGGATTCGCCGCGCCGCAAGTGCTCGACGACGTGGCCTACGAGGTCAATCCGGACGGCGACATCGTTTGGACATGGGCGGCCTCCGATCATCTCGACGAGATCGGCTTCACCTCCGACGAGTTGAAGCTCGTCAAGGGCTCGAAGAGCGCCGACTATCTCCACGTCAACAATCTAAAGCCGCTTGGTCCGAACCATTGGTTCGACGAAGGCGACCAGCGCTTCGCGCCCGACAATCTCATCTTCGATTCCCGCGAAGCCAATTTCATCGCGATCATCGACCGCAAGACGCGCAAGATCGCGTGGACGCTTGGCCCGCATTTCCCGTCGCCGGCGACCGAGGCCGGCGGCTTCTCGCGCAAGCTTCCGCGCCCGGTGGATCAGATTTCTGGCCAGCACGACGCGCAGATCATCCCCAAGGGACTGCCCGGCGCCGGCAATCTTCTCGTGTTCGACAATCAGGGCGCGGCCGGCTATCCGCCGGCGCCGTCTCGCTAACCGGCGGCTCGCGCGTGCTCGAGATCAATCCCGTCACCAACGAGATCGTCTGGCAGTATTCGGCCGCGAACTCGGGCAATGCCGGCTGGAGCTTCAGAAGCACGCATATCAGCAGCGCCCGGCGTCTGCCGAACGGCAACACCTTCATCGACGAGGGGCAGATCGGACGCTTCTTCCAGGTGACTCCGGCGGGCGAGATCGTCTGGGAATATGTCAATCCTTATCCGCGGCGCGGCAAGGATGCGGAGACCGGCGCGCCGACGGTGAATTACAACGTCTATCGCGCGCAGCCCGTTCCCTATGAATGGGCGCCGGACGGAACGCCGCATTCCGAGATCGCGGTCGTCCCGCCTGATAACGCCGCCTTTCATATCCCGACGAAAGAGAAGTGAACGCGCCTCGCGCATCGACCAAAGGAGGCTGAAATGATGCACGCATATCTCGTCGAAGTCGGCCCTCGGGCGGTTGGCGTCGTCACCCGCGAAGCCGACGGCTACCGTTTCTTCGCGATCAAGAATTCGTTTCGCGCGCTGGAAGATCAAATCTTCGAGAGCGCCGAAAAGGCCCGGAGCGCGGCGCTCGATCTTTATCGAGACGCGGACCCGTCGCTCTCCGCGCTCACCTCGCTCGCGGCCTGCTGACGCAAGGCCCGTCACGCCCGGCCGCGAGCGACATCCAACCCCAACCGCGAGAAGAAGAAGCACATGAAAAGATTAAGCACAGTCGCCCTGTTGTTGCTGGCCGCCGCTGGCGTCGCCCTCGCGCAAAACGCGCCCGCGCCGGCCGGCGGGGCGCCACAGCAAGGCGCCGGCGGCGCGCCGCAAAATCCGCCGGCGCCGCCGGCGCGCGGCCCCGCGCTCGATCTCGCGCTCGAAGCCGCGCAGGCGGCGATCGAGGCCAGCAAGGCGGGAGATCAGAAAGTCGCGGTCAGCGTGATCGATTCCGCTGGCGTGTTGAAGGCCGTGCTGGTCTCCGACGGCGTCGGGCCGCGCGCTGTCCAGAACAGCAACTTCAAGGCGCAGGCCGCCTTGGCCTTCAAGGAGGCCTCGGGCGCGCTCGCCGAGCAGATCAAGACGGACAAGACGCTCGCCGATAAGGTCGCGGCGAACCCCAGCTACCTCGCCCGCGCCGGAGCCGTCCTCATCAAGGTCAATGACGAGATCATCGGCGTGATCGGCGTCGGCGGCGCGCGCGGTTCCGACAAGGACGAGCAATATGCGCTCGCCGGTCTGCAGAAGGTTCAGGCGCGCTTGAAGTAAAGCGCGCGGCGAAACGCCAATTCACGGGGCCGGCGACACGCGCGTTTATGTTCGCGTGTCGCCGGCCATTTTGTCCGAATATCATATTAAAATTATAGCAATTAATCCGCGATGGCGGTCGCGCGGCCAATCCCCTCGTCTCGCGGGCGCCCGCTTCTTTCTTCGTTTTGGCGTGTTTCGGGCCAGCGCGCCGCTGGAGCCGAAATAGCATGATTTGCGTCGATAAGACGGGAGACGCCGAACCCGATCCAACGTGGGCGCGCGCCGCCGACTCGATCCGCCAAACCCCCACGCGAAGACTTGACGCGCACGTTTCCCGCATGATAATATCTAGTAAGTTAGTATGATTAAACCAAAGCGAGGAAGCCAATGCAGATAACGAACACGACCCTCCGAGGCCTGACATTGGCCGCGACCATGGCCATGTCTTCCGCGCAAGCGGCCTCCTTGCAGGAAGCCGCGAGCGCGCTGGGCGCGGCCGACGTCAAATCCATCGAATTTTCCGGCTCGGGACAATGGTTCCAGTTCGGTCAGGCGCCCAACCCCACGCTGCCCTGGCCGCGCTTCGACGTCAGCAGCTACTCCGCCGACATCGACTACGCCGTCCCCGCCGCGCGCGTGCGGATCGTCCGCAAGCAGTTCGTGGAGCAGGGCCGTCAGCGCCCGGCTCCGGTCGAGCAGAAGGTCGACGCCTATGTGAGCGGCGCGGCGGCATGGAATGTCGGAAACTCAGCAAGGCGCGGCGCCGGGATCGGCGCCCGTCGCGACGCCGCAACTCGCCGCCGTCGAAGAACGCTCCGCGGAAATCTGGTCGACGCCGCATGGCTTTCTGAGGGCCGCCCTCGCCAACAACGCGACGTCGCGGGCGGCGGGCGAAGGGCGTGGAAGTGTCCTTCACGCTTGGCGGCAAATATCATTATGTCGGCGTGATCAACGCCAAGAACGAAGTCGAAAAGGTGCGCACCTGGATCGACACGCCGGTGCTCGGCGACACGCTCGTGGAAACGACGTTCAGCGACTACAAGGCCTTCGGCGCCGTTCGGTTTCCCTCGCGCATCCTTCGCATCGAAGGCGAGCACCCCATTCTCGATCTGACCATCGCCGATGTGAAGCTGAACCCGGCGGTGGACGCCGCGATTCCGCAAAACGTAGCGGACGCCAAGCCGACGGCGCCCGTCGTCGCGGTCAACAAACTGGCCGAGGGCGTTTATTATCTGACTGGCGGCACGCATCACAGCGTGGCGATCGAACAGCGCGATCACGTCGTGCTGGTCGAGGCGCCGCTCAACGAGGAGCGCTCGCTCGCCCTGATCGCGAAGATCAAGGAAATCATCCCGAACAAGCCGATCAAATATGTCGTCGCCAGCCATGTGCATTTCGACCACTCCGGCGGATTGCGCACCTTCGTCGACGCCGGCGCCACGATCGTCGCGCACGAGAGCGACAAGCCCTATTTCGAAAAGGCCTGGGCGGCTCCGCGCACGCTGGTTCCGGATCTGCTGTCGAAGTCGAAGAAGCCCGCGAAATTCGAGACGTACACAGAGAATTACGAGCTGACAGACGGCGCCCGCAAGATCGAACTGCACCGGATCGCCGGCAGCGGCCATAGCGACGATCTGGGCCTCGTCTATCTGCCCGCCGAGCGGATTTTGATCGAGGCCGACGCCTATACGCCGACCGCGGCCAACGCGCCTCCGCCGGCCTCGCCGAACCCCTATAGTGTGAATCTCTTCGACAACATCGTGAGATTGAAGCTCGACGTGACGCAAATCGCCGCGCTGCATGGTCCGCGCGTCGTGACGCTCGATGATTTGCGCGCGGCGATCGGTCAGAAGGCGGCGCAAGCCCAGTAACTCACCTTCGTTTTCCTTGGCGAGAGCGGCCGCCCACGGGCGGTCGCGATTTCAAACGACCGGCGCGGGGGCGCGCAAAAATAAGCGCATTAGTTGACTATGTTCGTCAACTATGTAGACTAAACTCGCCAGGCCTGCCTGATCCATGAAGTTCGTCCGGCTGGGCGCGCGAGGATCGCTGGACCAGACCCAATCGATTAGCCAAGCCAGTAATAGAGGCGTTGCTTTCGGCGACGCCGGGAGGAATGCAATGCCAGCGGCTCGCACCAACGCCATTCGCGACGAACTCCAAGCCACGGAGTTTAGCGGAAGGGTTCGAGGCTTCGAGCGCCAAGCGGGCGCATTGTCCGCGCATAGAACGGCGACGCGCGCGGTTCTCGCTCACGGCGACATCGAAGTTGATGTCCCGACGCGCCGTCTTTGGCGGTCGGGAAATGAAATCAAGCTCCCCAAGCGCGGATTTTCGATCCTTCTCTGTTTGATGGGCAAGCCGAGGCATGTTTTTTCGCGCGCGCAGCTGCGCGATTTCGTGTGGGGCCGCGGCGCTGATATCGACGAGCGCACCGTCGACGTGCAGATTGGCCGATTGCGCAAGGCGCTTGGCTCCGCGGGTCACCCCGGTCCGATCAGAACAGCGCGGGGCGCGGGCTATTATCTGGCGGTGGGCGCTTCCGGCTCCGCCAAGCGCGCCGCGCGCTGAGGGCGCCGCCAATCAAGGCGACGAAAAACGAGAGAACGTCATGACGCGTTGGCGGAACTTGCTCAATTTCGGCGCCGTCGCCGCCGCCATCGCCGGCCTGTCGCTGATCGCGATCAAGAACGCTCCGGGCGACGCCGCGCATCGACTCGTCAATGTCTCCTATGATCCAACCCGGGAGCTCTATCAAGCGCTGAACCCGCTCTTTGTCGCGTCTTACGAGAAGGAGACGGGTCGTCATGTCGTCATCGCGCAATCGCATGGCGGCTCCTCGCGGCAGGCGCGAAAGATCATCAGCGGCGAGCAGCCCGCCGATGTCGTTACGCTCGGCCTTTTCACCGACATCGACGGATTGCGAAAGCGCGGGCTGATCGCGCCGAACTGGGCCGACAGGCTGCCAAACCATTCCTTGCCCTACACCTCGACCATCGTATTCGTGGTGCGTCGCGGCAATCCGCATCACGTCAAGGATTGGCCCGATCTTCTGGCGCCCGGCCTCGAAGTCGTCACGCCGGACCCGCGAACCTCGGGCAATGGCAAGCTCGCGGCGCTCGCCGCTTGGGCGGCTGTCGTCACCCGCGGCGGAAACGACGACGAGGCGCGCGCCTATCTGCATTCGCTCTATCAGCATGTCCCCGCGCTCGAAGAGGGCGCGCGCGGCGCCGCCATCAGTTTCGCGATCCAGGAAATCGGCGATGTCCATCTGACCTGGGAGAACGAGGCGCTGCGCGAGGTCGCCGATTCCAACGGCAAATTGGAGATTGTCTATCCTCCCGTCAGCATCCTCGCCGAACCCTATGTCGCCTGGGTCGACGCCGCCGTCGCGCGGGACGGCGAACTGGATGACGCGAGGGCCTATCTTACCTTCCTGTTTAGCGACGAGGCGCAGGAAACCATCGCCCGCCTCGGCTATCGTCCCTACAAGCCCTATGCCGCGCGCAAGGCGGGCGTGGACTTTCACCCGCTGACGCTCGCGCCGATCACCGACATCGCCCGGGACTGGGACGACGCCAATGAGAAATTCTTCGCCGAAAACGGCGTCATCGACTTAATCATCGGATCGCGGCGCAAATGACCTTCAAGATCGACTATAGCCAGGCCGAGTTTCGCCGCGATTTCGTCGCGGCTCTGACGGTCGCCGCGATTTCCTTGCCGCAGGGCATGGCCTATGCGCTGCTGGCGGGCGTCGACCCGCGTTACGGTCTCTATTCGGCGATCCTCGTCACCGCCGTCGCCTCCATGTTCGGTTCGTCCTCGCACCTCATCAACGGCCCGACCAGCGCGATCTCGCTGGTCGTGTTCAGCGCCCTTTCGATCTTCGATTCCGAGCAACGCGTCGAGGCGGCGGAGGCGATGTTCCTGCTCGGCGTGATGGTGGGCTCCATCCAGATCTTCATCGCGGTTTTTCGTCTCGGCGATCTCACCCGCTACATTTCGGAATCGGTGATCCTCGGTTTCATGAGCGCGGCGGCGCTGCTGCTGGCGATCGGCCAGATCGGCAACGCGCTTGGCCTTCGCGAAAAGGGCACGGGCGCGCAGCATGTGCTTCATCGGCTGTGGCTGACGCTGACGGCGGGCGACGCGATCAACCTCAAGGCGGTCCTCGCCACGGTGGTGACGCTGGCGCTGGCGGTGTTGTTTCGCGGCTTCGTGCGCCATAAAAAATGGCCGCAGTTCGACATGCTGGCCGTTCTCGTCATCGTTGGCGTCGGCGCCTATCTCGCCGGCTGGACCACGCCCGGCCTTGACGGCAAGACCGCGATTGGCGTCGCCGGCGCGGTGCCGAGCAGTCTGCCGACCCCGCATATTCCGGTGGTCAAGCTCGGCTGGTTCCTGGATCTCGCCCCCGACGCCGCCGCCATCGCCTTTCTTGGGCTGCTGGAGGCGCTGGCGATCGCCAAATCCATCGCCTTTCAGACGCGCCAACCGCTCGATTTCAATCGCCAATGCCTTGCCGAGGGCATCGCCAATTTGTCGGGCGGCTTCTTTCAGTGCCTGCCCGGCTCGGGCTCGCTGTCGCGATCGGCGATCAACTTCCAGGCCGGCGCGGCGACGCGCCTCTCCGGCGTGCTTACCGCCGCCTTCGTCGCCATCGCCGTGCTTGGCCTCGCGCCGCTCGCGCGCTACGTGCCCAAGGCGGCTCTGGCGGCGATGCTGTTGCTGACCGCCGCGCGGCTGATCGATTTGAAGCGCCTCGCCTTCACGCTGCGCGCGACGCGAATGGACGCCGGCGTCGTCCTCGTGACCGCGTTTTCGGCCTTGGCCTTCGGACTCGATCAGGCCATATTGATCGGCGTCGCCATCTCGATCCTCTTGTTCGTTCCGCGCGCCGCGAAACTCAAGGCGATCGAACTCGTGGTCGATGACCGCGAGGTCGTGCGAGAAAGGCAGCGGTCCGATCCGCCCAACGAGGGCTTCCTGCTTTATGATCTGGAAGGAGAGTTGTTCTTCGGCGCGGGCGCCGAACTCGATCGCGCCTTCGAGCAAGTTTTGCGTCGCGCCCGTGACGAAGCGATCGATCATGTCATGCTGCGTCTCAAACGCGTGCGTCATCCCGATGTGGTGGCGCTCGAACATTTCGAACACTTCCTCAAACAAGCCCAGGGTCAAAACGTCACCGTCTGGCTCGCGGGGATACAACCCGATCTTCTCGACTCCTTTCTGCGTCTGAACTTCTTCGCGTGGCTGCCGAAAAATCAGGTCTTCGTGCAGGGCGCCGACGAAGATTCCGCCACTTTGGCCGCCATTCGGGCCATTCGCGGGCGCTTGACGCCGCGAGCCTCCGCGCCAAGGGACAGGCTTTACTACCTCGTTTGACGCAGTGTCCGTCGTCCGTCCGATTAGATGAGGAAAACATGGCGATCACGCAAACACGCATCGCTCGCATCGTCGTCGAAGGCGCCGTGCAGGGCGTCGGCTATCGCGTTTTCGTCGCCCGCGAGGCCGGGCGACTGCATCTCGACGGCTGGGTGCGCAATCGCCGCGACGGATCGGTGGAGACCCTCGTCGCCGGTCCGAGCGCCGCCGTCGAGGAATTCCTGATCGCGGCGCGCCGGGGACCAAGAACCGCGGCCGTCGCTTCTCATCGTATCGAGGAGGCGGATGAGGCCGCCTTGCGCGAGGGCGGCGGCGAGCACGGCTTCGTCGTGGCGGCCGAGGCTTGAGGCGGCCTCGCCTTCGCCGCCGGGTGATCCCCAGAACGCCTATTCGAACAAAGCGAACTTGCGGTCGCGGCTGCAATAGATTACTATTTCTATAGAAAATATTAGACGCTTCCGTGGAACGGTCGCGGCGATGGCAAGGGCTGGCGGCATGAGCCAACTGATCGAGTTGAGACCCGGCGCGGGCGAACGAACGCATATCGACGGCGTCGTCCTGGAGTTGCGCAAACTCCGCGCGGCGTCGCAGAAGAGCCGTTATCAAGGCGGTCCCTTGCCCGAATTGCCGTCGCGCGACGCGATGATCGACATTGTCGACGCGCTGGTGTCGGTGATTTATCCCCGGCATTTTGGTCCGCCAGGATTGCGGGCCGGCGACCTCGACGTCTTCATCGCAAAGACGCTCGATGCGACGTCGCAATCGCTCGAGGAGCAAGTGCGTCGCGAGCTTTTGCTTTTCTCGCGCGATGGAGATGAAACGCCCGCCGATCTGGAGCGACGCGCGACCGAGATCACCAGAGAATTCATTTTGGAGCTGCCCAAGGTCCGCGCGCTGCTCGACACCGACATCCGCGCCGCTTTCGAGGGGGATCCGGCCGCCAAAAGCCATGATGAGATCGTGTTTTGCTATCCGGGCGTCGCGGCGGTTATTCGTCATCGCCTCGCGCATCAGCTTTACCGACTGGGCGTCACGATGCTGGCGCGGATCGTCTCCGAGATCGCTCATTCCCAGACCGGCATCGATATTCATCCGGGCGCCGAGATCGGCGAAGGCTTTTTCATCGATCACGGAACCGGCGTCGTCATCGGCGAGACGGCGGTCATCGGCCGGCGCGTGCGGCTCTATCAGGCTGTCACCTTGGGCGCCAAGCGCTTCGAGGTGGACGAGAACGGCGCCCTGGTCAAAGGCCGCGCGCGACATCCGATCATCGAGGACGAAGTGGTGATTTACGCCGGCGCGACGGTTCTAGGCAAAATCACCATCGGCAGAGGCTCGTCCATTGGCGGCAATGTCTGGCTGACGCATAGCGTGGCGCCGGGAACCAACGTCACCCAGGCCAAGGCGCATAGCGAAACCTTCGA
>CAVQBO010000029.1:0-25967 GCA_963710695.1 uncultured Alphaproteobacteria bacterium | reverse complement strand
CGCCGGCGTTAGCGACGGAAGTCAAAGCTCTGGGGCCGCAAACTCTGATAAGGCGGCGAAACTCTCGAGTGTCGCCGCTCATGGAGTTCGCCCCACAGAGCCCTCCCCTGAGCCGCCCGGAACGAAAGACGGCTCTCGCGAGCGTTCCACTCACGCGCGCCGAGCCAGTTGTGTCGTCGTCGCCTGAGATTGACGCGAGCAATTTCACTGAGCTTCCGAGCAAGGCGTCTCCGCCGACAGTTGTCGACGCAAAAGACGTCGCTCCCGCGGCCGACACCGGCTTGAACGAGTTCCCTACGGCGATCGTCCAGGAGCTCGCCGCGCGGCGATTTTCCCGGGAGGGAAGCCGCGCCGATGTCGCCACGAAGGAACCCCTGAAACCCCTGACGCCATCAGGCGACCAGTCGATGAACCCTCTCCACGTCGAGAAAACGGAGGAACCAATGTAGAAAAGTCGATGAGATCAACCAAGTCCTGAAAAAACTGTCGAGCGACTCGCTTGGCCTCGAAGCCAGCGCCCTCATCTCGGAGGACGGCCTAATGATTGCGAGCGCGCTCAGCGCGAGCATGGAGGAAACCCGCGTCGCCGGTATGACGGCGACCTTGCTCACCTCGGTAGTCGCGCTTCGATGGAGCTCAAGCGTGGCGCGGTTCAAGAGGTCATCGTGCGCGGAGACCATGGCTACGTGGTGCTGATCAGCGCGGGACGCGGGTCCTTTGCTTCTCGCCCTCACGAATGAAAGCAGCAAATTGGGGCTCATCTTTTTCGATATGCGCGAAGCGGTAGTGGACCTGCAAAAAGCGCTCTGACTGAGCTCCACCGCATCATCTCATCCTGCGCGCAAGCGCTCCCCTAGCGACAGGGCTCCCTAATGACTGGCATAACTCTCTATGACGACGGCGTTCACCGTAACATTCTCCTCGAAGATTTTGAGGCCGGAGATATGGCGGTTCAAGCAAATCAGCACGTGATCGTCCACGGCTCCTGCGGGATGGTGCTCAATCCGGGAAATCATTAAGGTCTATCCCAAAATCCGCGATGGGCTTTTGGACGGCGCGGTCGTGCGGGGTTGATAGCGGTTTTCAGCCCCGTTTTGTGTCACGCGGTGGGCGCCGGCGTGTTGCCGGGCCGCATGATAGCGATTTTGGCCATCGTCTTTGGCATTGGCGAGGCGTTTTTTGCGCGGCTTCCCCGTCAGCGGCTTCTCTGGCGTGACAGATCGCGAAAATGGACGCGCCAAACGATCACGACGTTTCTGGAACGGCGCCTCCTTCCTGCATGATGCGCGCGCAACGCTCGCGGATCGCGCTGAACATGTCCAGCATGGCCGCGCTGATCTTCAAATACACCTGCCGGCCATGGCGGACGATCTTGCCCGCCGTCTGAAACAGCCGCCAGCGCACGGTCTGCACTTGCGAACGCTCCCATCCGCTTCCCAGCGCGTCGGAGCGAAAACCCAGATACAGATTGTAAGTCAGCACGCCGATGGAAAAGAACACGGCGTTGGCCTGCGAACGTCCCGCACGGCATGTAGTCCATGCCAAAGCCGATCTTCAATTCCTTGATGCGGTTCTCGCTGGCGTCGCCGCGTTTGCAATACCATTCCATCGTCGCGGCCGCGTCTTCGTTCTCGCGATTGCTGGCGATGGCGTGATAGCGCCAGGGCGATCTCTCCTCGAACAAGTCCTGATCGCGAGGGCGACGCATGACGATCAACCGGAACGCCTTGTTGGTCTTGTTCATGCAATGAACCGTCTCGGCGATTTCTCCGTCGCGGAACGTCTTCCAATCGCCTTCGGGAATGGCTTTGATCGCCGCCTTCACCGCCACGTCCTGATCGGCGCCAATCGCAAAGACCTTGCCGGTCTCCTCGCACCAGTTGAAAATCGCCGCCTGATAGGCCGCGCTGTCGGCGCGCACCGCCGCGATCTTCTTGCCCTTGGGCATGTTGCGCTCGCAGGCTTGCATGAACTCGAGATTGCGCGCCGCCGGAGCCGCATTGCCTTCGCGAAACTCATAGCCGGCGACGAGGCCGAGTTTCGGCGATATGCCCGACCATCGGCATGTAGCCCTTCTCGCCTTTGTAAGTGTAATGCGCCTCGCGTTTCTCCGCCACGATCTGCGTCGCGTCGATGTCGAGCGTGTAGGATGCGTGGTCGTCCTGCCGCAACAATCGGCGAAAGACGCTGCGGTTCACACGTCGCAGACCCGCCGAACCATTGGTCTCGCTCTCGCCGGCGCTCAATTCTTGCGCGCCCATGCGCCGCAGCCAATCGCCCGTGGCGTCGCTGCTCGGCATTTCTTCGAGTTGAAGAAGAGCAGCGCAGCCCTTCGTCGTTTCGCAGAACGCGCAAATCCTCCAGCGTCCGTCCGCCGCCAGCAGAGCATGAGAACCAGCGGAAGAACATGAGCAGAAGGCTCGTATCCCGCCGCGCTGCCGGGACGGGCAGTTCATGATCAATCAGCTCGCCAACGCCCATCGCCCGCAAATATTCGCCAAACAGCGCCAACCCGCTATGCGCGGTCAGTGATTCGTCCGTCGCCGCCAGCTTGAACGGCAAAACCGTCTGCAACGACCCCATCGCACCCACCAGGTGAAAGATTCCCGCAACTCAATGAGGCTATCTTCTTCAAAAAGCAGGCATTTTCGAGTCGCGGCGACTAATTCATCGCGGATGTTGGGTCTACAACTTCGAGTTTTGAGCGGAGCCTTTTGGCTCGCGGGAGGTAGGCTGACGCACATCTTTCTGTCTACCAGGATCCAGACATCGTCGCGGCGGTGAACGGCTGGCTGATGACCACCGACGCAACCGCCTATATTTCCGTGCTATGGGCTCGTTTCGTGCCGCATTTCGGCGTGGACCACATGGTGCTTGACCGCCTGAAGCCTATTCCGGACGAAGGCATGGTTTTCAATCTTGGAGGTTGCTCGCTGATCGCGGTGCCCGCGCATTTCATGCATAGCGAGGGCAACTTCCAGCTTTATGATCCTATAGCCAAAATCCTCTATACGGGGGATTTGGGAGCTTCTATTGGCGGCTACTATCGCGTGGTTCCCGATTTTGGCGCGCACCTTCAATACATGACCGGGTTCCACAAGCGCTATATGGTGGCAAATCGCATCATGCGCCTCTGGGCCGACATGGTGCGGCCGCTCGACATCGAGATCATCGCTCCCCAACACGGCGCGCTTTTTAAGGGGAAGGAGATGGTCGCGCAGTTCATAGACTGGTGCGCCGATTTGGAGTGCGGCGTGGATTTGGTTTCGCCCTTCTTCAAACTGCCGGCGGCGTAACGTCCCCATCGCCTCCACGATTTCCTGTCCTAGCTTTCGAGCCACCTCATGTCGTCAGAGCAGTCGATAAAAGCCAAGGTGTCGGCGAGACCATTCGTCAGCCGGCGTCTTGCCGGCGAGGACGAGCCGGTCTGTTATGCGCCACCGCTAGGCGCGACCGGCTCGGCGATTTGTTTTTTCGCGGCTGTGATCTGGCTCGAGCTTTCTTCCGCCGACATGGCCGCGTTTGCTCGGCTCACGCCATCCAAGGCGTCGTCGACGTCCGCGGTCATCGGGGGAAGTCCGCGCAACCCCGCTTCGGCGAAGGCGCGCAACCTTTTTCGGTGCGACAATGATGCTTGCGCTCGGGATTTCGCTCGCTGCAATCCTCGTCCTCCTGCGCGCGGGGTATCTTTGGGGCGTTCGCGCCGGCATGGCGGAGCGCGAGCGTCTGGCCGGCAAAGTCAGAGCCCTGCAGGCCCGCGTCGGCGGTCCGGCGGAACGCGAGCCAATTTCCCGCGATTTGGCGAAATTCAGCGTCAGTCAAGGCGAAAAGCGCGATCTAACCCGCTTGCTCGATCGGATCGCTTCGGTTGGACGGCTTGATACCGTTTTGTTGAGTAATGAGGAAGGACTTCCTCTCGCTTCGAACAGCGAGGCGGGCAACACTGAACGTCTCGCCGCTTCGCTGGCGCGAGTAGCTCTCGCGATAGATCAAACTGTCGACAGAGATGGCGCCGCCCCGCGGGCTTTTTTGTTGTGCGACTGCGCCGACGACCTGACCTTCTGCCGCACTTTCCATGTCGGTGAACAGCGGCTATTTTTTACAGCCCTCTCGAAAGATCTTCTTCTGACGGCCGAAGACGTCGATTGGTAATTTCCAAGATCGAAGCGGCGCTCACAATCAACGTTGTCTCCTGTGCTTGATTGGAATAAGCAACAACGCTATATATATTTATTCTTGTAAATGCTGATACCGACCTTCACCGGCGTCTCAAGACGATGTAACCATGAAAATGGTCGCTTGTTGCTATTACACTCGATTTTCTCTATTTCTGCTTGGAAGTTTCATAGAAGTTGCGATCCGTTCCAACGCGCCTTCACTCTCTCGCATTTTGGAGTGTAACATGCATCACAAGGTGTTCTTGCGGTTTTGTACCGCCGATAAGGCGGTCGCCGAAACTCTCCGCGAAAATCTGGAAAAAAGAGGCTTCCAAGTCTGGGCGCCGCCGATAGACATGTCATCGGCCATCAGGTGGAACGAGCAGATCGCGGAAGCTATCGACGAGGCGGAAGTCGCGTTGTTGGTGTTCTCCAGCCGCCTCGGATTGTCGCCTCAGCTTGAGCGCGAATTGCGGCGGGCGCGTGCGAACGGAGCCAAACTCGTCATAGTGTCGGTTGAGGACGCGCCGCTTCCTAACGGGTTTAGAGACTTGGTCGAGGATCGCGATTGGCTCGCCGCATGGGAGCCGCCGTTTGAAGCGCACCTAGATCGGATCGCCGAGGCCATTGGTCCAGTTGCGGCTCCCGTTGACGCCGCCGAAAGGAGCGGAGAGCATCTTGAGGAGATTCACGAAGAGATCGTACCTTGTAGATCCCCGGATTTTTCAGCGCGGAAAATTATTGGAGGCGGCTCCGTCAACAGGCCAAAGTCGATAAGGCGCGCGATCGTTATCGGCGCCGGTGGCGCGGTGTTCCTTTCAATCCTTGCACTTTTATACGCCGCGTTCGTCCATTTCACTTCCCCTCCATCTTCGCCGGCTGCAAGAGCAGTGACGGGGCCTTCGGAGGAGCGTCTGGTTGAGAAGCAGAGCGGAGCCGTCGCGCCTCCTGCGCGCCCCGCCTCTCAAGATAGGGAAGCGCCGCGGCTCGAAACATCTTCGCGGCTTGAGCAGCAAGCCACGGATACGAACCGCGATCAGAGCAAGGATCAGAGCAAGCAAGTGGATGTCGCCGCGGATCCCTTGCCGCGGTTGGCCTCGCAAATCGAAGCCGAGCGTTCTGTCGACGCGCTTTCGTCTTCGCGGTCAATCGCGGAATGCGACAAGCTGGCGGCGAGCCCAGATGACTCGGACCGGCTGGCCGACGTCGCCAGCGTGGAATTTTCACGCATTGACCCGGATCGCGCCATAGCCGCCTGTTCGGCCGCGGCGTCCTCCTATCCCAATGAGCGTAGGATCGCGTTTCAGCTTGGGCGCGCCTTCTATGCCGCGAAGCGTTACGACGAGGCGCGGCGCGTGCTTGAGAGGGCGGCCGAGGCAGGGAGCGCCTCCGCCGCGAATTCGCTCGCGATTATCTATCTCAACGGGATGGGCTTGCCGAAAAAGGATGAGGCCAAAGCGGCGGCCTATTATGACTTCGCCGCAAGGGCCGGCGACGTGCGCGCCATGAGAAATCTTGCGAAAATGCGCGTGCTAGGAATAGGAGTGCCAAGGGATGGGGCCAAAGCGATGGAATTGTACAGGCGGGCGGCCGCCGGTGGCAGCGTGGTCGCCAAATATGAACTGGGTCTGATGTATCTTGAGGGCAAAGTTGCTCCCAGGGATCCGGCGAAGGCGAAGAAGCTATTGGAAGAGGCGGCCAAAAGCGGAAGCGCCGCGGCGCGCGCGGCTCTGCAAAAAAATGCTCCAGCAAAGAGCCCGAGCCCGAGCCCAATGAACTGATACATTCGCCGGATGTGCGCGGAATGATTGTCGAGGATCAGCTTGATCGCCGTTGACGACGGCTAGGCGGCGTCGAGCTTTTGGAGAAAGCCCACGAACTCGCGCGCCTATCCGCACGCGAGATTATACGCTCCGCCCCGGTTGCGTAAGAAGCGCAAAGATATTCCGTTCGACGCCGATCTCGCGGATGGCCCGGACGAGGATTGGGCCGCCGAAATCGATCAAGTCGCGGTGCTGGGAAATCTCATCACGACAGAGGTCGTGTTCTTTCATCATAAGAGCCGCGTCACGCTCTTCACCGATCTGATCCAACAATTTCCGCCCGACTGGTTCTCGGGTTGGCGGGCGATCATGGCGCGATTGGACCTCATGGTGAGCCCGGAGCCATCGGTCCCGCGGAAGTCTCGCAGCACGACGATCGATCGCCGCGCCGCCCGGCGCTCTCTCTCGAGCGCATTTTCTCTTGGCCGACCGAGAAGGTGTTAATGGCGCATGGAGAGCCGATCAATAAAGATGGCCGAACGTTCTTGCGCCGCGCGTTTCGTTGGCTGTTTGGTAGTTTCAGCGTATGCATTTGCCGGATCATGCAGTGCTTACGAAGGTCCGCTTCTGGCGCGTTGCTGACTCCCACATTCCGCCGCCCACCCCCCAAAACAGCGCCCCAATCGCCAAATTTCGCCCGCCACCGCCTAACGCCCCGCCCCCAAGCCTCATCCGCCGTTGCGCGAGCGCCACGCCCGCCAGAATGAGGCGAATCCCAAAGGCTTCGCGTCCGCTTGTCCGTTGGGCGAAGATCGCCTCCGCGAGGCCCAGCGTGCGCACCCACGACGCTATCAGTCTCTCTGTTTGGAGTTCCACCAGAGAATCGAAATCCAAAAACCCTTCGAGCGCGGAAGAACGAGCAACACAATGGCGACCGTCGCGACCATCACGACGAGAAACTCGGCGTAATAGCCGAGCCATTCGCGGCGCTCCAGGAAGATCAGCAACGGCACGACGATATGCGCGGCGATGCCGATCGTCAGCCACGCCGGGCCGTCGTCGGCGTCGAGGCCGACAAAACTCTCGCCGCAATGCGGGCACGTGTCGCGCCGCTTGAGATAGCTCGCGAAAATCTCGCCCGCGCCGCAGTTGGGGCAGTTGAGCTTCACGCCGTTGAGCAGCGTCTTCGTCAGGGTCGGCGCGTCGCTCATCGCCGGTCCCGGCCGAGCGAGCGCTCCAGTTCGAGAATGCGCGTCGTCGCGCGCAGCACCGTGTCGGGATTGAGGCTGATCGAATCTATGCCGAGCCGCACCAGAAACTCCGCGATTTCAGGATAATCCGAGGGCGCCTGGCCGCAGATGCCGCAGTGGCGCCCATTGCGCCGCGCGCCTTCGACGGCGAGACGGATCATCGCCTTCACGCCCTCGTCGCGCTCGTCGAAATCGAAGGCGACGATTTCCGAATCGCGGTCGACGCCGAGCGTGAGTTGCGTGAGATCGTTGGAGCCGATCGAGAATCCGTCGAAATGCTTGGCGAATTCGTCGATCAGCACCACATTGTTGGGAATTTCGCACATCACGTAAATTTCGAGGCCGTCCTTGCCGCGCTCCAAACCCAACTCGCGCATCAATGAGACGACGCGCTCCGCTTCCTCGACGCGCCGGCAGAACGGGATCATCAGTTTGACATTGACGAATCCCATCTCGTCGCGCACGCGCTTCATCGCCGCGCATTCGAGCGCGAAGCCTTCCGCGTAGGCCGGGTGAGCATAGCGCGAGGCGCCGCGAAAACCGATCATCGGATTGGCCTCGACCGGCTCGAACGCGCGACCGCCGAGCAGCGTGGCGTATTCATTGGTCTTGAAGTCCGACATGCGAACGATGACCGGCTTTGGATAGAAGGCGGCGGCGATGGTCGCGACGCCTTCCGACAGGCGCTGCGTGAAAAATTCGCTGGGGCTCGCATAATATTCCGTCAGCCGCTCGATCTCGGCGCGCTCGCGCGCGTCCGCGATCCTTTCGGGATGAATGAGCGCCATCGGATGCGCCTTGATGGAGTCGGTGATGATGAACTCCATGCGGGCGAGGCCCACGCCGTCATTGGGCAGCGCGGAGAGCGAAAAGGCGCTCTCGGGATTGCCGACATTCATCATCACATGCGTCGCGGGCCGCGGCAGATTGGACAGATCGGTCTTCTCGATCGAGAACTCGATCTCGCCCTCATAGACCTTGCCGACGTCGCCCTCGGCGCAACAGACGGAGATCATCTCGCCCGTGCGGATCGCGCGCGTCGCGGCGTCGGTTCCGACGATCGCGGGAATGCCGAGTTCGCGCGCGACGATCGCCGCGTGGCAGGTGCGTCCGCCGCGATTGGTGACGATGCCGGCGGCGATTTCATCACCGTGCCCCAATCGGGCGAGGTGGTGTCGGCGACGAGAATCTCGCCGGGAAGGAATTGCGACAATTCGCTCAAATGTTCGATGACCCGCGCCTTGCCGAAAGCGATTTTGGCGCCGACCGCGCGGCCTTCGATCCTGACCGGACCGTGTTTCTCGATCCGATATTCCTCGATGAAATTGCGATCGCGGCGCGACGCCACGGTTTCCGGGCGCGCCTGCACGATATAGAGCCGCCCGTCCACGCCGTCCTTGGCCCATTCCACGTCCATCGGACGGTGGACGCCCGCCTTGGCGCTGTAATGCTCCTCGATCGCGATGGCCTGGCCGGCGAGCTCGATCGACTTCCGCGTCCGTGAGGCAGAATTTCTGCTGCTCCTTGCGGTCGGTCGGGACATTGCGGGTGGTGACGCGCCCGCCGTCCGAGAAAATCATCTTGATTTTCTTGCCGCCAAGCGTTCGCTTCAGCACCGCCTTTTTCCCCGCGCGGTAAGTCGGCTTGAACACATAGAACTCGTCGGGATCGACGGCGCCCTGCACCACATTCTCGCCAAGACCGAGCGCGCCGGTGATGAACACGACATCCTCGAAGCCGGTCTCGGTGTCGATCGTGAAGATGACGCCGGAAGAGGCGAGGTCCGAGCGAACCATCTTCATGACGCCGACGGAATTGAAGACCTTGAAATGGTCGAAGCCATTGTCGACGCGATAGCGGATCGCCCGATCGGTGAACAGGCTCGCGAAGCAGTGGCGCACCGCGTCGAGCACGTTGGCTTCGCCGCGCACATTGAGATAGCTGTCGTGTTGCCCGGCGAAGCTGGCGCTCGGCAAATCCTCCGCCGTCGCCGACGAGCGGATCGCGACGCTAAGCTTCGAACCATATTCCGCGGTCAATCGCGCCAGCGCCTCGCGGATTTGCGCGTCGAGATCGGCGGGCAAGGCGGCGGCGTAGACGATCTCGCGCGCCCGCGCGGCGCGGCGCGCCAGATCGTCGACATCGGAAACATCGAGCCCGGCGAGCGTCTCTTTCAACGCCGGCCAAGCGCCGGCGGTCTCGAGCGCATGGCGATAGGCCTCGGCGGTGATCGCGAAGCCATTGGGAACGGCGATGCCCTTGGGCGTCAGCTCCCGGAACATCTCGCCAAGCGAGGCGTTCTTGCCGCCGACCAGCGGAACGTCCTCGATGCCGATCTCGCTGAAGAAGCGGATATAGCGCGCGCCGGCCTGGGTCTTCGCTTCCGCTGTTTGATCGAACGATCTATCGTCCAAGGCGCATCTCCTGTTTCGTCGCTTTATTTGGCGGAGCCCTTGCCGCTCTTCAAGCTGAGAAGATAAGCGACGACTTTGTCGATTTGAAAATCGGCGAGCTGAGGATTGGGCATTTTGGCGCTCCGTCCGAGATTGCCGTGCGGCGTGCTCAAGAGCTTTCGCAACGACGCCTCGGACACGTCGCCATGCTTGACGATCGCCAGGAAACTTGGCGCGGGCGGCTTCAGGATCGGCGGCGATATCTGGTCCGTGGCCACGACATGGCAGGCCGCGCAGACTTTTAGCGCGAAATCATGGCCGGAGGCTATGAGGTCGCTTTGGCCTTCCTGAGCCCGCGCGAGAGGGGCCGCGCCGCAAGCGAGCATTATGGCGAGCAATAGCGATGCTGTTTTCATGCGGTCCTCATTCATAGCGCAGCGCCTGGATCGGATCGAGCCGAGCCGCCTTTCGCGCGGGATAATAGCCGAAGAATATCCCCACCGCGGCGGAGAATGCGAAGCCTATCACGATCGCGCCGAGCGACACTGGCGACGACCATTGCGAAAACAGCGCGATGATTTCCGAGATCACGACGCCCGCGACAATGCCGGCGACGCCGCCGCTGACGCTGATGAGCACGGCCTCCGCCAAAAACTGCATCAGCACATGCATGCGCCGCGCCCCGACCGCCATGCGCAGGCCGATCTCGCGCGTGCGCTCGGTGACGGAGACCAGCAGAATATTCATGATGCCGATGCCGCCGACGAGCAGCGAGATCGAGGCGACAATGGCCAGAAGGATCGCCATGACGCGGCTGCTGCCCTCGGCGGTCTCGGCGATCTGGCTGAGGTTGCGGATGTCGAAATCCTTTATGTCGGTCGGCTTGATGCGGTGGCGGCGGGTCAGGATGCGGTCGATTTCGGCGATCGACGTAAAAATCCTGTCCTGCGCCGTCGCCTGCACATAGATCGAATTGACATAGCCGGTGAGGCGCGGTTGCAGGTTGAACGGATTGGGCGCCAGCGGATAAAGCGCCGTCAAATTCGTCGCCTGGTTCGGCGAGGCGACGCCGAGCACTTTTTCCTCGCCGGTCTTGAACGGGATCATCACCAGATCGTCCTGATCCTGGCCCCACATGCTCTGCCCCTTGGCGGTGAGCACGCCGACGACGCGCAACGGAAAGCCCTTGATCAGAATAGTCGCGCCGAGCGGATTTTCGCCGTGGGCGAATAGCTGCTTTTGGACCGTTCGGCCGATCACCACGACGAGGGCGGCGCTCTTTTCGTCCTCCGGGTGATGCCGCGGCCGGACTCGATGGTCCAATTGGTGACGGGCGGATAATTGACGGACACCGCCTGAATATTGGTGGTCCAGTTCTGATTGCCCATCTGCACCTGGCCCATCTGACGCATCAGATAGGCGACCAGCGCGACCGTCGTCGCCTCGCGGCGGATCGCCTGCGCGTCGGCGACGGTCAGCGTCGAGGCGCTGCCAAAGCCCGCCCGCGCGCCGCCGGTCAGCACGGCGCCGGGAAGAACGACCGCGAGATTGGTGCCGAGACTCTCGATCTGCTTGCGCACCGCCGCGTTCGCGCCATTGCCGACCGCCACCATCGCGATCAGCGCGGCGACGCCGATGAATACGCCGAGCATGGTCAGCGCCGAGCGCAGCTTGTTGCGTCCGATCGCCTGTATCGCGGCGGAGACGATCATCGACGCGAAGGCCAGCGTCGAAACGCGGGCCGCGCCCGTCGCCGCGCTGTCTCGCGGATGAAAAATCAGCGCCGCCGCCGATGCGTCCGCCGCGCTCGCGGATTGGGCGGGCGCCGGCGCGGCGGTCGGCTTGCGCCGCTCGTCCGAGATGATCAGCCCGTCGCGCATGGTGATGACCCGCCCGGCGTAGGCCGCGATATCGGATTCATGGGTGACGACGATGATCGTCACGCCCTGATCGCGGTTGAGCGCGACCAGCGTCTCCATGATCTCATGCGAGGTCTTGGTGTCGAGATTGCCGGTGGGTTCGTCGGCGAACAATACGCTGGGCCCGTTGATCAGCGCCCTGGCGATGGCGACGCGCTGCTGCTGGCCGCCCGATAGCTGCGCCGGCGTATTTTTTTCGCGGTCGGCGAGCCCGAGCAGCTTTAGCGCCGAGCGCGCCTTGTCGAGCCGGTGAACGCCGTCCGACGCGCTGTCGGAATAGAACAGCGGCAGAGCGACATTTTCCAGCGCGCTGGTGCGGGCGAGAAGGTTGAAGCTTTGGAACACGAAGCCGAGCCGCTCGCCGCGAAGCTTGGCCAGTTCCGGCTCGGCCAGCGCCGCCACGTCGACGCCTTCCAGAAAATAATGGCCGCCGGACGGCGGGTCGAGACAGCCGAGAATCGCCATCAGCGTCGATTTTCCGGAGCCCGAGGCGCCCATGATCGCCACGAACTCGCCGCGCTCCACGGAAAGATCGACGCCCCGCAGCGCGTGAACCTCCATGTCGCCGACCAGAAAGGTCCGGGTGAGGTTTCTCACGTCGATGACAAGGTCCGTCACGGCGTCGCGCTCTTTTTCGCTTCCTCGCCGATGATGATCTCGTCTCCGGGATGCAGATCGCCCTTGACGATCTCGGTGTAGCTGTCGTCGTCGAGGCCCGGCACGATGATCACCGGGCGCGGAGCGCCGTCGCGCAACACCCAGACCCTGACGCCGCCGGAGCCGTCCGGAGGCGTCTGCGCGTTCGGAACGCCGATGAAGTCCGCCCGGAACATAGCGCAGCCCCTGATCCGGCAGGCGCAACGCGTCGGCGCGCTCGTCGACGATGATGCGCGTCGTCGCCGTCATGCCCGGCTTCAAGGAGAGATCCTGGTTTGGCGCGGCGACGACCACGTCATAGGTGACGACGTTCTGGATGGTCTGGGGCGACTGCCGCACCTCCGTCACTTGAGCATTGAAGACGCGATTGGGGAAGGATTCGACGGTGAAGGACGCCTTGTCGCCGGGCTTGATCGCGCCGATGTCGCTCTCGGAGACATTGGTGTCGACCTGCATGATGGTCAGATCGGTTCCGACCAGGAACAGCGTCGGCGTCTGGAAGCTCGCGGCGACGGTCTGGCCCATCTCCACCGCGCGGGTGACGATGGTGCCGTCGACCGGCGAAATAATATCGGTGTAGCCGAGATTGATTTCGGCGGCGTGCAATTGCGCTTCCTGGAGCGCGATGGTGGCCTCGTCCAGCCCGATCTGCGCCGACGCCTGGTCGAGCGCGTTTTTCGAGGCGTCCAGCACATCCTGCGATACGGCCTTGGTCGCGGCGAGCCTCTTGTTGCGGTCGTAAGCCAGCTTCGCATAGACGAGATTGGCCTGATCCTTGACCAGTTGCGCCCGCGCGACGCCGAGATTGGCCCGGTCCTGATCGACGACGACCTGATAGGGGCGGGGGTCGACCTTGGCGCAAATCTGCCCCTTCTTGACCTGCGTGTTGTAATCGCAATAGCGCGCCTCGATGACGCCGGAGACGTAAGTCCCGATTTGCACGGTGATGACGGGATTGACCGTGCCGCTGGTGGTGACGGCGCGCACGATGGGGCCGCGCGAGATTTGCCGCGTGACGTAATGCGTCGCGCTCTCGCGGCCCATGGTCCAGTAAAGCCCGGCGCCGGCGAGGAGCGCCGCGCCAAGGATCGCGGCGGCGAGGCCGCCCAAGCGGCGGCGCGGGGCGACGACCGGCGCCGCCGCTGAACTGGATCGGATCGTTATCGCTTCGGGCATGACAACCGGCTTTCGCGCTCTCGCGACATGCTCGCTCTCGCGCGAACTTCGCTCGGAATTTCAATCGGCATTCGGAACGCCTCTTCCTGTTCGCTCGCCTTCTGGACCGCCTCCGACGCCGAGCGCTCCAAATATTGTCCGAGAACGGGAAGCTTATGTCCATCCACTTCTTGAACAAGAGCGGCTAAGTGTCGCGTCGGGTCGGGCGGAGCCCTCCGGCGAATTCGGACGAACATCTCTTCAGCCGCTCCATTTTACTGATTCGGAGCCGTCTCCCGACGCCGACGCCTCGCGAAATCGCGGCGACCACCTGGTCGCCGCCAACTTATACGGGCGCCGCGAAAGTCATGCTGCCGCTGAATTCCCCTAAAAGTCGTCGCGCTACTCGATATGTCGCCGCGGAGACTTATCGCTCTCATGACGTAAAGTTTATTTTAGGTATCGACGAATGGCTGACGAAGGCGTATTCGTATCCTTCCAGTCACTCGAGGAATTGTCCCATGACGACATCCGACTCTGAACCTTCGAAATCGATCGAACTGGCCGCCGAGATCGTAGCCGCTTTCGTCGCCAATAACTCCCTGCCGATCAGCGAATTGCCGGCGCTGATCCACTCCGTGCACGCCGCCTTGACGGGAGTCGCGAGCGGTTCGGCGAGCGCGGCGCCGCCAGTGGAGAAGAAAGAGCCGGCGGTGTCCATCCGCAAGTCGATCACGCCCGATTATCTCGTGTGCCTTGACGACGGCAAGAAATTCAAGTCGTTACGCCGACATTTGGCGACGCTTGGACTGACGCCGGACGAATATCGCGCGAAATGGGGCTTGGCGGCCGATTATCCGATGGTCGCGCCCAATTACGCGGCTCAGCGATCGGAACTGGCGAAGCGCTCGGGACTGGGGCAATTGCGCAAGAGCGCCGCCGCGCCAGCCAAGAAGGCGGCCGCCGCCGCTCCGCGCAAACGCGGAAGACCGGCGAAGGCCGGCGCGTAATCGTCGATTTCACGCCGAGGGCAAGGCCGGCCGCCGGGGAAGCCGGTTGGGCCGGCGGCTCGGGCGTCGTTAGAATCGCAGAGACGATTCGATCATGCCGAAGGCGCCGGCGCCGGCGTATTTGTCGCGCGAAAGGCCGCCCGCGAAGGTTAGGGTGAAAGCGCCTATCTCGCCGAACGTCAGTTGAAGGCCGGCCTTGCAAATTTTATCGCGCCAATGGCCGGTTAAAACCGCGAAGGGACCGATGTAGAGTTTTCCGGCCGCGAAAGCCGCGAACGAAAAATTGTCCAATACGGCGTAGCCTGGCTTTATCTCGACGAGAGATCTCTGAAATACGTCTGAATAAAAGCCTTTTGCAAAAAACATTGTTTGGGAGCTCGGCGCGGCGTCCAATTCCCATATGGTTCCAAGGCCAGCGCCGCCGCCGGGGCGCCTGTTTTCCTGATCCAGCCTCCAAATTCGGGCTTGCGCCGCGGCGCCGAACCATCCCTGAAACTTGATGGCGTCGACGATGGCTTGATATCCAAGCAAAGTGTTTAGGTTCGGCTTGCGACCGACAATATTAACTGATCACTTGCCCAGAATGGCGGCCCGATAAAATCCGTGGTCGCGAATTCCGCCGTCGGGCGCGCGGCTTGTGGGTCCACGGGCCCATCGCGAAGGCCGATGCGGTCGAATATCATCGAATCCACGGGCGCGGCGGCGATCTCGGCGTTCGCGCGCGGATCGAATCGACGGTCTTCCAAGGCGAGCGGAAAAATCTCGACTTGAGGGTCGAGAGTCTTGCGCAGCGGCGATGTGGCGAAATCGTCCATCGCGGAAAGCTCTTCGGCGAGGGCGGCGGCGTTCGTGGCGCAGGCGCCAAACGTCAGCAGGCCAAACAGCATCCTCCTCATGGACGTTACTCGCTGTGAACACTCACGCACGAAAACAAATTGAAACGCCGCCTTCGCGACCAATCGGCGCGAGGGATCGGCTGGTCCGCTAAAGCAAGTTCCGCTAGAGTTGGCGGACTTTCGCGGCCGGAACTTGCTCCAGTAATCTAATCTTGCGCGATTTCTTGTCGCCTGGATGATTCCATCCGAGCGGAAAGCGCGCAAAAAGCGGAAAGCCCGGGCAGTATTTTCACAAGCGATGGCGCGGGCAATCCTTGCGGCGATGGTAGCGCGCTCGCGGTAAATTTTCCCGTAAGCCCGCCAATTTCGTGATGTCTGGGTAGCCGCCTCGACGCGGGCGTGTGGGGCGAGAAGCCTGTCCGCTGGTCTTGTGATAGCTTGGCGCTAGTTTATCGTTGGCGCGATCCCGCGAGGCGACTCGGCCAGGCGCGCTCGCGGCAATTCGAGGGAGCATCAAATATGACAATTGGCATCGCGCATCTTCAACCGATAGTCTCGCTGATCGCCGGCGTCCTGATACTGGTCATGCCCCGGCTGCTCAATTACATCGTGGCGATCTACTTGATTATTTCGGGCGTCATCGGGCTAGGACTGGTGCGCTGACGCTAATGCGAAAGCGGGGGCCGCGCGGCCCCCGTCTTCTACATTCCGCCGAGGCACACATATTTGATCTCCAGATAATCATCGAGACCATAACGCGAGCCCTCGCGCCCCAGACCGGATTGCTTGATCCCGCCGAACGGCGCGGTTTCCGACGAAATCAGCGTCTCGTTGACGCCGACCATGCCGAAATCCAGCGCCTCGGCGACGCGGAAGATGCGGGGAAGGTCGCGGCTGTAGAAATAGGAGGCGAGTCCATAGGGCGTCCCGTTGGCGAGACGGATCGCATCCGCTTCGTCCTTGAAAGAGACAATCGGCGCCACCGGCCCAAAAGTCTCCTCGCGAAAGATCAGCGCGTCCTCGCTCACGCCGGCCAGCACCGTCGGCTGAAAAAAGGTTCCGCCCAGCGCATGGCGGGCGCCGCCGGTCAGCAGCGCGGCGCCGCGCGCCACGGCGTCCGCGACATGGCGCTCGCATTTTTCGACCGCCGCCTGTTCGATCAGCGGGCCGATCACCGCGCCCTCTTCCCGACCATCGCCGACCTTGAGCCGCCCCGCCGCCTCGGCGAGTCGCTCCGCGAAAGCCCGCGCGATGCTCTCATGCGCCAATATGCGGTTGGCGGAGACGCAGGTCTGGCCGCAATTTCTGTATTTGGTGGCGAGCGCGCCCTTGATCGCGAGGTCGAAATCGGCGTCCTCGAACACGATCAACGGCGCGTTGCCGCCAAGCTCCATCGAGCATTTCTGCACATTTTCCGCCGCCTGGCGCAGCAGGATCTTGCCGACCTCGGTCGAGCCGGTGAAGGTCACCTTGCGCACGGCGGGATTTCGCGCGAACTCCAGCCCGATGGGCGCTGGGTCCAGCGCCGTCACCACATTGACGACGCCGTCGGGAACGCCGGCGCGCTGGGCGAGTTCGACCAGCGCCAGCGCCGAGAACGGCGTCTGTTCGGCCGGCTTCAACACCATCGCGCAGCCGGCGCCGAGCGCGGCCCCGACCTTGCGCGCGAACATGGCGGAGGGGAAATTCCACGGCGTGATCGCCGCGACGACGCCGACCGGCTGTTTGAACGTCAGCAGGCGGCGGTCGGAGCCGATGATCGGCAGCACGTCGCCATAAACGCGCCGCCCCTCCTCGGCGAACCAATCGATGAAAGAGGCGCCGTAGAGGATTTCGCCGCGCGCCTCGACGAGCGGCTTGCCCTGTTCGGCGGTGATGATTTGGGCCAGCGTCTCCTGCTCGGCCAGGATCAACTCGAACCAGCGGCGCATGATTTGCGCCCGCTCCTTGGCGGTCTTGCCGCGCCAGAGCGGCAAAGCGCGCTCGGCGGCGGCGATGGCGCGCCGCGTTTCGCTCGCGCCCATGTCGGGCGCATGGCCCAGAAGCTCGCCGGTCGCCGGGTCGCGCACGGCGAAAACCGCGCCGCTCTCGGCGTCGATCCACGACCCATCGACGAAAGCCTGCTGGCGGAACAGGCTGGACTGGCGCGGATCCATCGTATCGTTTCTCCCTCTATGGTTGCGCCGCTTCTCCCGCCTCGCGGGTCGCGGCGCATTGCTCATATAAGAAAAAGCGCCGAGATAAAAAACCTCCGAAAAACCGTCCCGACGCGCCCCGCCGGCCTTGGGGAGGAATGGGGACTGGCGGGGGCGCCAAATTCCGACATAATCGGGGCGAATCATCCGAAAGGCGCGCCGGGCGCGCGTTTCCCGCACAATTCGAGGCCGATCCCGTGAAAGAGCATCGCTTTGCGTTTCCCATATCCCGCCGCCGCGCCCTTCAGACGGGCGCCGCCGGGCTGGCTCTGCTGGCAAGCCCGCGAGACTTCGCCGCCGCGCTGGAGGCGGGCGAAACCGAAAGCCACGGCCTCTCGACTTTCGGCGAACTGGCGGAAAAACCGGACTTCAAATATTTCGGCTATGCGAATCCGAACGCGCCCAAGGGCGGAACGCTGACGCTATCGCCGCCCTCGCCAACCTTCGACACGCTGAACGGCTATGTTCTGCGCGGCAATCCCGCCATCGGCCTGTCGTTCGATCTTCGACAGTCTGATGACGCAAAGCTTGGACGAGCGCGACGCGCTTTATGGCCTCGTGGCCAAATCCGTGCGCATCTCGCCGGATCGGCTGACCTATCGTTTCTTTTTGCGTCCCGAAGCGCGCTTTCACGACGGCTCCAAACTCACCGCGCATGACGCGGCGTTTTCGCTCAATATTTTGCGCGCCAAGGGGCATCCCGTCATCGCGCAACTGCTGCGCGACCTGAAAAGCGCCGAGGCCGAGGCCGACGATATTTTGGTCGTGCGTTTCGCGCCGGAGCGCACGCGCGACTTGCCGATCACCGTCGCGGGTCAGCCGATCTTCTCGAAAGCCTATTACGAGAAGCACGATTTCGAGAAGACGACCCTGGAGCCGCCGCTCGGCTCCGGCGCCTATAAAATCGGCTCGTTCGAGCAGGGGCGCTTTATCGCCTATCAGCGCGTCCCCGACTATTGGGCCAAGGATCTTCCGGTCAATGTCGGTCTCTCCAATTTCGATGTCATCCGCTTCGAATATTTTGGCGACAGCCAGGTGGCCTTTGAAGCTTTCAAGGCGGGCGCCTTCACTGAGCGCGAGGAGAACATCGCCCGCGTCTGGGCGACGGGATACGATTTCCCCGCCTTCAAGGACGGCCGCGTCAAGCGCTTCGAACTCCCCAACGCCAATATTCCCGGCATACAGGGCTGGGTCTTTAACACGCGGCGCAAAGTCTTCGCCGATCCGCGCGTTCGCGAGGCGATCGGCTATTGCTTCGATTTCCAGTGGACGAGCCGCAATCTGATGTACGACGCCTATAAGCGCGTCACTTCCTATTTCGAGAACTCTCCGCTCGCGGCGACGGGCCTGCCGAGCGACGCCGAGAAGGCGCTGCTCGAACCGTTTCGCGACAAATTGCCTGACGCGGTTTTCGGCGAGGCTGTTTCGCCGCCAGTCTCCGATGGTTCGGGCCAGGACCGCGCGCTGTTGAAGCACGCCGCTGAACTTTTCGCGGCGGCCGGCTGCCAGCGCAAAGGCAATGCGCTCCGACTGCCCGATGGCTCCCCGCTCGAATTCGAATTTTTGGACTATTCCAGCTTGTTCGAGCGCCACACGCAGCCCTTCATCAAGAATTTGAGCCTGCTGGGCGTCAATGCGCGCCAGCGAATCGTCGATGCGGCGCAATTCAAGCAGCGGCTCGACAGTTTCGATTTCGACGTGATTGTCGATAATTTGGCGATGGGCTGGTCGCCGGGCGAGGAGCTTCGCGCTTATTTCAGCTCGCGGGTCGCGCATGTGGATGGGTCGCGCAATTTCACCGGGATTTCCGATCCCGTCGTCGACGCGCTGATCGAAAAGGCGCTTACCGCCGCGACGCGCGAAGAGCTCGTCACAATCTGCCGGGCGCTCGACCGCGTGCTGCGCGCTGGCCACTATTGGGTTCCGCATTGGTACAATCCGGTGCATCGCATCGCTCACTGGGATCTGTTCGGTCGTCCGGAACGGCCGCCGCATTTCGATCCCGGCGTCGCCTCGACCTGGTGGTGGGACGAGGAAAAGGCGCGCAAGATCAACTTCACGGGGCGCTGAAACGATGGGAGCCTATATCGCGCGGCGCGTGCTGCTGATGATCCCGACGATCCTCGGCATCATGTTTATTTCCTTCGTCATCGTGCAATTCGCGCCGGGCGGCCCGGTCGAGCGGATCATCGCTCAGCTGCAGGGCTACGACACCGGCGCCACCGGGCGCTTTTCCGGAGGCGGAAGCGAAGTCGGGCAAAGCTCCTCGACGCAAATGGCGGCCGGCGGCGCCGACTCATCATCGAAATATCGCGGGGCGCAGGGGCTCGATCCAAAGTTCATCGCCGAACTCGAAAAGCAGTTCGGCTTCGACAAGCCGGCCTGGGAGCGTTTTCTTCTGATGGTGAAGAACTACGCGATGTTCGATTTCGGCCGCAGCTATTTTCGCGACGAGAGCGTGCTGAAGCTGATCGGCGAAAAACTGCCGGTCTCGATGTCGCTCGGGCTTATGGATGACGCTGATCTCCTATTCGATCTCGATACCGCTCGGCATCGCCAAGGCGGTGCGCGACGGCACGCGTTTCGACGCCTGGACATCCAATGTCATCATCGTCGGCTATGCGATCCCGAGCTTTCTTTTCGCCATGCTGCTGATCGTGCTGTTTTCCGGCGGCTCGTTCTGGCAAATCTTTCCGTTGCGCGGCCTCACTTCCGATAATTTCGATCAGCTCTCGCTGCTCGGCAAGGTCGGCGATTATCTCTGGCACATCGCGCTGCCGGTGTTTTCGATGACGCTGGGCGCCTTCGCCACGCAAACATTTCTGACCAAAAATTCCTTCCTCGACGAAATACGCAAGCAATATGTGCAGACGGCGCGCATGAAGGGCCTCACCGAACACCGCGTGCTTTACGGCCATGTGTTCCGCAACGCGATGCTGATCGTCGTCGCCGGCTTTCCCGGCGCCTTCGTCCACGCATTCTTGACCGGCTCGGTGTTGATCGAAACGATTTTCTCGCTCGATGGCCTCGGTTATCTCTCGTTCGAATCCATCGTCAACCGCGACTACCCCGTGGTGTTCGCCAATCTTTATATTTTCGCGCTGCTCGGACTTGTCGTTAATCTCATCTCGGATCTCACTTACACCTGGATCGATCCGCGCATCGATTTCGAAACGCGCGAGGTGTAGGCCATGGACACCACAATCGCCAAGGCCCCGAAAATCCTGCTTTCCGGCATCCTTCGGCTCACGCCGCTCGACCGGCGCCGGCTCGACAATTTCAAGGCCAACCGTCGCGGCCTTTGGGCGTTCTGGCTGTTCCTGGCGATGTTTCTGATGTCGCTCGGCTCCGAATTTCTCGCCAACGACCGGCCTATCCTCGCCTATTACAAGGGCGAGTTGCTTGCTCCCGCCTTCGTCACCTATCCGGAAGAAAAATTCGGCGGGTTCCTCGCGCGCACCGACTACCGCGATCCGACCATCGCCAAGGAGATCGAGGCGCATGGCTGGATGCTCTGGCCGCCGATCCGCTATTCCTACGACACGCATAATCTCGACTTGCCGACGCCGGCGCCTTCGCCCCCGACGTGGCTGCTCAGCAAGCAGCAATGCGACGCGGCGGCGGCGAAGAAAATCGCGCCGGGCGAACCCAATCGCGGATGCGCCGACATCGAATGGAACTGGCTCGGCACCGACGACCAGGGCCGCGACGTCGTGGCGCGCCTGATTTATGGCTTCCGCCTTTCCGTGCTGTTTGGACTGATCCTCGCCAGCGTGTCGTCGGCGATCGGCGTCGCGGCGGGCGCCATTCAGGGCTATTTCGGCGGCAGGGTCGATCTCGTTTTCCAGCGCGTCATCGAAATCTGGTCGTCGCTGCCGCAGCTTTATCTGCTCATCATCATCTCGTCGTTCCTGACGCCGGGCTTCTTCATTCTGCTGGGGATTTTGCTGCTGTTCTCATGGGTGTCGCTGGTGCATGTGGTGCGCGCCGAATTCCTGCGCGCGCGCAACTTCGAATATGTGAACGCCGCGCGGGCGCTCGGTCTGTCCGACGCCAAGATCATCCTGCGCCATCTGCTGCCCAACGCCACGGTCGCGACGCTGACCTTCCTGCCCTTCATTCTCAATTCCTCGATCACGACGCTGACCTCGCTGGATTTCCTCGGCTTCGGCCTGCCGCCGGGGTCGCCGTCGCTGGGCGAATTGCTGTTGCAGGGCAAATCCAACTTGCAGGCGCCCTGGCTTGGATTGACCGGCTTCGCCATCATCGCGCTGATGCTGTCGCTGCTTATTTTCATCGGCGAAGCGGTGCGCGACGCCTTCGATCCGAGGAAGACTTTCCGATAATGGCAAGGATTCCATGACCGCTCCCCTGCTCGACATTCGCGACCTCTCCATCTCCTTCATGCAAGGCGGCAAGGAGACGCTGGCGGTCAACCACGTCTCGCTTTCGCTCGAAAAGGGCAAGACGCTGGCGCTGGTCGGCAAGTCGGGCTCCGGCAAATCCATCACCGCGCTGTCGATCGCGCGGCTGCTGCCGCCATCGGCGCATCACCCCTCGGGAAGCATAAATTTTGCCGGCGACGACGTGCTGAAGATGGACGACGCGGCGCTGCGCGGCATTCGCGGCGCGCGGATCACCATGGTGTTCCAGGAGCCGATGACCTCGCTCAATCCGCTGCACAGCATCGAAAAGCAGATCGGCGAAATTTTGGAGTTGCACGGCATGCGCTCGCGCGAGGCGCGGCGCGCCCGCACGATCGAACTCTTGGGCGAAGTCGGCATTCCCAATCCGAGCCAGCGCCTCGACGCCTTTCCCCACCAGCTCTCGGGCGGGCAGCGTCAGCGCGTGATGATCGCCATGGCGCTCGCCAACAAGCCGGACCTGCTCATCGCCGACGAGCCCACCACGGCGCTCGACGTGACGGTGCAGGCGCAAATCCTCGCGCTGCTGGACCGTTTGCGCAAGACCTACGGCATGGCGATGCTGTTCATCACGCATGATCTCGGCCTCGTGCGGCGCATCGCCGACGATGTTTGCGTGATGCAGCACGGCAGGATCGTCGAAGCCGGCCCGGTGCAAAGCCTGTTCGCGGCGCCCAAGCACCCCTATACGCAGGCTTTGCTCGCGGCGGAGCCCTCGGGCGCGGCCAATCCAGCGCGGGCGCGACGCGCCGATCATTCTCTCGACGGAACAATTGCGCGTGTGGTTTCCGATCCGGCGCGGCTTTCTGCGCCGCGTGGTCGATCATGTGAAGGCGGTGGACGGCGTCTCGCTGACGCTGCGAGAAGGCGAGACGGTCGGCGTCGTCGGCGAGTCGGGTTCGGGCAAGACGACGCTGGGTCTCGCGCTGTTGCGGTTGATCCGCTCCGAGGGGCCGATCGTCTATATGGGCCAGCGCATCGACGACTAAGACCGCGAAGGAGATGCGCCCGCTGCGCCGCGATATGCAGGTGGTGTTTCAAGACCCGTTCGGCTCGCTGTCGCCGCGCATGTCGGTGGCCGAGATCGTCGCGGAAGGGTTGTCCATCCATCGAGCCCGGACTCTCGCTCGGCGAGCGGCGCGAAATCGTCGCGCGGCGCGCTGATGGAGACCGGCCTCGATCCCGCGACGATGGATCGCTATCCGCATGAATTTTCCGGCGGCCAGCGCCAGCGCATTTCGATCGCCCGCGCCATCGTGCTGGCGCCCAAGCTCATCGTGCTGGACGAGCCGACCTCGGCGCTCGACATGTCCGTGCAGGCGCAGATTGTCGATCTGCTGCGCGATTTGCAGGCGCGGCGCCAGCTCGCCTATGTGTTCATCAGCCATGATCTGAAGGTCGTGAAGGCGCTGGCGGCGCATGTGATCGTGATGCGCAACGGCAAGGTCGTCGAAGCGGGGCCGGCGGCGCGAATTTTCGACGCGCCAAGCGACGATTACACCAAGGCGCTGTTCGCGGCGGCGTTCCGGGTTGAAGCCGAGGCGTAATGGTTTGCGTTGCTCAAATTGAAAGCTTTCAAAAGCGAGCCTGAAGGCTCGCGGTCCAAGGCGCGGCTTTGAGGACCGCGAGCCTTAGGCTCGCATTTTAGGCCCTAGCGCCTCTCAGCTCGCGGCGCGGCGCAGGCGGTCGCGGATCGCCTCGCCGAGGCCGTGCGCGGGGATCGGCGCGACGGCGACGCGGTCCGCGCCTCGCGCGTCAAGTTCGCGCAGATAAGCGAAAAGATTGGCCGCCGCCTCGATGAGATCGCCGCCCGGCGACAGATCGAGCACCAATCCCGTCGCCGCGAAACGTCCCGCCAAAGTCCAGCCCCGCCTCGCCCGGCTCCAGCCTTTGCGCGTCGAGCCGCAGACGGGCGCGCGGCGCGTAATGCGCCGATGTCATGCCCGGCGCGACGACATCTCCTCGCGCCTCGCCAAGCCTTGTCCCCAAAACCGCCTCGATCTCCTCGCGCGCTATGGCGCCGGGACGCAGCAGCGCGGGCGTCTCGCCAAGGAACGACACGATCGTGGACTCGAGTCCCGCTTGCGCGCGCCCGCCGTCGAGAATGAGATCGACGCGACCGGCGAGATCTTCCGCCACATGCGCCGCCGTGACCGGGCTGACATGGCCGGAAACATTGGCCGAGGGCGCCGCCAGCGGCCCGCCGAACGCGCGCAGCAGCGCCAACGCCGCCGGATGCGCGGGGATGCGCAGCGCGACGCTGGCGAGACCGGCGCGCGCCAGTTCGCAGACGGAGCCCTCGGGCGCCGCGGGCGCGACGAGCGTCAGCGGCCCCGGCCAAAAGGCCTCCGCGAGCCGAAGCGCCGGCGCGCCGAGCCGCGCCTCGCGCCGCGCCGCCGAAAGATCGGCGACATGGGCGATAAGCGGATTGAAGCTCGGGCGACCCTTGGCGGCGTAAATTTTAGCGACCGCGCGCGGCGAGGCGGCGTCGGCGCCAAGGCCGTAGACGGTCTCGGTCGGAAAGGCGACGAGTCCCCCGGCCCGCAAGATTTCGACGGCCCGCGCCAGTGAAGCGTCGTCGACGCCAAGCAGCGGCGTCGCTCGCGATTCGCTCATTTGGACTCGCGGCCATAGGGCGGCGGCGGAATGGCGATATGCGCCTCGCGCAACGCCTTGGACCAGCGTTGGCGCAGATCGCGGAAATAGTCGTCGCTGGCGTCGATGCGCGTCGCCACCTCGGATTTCAGCGCGTCCCGCCGCAACAGCGCGATGTCTATCGGCAGACCGACCGAAAGGTTGGAGCGGATCGTCGAATCCATCGAGATGAGGCCGATTTTCAGCGCGTCGTATATGTCGGTCTCATAGGTGATGGCGCGGTCGAGGATCGGCTTGCCGTATTTATGCTCGCCGATTTGCAGATAGGGCGTGTCGGGCGTGCATTCGATGGCGTTGCCGGCGGTATAGATCATGAACAGGCGCGGCGGGGCGGCGCCGATCTGGCCGCCGAACAGCAGCGCCACGTCGAAGCTGACGCCCGTCTCCGCGACGTCGCCCACCAGGGCGAGCGAGCGCCGCACCGCGCGCCCGACGAGATGCGCGGCCTGCAACATCGTTTGCGCGTCCTCGAGCCGCTCGATACGGCCCGAGGCGGGGTCTTCGAGCCCCTCGACCAGGAGGTTGACCGCCCCCTGCGAGACCGAGAGATTGCCCGAGGACGCCAGCATCATGACATGCCGGCCGGGGTCTTCGAACAATTGCAGTTTGCGGAAGGTCGAAATATTGTCGAGCCCCGCGTTGGTGCGGGTGTCGGCGATCATGACGAGCCCTTCCCGCACCAGAATGCCGCAACAATAAGTCATCGCCACCCCCATTTCGCGCGGCCGTCGGCCCACGCTGGCGAATCGTTTACAGGGGTTGGGCCGGTCCCCACAAGACGCGAACGCGTCTTTGCCGCGGCGGCTGTTGCGGCGCGCGGCCTTTGCGGTGTAGGAAAACACCTTCCCTGTCCGCGATCGCGGCGGCTGGGCCGGTAGCTCAATGGTTAGAGCCGACCGCTCATAACGGTCTGGTTGGGGGTTCGAAGTCCCTCCCGGCCTACCAAGGGTTTAACAAACAATATCATACCGTTGCATGGTCGAGTGCTTCGACCTTGGCGCAAGGCGTCGGGCAAAACCCAACGCTTCCCCCAACGATATGCCGCTTTTCGCTCGCGCAAAATCATGGCGGCAGCGCCATGAGCCACTTCGCGACCAACTGGGCGATCCAGCAACGCGGGCTCGACGCGGCGACCAAGGTTCTGCTTTGGCACCTCGCCGATTGTCACGACCCCGCGCAGGGCTGCTTCCCGACGCAGGCCTATCTCGTCGACCGCAGCGAGCTTTCGTGCGCGAGCGTCAACCGGCATCTCGCGATCCTCGAACAACGCGGGCTGATTTTCGCGAGATGCTCGATTCCGACAAGCCGCGCCAATTGCCGACTCGATATTTTCTTGCCTGCGAAGCCGATTTCGACGGCCATCGCGAACGGCTGGCCACCGCGCCCCGGCGCGGCGTGAAGCCGTGTCGCAATTCTGGACACGGGGCCGAGTCTCAAAATTGGCCGAGCCGTGTCTCAAATCCGACGAAAGCCGTGTCTCAGATTGCAACTCTAACCCTGTAATAGAACCTGTAAGGGAACCACCCGCGCGAGCGCGCGCGAGGAGGGATTTT
>CAVQBO010000028.1:0-64459 GCA_963710695.1 uncultured Alphaproteobacteria bacterium | reverse complement strand
AACCGTCTGGCGCACAATGATAGATGAATACGCCAGCTCGCGTCGCCTTCCAGCGCAGCACCGCCTGTTCTCCAGGATTAACCTGTGTCAGCGCGCCTCCCCCAAGCGCTCCCGTTGACGCATGGAAATCGATGCTGTGCATCATCGTGCTGGTTGCAGGATTGACGAGCGTCAATTCGACATAATCACCCTCATGCACGATCATGAGCGGCGCGGGAATAAAGCCATTGAAGGTAAAGCCTGGAATTGTGGTGCCGACCTCGTTATGACGATCGGCTTTTCTATGACCGTCAACTTGAACTCGACGATTTTCGGTCCACCCGTCGCCGTCTGTGAATGCGCATGCACAAAAGGCGGCGCGACGAGCGTGACCTGTTCACGCGGAAGAGTGGCGACGCTGTCGGCTCTGAGCAGAGAGAGCGGCTTCGGGCTTTGCCTCTTTGACTGGCTTTACGGCCTTGTCAGAGAGTGTTTTTTTTGATCGGCTCCTTGGCTTTGTTATCCAAAACTGCCCTTTCTCACGGGGACTTTGTTATTCAAAGCCTTTCTCGACGGGAGACTTCTTATGCAACGCCTTCGTGACAGCGGGACCCGCTGGTTCGCGTTGCTGTGTGGCCCCCTTCTCGCCGACTGGTTCAATCGGCTGTGCAACCTCGTTGTCAAAAGATCCGGCGAACGTCTGCGCGATCGCAGGCGTCGATGACCAGAATCCGAGAATGAGTGCTGAAGCAATAATTTTTCTCGATAATGCATCTCCATTGATGAGAAGCGGACATTCGCAGCACGACGGTGAGGCAATCAATTAAAATGACATCTTTCGAATGTCACTGTAACGCTCGTCCCTTCATCCGGCGCTCCCCCCGAAAACGTTGAACTGGCACAATTGGTTCCCGTTTGCTAGCGGGCTAGGCTAGCGAACGCCTCGATATTACGGAGCGCGCCGACGCCGAGAACAAAAAGCGATTACGCCTGGCGGCATGGTTCTGATCGGGTTGGGATAGGAGCCTGCATAATGGACGTTAGACCCGCCATTGTCGCCATGCGAAAAATCTGACATTATCGTCAAAATCCATTTTAAGCGCGCCGATCCCGTGCATCACGACGCCGACAAAATGTGCTCGTTGCGGATCGTCCGGGGAGCAGAACAGACACGCGAGGACGAACAACGTCCAGGCAAGCAGCATCAAGCCCGCGTCACGCCACAGCGTGCTCAGTGCATGCGCCGCAACACGACCGCCTTTGGATGAGGTTTGCCACGCAACTGAAGAGGAAGAACCCGCCCCAACTCGGCCAGAACCTGCATGGCGACACCATACTTCAAGATCGGAGCACCACCCGGCGCGATTGCTACCAGGAGGGCCGACGAGCGTCGTTGCAGCGAGCCCCCTCGTGCCCCAGTGTGAAGGCATCCAAGGAGTTCGCGCCTTTGAAATGCCGGCGGCCATCACGGGCTCCCGAGCGCAGCGACCAGAAACAGAGCGACAGCAGTCGGAACGGTTACGGCGCGAGCGTTGGATCCGCGTCAATCCCGAGTGCCTGTTCCAGCCCGCGCGATCCACGGATCAGGTCTGCAAGCGTATAGCGGTCGAGCGTCTGGAAGAAGGCGTTCAGCGCTTCCTTGAAGATTCGCTGCAAGCCGCAGCGGCCCGTGATCACGCAGTTTTCGGGGGCGACACCCATGCACTCGGCGAGCGCAAAATCGTTTTCGAGCTTGCGCACGACTACCCCAATCGAAATTTGCGACGCCGGAATAGCCAGCCGCAGCCCACCGCCTCTCCCTCGGGTCGCTTCAACAAGGCCGCTTTCGATCAAGCGCCCGACTATCTTACGCAAGTGGTTTTCCGAGATCGCATAGGCCGCCGCGATCTCGGGGATTGTGCCCCCACGCTTGCCGGCGACAGCGAGGAAAATCAGGGTTCTTAAAGCGAAATCGCTGTAAAGTGTTAAACGCATAATCCGCCTCCCTTGCAATATCCCTGTTCCAATTTTAATGATGTATATGATATGCTTCTTTGAAGAGGTGATCGGCCCCCACCGACAGGTTCAGCTTTAATTTTAGCGCATGGTCGGCCTCGGAACCAGCGCGGGCGGCGGAGGTTGTTGGGATTGCGTCGTTGCCCGCGCGGCAAATGCGGGCACGAAGGCTTTCGGCGCCGGCGGTTTGTAGCCCAATGACCGTTGCCGGCGCTCTGTGTTGCAATGACATCGCCAGCTCTCGATCACGATGCTGGCTTGCTTGAGCGAATAGAAGATCGCCGTCGAGCAACTCATCGCGCAGGCCTGCGTTGAAACTCTCGATGAAGCCGTTCTCCCAGGGGCGGCTAAGCGTAATGTAGGCCGTCTTGGCGCCGACGGCGGCGATCCATTCCGGCCCTGGCGACGAACTCCGGGGCCGAGCTGCTGGACATGGGCGTGCTCCTTCAAATGCAGCCCCGGTCCAACTTTGTTTGCCAGTAGGAACACGGCCGGACCATCCTATTAGCGGCCATTCATCACGGCCTTCACAGCAGAAAGTCCAGTAGTCAGAAATTGCCCAAACGGTAGCTGTGACTTGAGACGAGCCGCGATCCGAGCGGCGGTGTGGAACCCAACTCATTGCCACGCGTTCATTTTGATTGGGGAGCGCCTGGAGCCTCAGTTCGAAAAGGCTGGTTCGCGCCCCTTTTTCTGGAATCGTCGCCCCTTGTCACCTGTTGTTGACAATTATTCAATGGAGATAGTAATGATCACGATTAAGCACCAAGAATTCATGCATAATGACTATTATTCTGGTGAAATCACAAGAAAGCTTGGCAAAATGAACAATCATCATGTTTTTTCTATGGTCACGGATGTTTCCAAGCTGCAAACGTTTATGGAGTGGCACGTGTTCGCGGTGTGGGATTTCATGTCATTGGTGAAACGTCTACAATGGGATTTCACCTGCGAAACCGTTCCGTGGCTACCACCTAGCAATAATCGAGCGGCTCGCCTAATAAATGAAATAGTTCTCGGAGAGGAAACTGATGATGCGCCGGGTGGCGCGCATGCAAGCCATTTCGAGCTCTATATTTCCGCCATGACTGAAGTAGGCGCTTCTACAAACCAGATTAATTCGTTTATTGAGCTTTTGCAATCTGGAACAGAAGTCGATGCCGCGCTTGAGATTGTTTCAGCTCCTGCCGCTGTTGTAGAGTTCGTGCGAGCGACTGTCGAAACAGCTCGTAATGCTCCCACACATGAAGTGCTGGGGAGTTTTTTTTATGGGAGAGAGCATTCAATTCCGATAATGTTTCAATCATTGTTGAATAGATGGACAGTAGACCCACACTCCGCTCCAACTTTCGTATATTACCTGAATTGCCATATTGAGCTAGACCGCGATGATCACGGACCCGCGGTGGAAGCCATAATTAGTGAGATTATGGATGACTTATATGAGTTCTTGGACGTGTTTCTGGCGGGCGGCTTTGAAGGCTATAGAACTGCGTATTGGACTTTGGGATGGACTGGCGAATTGTCTAGAAGCTCGAGACGCACAGGATCAAGCAGGCGCGTAAATGATGAGGGGGTCAGCGGGGTTTTTCTGAGCTGCCAGAAATTTCCTCGCCGATGTTCGGACGGCTTGCGCTCCTATCGTGCTGGACTAAACCGCCGCCCTTCGGGCCGCTGAGGGCAAAATCGAATTCATCCACCTCTGCCTCGGGAACGAATACCACGCCGCCCTCCAGCACTACGACATCCTCCACGCCAATGGAGTTAAACATGAAATTGCGGTTCATGAAGTCGTCAGGGAAAGCCTTCCACGTAAATCTGATTGGGATGTGGATATCACTACCAAAGCGTGAAAATAGAAAAACCGTGAGACTCTCATTAGCCTTGTGGTCGATTACCTGGACCATTTCGGTATCGACCCCGCCGAAACCTATATCAAATCCGACGGAACCCCGGCGGTAGAACTCAGCTTCCGCTTCGAACTCGATTGGGGCATACGCGCGCGAATGGTTCGGGCATCGTCGTCAATTGCTTACTCCGAAAAGCCATCCCGTTCGCCGTCGCAAAAAACATTGTTATGGCCGGTTATGGCGCCCAGCGGCCGAACTGGTCGTCGGAGAGCATGGCCGTTTACTGGGGAAGAGCGGCTTTCCAATTCGCGGCGGCGGCGACGCCTATAGCCCAGCATCGAGCGGGGCAGGATCGCCAGATTTCTTTGGGGCCGACTTGACCATCACGGCGTGACGACGCTTTCGCCCAGGAAATGGCGAATTGGGCTTCGGCCATCGCCGCGATGGTCTCTCCCGCAGCTTCAGAATCCGAGACCCCCTGACCGTCGCCGCGCCCCGGCCTTGTCGCTAGCGCGCGGAAGGCGTGTCCGTTCGGGCATACCCCCGCGGACAGCGACTTAACCCCGCCAAACCGCGTCCGTATGACTTGAATTTCATCAACGGACATACGATCTCACGGTCATGACCCTATTGGACGGGATGATGACCATGAAGACGGTCCTCTACGCGCGCGTCTCCACCGCGGATCAAACCATCGACCATCAACGCACGCAGGCCGAGGCGGCGGGGTTCAAGATCGACGTGGTGGTGGCCGATGATGGCGTGTCCGGCGTTCATGCGCGTCTGATCGAGCGACCAGAGGGCCGGCGCCTGTTCGACTTGCTGCGGGCGGGCGACACCCTCGTGGTGCGTTGGGTGGATCGCCTTGGGCGAAATTACGCCGACGTATCCGATACGATCCGCGAGTTCATGCGGCGCGGCGTGGTGATCCGCACCGTCATCAACAACATGACCTTCGACGGCGCCGCCAAGGACCCGATGCGACAGGCCGTCAGAGACGCGCTGATCGCCTTTATGGCGGCGACGGCACAGGCACAAGCCGAGGCGACCAAGGAGGCCCAGCGGGCCGGAATCGACCACGCCAAGGCTCTTGGGGATCGACGCTACAAAGGCCGGAAGCCGTCCTATAGCCGCGCCCAGTACGCCGCCGTTCGCGACCTGCTCGCGCGGGACGCGGGGATCAGCGTCATCGCCAAGGAAACCGGACTGACGCGGCAAACGATCTACAGGATCAAGGATCAGCCAGTGACCGCCGAGGCGGCTCTGGTGGCGTGGCGGCTATGACGGTGAGCCGCGGTTGGCTGCCCAGATAATGCCGATGCGCCGAGTGATCCCCGATCCCCGCCACAGGCGTTTGAAGGGGAAAAAACGGCCATGCCCGCCGCGCCAAAGATCGTCGTAACCCCCGATACGACGCCGAACAGGTGAGAGGTGACGCCTCCGACATATGGCCATATTGGCGCAAGCGTCACCTCCGTAGGGCAGTCATATTTCGCTATGTTGTAAGTCATTGAGTTCAAAGTGAAGTGACGCTTGCGCGAGATGTTGCGGAAAAGACCCGTCACCGTAGGGCAGACACCACTGCCCTACGTTTTTGCTCGCCTCTACGAGCATGGCGGCGGCATCGAATCCGCCGCCACCAGCCGCTCCAGCGGCATGACCGGATATGCTCGATACACCTCCGCCGCGAAGGCCGCTTCCTCCGCCGATAGGCGCGTCAACGCTCCGAGCGTCAATTCGCCACGACGCTTGGCTTGCTTAACCGTGTCGAGCCCGGTCGGAAAACCGTTGTCGGTGAGAAAATCGGCGAGCCGCTTGTGCGGCCACGTGGCGTCCAAAAGATCGCGGACCATGGCTCGCATGAAGGCGTTGACGAACGGCGGACGCCCGGATTGTGCCGTCGAGCCACTTGCCTTCAAGCCGTCGTGATTTGCTGTCCAAGCGACGAGGTTGGTCAAATCGACGCACGTCTTCAAGACGCGGCGCTGCGCTTTTTTCCATGCCTCCAACCCGTCGCGGGCGCTCGTGAAATCCTCCAACGTCCGCCATGGCCGGGTGTCCGCGGAGAGTAGACCCTCGGAATCAGTCGGATCGATTATCTCCCGCTTTAGGTCGAAGTCGAGGTTGAGGCGCACATCCGTCAACACCTCGACCACATCGGCCTCTTCGCGCCATTGCTCGCGTAGCGAGGTGAGGCTGCTTCGGCGACTGTGCGTCTCGTAGTCGCGAGCGCCGTAGACCTCTCGCCACCGCTTGCACTCTTCCCACGGATCGGCGGGTCTATCTTCGAACTTGTAACCGGCGCGAGCCAGAACGGGATCACCGCCTTCGCCGTCGATTTCTGCATCGGTGATGGTTCCGCGCGTCTTCGTCACCAACGCGCGGCCTATGACGTGCTTCGTCTCCCATATCGTGGGATCGCCGTCTATCGCCTTGCGCGTCTTCGCGAACGCCGTGGCGACGGGACCACTCACGTCGATATGCTCGACGGGAACCGAAGATAAAAACCCATCCGTGGTCGCGGTGGCGACGATAGCGTGATCCGGCAATGTCGCCACCGCCTCCGACAGCGCCGCTCGCACGAGACCAGTGACATAGGCCGCGAGCATCGGATTGGTGATCTGTGACGGCGGCATGGTGCGCGTCGTTCCGGTCCTTGCGTCGAAGACGCGCTTGCCCTTCGGCGCGTCAATGCCGTTGTCGTGCACGGTGCGCATACCGTGAACGCCCTGAGCGATTTTGCCGTAGGCGCTGTTCCCTATCTCCTTGGCGGTCTTGTCGAGCAATGCGTCACCGCTCGCCTTGGCGGCCTTGCGAGTGGCGTTGATTGAGCGCGTGAACGCTTCGAAGGGCTTCGGTGAATCCTCCAGCCATTCGACGCGCCAGCCCTCTTCGACGCTGATTTCAGCACCTTGACTTAAGGCGACGACGATTTCCGCGCCGGTGCACCACGACTCGCCCTGTAACGGGTAGATCAGTCCACGGTCGCCGGCCCGCACCGGAAGCGACGGGAAGCGCGTCTGGTCAGGGAATTTGAAACGCACGCGAGCGAAGGTCATCGCCGTATCGACGACGGCGAGCCGCTCAATGTTCTTTTCGAGTATGGCGCTGTCCCATTCGGGCACGCGAGCCATCGCGAGCGCGGTCGTATATGCGCTCTTCAAGTCCACGTCGAACAGCGGCGTCGCCCGCGGCGTGAGGCCCACGCGGTAGGCTTCGTTCCGACCGCCGTGATAACAATTAGCCGCGAAGACCCATATCGTGGTCAGGCTGGTCAGTATGTGGCGCTGGCGTTTTCGGTCGCGCTCGTAGCCGAAATAATGAGCGGACGACAAGCCGAGGCTTTCAACCACGTCGGTTATCATGCTGATGCTCGCCGCGCCCAACGTCGCCACCTTCTTCGAGACGCCCAATTTCGTCGCCAGCGTCTCACATACCTTCGCGTAATAACGAGCCGCGATGACCGCGTCCTGTAAGGCGTATCGCTGAAGAGCGTGGGATCGTCGCGCAACAGCAAATCCATCCTCTCGATGACGCCTGGCTGGCAATTCGATCTTCTCCGCGCCTATCGTCTCGCCAAGCTTCTTGAGCGACGAGCCTTGGGGCGCGAGCAGCATCGTGTCGGCAAAATTTATGGCCACGACCTTGTGTCGATTGCCGCGTGGGTGAAGACGCATCGTCCGTTTGATCGGTCGCATCGTCGTGCACACCGTCCCACGGACGCTATCCACCTTGTTCTTCAATTGCGGCCAGTCCCGAACCGCACCTAGGTCGGCGCGCAGGAAATGACCGACGACTAGTGACGTGGTCGGGCAGTTCGTCGATAACCCTCGCGTCCCTAGCGGCCCGTAGCGTCTCATCGAGCATGGGCTCGAAATAGCGCCGATCTCTCTTTGTGCCGCCGCCGCGTATAATAAATATATGCGGTCTCAGCGCCGGTCGCCGGGTTTAAGACCGCGAATTGGTAGGAGAGGATCACGTTATCATCACCCGTCGCGCGGTCGATGTCCGCCCTCGCGGCGTTGACCCATTCGCTATCAAACCCGACGATTAGTCCCGGCCCGGTGGTCCCGGTCTTGCTCGTTGGTTTGCGCTGACAAGCCGGTTTGAACGGGTTGCTCTTAAAATCCGCAACTCGCCCCGGCCCGCTGATTTGGTCGATATTAAAAAGTAGGGTCGAAATAATTTCGGAGTTCGCCGCATGTCCGTGCGGCGGCTCCATCGTATCTTTAAGCATTTAATCCTAATCCATCAAAATAAAAAACCTCTTGTAATGAACGCCGACTTTAAAATGTTATGTTTGCGTAATAATTCTATAAGGCGACCGGCTTTTGTGGAAACGGTCGCTTTTCCATGCCTTAACTGACGCGCTGTCGTTGTTCGATGGCAGTGTTCCACGGAGCCATGTAATTTTTGATCCAGGCCACGGACTATCCAAAGCCGCCGCCCAAAACGACACGTTGGTAGTTCGCCTTTGTTTGCTGATGTATAGACTTGCGCTATTCCGACGCCATATTCATCAGCAAAAGCCTTACTAGAAATCAATTTCTTCTTTTCAGTCTCCATCAGTTCGTCTCCTTTTAAGCCAATTCTACTGGCCTATTTAGTGGCTTGTGTGATTACGCTCTATTCTGTTGCCTCGCGATGTCTTTAAATAGTAGTTTTTAGCTTGAGCCGCGATCTAAAATCGTCGCCGGAGGGATAGAGCGGCGAGCGCCAATGAGCTTAACGGAACCGTTCTGGCCTCGCCGGACGGACGGACACACCCCTAGGAGCGGTCCCAACCGCCGCACGCCCGCTGTCCCGATGCTTCGCGTCGTCACCCGCCGTCACGCCGACGAGGCCGCGATCAACGCCATCACCGGCGTTGGGGGCGCCCGGTCAGTCTCTTCAAGAGCCGTCTTTGGTTTCGCTTTGGCGCCGTTGACAGGGTTGGGCGCGAAAACCCAATCCACGCCGTCCACGGGCTTGATGACGAGCGTGGAGTTGGCGATGTTCGACCAACGCGGTGATATCCGAGAGGCGCCATGTGGTGGTTCGCGGGCCGAGCTTAACAGGGCGCGGGAACCGGCCATCCTTGACGCCGGCCCACCAGCTTGATCGCGAGATCGGAAGCCGTAGGAGAACCTCGGGAAGGCGAATGAGACGATCAGTATCGGCTAGTCGTGGATTGGTGCGTAAGGGGTTGGCGCCGTCATTCCCGCCAGTAGCGGCGTTATTGACGGCGGCGTGACGCGGCCTGTTCGAGACAGGGCGCTCTTTCCGATTTTGGAAGTTCATGTGCTGACCTGGCCATCACAACTCACAGCAAAATGATCAGTCGCGACGTGGCGCGATGCTGCGAGTAGATGCCCGACCGCGTAGGTGGGTCTGGGCTATGATCGGCGACGGCGGCTTTGGGGCTCACCGTGCAAGGTCGAAGCGCCCAATAAGAGGGCGGACGCGGAATTAGAAAATTCTTACGAGGCTGTCAAGACGGATCGCCGCCTTCGGGCGAGTTTCGAATTTACAAGGGCGGGCGCCGCTTCAATTTTCTCACCGTTGTACGTGACGTCAGACGCCGGCCCTCAATTCGTCGAGCAAATCCGCCCACCATTGCGCCATCTCCACCCGCTCATCCCAAAACTGGGCACGGTTATAGGCGCGGCGGACGCTGTTGTTCTCGACATGAGCAAGAGCGGCTTCAATGGCGTCGGGGTTCCATTTCCCGGAACTCATTGGCGAAAGTCGAGAATGTCGCCCTAAAGCCGTGGGCGACCACTTCATCCTTGGCGTAGCCCATCCGACGCAAGGCGGCGTTAAGGGTGTTCTCGCTCATTGGACGGGAATTAGACCGGATCGAGGGGAACACCAATTCGCCATTTCCAGTGAGAGAATGAAGCTCGCGGAGAAGCGAAATCGCCTGACGGGGCAAGGGAACGCGATGTTCTCGCCGCATCTTCATGCGGGAGGCCGGTATCGTCCATGTGGCGGCGTCAAGATCAAACTCGCTCCAGTGGGCGTGGCGTAATTCACCGGGACGGGGCGCCAACAGCACCAAAAGCTTTAACGCGACGCATGTGGTCGATTGGCCATCAAAGCCGTCAATGGCCCTTAGAACGGCGCCAAGGGCCTTTTTTTCGGTAATCGCGGGTCGTGATTTTGCGGTTGGTCGGAGTCAACGCTCCCTTCAAGGCGAAGGTCGGGTCATTGTCACAACGGGCGGTGGCGATGGCGTAACGAAACACGGCGCCGATGGTGGAGCGGAGTTGCTTAGCGGTTTCGTGACGGCCTCGCGCCTCCACCTTGCGCAACACCTCAAGTACGTCGGCGGCGGATATCTCGCGAATGGGACGATGGCCAATGGCGTCGAAGGCGAGACTAAGGAGCCGCTCCAGTCTAACCATGGTCCCTTTGGCTCGAAGTTCGCGGGTCAGTTTGGCGATATATTCCATGGCGATGGCTTGAAAGGAGTGGAGCGTCGCCTCCTTCTCCTTCAATTTGGACGCTTGCTTGGCTTGGGAGGGATCGATCCCCGTCGCCAACATGCTTTTGGCCTTTTCGCGAACGTCGCGAGCCATTTTGATGGTCACCGCCGGATAGGCGCCGATGGATAGAACTCGTTCGTGTCCACCAAATCGGTATTTCAGCCGCCATAGGCGCGAGCCGGTCGGGGTGACGAAGAGATACAGGCCGTTTCCATCGGCCAACTTGAAGGGCCGATCCTTCGGCTTGATGTTGCGGATGGCGGTGTCGGTGAGGGGCATTTCGTTAAAGTGGGGGTATGGTACGCGGGGCGCCAGCCCGATACCCCTAGATATGCCCCCGAATTTGCCGGATGCAAGGGAACGCGACCGAACCAAGTTGGACAATAAGTCACTGATTTTACGGAAATTAAGTTAGCGATCTCGGACTTCGTTGGATGCCTTTGGAGGCTGATGTGGTAGGCCGGGAGGGACTCGAACCCCCAACCAGACCGTTATGAGCGGTCGGCTCTAACCATTGAGCTACCGGCCCAGCCGCCGCGATCGCGGACAGGGAAGGTGTTTTCCTACACCGCAAAGGCCGCGCGCCGCAACAGCCGACGCGGCAAAGACGCGTTCGCGTCTTGTGGGGACCGGCCCAACCCCTGTAAACGATCCGCTAGCGTGGGCCGACGACCGCGCGAAATGGGGGTGGCGATGACTTATTGTTGCGGCATTCTGGTGCGGGAAGGGCTCGTCATGATCGCCGACACCCGCACCAACGCGGGGCTCGACAATATTTCGACCTTCCGCAAACTACAATTGTTCGAAGACCCCGGCCGGCATGTCATGATGTTGGCGTCCTCGGGCAATCTCTCGGTCTCGCAGGGGGCGGTCAACCTCCTGGTCGAAGGGCTCGAAGACCCCGCCTCGGGCCGTATCGAGCGGCTCGAGGACGCGCAAACGATGTTACAGGCCGCGCATCTCGTGGGGCGCGCGGTGCGGCGCTCGCTCGCCCTGGTGGGCGAAGTCGCGGAGACGGGCGTCAGCTTCGACGTGGCGCTGCTGTTCGGCGGCCAGATCGGCGCCGCCCCGCCGCGCCTGTTCATGATCTATACCGCCGGCAACGCCATCGAATGCACGCCCGACACGCCCTATCTGCAAATCGGCGAGCACAAATATGGCAAGCCGATCCTCGACCGCGCCATCACTTATGAGACCGACATATACGACGCGCTGAAAATCGGCCTCATCTCGATGGATTCGACGATCCGCTCCAACCTTTCGGTCGGCCTGCCCATAGACATCGCTCTGTTGCGGCGGGACGCGCTGAAATCCGAGGTGGCGACGCGCATCGACGCCAGCGACGACTATTTCCGCGATCTGCGCGAACGCTGGTCCAAGGCTTTGCGCGAGGCGCATATCGCCATTCCGCCGCCGCCCTATGGCCGCGAGTCCAAATGAGCGACCCTCGGACGCAGCTGCTTGGCGTCGACGACGCTTCACTGGCCCGGGCCGTCGAAATCTTGCGGGCCGGGGAACTCGTCGCCTTTCCGACCGAGACCGTCTACGGCCTTGGCGCCGACGCCGCTTCGCCGCGCGCGGTCGCCAAAATTTACGCCGCCAAGGGTCGCCCGAGCTTCAATCCGCTCATCGCCCATGTCGCCGATCTTTCGGCGGCGCGGCGCGAAGCCCGGCTCTGCGCGCCGGCGCTTCGGCTCGCGGAGGCCTTTTGGCCGGGACCGCTGACGCTCGTCGCGCCCGCGGCGCCCGGGGGCTCCGTCTGCGAACTGGCGCGCGCCGGTCTCGCGAGCGTCGCGCTGCGCATCCCCGCGCACCCTTGCGCGCTGGCGCTGCTGCGCGCGTTCGGCGGGCCGCTGGCGGCGCCCTCGGCCAATATTTCCGGCCATGTCAGCCCGGTCACGGCGGCGCATGTGGCGCAGGATCTCGCCGGTCGCGTCGACCTCATTCTCGACGGCGGGCGCGCCCAAGCGGGACTCGAGTCCACGATCGTGTCGTTCCTTGGCGAGACGCCCGCGCTGTTGCGTCCCGGCGCCATAGCGCGCGAGGAAATCGAGGCGGTTTTGGGGACAAGGCTTGGCGAGGCGCGAGGAGATGTCGTCGCGCCGGGCATGACCTCGGCGCATTACGCGCCGCGCGCCCGCCTGCGGCTCGACGCGCACGGGCTGGAGCCGGGCGAGGCGGGACTCGATTTTGGCGGGACGTTTCGCGGCGACGGGTTGGTGCTCGATCTGTCGCCAGGCGGCGATCTCATCGAAGCGGCGGCCAATCTTTTCGCCTATCTGCGCGAGTTTGACGCGCGAGGCGCGGCCCGCGTCGCCGTCGCGCCGATCCCCGAGCACGGCCTCGGCGAGGCGATCCGCGACCGCCTGCGCCGCGCCGCGAGTTGAGAAAGACGCTTACGCCTCGGCTTCAACCCGGAATGCCGCCGCGAACAACGCCTTGGTGTAATCGTCGCTTGGCGCGTCGAAAATCCGCGCCGCCGGCCCCGCTTCGACGACCTTGCCATTGCGCATGACGATCACATGCGCCGCCAGCGCCTTCACGACCTTCAAATCATGGCTGATGAACACATAGGCGAGCTGGCGCCGCGCCTGCAAATCGCGCAGCAGATCGACAATCTGCGCCTGGACGGACATATCGAGCGCGGAGGTCGGCTCGTCCAACACGATGAGCCTTGGCGCCAGCACGATGGCGCGGGCGATCGAAATGCGCTGGCGCTGGCCGCCGGAAAATTCATGCGGATAACGATCCATCGTCGCCGGATCGAGGCCGGTTTCCATCAACGCGCCCGCGACGATTTCACGCCGCTCGCCCAGCGAGAGTCCGGGCCGATGAATGGACAACCCCTCCGCGACGATTTCGGCCACCGACATGCGCGGCGACAGCGAGCCGAACGGGTCTTGAAACACCACCTGCATATCGCGGCGCAGCGGGCGCATCTCCTTCGCGGTCTTATCGTCGATGCGCTGGCCCATGTAGACGATCGGCCCATCGGAGCGGATCAACCGCAACAGCGCGAGACCCAGCGTCGTCTTGCCGGACCCCAACTCGCCGACGACGCCGACCGTCTCGCCTTCTCGCAGCGTCAGCGAGACGCCGTCCACCGCCTTCACATGATCGACCACGCGGCGCAGAAAGCCGCGCCGGATTGGAAACCATACGCGCAATTGTTCCGTCGAGAGAATGATCGGCGCGTCGCCCCGCGCTGGATTGGCCGCGCCCGAGGGCTCCGCGGCGAGCAAAGCCTGCGTATACGGGTGCTTGGGCGCCGCGAACAGGCTTTGCACCGGGCCGGCTTCGACGATCCTGCCGTGCTGCATCACGCAAACATCGTCGGCGATGCGCCGCACGAGGCCGAGATCATGCGTGATGAACAGCATCGCCATGCCGTAGGTCTTGCGCAAACGGTCCAGCAGCGCGAGGATTTGCGCCTGCACCGTCACGTCGAGCGCCGTGGTGGGCTCGTCGGCGATGAGCAGGTCCGGTTTGTTGGCGAGCGCCATGGCGATCATCACGCGCTGACGCTGCCCGCCCGAGAGCTGGTGGGGAAAAGCGTCGAGGCGCTGGCTCGGATTGGGAATGCCGACTTCGCCCAAGAGTTCGATCGTGCGGGCGCGCCGCGCCTCGCGCGAGCGCATGCCGTGCAATTCCAAAATCTCGCCGATCTGCTTTTCGATGGGGTGCAGCGGATTGAGCGAGGTCATCGGCTCCTGGAACACCATGGTGATCCGCGCGCCGCGAATGCCGCGCAGCGCCGCGTCGTCCATCTTCAGCACGTCGTCGCCGGCAAAATTTATGCTTCCCGAGGGATGATGCGCCGATGGCGGCAGCAGCCGCGCGATCGACAGCGCGGTAATGGATTTGCCGGAGCCCGACTTGCCGACCAGCGCCAGCGTCTTGCCCTTTTCGAGCGAAAGCGAGACGCGGTCGACCGCCAGCGTCTCCTTGCCGCCTTGCATGAAGGAGATCGAGAGGTCGCGAATGTCGAGCAGGGGAGCGTTGGTCATCGGAGACCGCGCATCGAAAAGAACCGGTTCATAGGGACAATTCTCGCAGCAGTTCATCTACCCCTGTTCGATCGGCGCGAATTTTGCCGAGTCCCACCGGCAGTTGTTTTAACCGGTCGTCGTTGGACACGAAATAGGCGCGCGCTGGCCCTTCGAAACCCGCGATGAAAACATTAGTGTCCAGGTATATGAGCAGATCGGCCGCCAAGGCTATTCGCCTAACTCGTCACGCACGGAGCGGACGTGTCGGTTAATCTCGTCAATCGACGCAAACACATCGCGTCGAAGCGAAAACAACTCTTCCAAGCTCATTCGATCGATCGGCGTGGTCTCGGCCTCTATCGTGACCGTTACGCGCGCATTTGGATCGAGACCCTCGCGCAACTCCCGCGGAAGCTTATCGGCGGGATAGTGTTCGAGCACGATTTTATTCACGGCGAGTCCCTCTAACGCCCCAAAAACCATAGCACGCCCTCACCGGAAAGTCTTCCTTGGATCAAAGGCGTCGCGCACCGCTTCGCCAATGAAAATAAGCAGAGACAGCATCAGCGCGATGATGGCGAAGCCGGTCAATCCAAGCCAGGGCGCCTGCAAATTGGATTTGCCCTGCAACAGCAATTCGCCGAGCGACGGCGATCCCGGCGGCAGGCCGAAGCCAAGGAAATCCAGCGAGGTCAGCGTCGTGATCGAGGAGTTGAGAATGAACGGCAGGAAGGTCAGCGTCGCGACCGTGGCGTTGGGCAGGAGATGGCGCAGGATGATCTTGGCGTCGGAAAGACCGAGCGCCCGCGCGGCGTTCACATATTCGAAATTGCGCGCGCGCAGGAATTCGGCGCGCACCACATGCACCAGCGACACCCATGAGAACAGCAGCAAAATCCCCAGCAGAATGAAGAAGCCCGGCGTCAGGAACGACGAGATGATGATGAGCAGGTAAAGCTGCGGCAGCGACGACCAGATTTCGATGACGCGCTGGAAAACGAGATCGACCCTGCCGCCGAAATAGCCCTGAATGGCGCCCGCCGCGACGCCGATCGCCGACGACACGGTCGCCAAGATAAGTCCAAACAGCACGGAAAGGCGAAAGCCATAGAGCAGGCGCGCCACGACGTCGCGGCCCTGGTCGTCGGTGCCGAGCCAGTTCCATTCGATGTCGGCGCATCCGCGATTGGGCTCGCCCGGCGCGATTTTCTTCGCCGCCGCCGCGTCGCACTGCTGCTTGCTGAGCAGCCACGTCGGGGGCGAAGGCGCCGGCGTCGGCAAGTCGAGATTATGCGTGTCGTAGGAATAGCGGATCGGCGGCCAGAGCATCCAGCCATGCGCGTCGATCTCCTTGGCGATGGTCGGATCGCGGTAATCGGTGCGCGCGAGGAACCCGCCGAATTTTTCTTCCGGATAGGTGACGAAGGCGGGAGCAAGCAACTCGCCCTTGTAATAGGCGAGGATAGGCCGGTCGTTGGCGAGAAATTCGGAGCCGAGCGACATCAGAAACATCGCCAGGAACAGCCAGAACGCCCAAAGGCCGCGACGGTTGGCCTTGAAATTGTCGAGCCGGCGCCGGTCGAGCGGCGTGAGCCGAAGGATGCCGGAAAGCAGGATTTTCGGGGCCTTGGCGACTGCGTTGTCCATGGCCTACACCTCGCGCGTTTCGAAATCGATGCGCGGATCGATCCAGGTGTAAGTGAGATCCGAGATCAGATTAACGACAAGTCCGAGCAGCGCGAAAATATAAAGATTGGCGAACACCACGGGGTAGTCGCGGTTGACGATGGATTCGAACGAGAGATAACCGAGGCCATCAAGCGAGAAAATCGTTTCGATCAACACCGAGCCGGTCAAGAACGCGTGGACGAAGGCGCCGGGAAAGCCGGCGACGACGATCAGCATCGCGTTGCGGAACACATGGCCGTAAAGCACGCGGTGTTCGGTGAGGCCCTTCATGCGCGCCGTCTGCACATATTGCTTGCGTATTTCGTCGAGGAAGGAATTTTTGGTCAGAAATGTTTGCGTGGCGAAGGCGCCCAGCGTCATCGAAAACACCGGCAGCGCGATGTGCCAGAGATAATCGCCGACCTTGCCGAGCGGCGAGAGTTGATCGAAATTATCGGAAGTGAGGCCGCGCAACGGAAAGATTTGCCAGAACGAGCCGCCCGAAAACAACACGATGAGCAGCATGGCGAAAAGAAAGCTCGGGATCGCATAGCCGACGATGATGACATTGGATGTCCAGGCGTCGAAACGCGTGCCGTCGCGCACCGCCTTGGCGATGCCGAGCGGTATCGAGATCGAATAGGAGATCAGCGTCATCCATAAGCCCAGCGACATCGAAACGGGCAGTTTTTGGCCAATCAGCTTCAACACGCTCTCGTCGCGAAAATAGCTGCGGCCGAAATCGAACATCGCGTAGTTCTTCACCATCAGAAGAAAACGCTCCCAGGCCGGCTTGTCGAAGCCGAACTGCTTTTCGAGTTCGGCGATGAACTTTGGATCGAGTCCCTGCGCCCCGCGATATTTCGATGATGAGTCGGCGCCGCCGGCCGCCATTTGCGTCGAGGAGCTTTGCCCGACTTCGCTTCCACCTCCGGAAAAGCGCCCGGTGGCGCCAGTGTCGTAGCCCTGCAGCTGCGCGATGATTCGCTCGACCGGGCCGCCCGGCGCGAATTGCACGATGACGAAAGAAATAAACATGATCCCGAGAATTGTCGGGATCATCAGCAGCACGCGCCGCGCGATATAGGCTCCCATCGTTTCAGCGCCCCGTGAAGTTGATCTTGCGCGCCTTTTCCTCGTCCCACCACCAGGTCGAGGCGACGCCGGGATCGAAATGCGGCGGCCGTTCCGGACGACCGAACAGATCCCAGTGAGCGATGCGATGCACCGGATTGTACCAATGCGGAACCCAATAGTGGCCAGCGCGCAGCACGCGGTCGAGCGCCCGGCAGATTGTGACGAGCTCTTCGCGCGTCGCGGCGGTAAGCGCCTTTTCGATCAGCGCGTCGACGACGGGATCGGAAATCCCGGTGAAATTGCGCGACCCATCCACATGCGCGACCCGCGAGCTGAAATAAGCGCGAAGCTCCTCGCCCGGCGACCAGCCCATCGCCAAATTATCGACAATCACGTCGAAATCGAAACTGTCGAGCCGCTGCTTGAACTGCGCCGCATCGACGATCCGCTGGCGCGCATTGACGCCCAGCAGGCTCAAATTTTTGATGAAAGGCTGCGTGTGGCGCTCGAACAAACTGGAATAGTCCAAAAATTCGAATTCGAGCGGGGAGCCATCGGGCAGTCGGAGCCCATTGCCTTTGCGCTGGCAGCCGGCCGCCGCGAAAAGTTCAGCGGCGTGCTTCAGCAGCGCGCGGTCCTGGCCCGAACCATCGGAGATTGGCGGCGAAACAGCCTCGCCGAAAACCGCGTTAGGCAATTTGTCGCGAAACGGTTCGAGCAGCGCCTTCTCGGCGTCGCTCGGCAGGCCCGTCGCCGCGAGCGGAGAGTTCTCGAAATAGGAAGTGACGCGCTTATAGGCGTCGTACATCAGATTGCGGCTCGTCCACTGGAAATCGAAGCAATAGCCGATCGCCTCGCGAACGCGCGGATCGGCGAAGACTTTGCGCCGCGTGTTAAAGACCCAGCCCTGTATGCCGGGAATATTGGCGTTGGGGAGTTCGAAGCGCTTGACGCGGCCGTCGTTGAAGGCGGGGAAATCGTATCCCGTCGCCCAGACGCGGGCGATGTTCTCCTCGCGTTCAGTGAAGGCGCCCGCCTTAAAAGCTTCAAAGGCCACCTGGCTGTCGCCAAAATATTCGAAGCGGATGACATCGAAATTGGAGAGACCGACATTGACCGGAAGATCCTTGGCCCAATAGTCGGGGGCGCGCTGATAGGCGATAAAGCGCCCCTGCTCGAACGAGCCGATTTTATAGGCGCCGGAGCCGAGCGGCGGCTCCAGGGTCGTCTTCTCGAAATCGTGTTTCTCGTAATAGGCTTTCGAGAAGATCGGTTGACCCGCGACGGTGATCGGCAAGTCGCGCGTGCGCTCTGGCGCGAAACGCACGAGCAAAATATCGTCGGCCTCGGCCTCGGCGCTTTTCAGGTCGCGCAGCAGTTGCGCGATGACGGGATGCCCCTTGGCGCGCAAAATATTGAGCGAAAACGCCGCGTCATGCGCGGTGAGCTTGGAGCCGTCGTGAAAGCGCGCTTCGGGACGCAAAAAGAAACGATAGGTCAGCCGATCCGGCGAGATGCGCACGGATTTGGCCACGAGGCCATAAAGCGCGTCGCGCTCGTCCAAGCTTTGCGTCATCAGACTGTCGAAGATCAATGACAGGCCGGTGGCGGGATTGCCACGTAGAACGTAGCCGTTCAGCGTGTCGAAGGTTGGCGAGGGCGGCGATAGCGTCAGCGTTCCGCCCTTGGGCGCGTTCGGATTCGCATAGCCGAAATATTTGAAGTCCGGTTTTTCCGCCAGTTCGCCGAAAGTCGAAAGCCCGTGGCTTTCGGTTTCGCCCCCCTCCAGCGCGACGGCGAAGTCTCGCGGGCTTGCCAGCAGAGCCAGCCCGGCGGCGCCCGTCTGAAGGGCGCGGCGGCGGGATATGGGAAATGCAAAGCGATGCTCTTTCACGGGATCGGCCTCGAATTGTGCGGGAAACGCGCCCGGCGCGCCTTTCGGATGATTCGCCGCGATTATGTCGGAATTTGGCGCCCCCGCCAGTCCCCATTCCTCCCCAAGGCCGGCGGGGGCGCGTCGGGACGGTTTCACCGAGGTTTTTTATCTCGGCGCTTTTTCTTATATGAGCAATGCGCCGCGACCCGCGAGGCGGGAGGAGCGGCGCAACTATAGAGGGAGAAACGATACGATGGATCCGCGCCAGTCCAGCCTGTTCCGCCAGCAGGCTTTCGTCGATGGATCGTGGATCGACGCCGAGAGCGGCGCGGTTTTCGCCGTGCGCGACCCCGCGACCACCGAGCTTCTGGGCCATGCGCCCGACATGGGCGCGAACGAAACACGCCGCGCCATCGCCGCCGCCGAGCGCGCCTTGCCGCTCTGGCGCGGCAAGACGCCCAAGGAGCGGGCGCAAATCATGCGCCGCTGGTTTGAGTTGATCCTGGCCGAGCAAGAGACGCTGGCCCAAATCATCACCGCCGAACAGGGGAAGCCGCTCGTCGAGGCGCGCGGCGAAATCCTCTACGGCGCTTCTTTCATCGATTGGTTCGCCGAGGAGGGGCGGCGCGTTTATGGCGACGTGCTGCCGATCATCGGCTCCGACCGCCGCCTGCTGACGTTCAAACAGCCGGTCGGCGTCGTCGCGGCGATCACGCCGTGGAATTTCCCCTCCGCCATGTTCGCGCGCAAGGTCGGGGCCGCGCTCGGCGCCGGCTGCGCGATGGTGTTGAAGCCGGCCGAACAGACGCCGTTCTCGGCGCTGGCGCTGGTCGAACTTGCCCAGCGCGCCGGCGTCCCCGACGGCGTTGTCAACGTGGTGACGGCGCTGGACCCAGCGCCCATCGGCCTCGAGTTCGCGCGAAATCCCGCCGTGCGCAAGGTGACCTTCACCGGCTCGACCGAGGTCGGCAAGATCCTGCTGCGCCAGGCGGCGGAAAATGTGCAGAAATGCTCGATGGAGCTTGGCGGCAACGCGCCGTTGATCGTGTTCGAGGACGCCGATTTCGACCTCGCGATCAAGGGCGCGCTCGCCACCAAATACAGAAATTGCGGCCAAACCTGCGTCTCCGCCAACCGCATATTGGCGCATGAGAGCATCGCGCGGGCTTTCGCGGAGCGACTCGCCGAGGCGGCGGGGCGGCTCAAGGTCGGCGATGGTCGGGAAGAGGGCGCGGTGATCGGCCCGCTGATCGAACAGGCGGCGGTCGAAAAATGCGAGCGCCATGTCGCGGACGCCGTGGCGCGCGGCGCCGCGCTGCTGACCGGCGGCGCCCGCCATGCGCTGGGCGGAACCTTTTTTCAGCCGACGGTGCTGGCCGGCGTGAGCGAGGACGCGCTGATCTTTCAAGAGGAGACTTTTGGGCCGGTGGCGCCGATTGTCTCTTTCAAGGACGAAGCGGATGCGATCCGTCTCGCCAACGGGACGCCTTATGGACTCGCCTCCTATTTCTACAGCCGCGACCTTCCCCGCATCTTCCGCGTCGCCGAGGCGCTGGATTTCGGCATGGTCGGCGTCAACGAGACGCTGATTTCGTCGGAAACCGCGCCGTTCGGCGGGATCAAGCAATCCGGTCTGGGGCGCGAGGGCTCGCGTTATGGTCTCGATGATTATCTGGAGATCAAATATGTGTGCCTTGGCGGAATGTAGAAGACGGGGGCCGCGCGGCCCCCGCTTTCGCATTATGTCAGCGCACAAACCCTAGCCCGATGGCGCCCGAAATAATCAAGTAGATCGCCACGATATAATTGAGCAGCCGGGGCATGACCAGTATCAGGACGCCAGCGATCAGCGAGACTATGGGTTGAAGATGCGCGATGCCAATTGTCATATTTGATGCTCCCTCGAATTGCCGCGAGCGCGCCTGGCCGAGTCGCCTCGCGGGATCGCGCTTTTATCGACCAACGATAAACTAGCGCCAAGCTATCACAAGACCAGCGGACAGGCTTCGCCCGAGCCCACGAACTCCATGCCCGCGTCGAGGCGGCCCTACCCCAAGACATCACGAAATTGGCGGGCTTACGGGAAAACTTACCGCGAGCGCGCTACCGTCGCCGCAAGGATTGCCCGCGTTATCGCTTGTGAAAATGAAAACCTGCCCGGGCTTCCGCTTTTTGCGCGCTTTTCGCTCGACAGCATGCGCGTCGCCTTCGGCGATTACGGGCGAGGATTTGCTCGAACAAAGATTTTTAGCCCTCGACGTCGGTCTCGGGCCGATCGCTACCTGGCGACGCTTCGTCGCGCCAACGACCACCTTCGTCTTCGTACGAAATATCCGTTGTGTCTCCAGGAACGATTTGCTCGTTCGCCGCGCGATCCGCCGCTTGGCGAGCCAAGTCATGAGACGGAAAGGTTTCGGAAAACACCCCGTCGACGCGATAGGCCCAACCACCGTCATGCTCGACAACCTCGTAAACAATCTTGGTCATGTATCCCTCCTGACGGCTAATGGGCGGCCTCATTGTTGGGCGGGTCACTCACAAACGTTCGCCTTGCCGGCCCCTGGTCGGCCGTGGCCAAGAAGGCGTGCAGTGTCGCCACGAGCTGAGCCCCCTCGCCGACCGCCGCGGCGACCCGTTTCACCGAACTCGAGCGAACGTCGCCGATGGCGAAGACGCCTCGGCGGCTGGTCTCCAGTGGGCGGCGTTTTTCGGCGGCGTCGGCGCCTGTCAACACGAACCCTTTCGCATCCAACGCCACGCCGGATCCGGATAGCCAAGCCGTGTTGGGGTCCGCTCCAATGAAGACAAACAGGTGACGAATTGGCCTCCGGACTTCCCCCGACGCGCCACTACGCCAGCGAACCGCGTCCAGCGCGCCACCTTCTCCTTCCAGTCCGCTGACCTGCGCCTGCGCCAACACTTCCACATTGGAGAGGCCCGAGATGCGGTCGATAAGATAGCGCGACATGCTCGCTTCGAGATCTCGTCCGCGCACCAGCAGCCATACCTTGGCGGCTTGGCCCGAGAGATAGACCGCGGCCTGTCCGGCGGAATTGCCGGCTCCCACGAGGGCGACCTCCTGGCCAGCGCAGAGCTTCCCCTCAAGGGGCGAGGCCCAATAATGCACGCTCGACCCTTCGAATTTATCGAGATCCGCTACATCCAGACGCCTATATTGAGCCCCGCTGGCGATCACGACGGAGCGCGCGCTGGCGCGCTCATCGTTGGGCAGTTTCAAGACAAAGCGATCTTCGTCGGCGGTGGCCTGGAGGCCGATCACCTCATCCGGAATCGCCATTTCAGCCCCAAACTTCTGAGCCTGGCTGTAGGCGCGCGCCATCAAGGCCATACCGCTAATGCCCGTCGGGAAGCCGAGGTAGTTCTCAATCCGCGCCGAAGCGCCGGCTTGGCCGCCAAACGCTCGGCGGTCCAGCACCAGGACGGAAAGCCCTTCAGAAGCCGCGTAGACCGCGGTAGCCAGGCCGGCTGGTCCTGCCCCGACGACGGCCACATCATAGACGCGATTTGGATCGATCGGCGCCACCAGCCCGATGCAACGGGCCAGTTCGGTCTCACTGGGATTGCGCAACATCTGCCCGCCCGGGCACAGCACGATCGGCAGCTCGTGTCCGTCGACGCGGAAGCGTTCGATCAACGCCTTCGCCTCTGGATCGGTTGCCGGGTTCAGCCTTTGATGCGGATGGCCATTGCGTGAGAGGAAGCCTTCGAGCCGAAGCACATCGCCGTTCTCGGCGCTGCCGATTATCACAGGCCCGCCGGCTCCAGTCTCGAGCAGGCCGACGCGGCGCAGGATTAGCGCGCGCATGATGAGCTCCCCGAGTTCGGCCTCGGCCACAAGTAACGCCCGGAGCCGCTCCGGCGCGATGATTAAAGCCTCCACTGGTCCCTTCGCGTAGGCGTCAACCAGAGCCGGTCGGCCCGCCAGCTGAGCCAATTCGCCTATGAACGCGCCCGGCCCATGAGTGACGATTAGCTCCCGGCGACCCGATTGGTCGCGCCGAGTGATGTCGACCCTGCCGCTCAAGATGATGGTCAGGCCGAGGCCCCCTTCGCCAACCTTGGCTAGCGCTTCACCCTCACCATAAGAGCGGAACTCGCCAAACCGTCGCAGCCGTTCGATCTCCGCCCGCGCCAGGTCGGGGAACATTTGGTCAGCGTCGCGTATTGATGATCGATTGAGTTGGTGCTAACATGGTCAACCCGTTAGCGAATTGGCTGGTGGCGGATTCAGCCTTTGACGTCGAGAGCCCGGCCGCCCGCGCATTGGTTTGCGTTCCTGATCCCCCGGCGTCAGATCCAATCCCGTTGGATGCACCGAGGTTTCGTATAATGGGACCGTTAAATTAACTGGGGCGCTACGCGGCTTTGAGGAAGGTCGATTTCGGTTTCAATAAGAGACTGATAGCATCCCATCCAGTGACAAAAGCTTCGCAAAGGTTCGCGTCTCAAAGCCGCGACAGAAACGGCAGGCGCGGCGCGATGGCGTAGTTGAGCTGCGTGAGGAAGATGGCGCCGACGCCGACGGGCGGGTCGAAATAGCCGATTACGGCGCCTAGAGCGTAAAGCGCCTGCGCGGTGACGATGCGGCGGCGGATCGCTTTCGAGACCGCGGGCTCGAGGTCGCGTCGGGTTAGCCCGGCGCGCTCGGAATAGGCCCAGCAGGCATAGATGCTGAGGCCGGCGGCGGCCAAATTCATCCAGTAAAGGAAGAACGCGACGCGGAAAGTGATGAACTCGGCGAGGAGTTGCGTCGTGAACGGCATCACGGTCACCATGGCGAGGAACAGAAAGTGTAACCAGCTCAAATCGCGATCAGAGCGCTCGAGCTGGTCGAGCTGGGTATGCTGGCCGACCCAGAACATCCCGAGCGTCATGACGCTCATCAGCCAAATGACGATGCGCGGGGCGAGCTGACCAAGCGCGGCGATCAACTCCCGCTCGCTGCGGATTTCCTCCGTCTGCGGGAAATGCACGCCCAGCACGAGGATCGTCATCGCCACCCCGAATATGCTGTCACTGAGATTGGAGATGCGACTGACGTCGCGCGCCGCGATTTGGTTGAAGTTTGTTTCCATGTTGCGGTGAGTTAGCGGATGGTTATCGCGCGTCAATGCACGCCGACCGCCATTATCGGATGTCCAGCTGTGCCGGCGCCAGCCGTGCAGTTCACGTGCGCCAAGGATGCTCGGGCAGATCGCAGACGCCGATGGCGCCGCCTCCAGCTTGCGCGACCGCATGATCGTTCTCGACCGAGCTGCCGGACACGCCGATGGCGCCGATCATGACGCCGTCGGCGTCAACGATTGGAAGGCCGCCCGGGAAGGTTATGAGCCCGTCGTTAGAATGTTCGATGCCGAATAGGGGGCCTCCCGGCTGAGAGAGCCTGCCGATCTGCCCCGTCGGCATGCCGAAGAAGACCGCCGTTTTGGCCTTTTTCATCGCGATGTCGATGCTGCCGACCCAGGCGTCATCCATTCGGTAAAAGCCCTTGAGATTGGCGCCGGAGTCGACGACGGCGATGCACATCTGAGTTTTGAGTTCGACCGCGCGTTTCCTTGCCGCCTCGATCGCCTTTTCCGCCTGTTCGATAGTCACATGCATCGTCGTTCTCCTCGTCACACCTTGAGCGCTCAAGCCGCGGATTTTCGCGAGGGCGCCATAAACTCGGGCCCGATAGGCGCGCTGATCGCTTCTTCAAGGATCTTGTCGATCTCTCGCATGGCTTCAGCATCGAGCCTCCAGCCGAAGACGTCGCCGATCGGGTCCAGCTGCCCTGGCTTGCGCGCGCCCCACAAAGCAATCGTCGTTTCGGCGCGGTCGAGCACCCAGCGTAGCGCAAGGTGTATGACGTCCTTGCCATAGTTTTCGCGCGCGAACCTTTGGAGTCCGTCAACGGCCCTCAGATACTGACCACGGCGCTCCCCGCTGAACTTCGGATCCTCGTTGCGTAGGTCGTCTCCGGAAAACTTGGTCGCTTCGGTTATGTGGCCCGAGAGCAGGCCACGGCAGAGCGAGCCGTAAGCGAGCGTGGCGAGCTTGTGGTCGACGGCGTAGGGCAACACGTCCTTCTCGATGCCGCGTTCGAAGAGATTATAAGGCGGCTGCACGGCGTGCAGCGGCGCGCTCGCGCGAAACTCGTCCATCTGCTCTGGACTGAAATTGCTGACGCCAATCGCACGTATTTTGCCGGCGCGATAAAGCTCGGCCATCGCCGCCGCGGTCTCGCCGGTCGGGGTATCAGGATCCGGCCAGTGCACCTGATAAAGATCGATGACGTCGGTTTGCAGGCGCCGCAGCGAGTCTTCCACTTCCTTTACAATCCGTGTCTTGCTGGCGTCGCGAAACGGCGTGGAGTCGCGCCAGCCCAGGCCGACCTTCGTCGCGATCGCGACGCGGGCGCGGCGATTGTCCCGCGCCAGGGCCTTGCCAAGAATTTCTTCGGCGCGCCCAAAGCCGTAAACGGGCGCCGTATCGAACAGCGTCACGCCGCGATCGACGGCGGCGTGGATCGTCTCGATCGACTGGCGCTCGTCGGTTCCGCCCCACATCCATCCGCCGATCGCCCAAGTGCCGAGGCCGATGCGAGAGACCGAAAACGCTCCGTTCGCGATGTCGATCGTTTCCATGATCTGGGATTGCTCGCTCATCCGCGATTTCCTCCTGTTGCCGCCTAAGGCGCCCCAATCAGCACTGCTACATCTAGCGCGCCGGGCGATGGGTGTTGCGTCGCATTGCAAAGGCCAAGCGGGAAAGGTTCGCACCTCGGCGCCGCGGCAAGTACCGGCTACAAGTCTGATAAATGAAATCAAAGGCTTTGCATCCTGTGGTCGATCCGAATCCGGCGCGAAACGAACCTCTCAAAACCGCCAACTTTGGAGCTTCCCACAAGGTTCCATTATGAGCGTTATCCGATTTACCGCACGTCACGGGGTGCGCCTCGGGCTTCCGTAGTAGATGTGCCTGGGGTCTGACATCTTCGGCGTCGCGGTTCCCTGCCGGGTCTCGCGGATTCAATTTCGTTCACGCCCCGCCGATCAACACGCCGGCGCCGAGCACGATCGCGCCGCCGAGCACGATCTGGAACACGGCCTGCAGGAATGGGGTGTCCATGTAACGGGCGCGAACGAAGGCAATCGCCCATAATTCGAAGAACACGACGACCGCCGCGATCGTCGTCGCGATGCGGAAATGATCGGGGATCGTGTCAGGCACGAGATAGGGGAGCGTGTGGCCAAGTCCGCCGAGCGTGGTCATGAGTCCGCAGACGACGCCGCGCAGCCACGGACCGCCCCGCCCCGTCAAAGAGCCATCGTCTGACAGCGCTTCCGCAAAACCCATGCTAATGCCCGCGCCGATCGCCGAGGCGAGGCCGATCAGAAATGTCGGCCAGTTCTGCTGCGTTGCGAAAGCCGCGGCGAAAAGCGGCGCGAGCGTTGAGACCGAACCGTCCATAAGACCCGCGAGCCCAGGCTGCACGACCTGCAGCACAAAGAGCCGCCGCTCCGCCTCATGTTCTTTTTCGCGGATCTCATGAGGAACATACTTGGCTTCCAACCGCTCCGCTTGGGCCTCATGCCGCCGCTCCTCCGCGGCGAGGTCTCCGAGAAGTTGTCGGATTGAGGCGTCCTCCGAGCGCAAAGCGGCCCGGCTATAAAAGCGCTTGGTCTCCGCCTCCATCACTTCAGCCAACTCGCGAATTTTGTCGAGCCCCAGAGGCCGCGACATCCAAACCGGCTTGCGCTTGACAAATCCCTTCACGTCCTCACGCCGGATCAGCGGAATATGCTCGCCAAACCGCGTGCGATACAGATTGAGGAGGCGGTGACGGTGACCACTTTCTTCGTGGGCCATAGCTCTGAATAGCTTCGCCGTATCTGGGTAGTGTTCATCCAATTCGTGCGCGAACTCCCCATAAATGCGGCTATCCTCCTCTTCTAAGCTAATCGCAAGCGCGAGTAGCTCCTGCTCCGACAAATCGGAAAAGTTCTTCATTGGTCCGACTCCGGTCGTATAACCGCGCTCGCACCCTCGGCAGTGATCGCACAGGACCCATCGCAGCTAAGCAACATCTGGCTAGAACTTTAAATCACCGCTCCTGTCCCTGCCCTGTGCGGCTAATTGCCCACACATAGGCTGACACAGCCGCAACGTCCTGCTTTGTCAGCGGCGCTCCGCCAAGCGGCGGCATCACGCCCTGATAACGCTTCGGGTTGGGGACGCCCTTCTCAATTGTCGCCATTAATCCCGCCAGGCTTCCGTCGCTCCACAGCCATTGACCTCCCTTCAGCGACGGACCCTGTGGCGTTCCCCCAGCGTCAGAACCGTGACAGCCGCTGCACGTGCCATCGCTCGCCTCCCCATGGAAAATTCGATCTCCCAGCGCCACCAGGTCAGCGGTTGATCCAGGTGGCGCCGGAAGCGCGCGAGCTGGCCGGCCAGCATCTGGATGAATTCCCTCTGGCGGGAGCGCCAATGGCGCCGCCGCCACGGCGGGAGCCGGCGTGGGCGCGGGCGCGACCTTATCCGACCCGTCGCCAATGTACGAGATGCGCCAAATCCGGCCATGCACGTCATCCGAGACGTAAAGTGCGCCGTCGGGCCCTTCAGCAAGCCCTGTCGGCCTGTACGCCGCCTTTCCCGGGTCCTTGTACGCGCCGGCAAATCCATCCGCGAACACCACGAACGGCCCGGACCCCTTCCCGTGCGCGAGCGGCTGGAAAACGACGTTGTAGCCCTCCTGAGGCAGGGGCGCGCAATTCCAGGATCCATGAAAGGCGACGAACGCTCCGCCGCGGTAGGCAGGGGGAAATTTGGTCCCTTGATAGATCAAAAGATCGTTGGGAGCCCAGTGCCCAGGGAATGCCGCCACCGGAGGAGTTCGCCGCGCGCATTCGCCAACTGTCTTGCCACCGTCGCCGCCATATTCTGGCGCTAATACGAGCTTGCCCTGCTGTTGGTCATAGTAGCATTCCGGCCATCCATAATCAGCGCCTTCCACGAGCAACAACAGTTCCTCGGCTGGAAGCTCCGCGCTCTGCTCGGCGGTATAGAGCCGTGGCCAATTCTGGAACAGTTGGTCACGACCATGTTGCATTACGAATAGACGACCTTCCGCGTCGAAGGCGAAGCCCTCGCCGTTTCGGATGCCGCTTGCGTAACGCGACGTCGGCGAGAAGACTTGATCGGACTTATTCGCATCAAACCGCCATGTTCCGGCGCGAGTCTCCTTCTCTATGCACGGTGCAACGCCATGTGAGCCAGGAATCCGATTCTCCTCCTGACAGGCGTTCGTCGCCGATCCCAGGTCGACAAAGAGCGTGCCCGCTCGATCAATGACGAACGGATGCATGGGATGGTCTCCGGTCAAGGGCAGACCGGAGACAACCACGAGAGGCTTCCCCGTCGGAAGCTTCGAGCCCGCATGAAGTTGATACCGGAGGATCCTGCCATTCTCTTCAGCGAACAAGCCATCGCGGTATAGCGCAATTCCACTACCTCCCGCGCCGCCCTCCTCGACGGTCACTCCAAATCTCTCAACCACGTCGGCGCGCCCGGTTCCCTTTGTGTCCCTCAGCGCAAGCAGGAAGCCACCCGGCGGGGGAGGCGAGTTAGGAAAATATCGGCCGCTCCAAGAGTTGGCGTAAAGGGTATTGTCGGGCGCCACGACAAGATGGCGGACGTGCCCAAGATTGTCGGCAAACACCGTCGCACAAAACCCCGGGGAAAGCGTAAGGCCGCCATTGTCCCCTTCGCACGCTCTTGAACGAGTCACAGTCGCGGCGCTTTGGGCCGCGGCCGAGTGTGAATTCAGACTTGAGACGAACGCGAGCAAGGAAATCCCCGCGGCGACCATCAGCCCGACACCCCTAGCTCGACCGCGGTCTTTCTTCATTTGAGGCTCCCTGGGCGATGCCGAAAATGCCTTGGCCGTCACAACGCGTCTCCAGGGATTGCTCGGGGCGCACGGAGAGATTGGGTATCCTTGAGCCGCCTGTCCGTGCTCTGGCCCGGACAAACGAACCCATTCGCCTTTGGTCGGATATATCGACGGAAAAGCGACTTTCAAGCTTGGGTTTACACGCCGAAACTTGTCGGAAACAGCGGATCGCCGACCTTCCGCCCAGAGAACCGAGGCTGACCGGTAAATGTTGGTTTAGCCTTTCCGTTTTGGGCGACGAACCGCGGTGGTTCTAGGCGGCGCGAGGGGAGACGTGGCGATGAAAATCGGCTTCATCGGAATTGGACGCATGGGTTCGGGCACGGCCGAGAATCTCATTCGGGCGGGGCACGAACTCATCCTCTACAACAGGTCGCGGGAGAAGGCCGAGGCGCTTTCGAAGCTCGGGGCGAGCGTCACCAACTCCATCGCCGAAGCAGGCCGGGGCGAAGTGATTTGGACGATGCTCGCCGACGACTAAAAAACTGTTGGCGACGCCATAATTCCAGGGAATTTCATTGCAATGCCTTGACCCGTCGTCGCATGGACATTAGCAATCGGACGGGGCGACGGCCTGCTCGGCGTACGCAACATACATTACGTTATGCGCCGATTTTTCACCGGGACCGTCGAGGTTTCCTCTTGGGAGGAAAAGGGCATGACCAGGCCAGTGGCGGAGACCCGGCGCGGCGCCTCACAGAGCGGCGCATGAAGCGCGCCCGTTTCACGCTTCTCGTGGCGGGGCTCGCGCTCACCGGTTGCATGGTGGGACCCAACTACGTCCCGCCGCCCGTTCTAACGCCGGAAACATTCAAGGAGCTCAAAGGCAATTTGGTCAAGGGCTGGAAGCTCGCCGCGCCGCGCGACCGCGTCGACGCCGGCCCGTGGTGGGCGGTCTATAATGACCCGACGTTAGACGCGCTGGAAGCCCAGGTCGAGATCTCCAACCAGACCGTCGCGGCCGCGGTGGAGGCTTATGAGCAGGCCCGCACGCTGGTGCGCGAAGCGGAAGCTGCGCTGTTTCCGACCATAAACGCGGGCTACAGCACGTCGCGCCAATATACCGGCAAGGCCCTTGTCGGCGGCTTCGCGCTCGCGCCCGGCGGCGCACCCGCGATCGCCACGACCAGCACCACGGGGCGAGGCCAGACGACCGCGATCTATACGGCGCAGGGAAGCCTGACCTGGGAAGTCGACATCTGGGGCAAGATCCGCCGACAGATCGAGAGCAACGTCGCCGGCGTGCAGGCAAGCGCGGCTGATCTCGAGAACGCCAAGCTGACGGCGCAGGCCGCGCTTGCCACCGCCTATTTCAATCGGCGCGCCGCCGTTTCGCTAAAGAATCTGCTGGAGAGAACCGCCGGGGCGTACCGGAGGACGCTCGAAATCACCCGGAATCAATACAAAACGGGCAGCGCCGCCTCAACCGACGTGGTCGCCGCGGAAACCCAACTCCTCTCCACGGAAGCACAAGCGGTCCAGACCGGGGTAATAATCGCGCAGCTCGAACACGCCATCGCGCTGCTGATCGGCAAGGCGCCGGCCGAGCTTTCGCTACCGCCCGCCGGCCTTGTCGGGACTATCCCCGGCTTCCCTGTCGAAGTGCCCGCGACGCTGCTCGAGCGACGCCCTGACATCTCCGCCGCGGAACGCACGATGCAGCAGGAAAACGCACTGATCGGCGTGGCGCTCGCCGCCTATTATCCAGACATCACACTCTCGGCGAATTTCGGCTATACGGGACTTGTTCCGCTTCCGTTCAATCCCGCGCACGAGTTCTGGTCGCTCGGCGCCATGGCGCAGCAGACCCTGTTCGAGGGCGGGCTCCGCTCGGCGCAGGTCAACTCCGCGACGGCAACCTATCGGCAGAGCGTCGGCAATTATCGCGAGACCGTGCTGGCGGCGTTTCGGCAGGTTGAGGATCAACTCGCGGCGATCCGTGTACAGAGGCAGCAGCTCCAGCTGCAGGAAAAGGCGGTCGTCGAGGCCCGCAGATCGGTTACGGCTTATCTGAACCAATATCATGTCGGCTGGGTCGCCTTCACCTCCGTCGTCGTCGCGGAAGCGGCGCTGCTCGGCGCCGAGCAGTCGGCCTTGACGACGCGGCAGAACCTCTTCGTCGCGAGCGTCGCGCTGATCGAGGCGCTCGGCGGCGGCTGGGACAGGTCGAGGCTGCCGACGCCCGCCGAAGCGACGCCGGGCATCTCGATCCTGCCGAAGATTCCGCCGGGCGCGCCGCCCCCGCTCGTCGCGGAAGAAGAAAAATGCTGCGTCACGCAGTGAGCAGCGGCGCGGAGATGTGATCGGGCATTCTCGATAGTCTCATCTCTCGGACACGAGAGGGCACCCGCCTTCATCGAGGGGGCGGAAGGCCTCGTCGGCGGGAATGGTCTGCACCAGCTTCAGATAGTCCCACGGATATTTCGACTCGGCGGGCGTCTTCGCCTCAAAGAGATACATGTCGCGCATGACGCGGCCGTCGATTCGCAGCTTGCCGTCATGGGTCATGAAATCCTCGATGGGCGTCTCGCGCATCTTCGCCATAACAGCTTCCGCATCGGCGCCGCCCGCGGCCTGCACGGCCTTCAGGTAATGCGTGAGGGCCCCATAGACGCCGCCTTGCACCATCGTCGGCATGCGCTTGGTCTTGCTAAAGAAGCGCCTAGCCCAAGCGCGTGTCCCGTCGTTTTGGTCCCAATAATACGCGGAGGTCATCCGCAGGCCTTGCGCGATGTCGAGACCGAGGCTGTGCACGTCGGAGATAAAGACAAGCAAGCCGACGAGACGCTGACCGTCCTGAACGACACTGAATTCGCTCGCCTCGCGGATGGCGTTGATCATGTCCTGGCCAGCGATGGCGAGACCGACGACCTTTGCTCGCGAGGTTTTGGCTTGCAGCAGGTATCGCGAAAAATCCGTCGTTCCCAGCGGGGCCCTTACGCTGCCCAGTACAATGCCGCCCTCCGATCGGATCACGTCGCCGGCGTCTCGCTCCATTGCATTGCCGAAGGCGTAGTCCGCCGTGATGAAGAACCAGCTGTCGCCGCCGGAATTCATGATCGCCTGGGCTGTGCCGTGGGCCATGGCGTAGGTGTCGTAGGTCCAGTGGACGGAATAGGGAGAACAGTTCGGCCCGGTAAGGTCGTCGGAAGCGGGGCTCGAGAAGAGGACGATCTTCTTGGCCTCGCGGGAAACCTGCTGGACCGCCAGCGCCACCGCCGAATTCGGGACGTCGGCGATCGCATCGACGCCCTCGGCATACCATTTTCGGGCGATCGCCGCGCCAAGCTCGGCGCTATTGTGGGGGTCAGCGAAAACGAATTCGACTGGTCCGCCCGCGGCGGCGCCAAAATCCTCGATCGCCATGCGCGCGGCCTCGATCGCGCCCGTACCGCCGGTTTGGGAATAAACAGAAGACAAATCAGCGAACATGCCAATTTTTACAGGCCGTCGCTCCGTTGCCCTGGCGCCGCCGAACAGAACCACCGCCAAGGCGACGCCGAGCGCAACGAGCGACTTCATGGCGCGGTTCCCCCAACTTCTTATGGCGTCGCCTCGGGCGGCGGCGTTCGAATCTCGCACCTTGCCGCCATCTTGGAGATCGACGGGGGGACTGATGATAACTTGGTCGCCAGCCTCCACCCCCTCGGAAACTTCGACTTCCCTGCCGAGATCCCGCACGACCGTGATCTTATGCAAATGGGCGACGCCATTTTGAACGACCGCGGCCTGTAATCCATCCTGGTTGAAGATAATGGCGCCGGCCGGCACGATGAGCGAGGGCGTCTTGCGCGGAATGCGCAGCTCGACGGCGCAGTAGGTTCCGGGAGTCAAGGCGCCGTCCGGATTGGGCACGTCGATCTCGGCGAGGAGCGTCCGAGTGCCGGGCGCCAGCGCCCCGGCCACCATTGTCACCTTCCCCGGAAAGTTGCGTTTGGGGATTTCCGGCACGCGGACGACGGCTTCGACCCCGGCCGTCAATCCGAACGCCTGGTCTTGCGGGACATAGGTCTGGATGCGCATCACATTGCTGTGCATCATCGTGAACAGGAACGTCCCGCTGACGTCATCGCCCTGAACGAAGGCGCCGACATCGATGAAGCGCGCTGTAACCGTGCCGTCGAACGGCGCCGTGACCCGCTCAAAACCCGTTAATTGCACCAAGCGGTCGACCGCCGCCTGTTGCGCCACGACATTTGCCTCCGCTACCGCGGTAGACGCCTTCTCGGAGGCGATACGTCAGTCGGTCGTTATCGGCCTGCTGCTTGCTGACCGAGTCCTGAGTGAAGAGCTTTGAGCTGCGCGAGCTGGTGACACGGCCGAGTTCCGCCGTTGCCTTGGCCTGCTCGACCGACGCCTGCATCTGAATGAGCTGAGCTCTCGCCTGGGCCAGCTGCTGGTCGAGATCGGGCGCCGCGATGATGGCGAGCACGTCCCCCGCGCGCACCTTGCTGCCGATATCGACATTGCGTGTGCTGATATAACCCGTGGCCCGAGCGTAGATGTTCGCCTGTGCGTACGCCAAGGTGGTGCCGGGCCACGTCGCATGGATCACGCTCCCGCTCTCCCTGACGGCTTCAACCCGGACGATCGGAACGAAGTCGCGGCGCTTTTGCGCTTCGGCGATCGCCTGGCTGCGCTGTTCGTAATGCGACCATACGCCCCGGACGAGCGCGCCGAAGACCAGCAAAAGCGCGGCTAAGCCGAACAGCCGCGCCTTGGATATTTCTCTCCATCGCGAAGCTGGACCGACGCCCGAGCCGCCGCGCGGCGGCGCGTCGTCCGCAGGGCTCATCGCCGCCGCCGGATCGCGAGACGCCATCACACTTCCTCCGCGAAGACGCCGCGCGCCATTTTGCCGTCATTGCCTTTGCGCAGAACAGCGAAAAGGTAAGGGACGAGGAGCAGCGTGGTCGGAGTAGCAAAGAGGAGACCGCCGATAACCGCCCGAGCGAGCGCGGCGTTCTGCTCCTCGCCCGCTCCGCCGATCGCCATCGGGACCATTCCGACAATCATCGCCATCGCCGTCATCAAAACGGGCCTCATGCGCGTCCGCCCCGCGGCGATCGCGGCGTCAAACGCCGGCATCCCAGCGAGTTGCTGCTCTCGCGCGAAGGTGACGAGCAGGATCGAATTGGCCGAAGCGACGCCGATCGCCATGATGGCGCCCATCAGAGAAGGCACGCTGAGGGTCGTGTCGGTGATGAAAAGCATGGTCAGGATGCCGCAGAAAGTCGCAGGCAGCGCGAGAATGACGACGAACGGATCGCCAAAATTCTGGTAGTTGAGCACCATGAGCATGTAGACGAAGACCGTGGCGAAGAGCAAACCGATTCCCATATTGTTGAAGGCGCCGTTCATGCTGGGAATCTGGCCGGCGATCTCGATCGAATTGCCAGGCGAGAGTTGCTTCTCCATGTCCGCGACGACGCCGCGAAGACTGTCGGACACGCTTCCAAGATCGCGCGCCTGCACATTGGCGTAGACCTCGTAAACGGGTTGGATATTGGCGTGGTTCGCATTGGTCGGAACCGAATCGCGCCTTATGGATGCGACGTTGCTCAGCATCCCCGGGATGGGGTCGCCCGTGGACGCCGTCGACGTGGAGACGGGCGTATTGAGCAACGCATTCATCGAATCCACGAGAGGCTCCGGCGTCTGGACGACGAAGTAATAGGGAATTCCTGAGCTCGGATCCGTCCAGAAATTGGGCGACACCTGCTCCGAGGAAGCCAGGCTGACATTGAGGTTGTTGGCGATTTGAGTCGCGGTCAGCCCGAACTGGACGGCGCGGGCGCGGTCGATATCGACGAAAAACTCGGGAGCGTCGACCTCCTGCTGAAGGTGAGCGTCGGCGATTCCCGGAATGTCGGCCATCCTGCGCCGCAATTCACGAGCGATTCGCAAGTTCTTCACCCGGTCATAGCCGACAGTGCGCACGTCGATTTGCGCTGCTATGCCGAAATTGAGAATCTGCGTGACCATATCCGCCGCCTGGAAATAGAAAAGATCTTCAGGGAAGGCGGCCGGCAGTTCTTCACGCAGCTTGCGGACGTAATCGGCCGTGGGGGCGTGACCCTCCTTGAGCGCGACCTGGATGATGCCGTCGTTGACGCCGATCGTCGTCCCATCCGAAAAAGCGAGGTTATAGAGCCGCGCCGGAAGGCCGATGTTGTCCACTATGAGGTCGAGATCCGTCTCGGGAATGACCTCGCGGATTTTGTTCTCGACCGCCTGAAAGATTTGCTCGGTCACCTCGATGCGCGTGGCCGGCGGCGCGCGCACGTGAAGCATGATCTGCCCGCCGTCGATCGCCGGAAAGAAATCGCGGCCGACGAATACGAGCATCACGGCGCCGAGCGCAATGACCGAGACGGCCGCGACCGGGGCCATGAACTTGCGGAGGAGCACAAGATGCAGCAGGTCGACGTAAGCCGCGCGCAATCGCTCAAAGCTTTGCTCGAAACGGCGGTGAAAGCGGGCGAACCAGCCGGTCCCGCCGCCTTCGGCGCCTTGATGCTCACCCTGGAGCAGCAGGCCGATCATGACGGGCGTCAAGGTGCGAGACAGGGCGTAAGATGCGAGCATGGCGAACACGACGGCGGCGCCGAGCGGCGTGAACAAGTATTTCGGAGGACCTTGGAGAAAGATCACCGACGTGAAGACGCAACTGATGGCGAGCGTCGAAACAAGCGTCGGCACCGCGATCCCGGCCGCTCCATGGAGCGTCGCCTCGGGCAGAGGCATCTTCTCCTCCGTCAAGAGACGGTGCGTGTTCTCGATGGTCACCGTCGAGTTGTCGACGAGGATGCCGACCGCGAGCGCCAGCCCGCCGAGGGTCATCGTGTTGAGCGTGTCGCCGAGAAAGTAGAGGGCGACGAGCGAGCTTAGTATCGCGAGCGGAATCGATATCATGACGATCAGGGTCGATCGCCATGAGCCGAGGAACAGAAGGATCATCAGCGCCGTCAGGCCAGCCGCGATAACGCCTTCGCGAATTACGCCCGACACCGAGCTGGTGACGAACACCGACTGGTCGAAGAGTTCCTTGATCTCAAGGCCAGGGGGCGCCGATTTGCGCGCGATCTTCAGGGCTTCCTTCACCCGGTTGACGACGTCGACAGTCGAGGCGTTTCCGTTCTTGATAACGCTGATCAGGACCGAGCGCCGGCCATTTGCCCGGACAACGTTCTGCTGCACCGCCGAGCCGTCGCGGACCTGACCCACGTCCTTGACGAAGACGGTCGCGCCATTCGTGAATTTCACCGGGAGGTTGTTGAGGTCGTCGATCGTCAGCGGCAAGGCGTTGGTCCGGACATTATACATTTTGTCGCCGATCTTCGACGTGCCGGCGGGCAGCGTCAGCGCCTGAGCGTTGACCGCGTTCACGACGTCGAGCGGCGTCAGTCCCTTGGCCAAAAGCTTGTCGGGATTGATATCGACCATGATTTGCCGATATTTTCCTCCGGCGGGAGTAGGCAGCGTGACCCCGTGAATGGGCGCGAGAAGCTGGCGCAGGCGATAAATGCCGTAATCATAGAGCTCCTGCTCGCTGAGAGTCGGCGAGCTTAGGCTGATCTGGAGGACAGGCACGCTCGAGGCGTTGTACTGCACGATGATCGGAGGCTCGATTCCCGGCGGCATCAGCGCGCGGATCGAATTCGTGCCCGATACGATCTCGGAGATCGCAAGATCGAGGCTCACATCCGGCTGAAAGAAGATCTTCTGAACGGAGATCCCATTCAGCGTTTGCCCCTCCATATCCTTGATGCCGTTCACGTTCGAGCTGATCGAATACTCGCTGTAGGTTGTGACCCGCTGCTCCATTTCCGGGGTGCTGAGTCCGGTATACTGCCAGATCACCGAGACGACTGGAATGTTGATCTCCGGAAAGATGTCCGTCGGCATGCCGACGATCGCGGACACACCGAGAAAAAGAATGAGCATGGCCAGCACATAGAAGGTGTGCGGAAACCTTAGCGCAAACCGGACGATCCACATTGGGCCTTACCCAGCATTCGAATTGGAGCGAGTTCCAAGAACCGTGACGGACCTTTCGATCAGACCTTGCTCCATTGTTTTGACCTGGCGCGACTTCTTATGTCTCGTTTGACTCCGTGGGAGTGGCGACCGCCTGGCGAAAGTCCGCACATCGATAAACGGTAGGTCACCTAGTTTTTGTTCTCGCATATCCGCCCCTCGGTGTCACCTTGCTCTTAACGGGGTCTGCCTCACTTTTCATGCTCCACGAGCGCCGAAATTGGCGTCATGCGCGCCCGCGGTAGCTCGGCGCCGGCGCGACAATGCATGGCTCGTTTGAGCATTATCAGACGATTGTTCTTGTCCCTCGTGTCGATTTGCGGTTCAAGATGGAACTCCCCCATTAAATAAGTTCAATGGCTTGGCCGAGACTCATTTCAATCGGGACTTCTGAAGGCATTTTGAGCGCGCAAAATGGGAACGATCGACCGATGTGACGAAGCCGTTCAGGCTCTCGGACCTGTCGAACAGGGAAATCCGGGAACCGATGAGCGGCGATCTCTGCCGCCGCGCTTGCTAGACGCCGTCAGCGCCCCACTAGTGGCTTCCCGCCATATGCTTCGAAAAGCACGTTGCCAATCGCCTCGCCCTCTTCAAAACTCGCCGGCATCAAGACCTGGATGCGCTCCATTAGTCGGTGACCTATTTCGTAATCAGGACGCACGAAACAACCCTTGCGTTCTGTTCGGAGAGAGGGATGCAAAACGCCAGCAAATCCAAATGGCGCCTCGACGGCGTTCGCGTCGTGCGGGCGAACGAGCTCGACCCAAACACGCCGCAGACGCCCGGCATGGACCGGGCCGCCGCGATTAACCACGCACGCGCCGGCGCGGAAAAGCTCTGGGCGGGAACTGTAGTGATCGACCCCAAAGCCAAGACTGGCGCGCACCACCATGGTCCGCTCGAGACCGTAATATACGTCGTGAGCGGACGAGCTCGGATGCGATGGGGCGAGCGGCTCGAATTTGTGGCGGAGGCGGGTCCGGGCGATTTCATTTACGTGCCGCCATACGTTCCACATCAGGAGATCAATGCGAGCGACGACCTGGCGTTGTCTTGCGTGGTCGTGCGCAGCGGCCAAGAGCCAGTGGTCGTCAACCTCGATTTGCCCAACGTCGAGCCGAAGCCGGAAGAGATGCGCTGGGTGGACGACATTCATCGATAGGGGACAACAGGAATCGTCATTCGATCCAGAGTTCGCCGAATTGCCCGAGGACGGCGTTGGCGCGAATGATAATGAGTCCCCCATTGGGGCTTGTCGGTTGGTAATATTGGCCCATCCTCTAAAGAGGGGAAGTCAGCTATTTCGCGCTATTCCGATGTTATCGTTCCTCCATCGGCAGGACTCGACGAACATGGCGGATGTCGTTCCCCGAAGGTACGCGCCGGAGGGAACCATCCGTGCCGGCGGAGCGTTCATGCCGGGAATCCCGAATCGCATCTCATAGGGGGCACGAATGTCGCTCGATTGGAGAAGGATATGCGGGAAAACCGTGGTGCGGATAACTACTGCTGTCGCGCTCGGCGCTCTGGCCGGCAGCCTGGTGCTCCTTGGCGCCGCGCAGGGCGCCAAATCGCAACCGCCCACTAACGACGCACGCGCGGACGCTATCGCGGTGGCGCAGACCTCCAAGGAAGCTCCAGTAGAGCGGCCGGAACAGAAGAAAACGGCCCACGACCTCTCCGACGTCTTCAACCCGAGCGATGCGGCGCCGTCGTCGGAGGCTTTGGTTCATCAACAAGATCGCGGAGAGATGCTCGGTTTCGACTTCTACCGCGACCCGCTTGGCGCGATGAAGCCGGGGATGACGTTTGAGGACTTTTACAAGGCGGGCGTGGCCAATAAGCCGAAGGTCATGGCGACCCAGCGCAAGCTCCTCGAAAGCAGGTACAACCTTGAACCCAAGCTCGACCCGGCCGTCAAAATGTCGCGCGGCAAACCCATCGCGGTGGGTCCTACGGCGAGATTGCCGGCGGGGACGAACTGGGAAGCGCTGGCCGAGTTAAGCCCGGCCGAGATTCGCGAGCGGGACATCTTCCCCTACAAAGCGCTGCCTCACGTCGCTCAAGGAGGTGGGCTAGGCGGCCAGGTCTTCCCCCAGATGCAGATCAAAATGTTTCCGCGGTTGGAGCGGTACGACGTCGAGTTCGATCTCCCCGAGGCCTTTCTGCCAGAGTTTCCGCCTGCGATGTTTTTGCAGACCCGGCCCGAACTGGGCGACGTCTCCCGAGGAGAAGTGGTCTCGATCAACAACTATTACCGCTTGTTCAAAGACATCTTGACACCCGTGCAGCTCGATGGCCTGCGCTTGCTGGTGACGCCATTCCCTCAAGAAGAGTTCAACCCGACCGACGATCGCAAGACCGCGCAGCCCAGCCTGGGAGTGACGTGCCTGGATTGCCACGTGAATGGCCACACGAGCGGTCAGTTCCACATCAACTCCAGACATGAGGCCCGAGCAGCGGCGCATGCGACTGGACACCGTCAGTCTGCGCGGCTTGTTCAGTCAACACATTCACGGGTCGAAGCGGAGCTTGCGGTCGGTTGAGGACTTCACCGAGTTTGAGCAGCGCACCGCTTACTTCAATGGCGATGAGATTCACGCGATCAAGAAAGGCATGAACATTCTGGACCGGATCCAGGTGTCGCACATGGCCCAGATGCAGAATATGTTCGACTTTCCGCCGGCGCCGAAACTAAGCGTCACGGGCATGCTCGACCCTGCGAAGGCCACGGCCAGCGAAATCGCGGGCGAGAAATTGTTCTTTGGCAAAGCGCAATGCTCCGCATGCCATCCAGCGCCGTTTTATCTCGATAACCAGATGCACGACCTCCACGTCGAGCGATTCCTGAAAAACGAAGCGGGAGACGGACCGATTAAGGCGTTCACGCTGCGGGGCATCAAAGATAGCCCGCCCTATTTCCACGACGGCCGGCTTTTGACACTGGAAGACACGGTGGAGTTCTTCAACCTAGTCCTGGAACTCAAACTCACTCCCGAGGAAAAGCACAATCTGGTTGAGTTCATGCGGCAGTTGTAGGTCGAGCATGACGCCCTGCGTGATGCACACGCGGCCCTGCTGCCAGAGCCGGGGTGTTGCTTGCGGCCGAAGGGTTCCGCCACAGTTCGAAGGCGCGCGTCAAATTTTCCGGAAGAGGCGCTGGCGGGACCAAGATCGGTGGTTTCGGGAGCCCAATGGACTAGTCGCCCGCCATCGAGAACTCGTCCGCCAACCCGGCAAGAAGGAGCAAGGCCATGCATGTCGGTTTCATTGGACTTGGGCGCATGGGCGCCGGCATGGCGGCGAACCTTTTGAAGGCCGGCCATCAGGTGACCGTCTACAACCGGACGCGGCAAAGGCCGAAGCGCTGGTCGCGCAAGGGGCCAAGGCCGCCGCCAGCATTTTCGAGGCCTGCCAGGGCCACGCCGTTATCACAATGCTGGCGAATGACAACGCCGTGGAAAGCATCGTGCTGGGAGATGGCGGCGTCCTCGCCAGCCTGCTGGCGGGCGCGATCCATGTCTCCTCGAGCACCATCAGCGTCGCCCTGTCCGACAAGCTGGAAAAAGCCCATGCGAAAGCGGGCCAGCGTTACATCGCGGCGCCCGTGTTCGGACGCCCCGACATAGCGGCGGCGGGCCAACTCTTTGTCGTCGCTGCCGGCGAAAAGGCCGCGGTTGAAACCGCGGCGCCTCTGCTCGACGCCATAGGACAGAAAACGTTCGTCGTCTCCTCTTCGGCGAAGGCCGCCAATCTCGTAAAGCTCAGCGGAAACTTCCTGATCGCTTCGGTGATCGAATCACTCGGCGAGGCCATGGCGCTCATCGGCAAAGGCGGCGTCGATCGGCGGCAGTATCTCGATGTCCTCACCTCGACGCTGTTCAGCTCCCCCGTTTACAAGACATACGGCGCGCTGATCGTGGAAGGAAAATTCGAGCCGGCCGGTTTTGCGGCGCCTCTCGGCCATAAGGATATCGGATTGGTGCTCGCGGCAGCCGAAGAGCTGCGCGTGCCCTTGCCGCTCGCCAGTCTGCTTCGGGACCGCTTCCTTACCCTGCTCGCCCACGGTGGCGGCACGCTCGACTGGTCGGCCATCGGCCGGCTCGCGGCCGAGGACGCCGGCTCGGTCGAACGCTGACGGCGGGTGTATTTCGCTCGGCAGGCCGCCGCTCGGTCGGCCGGCGCCCAGTTACGCTAGGGCTGCGGCGGTTCCGGTTTTGTCGGCTTCGGGCCAAAAGCCCTGGCCGTATCGCGCTGCGGGCGATCTGTCCGGGACAGGGCGCGCTGTCGATTCAGTTCCCTGATCCCCGCTTCTCTATAGTCCGGACTGGTCAGCGACGCGAGAAAGGCGACCAGGTCGTCGATCTCGTCTTCCGTCAGGGCCAGTGGCTGGATGTCCTCGTCGAGCCAAGGATTCTGAAGGCCGTCGCCTTTATTGTAATGATCCATGACGTCCCAGAGGGTCTCTTGCGAACCGTCATGAAAATACGGCCCCGTCACCAGCACGTTCCGCAAATTCGGCGTCTTGAAAGAAGCAATATCGGCTTCCTTCTTGGTTACGAGAAACCGACCGAGCGCGGACATTTCGGTAGCGATGGCGGCGCGATCGACGGCCAACGTGTCGCCTGAAGCAATTTGCTGCTCGGCTTCGCGCGCCAACGACACGACGTTATGCCTGATGATTCCAATGCCGATATTGTGAAAGTCGTAATCCATGAAGTTGACGACGTCCGGTTGGGTGTCCGTCAAGGCATGGCATTTGTTGCAGCGGGCCTTGGTGTTGAAAAGCTGCCAGCCGCGCTTGGCGGAGTCATCGATGGCGTTCTTGTCGCCGGCGATGAAGTGATCGAATGGAGAATCGAACGATACGAGGGTTCGCTCATATGCGGCAATGGCGCGCAGCAAGTTTTGACCATCGGCTGGGCGGCCGAACACATTCAGGAAGGCTTGGCGGTATTCCGCGATCCCAGCGATGCCCGCCACAGCTGCGTCGACCGTCGGCTGGCCCATCTCAACAGGATTGACGATCGGGAACGCCGCCTGCTCTTCGAGCGTCGCGGCCCGGCCATCCCAGAACTGCGCCTTGTTGTAGAGAGCTTCAAGATGGTCGGGGCGTTCCGTTGGCCCGCGCGGCCGTGGATGCCGATGGAGACCGGTCGCCCGTCGGTGAAGGCGCGAGCAGGATCATGGCAGGTAGCGCAAGCTACGGTTCCGTCCGCGGACAAACGGCTATCGAAAAAGAGCTTTTCGCCGAGGGCGACCTTCTCGGGCGTGAGCGGATTGTCCTTGGGGATCGCCGCCTGGGTGAGCCGCTCGGGAAGGCCCACCTGCTTCCTGGGCCTCGGCTGCGCGAGGGCGCTGACTTTGGGGAGCGGCGGAGCCTCGCCCGAGGCAAGACCACCCGTCGCGCTTTCTTCCGCGGAACTCCCTGTGCAAGAGCCGATGAAGGCCCAACCACAGAGCAGACCGATCAGAGCCGCGCTTGTCTTGAGCATCGTCAGTTTCCTAAGGTCTCAACGCCTCCAGCGAAGCGTCAAAAGAGTCGCAAGCTCGGCTTCGCACGCAACCCAGCAAATTCGCCGCATCCTCTCTCGCCGTGTGTGCGTCACGGCGGGTCGGCGGCGTTCGTCCTTCTAATAGTTAACGCACCAGATCGTTCCGGCGCTATCCTCGGATACGAACAGGGGTCCGTCCCGTACAGTCGCGACTCCGACCGGGCGACCCGAAAGCCGCCGTTCACGCCAACCGCGCCGCCGGCCGCTGCGAATTGGGTCTCGTTGTAATAACGCACGCCTTTGGCCGAAAAGACCGGCAAGCATCGGAATGGGGGCATTCAGATTGCCGGTTGCAAATGGCCGCAACGGATCTTCGCCCGTGCCGGCGTTGGCCCCCGGGGGGCCGCTTTCCTTCGACTCCGGAAATTGGGCGGCGGCCCGCCAAATTTCGCAGTGCGCCAAAAGCGGCTCTTCGCGAATTTCCGCGCTTAGGCCTTGACGGCCGCGATTAGAGAATTAATTGCGAGGCGCATAGATAAGCTGGATAGGACGGCGGTAAGCGCCGAATATATTTGCCGCGTTCAAACGAGGGCGCCGAATGCCCGAGCCGTCGCCATCGCCATCGCGTCGCCTGATCGGATCGCTGGCGATTATAGCCATTGTCATCGCGGTCGGCGCCGGGGCCTTCGCCTATACGGCGGGATGGCTTTCCCCCACGCGGCTCACGCCGATCAAGATCGTCGACTCGCTCGCGCCGCCCGGCGGTCCCTTCCTTGGTCACCGCCGCAACCACGCAAAAGGCGTCTGCTTCACGGGCGTCTTCGAATCGAACGGAAATGGCGTCGAGCTCTCGTCAGCGAAGGTCTTTACGCGCGGCGAATACCCGGCTCTGGGCCGGTTCAGCCTCGCTACGGCCGACGCCAATGCGCCCGACTCTAGCGTGCGTGTTCGGGGCCTCGGCCTTCAGCTGTCGACGCCGGACGGCGAGGTCTGGCGCTCCGCGATGATCGATCCTCCGGTCTTCCCGGTCTCGACGCCAGAAGGGTTCTATGAACTACAGCTGGCGGAGCACAGCAAGGATCCGAACGCGATGAAGGCCTTCGTCGCCGGCCATCCGGAGTTCGCGCCTTTCGCTGAATGGGCCAAGACGGCGCCGTGGACGGCGAGCTATGCCGAAGAGTCCTACAACGGCCTGAACAGCTTCATCTTCGTCAACGGTTCCGGCGCCGAGCTTGCGGTCCGCTGGTCGCTCGTGCCTCAGGCGCGGGTCGCGCCGATCACCCAGGAGGGTCTCGCCAAGCTCGGCCCCAACCATCTCGCGCAGGAGATCGCGGAGCGCGTCGCCGAGGCTCCCCAACGTTGGACAATGGTGGTGACGGTGGCCGATCCGGGCGATCCCACGGCAGACCCAAGCAAGGCTTGGCCGCCGGGACGACTCGCCGTCGAGGTCGGCGCGCTCGTCGTGCAGCGGATCGAGGGCGAACGGGATGGCCCGTGCCGCGACATCAATTTCGACCCGACGATCCTGCCCAATGGCGTCCATGTGTCGGACGATCCGTTACCGGCGGCGCGATCCGCCGCTTATGCGAGGTCCTATGACCTGCGTACGTCGGAGGTGAAATACTATCCCTACCATTCCGAGGCTGGCGGAGGCGGGGAACGATGACCAGCGCCGGCAAACGCTTTACCGTTCTTCAGCGCTTCCTGCATTGGCTGATGGCCATCTGTATTCTGGCGATGCTGTTCATCGGTGTCGGCATGAATTCGACCGTCATGCCGAAATATGTGCCGCTTCTCGTGACGCATAAGACGCTTGGCGCTATCATCCTCGTCCTGGCGCTGATCCGCCTCGCTGTCCGGCTACGCTACGGCGCGCCGCCTCTGCCAGCCGATCTGCCGGAACCGATGAAGCTCGCGGCGCATCTCTCGCACTATGCGCTCTATGTGCTGATGATCGCCATGCCCCTTCTCGGCCTGACCATGCAATGGACAGGCGCCTATCCGATCGTTCTCTATGGAGACATTCGGCTTCCGACGCTCCTTCCCCAGAGCGACGCCATGCACACGTTGCTGTGGAACGCGCATTTCTATCTCGCCTTCGCGTTTTTCGCGGTCATCCTGCTCCATGTCGCGGCGGCGTTGTTCCACGCGCTCGTCCGGCGGGACGGCGTGTTCGAGAGCATGGCGCCCACGCCCTCGCACGACGCGCCGACCGCGGTCAGGGCGACCCACGCCGAGTGAAGTCCGCGCGCGATCCCTGATCGGCAGTCCGACCGGAGCCGTCGCATTCGTAGAAACGAGGACGACGAATTCTGACGCCCCCCGCCCCAAGAATTCGAGTGAGAGAAAAGCGGCCCTGGCCATAGCAGGACGACGGCAGGTTTAGATGACTCGCGCGGCCCGACCTCGGCTCTCGAGCGGCGGTGCTGACGGAATGGTCCTTGCCGCCAATCGATCTCTGGCTAGTTTATCCTGAGGGCCAGAAGCCCAGCGCCCAGGGCGGCGCCTTCGCGGCTTTTGTCGAAGCGGAATTGAAGCAGGCGTGTTCCGCTTTGGAATGAAGCCAATGACCTGCAATAGGGTTTGGACACCGGAAATGACGAACAGGCGCCGACCGCATCCGCCGGACAACTGGAGTTCTTGATCATGGCCAAGTTCGACACTTACAGAGATGCGTTTCCGCACGCGAAACTCACCCGTTCGCCCGACGGCGTGCTTGAGGTGGTATTGCATACGAACGGGGACACGCTGATCTTCAATGGCTACACCCATGAGGAATTCGTTGACCTTTTCCATCAGATCGGCCAGGACGCGGGAAATCGCGTCGTCATCCTGACCGGCGCGGGCGGCGCGTTCATGGAGTTGATCACCCTCGACGGGTTCGACTTCTTCAGCCCACAAGGTTACGACAAGATCTATCGCGAGGGCAAAAAAGTCCTCATGAACATCCTCGACATCGAGGCGCCGCTGATCGCCGCGGTGAACGGCCCGGCGCGGCTGCACTCCGAGTACATACTGCTCGCCGACATCGTGCTGGCCACCCCTTCGACGGTTTTTCAGGACAAACCCCATTTCGAACTCGGCATCGTGTCCGGCGATGGAGTCAACCTGCTCTGGCAGGAAGCGATCGGGACGGTGCGCGGCCGTTACTTCATCCTCACCCGCCAGGAGCTCGACGTCGAGACGGCCAAGGAATGGGGCGCGGTCAATGAAATCGTGCCGGCCGACAAACTGCTCGCGCGCGCCCGCGAGATCGCGGAACAACTCGCCAAGCTGCCGCCGCTCACCACGCGTTACACCCGCATCGCGCTGACCCAGAAGCTGCGCCGCATTATCGACGAGGGCGTCGCATACGGGCTCGCATTGGAAGGCATCAGCGCCGCCGATGTCGCGCGCTCCATGGCCGCGCACAGCTAACCATCCGGGATGCCGAGAATGTGCAATACGAATGCCGTCGCGGCCGTCGAGAACTTCTGGAGCGAGGTCTGGCAACCGCCACAAAATCCTGACGCGATCGATCGCCTCGTCACGGAAGACTTTGTGCTCACCTCCGGCGGCATCGACTTCATTTCGCGCGCGACATTCAAGGAATGGGTCGTCGACTTCCAGTCCAAGATCACTCAGCTGGAATTCGACATTCTCGAGACTTTTCAGAACGCCGAAGGGTCTCGCGTCGCCTCGCGCTGGCAAATCCGGGGCAAAAACAATGGGGTCTTCGGAAGCAAACCGGATCGGCGCGTGATCCGCTTCACTGGGACGGCAATCTGGGCGGTCCGGCGCGATGGCGTCCTTCTGCACAATTGGGTCGAGCGCAGCGCTTTGGAACTCTATCTCGCTTTGACGCAGCCGTCCGCGAGAAGTTGATCGCCGCTTTGCGCGCAATGGCGCTAATTTTCAATCTTTCGCGGTGCGTCCAGCTTGATCCCTTCAAGGATCTCACAACTTATCGCCTCAAGCCAACGAGCGACAGACGCCGCTCTGGCCAGCGCTGGGGCTCAACTAGCGGAGATCCGTGATGGCGTCCGTCGAACTCTTCCCTGCGGACATCTACAACCAAAAGACCATTGGCCAGGGTCACCCCCCGGGCTGGACCAACGGCGAGGGCGGCGACTTCGACCTCGTTGTTCTTGGCGGCGGGCCCGCGGGCCTCGTCTCCGTCCTCACCGCGGCGGCGTCAGGGCGCCATGTCGCTCTGACCGAGCAGCGGCTGACGGGGGGAACCTGCGTCAACTTCGGCTGCACGCCGAGCAAGGCGCTCATTCGTTGCGCGCGCGCCGTGCATGAGGCGGGCCGCGGTTCCGAGTTCGGATTTCGCCTCGACGGCGCGCCGCGCGTAGACTTCGGCGCGGTGATGGAGCGCGTCCGTCGGATGCGCTCCCGCAGCAGCGAGGGCGATGCGGTTGAGGCCGTCGAGCACGCGGGCGCGGAGGTCTACCTCGGCCATACGCGCTTCATCGCCCCGGGCATCGTGGAGGTCGACGGCAGACAGTTGCGGTTCCAGAAGGCGGTGATCGCCACGGGATCCGTTCCTTTGACGCTCCCCATCGAGGGGCTGCAGCACGGCGGGTATTTGACGAACGAAACCGTCTTTTCGCTGACCGAACTCCCGCCGCGACTGGTCGTTATCGGGGGCGGACCGCTGGGGTGCGAATTGGCGCAGGCCTTCCTGCGGCTCGGCAGCGAGGTGGACTTGGTGAGCGATACGGAGAACCTGTTGCCGCGCGACGAGCCGGAGACCTCCGAGTTGATCCGCCGCCGCTTCGAGCGCGAGGGAATGCGTCTGCATCTCGGTTTTAAGGCCACGCGAACGCAGGACGGCCGTTTGACGGTGCAAAGCGGAGCAAAGACGCGCGAACTGGCCTATGACGCGCTGCTGCTCGGCGTCGGTCGAAGAGCGAACATCGACGACCTCAACCTTGAGGCGGCGGGCATTCGCGTCGGCCGGCAGGGCGTGGAGGTCGACGAATATCTGTGCACGAGCAATCCGAACGTCTATGCGGCGGGCGACGTCGCGTTCCCGGAAAAATTCACGCATGCGGCCATGGCGACGGCGCGGCTATGCGTCGCCAATGCGCTGGAAGGAGCCAATCGCCGGGGACGGAACCTCGTCATCCCGCATTGCACCTATACGGACCCGGAAATCGCCGAGGTCGGCCTGACTCCGCGTCAGGCGCATGGACAAGGCGTGCCGATCGATGTCTACCGGCTCGAACTCAACAAGGTGGAGCGGGCCTTTATCGACGGAGAGGAGGAAGGCTTCGCGGCGATTTACACGCATCGCGGCGGCGGCGAGATTGTCGGAGCGACGCTTGTGGCGGCGCATGCCGGCGAAATGATCAGCGAACTCACCGCGGCGATCGCCCATAAACTGCCGCTCGAGGCGGTGGCGGAGACGATCCACTGCTATCCGACGCAGGCGGAGGCGTTCCAGCGGATCGCCCTTGATTACGCCAAAACCCGCAAGATCGCCGCGGCGGAGGCCGCGGGCTGGATCAGAGCCGGCAGCGGAAGCGCCGAGGCGGAGGGGTCGAAAGAAGGCCCACGCGTGGGCCACTGATCTCGTTCTCTTGTGGGCCCCCAGTGCCCCCGGTCAATCTAACGGCGCCTATTTCAACTCTCGCCTGCCCCGTCACCTTAGGATGGAGGCTCTCATGATTAGGGGTGTCGTATACGGCGCGATCAGTCTCGCAACGATTTCATCGATAGCTTGCGCGGAAGACCTCGCAACGGCTACGACGCCGTTAGCCCCGGGTACGTTCACCACGTCAGCGCATTCCGACGAATGGAAAATTGCGAACGCGCTGAGCGCGGGCCCCGCCAGCATCACGGAGCACGCAGCCGTGATGGATTGGCCCGAGAATCCGAAGGATGGAATGGCCCACGGCAGGGTGCTTCGCCAGGGCGCCAATGGTTGGACATGCATGCCCGACGTTCCCGGAAGGCCTCAGCACGACCCGATGTGCGCGGACGAGACAATGATGAAGTGGCTCGCGGCGACCCTCGCAGGGAAGAAGCCTGACATCGATCGCGTTGGACTGTCCTACATGCTTTTGGGCGAGGCAAGGCAGGGACAGGGTGCGGCTCCGGCAAAAGACCCCAGCCAGGTCAAAGAATGGTTCTATGTCGGCCCGCACATCATGGTCGTGCTTCCCGATTCAGCCAAGGACGCGCTCCGGGGCATCAACCAGGATCTCTCCAATAACCAGCCCTATATATCGCTGCTCGGCTCCGCGGATGTCGCGACGCCGATCTGGGTCATTCCCGTTGCAAAGGGCGGCGACAGGATCAAGGAGGAGCCTGTGAAATAGGGCCTCGCTACACGGGCGAAGTGGAATGCGGAGAAGTGGTCATGATCAAGGTCAGCGTCATGTATGCCAATACGCCGGGCGCACGCTTCGACCACACGCATCAGATAAAGGCTCGCCTGGGTGACGCGTGCAAGCACTACAGTTTGGACAAGGCCGCCAGCTCAGGAGAACGCGATGTCCGATCAAGTCCGTCCTTATACCCCGCTTACGTCGGAAAACGCAGCGCTTATCCTCGTGGATCATCAGGTCGGGCTTATGACGGGGGTCCGCGACTATTCGACGGGAGAGTTGAAGCATAACGTTGTAGCCCTAGCGAAGGCGGCCAAGGCGCTGAAGCTGCCAATCATTGTCACAACGACAGCGCGCGACAGCATGTGGGGACCCACTTTTCCCGAACTCGTCGAGACATTGCCGGGCATCGAGATCATCGACCGGTCCTCGGTAAACGCGTTCGACGATGCGCGCGTCGCTCACGCGATCGAGGCGACCGGCCGCAAAAAGCTAATCTTTGCTGGCATTTCCCTCGAAGTCTGTGCGGCGTTTCCCGCCATCGCCGCCATTGGCAAGGGCTACGATGCCTATGTCGCCGTCGACGCCTCAGGAACGTTCAGCGAGACCAAGCGCCAGGTCGGGCTGCTGCGCATGCTTCAGGCCGGCGTGATCGTCTCGGACTACGCGACCCTGATGGTCGAAGTTCTGAGCGACAACGCGCGGCCGGAAGCCGGCGCCGTCTACGGCGCAATGGACATGCCCTGGGCCAAGCTCGTCGGCCAGATTGCGCAAGCCTATGGCAAGTGAATCCCTGAGTCGCCGCGCGGTGCTCGAGCGCGCCACTTGCCTTTCCCCATGTCTCGAAGAGCCCCCACGCAAACGCGCAACTCGTGGTCGATGGCCTCAATTCGAAGGCGAGACCGACGCGGCGCGCAACGCCTGTGCGGAGACATTGCCGATCGCTTCGATGGTCATCCCCACGCCCTTTCCGTGTCGTGATAGCAGGCATGTGGGGCGGCGGCGCCGAGTATCGGATAGTCTGTGTAGCCCTGCTCCGAGCCTCCATACAACGTTTCCCGATTGACGGGCGCCAGCGGCGCGTCGAGGAAGAGCCGTATCACCAAATCCGGATTGGCGATGAAGGGCTTGCCGAACGCTATGAGATCCGCGCGCCCATCGGCGATGGCCTCGTTTGCGCGCTTTTTATCAAAGCCATTGTTGGCTATGACGAGCCCGCCGAACAGGCGTTTGAGGTTTTTGTAGTCAAAGGGCGGAACCGCGAGGCCGGACGTATCGCCTTCGATGATATGGAGATAGGCGAGACCCTTTCCTGACAGCTGTTCCGCAACGTAGTTGAACAAGGTTTGCGGATCGCTGTCGGCGATGTCGCTCTGCGTATTCTGCGGCGAAATACGCACGCCGGTGCGTTGGGCGCCGACCGCGGCGCTGACGGCGTTGACAACCTCTATCAAGAACCGACTGCGATTTTCGATGCCGCCGCCGTAGCGGTCCGTGCGTTTGTTGGTCTGATCGCGCAGGAACTGATCGATCAGATAGCCGTTGGCGGCGTGGACCTCCACGCCGTCAAACCCGGCCGCCATGGCGTTTCGCGCCGCTTGAGCATATTGCTCGACGATGCCGGGAATTTCGGCTGTTTCGAGCGCGCGCGGCGTAGGGATCGGCTCGAAGCCTTTTGCCGTGAAGGCCTGTCCCTTGGGCCTTATGGCGGAGGGCGCGATAGGCGCGGCGCCGCCCGGCTGGAAGGACGAATGAGAGATGCGCCCAACGTGCCAGAGTTGGAGCACGATGCGCCCCCCGGCGACGTGGACCGCCCTCGTCACGCATTTCCAACCTTCGATCTGCTCGGCGCTGTGGATTCCGGGGGTTGAGATGTAGCCCTGGCCCTGGGGCGAGATCTGAGTCGCTTCCGAAATGATGAGGCCGGCGCTCGCTCGCTGGGCATAGTAGAGAACGTTTAATTTGTTTGGCGTGTTCCCGGGCCCGGCGCGACTGCGCGTCAAAGGCGCCATGACGACGCGGTTGCTGAGCCTTAGCGGCCCGATTTCGACCGGGCTGAACAGATCGGGGGCGTTACTGCGTTCTTGCATCGCCCATTCTCCCGCGATGATTGCCGCGCCCAATAAAGATATAAGAGCGGGTCGCATTTTCCATATGGCGTAAAGCGCCCTCACAAGGCGGCGCAATCTCTCCGCTTAGGGTTCCGCCTAAATTAGGCGGGCGCGAGATTCTTCGCGGCGCGCGCGACCCGGGAAAATGCGCGCTTTCTCCCCGTAGATCGGCAGGCGGCGGTCGAGATAGCTCAAATAGGTCGCCATCACGTCCGCGACGGTCAAAGGCGCGGCTTTAGTTCGCCCACGCTGGGTGTGCCCCTTTGCGGCCTTGGCCGCCTCATCGGCGAGCGCAATCGCCCTACGCTTGGCCTGATCGAACGTCAAAAACTGCTGGCCGTCAGCCGGCTCGGCGTCATCGGCGAGCGCGATGGTTTCGACGACATAGGCAGACGCCGCGCCTTTTGCCGCGCCGATAACCTATATGCAAATTGTTCAGGAGTTCGCGGTAATAAGGTTAGCCACGCACCTCGCAGTCCTCTGCCCGCGTTTTCGGGCTGTCGAGCCTCGGCGCCGTGTCGCCTCTCTTGACCTTGCCGGCCATCGTTCGCCCCCATCCTGTGCAACTCGTTTGTATAACATGGGGACAAAAACTGGGTTGCACGAGATTGGCGCGGATTGAGTTAGTTTGAGTGCGTTCTGGAGTTAGGCCATGGCGATTAACGGCTTAGCGACAACTGGGTTGCGTTGGGTTGAGCTGAAATGATGGCCGGCGCACCCATGAGGAGGATGCTGTTTGGCCTGCTGACGTTTGGCGCCTGCGCCACGAACGCCGCCGCCCTCGCCGAAGAGCTTTCCGCGATGGACGATTTCGCCACGTCGCCGCTGCGCAAGACGCTCGACCCTCAAGTCGAGATCTTTCCGCTCGCCTTGGAAGACCGTCGATTCGATCCGCGCGCGAACGCCGAGATCGCCGCCGCGCCGGTGGATTCGACGATATTCCAGCGGATCCACCTTCGCGAGGGGCCCGTCGACCCACAAGCCGCGCGCCCGACGGCGGAATTCGCGACAACCGATTTTATCGGCCCGCCATTCTGGGCAAGTGATCAGATTAATATTGTCGGTCGCAAGCCGAACCTAAACACTTTGCTTGGATATCAAACCATCGTCGACGCCATCAAGTTTCAGGGGTGGTTCGGCGCCATGGCGCAAGCCCGAATTTGGAGGCTGGATCAGGAAAACAGGCGCCCCGGCGGCGGCGCTGGCCTTGGAACCATATGGGAACTGGACGCCGCGCCGAGCCCCCAAACAATGTTTTTTGCAAAAGGCTTTTATTCAGACGTATTTCAGAGATCTCTCATCGAGATAAAGCCGGGCTACGCCATATTGGACAATTTTTCGTTCGCGGCTTTCGCGGCGGGAAAACTCTACATCGGTCCCTTCGCGGTTTTAACCGGCCATTGGCGCGATAATATTTCCAAGGCCGGCCTTCAACTGACGCTCGGCGAGATAGGCGCTTTCACCCTAACCTTCGCGGGCGGCCTTTCCCGCGACAAATACGCCGCCGCCGGCGTCTTCGGCATGATCGAATCGTCTCTGCGATTTTAGCGACGCCCGAGCCGCCGGCCCAACCGGCTTCCCCGGCGGCCGGCCTTGCACTCGGCGTGAAATCGACGATTACGCGCCGGCCTTCGCCGGTCTTCCGCGTTTGCGCGGAGCGGCGCTGGCCGCCTTCTTGGCTGGCGCGGCGGCGCTCTTGCGCAATTGCCCCAGTCCCGAGCGCTTCGCCAATTCCGATCGCTGAGCCGCGTAATTGGGCGCGACCATCGGATAATCGGCCGCCAAGCCCCATTTCGAGCGATATTCGTCCGGCGTTAGTCCAAGCGTCGCCAAATGTCGGCGCAACGACTTGAATTTCTTGCCGTCGTCAAGGCACACGAGATAATCGGGCGTGATCGACTTGCGGATGGACACCGCCGGCTCTTTCTTTTCCACCGACGGCGCCGCGCTCGCCGAACCGCTCGCGACTCCCGTCAAGGCGGCGTGCACGGAGTGGATCAGCGCCGGCAATTCGCTGATCGGCAGGGAGTTATTGGCGACGAAAGCGGCTACGATCTCGGCGGCCAGTTCGATCGATTTCGAAGGTTCAGAGTCGGATGTCGTCATGGGACAATTCCTCGAGTGACTGGAAGGACACGAATACGCCTTCGTCAGCCATTCGTCGATACCTAAAATAAACTTTACGCCATGAGAGCGATAAGTCTCCACGGGGACATATCGAGTAGCACGACTGCTTTTAGGGGAATTCAGCGCCAGCATGACTTTCACGGCGCCCATATAATTTGACGGCGACCACGTGGTCGCCGCGATTTCGCGAAGCATCGGCGTCGGGAGACGGCTCCGAATCAGTAAAGCGGAGCGGCTGGAGAGATGTTCGTCCGAATACGCCAGAGGGCGCCGCGCGGCCCGACGCGACACTTAGCCGCTCTTGTTCAAGAAGTGGATGGGCATAAGCTTCGCGTTCTCGGACAATATTTGGAGCGCTCGGCGTCCGAGACGGTCCAGACGGCGAGCGAACAGGAAAAGGTGTTTCGAATGCCGATTGAAATTCCGAGCAACGTTTCGCGAGAGCGAGCAAAAAGCCGGTCGTCATCCCCGAAGCGCTAACGATCCGATCCAATTCGCTATGAATGAGGACCGCATGAAAACAGCACCGCTATTGTTCGCCATCATGCTCGTTGGCGGCGCGGCCCCTCTCGCGCGGGCTCAGGAAGGCCAAAGCGACCTCATAGCCTCCGGCCATGATTTCGCGCTAAAAGTCTGCGCGGCCTGCCATGTCGTGGCCACGGACCAGATATCGCCGCCGATCCTGAAGCCGCCCGCGCCAAGTTTCCTGGCGCTTGTCAGGCATGGCGGCGTGTCCGAGGCGTCGTTGCGAAAACTCTTGAGCACGCCGCACGGCAATCTCGGACGGAGCGCCAAAATGCCGAATCCACAGCTCGCCGATTTTCAAATCGACAAAGTTGTCGCTTATCTTCTCAGCTTGAAGAGCGGCAAGAGCTCCGCCAAATAGGGCGACGAAACAGGAGATGCGCCTTGGACGATAGATCGTTCGATCAAACAGCGGAAGCCGAGCCGCGGGCCGGCGCGCGCTTCATCCGCTTCTTTCGCGAGATTGGCATCGAGGACGTTCCGCTGGTCGGCGGCAAGAACGCCTCGCTTGGCGAGATGTTCCAGGAGCTCACGCCGAAGGGCATCGCCGTTCCCAATGGCTTCGCGATCACCGCCGAGGCCTATCGCCATGCGCTCGACGCCGCCGGCGCTTGGCCAGCGTTGAAAGAGACGCTCGCCGGACTCGATGTTTCCGATGTCGACGATCTGGCGCGACGCGCCGCGCGGGCGCGCGAAATCGTCTACGCCGCCGCCTTGCCCGCCGATCTGGACGCGCAAATCCGCGAAGCGCTGGCGCGAATGACCGCGGAATATGGCTCCAAGCTTAGCGTCGCGATCCGCTCGTCGGCGACGGCGGAGGATTTGCCGAGCGCCAGTTTCGCCGGCCAACACGACAGCTATCTCAATGTGCGCGGCGAAGCCAATGTGCTCGACGCGGTGCGTCACTGCTTCGCGAGCCTGTTCACCGATCGCGCGATCCGCTATCGCGTCGACAATGGCTTCGACCATTTCAAGGTCTTCAATTCCGTCGGCGTCATGAAGATGGTTCGCTCTGACCTCGCCTCTTCCGGCGTCATCTTCACGATCGACACGGAGACCGGCTTCGAGGATGTCGTGTTCATCACCGGCGCGCTCGGTCTTGGCGAGAATGTGGTGCAGGGCGCCGTCGATCCCGACGAGTTCTACGTGTTCAAGCCGACTTATCGCACGGGGAAAAAAGCAGTCCTGAAGCGAACGCTTGGCGGCAAGAAGATGAAGATGATTTTTTCGGACGGCGGGCGCGTCACCACGCGCAATGTCCCGACCGACCGCAAGGAGCAGCAGAAGTTCTGCCTCACGGACGCTGAAGTGCTAGCGCTCGCCGGCCAGGCCATCGCGATCGAGGAGCATTACAGCGCCAAGGCGGGCGTCCACCGTCCGATGGACGTGGAATGGGCCAAGGACGGCGTGGACGGGCGGCTCTATATCGTGCAGGCGCGCCCGGAAACCGTGGCGTCGCGCCGCGATCGCAATTTCATCGAGGAATATCGGATCGAGAAGCACGGTCCGGTCAGGATCGAAGGCCGCGCGGTCGGCGCCAAGATCGCTTTCGGCAAGGCGCGGGTCATCGAACATTTGAGCGAATTGTCGCAATTCGTTCCCGGCGAGATTCTCGTCGCCGACACAACCTCGCCCGATTGGGGCACGGTGATGAAATCCGCCGCCGGCATCGTCACCAATCGCGGCGGACGCACCTGCCACGCGGCGATCGTCGCGCGCGAACTGGGCATTCCCGCGATTGTCGGAACCGACGCCGCGACGCGCGCGATCCGCACGGGCGAGATGATCTCCGTCTGCTGCGCCGAGGGCGACGTCGGCAAGGTCTATGAGGGCGAGATCGAGTTTTCGATCGAGAAGACCGATCTGTCCAATCTGCCGCGGCCCGCGACGCATGTGATGATGAATGTCGGCAATCCCGAGAGCGCCTTTTCGCTCTCCGCGCTGCCCAACGACGGCGTTGGCCTCGCCCGCATGGAGTTCATCATCACCGACTCCATCAAGGCGCATCCGATGGCGCTCATTCATCCCGAAAGGATCGCGGACGCGCGCGAGCGCGCCGAGATCGAGCGGCTGACGGAATATTATGCGAGCCCCAGCGAATTCTTCACGCAGCGCCTATCGGAAGGCGTCGCGACCATCGCCGCCGCCTTCTATCCAAAGCCGGTCGTCGTTCGCATGTCGGACTTCAAGACCAATGAATACGCCACGCTGCTCGGCGGTCGCGCGTTCGAGCCGGTCGAGGCCAATCCGATGATCGGCTTTCGCGGCGCCTCGCGCTATGCCCACCCGGCCTATGCGGAAGGCTTCGCGCTCGAATGCGCGGCGATGAAGCGCGTGCGCGACGAGATGGGATTCGTCAATGTCAAACTGATGATCCCGTTCTGCCGGCGCGTCGAGGAAGCGGAGCGCGTCGTCGCGTTGATGCGCGATTTGGGTTTGGAGCGCGGCAAGGACGGCCTCGAAATTTACGTGATGTGCGAAATTCCCAACAATGTGATGCTGATCGACGAATTCGCCAAGCATTTCGACGGATTCTCGATCGGCTCCAACGATCTCACGCAGCTCACGCTCGGCGTCGACCGCGATTTGGAAATCGTCGCCTTCGATTTCGACGAGCGCGACGAGGGCGTGAAGGCGATGATCCGTCTCGCCGTCGAAGGCGCGCGGCGCAACGGGCGCCACTGCGGCATCTGCGGCCAGGCGCCCTCGGATTATCCTGAAATCGCCGAGTTTCTGGTGCGGCTCGGCATAGATTCGATCAGCCTCAATCCCGACACGGTGCTGCGCGCGACGACGCGCATTCTCGAACTGGAGCGCACGCTCGGCCGGGACCGGCGATGAGCGACGCGCCGACCCTGACGAAGACGCTGCTCAACGGCGTGAAGCTCAACTGCCCCAGCTGCGGCGCGGGCGAGATTTTCGCGAGCTATCTCAAGCGGCGCGACGCCTGCCCGCATTGCGGCGAGAGTTTTGTCGGCCTCGACGCCGACGACGGCCCGGCCTGGCTGACGATCGGCATCGCCGCGCATATCGTCGTGCCCTTGCTGATCTTCCTGGAGCGCCGCGAATGGCTCGGCTATTACGCCGAGTTTCTCGTCGTGGCGCTCGCGACGGTCGCCATTGTGTTGCTCGTTCTTCCGCGCTCGAAGGGCTTTTGGATTTCGATCCTCTGGTGGAACTCCAAACCGAGAGACTGATAGCGTCGCCGAGATGAACCTTTTCCCTTGGGCCTGGGCCGCCTTCACGCTGACGGCGGCGGCCAGCCAGACTTTGACGCAACTCGCGGTGCAGCAATGCGATCTCGTCCAGCGACTTTCGGCTCGCTCAACGCGACATTGCGTGGCGTGCTTTCGCGTCCGGCTTGCGCTTGCGCTCGATGCCTTGGCGCGACTGGCGTGTCTTACGCCGCGCGCGCCTTGAGCGCCGCGCCGGATCGCGACGGCGCTGATGCTGCTGGCCATGCGCGACAATTCCTTCGTCGTCGCAACGGCCCTGACCAAGACCGAGGCCGTCCAGATCGTCGCTTTCGGCTTTGTTTCTGGGCGATTCCGCGACGCCGGCGCTGCTGCTCGCGGTGACGCTCGCGACGCTCGGCGTCTTCGTGCTCGCTTTTCCGCGGGTGTCGATTTTCGTTCGGCGCGACGCGCGGTCGAACTGGCGGGCGGCCGGCTACGGACTGGCCTCGGCGGCGGCTTCGTCGATTGTCGACGGTCGCTTTTCGCGCCGGCGTTCTGGCGCTCGGCGGCGCGTCCTTCGTCGGCTGTTACCATTCAACACTCCCCTCAATACCCAACCGCTTTCGCCGGCGTTTTGCCCTCAGTGCGACACTTCGCGGCGGCCGAGGAGCTGGCGCTGGCGCTCACCCTGCAAACGCTCGTCATCTTGTGCTGGCTCGCTTTCGCCGACCGCGCCGGGCTCGCGGCGATCGCGCGCGAATGGCGCTCGTCGCTGTCGGCGGGATTTCTCGGCGCCTTCGCGACGCAGTTCTGGTTCCTGGCCCTCGCGCTGGAGAGCGCGGCGCGGGTGCGCACGCTGGGCCTCGCGGAGGTCATCTTCGCGCAGCTCATCACCCATCGCTTCTTCGCGCAGCGGACAAGCGGACGCGAAGCCTCTGGGGATTCTCCTCATTCTGGCGGGCGTGGCGCTCGCGCTCAATGGCGGATGACGCTTGCCTTCGCGGCGCGTTAGGCGGTACACGGCGGCGACCCTTGGCCGATCCGGCCTTTGCCCTGTGTTGGCGGGTGGAGCGGAAATTGAGCGAAACATCCTCGCCCCTAAGACTCTTGCTCGTCGTCGCGGCGGCGCTGGTCGACGCCGACGGCCGCGTGCTGCTCGCGCAGCGCCCGCCGGGCAAGCAGCTCGCCGGCCTGTGGGAGTTTCCCGGCGGCAAGATCGACCCCGGCGAGCGGCCCGAGCAGGCGCTGGCGCGCGAACTTGGCGAGGAGCTTGGCATAGACGCCTGCGTCTCCTGCATGCAGCCGCTCGCCTTCGCCAGCCACGCCTATGAGGATTTTCACCTGTTGATGCCGCTGTTCGTCTGCCGGCGCTGGGACGGGCTCGTGTCGCCGCGGGAAGGACAGGCGCTGCGTTGGGCGCGCCCGCGCGACTTGCGCAAATTCCCGATGCCGCCCGCCGACGCGCCGCTGATCGACCCGCTGATCGCGCTGCTCGGCTAGTTTTTTTCCGTCGGCGCCGTTTTTCTGCGATAATCGTCGCCCCGCGCGGGGAGCCGAACTATCTAGACCAGATGTTCGCCAAGTGAGTTTGGCGAAGAGGCCTTGGCCGGCCTTCAGCCACGAAGCCGAGGTCGTGATAAATTGGAAATCAAGGCGCGGATTGGAATCGGATGAACTACATTCGTGTCCAATGGCTTCACGAGACCCCTGAGGCCCCGGTGTTGGCCGTCAGCGAACTCGATGACCATCGATGGGAGAGGCGCAAGGTCGAGGTGTTCGCGGATGGCTCGAAAGGCTATGCGATGAAGGGCGAGGAGCGCGGTGGAACGCGTCTGGGACTTGTCCCGCTGCCCCCTTTCGATGAAATCGCCGCCGATCCACAGTTCCTCCCCGAGGAAATTACCGAGGAGGAATTTGAAGCGGTCTGGAGAGGCCGGCTCGAAACCGGCGTGCCGGGACTTAATTGATCCGCTTGATTCTTTTGACGCGTTTTCTGAACCCGAAGCAGTAGCCGCCAAGCCTGGAAACATTCTGGTTATTGGAGAGAGCCTTGACGAAACAAGAAGATCCATCGGTCACGGCGGCGCATCGGCGCCCGTTCGACGAGCGTTTCGGCGCGGGCAAGCAGCTCCGCGACGCGGTCTCGCGCGAGAGTCTCGCGGAGTTCTCGGTCGGGGATCGCGATCCCATCGCCATTTTCGACGAGACCAACAAGGGCCGGCTGCCGAGCCTCATACCGATCCGCCGACAGCGCATGTCGCAGTCGCCCTTCGCGTTTTTGCGCGGCGCGGCGGCGCTCATGGCCGTCGACCTCGCGCGCCAGCCCAGCCCCGGCATAAATGTGCAGGCCTGCGGCGATTGCCATTTGATGAATTTCGGCGCCTTTCTCTCGCCGGAAGGCAATGCGCTGTTCGACATCAATGATTTCGACGAGACGCTGCCCGATGTCGATTTCACCGCCGATCTCAAGCGGCTCGCCGCCAGTTTCGCGGTGGCGGCGCTGGCGGCCGGCGACGGCGACAAGTCGGCGCGGCGCATCGCCAAGAACGTGGCGCTGGCCTATCGCGAGCGCATGGCCAAACTTGCCCGCCTTTCGCCGCTGGAGGCCTGGCATTCGCGGATAAATCTGACGCATGAAGGCGATGGACTGTTCGACGACGACCTCGCCAAAAAGCTTCGGCTCGCCGCCGCGCAAAAACATGCCGACCGCGAGGAGGACGCCAATTTTCCGCATATCGCGCGCGACCCCGCGACCGGCGACTGGCGGATAAAGGACAATCCGCCGCTGATCTATCATGTGCCGGACAAGGAAGACCCGTCCATTCACGTGGACATTCGGGCGGTGTTCGCCGGCGTGATGGGCACTCTGGCGCCGGAGATCGCGACCCTGCTCGCGCGCTACAAACTGGCGGATTCGGCCTTCAAGGTGGTGGGCGTCGGCAGCGTCGGCACTTACTGCGCGATCGGGCTGTTCGAGACGACGGACGGCGATCCGCTGTTTCTGCAGATCAAGGAGGCGCTCCCGTCCGCGCTCGAGCGCCTGCATGTGAAGCCCTGGCAGGGCCAGCAGGGCGCGCGCGTCGTGTCCGGCCAGCGCATCATGCAGGCCGCGGCCGATATGTTCCTGGGCTGGACGACCGACCCGGCATCGGGACGGCAGTTTTATGTCCGCCACCTGAAGAACCGCCGGCTCGGATCGATCAGCGAATTGTTGGAGACGAAGGCGCTGCCGCAATATGCGACGCTGTGTGGACGCACGCTGGCGCGCGCCCACGCGCGCTCCGCCGACGCCGCGACGATTTGGGGCTACATGGGACGCAACGAGGTCTTCGCGGATGCGATCGCCTCCTTCGCCGTGCTTTACGCCGCGCAAAACAAAAAGGATTTCGCGGCCTTCGTGGCGGCGGGGGACGCCGCGACAGCCGGCCGCCGCGCAACCGTCGTCTTGACATCGCCGCGTCTCCCGCGTCGACTAAGGAGCAACGCATGGCCTGCGTGATTCTCTGGGGGAGGCGTGACGATGCCGCGGCCGGGAAAATGGTGGATCGGATTGCCGATCCTCGCCGGGATTATTTATCTCGCCGGGGATACGCTGACGCGGCGGATCGAGCTCGACCTCTCAAATCGCGCCGCCCAACTTCTCGCCGAGGAGAAAGGCGCGTTGGACGGCGCCGAGGTCGCCGCGAACGGGCGTGATATTGTGATTTCCGGGGTCGTGCTGTCGGCGCCGGGGCGCGACAAGGCGCTGCTCGCGATTGGCCAAATGGACGGCGCGCGCGCCGCGCTCGACCAGACGCGGCCCGTCCAAACCGTTCATCCCTTCGCTCTCAAGATGGAGCGCAAAGGCCTTCGCGTGACGTTGGAAGGCGATATTCCGCCGGGCGCGGAACGCGACAGGCTTCGCAAGGAGCTGATTGTTCAAGGTCTCGAGATTATCGACCACAGCCGTTACGCCGAAGGCGCGCCGGCGGTGTTCCCGGAACTCGCGGGGTTCGCGGCGCGGCGCCTCGCGGAAATGGACCCCGGCGTCGCGACGCTGAGCGACGACGCGCTTTCGCTGATGGGCGACGCGCTGCCCGAGATCGATCTGGAAAAACTGATCGCGGCGGCGAAATCGCCCCCCGAGGGCGCGCGGATCGAAAAGATGGAAATCTATCCGCCGCGCGTGTCGCCTTATGGTTGGAGCGCCGCGCGCAAGGGCGAGATGATCGCGCTGGAGGGCTTTGTTCCCAGCGGCGAAGCGCGCGCGCATGTCATCGAGAAGGCCGGGGGAATCGCGGCGGGCGCCGCGGTGAGCGACGCGATGCGGATCGGCTCCGGCGCTCCGTCGGGAGATTTTCTCGGAGCCGTCGATGTCGCGCTGGCCGAGCTTGGCAAATTGGCGAGCGGCAAGGTCGCGCTGAACGAGGCCGGCCTGAGCGTCGAAGGCGCCGGCAGGACGAATGTTCTCGCCGCGATGATCGAGGAGGACGCCAAGGCGAATTTGCCGCGCGGATTTTCGTTGACGAAGATCGAGGTCGCCGACGGGGCGGCGTCGCCCTATGTTTTCGCCGCGACGCTCAAGGACGGAACGCTGACGCTGACGGGTTATGTCCCCGACGCCGCCGCGCGCGACGAGATTCGCGCGGTCGCGAAAAAGGGCGCGCCGGGCGCCGCGGTGACCGACGAACTCAAAGTCGCCGGCGGCGCGCCGAAGGATTTCGCGCGGGCGGTCGCCGCCGCCTTGCCGGCGTTGGAGCGCCTTTCCAGCGGCGCGCTGACCTTTTCGGATAATGGGGTCGCGCTCAAGGGCGAGGCGCCCTTCGCGGGCGCGGCGGCGGACATTGGGCCTCGTCTGGCGAGCGCCCTGCCCCAGGGCTTCGCCTCCGCGGCCCAACTGACCGCGCGCGATCCCGGCCCGCCGCTGGAGCCCCCCGAGCTGCAAAAGGCCATTAACGACGCGCTGGCCAAAACGCCGCTGCTGTTCGACGGGCCGGACGCGACGCTCTCCGACTCCGCGACGCCGGCGCTCGACGCGCTCGCGGCGCTGCTGCCGCGCGGTCGCGGCGCGCGTTTCGAGATTATCGGTCATGTCGGCGGGCCCGGCATAGAGGAAGTCAACCGCGCCCTCGCCAAGCAAAAGGCGCAGGCGGTGATCGACCGGCTGACGGCGCTTGGCGTCGATCCCGCTAACCTCGCGCCGGTCGGCGTCGCCGGGCAAGCGCAAGGCGACGGCGCGATCGAGGTCGTGACGAAATGAGCGCCGCTTCGAAACAAGCCTGCTCGAAATGCGCGCGAGATGGAGACGGCCAATGCTTTACGTGCTGACTCTCGGCTGGGTTTGGTTCGCCGCCGCCGGCGCGCTGGGGCTCCTGGTGGGCTTCGCGACGGCGACGCGGGGACGGGGCGGAGAATTCTCCGGCTGGTGGGTGATCCTGGCGGCGTTCGGCGTGCTGGCCGGCGGCTTCGCCGGCGCGGAGCTTGGGCTGGTTCCCGGCCGCGCCGGGCTGCAACTGGAGATCGGCCTGTTGGCCGCGCTGGCTTATTTTATCGGCCTGCCCATTGGCGGCGGCGCCAAGAGCCTTTTGCCGGCGCCGGCGGCCGCGCCGATGAAGCCGACGCCGGTGGTGGTGCGGGGACGTCCGCGCGACGAGGAGTCCCCCGCCGCCAACTCCGCCCCCGCTCCCAAGTCCGCCCCTGCTCCCAAGTCCTCCCCCGCTCCCGAGCCCGCCACCCTTGACGCCCCCGCCCCCGAGCCGCCGCCCGCCAAGAGCGAGACGGCCAAGAGCGAGACCTCCAAGAGCGAGACCGCCGCCGCGCGCGAATTGGCGGCGAAGGCGTCGCCCGCGAAAAAGCACTTTCCCGGCCGGCCTCCCGAAAGCCTCGCGGCGCCGCGCGGCGGCTCGCCCGACGATCTGACCAGGATCAGGGGCATTGGACCCAAAAGCGTCGAGAAGCTGCATGCGCTCGGCGTGTTTCACTTCGATCAGATCGCCGCCTGGAACATCGACAACGCGCGCTGGATTGGCGCGGCGCTGTCCGTTCCCGGCCGAGTTGAGCGCGGAAAATGGATTCAGCAGGCGCGCGAGCTTGTCGCCGCCAAGGAGCCGTCGCGATGAAGCGCTTGAGCCGGAGAGGCGCCGCCGCGCTGGCGCTGGCCCTCGCACTCTTTGCGCCGCTTTTTGCGCCGGCCCTCGCGCAAGACATGCTGCGCGGCGTCGATCTGACCCTGCCGGCCTATTCGCGCTCGGACTACAGCCGCGAGGAGATCGTGGCGCTGTTGAAGGCGCAAACGCCGGACGCCCCGCTCGATCTTTCCGGCAAGAGCCTCAACGGCGCCGATCTCTCCGGGCTCGACTTCAGCCATGTGAATTTGCGCGCGGCGCGGCTGGTCAAGACGCGGCTCTCCGGCGCGAAGCTGGACGGCGCCATTCTCGATCAGGCCTGGATGCTCGAAGCCGATCTGACCGGCGCCTCGCTGGTCGGCGCGCATTTGTTCTCCGCGCAATTGCAGCGCGCGCGCGCCGACGGCGCCGATTTTTCGCGCGCGCGCATCGCCGGCGATCTGACGGGCGCCAGCCTGCGCGGCGCCAAATTCCGCGAGGCCAATATGGCGGCCGACATGAAAAACCAGTCGATGGGCCTGATGCGCGCCGTGCTCGCCTCGGCGATCGCCGAAGGCGCCGACTTCACCGCCGCCGATCTGATGAGCGCCGATCTGCGCTATCTGCACGCCGCCGGCGCGGATTTTTCCGGCGCCAGCATGCAGGGGGCCGACGCCGCCGGCGCCGATTTCACCGGCGCCAAATGGGACGGCGCCAAGGTTTCGGGGCTCGATCTCGATTCGGCGCGCATCGACGACGATGCGGTGGCGCTGCTCAAGGACGCCAAGGGACTGAGGCCCGCGCGCGCCAAATGACGGCGGACGTCATCCGCATCGGCGTCGACCTTGGCGGAACCAAGATCGAAGCGATTGCGCTCGGCGCCGACGGCAAGGTTCTGGCGAGCCGCCGCGTGGCGACCCCCGCCCATGATTATGCGGCGATCGCGCGCGCCGTCGCCGATCTCGCGCGCGCGCTGGAAAGCGAAACCGGGGGCCGCGCCAGCGTCGGGATCGGTATGCCCGGCGCGATCTCGCCCAAGACCGGCCTCGTCAAAAACTCCAACACCGCCGCGCTCAACGGGCGCCCGTTCGACCGCGACATAGCCGCGGCGCTGGGAAGGCCCGCGCGGATCGAAAACGACGCCAATTGCTTCGCGCTGTCGGAAGCCGTGGACGGCGCCGGCGCCGGCGCGCGGGTGGTGTTCGGCGTCATACTCGGCACCGGCGTCGGCGGCGGGCTCGTCGTGGACGGCGCGCTGATGTCCGGACGCAACAGGATCGCCGGCGAATGGGGCCATAATCCGCTGCCGCTGATGCGCGAAGCCGAATATCCGGGCCGCCGTTGCTATTGCGGCCACGACGGCTGCATCGAGACGTTTTTATGCGGCGGCGGACTCGCGCGCGAGTTTTACGCACGCAGCGGGCTGTCCTCGAATTGCGAAGAAATCGCCGCGCGGGCGGACGCCGGCGACGCCCATGCGCTCGCCAGCCTCGACGCCTATCGTGACCGGCTGGCGCGGGCGCTGGCAAGCGTCGTCAACATCGTCGATCCCGACGTGATCGTCCTCGGCGGCGGCCTCTCGAACATCGCGCGGCTGTATGACGGGCTGGAGCGGCTGGTCGAGCGTTACGCTTTTTCGGACGCGCTGGAGACGAGGGTCTTGCGCAATGTCCATGGCGCCAGCGGCGGGGTGCGTGGGGCGGCGTGGCTTTGGGGCGGGGTG
>CAVQBO010000027.1:0-79031 GCA_963710695.1 uncultured Alphaproteobacteria bacterium | reverse complement strand
TGCCGCCAGCCCTCCGAAACCACCGGACGCCGACCGCCGGGGACATGCTTGGCATCTATACCTGCGCCGTCGCTTGTCCTACCTGCGGCGATTGCTTTCCAGAATTGAACCAACCTGCCCGCTCCCGGATCGCCACCGGCGGCCTGCCCGGAGACGGCATCGCCTCTCTGCCAGATGTCTTGGTATTCGCTCTCCTGCGCGCCATCGCCGTCTCCATCGAGCTCATTGCGACGACCAATTGAATCGCCTTGCACGCCGCGGTCGCTGTGATGCACGAGGCCGCCGCCGCGAACGGGTCGGCGGTCGCATAACGCCTGCTCGAGCGCGTCGAGCACGAAGCCCGCATGCGCCGTGCGCGAGGCGCGCCAGCCGACGATCCTCCTTGCGAAGGTGTCGATGACGAAGGCGACATAAACGAAGCCGGCCCAAGTCGCGACATAGGTGAAGTCGGACACCCACGGCGCGTTCGGCCGCGGCGCCTGGAATTGCCCATTGACCTTGTTTTGCGGACAGGGCGCCGCCTTGTCGCTCACCGTCGTTTTCACCGGCTTTCCGCGCACAGCGCCTTGCAGGCTTATGCCGCGCATCAGCCGCTCGACCGTGCAACGCGCCACGCTCTCTCCCTCCCGGTTCAACTGTCGCCAGATTTTCCGCGCGCCATGGACCTGGAAGTTCTGTTGTAAACGCGCCGGATTTTTTCGCGCAGCCCAGCGTCGCGCTTCGCCCTCGCCGAGCTTTTCTCGGGATTGCGCCGCGCCGCCGCGTGGGCCCGGTAAGTAGACGGGGCGATCGGCAAGACCTCGCAGATCGGCTCGACCCCGTGAACATCACGATGATCATCGATGAAGGCGATCATGGTCTGAACTCCCTCTCGAGCTCCGCCTGGGCAAAATAAGCCGACGCCTTGCGCAAAATCTCATTGGCTTGCCGAAGCTCGCGATTTTCCCGCTCCAGCGCCTTGATCCGCTCGCGCTCATCCGTCGTCGCGCCCGGACGCACGCCGGCGTCGCGCTCGGCCTGGCGAACCCAGTTGCGCAGCGTTTCGCCCGAGCAGCCGATCTTCGCCGCGATCGACGCTATCGCCGCCCATTGCGAAGCGTGATCGCCCCGGTGCTCCTGCACCATCCGAACCGCCCGCGCCCGGATCTCAGGTGAAAATTTGTTCGACGGCCGCCGCGCGGCAGCACGAGCAAACCGAGGGACGCTCAAAGAAAGCGCCGCGGCGGCAAGGACAGGCGGAGCGGCATATGTTCAAGATCAGTTGAGCGTTTTTGAAGGTAGGCTAAAGCGTGAGGGGAAGTCCCGGGCTTGTTCGAGCAGCGCGGCTGCGCTAACCGAAAGGCTGCGCCGCGCTGCTCGAACCCGCAAGGTCCATGGAGCGGCAAGGAGTGTCATTTCAACTTTGCGCGCCGAGCGCCATTTCTCTCTTGCACCGACACCCATTGCTGTTTGAGATGCGGCTTGAGAACGTTTTTTTGAGCGTCCGCCCGATCGTATTGTCGCTGGCTTTCTCGACGATGTTCAGTTCGACGACTTTCTCTTCGAGCAGGCTCAGCGTCCATCTGGCGTAGCCCGCCGGAGCAGGCCCGCAGGCCAGCGCGATCAATTTTGCTTCCGCGGCGCCGTCGAAAATCCGGGGCGGCGCGGAGTTCGGATTATATTTGCGGGTCAGCACCGCCTCGAAGCCTTCCTCCACCAATTGCCGTCGCGTGCGCTCGACGTTGGCGACGCTGGTGTCCAGAGCCTCGGCGATCTTGCCGTCGCTCCAGCCTTCGCCAGCTTCCGAGACATCCGCCTTCAAGAGGATGCGCGCCTTCGTTAGCAACCGCGCCAAGCGCTTGCCCGAGCGGATGAACGATGCAAGCTGCTCGCGTTCCTCCGCGCTCAGCCGCACGACGTATTTCTTGACGCCAATCTCTATCCTGACCACGAATCACCTCCATCGCTGCTGCGAAGCGACAGAGATTTAGAACCCGCCTTCAAAATCAATGACGGGAGCTAATCAGCCACGAGGCCGTCACTGCATTAACATTCCAATTGGACCAGTGGGGCCGATTAACGGGATAAGGTGAGAGCATATGCGCAAATCCTTAGATCAATTGAAGAGAATTTCGCTTTTATACCGCCATTGATGTTGCATTGGTCCTCTTTCCGGTGACGGCTCACGCGGGCTCCGGCTTTTTCGGAGCCGAAGCCAATAGGGCCGCAGTCCTCGTCTACATCGACAAAACCAGTGAACAAATGACGGTTTCTTTGGATAGGGTAGAAGATATCGATGGCCGGTATCAACGGGCCGAGCAGGATATTCAACTCCATCGGGAACCTATACCGCGACGTCTATGAACGAAATTTGGTATAGCAAAGAGTGGGACAACGCCCCCATGCCCCATTCCATTTTCTTTATGAAAGACGGCCATGCCATCCACGGCAGCTTCGAGGTGAAGAATTTTGGCAAACCCGCATCGCATGGCTGCGTGCGTATCTCGCCTGAAAATGCAGCGATACTTTATGAGCTGGTGCAGGAGAATGGCTTGGAGAATACAAAGGTGGTGCTTACCGGCTGTAGCTGGGCGGGGTCGCTAGGGGTCAGACAAGCCCGCGTGGGGATTTCTGGGCCATCATCCGACGCCCCTTATCACAATAGATCCCAGGGATACGATCGATCGCCATGGAGATTGGTGAAGACCAAGTTGTCGAGTTTGTGACGCTCCCAGGTCGATTAGGCGGCCTCCGGCGGAGGGATTACTTGCTGGCGTCGGCAATTTGGCGTTAAGCCGCTCTTGCCGACGGAGCGAACGGCCTTCCGCTTTCCGCCGACTGGAGCCGATATCGATTTCCTAGCGCTGACGACTGCAATGGGTCCAGACTGTGTGAAAACTCCGTCCGCCGGGATTCCTTGAGTGTGAGCGTTGCATTAAAATCGGGGCATGACGCACATTCCCGGCTCCGATCGCTCGCAGTTGCTGCTATTGCCCGAAGCCATCGACGATTACGTCGCCGCCGATAATCCGGTGCGCTTCATCGATGCCTTCGTGGACGCGCTCGACTTAAAAGCCGCTGGATTTGCGCGGGTCGAGGCGAAGGCAACGGGACGTCCGGGCTATGCGCCGGGCGACCTGCTCAAGCTCTACATTTACGGCTATCTCAACCGCATCCAGTCGAGCCGGCGGCTTGAGCGGGAGACCAATCGCAATATCGAGCTAATGTGGCTGGTCGGCCGCTTGGCGCCGGACTTCAAGACCATCGCTGACTTCCGACGCGACAACGGTCCCGCGATCCGCGCGGCCTGTGCGCAATTTTTGGAGCTGTGTCGGCAGTTCAACTTGTTCACGCGCGCCGTCGTGGCCATCGATGGAAGTAAATTCAAGGCCGTCAACAACCGCGACAAAAATTTCACGGTGGCCAAGGTCGCCAAGCGGATCGAGCAGGTGGAGGCCAGCATTGCGCGCTACTTGACGGCGCTCGACCACGCGGATCGACAGGACAATGATGTCGCCGAGGCCAAAGCGACGTGCCTGAAGGAGAAGATCGAAGGCCTGCGCCGGCAAGTGCAGTCGCTCAAGGAGATGGAAAAGCAGGTGGAGGCAGCGCCTGACAAACAGGTTTCTTTAACCGATCCCGACGCCCGCTCGATGGCGACCAGCGGCAAGGGCACGGGCATCGTCGGCTACAACGTCCAAATCGCTGTTGACACCGAGCATCATCTCATCGTCGCGCACGAAGTGACCAACATCGGCACTGACCGGGCGCAATTGGCGTCAATGGGTCTCAAAGCCCGCGACGCCATCGAATGCGAGGAAGTCACCGTGCTGGCTGATCGAGGCTATTACAGCGGCGAGGAGGTGCTGGCTTGCGAAGGAACTGGCGTCTTGCCCCGCGTTCCCAAGACGTTGACCTCCGGCAACGACAAGCGCGGCCTCTTCACCATTCGGGACTTCATTTATGACCCGGAAAACGACCACTATACCTGCCCGGCCGGCGAACACTTGACCAAAGGAAAGGCGCGCTCCGATCGCCACGACAACGTCGACCAATACCGCAATCTCACGGCCTGTTCGACTTGCGCGCTCAAGCGCAGATGCACGCCCACGAAGCACAAGCGTCTCAAACGCTGGGAGCACGAGGGCGTTCTCGATAAAATGCAGGCTGCCTCGACCGCATGCCCGGCGCTATGACCATCCGCCGACAGACCGTTGAGCACCCGTTCGGGACGCTCAAGGCATGGATGGGAAGCGCTCACTTCCTGACCCGGAGCCTGGAAAAGGTGAAAACCGAAATGAGTCTTCAGGTGCTCGCCTACAATATGAAGCGGATGCTCAATATCTTCGGGATCAACCCGCTGATGGAGGCAATCGCAACCTGAGGGCGACCGCCAGGCGACCCCCATTCCTTGTCTGCGCGAAACCAAAATCCGTCGCGCATGACCTCGAGGCGGGGTTTTCACACGGCCTCGGTCAACCTGCGACGACTGGGAGGCGCCTGCGCTCGGTCCGGTCATCCACGGACAGCGGTCTAACATTTTCGAGACAACGCCTTCACCGCGCGCCGACTACCCCTATTAACGCGATTGCAATGAACTAATCTGATCCATCAGGACTTGATCAGAGAAAAATAATGGGCGTTGGTTCGCGTTCCGGGTTTGACAAACCGCGCGAAAGACGTTGCCATTCAATGGCGAGCTTGGGCGGGGTTTGACGCTCTAACTATTTGATTTTCTTAAGTAGTTTCAACCCCCTTGTATCTCTCAGATTGCCAGCCGGCGCGAAGCCGGCGAGGTTAAGGACGCAAGCCAGCCGGTCCCCCTCTGGGCCATTGAGCCCGCGTGTGAGCATGGCGCGGCTTGCGTCCGATTGTCCGAACGCCCGAACAGTCGCAAGGGCCGATCGAGCCCGCATTCGCAAGGATGGGTCATGGACGAACCTCGCCCCGCGTGCTGCGTCGGTATCGATGTGTCCAGGATCGTCTTGACCTGCATTTGCGCCCTGTCGACGAGGCCTTTGCCGTCGCGCGCGACGGCAAAGGCCTCGAAAATATCGTCGAACGCCTCGCCGCGCTCGACGTGTCGCTCGTCGTGCTGGAGGCCACCGGCGGTTTCGAGACCACCGTCGCCGCCGCTCTCGCTGGCGCGGGGCTACCAATCGCCGTCGTCAATCCGCGCCAGATCAGAGACTTCGCCCGCGCCCTTGGCAAGCTCGCCAAGACCGACGCCATCGACGCCAAGGTCATTGCGATCTTCGCCGAGAAGATCAGGCCGCAGGCGCGCCCGATCGCCTCGCAAGAGGCGCAAAGGCTCGCCGAACTGGTCGCGCGAAGACGCAGATCGTCGAGATGATCGGCATGGAGGCCAATCGCCGCAAACGCGCCGCCGACAAACGGCTCGGCAAGAAGATCGACCGCCATCTCGCCTTCCTCGAGAAAGAACTCGCCGAAGTCGACGCCGATATCGACGCGGGCGTGCGCGCTTCGCCCGCCTGGCGCGAGACCGAGGACCTTCTGACATCCGTCCCGGAAATCGGCCCCGTGACCGCCAGAACCCTCATTGCGGAACTGCCGGAACTCGGCCGGCTCGACAGACGCAAGCTCGCGGCCCTCGTCGGCGTCGCGCCGTTCAACCGCGATTTAGGGGCATGGCGCGGCCATCGCATAATCGGCGGCGGACGAACCAGCGTCCGCAACGCCCTATACATGGCCGCCCTCGTCGCCACCCGATACAACCCCCTCGTCAAGGCCAATTACCAACGCCTCGTCGCGCGCGGACGGCCAAAGAAAGTCGCCATCATCGCCTGCCTGCGACAGCTCCTCACAATCCTCAACGCAATCGTAAGGGACGCAAAGCCGTGGGCCGTTCAAAAAGCTTGACCGAAAAGACAGTCGCTCACTCCGACCAAATTAGCTTATAACTAGCTGAATAATATTCAATATCTTTGATGCGTATTCTATCGGCCCCATTCCCGGTTTGGGATTTGCCATCGCGATCTGTCGCCAGCCATAGGTCTCACGCAACGGAAATTCGCGAAAATCGCCAGCGCGCGAATCACCGAGCAGACAGTGTATGCTCCCTCCATGTGCGGGCGCTTCACACAGAATCTCTCTTGGGCGGAAATTCATCGCCTCGCCGGCTTGATCGGCCAGCCGCGCAATCTCGCGCCCCGCTTCAATATCGCGCCCACAACGCCGATAGAGGTGATTTGCGTCGGGGCCACCGGCAACGAGCTTGTTCCTATGTATTGGGGCCTTGTGCCGTCCTGGTGGAAAAAGCCCCTCAATGAACTCCCCGCGACCTTCAACGCTCGCGCCGAGACGGTCGCCGAGCGACCGATGTTTCGCGGCGCGTTCAAATACCGCCGCTGCATTATTCCGGCGTCAGGCTTCTATGAGTGGACTGGTGCGAAAGGAGCGAAGACGCCGCACTATTTCACGTCACGCGATGGCCGTCCGCTCGCGCTCGCGGGGATATGGGACCATTGGAGCGGGCTCGACGGCGGCGACGACCTTCCGAACGCGACAATCATCGTCGGCGAGGCGAATAATTGGATGCGGCGTTTTCACGACCGAATGCCGGTCATTCTCGATTGGCGCGACGCTGGCGCTTGGATCACGGGCGAGAGCCCCGGCGCGCTGTTCGCCCGGCGCCGGATGACGCCTTGCGGGAATGGATCGTCTCGGCGCGCGTGAACAGGGCCGGCGCTGGCGACGACGATCCGGCGCTTATCGAGCCGATCGAACATGCTTAAGCGTTCCAGCCCTTCAGGCTTCAAATGGCGACGCACGGCGTTCACGCGGATCACTCCGACGCTTCGCGTTATTGTCGGATCGTGCGACGCTAAAAGTCCGAGTTTGCCATCGTGATCCATTCTACCGCTGCCACGCTGGACTGTTTCCGCGTCGCCTCTAACTTACTGTCACAACGGGAAATCATCGACGCGGACATGTCGCGGTAGGTACCCGATCTCCAGCTGAACGGCGCACCAAGATGGAACGCTTGATGGCGTCAGTTTTACAATAATCGAGGGTGATGGCCATGTCACGAAAGTTGACCTCAACATTAGCGCTCGCGGCCCTCCTGGCGATAGCGGGCGGCGCTCGAGCCCAGGACACCGCGCCTACATGCAACCCCAACACAGGACGCGCCTCCGATAAAATCGCATGTCTGAACAAGATAGTGCGGGCGCAGGGCGACAAGATTAACTCTTTGCAGACGGCGGTTGCACAAAATTTAAAGCCTGTTGATTTGTCTGACTACATACGTCGGTCCGACCTGGAGAGTTATTTAGGCGGCTATGTTAAGTATAACTCTCCGCTGGCGATGAATGTGGCAAGCGACCCGACTACTAGCCAGACCACCGGGAGTTGCCTTGCCGCGGATTTGGATCAGGAGGGGGTCGTGATCGATAAGCCCTGCAACTACGACGCAAACCCGGCACTCAAATGGCAGCTGATACCTGCCCTAAAAAGCTCCGCGGACAACCGATGAAATAGTTGGTCGGCTGATGCGGCAACGCCGGCGCGCCGCGAATCAGTCGTTCGGGCGGTTCCGCGCATACGGTCATTGCGAGGCTTTGGTGGCGCGGGGCCGGCGGCGTCAGATTTTCGGCGACAGTCATCAATATGCGCGCCGGTCTCATGACGATGCGCGAGCCTGACGCGCGCCATCGGCTTTCGTGATCCGCGGCGATGCAGGTTTGCGCGGTGGCCGTGCGCATCATGCGCCGCCTGCTTTCTTGCGCCATAACCGCGATTGCGAAAGAGGCGACAAATGAACCTGCGACATTTTGGCGGGGAATATGCGTCGGCTACGCCGTGCGCATGCCCGAGAGCCCCTCGCCTAACGCCGGAGCGCCACCGGGGTCCCATGCGCCGACGGCAAGCGCGTCCCTTTGTCGAGGCCGTAAATATCGCGACGGAACCGCGCCATGCCGTCCGGTTCGGCCCAGCCGGTCAAATAGGTCCAAACCACCGGCGCCGGATGCGCAAGCCGTATTTTCTCGGTCCGTCCGCTGTCGGTCTCGCTTCGCAGCTTCTCGCTGTCCCATTGCTCGGAGCCCGTGCCCGTGACGTTCAAAATCCACGCCGCGAGATCGTAAACTCCGTCCACGCGCACACAGCCGTGCGACAGGAACCGGTAGTCGCGATCGAATAGTTGTTTTTGCGGCGTGTCGTGCATGTAGACTTCGTCTTTGTTGGGCATCGAGAGGCGTAGCGAGCCAAGCGCGTTTTTCGGGCCGGGGTCCTGGCGGAACGTGAAATGCGCGGCGCGCGTCGTCGAGAGGCGGCGCAATTTTCGCGGGTCGACCTCGTGGCCTCGACCGTCGAGCACGCGAATATGCTGGCGCGCGAGATAGTTGGGATCGCGGCGCAGTCGCGGCGCGATCTCCTTTTTGATGATCGAAGCCGGCACGGTCCACGTCGGATTAATATCGACGGAGACGATCTTCGCGGTGATTTGCGGCGACTTGTGGCGCTTGCCTCCGACGATCGCCGTGAAGCGGCGAACCGCCTTGCCGTCCTCGACCGCCTCGACCGACGCGCCCGCGATATTCACAACGACGTATTTTTGCGGGAAGTGAAAACGCAGGCGGGAAACCCGCCGGGCGGTAGCCTCCAACTGTTTTGCGCGCGCCGCGGCCGGAATATTGAGTTCGCGCAGGGTCGCGCGTGACACGTCGCCCGTTTGATCGAGCAGGTCCGGCGCGCCGCGCAGCGATTTGACGCCGGAGCGCAGCTTTTTGCCGTCGAGGCGGCGCTGCTTCGAGCCCAGCGTCGGCCTCGTCTTGCGGCGGGGCGGCGGCGGCGGCGCGGCCGCCTCGCGAATCAGCGCCAGCAGCCGCTCGAGCGCGTCGGCGCGGTTGCGCTCCTGCGTCCGGTGGCGCTGCGCCGAGATAATCAGCACGCCCGCCTTGGTCATGCGCCGGCCGGCGAGCGTCCCGAGCCGCGCGCGCACCGGCGCCGGCAGATTGGGCGAATTGGCGACGTCGAAGCGCAATTGAACCGCCGTCTCCACCTTCTGGATGTTTTGGCCGCCGGCGCCGGACGCGCGCATGAAATCTTCATGCAGCTCGCTTTCGTCGATGGCGATGGAAGGGGTGACCTGAATCATGACGTCGTCCGTGATTTTTCGCGCGCCGATTGTAACACGAACGGGCCGCGCGACGCGGCGCGAATCATGAAAGTCCAACGCGGTCCGCTTTTGAAAACTCCATCGAGCCGCTTGTTCCGGCCCGCCGCCAATCTCCTACCCATGAAAACTTCCGGTTCGCCCGGGCGCGAAGGCGACGGCCTTGACCTGCGCATAAACGCTCATCCCGGCCTGGAGCCCGAGCAGATCCCAGGACCGGCGGGTGACGCGGGCGAGCAAGCGGGCGCCGTCTCCCTCGAAGCCGAGCCCCAAAATGGCGGTGATTTCCTGCTCGCCCGACGGCGTGACCGTTAAGATGCGGGACGGCAGAACATTGAGGATCGTGCTGCGCGGCCCCGCCTCGCGGGCAAGGCTCACGTCGCTCGCGAGGATGCGAATTCTGCGCGATTCGCCCGGGGCGACGCGGGACGCCGGAACAAGAAAGCGCCCGCCGGAGACGACGAGAGTGGCGACGCCATAATCGGCGTCAAAACTCTCCACGACGGCGTCGAGACTGACCGCCGCCGACCGGGTTTTCAGCAGCGGAAGATTCGGGTCGCTCTGAAGCGCGGCGAGCGGCCCGGCGGCGACAACTCGGCCCGCGTCCATCAGCACGAGATGGTCGGCCAGCCGTTCGATCTCGTCCATATCATGCGCGACATAGATGACCGGGAGGGACAGGCTTTCGTGAAGCCGTTCGAGGAACGGCAGGATTTCGTCCTTCGCCTGCCTGTCCAGCGCCGAGAGCGGTTCGTCCATCAGCATGAGTCTTGGCTGGGACAATAGCGCGCGGCCGATCGCGACGCGCTGGCGCTCGCCGCCGGAGAGATGACGCGGCGCCCGATCGAGCAGGGCCGCGAGGCCAAGCAGATCGACAACCTCGTCGAAGCGAATCGCGTCCGATTGTCCCGCGCGTCTCGGGCCGCCGGCCCCATAGAGCAGGTTGCGCCGCACGGAGAGATGCGGAAACAGGCTCGCTTCCTGAAAGACGTAGCCGATGGGACGCCTGTGCGTTGGCAGGAAGGATGACGCGTCCTGCCATATCTCGCCGTCGATCGCGCAAAATCCGTGACGCAGCCGGTTGAGGCCGGCGATGCAGCGGAGCACCGTCGTCTTGCCGCAGCCCGAGGGTCCAAACAGCGCCGTGACGCCCCGCGCGGGTGTTTCGAACGCCGCGTCGAGCGAGAAAGAGCCGACCGAGCCGCGAAAACCCGCCTTGATGATCTCGCCGCCCATCACCGGCCCGCGCGCGCGACGCGCTTTTCGATCAGCGTCATCGCGAGTATGACGATAAAGGCGAAGATCGCCATGCCCGCGGCCAGAATATTGGCCTCGCGCCACTGCATGGTCTCGACGTAATCATAGACCGCGACGGACAAGACCTTGGTCTTGCCGGGAATATTGCCGCCGATCATCAGCACGATGCCGAACTCTCCCACGGTATGAGCGAAGCCGAGCACGGCGCCGGTCAGAAATCCGGGCCGCGCGAGCGGAACGGCGACCGTCCAGAAGGCCCGCCAGGGCGAAGCCCGCAATGTCGCGGCGACCTCGAGCGGCCGGTCGCCCATCGCCTCGAAGGCGTTGCGAATGGGCTGCACGACGAACGGCATGGAATAGGCGACCGAGCCGATCACGAGCCCCTCGAAGGTGAAGGCGAGCGTGCGCTCGTTCCACAGCCCGGCGATCATCCCGCCAGGCCCGTTCGGCCCCAACGCCAGCAACAGGTAAAAGCCAAGAACCGTCGGGGGCAAAACCAGCGGCATGGCTATGACGGTCGCGATCGGCTCCTTCCACCAGGACCTTGAACGCGCGAGCCACCAGGCGATCGGCGCGCCGACGACAAGCAGGATCACCGTCGTGAGCGTCGCCAATTCGATCGTCAGGCGGATCGCCGTCCAAGTTTCGGGGGAAAGGCCCGACACTGGCGTCACCGGCCCCCGGCGTCGACGACGTAGCCGTATTTTTCGATGATGGCGCGGGCCTCGGACCCCTTCAGGAAGGCCAGGAAAGCGGTCGCCGCCGCATTATCGGCGCCTTTCTTCAACAGCACGGCGTCCTGCCGGATCGGCGTATAGAGATTTTGCGGAACGATCCAGCGCGAACCCGCGCTGTTTCGCGCGACCTGCGACAAAGCGACGAAACCAAGCTCGGCGTTGCCGGTGTCGACGAACTGAAACGCCTGCGAAATATTTTCTCCCTGCACGAGCTTTGCTTGCAGTTTTTCGTAAAGGTGAAGCGCCTTAAGCGTTTCGATGGCCGCGGCGCCATATGGCGCGCCGACGGGATTGCAATAAGCCAGTTTGGCGAAGGCGGCGTTGTCCAGCGTTTCCGGACCCTTGACCAAGGCGGGATCCTTGCTCCACAGCACGAGCTTGCCGATGGCGTAGGTGAACAGGCTTTCAGGCGCGGCGAAACCGTCTTCCACCGCTTTCTTCGGGCGCGCCTCGTCCGCCGCGAGAAACACCTCGAACGGCGCGCTCTGCGTGATCTGGGTATAAAGCTGCCCGGTGGCGCCGAAGCTCAGCGCTGCGTCGTGACCCGTCTTGGCCTTGAACGCGGTTGCGATTTCCTTGGCGGCTTCGGTGAAATTCGCGGCCACGGCGACATTGGTTTGACCCGCGTCGGCCCGCTGCTGAAAGCAACATGCCGCGACAAGCCCGATGACGGCGGCCAAGACTGTCTTGAATTTCATGGCGACTCCAATTGCGCGGATGAATTCTCGTGGCGACGAGCGGGCGCCCGCCGTGATTCCCGGCAAAACAGACTTCCCTAGCCTCCATGCCGGGCGCGATTGCGCGATATAAAGCCTTTGCCACCGGAAATTCTAACTGATTCCATGGCGCGCGGTCTCCGATCGAATAATTTTTTGTAACGCCGCGCTCTCGCGACTCGAAGAACGCTGCGTAAACTTCTTTCCGGTCAGCGATCCGGGAGGGGTTTCAGAGCTCGCGATGGGCTCTGGCCACGCATGAAATATTCTGGAGACCGACATGAAAATGAATATTCTTTCCGGCGCGACGCTCGCCGCGACGGCGGTTGCGTTGGCGCTCGGCGGAACGGTTGTTTCGCCGGCCGCCGCGAAGAAGAGCGCCAGCGTTCAATGCGCCGGGATCAACTCCTGTAAGGGCAAGAGCGCCTGCAAAACCGCGAACAACGGCTGCAAGGGCCAGAACAGCTGCAAGGGCCAGGGATGGCTGCCCGCCAAGTCGAAGACCGCCTGCGAAGCGAAGGGCGGAACGGTCGGCTAATCCGCCGCGGCGACAGGCGGGCGAGCCTCGCGCGCCTGTCTGCCGATGACGTGTTTTCGAACCGAGCCGTCACGACGCAAGCGGGATCAATCGGCGAGACCCCGCCTTCGACACCAAAGCCGGCGTCGCGCGATAATATTCCGGGAAGAGACGCTTCAAGGCCTCGATCTTCGGCAGATCATTGGCGACGATATAGGGATAGGTCGGATTTCGCTCCAGAAAATCCTGATGATAGCCCTCGGCCGGATAGAAAGCCCGGTCCGGCTCGATGCTGGTCGCGATCGGAGCGCCGAATGCATGCGCATTGTCGAGCTGAGCGATATAAGCGCGCGCCACCTTGGCTTGCTCGGCGTTGGTCGGAAAAATGGCCGATCGATATTGCGTGCCGGCATCCGGTCCCTGCCGGTTCAATTGGGTCGGATCGTGAACGACCGAGAAATAGATCTGCAACAAGCGGCCGTAACTGACTTTTCGCGGATCGAAGGTCACCCGCGCCGATTCCGCGTGGCCGGTGGTTCCCGAGCCCACCATCTGGTAATGCGCCGTGGCCTTCTCGCCGCCGGCATAGCCGGATACGGCGCTGCTGACGCCGACGACATGCTGGAAAACACCCTGCACGCCCCAGAAGCAGCCTCCCGCGAAGACCGCCGTTTCCGACGACTTCCCCGCGGCTTCGTCGAGCGCCGGCGCTGGAATCGCGCGCGCTTCCTCGGCGGCCGAGGCAAGCAAACCCGACCCGACGCCGGCCAGCAGCAGCGCCGCCACGATCAGCGCGGAGCGGGCGGGCCGAACCACATTTCGCAAAGCCGAAATTTCAGGTGATGGGGACATGGCTTTTCCAGTTTCAGCCGAAGGTGAAGGCGTAGGCCTGCACGCCAGGATCGAGGAAGCGGATTTCGAAGGTGCGATCCACGATCGCGCCATTTTGCCGGATGAGGCGATAGAGCCTATGGGTTTTCGCGACGCCCGCGCCCGTCGGCGCCAATGTCCGCGCCATGGGCGTCGCCGGGCGGCGCGCCATCTATCGTGACGCGGAAACGAACGGGCTTGCCGTCCGCGCCGGGTCCGAGCACGAGATGTAAATCGCGCGCGTGGAACCTGTAGACGATCCCGCCGCCCTTCGCGTCGAGCGCGGCATGTTCGCCGCCAATCGTCCAATTTCCCGACAACGCCCATTGGTTGAGGCGCGGCGTCGGGGCCGCGTAAACATGGCGCGCGTCCCGAACGGCGCCGCCCGGCGAGATGAAATTCGCGGCGCGATTGTAGCCGACGTATGTCTCTGGCGATTGCAAATCGTTCATGTCGGCGGCCGCCGCGACGCCCGCCTCGTTGACCGGGATCACGCCAGCGGCGACGCCGCTCTGGCCGGCCTCGGCCAATAGCTGCTGGATCGCTCTCTCGGAGCCTTCATAGTCGCCTTCGCCGAAATGGTGATGTCGAATGCGTCCTTGCGCGTCGATCAAATAATGAGCGGGCCAGTATTGATTATTGAATCCCCGCCAGATCGCGTAGTCGCTGTCGAGAGCGACGGGATAGCCGATCTTGAGATCGAGCGACGGCCTGCTTCACGTTATCGAGGTTTTTCTCGAAGGCGAATTCCGGCGTATGCACGCCGATGACCACGAGGCCCTTGTCCCTGTATCTCTCCGCCCAATCCCGCACATAGGGAATCGACCGCAGGCAATTGATGCAGGAATAGGTCCAGAAATCGATCAGCACGACCTTGCCCTTGAGCCCGTCCGTCGTGAGCGGCGGCGAGTTCAACCACGCGACCGCGCCGACGAGCGAGGGCATAACGCCCTCGACGGGAAGCGCTTCGGTTTGAACCGCGGGTTCGGGCTTCGGCGCCGCGGCGGAATTGGCGCTTGTCGCCGCGGCGTGAAAGCTGTCGAGCAATCGTTGCTCGAGCGACGTCGTGCTCGCGAGCGAAGCGCGAGAGAGAAAGCCGGAGTCAAGACCCAAGGCGATCACGACGCTGGAGGCGAGCACGGCGGCGCCAAGCCCTCGACGTATCCATTCGCCGACGCCAAGCGAGCGCTTCATCGCGGCGAAAATCCGCCCGCCGACGAGCAAGGCGAGCGCGAGCGACGTCGCCGCGCCGCCGGCGTAAGCGGCCAGCAACAGCGAGGTTCGCGCGCTCGCGCCATTGAGGGCGGCGCCCGTCAGGATGAGCCCCAATATCGGCCCCGCGCATGGCGCCCAGAGCAGGCCGGTCGCGACGCCGAGCAGCAGCGACGACAGGATCGTCCCTCCGCCGTCGCCGGCGTTTTTTTCGGCGGTTTTCGACAGGCGCGCGCCGAGCGCGACGAGCGGCCGCGTCATTCGGTCCGACAGCGCGGGGAACAGCAGCGCGAGGCCGAACAGCGCCAGAAGCGCGATCGCGGCGACGCGCCCGTATTGATTGGCTTCGACGGCCCAGCCGCCGCCGACCGCCGCCAGCGCGCTCGACCGCGGCGAAGGTCGCGGCCATGCCGGCGAGCATGGGCAGTCCGTTGCGCGAAAACGGCCGGTCCGCCCGCGCGAACACGAAGGGCAGGACCGGCAGGATGCACGGGCTGACGATCGTCAGCGCGCCGCCGAGAAAGGCGAGCAGGAACAGGACCATTATTGGAGCCTCTCAGGCCGCCGGCTTGAAGCTCAGCGCGACGCCGTTCATGCAATAGCGCAGACCCGTCGGCTTCGGACCGTCGTTGAAGACATGGCCAAGGTGGCCGCCGCAGCGGCTGCAATGGACAGCGGTCCGAACCATGCCGAGGGTTCTGTCCTCCTCCGTGCCGACAGCCCCGTCCAGCGGCGCCCAGAAGCTCGGCCAGCCGGTGCCGCTGTCGTATTTCGTGGTCGAGGAAAAGAGATCCTGATCGCAGCCGGCGCAAGCGAAAATCGCCGCGCCGCGCCTCGTGCAGCAGCGGGCTCGTGAAGGCGCGCTCGGTCGCGCTCTGGCGCAACACCGCATATTGCTCGCCCGTCAGCAGCTTGCGCCATTCGGCGTCGCTATGGCTCACCTTGAACGCCTCTCCGGCCTTCGACAGCGCGGTTCGCCCCCATGCGGCGGCGGCGACGCCGCTGGCCAATAGCCCACGTCTTGTCATCATGATGAAAATCTCCCGGCGGAGGCGTTGGAACGCGGATCCTATCCTCGTTACGCGAGAACGCGCTTTTTTATTACGGCGCGCCGGGAAAAAAATCGCTACGCCGCGCCTTCGGATCGACAAGCGCAAGGCGCCCGCCTATCGCGCCGCCAGAGCCGATCGCAACAGCTCCAAATCCTTCGGCAACGGGCTTTCGAACAGCATTTCCTCGCGCGTCACCGGATGCTCGAAGCCCAGCGTCGCCGCGTGCAGCGCCTGACGGCCCAAAGCCGCGACCGCCGCTCGCGCGTCTGGCGTCAGCAGCGCCGATTTGGTCTTGAAACCCGCGCCATAAGTCGCGTCGCCGATCAGCGGATGGCCGATATGCGCCATATGCACCCTGATCTGATGCGTGCGCCCCGTCTCCAGCCGGCAGCCGACCAGCGCGGCGACGCCGAAATCCTCCAGCGTCTCGAAATGCGTGACGGCTTCCCGCCCGCGCGCCGCCGGCACGACCGCCATGCGCTCGCGATGCGTCGCGTGCGCGCCCGACGGGCGCGTCGATCACGCCGCGAGCGCGGTCCGGCGCGCCCCAAACGAAGGCCATGTAATCGCGCACGAGATGCAGCTTGCGGCCGTGATCCTCGAACAGGCGCGAGAGCCCTTTATGCGCGGCGTCGGTCTTGGCGACGACCATCAGCCCCGTCGTGTCCTTGTCCAGGCGATGCACGATGCCGGGCTTCTTGACGCCGCCGATCCCCGACAATGTGTCGCCGCAATGGGCGATCAGCGCATTGACCAGCGTGCCGGTCTCGTGGCCGCTGGCCGGATGCACGACGAGCCCCGCCGGCTTGTCGATGACCAGCAGATGCGCGTCCTCGAAGACGATGTTCAGCGCGATATCCTCGCCCTTCGGCTCGGCGGGCTCGGCGGGAGGGACTTGCAGCGTCACCTCGTCGCCCACCGACGAGGCGGCGGTTGGCGTCGTCGACCACCCGCCCGGCGACCATCGCGCCGCCCTGCTCGATCAGCGTTTTGACGCGCGTGCGCGAAATATGGGCCTCGGCGATTTCCGCGCGGTCCGCGAGAAAGCGGTCGAGCCGCGCGCCGGCCTCCTCCGGCGCGACCGTGAAGGCGAAGTCCGTCGCGGATGCTTCGGGCGGGCTGGTTTCAGGCGTTGTCATCAACAATTGTTTCCGTTTCCCGCTGGGCGCGTGCTACTGGCGATCCTCCCCGCTTTAACGAGGAATGCCCAGATTTCCGCTCCCGCCCCGTTCTGCGCCGTGATCGGCGCCGGCCCAGCCGGCCTCATCGCCGCCGATGTTTTGTCGCGCGCGGGCGCTTGCGTCACCGTCTTTGACCACAAGCCGAGCCCCGCGCGCAAATTTCTGATGGCCGGGCGCGGCGGGCTCAATCTGACGCACAGCGAGCCGCTGGAGATTTTCCTCACGCGCTACGGCGCGGCCGCCGAGCGGCTGGAGCCGATCATCCGCGCCTTTCCGCCGGATCGGCTGCGCGAATTTTGCGCGGAGCTTGGCGAAGAAACTTTCATCGGCACCAGCGGGCGGGTGTTTCCCAAAAGCTTCAAGGCCTCGCCCTTGCTGCGGGCGCTGCTGGCGCGACTGGCGGCGCAAGGCGTGCGCTTCGAGCGCGGCGCCTTCGAAGGCTTTGTCGGCGGTAACGCGCTGTCGCTGCGCGGGCCCGGGGATGAGAGCCGCGCGCTCGCGCCCGACGCCGCCATATTGGCGCTCGGCGGCGCATCCTGGCCGCGGCTGGGCTCGGACGGCGGCTGGACCCGGGCTTTCGACGCATTGGGCGTCGCGATGACCCCACTGGCGCCGGCCAATTGCGGCGCGCTGATCCGCTGGAGCGAGCATTTTCAGGGCGCCTTCGAGGGCCAGCCGATCAAAACCATCCTGCTGCGCCACGGCGCCGCCACGGCGCGCGGCGATCTTGTCGTCACCCGCGCGGGGCTCGAGGGCGGGCCGGCCTATGCGCTGGCTTCCAGCCTGCGCGCCGAGGTCGAGCGCGGCGGCGGCGCGAGCTTGAGCCTCGACCTGCGTCCCGACGCCAGCGCCGCCGAACTGGCGCGAAAGTTGGAGCGCGAAAAGGGCAAGCAATCGCTGGCGACTTTTTTGCGCAAGACCATAAAACTCGCCAAAATCGAAACGGCCTTGCTGCGCGAAGTCCAGTCCCGAGGGCTTGCCGCGCGAAAGCGAGGCGCTCGCGGAGCTTATCAAGAATATTCCGCTCGGCGTCACGGGCGTCGCCGGTTTCGAGCGGGCGATTTCCACCTCTGGCGGCGTCCGTTTCGACGAACTCGACGCCGCGCTGATGCTGAAAAAGCGCCCCGGCGTTTTCCTCGCCGGCGAGATGCTGGATTTCGACGCGCCGACCGGCGGCTATCTGTTGCAGGCGGCTTTTTCGACAGGGTTCGCCGCGGGCCTAGGCGCCGCGCGTTATCTCGGGCTTGCTGCGTGAGAAGGGTTTGCTCCGGGATCGGACATCAATGATAAGGCTGCGAGCCGCACGAAGGCTCGAAGCCGTCCGCTCGGGAGCAACCGACATTTGACCATCGCCCAAACCGCCGCGAATTCCGCCGCCGCCGCCAAAACACCCCTCCATCGCCAGCTTTATCCGCAAGTGCTCGCGGCCATCGCGCTTGGCGTGCTGTTTGGCTGGCTCGCGCCCGAATACGCCGATCGGGACTGGGTTCGGGCGCTGGGCGAGGGCTTCGTCAAGCTGATCAAAATGACCATCGCGCCGATCATTTTCTGCACGGTGACGACGGGCGTCGCCCATATCGACGACGCGAAGAAGGTTGGCCGCGTCGGCGTGAAGGCGCTGGTCTATTTCGAAATCGTCTCGACTTTCGCGCTGGCGGCGGGGCTGATCGTTGGTCAGCTCATTCGGCCGGGCGCGGGGTTTCCCGGCAGGCCGGACGCCGCCGCCGTCGCGCAATACACCGGCAAAGCCGCCGAGCATCAGAGCCCGGTCGATTTCCTGCTGGGTCTGATTCCCGGACACGATCCTCGGCGCCTTCGCCAAGGGCGACATATTGCAGGTGCTGCTGTTTTCGGTTCTGTTCGGTTTTTCGCTGATGGCGGCGGGCGAGCGCGTCCATCGTCTGCGGGCCTTCGTCGACGACGCCGGCCACGCGATGTTCGGCGTCATCGGCATCATCATGAAGGCGGCGCCGATCGGCGCCTTTGGCGCCATGGCCTATACGGTCGCTCATTACGGGCTTGGCTCGCTGCAATCGCTCGCCTGGCTGGTCGGCTCGTTCTATCTGGCGTCCCTGCTTTTCGTGGTCGGCGCGCTCGGCGTCGTCGCGCGCCTCGCGGGCTTCAATATTTTGCGCTTCCTCGCCTATATCAAGGACGAATTGCTGATCGTGCTCGGCACGTCGTCGTCGGAAAGCGCCTTGCCGCGCCTGATGGAAAAGCTGGAGCGGCTGGGTTGTTCGCGCTCCGTCGTCGGCCTCGTGGTCCCGGCCGGCTATTCCTTCAATCTGGACGGCACGAATATTTATATGACGCTCGCCACGGTGTTCATCGCGCAGGCGCTCGGCGTCGAACTGACCGGCGTCCAGCAGTTCACCATCATCGGCGTCGCGATGCTCACCTCGAAAGGCGCCTCGGGCGTCACCGGCGCCGGCTTCATCACCCTCGCCGCGACGCTGGCCGCCGTCGATCCGCGTCTCGCGCCGGGCATGGCGCTGCTGCTCGGCGTCGATAAATTCATGAGCGAGTGCCGCGCCTTGACGAATATCTGCGGCAATGGCGTGGCGACCATCGTTGTCGCCGCCTGGGAGGGCGAACTCGACCGGGAAAAGCTGGCCGAAGTGCTGACGCCGGCGCAAGGGCGCGCGGGCGAGTTCACGCCTTCCCGCTAACCCCCGCGCTTTCGAACGTCGCCATGCCCTGGTGGCAGGCGAGAGCCGCCTTGATCAGCCCAATCGCCAGCGCCGCGCCAGAACCTTCGCCAAGGCGCATGTCGAGATCGAGCAGGGGCCGCTTGCCGAGCAGAGCCAGAACCTCGCGATGGGCGCCCTCCGCCGACACATGGCCGGCCATGCAATGGGCGATGGCGTCCTCGTCCATCGCGTGCAGCAGCGCCGCCGCCGAGCAGGCGACATAGCCGTCGAGCACCACCGGCACGCGGTTCCGGCGCGCCGCCAGAATCGCCCCCATCATGCCGGCGATCTCGCGCCCGCCCAGTCTACGCAAAATCTCCAGCGGGTCGGAAAGATAGGGCCCGTGCAGCGCCAGCGCGGCGTCGATCGCCGCGTTCTTGCGCGCGAGCCCGGCGTCGTCGACGCCCGTGCCGCGCCCGGTCCAGCGCGCGGCCGGGCCGCCGTAGAGCGCGGCGTAAATCGCCGCCGCCGAAGTGGTGTTGCCGATGCCCATCTCGCCGGGCGCCAGAAGATCGACGCCGCCAAGAATCGCCTCCATGCCATAGGCCAGCGTCGCGGCGGCGGCGGGCTCCTCCATCGCCGGTCCCTGCGTGAAGTCTTGCGTCGGGTGCTCCAGCGCCAGTTCGAACACTTTCAGGCCGACGCCGAAGCTCTTGCAGATCTGATTGATCGCCGCGCCGCCGGCGGTGAAATTATCGAGCATTTGCTTGGTGACGCTGGGCGGAAAGGCGGAGACGCCTTGCGCCACGACGCCGTGATTGGCGGCGAACACCGTGACGACGGGCATCTCGATGGCCGGCTCCGCCCTGCCCTGCCACGCGGCGAGCCATTGCACGATCTCCTCCAGCCGCCCCAGCGCGCCGGGCGGCTTGGTGAGCCGCGCGTCGCGCGCCCGCGCGGCCTCGACGCTTTTCGCGCAAGGCGGCGGCAGGTCGAGCAGCAGCAGGCGGATTTCTTCGAAAGGTCGGATGTCCTTGGTCATGGGCTCGCGGTGTTGGACGGGCGCTCGGGCGGCGACGTGCTGGTTTGGGTCGTTCGAGTTGAACGCTTTCAAGAGCGAGCCTTTGGACCGCGAGCCTTCAGGCTCGCCTGCCCGGCGCCCGCGACCAGGTTGACGCATACAACTACTCCAGATGGTCCCCGAGCAGGAACTGCATCGCCCGGTCGAGGCGGATATGCGGCAGCGGCAAGGGTTCGCTGTCGCGTCCGAGTTGCGCGACGGGCGGGCGGAATTTGAGGAAGCGGAAATCAGCCTCCTCCTCCGGCACGGCCAGCGCGTCGCCGCGAAACGCCAGCCTTGGATCGGCGGGCAATTCTCCGGGAAAGATCGCCCCCTCGGCCATGCCGTCGAAGGCGTCGAGACCGATCCGCTCGCCGGCGATGGGCGTGCCGACGATGGCCTGCAGCGTCTCGCCGTCGTGCTTGACCACGGCCTCGCGCGTCGCGCGCACGGCGGCCAGCGCGATCACGTCGATCCTGGCGCCGACCCCTTCCGCGCGGGCGATGGCGCGGGAGGTCAGAAGCCGCAGAATGCCCTCCAGCCGGTCGTGGCTGGTGTGATGCAGATGATCGGCCTTGGTCGCCGCGAATAATATCTTGTCGATCTTCGGCCGGAAGATCGAGCTCAGCAGATTGGATCGGCCGGTGCGAAAGGCGGTCAGCACTTCGGTCAGCGCGGTCTCCATGTCGCGCACCGCCGCCGGTCCGGAGTTGAGCGCGGCGAGCGCGTCGACCAGCACGATCTGGCGGTCGAGCCGGGCGAAATGATCGCGGAAAAACGGCTTCACGATCTGCGCCTTGTAAGCCTCGTAGCGCCGCTCCATTTCGAGCGCGAGACTGCGGGCCGGCAATGCCGCGCCTTCCTCGACGACGAGCGGCGCGAAGTTGAGCATCGGCGACCCCTCGAGATCGCCCGGCATCAGAAAGCGGCCCGGCGGCAGGGTGGACAGCGCGAATCTATCCGTCTTGGCGTGACGCAGATATTGCGTGAACAATGACGCCAGATGCTGCGCGGTCGGCTCCTTGAACCGCGCCAGAGGATCGACCAGGGCGTTGGCGCCGCGCCATTCGGCGGCGATCGAGGCGCGCGCCGCCGCGCTCGACGTCTCCAGGGTCTCCCGCGACCATCGCGCGTAGGATTTTTCGAGCAGCGGGAGATCCAGCAGCCACTCGCCGGGATAGTCCACGATGTCGATGTCGAGCCGCGCGGGTCCCGAGCGCGAGAACATCGACGTGGATTTGCGCTTATATTCCAGCGACACGCGAAGTTCGGAGATGCGCCGGGTCGAATGCGGCCAATGGCGGTCGAGTCCGGTCAGCGCGCCAAGATGCTCCTCATAGGCGAATCGCGGCACGCCATAGTCGGGTTGGGGATCGAGATGCGCATTCCGCAGCCGATCCTCGGCGAGGACGCGGAATAGCGGCAGCGCCGTGCGCCGCCCCGCTCCCGCCGCCAGCGCGCGGGTGAGTTGTTGCACCAGCGCGGTGATGAACACGGTTTTGCCCGAGCGCGACAGGCCCGTCACGCCGAGCCGCAGGCGCCCGCCGGAGAGATACTCCGCGAAGCTTTCGGCGGCTATCCGCGTTTCAAACAGAAGGTCGGATAATTGCGACACGTGTGCTTGGCCCAGGCTGAAGACGCGCTTGGTGTAACCTCCCGCGCGCGGTTTGGGTAGAGCGCGGCGAAGCCCGAATGCGCGGAAGTGGAGACCAATGCGCCGTTTCGCCCATAAAAAAGCCCGGCCAGACGACCGGGCCTTTTAGTTTGCGTGAAAACCGATCAGTATTTCGCGAGGACCGGGGCCGGAGAAGCCGACGAACCGAAATGATAGTTCAGGCCGGCGCGGGCCACGTGGCCGTTGAATTGCGCGCTGGTCTGGCTCGCGCCGTACCCCGTTCCGCGCTCGCTGTAGAGCTGCAAAGGTCCGCCGATCGAGACCAAACCAAGGTCGTAATAGAGATATCCCACCTTGGCGCTCCAATCGCGAGCGAACATCCACTCCAGGCCGGGGAGCCTTTGGTTTCCGTTCCGAGAAACGACGAGCTGAGACTGGTTCCGCCATAGGCGAGGCCCCCGGTCGCGTAAAGAAGCAAGCTCGGCGTGGACAAATAGCCGACGCGCCCGCGCAGGGCGCCGAGATAGTCGAGGCTCCGCGGGACGGTCACGGAGCCGGGGAACGTGTCAGCCGGGGCGAGAACGCCGGGCTCGGCGCTCGCGAAGGACGCGCCGCCGCCGCCGGCGACGCCTTGGATGTCCGTCTCGACGCCCGCGACGATGGTCGGCGCGAGCCGCCAGTCGTGACCGATTTCACCGCCGCCGATGAAGCCGGCGAACTTGCCGTCGCCGGTTCCGGAACCTGTCGCCGAGAACGCCGCCGCGTCGAGGTTCGAGCCAAGCGCGCCGCGCCGCCACGTAGATGTTGTTGTCGCCGCCGAACGTGTCGCCGGCGTTGAGGCCGACATAGAAGCCGCTCCAGTTGGAGACGGGCGCCGGAGCGAAATAGGGCGGCGGCGGGCGGCGGCTCCCCGCTGGAAGGAAGATCGAAGGCGAGAGCCGGTCCGGCGGAAATCGCCAAGGCGATCGCGCTGGCGCCGAGCGATAATCTCTTCAAAGCCTTAGCTCCTCGTGACCGTGAACACGCGACGCCTTCCGAGCGCTACTCGAACTCCGACAACCGAATCACTGTTTGTTAACCATTTTTCGGGATATAGCGTGATTCGTCCGTGACTTTCCATCGAGGCGACGCGCGCGCGCGGACGCCGAAGCGCTATGCGCGCGAGAAATCTAGCTTTCCGCCTCGGCGAATCGATAGCCGGCGCCAAGCTCCGTCAGGATCAGCCGCGGATTTGCCGGATCGTCCTCGATTTTGCTCCGCAACTGGCCGATGAAGACGCGCAGATATTGCGAATCGTCGCGATGCGCCGGACCCCAGACGGCGGTGAGCAACTGCCGATGGGTGAGCAGGCGCCCGTCGCCACGCGCCAAAATCGCCAGCAATTCATATTCCTTGGGCGTCAGCTTCACCGTCGCGCCCTGCTTCGTCACCAGGCGACGCGCGAGGTCGATCACCAGCCCGCCGCGCTCGACCCGCTCGATTTTTCCGGCCTCGCGGGCGGCGTGGCGCAAGGCGGCGCGCAGCCGCGCCATGAGTTCGCCGATCGAGAACGGTTTTTCCACATAGTCGACGGCGCCGGCGTCGAGCGCCGAGATTTTCTCGGCCTCGCGATCGCGCGCGGAGAGCACGACGATCGGCGCCTTCGAAAAAGCCCCGGCTTGCGCGATGACCGACTTGCCGTCCATGTCCGGCAGACCGAGGTCGAGCAGCACGAGGTCGGGCGCGCGCGAGGCGATGGCGTGCAGCGCGCTCCGGCCCGTTTCCGCCGACAGAACTTCATAGCCGCAAGCCGTCAGCGCCGGGCGCAGACAGCGCAGAATCTCCGGCTCGTCGTCGACGACAAGAATGCGCTCGCCGTTCATTTTTCCGCTCCCCGCGCTTCGGCCGCCGGAAACCGCAGGACCACGCGCGTGCCCCGTCTGCGCAGCGCGGGGCTTTGCGCCGCTATGGAGCCGCCCATCGCCTCGACGAGGCCGCGGCAGATCGAAAGCCCGAGACCCGTTCCCGCCTTGCGGCCGTCGGGGCGTCCGCCCCGGTAGAATTTCTCGAAAATGCGTTCGAGGTCGCCCGGCTTCACGCCGGGGCCCTCGTCGGTGACCGTCACGACGACGTCTCCGCCCTCTTGGCGCGCATGGACGGCGACGCGGCGCCGCCTCCGTATTTATGCGCATTGTCCAGGAGATTGAACAGCACCTGCTGCAGCAGATTCGCATCGGCGCGGATAAAGGGCAAGTTCGGCGCGACGCTGATGGCGATTTTCATTTCGGCGAATGCCTTGCGGGCGCGTTGCGCCGCGCCGCGAACGGCGTCGGCCACGTCCACCCAGTCGCGGCGGACTTCCAGCGCCCCCGCCTCGATGCGCGACATATCCAGGAGATTCTTGACGAAGCGCGAGAGCCGGCCCGCCTCCTCCTCGATCGAGGCGAGCAGATCCTGCCGGTCCAGCGCCGACATTTTATCGCCAAGCTCGCGCAGACTGGTGACGGCGCCGGTGATCGAGGCCAGCGGCGTGCGCAGATCGTGCGACAGCGACGACAGCAGCGTCGTGCGCAGTTTCTCGTTCTCCTCGAGCGCGGCGGCGCGGATCGAATGCTCCATCAACTGCGCGCGGTCGATGGCGATGGCGGTCTGATCGAGAATGGACGACAGCGTGCGGTCGTCCCGCGGCGAAATCGGCTCGTCGCCGCGCTTCGGCTGAACGCCGCACACGCCGACGACGCCGCGCGGCGTGACCAGCGGGCGAAACTGAAATCGCACATTCGGCAAGGTTCCGGTGCGCCAGCCGGCGGGCTCGGCCTTTTCGAAGGCCCAGCGCGCCGCCCCCATTTCCCCGACTTCCAGCGCATCGATGGGCGGCCAGGCGGCGGCGAGGCGCAATTCGCCGTCGACGGGCGCGAGCGTCACCACGCATCGCGCCTCTAGCGCTTTTTGCGCCTGCGCCGCCGCCGTCCAGGCCACGTCGTCAAGCGTGGCGGCGCCGGAAACCTTACGCGAAAATTCGAACAAGGCGCGCCCGGAGTTGATGCGCTGGGTCATCTCCAGCGAATGTTCGCGCACGCGGCCGGCCAGGAGGCCGGTGATGACGGCGACGACGAGAAACACCAGCAGCGCGAGAAACTCCTGCGGCTCCGAAATCGTGAACTGATAGAGCGGCGCGACGAAAAAAAAGTCGAAGGCGAAAAAGGAGAGCACGGCCGCCGCGATCGCCGACCACAAGCCAAAGCGCAAGGCGCAAAAGATCACCGCGACGAGAAAAATCATCGACAGATTTGGCAAGCGCAGCCAGCGCTCGAGCAACAGGCCGGCGCCGACGGCGGCGGCGACGGAAAGCGCCGCCGCGCCGACCCCGCGCGCCAGAGACAACGACGAAGGCGGCGCTACTCCGCGCCTCTCCGGCGGCGGCGCGCTCTGGTCGGTCACGATATGCACGGCGATATCGCGCGAACGGCGCACCAACTCCTGGGTCAAGGACCGGCTCAGCAGGCCCGTGAAAAAGCCCACGCGCGAACGGCCCAAAACGATCTGCGTGAAGTTCTCGCGGCGCGCGAAACGCAGCAACTCCCCCGCGAGATCGCTGGCGGAGAGTCGCTCCGTCGCGGCGCCAAGACGCTCGGCGAGGCGCATCGCTTCGTCGACGCGCTTCACGCGCGCGACATCCGTCTCCTCCTGGCCAGGCCGCTCGACAAAAACCGCGGTCCATTCCGCGTTGAGAGCGGTCGCGAGACGCGCGCCGGCGCGCACGACGCTATCGGAAGAAAAATCCGCGCCGACGCAGACCAGCAGTCGTTCGGTGGTCGCCCACGGGCCTTCGATCGCGTTCTGGCGGAGATAATCGACCATCTGATCGTCGACGCGCTCGGCTGTGCGGCGCAAGGCGAGTTCGCGCAGCGCCGTGAGATTGCCGGGCGTGAAAAAATTTTGCGACGCGAGCTTGGCCGTCTGGGGAACATAGACCTTCCCCTCGCGGAGGCGCTGGAGGAGTTCGTCCGGCGTGATGTCGACGAGAACGACATCGGAGGCCTCGGAGAGCACGCGATCGGGCACGGTCTCGCGCACGCGCACGCCAGTGATGCGCGCGACCACATCGGCGAGACTCTCGAGATGCTGGATATTGAGCGCGGTCCAGACGTCGATGCCGACATCCAGCAATTCCTCGATATCCTGCCACCGCTTCGGGTGACGGCTGTCCGGCGCGTTGGTGTGGGCGAGTTCGTCGACGACGATCAGCTTGGGCTTGCGCGCCAGCGCCGCGTCTATGTCGAACTCCTCGATGACGCGGCCGTGATAATCGACCTTGCGGCGCGGCAGAATCTCCAGGTTCTCCGTGAGCGCTTGCGTCTCCTGGCGGCCATGGGTCTCGACGAGACCAATGAGCACATCGACGCCGTCGGCGCGGCACGCGCGGGCGCGCTCCAGCATCGCATAGGTCTTGCCGACGCCGGGCGCCGCGCCGAGAAAAATGCGCAGCTTGCCGCGCGTCGCGGCTTCCGCCACGGCGAGCAGGGCGTCCGGATCGGGGCGACGATCGAAGTTTCGCTCCTGCGGCGGCAATGTCGAGCCTTGACTCTTAAGGTTTACTCCAGCGCGTCCAGCGCGAGGTTCAACATTAGCACGTTTACCCGAGGTTCGCCGAAAAGGCCCAGCGCGCGCGGCTCGATATGTTCTTCGACAATCCCCCGCACCCGCCCTTCGTTCAGATTGCGCGCCCTGGCGACGGCGGGAACCTGCGCCAGCGCGAATTGCGGCGAGATATGCGGATCGAGGCCCGAGCCCGATGTCGTCACGGCGTCGGCGGCGACCACATCGATGCGCCCGGCGGCGAACTCCGCCTCTATCGCCGCATTGACCCGGTCGACCAGCTTTTTCGAGGTCGGTCCGAGATTGGAGCCCGAGGAGTTGGCGGCGTTATAGGGCGCGTCGATGGTCTTGGTCGCGTCGGCGGGGTCCGGCGCGCTGGTCGCCGAGGGACGCGGGTGAAAATATTTGTCGCTGGTGAAATTCTGGCCGATCAGCGACGAGCCGACAATGACGCCGCCGCGTTCGATCTGGCTTCCATTGGCTTTATCGTGAAAGGCGAGTTGCGCGACGCCGGTGATCGCCAGCGGATAGGCGAAGCCCGTCAGCAGCGTGAACAGAACGATCATGACGCTCGCCGGACGAATTTGACCGAGCATGGAGGCCTCCTTAAGCGAGATGCAACGCCTGAACGACGAGGTCGATGAGCTTGATGCCGATGAACGGCGCGACGAGTCCGCCGAGCCCATAAATCAGCAGATTGCGGCGCAGCAAGGCCGCGGCGCCGACGGGGCGATATTCGACGCCGCGCAGAGCCAGCGGAATCAGCGCGATGATAATCACCGCGTTGAAGATCACCGCCGACAGGATCGCCGATTGCGACGAGCCGAGCTTCATGATGTTGATCGCGCCGAGTTCCGGATAGGTCACGACGAACAGCGCCGGAATGATCGCGAAATATTTGGCGACGTCGTTGGCGATCGAAAAGGTGGTCAGCGCGCCGCGGGTCATCAGCAATTGCTTGCCGATCGCGACGATCTCGATGAGCTTGGTCGGATCGGAATCGAGATCGACCATGTTGCCGGCCTCGCGCGCCGCCTGCGTCCCGGTCTGCATGGCGACTCCGACATCGGCCTGCGCCAGCGCCGGCGCATCGTTGGAGCCGTCGCCGCACATCGCGATCAGCCGGCCGCCCTGCTGCTCCTTGCGGATATATTTCAGTTTGTCCTCGGGCGTGGCATGCGCGATGAAGTCGTCGACTCCGGCCTCGCCGGCGATGGCCGCCGCCGTGATTGGATTGTCGCCGGTCACCATGACCGTCTTGATCCCCATGGCGCGCAGCGCTTTGAACCGCTCCTTGATGCCGGGCTTGACGATATCCTTGAGACGCACGACGCCGAGCAAACGGCCATTGTCGCAGACGGCGAGCGGCGTGCCGCCCGAGCGGCAAATCACGTCGACCGCCCTGCGGAATTCGTCCGGCGCATGTTCCGCCTTCAGGCCCGCTTGCGCCAGAATGGCGTCCACGGCGCCCTTGCGCAGGCCGCGCCCGGCGAGATCGAGCCCGGATATGCGCGTATGCGCGGTGAATGGGACCACTTTCATGTCGGCGGTCAACGGAGGCGCGACCACGCCGTGGCGACTGGAGGCGAGCGCGACGATCGAGCGCCCCTCCGGCGTCTCGTCGGCGAGCGAGGCCAGCAGCACGGCCTCGGCGAGTTCGGCCTCGCCGACCGCGCCGACGGGAATGAATTCATCGGCCATGCGATTGCCGAAAGTGATCGTGCCGGTCTTGTCGAGCAGCAGCGTGTCCACGTCGCCGGCGGCCTCGACCGCGCGGCCGGAGGTCGCGATCACGTTGAAGCGGATCAGGCGGTCCATGCCGGCGATGCCGATCGCCGACAGCAGCCCGCCGATGGTCGTCGGAATGAGGCAGACCAGCAGCGCGATCAGCACGCTGACCGACAGCGCTGGTTCCCGAATAGCCGGCGAGCGGCCACAGCGTCACGCAGACGATCAGAAAAATGATCGTGAGGCCAGAGAGCAGGATCGACAGCGCCAGCTCGTTGGGCGTCTTCTGGCGCTGCGCGCCTTCGACCAGCGCGATCATCCGGTCGATGAAGGTCGAGCCCGGCGCCGCGGTGATGCGCACCTTGATCCAGTCGGACAACACCGTCGTGCCGCCCGTGACGGCCGAGCGGTCGCCGCCGGCCTCGCGGATGACCGGCGCGGATTCGCCCGTTATCGCGAATTCATTGACCGAGGCGACGCCCTCGATCACCTCGCCGTCGCCGGGAACGATGTCGCCGGCTTCGACGAGCACGATGTCGCCGATCCTGAGATCGAGCGCCGAGACGCCTTCAACGATTTCCTTCACGCCGGCCTTGCCGGTCGGGTCGATCAGCCGCTTGGCGTGAGTTTCGCTCCGGGTGCGGCGCAGCGCGTCGGCCTGCGCCTTGCCGCGTCCCTCCGCCACCGCCTCCGCGAAATTGGCGAACAGCACGGTGAACCACAGCCACGCCGCGATCTGCCCGGTGAAGGGCGCGGCGCCCGTGTGGGCTATCGCGTCGCGCGCGAAAAACACGGTCACGACGGCCGAGACGACCTCTGTGACGAAGATCACCGGATTGTTGGCGAGGCGGCGCGGATCGAGTTTTTTCACGGCGTCGAAAGCGGCGCGCTTTAGGATATTTCCGTCGAACAGGCCGGGCGCCGCGACTTTGGTGGACATGGAAATCTCCCTAAAACGTCTTGCCGGCCAGCATCAGGAAATGCTCGACGATCGGCCCGAGCGCCAGCGCCGGGAAATATTGCAGCAGATACAGAATGACGATCACGCCGAGCAGCAGCCCGACGAACAGCGGCCCATGCGTCGGGAAGGTGCCGGCGGAGGGCGGCGCCTTCTTCTTGCCAGCGAAGGAGCCGGCGAGCGCCAGCACCGGCAGCACATAGGCGAAGCGCCCGAGGAACATCGCGAGGCCGAGCGTCGTGTTGAACCAGTGCGTATTGCCGCTGAGCCCCGCGAAGGCCGAGCCGTTATTGGCCGTCGTCGAGGCGAAGGCGTAGAGAATTTCCGACAGGCCGTGCGGACCGGAATTGCCGAGGCTGTCGAGCGCGGTTTTGAGCAATACCGACGCCGCCGAGAAGCCGAGCACGGTGAGCGGATAGATCAGCACCGCGAGCATGGCGAGCTTCATCTCGCGCGCCTCGATCTTCTTGCCGAGATATTCCGGCGTGCGCCCGACCATCAGGCCCGCGACGAACACCGCGATGACCACGATGACGAGAAAGCCATAGAGACCCGCGCCGACGCCGCCGGGCGAAATGCAGCCGAGCAGCATGTTGAAGAGCGGGACCAGGCCGCCGAGCGGCGTCATCGAATCGTGCATCGCATTGACGGCGCCCGTGCTGGTGCCGGTCGTGGCGGCCGCGAAAAACGCGCTCATCGCGACGCCGAAGCGCGTTTCCTTGCCTTCCATATTGCCGGCGGAAGGATCGACGCCAATCTCGGTCAGCAGGGGATTGCCCGCCGCCTCCGCCCAATAGGCGACGAGGACGCCGACGCCGAGCACGATCGACATGGCGACGACGATGGCGCGTCCCTGCCGCTCGTCGCCAACCGCCCGGCCGAACGCGAACACCGTCGCGAACGGAACGACCAGAATCGCCCAGATCTCCAGCATGTTGGAGAAGGCGTTGGGGTTTTCGAACGGATGCGCCGAATTGGCGTTGAAGAAGCCGCCGCCATTGGTGCCGAGTTCCTTGATGGCTTCCTGGCTCGCGACCGGACCAATGGAAATGACCTGCTTGGCCCCTTCCAGCGTCGTCGCCTCGAGAGCGCCGGTCAATGTCTGCGGCGCGCCGAGCGCGACCAGCGCGAGGGCGACGACGACCGCCAGCGGCAGCAGAATATAAAGTGTCGCCCGCGTCATATCGACCCAGAAATTGCCCACGGTCGGCGACGTCGCGCGCGAAAAGCCGCGCGTCAGCGCGAAGGCCATGGCGAGGCCGGTCGCGGCGGAGAGGAAGTTATGGACGGTCAGCCCCAGCATTTGCGTGAGATAACTCATCGTCGTCTCGCCGCTGTAATTCTGCCAATTGGTGTTGGTGATGAAGCTGAGCGAGGTGTTGAAGGCGAGATCGGACGCCACGGCGTCGAAGCCCTGCGGATTCAGCGGCAGCGCATTTTGCAGCCGCTGCAAGGCATAGAGCGAGAGGAAGCCGACGAGGCTGAAGGCCAGCATCGACATGGTGTAACCGAACCAGCTCTGCTCGCGCGTCGGCTCCACGCCGGAAAGCCGGTAGAACAGCCGCTCCACCGGGCCCGCGGCGCGCGACAAGGCGACGCGTTCGCCCTCCATGACGCGAACAATATAGCCGCCGAGCGGAACGGCGGCCGCGAAAACGAGCAGCAGCGTGATCGCGATCTGCAAAACGCCTGTCATGTTCGAACGCTCCAAATCCTAATGCCAAGCGTCCCGCTCAGAAATCCTCGGGATGAAGCAGCGTGTAAAGAAGGTAGACGCCAAGCAGCGCGGCGACGATCAATCCAACGAGGGGTTCGAGCATGGCGCGGCTCCGGTCAAAGACGGGCGCAAAGGCGCGCGTAAGCGGCGATCACGACGAAAAGAACGACGCCGAGACCCACGAAAACCAGATCGGACATGATCGCCTGCTCCCCTTTTTCCTGGACGGGAACATGAGCAGGCGCGCGTCAGCGGTCAATGCGCAAAACGGGCGTCGCGCATAAGGAATTCATAATTGACGCGGCGCCGCGGGCGGCAAGGAAACCGAAAGTTCCTGACGAAACGTTAGGCGCGCATCGCCTTTGGCGCGACATTGTGCAACTGATGGTCGGCGCTGTCGAAGAAGCGCCGCAGATTGCGCGCGGCCTGTCGGATGCGTTGCTCGTTCTCGACCAGCGCGAGGCGCAGGAAGCCTTCGCCATATTCGCCAAAGCCGACGCCCGGCGCGACCGCGAGATCGGCCTTTTCGATCAGCAGGCTAGAAAATTCGAGGCTGCTCAGGCCCGCGAACCGCTCCGGAACGGGCGCCCAGGCGAACATCGAGGCCGACGGCGAGGGAATGGGCCATCCCGCCTGAGCGAAACTTTCGACCATCACGTCGCGGCGCTTTTTATAGATCGCGCGCATCTCCTTGATGCAGTCGTCGGGGCCGTTCAGCGCGGTCGCCGCCGCGACCTGAATCGGCGTGAAGGCGCCGTAATCGAGATAGCTCTTGACCCGCGCCAGCGCGGCGCAAAGCCGCTCGTTGCCGACGGCGAAGCCCATGCGCCAGCCGGCCATCGAATAGGTTTTCGACATGGAGGTGAACTCCACCGTCACGTCGATCGCGCCGGGCACCTGCAAAACCGACGGCGGCGGCTCGTCCTCGAAATAGACCTCGGCGTAGGCGAGATCCGAGAGCACGAAAATCTCGTGCCGCTTGGCGAAGGCCACGAGATCCTTGTAAAAATCGAGCGAGGCGACCGTCGCGGTCGGATTGGAGGGATAACAGACCACGACGCCGATCGGCTTCGGGATCGAGTGCCTCACCGCGCGCTCCAGCGCCTCGAAGAATTTCGGCGTCGGATCGGCCGGCACGGAGCGAATGACCCCGCCCGCCATCAGAAAACCGAAGGCGTGGATCGGATAGGAGGGATTGGGCACGAGCATCACGTCGCCCGGCGCGGTGATCGCCTGCGCCATATTGGCGAAGCCTTCCTTCGAGCCCAGCGTCGCCACGATCTGCGTGTCCGGGTTGAGCGAGACGTCGAAGCGGCGTTGATAATAATTGGCCTGGGCCCGGCGCAGCCCGGCGATGCCCTTGGAGGCGGAGTAGCGGTCGGTGCGCGGGCGGCCCGCCGTCTCGACCAGCTTGTCGATCACATGCTTGGGCGCCGGCAGATCGGGATTGCCCATGCCGAGGTCGATGATGTCGGCGCCGCCGGCGCGCGCCTTGGCCTTCAGGCGATTGACCTGCTCGAAGACATAAGGGGGCAGGCGCTTGATGCGATAAAAATCCGACATTTAGAGGTTCCGCTGGTGTTTTGGGGGCGTTTCGGTTCGGCTTTTAGCACTTTGGCCGAGGCGCGGCGCGGCTTCAATTGGCTTGGTCCCGCGGCGGCTTGGCCGCGACCGCGCGCCGGGCCGTTGCAGGGCGAGGCGCCGGATCGGGCACGGCCACCCGCGCGCCCGCCTTCCGGTTTTGTTCGAGCGCGCCCTCGAGTTCGGCGCCCAGCGCGTCCAGTTGCGCCGGAGTCTTCTTGCCAGTCGGCTTTTCGGTCGGTTTCATCGGCTGGTACTGGAGCTGAGTCCGGGGCCGGACGCGAACGCACGACGAAATCCTGCGCGGGCGGCGGTGTCTGCCGCAGATGGAGCGTCTCCAGAACATCGCCGATCATCGCGCCGCCGGATACGGCCTCTTGCGCGCCGGCCTCGCCCGCCTCTTGCGCCGCGGCCTCGCCGCAAAGGCTCGGCAGGGCGAGAGCGGCGGCGAGCGCGATCAGGACGCGAAGGCGCCTTCGCGCCCCGCCCGCTGTGTCACATTGCCGCGCTTTCGCGCCAGCGAGTGGAAGCGCCTCGGGATTTGCGCGCTGACGCCTTCGCATCCGCACAATGGATTGGTTCGTGACGGCGTGCGTCGCTAAAGACATAATGTTAGTCTATCAAACTCCGGCGCGCGTCGCTACTGGCCGCGCCTTGACGCTAGACGACGAAGAACAGGACCGAAGATGACCGCCGATCGCGACACGGAAACGGCGCCTGAGCGGGCCAACGAGATGGACGCCAAAGCCGCGGCCCTCGCCTACCGAGGCAAAATGAGCAGCAAACGCAACGCCAAGGACAAAAGCAACAGGAGCCAAAAGCACGCGCCCAAGGCGCCTCTCGCGCCGCCCCGGGACACGGCGACGCCCGCGCCCGCGGTCCAGGCGGAGAAGCAGCCCCCGGTCGCGCCCGCGATCCCCGCGGAGAAGCAGCCTTCCATCGCGCCCGCGGTCCAGGTCGAGGCGCGGCCCCCGATCACGCCCGCGGAGGCGCGGCCTTCCGTCGCGCCCTCCAGGGAACTCGTCGTCCGGGAGACGGCGCGCGCGTCGGAGCGTGAACGCTTCCATCGCAAGGCCAAGGCGGCCGAACCCCCGCCCACGGGAGAATTCGACACCGCCGCCGAGAATTTGGCCAAGCTGGTCGATCAGGGACGCCGCGTGATGGCGGCGGCGATGAGCGCCCCCGACCTCGCCGAGACCCGCAGCGAACTCGCGGCGAATGTCGCCGACGCCACCAAGACGCTGGGCGTCGTCGCCGAATATTGGATGACGCAGCCCGAACGCGCCGCGATGGCGCAGGCCGATCTGATCAGCGGCCTCACCGATATTTGGAGCCAGACCCTGCACCGCTTTTCCGGCGAGGAGGCGCCGCCGGTCGTGCCGCCGGACCCCTCCGACAAGCGCTTCTCCGCGCCCGATTGGAGCAATAATCCGTTTTTCGATTGTCTGCGGCAGAGCTACACGCTGGCCACGCGCTGGGCGAACGATATGGTCGAACACGCCGAGGGCCTCGATTCCCAGACGAAAGCCAAGGCGTCTTTCTATACGCGCCTGATCTCCAGCGCGATGTCGCCGTCCAATTTCGTGGCGACCAATCCCGAATTGCTGCGCGCGACGCTGGAGGCGCGCGGCGGCAATCTGGTGCGCGGCATGGAAATGCTGGCCGAGGATCTCTTGGCGGGCGGCGGCACGCTGAAAATCCGCCAGTCCGACGACAGCAAATTCCAGCTTGGCGTCGACATGGCGACGACTCCCGGCAAGGTGATCCTGCGCAACGAATTGATGGAGCTGATCCAATATACGCCGACGACGAGCGAGGTTTACGCGCGCCCGCTGTTGATCGTCCCGCCGTGGATCAACAAATTCTATGTGCTCGATCTCAACCGCGAAAAAAGCTTCGTGCGCTGGGCGGTGGCTCAGGGACTGACGGTGTTCATCATCTCCTGGGTCAATCCCGACGAGAGCCAGGCGGACCTCGGCTTCGAAGCTTACATGCACGAGGGCGTGCTCGCGGCGCTCGACGCGATCGAACGCGCGACCGGCGAAAGCAAAGTCGCGGCGGCGGGCTATTGCGTCGGCGGCACGCTGCTCGCCTCGACTCTGGCCTATATGGCGGCCAAGCGCGACAAGCGCATCGACAGCGTGACTTTCTTCGCGACGCAGGTCGACTTCTCCGAGGCCGGCGACATGCAGATTTTCGTCGACAAGGCGAAACTCGCGGCGCTCGAGGACGCCATGGCCAAGACCGGCTATCTCGACGGGGTCAAGATGGCCAACACCTTCAACATGCTGCGCCCCAACGAACTCGTCTGGAACTATATCGTCAACAATTACGTGAAGGGCGTCGATCCGGCGGCGTTCGATCTTCTGGCCTGGAACGCGGACAGCACCCGCATCCCGCGCGCCAACCACTCGTTCTACCTGCGCAACTGCTATCTCGAGAACAATCTCACGCGCGGCGAGATGGTGATCGACGGCGTGAAGCTCGATCTGAAAAAGGTGACGGTTCCGATCTACGAGATCGCCGCCAAGGAGGACCATATCGCGCCGGCGCGCTCGGTGTTCATCGGCGCGAAATATTTCGGCGGCCCGGTCAAATATGTGCTCGGCGGCGCCGGCCATATCGCCGGCATCATCAATCCGCCGGACAAGGACAAATACCAATATTGGATGGGCGGCCCGCCGGTCGGCTCCTACGACGATTGGGTGAAATCGGCGACGGAGATCAAGGGCTCGTGGTGGCCGGACTGGCTCGCCTGGCTGACCCAGCAGGCGCCAAGGAAAGTCCCCGCGCGAGAACCCGGCGGCGGCGTGTTGACGCCGGTCGGCGACGCGCCGGGGGAGTATGTCAGGGTGAAGGCCTGACGCTCTCAGGGCAATTGGGTGAAGCGAATGAGGCGACTTTCACCCTCCCCTTGAGGGGAGGGTGAAGCGCGGGACGACGCGAATGTCCTTCACCCGATCGCCCTGCTGACGCTCTCCTCCAGTTGGGGAGGAGAGCGTCGTTTTCATTCGGCCGGCGGCGCTTGGTTCATTCGGCCGGCATGGCGGCGCTTGGACGACGGGTTCGGGCGCGGCCGCGACGACGGGTTCGGGGACGACGGGCCGCGCGGCGGCGAGCTTTCGCGCCGCCCGCCACTTCCCGACCATGACCCACCAGGGTTCGCCGACATGCAGATGATGGCGCAGCGGCGTCTTGATGATCGCCAGCACCAGCCCGATGCTGAACAGGCACCAGACCGCCGGCCATTCATTGATGTTGTTGGTCGTCAGCGCCGCGACGAACGGGCCGGCGACATATGAAAACAGCGTGAAGCGCCAACTGCCGATCAGCGCCGGCAGCAGGAAGGCGGTCAGCGGATAGGACAGGAAGCCGCGCCCGAGCCAGGCGTTGTCGGCCATGCTGTTGCCGATGCCGTTGGTCGGCACGAGCCAGGCGAGATGCCATTCGCCATGCACGGTGCACAGGAACTCGCCGCACAGCGGACGCCCGACCTGGCAATGGCCGGCCCAGTTGAAGGGATAGAGCTGCACCAGCATCGCGATCGCGCCGACGAAACAGGCGGCGTAGGTGATGGGCGCGACCTTGCGCGCGGCGTCCTTCGGCATGAAGTAGAGCGCGACCGAATTGATGAAGAAGGGCTGGAAGGCTATGTGCAGATAGCCAAACAGCGTCATCATCTGATTGAGCGGCGAGTCGCATTGGTCCAGCACGGAATAGCTGACGGCTTGCAGCGCCTCCATGCTGGCGAAATAGAGCAGACAGACCCAGAGCGCCAAGGGCTCGGGATTGCGCTTGAGCGCGGAATATGCGGCGCCGGCGATGCCGGTCGCGGCCAGAACTGTCGAAGCTTCCCCACTCCAGCACATGATTGGTCGTTTCCTCGTTATTTTGCGCCATTCGGATACACGATTGCGCGCCGGGGTCAAATCGGCGCCGCGGAGCGGAGCCTCCGGAGGCGACAAAATCGCCGGTCTTAACCCCGCCTTAACCCTAATGCGTCGAAATTGACCGGCTCGCCCGGCCTCAAGCCGGTTCCCGCGATCCTCGGCATGGAGGCGCCCGTGGCCAATGACGATCCGCCGCTTCCCGGCTTCAGCGGCACCGGGGACAGCCTTTACGGCTCCTTCAGGCGCGAGCGCGCCCAGAAGCTTGGCGGCTTCAAGCGCGAAAGCGTCAAGATCGGGACCGGCGGAAGCGGCTTTTTCTCGGGCGGCGTGTTCAGCTCCGGCGGCATGCGGATGCAACTTGGCGTCGCGCTGACGCTGTCGATCGCCGCCGGGAGCGTGGCGGGCGTGATCCTGGGCGGCAAAACCGGCGTGAAACCGGGCTTGGAGGCCGGCTCCCGCCTTGACGCGGCGATGCTGGCGCCGAGTGGGCCCGCGACCGCGGAAGCCGCCGCCCAAACCGATCCCACGCCGGAAATGGCGCACATGCTGGACGAGGTGCGCGGCTTGCGCGCGCAGATCGAACAACTCCGCCATGGCGTCGAGACCGCGCGAACCGCCGACCGCTCGCGGGCGCAGGAGACGGCGCGCGACGCCAGTTTGGAGGCGCAGCAGCAGGCGCTCGACCAAACGACCGCCACGCTCGCCGCCAAGCTCGCCGAGATCGATTCGCGGCTGGCCCGGCTGGAGCGCTCCGGCGCCGATACGACGCCCGTCGGCTCGATCGCCAAGCCCGCGCGCGCCGGACATGCCGTAAAGGCCCGCGCCCGAGAGGTTCGATAAAGGCCTCGCCGGGAGCCGCCGACACGCGACTGTCACATCTATTGGCCATGTGCTGACATGGTGCTAGAGCAAGCCCCGTCGAACCAAACCCGGTTCGGCGCGAAACGGCGCGCGAATGATGACCCGGCCGGCGTCGCCCCCGCGGCGCGTCGCCGGAATTCCATCGTCGTTTCTCCGCGACTTCACCCCTTTCGCCTTCGCCCCGCCCCGCGGCCAAGGACCACCGAGCCGGATCGATCCGCCGCATGACGCAAGAAAACACCCTTCTATTTGCTCGGAGCGGACTAAAAAGTCTTCCCAATCTCTGGGACGCCGCGGCGTTGATTCTGGTGTTGGGCGTGCTCGTTCTGATGAGCTATGGCTCGCGCGGCATGACCGCGCCGCTGAACGCGCCGGAAACCGCGGCCTTGTCGCTCGATTACTGGCAGCTGCCCTATTACGGCCTGCGCACCACCTTGCGCATGTTCGCGGCGATCATCCTTTCGCTGATTTTCACTTTCACCTACGCGACCATAGCGGCCAAGAGCCGCCGCGCCGAGATGGTTCTGATCCCGCTGCTCGACGTATTGCAGTCCGTGCCGATCCTCGGCTTCCTTTCCTTCACGGTGACGTTTTTCCTGGGGCTGTTTCCCGGCTCGACCCTTGGCGCGGAAGGCGCGGCGATTTTCGCGATCTTCACCAGCCAGGCCTGGAACATGGCCTTCTCCTTCCATCAGTCGCTGCGCAGCGTGCCGCGCGATCTGGAGGAGGTCGCGGCGAGCTTTCAATTAACGCCCTGGCAAAAATTCTGGCAGCTGGAGACGCCCTTCGCCATGCCCGGCCTCATCTGGAACATGATGATGTCGATGTCGGGCGGCTGGTTCTTCGTGGTCGCCTCCGAGGCGATTTCGGTCGGCGACGTCAATGTGCGCCTTCCGGGCGTCGGCTCCTATCTCGCCCTCGCCATCGACAACAGGCGGATCGATTGCGTCCTCGCGGCGGTGGTCGCCGTCGCCTTGATCATTCTGGCCTATGATCAATTGCTGTTTCGCCCGATCGTCGCCTTCGCCGACAAATTCCGCGTCGAGCTGACGGCCTCGCAAACGCAGGCCGAATCCTGGGTGCGCGATCTGTTCCTGCGCACCCGCTGGCTGCGCCATTTGATGCGCCATCCGGCCGCGCTGTTGCAGCGCGTCTCGCTGCTCGCCTTGCGCTTGCCGACCTTCACGCGCGGCGGCGAGGAAAACCCGAAGATCGCGCTGACCATCGATCTCGTCTGGTTCGCGATCATCGGCGCGCTGCTGTTCATGTCGCTGACCCTCGTCATCCAATTCGTGGGGACAGGCGTCGACATGGCGGAAGTCAAGACCGTCGCGATGCTCACCTTCTACACATTCTTGCGGGTGATGGCGCTGATCGCGCTGGCGAGCCTGATTTGGGTTCCGATCGGCGTATGGATCGGCCTGCGTCCCCACATCGCCGAGAAAGCCCAGCCGCTCGCCCAGTTTCTCGCGGCGTTCCCGGCCAATGTGCTGTTTCCGATCGCCGTCATCGGCATTCTGCGCTTTCACCTCAACCCCGACATCTGGCTGTCGGTGCTGATCGTCTTCGGCACGCAATGGTATATCGCCTTCAACGTGATCGCCGGCGCGAGCGCCTTCCCCAACGATCTGCGCGAGGCGTCGGAGAATTTCGGGATCAAGGGCTGGACCTGGTGGAAAAGCGTGATCCTGCCGGCCGTCTTCCCCTATTACATCACCGGCGCGATCACCGCCTCGGGCGGCTCTTGGAACGCGTCCATCGTCGCCGAATATGTGAAATGGGGCGACGACCAGGTGACGGCCCATGGCGTCGGCGCCTATATCGCCAAGGCGACCGCCGACGGCGATTTTCCCAAGATCGTTCTGGGCGTCGCGGCCATGAGCATCGTCGTCATTCTGGTCAACCGCCTGTTCTGGCGCCAGCTTTCCGCCTTCGCGGAGCGCCGCCTGCGGCTTTTGTGAGGTTTTCATGGCCACTCCCCCGACTCCGGCGCAACTGCTCACGATCGACAATGTCTCGCAGGCCTATGGCCGCGGCGGCGACAAGAGCGCCGTCGTGCTCGATAAAATCTCGCTCGAGCTGAACGAGGGCGAAATCGTCGGCCTGCTCGGGCGTTCGGGCTGCGGCAAATCCACGTTATTGCGCATCGTCTCCGGGCTTAACCGCCCATCGGGCGGCGAGGTGATCTATCGCGGCGAGAAAGTCGCCGGCCCCGTCGACGGCGTCGCCATGGTGTTCCAGAGCTTCGCGCTGTTTCCCTGGCTCACGGTGCTGGCCAATGTGGAGCTGGGCCTGCGCGCCAAGGGCGTGCCCGAACCGGAGGCGCGCCGGCGCGCCTTGCAGGCCATCGACATCATCGGCCTCGACGGCTTCGAGAACGCCTATCCCAAGGAAATCTCCGGCGGCATGCGCCAGCGCGTCGGCTTCGCCCGCGCGCTTGTGGTGGCCCCCAGCATATTGCTGATGGACGAGCCCTTTTCGGCGCTCGACGTGCTGACCGCCGAGACGCTGCGCACCGATCTGCTCGATCTGTGGGTCGAGGGACGCATGCCGATCAAATCCATTTTGATGGTCACGCACAACATCGAGGAAGCGGTGCTGATGTGCGACCGCATCATCGTGCTGTCGTCCAATCCCGGCCGCATCGCCGCCGAGATCAAGGTGGGTCTGCAACATCCGCGCAACCGCCTCGATCCCGAGTTCCGCCAGCTCGTCGATCAAATCTACGCGCTGATGACTCGCCGCGCCGACATGGCCAAGGCCAGTCCCGGCGCCTTCCCCGGCCTCGGCATGGGCATGGCGCTGCCGACCGTCTCGACCAACACGCTCGCCGGCATGATCGAGGAGGTCGCCGCGCCGCCTTATGACGGCAAGGCCGATCTCCCCGCGCTGGCCGACAGTCTGCAGCTCGAAATCGACGATCTCTTCCCGGTGGCCGAGACGCTGCAACTGCTGCGCTTCGCCGAACTCGCGGAGGGCGACATCAGGCTCACGCCCGCCGGCAAGCGCTTCGCCGAAATGGACGTGGATCAGCGCAAAAAGCTGTTCGGCGACCACCTGCTGTTCTATGTGCCCCTCGCGCAGCGCATTCGCAGAGTGCTGGACGAGCGCCCCTCGCATCATGCGCCGGCGACCCGTTTTCGCGAGGAGCTCGAAGACTATATGAGCGAGGACTACGCCGAGACGACGCTGAAAAGCGTGACGACCTGGGGCCGCTACGGCGAGATTTTCGCCTATGACGAAGGCACGCAGTCGTTCAACCTGGAGAACCCGCAATAGCTAAGAGGTTGCGCGGCGCGGCGGCGGATGTAAGCTGGCGCGGCGAAGGAAAGAGGTTAAGCGATGGGCGTCCCGTTCCTGGATCAAGGTCCGATGCGCGTGGAGGAGTTCTACGCCTTCACCGATACGCGCCCCGACGAAGAGAAATGGGAATTGATCGACGGGGAGCCGCTTTTGAACCCGACCCCGAGCTATTTGCATCAGAAGATCGTGCGCAATCTCCTCGTGTTGCTCGATGAGGCGGCCCGCCAATCGCGCGGCGGCTGGGAGGTTCTCCCCGGCCTCGGCGTGCGCCTGTCCGACACGAGCGTTCCCGTTCCCGACGTGCTGATCCGGCCGGATAAATTCATCGACGGCAGAGATTGCGACGATATGATCGTCGCGTTCGAAGTGCTGTCGCCCTCCACCGCCAAGCGCGATTTGCGCTGGAAACGGACCGCCTATGCGAGCCTCCCGACGCTGAGACAATATGTGGTCGTGGCTCAGGACGCGGTCGATATCCTCAGCTTCGATCGCGACGCCGGCGCCGGCGGTTTCAGCGAGCGAAGATTTACGCGCGGAGACGAAGAGCTCGACCTGCCGGCGATCGGCGTCCGCGCGAGCTTGAAGGAAATCTATCGCGGCCTTGGCTTGGCGGGGGCGTAGCTAGGGCAAGACTCAACCGCCCCGCCGCGCCAGCACTTCGTCATAGACGGCGAGCGTCTGCTCCACGTGACGGCTCAGCGTCGGCGGCTCGCGCCAATAGGATTCATAGGCCGCCCGCGACAGCCGCGCGACCAGCGCGTCGTCCTTGAGGCGCTCCAGCGCGCTCGCCAGCGAGGCGGCGTCGCCGCTCCTGAACCAAAGCCCCTCGGCGCCGTCGGCGATCTGCTCGCGCGCGGCGCATATGTCCGAGACGACCACCGGCGTCCCCATCGCCTTGGCCTCCAGCGCGGTGAGGCCGAGGCCCTCGTACCACAGCGACGGAAACACCAGCGCGCGCGCGGCCCGCATCGCGGCACGGACGGCCGCGGGCTCAAGCCAGCCGAGCAGCCGCGCTTCCGGATATTGCTCGCGCAATCCGCGGCGCGATCGGGCCGTCGCCGATAAACACCGGCGTGACGCCCGCCTTCCCCGCGGCTTCCGCGAACAGCAGCGCGCCCTTTTCGGCCGACAGCCGACCGACGAACAGCGTCTCGCCCGAGGCGGGATTTTCCTTTTGGCCGAGCGCTTCCGCCTCGACCGGATTGGACACGCGATGCGTTCTCGCGCCCTTCGGCAGATAGGGCGCCAGAAGATCCTGCTGCAAATCGGAGATCAGCAAGAAATCCTCGAAGCAACTGGCCAATCCGGCGCCTCGCGCGACCGCGAGACGCGCGTTGCGCCACAGCTTGAACGGATAGTTGCGCGAGTTGCAATTGGTCGCCCAGCAGGCCGCCGACATCGCCTTCAGCGCGCAGACCTCGTGCTTTTGGAAATTGTAAAAGCCGCCATTCGGGCAGGCGAGGAAATATTCGTGCATCGTATAGACGGCGGGCAGTTTCGACGCCCGGATCGGCCTGGCGATCGACGGCGACAGCGCCTTGGCCCAGCCATGCGCGTGAACAATGGTGTTTTCGCGCGGCAGTCGGGCCAGCAAGCTCGCGCCAGCGCGGCGGCGGCCTTGGCGTTCCACGTTCCCTGAACCGCGGCGGCGGCGCGCGAGGGATTGTCGAGAATGTCGTGTTGATCGAGGCAGATCGTCTCGACGCCGGCTTGCGCCAGGCGCGGATCGACGGGTCCGCAAGCGCAAAGGAATATCGGCCGCGCGCCGGCTGCCGCGAGACCAAGCGTGCTTTCGATGGCGACCTTCGATTGGCCGCCGCTGACAAAGCCGTGATCGACCAGGATAACCACGGTCGGCGATTGCATGCGTCGCGGCATCAAAGCTCCGCTGGGTTAAGCGTCGTTGGCCACGGGCCTAACATGCGATGCTTTAAGCCGGCGTAACCGCGCTCACTGGCCCTTGACCTCCGGGAGAGTCTGGCTCGGGCCAAAAATGACCTGCGAGGGATCGCGTTCGAAATTGTGCACGGCGCGGTCGAGCGTGTCGACGGCCTTGCGCGCGTCTATGGCGAGCTGTTCGTACTGACGCAGCCCCGTCTGCGAGAAGTGATTGAGGTTGCTGGAGAGACCGGCGACATTGCCGGTTATGCTCTTGATCGTCTTGGGATCGAGCGCCTTGACCGTGCGCTCCGCGCTGGCGAGCAGCTTGTCGAAGCGCTCGGCGACCGGCTTCAGCGAATGGGCCACGTCCGCCGCGTCGCGGATGAAATTTCCTGTCGCCCCGCTGTTGTCGGCGAGCGTCTTGGTGAAAGTCTCCATATTTTTGAGCGAGGCGGTCAGCGTGGTCGAATTTTCGTCGAGCAGCTTGTCGATTTTGTCCATGACGTCGCCCGCCTTGGTCGAGAGGCGCTGGACATTTTCGAGCAGGTTCTGGATATCCGAATGTTCGGCTGTGATGCGCGGGTATTTTTCGCCCGGCTGCGCGACAATATCGGGCGCGCCGGGCGTGCCGCCGACCAGCGACACGACGGCCACGCCCGTGAAGGTCTTCTGTTCAACTCTGGCGCGGGTGTTGGTCTTCACCGGGGTCCTCTTGTCGACGGCGATGAGCACCTTGACCTGGCCCGGATCGGTCGGATCGATCTCCATGCTGGTGACGCTGCCGACCTTAAGTCCGTTGAATTGCACGGTGCTTCCGGGCGTCAAGCCGTCCACCGAGCCGCGCACGATGAGCTCGTATGTCTCGATATTGCGCCGTTTTTCCGGACCCGGAGAACCAGAAAACGAAAGCAAACGCCCCGAACACGACCGCGAGCGTGAAGGCGCCGATCAGCGCGAAATTGGCGCGGGTTTCCATGTTTCGTCCTTATGCGGGCTCGCGCCCTCCCATGCGTCGACCGAGAGAACCGATCAGCCGGCTGCCGCGAGTTCCGTGAAAATAAGCGCGCAGCCAAGGCTCGTCGGAGGCCAGCATGTCCTGCATGGAGCCGGCGCCGATGACTTTTCCCCCGGCCAGGGCGGCGACGCGGTCGCAGATCGAGTATAGGCTGTCGAGATCGTGCGTCACCATGAATACGGTCAGACCCAGCGTCTTTTGCAGCGTGCCGATCAATTCGTCGAACTCGGCGGCGCCGATTGGATCGAGACCCGAGGTCGGCTCATCGAGAAACAGCAGTTCCGGATCGAGCGCGAGGGCTCTCGCCAGCGCCGCCCGCTTGACCATGCCGCCAGACAATTCCGCCGGAAGTTTGTCCGCGGAGTTGGGCGGCAAACCCACGAGGTCGAGTTTCAGCATGGCGAGGTCGTCCATGAACCGCTGGGAAATATTGCGATTTTCGCGCATCGGCATCTGGATGTTCTGCCGCACCGTGAGACTGGAGAACAGGGCGCCGTTCTGGAACAGCACGCCCCAGCGCTGTTCCAGCGCGCGCAGCTGGCGAGGCGGGAGCGCGTCGCGGTCCTGGCCAAACAGCCGGATCACGCCCGCGCGCTTGCGCAAAAGCCCAAGGATGGCGCGCATCAGCACCGATTTTCCCTGGCCCGAGCCGCCGACAAAGCCCAGAACTTCGCCGCGGAACACGTCGAGATCGAGCCCGTCCATGACCCTGTGCTCGCCGAACTGCACCACGAGGTCGCGCACGCTGATCACGATCTCTTTCGTCGAGGTCGTGGCCGGCTGCCGTGCGGCGTTGGCGTGGTCGCTCATGGTTCCCTGGACGCTAATAGTGGATCGCCGCGAAAAACATCGCGAACAGGCCATCGAGAATGATGACCATGAAAATGCTTTTCACGACCGCGGCGGTCACCTGCCGTCCCAGCGATTCGGCGGACCCTAATGTGGCCAGCCCGTCTTGCGTCGAGATGAGGCCGATCACCAGCGCCATGAAGGGGGCCTTGATCAGTCCAACCATGAAAGTGTTCACGCCGATCGCGTCTTTCAACAGGACCAGAAATGACGTTGGGCTGATGTCGCCATAGCCCCAGGAGACCAGCAACCCGCCAAACAGCGCCGCCATGTCGGCGATGAAGGTCAGCAGCGGCAAGGCGACCATTAGCGCCAGCACGCGCGGAACCACTAAGACCTCGATTGGCGACAGGCCCATGACGCGCAGCGCGTCGATCTCCTCGCGCATCTTCATCGAGCCGATTTCGGCCGTTATCGCCGATCCCGAACGGCCGGCGATCATGATCGAGGTCAGCAGCACCCCCAATTCGCGCAGCACCAAAATGCCGATGAGATCGACCGAATAAACGGTCGCGCCAAAGCGCGCCAGTTGGAAAATGCCCTGTTGCGCGACGATGGCGCCGACCGCGAGATTGATCAGCGCGATGATCGGAATGCTGCGAAAGCCGAACATTTCGATCTGGTAGACGAGCGACGTCCCGCGAAACAGGTCCGGACGCAGCAGGATGTGGCCGATCGCGGTGATGAATTCACCGAGAAAACCGACGCCGCGATAATATTCGCGCAGCGCGTTGACGACGGACAGTCCGAGATCGGCGAGCAGATCGACGAACAGATTCGTGGGTTTGGCGCGAGGCGGCGGCAATATCTCGATCGCCGTCTCCTTGAGGAGGATCTGGTGTTCGGGCCGCGCATCCTCGAACGAGGCCGCGACGCCGGCGCGAATCAATTCGTTCCGGGCGCGATTGAGCGCGAGCGCCCCGGCGGTGTCGAGATTGGCGATCGCGCTCATGTCGATGACGACGGCGCGCGCGCCGCGTCCTTGCGAGACGATCTCCTCCGCCTTTCGCTCGAGCGTTCTGGACGCCCGCAAAATCCAGCCGCCGGTCAGGGCGATGCGCCTGACGCCGCCGCTCTCGCGACGGCTCAGTTCGGGCGGGTCAGCCTCGATCTCTGTCGCCATGACGCCCCGTCGCGGTTCGTTTCGGGCAATTGCGGGCGCCGGTCTCGCCAAGAATCACGGCGCTAGAGCAAGTTCCGCGAAAGTTGATGGGCTTTTGCGATTAGCACTTACTCCGGCTTCTCGATCTTCGCGCGATTTCCCGTCGTTTGAACGATTCCGTTCGAACGATAACCGCGCGGCGCCAAAAAGCTTGCGAATCGTCTTATCTTCGCCGATGGCCAATGTCGAGCGCGTTGGTCGGAAACACTCAGCGGCGACGCTGCTATTAGGAGACCAGATGGGCGCCCAGCTAACCGTGGCCGTCGAGGCTTTTCCGATCGAAGGGCGCTTCGTGATCGCGCGCGGCGCCAAGACGCAGGCGCTGGTCGTGACCGCGACCCTGCGGGCCGGCGGCGCCGTCGGACGGGGCGAATGCGTGCCCTACGCCCGTTACGGCGAGAGCGCCGACAGCGTGGTGGCGGCGATGGAGAGCGCGCGCGCTCACATCGAGGCCGGGGCGGATCGCGCCGCGCTGCAACGCCTGCTTCCGGCGGGCGCGGCGCGCAACGCGCTGGATTGCGCCTTGTGGGATTTGGAGGCCAAGACTTCGGGGCGTCGCGGCGCATCGCGGCGCCGGCCTCGCCGCGCTCGCGCCCTTGACCACCGCCTTCACCCTCTCGGTCGGAACGCCCGCGGAGATGCGAGCGGCGGCGGCGCGCGCCGCGCATCGGCCTTTGCTGAAGGTCAAGCTCGCGGGCGAGGGCGACGCCGAGCGGCTGCTGGCCGTGCGCGCCGGCGCGCCGCGCGCGACGCTGATCGTCGACGCCAACGAGGCCTGGCGCGAGGAAAATCTCCTCGCCAATATCGAGGCTTGCGCCAGTGTCGGCGTCGCGCTGATCGAACAGCCGCTGCCGGCCGGGGCCGACGAAATTCTGGGCCGGATCGAGCGCCGGGTGAAAATCTGCGCCGACGAGAGCGCCCATGATCGCGCCGGGCTGGCCGCGTTGCGCGGACCGCTACGACGCGGTCAACATCAAGCTGGACAAGACCGGCGGCCTGACCGAGGCGCTGGCGATGGCCGGGCAAGCGCGCGAACTCGGCTTCGCGATCATGGCGGGCTGCATGGTCGGCACTTCGCTGGCCATGGCGCCGGCGGTTCTGATCGGGCAATCCGCCGCCTATGTCGACCTCGATGGGCCGCTGCTGCTCGCGCGGGACCGCGAGCCCGGCCTTCGTTACGAGGGCTCGACGCTGCATCCGCCGGAGGCGGAGCTGTGGGGCTGAGCCAAGGCGCGTCGGAACCAGAAACGCCTTCAAAGACCCTTTTCGACGTCGAGATTCGCGCCGAGCCAGCCCAAGATGCCGCCGCCGAAATGCGTGTCGACGTCGCGGCGGCCGGCGAGCCGCGCCTGCTCCATCGCGGAGACCGAGCGGCGGCCCGAGCGGCAGTAGACCACCACCTTCTTGCCCGCCGGCGCGACCGGCAGCTTGGCGGGATCGAATTTCGACAGCGGATTGAACAGCGAACCCTTGATATGGCCCGCCGCGTATTCCTCGGCCTCGCGCACGTCGACGAGCAGGATGGAGCCGTCGTCGAGGCCCTTTTTCAGATCCTCGAGACTGATGTCGTGATAGGCGAAGGAGCTCATGCGGCCGTCCTTTAATCGAGACGTCGCGATATTTCACAAAATCGTCGCGGAGTCGAGAATGGCGCGCGGCGGAAGGCGCGCGGCGACTCTACTCCGCCGCCTCGCGCAACTGCTCCCGCGCGCGCTCGCGCAGATCGTCGATCGGAACGAGCCGGCCCGCGTCCTCGTAATGCCAGAAGGTCCAGCCGTTGCAAGCCGGCAGCCCCTGCACCAAGGCGCCGATCTTGTGGATCGAGCCGACGATTCCGCCGATCGCCAGCGCGCCATCCGCCCGCACCAAGGCGCTGTGGCGCCGCTTGGCGTCCGCGAGCTTCGCGCCGGGCGCGATGAGGCCCGCGTCGACGAGGCTGGCGAAGGCGATGCGCGGCTCGCTCCGCTTGGTGGGCGCGGTGGTCAGCGTCGCCGGATCGAGCGGCTCGACCGCGTCGATGCGCGCCTGCGCGGCGTCGGCATAGGCGTGATCGCGTTCGATGCCGAGGTAATCCCGGCGCAGGCGCTTGGCGACCGCCCCAGTCGTGCCGCTGCCAAAAAACGGATCGAGCACGAGGTCGCCGGCGTTCGAGGCCGCGAGCATCACCCGCGCCAAAAGCGCTTCCGGCTTTTGCGTGGGATGGGTTTTTCTCCCCTGCGCGTCCTTGAGGCGTTCGCCGCCGGTGCAGATCGGGAACAGCCAGTCGGAACGCATCTGGCAGTCTTCATTCGCCGCCTTCAGCGCTTCGTAATTGAAGGTGTAGCTCTTGGCTTGCGGGCCGCGCGCGGCCCAGATCATGGTCTCATGGGCGTTGGTGAAGCGGCGGCCGCGAAAATTCGGCATCGGATTGGTCTTGCGCCAGACAATGTTGTTCAGGATCCAGAATCCGAGATCCTGCATGATGGCGCCGACGCGAAAAATATTATGGTAGGAGCCGATGACGAAAATCGTCGCTTGCGGCTTCATGACGCGGCGCGCGGCCTCGAGCCAGTCGCGCGTGAATGCGTCGTATTCCGCGAAATCGGCGAATTTGTCCCAGTCGTCGTCGACGCCCGCGACCAGGCTCTGATCGGGCCGCGTCAATTTATTCGCGAGTTGGAGATTGTAGGGCGGGTCGGCGAAAACGAGATCCACGCTTTCCGGCGCCATTGCGCGGAGAATCTCGACGCTGTCTCCGCGCAAGACGCTGTTGCGCGACACCGCGCGAGGCAACCCTGAAACCCGCGACCCAGTACGCGTGACCTTTAGCTGGGTTTGGAGGCGGGTCGCCTCGACGCGTGCGCTACTCATGAACTCGATACCGGTTACGCTTACCAACGAGCGTGACTATGCGGGATCGAGGTAAAGAGCGCGTTTAACGAGGCGCGCGTCGCGCGTCCCCTTTTCGAACGGCTTTCTTAAGAAAATTCTTTCTTTACCAATTGGTTGTTGGACGTAAATGGGACCGAATCATGCGGGCTCATCCCCGTCGCAAGGGAGAGAAGCTCATGCGGTGGTAGGGGGTTGGACCGAGACTGGCGAGCGCGGCCAGATGGCGCGGCGAGCCATAGCCCGCGTTGGTCTCGAACCCGTAAGCCGGATATTCCTCGGCCAGGCGCCGCATCAAACTGTCTCGCGCCACCTTGGCCACGATCGAGGCGGCGGCGATCGACAGCGATTTGGCGTCGCCCATGACGATCGCCGCGCCTGGACAAGGAAGGCCGGGCAGATCGCGGCCGTCGACCAACACAAAGGCGGGCGCGAGAGAGAGCCCCGCGACCGCTCGCTCCATCGCCTTTAGCGACGCCTTGCGGATGTCGGTGGCGTCGATTTCGGCGGCGGTCACGAAGGCGAAGCTCGTCGCGAGCGCGCTTTCGATGATCCGGGCGAAGGCTATTTCCCGCGATTTCGGGTTCATCGCCTTGGAATCATTGAGCCCGTCCGGGATGTTGGCGGGATTGAGAATGACGGCGGCCGCGCAAACCGGCCCCGCGAGCGGGCCGCGCCCGACTTCGTCGACCCCGGCGACCGGCCAAAGTTTTTTCCGCCGCGACTTGTTTTCGGCGGCAAAATCGGGGAAGGCGTTTCCCGGTTTTCGCGCCGGCGTCATTAAAGGCTTCTCCCCGCTCGCGGCGTCCTCGCGGCCCAAAACTTTTTTGCGCCACCCTTGGATGGCGACCGGTTCAAAATAACACAAGCTGCTCGGCGCTTCGACGGGGCGGCTGAAACAAATCGCAGCGCAGCTTCGCGCCGGCGCCAAAGCCCAGCCGGGCGGCGGCGATCTCGAATCTCCGGCCGATCATCCAGGCATACGGCCCGACGCCCGTCATCCGCTTGCCGAAGCCCGGATCGTAAAGCTTGCCCTCCCTCGCGCCGCGCACCAGCGATAGCACATGCCTCGCCTTGTCGGGATAATGCGTGAGCAGCCATTCGCTGAAGAGGTCGCGCAATTCGAGCGGCAGGCGCAACATCACATAACCGGCTTCGCGCGCGCCGGCGGCGAAGGCTCTCGTCAGGATCGTCTCGATCTCGGCGTCGTTCACGGCGGGGATGATCGGCGCGACCAAGACCGAAACCGGGATGCCCGCGGCGGCGAGCTTCTCGATCGTTTCGAGCCGAAGCGCCGGAGAAGCCGCGCGCGGCTCCATCTTCCGCGCGAGTTCCTTGTCCAAGCGTCGTCACGGAGATCGCGACCTTAACCAATCCTTTACGCGCCATCGGCGCGAGGAGGTCGATGTCGCGCGCAACCAGCGCGGATTTCGTCACTATGCCCACGGGGTGATTGGCGCGCGCCAGCGTTTCGAGCACGCCCCGCATGACGCGGCAGCGCTTTTCGGTCGGCTGGTATGGATCGGTGTTGGAGCCGATCGCCAGCGTTCTCGGAACATAGCCGGGCGCCGACAATTCGCGCTCCAGCACTTGCGCCGCGCCCTCCTTGACGAAAATCTCGGTCTCGAAATCGAGGCCGGGCGAATAGCCGACATAGGCGTGGGTGGGCCGCGCGTAGCAATAGACGCAGCCATGCTCGCAGCCGCGATAGGGATTGATCGAGCGGTCGAAGCCGATGTCGGGCGAGTCGTTGCGCGTGATGACGCTTCGAGGCTTCTCTATATGTATATTGGTCTTGAGCGGGGGCAGGTTCTCCAGCGAGCCCCATCCGTCGTCGATCTCCTCGCGCGCGAAGGCCTCGAAGCGCCCGCTTGCATTCGAGACGGCGCCGCGTCCGCGCCGTCGCGCCGGATCGATTTCGCGGGCCGATTCCGCCAGCGCCTCGCGAGGCGGACGCCCGGCGGCGGGGCGGGATATTCGCGGCGGGGCCGCTAGCGGAAAATGCTCCAGACAGCTCATGACGACGCTCTCCCAAAGCGGCCGAACCGCTTCTTTTCGGCGAGACCGGCTCGCGGCCCCCGGCGCGCCTGTTGGGGACAGAATCACGCGCCGGGAACCGCGACGCCGCACGCGTACACGCTTACGCCACAACGCCTTACGCGACGCCCACGACCAACCCGAACACTCGCGCCACCCGCGCCGGACGAGAACAAACGGCGAATAACGAACAAATAAAGAACACGCCGGAGGCTGTCAAGAGCGAGGTCGTCCGAAAATACGGGATGGCGTTTCGCGGCTTGGCGCGTTGGAATAGGCGCATCAGGGCGAGACCTCGCGCGCCCCGGTTCAGACAGCTCGGACGGTTTGCTTTCGCTCTGCGCCGGCGCCACTGTGCGGCGCGAAATCAAACGGGCGGACCCTTGCGCTTATGAACCAACGCGGCCTTCTTCCCCTCGCCCTGACGCAGGGCGACCCTTCCGGCATTGGGCCGGAAATCGCCCTCAAGGCTTTTCGCGCTCGCGAAACCGCTGATTTGCCGCCGTTTTTCGTCGTCGGCGATCCCGCGCTGTTTGCTCGCGTTTCGAAATCGCTTGGGCTCGATGTCGGCGTGGAGGCGACGACTCCGGCCGGCGCCGTCGAGGTTTTCGCGCGGGCGCTGCCCGTCGTTCCGCTCGGGGGGGCTGTCAATGGTCTTCCGGGCGCGCCCGACCCTCTCGACGCGCCGCTGACGATCCGTTCGATCGAACTGGCGGTGGAATTTGTCGCGCGAAATCAGGCGCGAGCGGTCGTCACCAATCCGATTTCCAAGCAAGCGCTTTACGCGGCGGGCTTTAAGCATCCGGGCCATACCGAATTTTTGGGCGAACTCGCGCTGCGTTATTTCGGCGTCCCGGCGCGGCCGGTGATGATGCTGTGGGCTCCTGAACTCGCGGTCGTGCCGGTGACGATTCATGTCGCGCTGGCCGAGGTTCCCGGGCTGTTGACCCGGCAATTGCTGATCGAGACCGGCCGCATCGTCGCGGCGGATATGACGAAGCGCTTCGGCGTCGCGGCGCCGCGTCTCGCCTTCGCCGGGCTCAATCCGCATGCGGGGGAAGGCGGCGCGATGGGGCGCGAGGAGATCGACGTGATCGCGCCGGCGGTGGAAGCCTTGCGCGCGATGGGGATCGACGCCAGCGGCCCCCACCCCGCGGACACGATGTTCCACGCGGCGGCGCGGGCGAAATATGATGTGGCGCTGTGTCCGACTCACGATCAGGCGTTGATTCCTATAAAGACTCTGGCGTTCGACCGCGGCGTCAATGTCACGCTGGGCCTGCCCTTCGCGCGCACGTCGCCGGACCACGGAACGGCCTTCGACATCGCCGGCAAGGGCGTCGCCGACGCGTCTAGCCTGATCGAGGCGATCCGACTCGCCGGGCGCATCAGCGAATGATCGACGATTTGCCGCCGCTGCGCGAGGTCGTCGCGCGTCACGGGCTCGACGCGCGCAAGGCGTTGGGCCAGAATTTTCTTTACGATCTGAACCTTACGTCTCGCATCGCCCGCGCCGCGGGCCCGCTCGAAAACGTGACCGTCGTCGAGATCGGTCCCGGCCCCGGCGGCCTCACCCGCGCGCTGTTGGCTCATGGCGCGGAACGTGTCATAGTGGTCGAGCGCGACCCGCGTTGTCTGCCGGCGCTCGAAGAAATTTCCGCGCATTATCCGGGGCGGCTGGTCGTCGTCGAGGGCGACGCGCTCACGATCGATCTTGTCGAACTCGTTCATGCGCATGGCGCGGCCAAGGATGCGTCTGGCGCGCTCCAAAATGCGCGAATATGCGCGAATTTACCCTATAATATTGCGACAGCCCTGCTGGGGGGATGGCTCGAGGCCGAGCCCTGGCCCTCCGTGTTCGACCGCTATGTGCTGATGTTTCAACGCGAGGTCGCCGAGCGCATCGTCGCGACGCACAGCGCAACGGGTCGACTACGGCCGGCTCGGCGTATTGTGCGGCTGGCGAACCAAGGCGCGGATTTTATTCGATGTTCCGCCGTCCGCCTTCACGCCGCCGCCAAAGGTCGTCTCGTCGGTGGTGGAGCTCGTTCCAAACCCGTCGCCGCTGCCTTGCAACCGGAAGTTGTTGGCTCTGGTGACGCAGGCGGCGTTCGGACAGCGGCGCAAGATGTTGCGCCAGAGCCTGAAGGGGCTCGGCGTCGATCCGGCCCTGCTCACGGCGAGCGCTGGCGTCGACCCGACGCGCCGCGCGGAAGAGATTGATATCGCTGGATTTGTCGGCGCTGGCGCGGGCGCTGGAGACGCTTCGCGTCACGGCTTAATTAGCTTTGCCTTTAGTCAAAACTCGATGCCCTCCTGCGCCCGCACGCCAGCTTTAAAATGATGCTTGACCAGCGTCATTTCGGTGACGAGATCGGCCGCCGCGATCAGTTCCGGCTTGGCGTTTCGGCCGGTCACGAGGATATGCAGGTCGTCGCGGCGGCCGCGCAACGCCGCGATGACTTCATCCAAGGGCAGATGATCGTAGCGCAGCGCGATGTTCAACTCGTCGAGCATCAGCAGGCGCAACTCGGGGTCGGCCATCAGCTCCCGCGCCTTTTCCCAGGCGCGGCGGGCCGCCGCTTCGTCGCGGGCGCGGTCCTGCGTCTCCCAGGTGAAGCCCTCGCCCAGCGTGTGCCAGGAAACGCGCCCCTCGCCGAGTTGCTCCAGCATGGTCCGCTCGCCGCTTTGCCAGGCGCCCTTGCCGAACTGCACCACGCCGACCTTCCAGCCATGGCCGAGCGCCCGCAGCACGAGCCCGAAGCCCGCCGTGGACTTGCCCTTGCCGGGGCCGGTGTGGACCATCAGCAGCCCCTTGGCGGCGATGGGCTTGCTGGCGACCTCGGCGTCCTGCACGGCCTTTCGTTTTTCCATCTTGGCGCGATGGCGGGCGGCTTCGTCTTCCTGGTTCATGGGCGCTCGCGTGAAAGAGTTGGCGACATTGAAGCCGCGCGGCGGGTCAGTTCGTGGTCAGGCGATAACGCACGAAGTCGTCGGCCTGGACGAAAGCGTCATACAGCCGGCGCGCCGCCAGATTTTCGGCGCGCGTATGCCAATAGAGACGCGACCATCCGCTTTGACCCGCCATCGCGACGAGGTCGGCGATCAGCGCGCGCCCGACGCCGCGTCCGCGCGCGGCGGGATCGACGAACAGATCCTCCAGATAGCATATGGGCTCCTGAACGAAGGTTCCCTCGTGCAGCAGCGAATGGGAGAATCCCAGGAGCCGGCCCTGTTCCTCGGCGAACCGGCACAAAATCGCCGGCTCGGGCGCGACGATCCGTCGCCAAGTGGCGGCGGTGACATTTTCCGGCAGATGCGTCTCATAAAAATCCGTGTAACCGCGCCAAAGCCCACGCCATTGCGCTTCGTCATCGGGACGCGCCGTTCTGATCCGCATTGGAGTCTCCACCTGGTAGTGCGGCAGTTTGAAGTTCCGGTTTGCGCCGAGGCCGTGTGGAAACGTGATTTTTTTAATTTGCCGATAGCGGCCACGGATCGGCAACAGAAGCAATGGCGCGCGTGTTCGGCGGACGAATTCAGCCGGCGATGGCCTGCATGAGCGGCCTGACGCCGAAGATATTGACCATCCGCTTGATGTTGTAGGCAAGCACTTGCAAACTCATTTCAGTTTTGACCTTTTCAAGGGTCTTGGTCAGGAAATGGGTGCTGCCCATCCACGCCTTGAGGGTTCCGAAAGGATGCTCAACGGTCTGTCGGCGGATGATCATGGCCTCCGGCATGCGGTCGAGCCGCGCCTGCATCCGGTCGAGCACCGCTTCGTGCTCCCAGCGTTTCTGACGTTTGACCTTGTCAGGCGTGCACTGGGATTTGAGCCCGCGGGTTAGGCATGCCGTGAGGTTGCGGTAGTGGTCCATATCGTCACGGCGGTCCGAGCGTATTTTTCCCTTGGTCAGAAACTCGCCCGCCGGGCAGGTGTAGCGGTCGTTTTCGGCGTCGTAGATGAAATCCTGCACGGTGAAGAGACCGCGTTTGGCGTTGCCTGAGGTCTGCGTCTTGGGAACGCAAGGCAGCACACCCGTTCCCTCGCAAGCCAGCACCTCCTCGCCATTGTAATAGCCGCGATCCGCCAGCACGGTGACTTCCTCGCATCCCGTCGCATCGCGCGCCTTGCCGCCCATGGCCGCCAGTTGCGACCGGTCGGCGCCGACATTGGTCACCTCGTGCGCGACGATCAGGTGGTGCTCGGCGTCGACGGCGATTTGGACATTGTAGCCGACAATGCCCGTGCCCTTGCCGCTGGTCGCCATCGACCGGGCGTCGGGATCGGTCAGGGAAACCTGCTTGTCGGGCGCTTCCTCGACCTGCCTCTCCATCGCCTTCAGGGATTGCATCTGCCGCCGCAGGCCTTCGATCTTCTCCTTGATGCGGGTTGTCTTTGCCTCGGACACGTCGTCGTGCCGCCGGTCGGCATGGTCCAACGCTGACAGGTAGCGCGCGACGCTGGCCTCCACCTGCTCAAGGCGCTTGGCGACCTTGGCCACCGTGAAGTTCTTGTCGCGGGTATTGACGGCCTTGAACTTGCTCCCATCAACCGCCACGACGGACCGGGTGAACAGGTTGAGCCGGCGACACAACACGACGAAATGAGTGCAGGCCGCGCGGATCGCCGGCCCATTGTCGCGGCGAAAGTCGGCGATCGTCTTGAAGTCCGGCATCAAGCGGCCGGTCAGCCACATCAACTCGATGTTGCGCTGGGTCTCCCGTTCGAGCCGTCGGCTCGATTGGATGCGATTGAGATAGCCGTAGAGATAGATCTTCAGCAGCGTCGCTGGATGATAAGCCGGCCGTCCCGTCGCTTCCGGCGCAACACCGGCAAAGCCCATCGCCGCCAAGTCCAGTTCGTCAATGAAAACATCGATGACGCGGACCGGATTATCGTCCGTCACGTAATCTTCCAAACTGTCAGGGAGCAGTGTCGCTTGCCGCCGGTCTTCGCTCTCAATGAAACGCTTCATTCCGCCCCCTCAGCGGAATCATTTTAACAGATCAATGCGTTTCCACACAGGCTGGACCCAAAGCCGTCGATCGCCGCCATTGCAGGTCAGTTCACAGAGGCCTCAGCCCTTGAACCTTTTTGGACAACCGGGCAAGAATAGCGGCGGCTCTCGCTCTGAGGCGGCGCGGGGGCCAGAGGAAAAGTTTTTGGTGGAGGTTCCAGGTTGACCGGCGTCGCTCACGTCAATGGAGAGTTCACGCCCCTTAAGAACGCACGCGTTTCCATCCTCGATCGTGGCTTCCTATTCGGAGACGGCGTTTACGAAGTGGCGGCTGTGCTCGAAGGCAAGCTGGTCGACGCTGCGGCGCATCTGTCGCGATTGGACCGCTCGTTGCGAGAAGTGGCGCTGGAGAGCCCAGTTCCCCTCGCAAGCCTTCGCGAGATCCAGAAGGAGCTGATCGCGCGAAACGGGCTGCGCGAAGGGATCGTGTATATCCAGATCACGCGCGGCGCCGCGGCGCGGGACTTCGGCTTTCCCCTGAATACGCCGCCGACGCTGGTTATGTTCACGCAAGAGAAGAACATTCTGTCGGCGCCAGCCGTGCGGACGGGAATAGCTGTCAAGACCGTCCGCGACATCCGCTGGGCGCGCCGAGACATAAAGTGCACTTCCTTGCTGGCGCAAGTTCTCGCAAAGCAAGCGGCTGTCGTTGAAGGGTGCCAGGAGGCTTGGATGTTCGATGACGAAGGCATGGTGACGGAGGGCGCCTCCTCGACAGGCTTCATCATCACCAAGCAAGGCGCGATCGTGACGCGACCGAATTCCGACGCAATTCTTCCAGGCTGCACGCGCCAAGCTGTCGTGGCCCTGGCGGAGCGGCATAGCCTGACGCTTGAGGAGCGCGCTTTCTGCGTCACGGAAGCGATCGATGCGGCCGAAGCCTTCATCACCAGCGCCTCGACCTTTGTCCTGCCTGTGGTTGTAATAGACGGCGCCAAAATCAGCGCTGGCGTTCCCGGTCAAATAACGAAGCGAATGCGCGAACTCTACATCGCATTCGCACGGGCGACGGCGACTTAGCTTCCGGAGTCGAAGGAGAAGCCGCCGCTCCGAGGCCAACTCCGACACGGGCGAACTTGATCCCAACCAGACCTTCTGAACTCCACCGGCAACTGCCAAAAGATATCCTCCAGGGGTGGGCCAGACGGGAGTGAACCAGACAGGGGTGGACCAGATCATTGGGGGTGGATCACGTCGTCGTTTTGCGAAAAAAGCCGCCGGAAGCCTCTCCGGCGACTCTATTTCTCCGCAGAGAATTGTTAGTACAGCGACTTCTTGGCGTCGCCCTCCTCGGGAGCCGGCAGCTTGCCTTCCGGAGTCGCCTTGTCGATCGCGATCGGTAGATACTCGGCGAGGAGGTCGCGTGCCTTGTTAGTGTCGATGCCGGCGCTTTCGGCCAGTTTTTTGATCTTTTCGATGCCGATCGCCTGACCGACCTCGATGCCGCTGATCGCCTGGTTTTTGCTGGTCGAGATCCAGGAGTCGACCTGGCGCTTGTAGCCGCCATTCTGGAAATTCTTCACGACGGCGTCGAGGCCGCCCTCCTTCTCCACATATTGCTTGATAAGGCTCAGTGCTTCAGCGCCGATTACGCCACCCGTGATAGCTTTCAACCAACTCATTTTCGATTCTCCCATTTGCGATTCTCGTTGGTATATAAACTCGAGCATCGCGCCGCCGCAGGGGCAGAAATAGCACCGCTCGCCGGACTCTCAATGGCGAAGGGCGGGGATATTAACAGTGCAGGGACGAAGCCCGCCCATCTAATGAAACATCGCCGCCGTTTTTTGCAGCGTGACCCAAACGCCCCAGGCGAGCGGCGCGCCGACGGCGAGCCACGCCAGGATCAACATGACGATTGTCCCGACCTTGAAGGAAGACGCAGGCTCGGCTGCACGACCGGCCTTCGCGCTGAATTCGCGGCCTTCTTCCACGAAGTCTTCGAAATCGGCGTGCGTTCCGTCGTCCGCGGCGATGACCGCCTTGACCGTCGTCTTTTTTTCCGCCGCAAGTTCTTCATCGGTCATGAAATATTTAGCAGCGACCGGTCGCACCAGCAGATTGCATATGAAGCCCGCGACCAGCAGCCCGGCAAGCACATACATGGTTTGGTTATAGACCGCCTCGCGCGGAGCCCCGCCGGCAAGCTGATGATCGCGGAAATAGCCCACCAGCACCGGGCCGAGAACGCCCGCCGTGGACCAGGCGGTGAGCAGGCGTCCGTGGATGGCGCCGACCATATGCGTGCCGAACATGTCGGCGAGATAGGCCGGGATCGTAGCGAAGCCGCCGCCGTACATGGTCAGAATGATGCTGAAGGCCAACACGAACAGCGCCAAAAGACCGGCGTGTGCGGCCGTCGGCGCGAAGGCGTAAAGCGCGCCGCCGAGCACGAAAAAAACCGCATATGTCAGCTTTCGCCCAAGCCCGTCGGAAAAGCTCGCCCAGCCGATGCGGCCAAAGATGTTGCAGAGGCTCAGAAGGCCGGTGAAGCCGGCGGCGATCGCCGCGATCTGTCCTTTTTGCGTGGCGTCGAGCTTGTCGAAGCCTATGTCGACGCCGAGCAGCCGGCCGCCGAAGACCTCCTGCAGCATAGGCGACGCCATGCTGAGCACGCCAATGCCGGCGCTGACGTTGAGACATAATACGGCCCACAGCAGCCAGAACTGCGGGGTTTTCCAGGCCGTGTCGAGATGCACGTGGCGATGTGTCAACATGGCGTTGGCGGCGGGCGCCGGCGGCGTCCAGCCCTTCGGAGCCCAACCCTCGCGCGGTACGCGATAGCCCAAGGAGCCGCAGACCATGAAGACGAAGTAGATCAACCCCAGCGCGACAAAAGTCTGCCACACGCCGACTTCGTTCGGCGTGGCAAAGCGCTTGAAGAAATCGTTGAGCGGCGCGAGGCCGTCCGGCGCGACCGAGGCGGCGCTCGTGAAATAGCTTATGAAATTAGTGGCCATCGGCGCGCCGATCATGGCGCCGCCGCCAAAGCCCATGATGGCGAGGCCCGTCGCCATGCCGCGCCGGTCCGGAAACCATTTGATGAGCGTCGAGACGGGCGAGATGTAGCCGAGGCCGAGGCCGATGCCGCCGACGACCCCGGAGCCGAGCCACAGCAGCCAGAGCTGATGCACATAGACGCCGAAGCCCGAGATCAGCAGGCCGCCGCACCAGCAGAAGGCGGCGGCGAGACCGGCCTTGCGCGGGCCGGCTGTCTCAAGCCAATGGCCGAACACGGCGGCGGAGGAGCCGAGGAACACAATGGCGATGGTGAAGGTCCAGGTCAACGAGCTGATCTTCCAGTCGCAGTCGCGGGCGATGGCTTCGGAGAAGAGGCTCATGTCAGCGGCGCAGGCCTTAGCCGTCTTGACGCCGATGGCGCGCGACAGCGGTAGCCAGAACACGCTGAAGCCATAGATCATGCCGATGCAAAGATGGACTGCAAGCGCCGCGGGCGGCACGAGCCAGCGATTGTGGCCAGGACCCGCGACGGTGGCCTCGCGGCTTAAAAAACCCGGCCTTGCAGCTACGGATTGCAACATGTGATCCACTCGAAAAAGCGCCCGCCTCTCCGGCGGCGGCGCATAATAGGCGCCGAGGTTAGACCTTTTATGTCGGCTTGCGGCGCGTCACTGCCCCGCGACGCTATGTTAGGATATGCGCGGGCGCGGCCCAGCGCCACGCAGCGCCGTGTCGCCGAGCAATGCAGAACGCTGCGGAAGAGTTGACCAGGTGACGGCTTTCGTCGAAACCGAGGAGGTCGACTGGGCGTGAGATATAGCGGTTAACCATCAACTATGTCTCGTCGAATTGCCAGCTGGAGCCCGCCGGGCGCTTGCGGCCCGACCGAACGCCCGAATCGACAAAGACCACGAGATCGTCGCCAACGGCATCGGCGATTTTCGGCAAGGCCTTGGCTGTCGACAACACGCCGTCAAGCTGCCGCCCGCCATGGTTTGAAACGACGATTCCATTTGCCCCGAACCGGACCGCATCACGAGCATCTTCAGGGTCCAAAATACCCTTGATGATCATTGGCCCCTTCCAGAAGTCGCGTATCCACTCGAGATCCGACCATTCGATGGTGGGATCGATGTTTTTGCCAAGCCAGCCTATATAGTCCTTCAACCCGGTCGCCTTGCCCAAATATTTCGAAACATTGCCGAGATCGTGCGGACGCCCCATAACTCCGACGTCGAAGGCCCAAGCGGGTTTCATCATCGCCTGCAGAATTCGCCGCTGCGTGGCGAAAGGACCGGACATGCCCGAATGGGCGTCCCGATAGCGCGATCCGTGCACAGGCAGGTCGACGGTGAAGACGAGATTTTTAACGCCCGCGGACTGGGCGCGCTCGAGCACATTTCGCATGAAACCGCGATCCTTTAGTACGTAAAGCTGGAACCAGATTGGGCGCGGGCATTGGGATGTCACTTCTTCGAGCGAACAGACCGAGAGCGTCGACAACACAAAAGGAACGCCCATTTTCGCCGCGGCCTTGGCGGCCTGAACCTCGCCGCGACGGGCGAACATGCCGGTCAGCCCGACGGGGGCCAGGATCACCGGGAGCGCGGAGGGCTGGCCGAACCATTCAGTCCCGAGGCTCAGGTCGGAAACGTCCTTCAACACCCGTTGTCTCAGGCTCACGCCTATCAGATCGGCAATATTGGCTTTCAGCGTTTGTTCGGCGTTGGCTCCGCCGTCGATGTAATCGAACAGGAAGCGGGGCAGCTTGCGTCGCGCGGCTTCGCGATAATCTGAAGCAGATGAGACGATCATGTGGCTCCCCAGATCGCTTCGTGAAGCGCGGGCTGTCTGCATGACGAGCATAGCGACCGCGCGGATAGGCTCACATTACTCATGGCTCATCGGGCTCGCACAGTTTTATATCGGTCATAGAGCGCCAATCCGCGGCAACCCTCGGTCAACGATGATCATCTTTTGGCGAACCAGAAGATCAACGTCAGGACAACGCTGATCAGCAGCCCAGTGGTGATCGGAAAATAGAAAATGAAATTCTGGCGCTGGATCACGATGTCGCCGGGAAGACGCCCCAGCCCCAGTCGCCCGATCCATGGCCACAGGAGGCCGATCACGACCAGAGCGAGACCGAGCACAATCAAAAACCGCGACATATTAACCCCTCGAACTCCGCAAGAAATCATCCCCTGCAAAAATAGGATCGTCGCCTCGCATTGAACAGTGTGTGCAGGGTGCGGTCTCTCACCCAGAACCCGCATAAATCCCACTGAAAACCAATTTGAGCGTGGCTCGGGAATTTCACACTCAGCCTCGGCGAACGACATCGTGACGCCGGCTAGAATCACCGTGAAGCCTGCGGCCGACCGAACGGAACGGAACAGTTTGTGGGCGACAGCCTAGACTTGAACATTCAAAAGCGGAAAAAGTTTTCCTGATTTCGCAAATTCCTTTCCGTTCCGGCTTCATTGAACGTTTCCCCGCCGTCTGAACCACACGTTTCGCAACCGTAAGGAAGAGGAACGCCTAACAATTCGGCTGGGTAATACCGGTATGAAAAAACGCCATTAATCTCACCGCGGTCGATGGAATAAAGTGAACGTCGAGCGCCCGCTCGACCTCCGGGAGACCGCCGTGCAAAAAGCCTTCGCCGCGCTGATATTTCTATTCGCGTTCTCGGGTCATGCTTCCGCCGAGACCGCGTCCACTTACGAAATTATAGCGAGACTATCCCAAGCCCCGGGAAACGTCACTGTAACCGGAAGCGGCAAAATCATCATGAGCCAGCATCAATTCTACGAGCCGAATGACTCGGTCGTGGAACGTCAGGCCGACGGCTCGCTTACGCCGTTTCCCAGCAAGGAGTTGAACGATCGGCAGGGCCATTCCGGCCTGATGCTGGATTCGGTTCTGGGGATCCGAACCGGCGTCGACGGCGTTGTCTGGATGCTCGATAATGGGATGCGCGGCGGCGTCACGCCCAAACTCGTGGGCTGGGACACCAAAACCGACAGACTGCGCCGCGTCATTTATTTGCCCGCTCCGATCGCCCCCAAGGACGCATTCGTCAATGATTTTACGGTGGACAGTCGGCACAACCGAATTTTCATCGTCGATCCGGCGGGCGGCGCCAATGCGGCGTTCATCGTTGTGAACATCGAGACCGGCGCGGCCCGGCGCGTGCTGGAGGGGCATCGAAGCGTTGTTCCGGAAAAGGTCGATCTCGTCATCGATGGGCGGCCCATTCAGATGAAGGACGCCGAGGGCCATTGGTTCCGGCCCCATATCGGCGTCAATCCCGTCACCGAGGATTTGCAAAACGAATGGGTGTATTTTGGCCCCATGCACGGAACCAGTCTCTATCGCATCAAGGCAGGCGCTCTCGCCGATGAAAAACTGGATGCGAACGCGCTCGGTCAAATGGTCGAGCGCTACAGCGACAAACCGATCTGTGACGGAATCAGCATCGACAAAGACAATAATATTTATCTCGGCGACCTCGCGGCGAACGCTATCGGCGTCATCAAGCCGGATCGAAGCTATTACCGGCTCGCGCAAAGCCCGGAGCTGGCGTGGGTCGATTCCCTGGCTTTTGGGCCGGAAGGCAAGCTCTATGCCGTGATCAATCAACTTCACCGCTCGGCCGTCTTGAATGGCGGCGAAACGCTGTCCAAGCCGCCCTACCTTCTGATCGAGGTCAAAGCTCTCGCCCCCGGTCTGCCGGGTCGGTGACCGAAGCAACCGCGAGCGTGTCCAGCGTTTGGCATACGTCGGCTATCTGACTGCGCAGCCAACGATGGACAGGATCGTTCTCTCGCAACGGGTGCCACACCATCACCAGATCGTAAGCGGGAAGATCAATCGGAGCGGACAATATGCCGAGCGGCGCGAGGCCCAGGAATTTCTGGGCGATTCGTTCGGGCAGGGACAACAGCATATCCGTCCTGGCGACGATGAATGGCGCCGAGAGGAAGTGCGGCACGATGAGCGCGATGCGGCGCTCGAGCCCCTTTTCCGCCAGCCATTCGTCTATCAGACCGATGCGTGTTCCCGTGCGCGATATCAGCATGTGCTTCATGGCGACATATTCATCCAGCGTCAGGCGATCGGCCGAAATGGCGGGATGATTCCGAGCAACCAGGCATGTCATGCGATCCTCGAACAGCTTCTCGACAACCATATAACCCGGCGGCTTCAAAATCGTCTCAAACCCCAGCACGACGTCGAGATCACTGTATTCCAACTCCCTTTCGGGAAATGGCGTTTCCGTTCGTTTGACGTGAATGTCGACTCCGGGCGCGAACCGGGCGATGCGCTCGACGAGCGCCGGAACGATGAGAAAATCCATGTAGTCGGTCGCCGCGATGACGAAGCGCCGGGTGCTCGTCGCCGGGACGAATTCTTCTTGGGCGCTAATCAAATTCTTTACATCGCGAAGCACGGCCTTGACCGGGCCGATCAAGGCGAGCGCCTTGCTTGTCGGCTTCATGCCGGAGGGCGTCTTGACGAGCAACGGGTCATCCAGTTGTTGGCGCAGTCGTTGCAAAATGTGGCTCATCGCCGACTGACTGACGAACATGCGCTCCGCCGCGCGCGAGACGTTCTGCTCTTGCATGAGCAGATCGAAGGCGACCAGCAAATTGAGATCGAAATTGCGCAGTTCCGGCATTTTTCGGACGCCTCTGGGTCGGTGTTCTCGTTGGCGACTACATATCCTACGCGCGAATTTTGGGGGCGCGTTTCCGCCCTGTGATTTTCATTCATACCACCATTAAATCTCATCATTTCACGCGGCTACCCTGGGCGCCTAGATTGCCATCTCCGACCTCCGTTGACGCCCCGTCTCGCGGGCCACGGGCGGAAACGATACGGCGATCCGGCGAACAGCCGCTTTTGTCAGGAGACTTCCATGACGAGCACCGATCTCGAAATTCCACCGCGACCTTACACGGGGGAGAAAGCGAGGCTTTCCCGGGCCTATGATTATCTCATCTTGGTGCTGGCCCTGTTTCTGTTCATCGGCGCGTTTCATCTTCATGTGGCGCTGACCGTCGGAGACTGGGACTTTTGGGTTGACTGGAAGGACCGGCAATGGTGGCCGTTGGTCACTCCCTTGATGATGATAACATTTCCCGCCGCCGTCCAGGCCGTCCTCTGGACCCATTTCCGTCTGCCGCTCGGCGCGACCTTGTGCATCGCATGCCTGTTGATCGGAACCTGGATCGCGCGCTTCTTCGCCTATCATTTGTGGAACTATTTCCCGATCAACGAGGTGCTGCCGGCGACCATGCTGCCGAGCGCTCTCGTGCTCGACGCCATATTGATGCTGAGCAACAGCCTGACGGTGACGAGCATCTTCGGCGGAATGGCGTTCGCGCTGCTATTTTATCCGAGCAACTGGCCAATTTTCGGCATGTTTCATGTGCCGGTGGAATATGGCGGCGCGCAACTGACCGTCGCCGATCTGTTCGGCTTTGAATATATCCGCGCCGGCACGCCCGAATATCTGCGGCTCATCGAAAGAGGGACGCTGAGGACCTACGGACAGGTCGCGACGCCGCTGTCGGCGTTCTGCTCGGGGTTGTTGTGCACGTTGATGTACCCCGCTTGGTGGTTCATGGGCAAAGCGTTTGCAACGACCCGTTTCGTCCAGAAAATCTAAGCGAGGACGCGGCCATGCTGAAAACGATCAAAAAATTCCTCGGCCTGCTCGCCTTAGGCGCATGTTGCGTGACGCTTGCCCCCAGCGGCGCGGCGGCCCATGGCGAAAAGGCGCTGGAGCCATTCATTCGCATGCGCACCATCCAATGGTACGATGTGCAATGGTCGCGGGAGAAACTCAACGTCAACGATGAGCTGGTCATCACCGGCAAATTCCATGTGGCCGAGGACTGGCCGCGCGGTGTGCCCAAGCCCGACGCGACCTATCTCAACGTCTCTTCGCCCGGACCCGTGTTCATCCGCGCCGAGCGCTATCTGAACGGGCAATCTTCCGTCAGTTCCGCCGCGCTGAAGCTGGGTGGCGATTACGACTTCAAAATCGTGCTCAAGGCGCGTCTGCCCGGACGATATCATCTCCATCCCTTCTTCAACTTGCATGACGCCGGCTCTGTCATGGGGCCCGGGCAGTGGTTCGAGGTCTCCGGCGATCCAGCCGCCTTCACCAATCAAGTGAAAACGCTCAATGGTGACATGATCGACATGGAGAGCTACGGCCTCGCCAATGGCGTCGCGTGGCATGCGTTCTGGATCGCGCTCGGCTCGGCGTGGCTGCTCTGGTGGGTGCGGCGGCCGTTGTTCCTGCCACGCTACAAAATGCTTCAGCTCGGCCAGGAGAAAGCATTAATCACGCCGCTCGACAGGAAAATCGCCGTGCTAATGCTTGCAGGGGTTCCCCTATTCGTTTTCGGCGCTCAGGCGATGACGGATCGGCAATATCCTAGCGCCATTCCGCTTCAGGCCGGAATGGATCAGATCGAGCCCCTGCCCGCGGCCGTCAACGGTTTGGTGAAAATGAAAGTTCAGCGGGCGGAATTCAACGTTCCCGCTCGATCCCTGACTATCGTCGCGCAAATCCACAACGCGTCGGACCAGCCGGTCCAGATCGGAGAATTCGCGACAGCCAATGTGCGTTTTCTTAACCCTGGCGTCGGCCCGTCTCGCGAAGGCGACCCAGACACGCTTATCGCTCCGCAAGGAATGAGCCTCGACTCCGCCGATCCGATTCAGCCGGGCGAAACGCGAACCGTCCGTATCACCGCGACAGACTCCTTGTGGCAGCGAGAAAGATTGGACGGGCTCATTCGCGACGCGGACAGCAGATTGGGCGGTCTCCTGTTCCTCTATGACGCGAACGGCCAACGCCACATCGCCAGCGTCTCGACCGCCATCATTCCAACGTTCAACTAACGTCGACCGCGTCTCGACCGTCGGGCCAACCAAGCCGAAACTCGAAAGGCAATCGCAATGTCCGTGACAGATGAAATCCAACCAGCCGCCGCCGCGCATGTGAGCTTTGGTCCGCCGTGGTACCTCAGGGAACTCTATAAATATCTGGCGACCTTCGCGGGGCTGACGGTCATATACGTCGGGTTTCGGCTGTATCAGGGCGCCTTCGGCGTATCGGCCGGCCTCGATTCGTCCGAACCAGCCTTCGCGACGCATTGGATGCGCCTGCTCTACATCGAGCTGGCTGTGCTGACCGCGGTGTTCCCTGCCCTCTGGGGATATCTCTGGTTCACGCGCGACCAGAATATGGACGCCATGTCGCCGAAAGAGGAAATCACCCGTTATTTCACACTGACCATGTGGATCAGCGTTTACACTTTCGCGGTCTACTGGGCCGGCAGCTATTTCGCCGAGCAGGACAATTCCTGGCATCAGGTCTCGATTCGCGACACGCCCTTTACGGCCAATCATATCATCGAATTTTATTTCAACTTCCCGCTCTATGTGCTTCTCGGCGGCTCCGCCTGGATTTACGCGCGGACCCGGTTGCCGCTCTACGCCAAGGGCATTTCGGTTCCGTTGACGCTCGCTGTCGTTGGCCCCTTCATGATCTTGGTCAGCGTTGGCTTCAATGAATGGGGACACACATTCTGGTTTCGGGAGGAATTCTTCGCCGCGCCGATCCACTGGGGATTTGTCATCGGCGTTTGGTTCGCCCTCGGCGTCGGCGGCATCTTGTTGCAACAAGTCGAGCGGTTGACCGAATTGCTCGATAAAACTGAAGACGTGGCTTGAGGGCCGGATTCGAGTTGAAAAACATTGGCGACCTGAGCCGGACTGGACCGGGCTGCTCAGCCCTGTTCGACGCCGCTGCTCGCAGGGGTTCGCTGCAACTACAGTCGACGCCAGTCAGTAAGGACCGCACATGCCAATCGCGCGCATCGATCTCGTCCAGGGAAAGTCCGCCGAATATCGTCGCACGGTCGGCGATATCGTCTACGAGGCGATGGTCGAGGCCTTGAAAGCGCCTAAGGATGACCGTTTCCAAGTCATCACCGAGCACCCGATCGACGGAATCATCGCCGACGAAAATTATCTTGATATTCGACGCACTCAAGATTGCATCTTTATCCAATTAACACTCAACACCGGTCGAACCGTCGAGCAAAAGAAAGCCTTCTATAAGGCCGTCGCCGACGCTCTCCATGCCCGACTGGGGCTTCGTCCCGAGGACGTATTTATCAATCTCATAGAGGTTCAAAAAGAGAATTGGTCCTTCGGGAATGGAATCGCTCAATATGCGGAGTGATCGATTGATTGCGGCGCACGCGATTTCGTCTGAAACATCAAAACGGATACGCCCGCGATGCGACTTGAATCCTTGACGTTACGATCGATCCGGGCGAGAGCGGTAGTGCTAAAGCTGAAGCGGCCTATTGTCGCGCGGATAGCGACCCTCCCTGATTGGCCGCTTATTCTGATCGACCTGTTGACGGAGGAAGGCGTCGTTGGACGAAGTTATCTCGAACCGTACACCGTCAAGGCGATGCGATATCTGATCCCGGCGCTTTATGATTTCGGCGAGATGCTCAAGGGCCGCCCGGTAGCGCCGATCGAACTTTATGAACTCGCCCGCAAATCTCTCCATTTCGTGGGTTATCAGGGCCTCGCCATGATCGCGGTGTCGGGGCTCGACATGGCGGCTTGGGACGCTCTGGCGAAGGCGGCCGGCCTGCCGCTATGTGTGCTTCTTGGCGGCGCCGTCGGACCCGTGAAGGCGTACAACAGCAATGGGCTTTGGCTCAAGACACCGGAGCAGCTCGCGGAAGAAGCTCTTGAACTGCGCGACGAAGGAGGCTTCATCGGTCTCAAACTTCGGCTTGGGCGGGAGAACGCGCAGGATGATCTGAGAGCTATCCATGCCGTTCGCGCTTCGGTCGGCGAAGGTATTCACTTAATGGTCGACTTCAACCAGGGTCTCGATCTCGCCGAAGCGTTGCGCCGCTGCCACATGATCGACGACTTGGATCTCGACTGGATCGAGGAGCCGATCGTTTACGACAATTTTGACGGCTTCGCGCGATTGTCCGCTCAATTGAAAACACCCATTCAAATTGGCGAGAATTTCTACGGCGCTCGCGATCTCCATCGAGCGCTTCAGATGAAAGCCTGCGACTTAGTGATGCCGGATTTCATGCGCATCGGCGGCGTTACGGGCTGGCTTAGAGCGGCCGCGATCGCCGGAGCGGCGGGCGTTCCCATCTCCACTCACCTTTATCCTGAAGTCGCCGCCCACGTCATGCGCGTCACGGAGACGGCGCATTGGCTGGAATGGCAGGACTGGGCCGATCCGGTATTACAAGAGCCATATAAAATCGTCGACGGGATGTTGCACATTCCTGACGCGCCCGGCGTCGGTCTTGACTGGAACGAACACGCGGTCGCTGCAAATTCAAGAGAGTTGTAGTGATCGCGCAGCCGTCGCGCCCGGCCTTGCGATCGTCTATTTCCACAATTGCTCGACCGCGGAGACGCCCATGGAACAAGACGCCGACCCGTTCGACCTCCGCCGCTTCGTCGACGCGCAGGCCCCCGTCATCGAGGACGCCCTCTCCGAGCTGCGGGCGGGGCGGAAGCGGACGCATTGGATGTGGTTCGTCTTCCCGCAGATCGAGGGGCTGGGCTTCAGTTCGATGGCGAAAAGATACGCGATCCGGTCGCCGGCGGAGGCCCGGGCCTATTTGAACCATCCCGTCCTCGGCGACCGGCTGCGCGAATGCATCCGCTTGGTCGTCGCCACGAGCCGCCCGATCGCCGAGGTTTTCAGCCATCCCGACGACCTGAAGTTCAGGTCATGCGTGACGCTATTCGCCGCCGTCGCGCCCGACGAAGCCGTTTTCTCCGAGGCGCTACGCGCCTGCCGCGACGGCGGGGCCGACTTGTCGACACTCGAAAAGCTTGCGTTGCTGGGTCGTTGAGGTCGGCTGTGGGTCTTGGTTGTGGATCAATGAGTTTTCGAGGCCCCAGGCCGATCAGAAAGGAGGAAAATCGCAAAAGATGAGGCCGCGAGCGCCATTTTCGACTGAATTTCAATTGGGCTTGGAGTTTTGTCCGGACGTAATTTTCGGTACACACAGCAGCGGCGTGCAAGTAGGCGCATGCCGACCTCGTCCCGATTTCGACAATATTGCGGCGCAACATCAAATCTCGGCGACGGGCCTGCGCAACCCGGACGTTAGCTTGCCGCCTTTAAGAAATGCGCTCCCTGGGAAAACGCCCTGATCTTGTCCTCGTTGGCCAAAGCCCCCCCGACGCTCGCCCTCGTCCTTCGATGTCTCGCGGCGCTCGCGCTTGCTTCTGCTCTTGGCGGCTGCGTGTCGGACGGAATCACCGTGATCAACGGCCATGCCAACAACGCTGTCTCATATGTTTTGGGCCCGGGCGGCGAGCCGGCGCGCGGGCAATTGTTCATCGCCTCCATGCGGCGCGGCGAGGGCGGGACGGACGGCGAGGGCCACCCGGGATTTTCTTTGGATTCGATCAGCGTGCCCGCGAACCATCGCGTCGGCGCAATCGAGCGGGCGAGTTTTGGCGGGCCCGATTCGAAGCGGCACTTCGCTCTGCTCTCGCATCGCTCGATGGAGGAGGGGGAGTTTTTAAGCGAAATCGCCGCGCATGTGTCCGGCCGCGTCGGCGTCTCCAGCGATATTCTGCTCTACGTCCACGGCTTCAACACCAGCCTAGACGAGGCGCGCTTCCGCATTGCCCAGATCGTCGCGGACGGACGTTTTACCGGCGTTCCGGCGCTCTTCGCCTGGAATTCGAAGGGAGACCTTTTCGCCTATGAATCCGACAAGGAAAGCGCCACTGTCGCGCGCGACGCCTTGGAAAAGCTGATTGTCGATCTCTCGCATACACCGGGCGTCGGCCGCGTGCATATTCTGGCGCACTCCATGGGCTCCTGGCTGACCATGGAGGCGTTGCGCTCCATTTCCATTTCCGGCCACCCCGATCTCGATGGAAAGCTCGGCGAGGTCATGCTGGCCGCGCCCGACATCGACCTCGACGTATTCGAACGGCAGATCGCGCGGCTCGATCCCAGGCATGTGTCGATTTTCGTGGCGAACAACGACCGCGCGCTGTCGTTGTCGTCACGCATCGCCGGCGACCGCCGGCGCCTCGGGGCCATGGACCCGACAAACCCTAGGGACAAGGCCGAACTCGATCGGTTGGGAATAACCGTCCACGACATTTCGTCTTTTTCGACTGATTTCGTCGGCCACGGCGCATTTGCGGAAGCGCCGGACGTGGTGCGCCTGATCGGCGCTCAATTGACGGTTCCGCGCCCCGCGGACGCCGGAGAAACGGCTAATCCCGATTTTCGCGGCGGCGAAACGACGGTGGCGCCCACGCCGCCGCCTACGCCGAGCCAAAAGGTCGAAAGCCAGGCGCTTCCGCCGCTCGCGGCGAAGTGAGCGTCACGGCGCGCATGATCGTCAGCACGCGGGGTGACGAAACGGGAATGATCAGTATTGTTCATGGCGCGTTCCCTCGATTGGCTCGGGGGCGCTGCGTACAGCGCCCGGCGTTGGGCTGAAGGGTGATCTTCACAGCAGGCTCACCAGGCGGCGACGCCTTTGGGCGCCTCGAGTCAGCGCGCGTGATTTTTCATTTCAGGCACTCGATGAAGGTCACGGGAGAGCGGTGGAGAAAGCTGCTCCAGAAGTCTCGACCACAGGCCGCTTCCCCTTGGGGAGATAGGCGAGGCTCATGCCAGCGGATTTCTCGAAATCCGGCTGATCGGAACGCTTCCTCATGCACCGAGGCGTCGAGAAAGTAATTTTCGATCTCAAAGGAACCGTCTTCAAGAAAGAAAGTCCAGGTAATTGGCGCTCCCTCGCGAAGCTCGCCGACCAAGCTCGTTTTAAATCCATACTTGCGATAGGAGGGTGCGACTCGGAAGTCCAGACTTGGGCTACAATTGACCGTGACGAAGCGGCCGCCCGGTCTCAAGCACCGTGCGATTCCCTTGCACATGTCGCCCAATTCGCCGCGGTCTCGAGCATAATTCAGTAGATAAGCGGCTACGGCGAGATCGTATTTCGCCCCCAGCTCCAGATCCCTTCCGTCACCCACAACATAATCGATGCCCAACCGCTGGACCGTTTCCTGCGCTTTTGCTAACTCAACCATGCGCTCGGAGAGATCGACGCCGGTGACCTTTTCCGCGCCTCGTTGGCGGAGAAGCCGAGTGTAAAAGCCCTCGCCGCAGGCGATATCGATCACTTCCTTGCCCGAAGGATCGCCGATCAGGTCCATTAAAGTGAAGGCCTCAATGTAAGTTCTCCACGGCTGCTGTTTTGACCGCTTGTATTGCTCGGCGATGGGATCGTAGTCAGTTGTCATGCTTGACCTCGGCTTTTTAATCGATTGGGAAGCGGCTCGGGATAGTTCGGAAACAATCGCTCTCCCACATCCAGACCGTTGCGGCGATAATGGACGACGAGGCCCAGAAGTGCCGGTTTCCGGCAGAGTGCGCCGCGACGCCAGCCTAAACACGTTGGTTTTTCGCCGCTTTGGCAGCGCGGACCGCCGCCAGCCCTTTCCAGTCTTCGAGATCAAGGTCCGGGCTTTGCTCCCGATATTTGTCATATAGCGCGATGCCTAGCTGATCCTCGAGGATGTCCACCTTCATGCCTCTCGCGCGCAAGAACTCCTCATTGCCGCTCGCGCTTGTGACGTTACCGATAACCACCCGATTAAACTGTCGCATGTGAAGAAGTGCGGCGCACACGTCACAGGGGCTGAGGGTCGTGTAAAGGGTCGTCCGGCTGAAATCCTGCCTTCCCAAATCCTTGATCGCCGAGGTTTCGCCGTGATTATAGGGATCGTTGCCCTGCACTAGCGTATTGTGCCCCTTACCTATGATTTGGCGCGTTTCGCTGTCGACGATCACCGCCCCGATCGGGCATCCGCCCTCATCATAGCTCTTTTGCGCCAGATAGACGGCAATTCTCATGAAATCGCGGTCGCTCAATTTCCCTAAAAATCCATCTTCAACGACAGCTGGAAGACTAGGAGTGGGAATATGGGCAATGGCGTTGAGGACTTCGTCAGAAACCGTTGTGTCTGCTTTGATCAGAGCGCCGACCATGTTTACTCCTCGCTTCGTGCGGTTAACCGGATCGCTAACTCAAGGCCGAATAAGTTGTAGTAGCGTCTGAATAGGCGGGAACGCGAAATCCCTTGCAGACGGGCGCCGCAAGGCCCGAAGCTCGTCCGTGGCGTGGCAAGGGGCATGAGCCATTGTCATCACCATCTCATTCGTGATTTACAGTTTTCGCGAGATTGCGACAACGGGCCGCGTAACTCGATTGTGGAGGTCGCCAATTTCAATCGATACGACGTTTGCTTTGCCCGCGCTTCTGATTCGAAGCTGTGACTTTCTGTGTTGAATGGTTTGGAACCTTGGAGCGAAAGATGAGCGATTATATCTGCCGCTGCGGTCAAGCGCATATCGTTGGTCGTCGAGGAGCCATTTCGCTGCTGATCCGCGCGGGGATCGGAGGGGTGATTTTTAATGCCGCGCCAGCCTTCGCCAAGGCGGTGCGATCGCCAACTCGCCCTGAGGACGAAAGCTTCATGCGCTTGGCGATCGCGGAGGCCGCCAAGGCGGATCTTCCTTTCGGAGCCGTCATCGTGCGCGACGGCAAGGTTTTTTCCACGGGCCGCAATCTCGGCAAAACAAACAATGATCCGACGGCGCACGCAGAGATGGTGGCTATACGCCAGTTTGTCGCCGAAAGGCCCGCCGCGGAACTTGAGGGCGCGACAATCTACACCTCGGGTGAACCTTGTCCTATGTGCATGAGCGCGATTTTGTGGTGCCGATTTAGCCGAGTGGTCTATGCCGCCTCTATTGATGAACTCGCGACGCGATTAGGGCAAATCATGTTGCCGAGCCGCAAAGTCGCCGATGCCGCGCCTTTTGCCAACATCGCCATAACGGGCGGCGTACTCTCCGCTGAAGCCCTGGCTTTGTTCCCGCGGAATTAGAGCATTCCCCGCCTAAGCCGAGAGCCTCGTTCCCGCTGAGGACCCGAGTCGCATCTTGTCACCCCCTCGATCTTCAGCGGCATTTGGCCTGCTCGTATCACACTGCGGTCACTCGCCATTCGGGGAGGATCGGCTCGGGCCGTGGAATGGCCGATGGGCGAGCCGTTGAGCGTCGTGACTTCGACTTGTTCTCGGGAAGACGATGCGGAACCTCGCGGCGAAAAGTCGCGGGCAATTTTCCGCGGTCAGAGCAAGAACCGCTTGGAACGGTCTCCACCTAGTGTAGAATGAGTGAGCTTCGAAGAGAAAGTCGTCGACTAACATCGTCGAGAAAGCCAGCGACAATACGATCGGGCGGACGCTCAAAAAAACGTTCTCAAGCCGCATCTCAAACAGCAATGGGTGATCGCGCCGCAGGCCAGCGCGGGCTTTGTCGCCAACATGGAAGATGTGCTGGAAGTCTACCAACGACCGCATGATCCGTCGCGCCCGGTGGTATGTCTCGACGAGACCTCCAAGCAAATGATCGTCGAGACGCGCGCTCCCATTCCCGCCGCGCCCGGCCGCAAGGCGCGTCACGATTACGAATATGAACGCAATGGCGTGGCCCATCTGTTCATGATGTTCGCGCCGCTGGAAGGCTGGCGGCATGTGAAAGTGACCGACCGTCACGCCGCAATCGATTACGCCCACGTGCTCAAGGACTTGTCCGACACGCATTTCCCCGGCGCGGCGAAGATCGTGCTGGTGCAGGACAATCTCTCGACGCACACGCCGGCGTCGCTTTACGCGGCCTTCCCCGCCGCTGAAGCGCGACGGCTGAGCGAGCGGTTCGAATGGCATTACACGCCAAAGCACGGCAGTTGGCTCGACATGGCGGAGTCCGAACTCGGCGTTCTGGCGACCCAATGCCTCAACCGCCGCGTTCCTGATAAGTCGACGCTCATCGAGGAGGTTGCCGTTTGGCAGGACAATCGCAACAGGCGCCACGTCAAGGCCGACTGCCAATTCACAACCGACGACGCCCGCGTTAAACTGAAACGGCTTTACCCTCAGTTCCAGTGATCTCGGGCCACTAGTAGCTCCCGTCATTGATTTTGAAGGCTGGTTCTGTAATCTCTGTCGCTTCGCAGCAGCGATGGAGGTGATTCGTGGCCGGGATAGAGATTGCGCGTCAAGAAATACGTCGTGCGGCTGAGCGCGGAGGATACGCGAGCAGCTTGCATCGTTGATCCGCTCGGGCAAGCGCTTGGCGCAGTTGCTAACGAAGGCGCGCATCCTCTTGAAGGCGGATGTCTCGGAAGCTGGCGAAGGCTGGAGCGACGGCAAGATCACCGAGGCTCTGGACACCAGCGTCGCCAACTCGAGCGACGCGACGGCAATTGGTGGAGGAAGGCTTCGAGGCGGTGCTGACCCGCAAATATAATCCGAACTCCGCGCCGCCCCGGATTTTCGACGGCGCCGCGGAAGCAAAATTGATCGCGCTGGCCTGCGGGCCTGCTCCGGCGAGCTACGCCAATGACGCTGAGCCTGCTCGAAGAGAAAGTCGTCGAACTGAACATCGTCGAGAAAGCCAGCGACAATTCGATCGAGCGGACGCTCAAAAAAACGTTCTCAAGCCGCATCTCAAACAGCAATAAGTGATCGCGCCGCAAACCAGCGCGAGCTTTGTCACCAACATAGAAGATGTGCTAGAAGTCTACCAACGACCGCATGATCCGTCGCGCCCCGTGGTATATCTCTACGAGACCTCCAAGCAAATGATCGTCGAGACACGCGCTCCTATTCCCACCGCACCCTGCCGCAAGGCGCGTCACTATTACTACATGTTGATATAGATGTGCGGCGCCGCATGGCCCAAGCTGGCTAATCGGTTATTAACCAAAAAATTTACCGCTATGGCGGCGCGCAACCGGCTCGCGGGGATCGAATGCGTCTCGTAACCTGGATAGTTGGAACTTTTTCGATGAAACTTCACCTCTTTCTGGCCGGCTCGTTTGTCGTCGCTCTCAGCGCTGGAACGGCGCTCGCCTCCGGGGCGCCGATTACCGCCAACCCCTTCCCCGCACAAGGTCCGCTGCCCGATGTCAGCTTGCGGCCCACCCTTTCGCCGCCGTCGTTCGGTCCGTCGCTGTTTTCCGGTCCGCCGCCGTCATGGACCGGAGCCTATTTCGGGGCGAACGCGGGATATATAGCGGATGGAGGCAGCGCGGCTAATGTTGGAGCGTTTCCGATTGGTTATGGAGCATTCCCCTCGGATATCGCCGTATTATCCGGAGACCCGACGCCAAACGACGCCAGCTTCATCGGAGGCGGTCAATTTGGCTATAATCTTCAAATGTCAATCCTCGACGAGCTTTAACGGCCATATCGCTCGCCTTGGCGTAAACTACCACCTCACATACAATCCGCCGCCTATTGTGCCGGCGCCTATTGTAGCTAAATATTGATGGCTCTCCGAGGGAGGCGCTGGGCGCCGCGTGCGGATTTGAGCTGAACGCGGGGCTCGGCCATTTTGTTGCGTCGGCGGTAGGGCGTAGCCCGACCAGAGCTGCGTCAAAATCGCGCGCGACGGTTATGGCGCCGCCGCGATCATCCGCGAGGCGAAGTAGGCCTCATCCGGCGTGCGTCGGTCGAGCGGCGAATGCGGTCTTCGCTCGTTGTAGAACGTCAGATGACGGGCGAGCGAGGCTCGCGCCTCGCCGACGCTGGCGTAAGCGCGCGGATAGACCTCCTCGTATTTCACGCGCGCCGTAGACGTTCGACGAACACATTGTCGCGCCATGACCCCTTGCAGTCCATGCTGATCGCGATGGCGCCTTTCCATTGCGTGATCTGATTGGGATGAACATCGAACCGCCGAGCCAATTCGGCCAACATCTTCTCGGGCGGCCAGGGCCACTTTCGCCTGAAGGCCGGCGCGTGGTTCCGCCGTGCGCGCTTCGTCATCGTATCTCCTGATTCGCGGCGATCATGCTCGCCGCTGTCAGGCAGAAAATTCACTTATCGAACTGTCCAAATTTGCGAGGCCGGCTCTGTGTGCTGCTGACATTCACACAAGACGAGCCTATTTTGTGAAATCGGAATGTGGACAGGCGCGGATGGGCGTCGCGGCGCCAGCGTGTCTTTTTGTTACGGCGATTGCGGCCCGTCAGGCCCTGTCCTATTCACGACGCGGGTCGGATGCAAGACCTAGGAATAGTCGGAAAGCCGCGCCTCGCCCACTTCCGAGGATCTTCGCCGATATGTCACAGCAGGATCGAATGTCACATCGAGCCCTCCAAAAGAAACCTGATCCGCCGATGTCGAAAAAGGACTTCGAAGCGCTTGCCGATTTCCGCTATCAGTTGCGCCGATTCCTCCGCTTCAGCGAGGAGATCACGCGCCGACATGGCGTGACCCCGTTGCAATATTTGTTGCTGCTCAACATTAAGGGATTTCCCGGCCGGGAGTGGGCGACGGCGGGGGAACTGGCGGAACGATTACAGGCCAAGCACCATGGCGTCGTGGCGCTCATAACGAGATGCGAAAAACTCGACCTTGTAGGCCGCAGAGTGAGTTCGCAGGACAGGCGTCAGGTCGAAGTGAGGCTCTCGAAAAAAGGCGGAGCGCTGCTCTCAAAATTGGCCGCGCTCCATCGCGCCGAATTGCTCTCGCTTAAAGTGAATTTCGTGGTGCCCGACGTAAGATCATTCAGCCAGGACGAGTAAGCTCCGCCGTTGACGCCAGTCACACAGCCGGAGGGCTTGCGGATTTCAAGATGAGTCCGCCAATCGCGCAGCTCGTACGTCAGATGGCGTCATCAAACGCTCAGGCTGACCGTCGTCCATGCTACTCGCTTCAAGCCAACCCAAAGCTCGACGGGTTTGGCCATAGCACGGACGGCGGCTGCCGCCGCCGGAATGCCGACCTTCCGATAGAAGGCTTCGTGGAGATCTGGCGCGCGATCGAAAGGATTGAGGATCGGCGTATTTATGGCCATTTTTCGTCGTCGAATCGACGGTTTGTTTCGCGCCTGAGCTTGGTCGGCTTCGCGCCGGTCACTTCACGACCAGCACGGGACATTGAGCGAGTTGCATCATGCGATCGGCCTTGCTGCCGATGATTCGCTGATACAAGGCCGAGTGGCCTTGCGCTCCGAAAATAAGCAGGTCCACGTCGAGATCGGCGGCGAGTTTGACGATGACGTGCACCGGACGCCCCGCGACGACGTGGGTATGAAGCGTCACCTGGCTTTCTTCCGCCATGGCCCGCGCCTTCACAAGGACCATTTCGATTCGCCCCCCCACCTCTCGCGTCACCGGGCGATTTTCTTCGACCTGGTCCGGATACGGGAGTTCCTCGACGCACACCGTGTGCAATTCGGAGTTGTTCAGTTTGGCGAGCGCGAGCGCTAATTTCAGCGCCTGGAAGGAGTGCCTGGAGCCGTCGATGGCGTGCAGGATTTTGTCGAACGTCGGGCGGAAGACCTTGGCTTCGTTAGGCTTCACGACCAGCACCGGACAGCGCGCGAGTTGCGTTATGCGTTCCGCCTTGCTGCCAATCAGGCGTCCGTAAAAGCTCGAATGGCCTCGCGCTCCGATAACCAGCAAATTCGCATCGAGATCGGCGGCGAGTGTGATGATGTCGCGCACCGGATGCCCCGTGATGATGTGCGTATGAAGCGTCACCTGGCGTTCCTCGGCCATATTGCGCGCGCGCTGGAGAACGCCCTCGATGAGACCACCCGCCGCTTTCGTCGCGTCGCGGGCTTCTTCGATCAGTTCCGACACATAGGGCGCTTCCTCGACGCAAACCATGTGCATCTCGGAGTTGTTCTGTTTGGCGAGCGCGAGCGCCAACGTCAGCGCTTGGAAGGCTTGCTCGGAGCCATCGCTGGCGTGCAGGATTTTGTCGAACATTAGAACCTCTCGAATTATTCGCCTTCTTGCGACTCAGCTGGCTTGGCCTTGGATACGAGGTGGTGCGGCACGAAGTGGTTTCCAGCGATCATGGTCGGAATAATGCCGGACGCGATGACGGCGCCGACCAGCACCGAATATTGGCCTTTGTCAATTATGCCATGCGATAGGCCATACAAGGCCGCGATCGCTCCGAACGTCAGCCCCGACGACATCAACAGCGCGGAATACATGCCCTCCTTATGCGGAGATTGGTAGAGTCTGGCGACGGGATACACGGCGACGGTTTTTGCGAAGACTTTGCCGAGAAGAAGTAGAATGAACGAAAAGAACGAGGAAAAAACCGCGGGGATCGAGACCAGATAGCCGGCGCGGATGAAAAAGAACGGCGTCAACAGGCCGAACGTCACCGTGCGCAGGCGCCGGATCAGAGCGTGATCCCTGCCGACGGTGCCCGCGAGCACCATGCCGACGGAATAGGCGGGAAGCACCGCCTCGCTATCGGCCCAGGTGGCGAGCGATCCCAGCGCGAGCAAGGCGAGAAGCAGGTATTTGGTTTCGAGTTCGGAAGGCTGGCCGCCAAATCGGCGGAAAATTAGAGGCGTGTATCGCAGCAGCGCAATCGAGCCCGCCACGGTGAGGACGATAAACAGCAGCGTCCTAAAGGTGAACGGCGAAAAGATGAGGCCCAGGGCGATAACATTGCCAAGATCGGTGACGAAGCAGGCGCCCAGCAGCACCTTGCCGAAATCCGTGCCGTTCAAACCATGCTGCATCATCTCGGTGTAGACGACCGCGACAGAAGTTCCTCCGAGCGCCACGCCCGCGAGCCAACTCGGCATGACGCCCCATCCGAGCAGATAATGAGCCACCGCCGCGCAAAGAAAGAATGGAACGAGAAAGCTGACGGAGCCAAGTGACGCCGCCTCCTTCCATTTGAGCTTGAGCACGTCCGGCTCGAGTTCGGCGCCTGCGAGAAAAGTCAGCAGCATCACGCCGACGCCCGACAGAAACTTGACCCATGATTCCTCGCTGCCCAGAAATCCCGAGCCGATAGTGACGCTAAGGATCAACTGGGCGACGGTTCCCATGACCACTTCCGCCATCGCGGAGGAGATGCGGTAACGCATCGCCACCACACCCGCGATCAGCGCGAGGCCAAACCAAAACGCCGCGAGCGCCCAAACTTCGGTCATATCTCATCATCCTTTTTGTCGCCGCGCTCTCGCGGCGCGGCCAAAGGCTCGACAAGGCGCATTCGCGCCATGTCGAGCGGATCGGGCCTTCCCGCGCGAAGGGAGCCGGACCAATCTGGATCCCGCGGTTCCGCGCCTTTTGAAAAACCGCCTCGGACGAGCCTCGGCATCCCGCGCCGATGAATTACGACGCTCCGTAACGCATCGGCAGATATCATATCAAGCGCTATATCACAACGTGATATTATGTCATGCGCATTGGAAAGCGACTTTGCGCAACCTGGGAAGCCGCTCTAAAAGCGGATGCTCACACCCCAACATTCATCGTGCATTCACGGCGAGCTCAATGCGCGCCTTGCGGGCCAGGAGAACCGCGCCTTACGAACGCAGCTACATGACTTTCCTTTTCTGGCGGCCTCGCCGATATCCGTCTCGAACTGCTCATGAGAAAGTTCGGCATCCATATCTTATTTGGATCGAATGAGCCAGGCGGCGGCCTTTATATAACGATGTGGGAGCGGTCGTTTGAGCAGTTAGCTGCCC
>CAVQBO010000026.1:0-17817 GCA_963710695.1 uncultured Alphaproteobacteria bacterium | reverse complement strand
TTGTCCTGCTCGCCGCGGTATTTCTCGGTTCGCAGACGATTTTCAACATGGGCAACGACTTCGACTGGTTCCACTCGCCTATCCTGGTCGGCGCGCTCGATCGTGGTGGCGCTGGCGCTGCCTTGCTTCATCATCTGGGAGCTTGGCGAACGGCATCCGGCGATCGACATGCGGCTGTTCGCTCGGCGCAATTACGCGATCGCCACGATCTGCTCGGTGGTGGGGTTCTTCGTCATTCAGGGATCGTTGTCGATTTTCGTCACTGCAGATGCAACTGCTTCTCGGCTACAGCTCGTCCCTCGCCGGCGGCGTCTATCTTTCGATGCTGCTTTTGTCGGTGCCGTCCGCCGCCATCGTGCACGAGCTGTGCAAGCGTATCGACGTCCGCTTGATCTGCTTTCATCAATTTCCTTGGTTTCGCGGTGACGCTGACCTGGCTCGGCCTGTTCGACAAAACCGCCTCCTTCGATCAGGTCGCCTGGCCGATGACCTTTTTCGGCTTCTCGCTCGCCATGTTCTTCGCGCCGCTGGCGAATCTCGCGATGCATGGTCTGCAAGGCGCGCAGCTCATCCGCGCGGCGGAGGAGTTCGTGCTGCTGCGCACGGTCGCCGGCGGCTTCGGCATCGCGCTGCAAGGCGTGGTGCTGTTCCGGCGCACGCCTTATCACGCGCTCGATCTTTCCGATCAGTTCGGCGGCAGACGCTTCTCGGAACTGGATCTGATGACGCAACTCGTCCGACAAGCTCGAACCGCTGGGCTTCACGCCCGGCATGGCGACCAGTCAGGTCGGGCGCTTTCTGCAGCAGGAGGCGGCGTTGCTGGCGTTGAACGACGCCTTTCTGCTCGGCGCGCGTCATATTCGTTGGCCTCGCCGCCTTCGTTTGGCTGGCCCGCGCCACCCACCTCCCGCGTCTGACCGCCGCGCAGGAGCTGAAACAACTCACGGCCCAAGAGCTGATGGAACAGATATGACAAGCCGGCGTCTGTCCGTCGCGCCCGCGGCCGGGCTTGTTTTCCTTCTCGGCGGCTGCGCGGAAACGTCGCCGAACGGCGAGCGCGCGCAATTTCTGGAGCCGCCGGCCATGAGCCGCACCCTGGCGCAATCGGGCGCGCCGGTCGCCTCGCAAACCGAGGCGAGCTGGCCCAGCGGCGAGTGGTGGCGCCGCTTCCGCAGTCCCGAACTCGACCGCATCGTCGAGACGGCGCTGGCTGAAAATCAAAGCCTGAAAAGGGCCATGGAAGCATTGCGCGACGCCGAGGCTTTTTCACAGGTCGAAGGGGCGCGGCTGTTGCCCTTCCTCAACGCGGATATGGGCATGCGCCAATCGCGCATTCCCAATCATGGCGTCGTCGAGTCCTATAATCCCGCGCTGGCCGGCCTCGAGAAGACCATGGCCTACATCAACCCGCTGTCGCTTCACTACGAATTCGACTTCTGGGGCAAGAACCGGGCGATCCTCAACGCCGCGCTTGGCGAGGCCGCGGCGCAAGCGGCGGAGACGGCGGAGGCGCAACTGTTGCTGACCACCGCCATCTCGCGCGTCTATTTTCGCATCCGCGCGCTGGCCCGGCAGGCGGCGACCGCGAGCGAGATGGTCAAACTGCGCAAAGACCTGCTCGCGCTCGCGCAAACGCGGTTCAGAACCGGGATCGACACCGCCGACGGCGTGACCGAAGCGAGCGCCGCGCTGGAGGCCGCCGTCAAACGCGAAGCCGGCGTCACGGCGCAACTGGACTTCCAGCAGAATTTGCTCGCGCGGCTGATGGGCCAGGGACCGGACGCCGGACGCGGCGTTGTCGGCGCGAAGTCGATGAGCCAGCCGGCGGCTCCCGCCTTGCCGCGACAACTTCCCGTGGAGCTTCTCGCCCACCGTCCGGACGTCGCCGCCGCCATGCATCGCGCCGAGGCGGCGGCGGAGCGGATTCACGCCGCCAAGGCGGAGTTCATGCCGTCCGTCGATCTCACGATCGTCGGCGGACTGGAGGCCTCGAGGACGTCGACGAAGATCGACGATCTCGGCAAGTTCCTGTTCCGAACCTCGGCGATCGGCTACGCCGTCACGCCCAACATCCATCTGCCGCTGTTCCAGGGCGGCAGTTTGCGCGGCAGGCTGGAGGGCCGCCGCTCGGAATATGACGAGGCGGTCGACGGCTACAATGAAACGCTGCTCAGGGCGGCGCAGCAGGTCGCCGACAGTCTGGCCAGCCTGAAGGAGACGCGCTCCGAGACGGAGGCGCAGCGCCGCTTGAACGCCGCCGCGCGCGCGGAACTCGAACTCGCGCGCTCGCGCTGGAGCAGCGGATTGAAGGACAAGCGCGAACTGCTCGCGCAGGCGCACGCCGTCCTCGAACAGGTTTACGTGCTCGACGCGCTCGACGCCGACTATCTGTCGTCGCATGTGGATCTGATCCAGGCGCTGGGCGGCGGCTATCTGGAGGGTCCAGAAGCGTTCGCGCCGCGGCCGGAGCCGGAAAAGGATCGGCTGACGCCGCTCGTCGACGCGATCGAGGCGCTCGGCGGCGGATAGGCGCGCGCCGACGAAGATTACAACGAGACTTAGAGCGCTTTCCGTTCGAACGGAAACGTTCGAACGGAAAGAAATCGCTCAAAAACAAAATGTTGGAGCAAGCTCTTATCGAAAAAGTCTACTTTTTCGAAGCTTGCTCTGAGAACACCCAGACGCTTTGGACAGCCAATGCCCCTTGATCGCAAGACGCTCCGTTCCCGCCGCCTGATTTTCCTCTCGCTCGTCGCGCTGACGGCGCTGGCGGCGGGTTTGTATTTCCTGATCAGATGGCAGACCCATGATCGATTTTGGGTCACCTCCGACAATGCTTTCATCGTCGGCAACATCATTCCGGTGCAAGCCGACGCGACGGGCGTCGTCGCGGATGTTCTGGTCGAGGAAACCAACAAGGTGAAAGCCGGCGATCTGCTCGTGCGGCTCGACGAACAGCGCGCCAAGGCGGCGCTCGATCAATCCGCGGCCGAGCTGGCGCGCGCCGTGCGCGCGGTCGGCGGGCAATTCGCCGCGCGGCGCCAAGCCTGCCAGAAGATCGCCTCGCAGATCGCGCTGCGCGATAAGACCAGCCACGACGTCATGCGCTATCGCCAGGCGTTGCCGAGCGGCTCGGTGTCGCAACAGGTCCTGCAGAACGCCGTGGACCAACTCGCCTCGCTCGACGCCGAGCTGCACGAAAGCCGGGCGGACTATCAGGCGTTTCAATCGCGGCTCGGCGGGCTCTCCCTGACCAACCATCCCGACATCGCGGCGGCCAAGGCCAAATTCGCCGAGAATTACATCGAATTCGCGCGCCAGCGCATCAAGGCGCCCGTTTCCGGCTACATCGCCAAGCGCAAGGCGCAGGTCGGCGACCGCGCGCGGCCCGGCGATCTGCTGATGCAGATCGTTCCGCTCGATTACCTGTGGATCGAGGCGAATCTCTGGGAAAACAGCATGGAGCGCGTGCGGCCGGGACAGCCGGTGACGATCACGGTCGATCTTTACGGCGCCAACGCTCCCTTTCACGGCCGGGTCGAGGGCATCGTCCCGGGCTCGGGCAGCGTCTTCGCCTTGCTCGCCCCCGACAACGCGACCGGCAACTTCATCCATATCGTCCAGCGCGTTCCGGTGTATATCTCGCTACGTCCCGACGAACTCGAAAAACGGCCGTTGCGGCCGGGGCTTTCCACCGTCGTCTCCATCGACGTGCGCAATGTCGATCAATCGCCCAACGCCTCGATCACCCGCATGGATCCCAAGGCCGACAAAACCGAAATTTTCGCCAATGAAATCGCCGAAGCCAATATGCGCGCGCAAAAAATCGTCAGCGAAAATCTCGTCGAAGCCCCCAACGCCGCCATCGCCGCATGCCCCATCGGCGCCGCGGTATTTCTCGGTTCGCAGACGATTTTCAACATGGGCAACGACTTCGACTGGCTCCACTCTCCCATTGTGCTCGGAGCCCTCGTCGTGGTGGCGCTGGCGCTGCCTTGCTTCATTATCTGGGAGCTTGGCGAACGACATCCGGCGATCGATGTCCGCCTCTTCACTCACCGCAATTACGCGATCGCGACGATCTGCTCCATGGTGGGGTTCTTGGTCATTCAGGGATTGTTGTCGCTATTCATCGTGCAAATGCAAATGCTACTCGGCTACAGTTCGGCCCTCGCCGGCGGCGTCTATCTTTGGATGCTGCTTTTGTCAGTGCCGTCCGCCGCGATCGTGCACGAGATGTGCAAGCAGATCGACGTTCGCCTGATCTGCTAGCATGAACTTTCTTGGCTTCGCCGCGACGCTGACCTGGTTCGGCATGTTCGACAAAACCGCCTCCTTCGATCAGATCGCCTGGCCGATGGCCTTTTTAGGCTTCTCGCTCGCCATGTTCTTCGCGCCGCTGGCGAATCTCGCGATGTTTGGTTTGCAGGGCGCGCAGCTCATCCGCGCGGCGGAGGAGTTCGCGCTGCTGCGGACGGTCGCCGGCGGCTTTGGCATCGCGCTGCAAGGCGTGGTGCTGTTCCGGCGCACGCCGCAGCACGTGCTCGATCTTTCCGATCAGTTTGGCGGGAGACGCTTCGCCGAACTGGATCAGTTGGCCCAACTCTCCGACAGGCTTCAAGCTCGGGCCTCACTCCAGGCCATGGCCAGTAGTCAAGTCGGGCGCTTTCTGCGACAGCAGGCGACGCTGCTGGCGCTCAACGACGCCTTTCTGCTCGGCGCGCGTCGTGTTCGTCGGCCTCGCCGCCTTCGTTTGGCTGGCCCGCGCCACCCACCCCTTGCGTCTGACCGCCGCGCAAGAGCTGAAGCAACTCACAGCCGAGGAGCTGATGGAACAGCCATGACAAGCCGGCGTCTGTCCGTCGCGCCCGCGGCCGGGCTTCTTTTCCTTCTCGGCGGCTGCGCGGAAACGTCGCCGAACGGCGAGCGCGCGCAATTTCTGGAGCCGCCGGCCATGGGCCGCACCCTGGCGCGATCGGGCGCGCCGGTCGCCTCGCCAACCGAGGCGAGCTGGCCCAGCGGCGAGTGGTGGCGCCGCTTCCGCAGTCCCGAACTCGACCGCATCGTCGAGACGGCGCTGGCTGAAAATCAAAGCCTGAAAAGGGCCATGGAAGCATTGCGCGACGCCGAGGCTTTTTCACAGGTCGAAGGGGCGCGGCTGTTGCCCTTCCTCAACGCGGATATGGGCATGCGCCAATCGCGCATTCCCAATCATGGCGTCGTCGAGTCCTATAATCCCGCCCTGGCCGGCCTCGAGAAGACCATGGCCTACATCAACCCGCTGTCGCTTCACTACGAATTCGACTTCTGGGGCAAGAACCGGGCGATCCTCAACGCCGCGCTTGGCGAGGCCGCGGCGCAAGCGGCGGAGACGGCGGAGGCGCAACTGTTGCTGACCACCGCCATCTCGCGCGTCTATTTTCGCATCCGCGCGCTGGCCCGGCAGGCGGAGACCGCGAGCGAGATGGTCAAACTGCGCAAAGACCTGCTCGCGCTCGCGCAAACGCGGTTCAGAACCGGGATCGACACCGCCGACGGCGTGACCGAAGCGAGCGCCGCGCTGGAGGCCGCCGTCAAACGCGAAGCCGGCGTCACGGCGCAACTGGACTTCCAGCAGAATTTGCTCGCGCGGCTGATGGGCCAGGGACCGGACGCCGGACGCGGCATTGTCGGCGCGAAGTCGATGAGCCAGCCGGCGGCTCCCGCCTTGCCGCGACAACTTCCCGTGGAGCTTCTCGCCCACCGTCCGGACGTCGCCGCCGCCATGCATCGCGCCGAGGCGGCGGCGGAGCGGATTCACGCCGCCAAGGCGGAGTTCATGCCGTCCGTCGATCTCACGATCGTCGGCGGACTGGAGGCCTCGAGGACGTCGACGAAGATCGACGATCTCGGCAAGTTCCTGTTCCGAACCTCGGCGATCGGCTACGCCGTCACGCCCAACATCCATCTGCCGCTGTTCCAGGGCGGCAGTTTGCGCGGCAGGCTGGAGGGCCGCCGCTCGGAATATGACGAGGCGGTCGACGGCTACAATGAAACGCTGCTCAGGGCGGCGCAGCAGGTCGCCGACAGTCTGGCCAGCCTGAAGGAGACGCGCTCCGAGACGGAGGCGCAGCGCCGCTTGAACGCCGCCGCGCGCGCGGAACTCGAACTCGCGCGCTCGCGCTGGAGCAGCGGACTGAAGGACAAGCGCGAACTGCTCGCGCAGGCGCACGCCGTCCTCGAACAGGTTTACGTGCTCGACGCGCTCGACGCCGACTACCTGTCGTCGCATGTGGATCTGATCCAGGCGCTGGGCGGCGGCTATCTGGAGGGTCCGGAAGCGTTCGCGCCGCGGCCGGAGCCGGAAAAGGATCGGCTGACGCCGCTCGTCGACGCGATCGAGGCGCTCGGCGGCGGATAGGCGCGCGCCGACGAAGATTACAACGAGACTTAGGAACACCCAGACGCTTTGGACAGCCAATGCCCCTTGATCGCAAGACGCTCCGTTCCCGCCGCCTGATTTTCCTCTCGCTCGTCGCGCTGACGGCGCTGGCGGCGGGTTTGTATTTCCTGATCAGATGGCAGACCCATGATCGATTTTGGGTCACCACCGACAATGCTTTCGTCGTCGGCAACATCATTCCGGTCCAAGCCGACGCGACGGGCGTCGTCGCGGATGTTCTGGTCGAGGAAACCAACAAGGTGAAAGCCGGCGATCTGCTCGTGCGGCTCGACGAACAGCGCGCCAAGGCGGCGCTCGATCAATCCGCGGCCGAGCTGGCGCGCGCCGTGCGCGCGGTCGGCGGGCAATTCGCCGCGCGGCGCCAAGCCTGCCAGAAGATCGCCTCGCAGATCGCGCTGCGCGATAAGACCCGCCACGACGTCATGCGCTATCGCCAGGCGTTGCCGAGCGGCTCGGTGTCGCAACAGGTCCTGCAGAACGCCGTGGACCAACTCGCCTCGCTCGACGCCGAGCTGCACGAAAGCCGGGCGGACTATCAGGCGTTTCGAATCGCGGCTCGGCGGGCTCTCCCTGACCAACCATCCCGACATCGAGGCGGCCAAGGCCAAATTCGCCGAGAATTACATCGAATTCGCGCGCCAGCGCATCAAGGCGCCCGTTTCCGGCTATATCGCCAAGCGCAAGGCGCAGGTCGGCGACCGCGCGCGGCCCGGCGATCTGCTCATGCAGATCGTTCCGCTCGATTACCTGTGGATCGAGGCGAATCTCTGGGAAAACAGCATGGAGCGCGTGCGGCCGGGACAGCCGGTGACGATCACGGTCGATCTTTACGGCGATAACGCGTCCCTTTCACGGCCGGGTCGAGGGCATCGTCCCGGGCTCGGGCAGCGTCTTCGCCTTGCTCGCCCCCGACAATGCGACCGGCAACTTCATCCATATCGTCCAGCGCGTTCCCGTGTATATCTCGCTACGCCCCGACGAGCTCGAAAAACGGCCGTTGCGGCCGGGGCTTTCCACCGTCATCTCCATCGACGTGCACGATGTCGATCAATCGCCCAACGCCTCGATCACCCGCATGGATCCCAAGGCCGACAAAACCGAAATTTTCGCCAATGAAATCGCCGAAGCCAATATGCGCGCGCAAAAAATCGTCAGCGAAAATCTCGTCGAAGCCCACAACGCCGCCGTCGCCGCATGCCCCATCGGCGAGTAACGGGCGACGCGCGGGAATAGCCCGTTGCAAGCGCTGTCATGGCCGCGCGCGCGGGTTTTCGAGGATTGGCGCGTCCATATAACCGGCGCGGCTCCAATCGCTGAATCGACGGCGAGCACATGGCGAAGAAGACGCCGCCGGGGCGACAGCGGGCGCATTTAATCAGGCGTTCGGAACTCGCCCCGTTGGAATTGCCGGCGCGAAAAGCGCGGGAAAGCCAGACGCGCCGCTCTCGCTCGGGCTCCTGACGGCCGTGGTTCATCGCCGCGGGCGCGAAAAATGGCGCCGTCGACGTAAGGCACGCGCAAGCTTACAGGTCCAAATTGATCGAAGCGCGCGTCGCGGAAACGACTAGGCTGATCCGACATCTCCCGGCTTGGCCCTCGCTCAATTGACGCTCGCCTCACAATCACCCGCGCCAGGGTTGCCCCGGGCGTCAAAGGAAGACCGCGATCAAAATAGATTTCTAAAACATGCCGCTAAAACTCTCTACGCGTCACTCCGGTCGGCGCCGCCGACATAGGAGATCGACAATAGCTGGGCTATCGCGATGAATATTGGCATGACCATTATTTCCAAGGATCCCGACGAGTTTCCATATTGGGACTTCGCTTTCCTGGACGTGGAATATGATCCAGAGGCCCAGGCCGTGTGGATGAATTACAAGGCGGCGGCGCCTCAGCATTTTCCTCTAGAGATGTTTATCGAGATCGTGAAGCTTCGCGAATCATTGCGTGGCTTGCGCGCGTCGAAATGTGGCGCGCGCTGGCCGATTTGCTACTTTGCGATCGGATCGAAGCGGCCCGGGGTCTTCAGTCTCGGGGGCGATCTCGCGGCCTTCGCCGTGGCGGTCAGAAACGGCGAGCACGAGATGCTGCGCGCCCACGCGAATATTTGCGTCGACATCATGCATAGTCTGGACGCGGGATTTGACTTGCCGATCGTGACGCTTTCGGCCGTGAACGGTCAGTGCCTGGGCGGAGGCTTCGAAGGCGCCCTCGTGACCGACTTCCTTGTCGTCGAGCGCGACGCCAAACTCGGTCTGCCTGAAATCGGCTTCAACACTTTTCCGGGAATGGGCGCGGTTTCCTTGCTCACGCGTCGAGCGGGGCAAGCCCTGGCGGAGCGGATTATTTCCAGCGGCTCGATCTATTCCGGCCAGGAAATGTTCGATCTTGGCGTTGTCGACGTCCTGGCGCCCGAGGGGCGGGCGCATGAAACGGCGACAGCCTGGATGCGGGAAGGCGGCGAGGATCGCTGGCGGAAGCGCCGCGCCCTCGCGGAGGCGCGTCGACGATGTTTCGCGATGCCGCGCGAAGAGCTTCATTACATAGTCGATTTGTGGGTCGAATGCGTCAAGGCCCTTACCGATCACGATCTGCGTCACATGGATCGAACTCGTCACGGCTCAAAGACGGCTTTCGCGAGCGCGACACAAGCCCGCCCGCGGCGACGCAAGCGCGGAGCAGGCGGTTGGAAGTCCCGAGACAGTCACGAACGATTGATCCATGCCTAAATTCGACCCGCCTCCGCAAATAGAACCCGACGTTCAAAAAGAGGTGCGCGGCGATCTCGTGGAGTCGCTATTCGACTCGTTTGGATCCTTCGCCGCTTCCTTGGTCGGCGGCGTGGCGGCGCCCGCGAGCGCGTGGCTAATGACAAGCGAGCCCATATATATTGGGCTCACGATAATCATGTCGCTTCTGGCGATCTATCGTATTCTGGTTTGGCTCGGGCATTCAAAAACGCCGCTCGTTCAGCGTCGAAACGAGGCCACGAAGTGGGAGATCTATTACGCGGTCGGCGGCATCTCATTCGTGACGACCCTTGGGCTCACGGTCGCGATTTTGTTCGTTCGCGATCACATCGACATCGCATTCACGATCAGCTTTGTCACGATGATGGCGGGAGTGGGCGCGTTGTCGGGGCGCAACGCGGGTAGTCCCAAGATTGTTCTGGCGCAATTGATCGGTCTTTGTGGACCGCTCGCCTTCGTCACGGCGATCGACGCCGATCATAGGCACCACTGGCTAACATTCATTCTCGTTCTCGAAGTGATTTCGATTAAATCGACGACCCGATTCCTCAACAGGAATCTCGTGACCGCCTTAACGAACGCACGTGACGCGAAAATTCAGCGAAATCGCTTCAAGGCGGCGCTCAACAGCATGGCGCATGGGCTATGCATGGGTGATGGCGGTTCGATCATCACGGTGATGAACCACCGCATGATCGAATTTTTCTCAATTGTCGGCGTGACGGCGCCCATCAGCCTTCAGGTTCTTGCTTGGACGATCGGTAAGCGCTCCCATATGTCCAAAGGCGAAAGCAAGGCGTTCGGGGACCAATGGTCCGCGCACGTGGCGCTGCCTTTCGCAAGCGTCTTCTCCCAGCAATTCAACGATCGTCTATTTGACTTTCATTGCGAGCCCGCCGGTGAAGGGGGCTTCGTCACCGTGATCGAGGACGTGACCGAGAAGCGAAAGGCGGCCAAGGAAATTGAACGCATCGCTCACTATGACGCCCTGACGGGCCTCTCGAATCGGCTGCAATTTCAAAAGAGATTGACGCGCGACCTCGATCGGATCGACAAGCGCGGCGAAACGCTCGCGATTCTGGTCATCGATCTCGATCTGTTCAAGGAAGTCAACGACACGCTTGGTCATTCGATCGGCGACCAACTTCTGTGCAAGGTCGCGAAGCGATTGCGCGAGAGCGTGCGCGAAACGGACATGGTCGCGCGTTTCGGCGGCGACGAATTCTGCGTTTTGTTTCAGCCGAGCAAGAAATTGGTCCATGCGGACCTCGACGTGATCGCCAAGCGCATCATCTCTTCCATCAGGCGGCCGTATGTCGTCGATGGCCATGCGATCACCATTGGCGCCAGCATCGGGGTCGCCGTCGCGCCGCGCGACGCGGTGACGCCGGAAGAGTTGCTAAAGTGCGGCGATCTCGCGATGTACCGGGCAAAGTCGAATGGACGGGGCGAAGCCGTTTGGTTCGAAGTTGAAATTTCAGGACGATCTGGTGCAAAAGCATCGGATGGAGGCCGATTTGCGCAGGGCGCTGAGCGCCCAGGAATTCACTGTCCACTATCAACCAATCATCGACACGAGGCGGGGTGGGGCGAGTTGCTGCGAGGCTCTCGTTCGCTGGCGGCATCCCGAGCGCGGCATGGTTTCCCCGGCGGACTTCATCCCCCTGGCCGAGGAGACGGGGTTGATCATCGAGATTGGAGAATGGGTTCTGCGTCAAGCTTGCCGCGACGCCATGTCGTGGCCGTCCCATGTGCGGGTCGCGGTGAACCTGGCTCCGCGCCAATTTCAGGCGCCGAACCTCATATCCATGATCACGGCCGCCCTCGCGGATTCGGGGCTAGATCCGGCGCGTCTCGAACTGGAAATCACTGAATTCGACTTTGATGCAGGACACGTCGGAGGTGTCACGGAAAATCGCCCAGATCCGGGCGATGGGATTGCGTCTGTCGCTGGATGATTTCGGCACGGGATACAGCAGTCTCGGCTATTTAAATCGGTTTCCCATAAACAAGATAAAAATCGATCGCTCCTTCACGATTTAATTGGTCGGCTCTCCCAAGACGCTGGCGATCGTGCGCGCCATCGCGCATTTGTCGCGCGACCTCGACATTGAACTGGTCGCGGAAGGCGTCGAAACGCACGAGCAGCTCGCGCTCCTGGTGAAAGAGAATGTGTTCTTGATACAAGGATATCTTTTCAGTCGGCCAAGGCCGCTCGAGGAACTAACGCCCTTGCTGGACCCGTCCGAGAATTCCTTCAAAAACACGAGCGTCGCCTGAAGGCGGCGTTCCGCGATCGCTTCAGGCGCGGGTCCGCCCTTCCGCGGGAAAGCCGATCGTGTTCATTACCGACCTCTGCGCGCGAAAAATGGCGTAAGCGGCGTTGTAACGGCGTCCACATTGCCGCATGTAATCGCCTATGGCCGCGAGCCCGCGCCTCGGCTCGACAACATCCTTGGCGAGCATGAGATTGCGCATGTCCTCGGCTCCGAGCACGGCGCCAGTCTCCATCAGCCCTTGAGTTTTGACCAAACCAATTTTGCGCGCCAGCGACGCATAGAGCCCGAACAATCTGTCGGGGTCTCCGTCGAACGAGAAAAGGGCGCCCCTTTCGGCCACCAACATCGCGCAATGACACGCGAATTCGAAATCGGCGCCCGCCATGAAAGAGCGGACCCAGGCGACGGTGATAACTGGAGCCTCGAGGATAAGCTCCGAGTTCGCGGCGACCAGATTCTGGAATCCCGCCGAGCCGCTCGCTTCGCCCCCGCGTCGATGCGCGAAATCGAACACCAGATATTTTGGACGCGCGGTCCGGCCCGAGGATATGGCGGATAAAAGCCTCGTCAGATCGTCGACGCATTCGTCGTCGAAACCCGGATGTAGTTTGCTGACGACCAGCACGTCGCCGCCTTCAAGCCGGTTGAGTTCCAGCGAACCGCTTTTGCATTTGAAGTCCGCGTCGCCAGGGATAGGCCTCTCCTCCGCTTGCCGGTCCTGATCAGGCTCGCTTGTTCCCACCGACATGTTTTCACTGTCTCGTTCATTCGCGAAGATCGTCATTTCTGGCTCCACGGTAGCGCCGCCCGGCGTCGCGGCCACTAACGGAATATTAACAAAACACGTATAGATTGCAATAATTTAAAATGACAACCAACGGCAATAGTTAATCCCGTCGGCTCCGAAACCACCGCGCGCCACGGTGTTGAGCCAGCGCCCATGTCATTCTCTGGACCATTTTCGGGGCGTTTGAGACCGTTCCGCGATCCCACGGATCGTCGCGAGCGCAAAAGGGGCGGCCGGCTGCGAAAATTGTCGCCAGTTCGTTAACGCAATGCGCGAACATTCGTCCCGCGACGGGAAATATGGCGCGGCGCGAGGACAAAGCCGGTCCGAATCAGGCACGGCGGAAATCCACGGCGCATTCGTTACGAAAATGTTGGCGGCGAATTTCCTTTATGCCCATCCCGCCAGTTCGCGTCGCGCCAGCGTCGCAAGCAGCCGCATCCCCGCCTCTCCATCGTTGAGACAGGGAATGCGCGCGAATTTCTCGCCGCCGGCCTCCAAAAACAGATCGCGGATGTCGACGCCCAATTCCTCGATGGTTTCCAGACAGTCGGCCGAGAAGCCCGGCGCGATCATGGCGAGGCGCTTCACGCCGGACTTGGCGAGTTCGGCCACTGTGTCGGCGGTGTAGGGCTCAAGCCATTTCGCGCGCCCGAACCGCGACTGGAACGACAAACGCAATTGTCGCTCGTTTAGCCCCATCGCCTCGCGCAGCAGTCGCCACGTGGTTTCGCAATGGGTTCTGTAGGGATCGCCCTTGTCGATCTGGAACCGCGGCAGGCCGTGGAACGAGGCGACGATAACCTCCGGCTGGAAATCCAGCGCCGCCAGCCCCTCGCGCATCCCTTGCGCCAGCGCCTCGATATAGGCGGCGTCATCGAAATAGGGCGGAGCGAAGCGAAGCGTCGGCTGGCGCCGCATCTTGCCCAGCACGCGCGCGATTTCGTCGAAGGCGGTGGCCGTGGTCGAGGCGGCGTATTGCGGATAAAGCGGCAGCACGAGAACGCGCTCGCAGCCCTTGGCGCAAAGCGCCTCGATCCCGGTCGAAAGCGCCGGCGCGCCATAGCGCATCGCGTAATCGACTATTATGGGCGCCGAACCCAGCGCGCCGCCTTGCGCGAGAACGCCGAGCTTTTCGGCCTGCATCCTCGTGATCGCCCTGAGTGGGCCTTCGCCCGTCTCGTTATTCCAAATTCGCGCATAGGCCTTGGCCGATTTGGCCGGGCGGGTGTTGAGAATGACGCCATGCAGCAGCGGCAGCCACAGGAAACGCGGGATTTCGACAACGCGCGGGTCGGACAGAAACTGCGCGAGGAATCGCCGCACCGATGGGACGTCGGCCGCGTCGGGCGTGCCGAGATTGACGAGCAGCAGACCAATGGGCGCGGCGCTCATGCCCCACCTTCGCGCTCGAACGCGGCGCGCTCCTCCGGCGCCATGTGAAAGCCATGCTCGGCGGCGGGAAACCGCCCCGCGCGCACATCCTCCGCATAGGCGGCGACCGCGGCGCGCAGCGTCTCCCCAACGGCGCCATAACGCCGATTGTGCTTGAATTCCCGCTCCGTGACCCCCGCGAGATCGTGGACGACCAGCACCTGCCCGTCGGCGCCGGCGCCGGCGCCGATGCCAATCGTCGGCGCGCGCGAAGCTTGCGTGATGCGTTCGGCGAGTTCGACCGGAATCAGCTCCAGCACGATGAAATCCTGGCCGGCGGCGTCGAGCGCCATCGCGTCATGGAGCAGTTCGCGCGCCGCTTGCGCGGTCTTTCCGCGGCGGCCCTTTTGGAGTTGGTGCTGAGATTCGAGCCCGAGATGACAACAGACGTCGAAGCCGGCGTCCTTCAGCGCCGCGACAAGCTCGGGCCGCGCCCCTTCGAATTTGATGCAATCGGCGCCGGCGTCGCGCAACGCCCTCGCGCTCGCCAGCGCTTGCGGCCTGTTCTCATAGGTCGCGAAGGGAAGATCGCCGATCAGATAGATATCTGGCGCGCCGCGCCGCGCGGCGGCGATATGGTGGGCCATATCGGCCAGCGTCACCTCGCGCTCATGGGCATAGCCGAGCACGTTGACGCCCACGCTGTCGCCGACCAGGATGATGTCGACGCCAGCCCGCGCCTCGATCCGCGCCGTCGGGGCGTCATAGGCGGTGACGACGACGATTTTCTCTCCCCGCCGTTTCATTTCCAGAAAGCGCGAAGCCCGGGTCGTCACGCCAGAAAAAACGGTCATCGCGCCTGCTCCGCTTCAAGTTCGCCGGGGCGAAGGGTTATGTGCGGAGAGGTTTTCAGCGCGCGGCGTCGCCAGCGCAGGTCTTCACCGGGATCGGCGAGCGGATTTCTTCCCAGCCGCCGCATTTGTCGCAACCCGATAGCTGCGCGCCGACCGTCAGCAGCAAAGCCAGAACAGCGAATTTCCGCCTCATTGCGAGCCTCTCGTGAGCGCTGAAGTCGGCCGGCAACATAGAGGCGGAACCGCCGCGCGGCAAGTTAAGTCGGAACGCGCCGCGCAGGCGATCGGGCGGAGAAATAGGCGACAAGGCCCCGAACCGGTTCGAGACCCGCACGAAGGTCAAGAGCTTTCCGCGAAACTTGCTATTGTCTTATGACTTTTCGCGCCGCGTCGCCGAGACGGAAAACTCGCCGCTGTCCATTCACCATCCAAAAAAGGGCACGGGCAACGGTACCGGCACAACGGGATAAGCATAGGGATAACCTCCCATAGCCATAGCCGTAAGCCGGGCGGCCGTAATAGTATCGAGGCCCGTAAGCGTATCCACGGCGATAATACCGGCCGCCATAACGGCGATAGTAGATTTGCTCCGTGGCCGATGGCGCCTTGATAACCGGCGAACTCGCGATGCCGATTGGCCCCGCCGACGCGTCGCCCGCGAAAGTCGTCGCCGCCGCGGCGGCGCACAGGGCGGCCGTGACACCCGTTCTGAATGTAGCGCGCATGTCCAACTCCTTGTTTATCTTTGAAACACGACGAACGTCACTTGCCTTGCCGCGCTCGGCATATGAGCGCGGGGCCCGAAATTCCCAGTGGCCGACGCTTAGCGTCGCCGTTATCTGCTCGTCACGCTGGCGTCACCACCAATAGCGGCGATGCCAATGATGCCAGCGACGATAATGATGCCAGCGATGGTAGTAGTGATAATGACGGTAGTAGTGATAACGATGATAGTAATGATAGCGGGGATGGTAGTAGTAATGATGCCATCTATGATAATAATGCGGGCGATAATAATAGCGTACCACCAAGCCTTTTCAATATGGCTGAATGTCTCGGTCTTCACGATATCGGGATCAAGCCTCGGCATAGCAGTTGCTCGAGACACGGGTGGCGCTAACATGGCGGCCATCAAGGCCACCGCAAAGAGGGCTGCTTTGATTTTCATTGTGTCCTCGCCTTCTCAAATCGGCGCCGGTCATTTAAAAAATGGGTCGGACACGACCATACCCTTATCGACGCGGATTCAAAAGCTAAAGCTAGCGCTTTGCAAGAAGAAGACAATGGCAGGGCGCAAGGCCATTATCCTTATTTGGCGACAATGAATGTAGCCGGCTTTTTTAGAGTCCCTTTGAGAATTCCGTTCGATGAGCGATGCGTCGCAAGAGGAGGCCTTCCATGGCGACGTGGATCACGAGACATCGATGCGCTTTTCATGGTCGCGCGCGAGCCGTCGCCCGCGCGTACAGCCGAAGCGCGAGATGCCGCGCGAACGCATGACCTCGCCAGGAGGACGCGGGAATCCCCGCCCCTATTGGGTTCCGCGCCCTCCGGGGCTCGCGCGGTCGCCAATCCTGGCCACGCGCGCCTTCAGCGGCGCCGCCGCGCCGACACGCCCCCCGGAGGGCCTGATCGGCGCGGCCGGGCGGGTGTGCGCTCAGGCCGGGCGCGCGCCGGTGTGAATGATCGTCCCGACATGCTCGCCACGCAGCGCGGCGGTGATCCGGCCCGGCACGAGTCCGTTCACGACCTGCACGTGCTCGAGGTGGCGCGCGGTCGCCATGACCTCGAGCAGCGCGCGGTCGAACGGCAGCGAGCCCTCGTGCTTCGCGAGATCGGCGGCGCTCGTCTCGCGGAGCAACTTCGCCTTCTCCCCGCCGGGGCCCTTGGGGTCGGCGTCATACACCCCATCCACGTCCTCCACGATCGTGAGGCCGGCCGCGCCGAGCGCGTCGGCGAGCAGAAACGCGCCCGTGTCAGCCCGGTGGGTCGGGATGCGCGAGTTCGGGAACTCGTGGTGGTGATAGGAGGAAAGGCGCTGCCCACGACCGCGCGGGCCGAGGAGAGGTGGATCGCGAGTTGGTTCGCGATGGTGGGGTGCTCGACGTAGGAGACGCCCTCCGGCGCGAGCAGCGACGCGAGGATGTGGCCGTTCTGGCCGGCCTCGCTCGCGGCGAGCGGGGCGAGCGACCCGACCGGCAGGCCGAGGTCGAGGCCGACGCCATAGAGGTGGCGGGCGCGGATGCCGGCGCCGGTCAGTATCAGCAGACGGTGCTCGGGCAGGAGCTTGCGGAGCTCGTCCACGACCGGAAGGATCGCTTCCGCGCCGCGATCCATGATGGAGCGGCCGCCGATCTTCACGACCTGAAGCCAGGGCAGGATCCGGATCGGGCGCCCGCCGGCGACGGGGCGGGTGAGGTCGCCGTCCAGGAGGGTCTGGCGCGCGAGCGGCGAGGCGACGTGCTTGATGGTGTTGGCATGGTCGGTCATGACAGTGGCTTCCTAGCTCGCGGTGATGATGGTGCCGACGTGCTCGCCGGCGAGCGCGCGGGTCAGGTTGCCGGGGACGAGGCCGTTCACGACCTGCACCTCGCGGACGTGGCGCGCCGCCTTGAGCAGATCGAGCATCGGGAACTCGAGGATCGAGTCGTGCAGCCCCCGCGCCTTCATCTCGTCCACCGAGATCTTCGGGATGAATGTGGCGTTCTTCGAGGTTTTCGGGTTCGCGGTGTAGAGGCCGTCTTCGTCCTTCACGAAGATCATCGCCTTGCAGCCGAACTGCTCGGCGACGAGGAAGCACCCGGCGTCGGTGCGGTAGGGCGGAATGACGCCCTCGGGGGCGGGACGCATCCACAGGCCGTAGGGCGGCATGCCGCTGAAGACGACGGCGTTCACCTCGGCGAGGTAAAGCGGCACCGCCGAGAGCCCGGCGCCATCGACTGCGGAGATGCCGTATTTCGCGAGAAGCTGCCCCAGCATCACGGCGTTCTGATTGGCGACCGAGGCGCCAAGCTGCGAGAGCACGCCTGCCGGCAGGCCCAGTCCCGCCGCGATCGAGTAGAGGTGCCGGGCCCGAGTGCCCGCGCCGGTCCCGATCAGCAGCTTGTGGGTCTTGCGGACGGCGACGATCTCGTCCACGAGCGGGTAGACGGCCGCGCGGCCGCGGTCGATGATGCTCTGGCCGCCGATCTTGATCACCGTCGCGTCCGGCAGAATCCGGAAGTCCGCCGCCGCCTCCGCCGCCGCCAGAAGCTGCGCGTCGGTCAGCGACCGCTGCATGAGGAGCGCCTCGAGCTCCGCCGTCGTGTTGGCCATGGGAACACCTTTCGTC
>CAVQBO010000025.1:0-29619 GCA_963710695.1 uncultured Alphaproteobacteria bacterium | reverse complement strand
AATCGTGGCGTCGTCGGAAATTCGTTTATTGTCTGAATCAGCCGTTGGCGGCTTGTACATTGCAATGCTCCCACTATTTATTAGCCTCCAGCACCATACACGACAGGCAACCAACGGCGGAACAATCTCTTATGGAGAGTGAATTTAAACCTATTGAAAACAGGAGGATTTTGTCTCGCTCAATGGCGCCGCGCTAACGCTTCCGCCACGAATCTCGCATATCGGCCTCAACAGAAGCGCTGTATTCGTCTTCTTCAGTCGGGCCGTCGGGACCGTCCCTGTCCGCCCAAGCTTCGGCGCCGCGAAAGTCCTCACCGCACGTCCAGCGTCGCGCCCCGCGCCAGACGCGGCAGCAGACGCGCCAGATCGCGAGCGCGCAGCGCCACGCAGCCCGCCGTCGGCGCGAGATCTTCCGTCGCGACATGAAAGAAGATCGCGCTGCCGCGCCCGCGCACGGCCGGGCGAATATTGTGATCGAGCACGCCGACGAAATCGTAGAGCCGATCCGAACGCCACAAGTCCTCAAAGCTAAGCCGCGTCGGACCTCGCAGATGACGATTGTAAAGAAAGCTCTTGGCGTCGTCGCACCAAAGGTCGTCCTTTCGCGTCTGGCGCGTCGGCGCGAGCAGGCCCGCCCGCGAAAATCGGCCGGGTCGAATAAAGGCGTGGAGCAAGCGCAAACGGCCCTTCGGCGTCGCGCCGTCGCCCTCGCGCTTGTCGCGCGTCAGGCCGGCGCGGCCCAGGGCGCACGGCAGCGTCAGCGTTCCCGCGCTCAGCCTGCCCCGATGCGGCGCGCCTCCGATCAAGCGCGCGACAAGCAGTCGCCGCAGGCCCGTCCGCGACGGCGTGGAGAAATGCGCGGCTTTCATATCGCCCTTTGCAAAGCCCCTGTTTTGCGCCATTTTGCGGCTAAAGGCCCGGTTGGATCAAGTGTCATGAAAATTCCGAGCGCGAAAGTCGCTTCGCGGCGAGGGCCGCGGCCATGACAATAGGGCTGCTGATCGTCGGCGACGCGGATTTGCGCCTGGCGCTTGGGGAGCAGTTCGCCCGCGCGGCCGGGGTCGCCGCCGAGGAGGCCGAAACCGCCCAACAGGCTTTGGCGCGGATCGAGAACGGCTCGCCCGACGTTCTGCTGATCGCCGACGATATCGAGGCGCCCGGCGCGGCGAGTTTGTTGAAAATGGCGCGCGCCGCGGGCTTTAGCGGCCCGGCGATCTTGCTGGCGCGACGCGAGGCCGCGACGCCGCAAGGGTTCGACGGCTCCATGCGCCGTCCCATGCGTTTCGCGGGGCTGATGGCGATGATTCGCGCGAAGATCGCGACGCCCGCCTTCGCCGCCGCGGCTGCGACGCTCGGCGATCATTTCTTTTGCGAAACGACGCAAACCCTGATGGGGCCGCATGGCGTTCGCCATCTTTTGACGGAGAAGGAGACGGCGATTCTCGCGCGGCTGGCCCGCGCGGGCGGCGAAGTCGTGGCGAGGGATGTGTTGCTGCGGGAAATTTGGGGGTATAGTCCCGCTGTCGACACGCATACTCTGGAGACCCATATACATCGTTTGCGCCGCAAGATCGAAGACGCGTCGGGACCGCCCAAGTTCTTGCTCTCGGCCCCAAGCGGTTATCGGCTGACGACCAATGACGCGAGTTTGGACGACGCGCCCGAGGCGCGCTGAAAACTGGATGGCCCATGGCGCTCGACACCGAACTTGACGAAATCATGCGCATTGACTTGTTCGCCGTATTCGAGCCGGAGGCGTTGCGGGGATTGATCTACGGCGCCGAGACGAGATTGCTGCGCGCCGGCGACGTCCTGTTTCGGCGCGGCGAGGCGGCGGACGGGGGCTATCTGCTCGCCGCCGGCGCGATCGCCATCGAGGGCCGAGAACCCGGCGCGCCGGCGGAGAAAATCCTGCGCCCGCTCGTCCTTCTGGGCGAGACCGCGCTGATAGCTGCGACCTCGCGGCCCATGACCGCGTTCGCGCGCGAGCCCTCCACCGTGCTGAAAATCTCGCGGTCGCTGTTCCACCAAATTCTCGAAAAGCATCCGGCGACGGCCGCGCGCGTGCGTCAGCTGTTTCAGGATCGTCTCAAGCAATTCGCGCTGGGGCTGAAGATCGACGCATAGCCTTGGTCCAACGGGCCGTATTGAACAAGGGCAATCCCACCCCGCATCGAGAGCCAAGCGACATGGCGCGAGCTGTTTCCACCTCATGGGCATTCGTTTTCGCGGTTCTAGCTGGCGTCGCCTTGGCGCCTGGCCACGCCGCGGAGGTCTCCGCGGAAAAAAGGGAGCGAAGAGCAGACCGCCACGGCGCTCGGCCTGCCGGCGGAGGTCGCCACCAAGCATGTGATCACGCTGTCCGGGGAAAAACTGGCCTTCACCGCGCGCGCCGGCGCCGTGCGTCTGTCCGACGCGCAAAGCGGCGCGCCCCGGGCGGACGTGGCCTTTGTCTCTTACGAACGCGCCGACGGCGATCCGCTGACGCGGCCCGTGGCTTTTGTCTTCAACGGCGGACCCGGCGCGGGCTCCGCGTGGCTGGGGCTCGGCGCGCTGTCGCCCTGGCGGCTTCGCCTCGATGGCGACAGCTTTTCGCCATCGACGCCGCCGCTCGTCGTCGACAACGCCGAAAGCTGGCTTGGCTTCGTCGATCTCGTGTTCGTCGATCCTCCCGGCACGGGATACAGCAAGTTTTTGAACGAGAACGAAGAGTCGAAAAAGCATTTTTTCTCGGCGCAGGGCGACGTTGAGGCGCTCGCCGTGGTCGTGCGCAAATGGCTGACGACGCACCGGCGATTGGCTTCGCCGAAATATCTGGTTGGCGAGAGCTATGGCGGCTTTCGCGTCGTCAAGCTCGCGGGCGCGTTGCGAGAGCGCGAGAACGTCGGCGTCGAAGGGCTGGTTCTCGTCTCGCCCGTGCTCGATTTCTCCTGGCTGGAGGGCGGTCGAAATCTCCTGACCTTCGCCGCCTATCTTCCCAGTTTCGCGGCGATCTCTCGCGGCGCCAAGGATCGACGCGATGTCGCCGACGTGGAGGCCTACGCCGCCGGGGAGTATGTGACCGATCTCCTGAAGGGCGTGAAGGACGCCGACGCCATGGCGCGTTTGCGCGCGAATGTCGCTCGCTTAACGGGCCTCCCTCCCGAAAAAGTGGAGCGTCTCGCCGGACGTATCGACGCCAAGACATTCACCCGCGAACGTCTCGCGGCGTCGGGGCGGGTGCTTAGTTCTTACGACGGCGAAGTGGCGGGCTTTGATCCGACGCCCTATGCGCGAGAGAGCGACTGGGCCGATCCCGTGCTCGACTCCTTGCGCGCGCCCTTCGGCGCCGCCATGACGGGCGTCGTGACCGACAAGCTGCAATGGCCGGTCGGCGACGCAAGATATGAAATTCTCAACGATCAGACGGCGCATCTTTGGGATTTCGGGCGAGGAGGCCGTAATGGCGCCGAGGCGGTTTCCGATTTGCGTCAGGCCCTGGCTCTCGATCCGCGTTTCAAGGTTCTCGTCGTGCATGGTCTGGCGGACCTCGTGACGCCCTATTTCACGACCAAATTGCTGCTCGACCAGTTGCCCGCCTATGGCGACGGCGCCCGCGTGAAACTCACCGTGTCGCCCGGCGGCCATATGTCATATCTGCGGGGCAATTCGCGCAAGATGCTTCGCGACGCCGCCCGCGAACTCATCGAAGGAAAGTAGTCCGCGCTGTGCGGCTTGTCGATCAACTTCGACCCGTTTTCATCCGAAAGCCTCAGCCTGCCGATCACTTCGACCCGTTTGCATCGCCCGTCAATTCACTTGCCAAATTGGCGAGCAGTCATGATCCAGCAATTCCTCGGCGTGGCCGCCGTCGCTATTGGCTAGCACGGCGAAGCCGCGATCTCCGTTTTGGCCGATGAATCCGACGACCGCGATCGATTGCCGCGCCATCCTCGACTTCGCTCCCGGAATCTCGTCGGCGACGAGCTTGAAGATGTTGCGATCGACGCCCGCCGCGTCGATTTCCTTGACGCGATAGCGACCCGCCCAGGGGCCCGGTTCGAGACTGGACCATTTCGACGAAAGCCGGCTGGCGCGCGACGCCAGCGCCAGCTTTAGTCGCGGGTCCACGCAATCGACATGAATGTGCAACTGGTCCTGCGAGCGGCCGCGCCGCGAGTTGACGGCCATGCCGATGTCGTTCCAACCCAGCGGCCGGGGAGCGCTCGCCACGACGCGGTTTCTCTCGCTCCAAGCCTCTGACCAAAAGTTCGTCATTTGCTCGCCAAGAACGGCGGGACTTTCGATTCCGTCTATTTTCTCCGTCGGGACGACCAGAATTCGGGTCTTGTCGCCGGGGGCGCGTATCACGGCGAATCCGTCCGCCATATCCACCTTCAGACAGGGAAGGGGCAGGCTGAAAGCCCGCTGCATCGGACGACAAAGATCATTGACGACATGCCAAAGCGCCGTCCTGTCGGCCACGTCGAAGGCGGCGGCCTCGCGCGAGCCGGCCAGCCCCGCGCCGAGAAGAACCAGCCCCGCGCTGAGAAGAAGAGCGAAGCGCATTGTCCTCGCGAAGGGTTTGACACGCATGCTTCGGTTCATTCCTTGGTCCGTCGTGGACGCGATCGGGCCGACGGAAACCGGCCGGCCGCTCTCCCGCCAAGCGGCGAATAGCACAGGGCGCCATCCCCGCGGCAAATTTCCGTCGAGACATCGCGAACAGGGCTAAAATTTAAGGTTCAATTGATCGCCGCTCTTTAGCCGTTCCTCGCCAAGCGACGACAGCGTCACGCCGAGCAGCCTGATTCCCTTTCGCGCCGGGAAGATGGGTCCAAGCAGCGCGAGGCCGAGCCGTTCGAGTTCCGCCTGTGTCGCGATATGCGATACGCCGGTGTGGCTGCGCGTGATCTGGCGAAAATCCGCGAATTTCACCTTCAAGGTGACGGTGCGCCCGCGAATGTGCGTCGCCTCGCAATGGCGCCAGACTTTCGCGACGATCGGTTCGAGCGCGGCGCGCGCCGCGTCATAAGTGATGATGTCCTCGAAGAAGGTGTTTTCCGCGCCGATCGATTTGCGGATGCGGTCGGCGCGCACCGGCCTCTCGTCGACGCCGCGCGCGATCCAATAATAATATGACCCCGCCTTCCCAAAATGCCGCTGAAGGAAGGCAAGCGTTCGCGCCTTCAACTCGAGCCCGGTTTCGATGCCGAGGCTGTTCATCTTCCGCGTCGTCGCCGGACCGACGCCGTGGAATTTGCCAACCGGCAATGTCTCGACGAAGGCCGGCCCCATGCTCGGCGTGATGACGAACAGCCCGTCGGGCTTGCGGTGATCGGAGGCGAGCTTCGCCAGGAATTTGTTATAGGAGACGCCGGCGGAGGCGGTGAGGCCGGTCTCGGCGCGGATCGCCGCCCGGATTTCCTCGGCGATCCGCGTCGCCGAGGCGACGCCGCGCGGATTTTCCGTCACGTCGAGATAGGCTTCGTCCAGCGACAGCGGTTCGATGATCGGCGTGTGCCGCGCGAAAATCGCGCGAATCTGGCGCGACGCTTCCCTGTAGGCGTCGAAACGCGGCTTGACGAAGATCAGCTCGGGGCATTTTCGTTTCGCGGTGATGGAGGGCATCGCCGAGCGCACGCCGAATTTTCGCGCCTCGTAGCTCGCCGCCGCCACGACGCCGCGCTCGCGCGAGCCGCCGACGGCGACCGGCTTGCCGCGCAATTCGGGATTGTCGCGCTGCTCGACGGAAGCGTAGAAGGCGTCCATGTCGATGTGGATGATCTTGCGTTGCCGCGCGGGCGCGGACATTACGCGCGTCGTCGCCAATCGTCTCCCTCTCTGGCGCGTCGTCCGGCGCGAGCATGACCGCTAAACCGGAAAGACCCTAGGATTTCCCGATAAAACAGCAGCATCAGCCCCGCCAGAACAAAAGCCGCGGGCCAGACGAAGCTGGCGATGCGGCGCGCGGGGCCATCGTCGAGGCGCAATTCCAGCCAGCGCGCCCACCCCGCCGCCACGCCAATGAGAGCGAGTGGCGTGTGGCTGACTTCGATCAGCAACTCTTCCTTCGGATTGGACAGCCCATGCGAATGGGTGAGCAGGAAAGCCGCCGCGATGGCGGTCGTCAGCGGAAAGACGTAAGGAGCGAAAGCGTCTTTTAGTCGGCCCAACCGCACGCGCCACTCGAACAATCCGAACAGAATGATCAGCGAAATAAACAAACGATGCTGCGCGATTTCGGGATCGCTCAGGCTTTCGATCAGCCCGAGATTTCCCAGCGGCCATACGGTCTCGTCGGCGCGCATGAATAGAAATGCGGCAAGCCCGAGAAAAGTCAGCGGCCAATGCCGGGCGACCGGCGCGAGGAGCGGGATGTGTTCGGCGAGCGCCAAGGCGCCCATCAGCAACACGAACAGCCCCGCCCAATGGTGGTTATATTCCGACCACGCGATGTCCGCGGCGTTGCGCGGCGGCGCGGCTTCCTCGCCCGCCGCGAAGGCGCGCGGATCTCGCGGCGCGGCGGAGGCGGGCAGCGAGGTCGAAAGGCTCGCGTGATCGGGGCTTTCCAGCCGCACCGGCCAGCTCGGTTCGACGCGCTGGACGATCTCGGCGAGCGTCGCGCGGTCGTCGGGAAGATCGCGGGCGGGCGGCAACGACGTCAGCGAGGCCGCGCAAAAAATCGCGGTCAAGCCAACGCCGATCTCGACTTCCGCGAAGCGGCGCGTTCGCGGGAGCAGCGTCGACGGATCGGATCGCGGGCGGCGCACGGCGAGGAAATTCAGGCCGCCCAGCAGCAGCAAGCCGCCCAGCAGCGCGATCTTGGCGCAAAGCATGACGCCATAGGAGGTCCCATAGAGCGCCGCGGGCTCGCCGACATAATCGACCGCCATATAGACGCCGGCGCCGATCAGCAGGGCGACCGAGCCAAGCGACATCGCGGAGAAGCGCGCGGCGACCAGACGGCGCCCGTCCCCGCGCATTTGCGCCAAGGCCATGATAAAATATGGGATTCCGCCGATCCAAGCGCCGACGCCGAGCATATGGGCGAACTCGGCGACATAGAGCGTCGCCGCGCGATCGGGACGGCTGGCGGCGTGCGTCGCCCCCACTTGGACGGCGAGCACGAGAGCGCATAGCAGCGCGCAAACGCGCATGGACGCGCATCCGCGCGCAAAAAAGGCGATTCCGCCGGCGAGCCCCGCCACGACGAGATCGACGATCACCGCATCGGCGCCGAGCACCTGTCCGATCGAAAGATCGAGCGTGCCGCGGAGCATGACCATCAACGACAAGGCCGCCAATATTTCGCCCAGACACAGCCCGCGAGCGCTCCAGACCAACAGGCGCCGCGACGGACGCTCGCAGGCTTGCCCCGCCGGGAGCGCCAGGGCCAGGAAAGCCAATCCGCCGAGCGTGAGCGATTGCGCCGCGATGATGAAGCCGCGCAACGTGACGCTCAGAAAACCATAGAGTTCCAAAAATAGCTGCACGACACTTACCGCTTTACCTCGAAGGGAATTTCGCCGTGAGTGATATGGCCGTCGATGCTAAGCGTTTGCCATAACAGACGATAATGCCCATTTTCCAGTCCCGGGGCCTTTGCCGTCAGGGTTTCGGACGCGCCGCTTCCAAGCAGCGGCAAAATGACGCTGGCGCCGTCTGGCCGCGCCAAGGTCAAACGCGAGCGAGTCACGTCGACCCGGCTGTTAAAGCGAATCTCAACATTGAGTTCCGATTGCGCCACCGTCTGATGAGCGCTTGGCGTCGCGGCCACGACAATCGCGTGAGCAAGGGCCGTCCTGGCCCCAAGGCTGAACCCAAGCAGGCCCGACCCAAGCGCGAGGATATAAAGGATGGCGCGTGGCGGCGTCATGACGGTAGCTCCGATGGTTGGTCGCAAGCCTTGCCCAATCGATGTCGGGCGAAAACGGTTATGGCGCGGCGATTTGACGGAATTGGGTCGCCGCCGATAGGAAAGACCGACGAAACGTCCGACACTTAGTCTCCATTCACCGAGCATCGTCGCCACGGCCTTCGCTCTCAGGTTTATCTGTTGCGAAAGCCGTTGCCAATCTCTAGCCTTGGATGGATGTTGTTAGGTCCATCCACCGCGCGCGCCGGCGACGAAGGGTTCGTCCGCGTCGAAGCTTAAAGAGTGGAGCCAAAGAGGGGAAGCTGAAGGAAATGGCGAATAACAAGGTCACCACGCTGGAGCAGGCGATCGCGCTCATCCGAGACAATGATGTCGTAACCACGAGCGGTTTCGTCCAAAGCTGCATCCCGGAGGCGCTCCATATGGGATTGGAAAAGCGCTTCGTGGAGACCGGCCACCCCAAGAACCTGACCCTCATCATGACCGCCGGAGCCGGCGACAGCAAAGGGCTCGGGACCGGACGGCTGCATCACGAAGGGCTGCTCGGCCGGGTCATAGCGGGCAATTTCGGCCGCATGCCCAAGGTCGCCCAAGCCGCCCAGGAAAACAAGATTCTCGGCTATAATTTGCCGCAGGGCGTGATTTCGCAGCTTTACCGCGCCTGCGCCGCCGGACAGCCGGGCCTGTTCTCCAAGGTCGGGCTTTATACCTATGTCGATCCGCGTTTCGGCGGCGCCAAGGTCAATGAGGTGACCACCGAAGACATTGTAAAATATCACAATATTCAGGGCGAGGAGTGGCTGTTCTACATCGCCACCAAGATCGACGTGGCCTTTATCCGCGGCACCTCGGCCGACCCCTCCGGCAATATCAGCATGGAGAAGGAGGCGCTCGTCCTCGACAATCTCGCCCAGGCCATGGCCGCCCGCAACAATGGCGGCATCGTCATCGCGCAAGTCGAGCGCATCGTCGAGCAGGGGTCGATCCGGCCCAAGGATGTCGAAGTCCCCGGTATCCTGGTCGATTGCGTGGTCGTCGCGGAGACGCCGGAACTGCACCGGATGAATTACGGCGTCATGTACAACCCGGCGCTGTCGGGCGAAATCCGCGTGCCGGTCGAAGGCATGGCCAAAATGCCGCTCGACGAGCGCAAGGTCATCGCCCGCCGCGCCGCCTTCGAGCTGCCCCCCAACGGCGTCGTCAATCTCGGCGTCGGCGCCCCGGAAGGGATCGCCGCCGTCGCCAATGAGGAAAAATTCACGCCCTATATCACCCTGACCACCGAGGCCGGCGCGATCGGCGGCGTGCTGGCGAGCGGATCGAGCTTTGGCGGCGCCTCCAACGCCGACAGCATCATCCAGCAAAACCAGCAATTCGATTTCTACGACGGCGGCGGGCTCGACATGACCTGCCTCGGCATGGCCGAATGCGACGTGCAGGGCAATGTCAACACCAGCAAATTCGGCGGCCGCCTCAACGGCTGCGGCGGCTTCATCAACATCAGCCAGAACGCCCGCAGCGTGGTTTTCGCCGGCACCTTCACCAATGGCGGGCTCGATGTCGTGATCGAGGACGGCAAGGTCAAGATCATCAAGGAAGGGCGCAACCGCAAATTCCTGAACTTCGTCGAGCAGGTCACCTTCTCCGGCAAATTCGCGCAAAAGCGCAAGCAGCCGGTGATTTACGTGACGGAGCGCTGCGTGTTCCAACTCCAGCCCAAGGGACTGGAGCTAATCGAGGTCGCGCCCGGAATCGACATAGAAAAGGATATTTTGGCGCATATGGCCTTCAAGCCAATCGTCAACGAGCCGGAGTTGATGGATCGCCAACTCTTCATCGACGAGCCGATGGGGCTTTTGGCGGAACTGCTCAACCTCAACATGCACGAACGCGTGCAATACGATCCAGAGCGCAATATTCTGTTCGTGAACCTCGAAGGCTGGCACGCCCGCACCAAGAAGGACGTGGACGAATTGCGCAAGACGCTGGTCGAGGCCTGCCAGAAGGTGGGCAAGCGCGTCAATTCCGTCGTCAACCACGACGGCGCCAAGATCGCCGAGCCGCTCTACGACGATTACGCGGAAATGATCCATTATATGATGGAGCATTACTACTCGTCGACGGCGCGCTACGCGACCAGCGCCTTCGCGCGGCTGAAGATGAAGGAGGCGATGACCAAGCGCGGGCTTTCACCCCATGTCTTCGAGCGCAGGGAAGCCGCGCAGGCGTTTTTGGAGGTGGTCGGCGACTAGGCCGGGCCGCCGCCGGGCGCCGGGAAGGCGCGCCAAGGCGGTGCGCGCGGGCCGCTCCGCTTTCGTCGAAGTCCAAAATGCTCTAATCGGGCTCGGCGGCGGGCGGCGGTCCCGCGCGCGAATGCGATCGGGAACGCCTCCAACGGCAGGAGGCGTAATGTCGCGGTCGTGGCTGGACATCGAGAAAATAGGGCGGTTCTACCCGTCGCTTCGCGGAGACCACGAATAGCCCGGCATGTCCGAACACGGCTTCGAGAAGGCGGGCGGAATTGGGGCTTGATCGCGCCGGGCCTTGGTTAGCTCGTCGGTCAGTTGATCCGACTGGTGGGCCTCCTTCAACCTCTCCGCCTCGGCCGGGTCGTTTGTCGAGATGGCCCGGCCTCGCCGAGTCCTTCGCCCTCGGGCTTGCTGGCCTTTTAGTGAGCGCGCGCCGTCAATGCGTTCCAGGCCGCGAGAGAGTCCATGTAGTCTCTCCAGTGCGCGATTTTCCGGTTTTCAATCTTGATGATTGAGCAAAACCGATTGTTGTACTTCACGCCTGTCGCGAGGATGGTCCCATGGACTTCATATTCGATGACGACGACACGACCGTTGTCTGTCTTGTGGGTAATCAATTTATCGGCGGATTGAAGCTCGATGTTTTCGCCATAGCCCATGAACTGGGCCATCAGATCGGCGCGCCCTCGGATAATGCGAGGCCAACCGGGGAAGTCGTAGAGAACCTCGTAGACGACGTCGTCACTGACGACGTCGAAGAAGTGCTCGCCATCAACGAGGTCGCCTAGCGCCCCTCGAACCAGATCGAAGTAAGGGTCGGCGGCCTCGTAGGCGGCGTATTTCGGATTCGGCATCCTGGACTCTCCATGCGCTTTGCAAGGTTGCTTACAAAAGGAGAGCCACATATATAGCGGAAGCTTGTTTCGAAGAAGAGACGCGGCTGGTCGTCCGCGAGCCGTTTCCCGAAGCGCCGCCCCGCGTCGAGTACCGAGATTACGGACCTCGGAAAGAGCCTGCTGCCCCCCACGCAAGGACTAGTCGATTGGGCCAAGGCAAACTGGGGGCAAGTCAGGGAAGCGCAATTTAAATTCGATGCGCGATAGCCTCTGGCGTCGCAACGGGGTCGGAAACACCCAGCTTATTAGTCCGCGCGAGCACGGCTATCGTGGGTGCGGATGCAATCTCCACCCCACCGTGGAAACGGTGATTGAATTATGTGCGAATTGGTTGCGGGGGCCAGATTTGAACTGACGACCTTCAGGTTATGAGCCTGACGAGCTACCGGGCTGCTCCACCCCGCGCCAAGACGACAACTCTATGTAGGCAATGGCGTCGGCAAAGGCAATGGCCCGAACGCGCTTTAGGCCGCGAGATCCGCGACGACCGCGTCCAGCACCGGAAAACCCTCGGAACTCACCCGCAGACGGTTGTCCCTCGTGTATTCCACGAGGCCGTCGCCGATCAGATCGGAGATTCTGGATGGCGCGAGCTTTTTGCCGGTGAGCAGGAAATAGCGCTGGGGGTCGATCCCCTCGCGCAGGCGCAGCCCCATCAGCAGGAATTCGTCGCCCTGCTGCTCGGCGTTGAGCAACTCGTCCTCGACCAGGCCGTGCCCCTCGGTCTCGACGCAGGTCAGCCACATTTCCGGGTGGCGCTCCGCCGATTGCGCGCGGCGTCCGCGCGGCGTGTTCAACCGTCCATGCGCGCCGGGACCGACGCCGGCATATTCGCCATAGCGCCAGTAGACGAGATTATGCCGACATTCCCCGCCCGGCCGGGCATGATTCGAGACTTCATAGGCCGGCATGCCCACGCGCGCGGTCGCCTCTTGCGTCACGTCCCACAGCGCCCGCTGCGTGTCCATGTCCGGCACGACCAGCTTGCCCGCGTTGAACATGCGCTCGAACATCGTGTCCGGCTCGATCGTGAGTTGATAGAGAGAAACATGTTCGGGCGCATAGGCGAGCGCCAAGTCGAGTTCCTTGCGCCAACTCGCCGGCGTCTGCCCGGGGCGGGCGTAGATGAGATCGAAGGACGTGCGGGAAAACACCGAATTGGCCACGTTCAGCGCGGCCAGCGCCTCGGCGACCGAATGCTGGCGGCCGAGGTTCTTGAGGTCGATGTCGTTCAGCGCCTGGATCCCGAGCGAAACCCGATTGACGCCCGCGCTTTTGAAGCCGCGAAAGCGCGAGGCCTCGACGCTGGTGGGGTTGGCCTCCAGCGAAATCTCGACATCCGGGGCGAGGCTCCAATGTTTGGCGATGGCGTCGAGTATCGCCGCGACGGTGGAGGGCAACATCAGCGACGGCGTGCCGCCGCCGAAAAACACGGAGTTCACCACCCGGCCCGGCGTCAGGGCGGCGCGATGGGCGATTTCCGTGCGAAAGGCTTCGACGAAGCGATCCTCGTCGACATCGCCACGGCGCACGTGGCTGTTGAAATCGCAGTATGGGCATTTCGACAGGCAGAACGGCCAGTGCACATAGACGCCGAAGCCCGGATCGAATGCGGTACAAATTGTCGTGACCATGAGTCTTTATCGCATGGCGCGCCGGAAAGGTCACGCCAGCGAACGCGGCGGCAATGGTTTTACAACGCAAACATAATGTTCCGGCAAGGCGCGACAAGGCGCTAACTTGGCCGCGGCCCCAGCGAAGCCCGCGCCAGCGCCTGAAACGCCCGCGCCCGATGCGACAGCGCGATTGATCCGTCGCCCGGCAATGCGTGTTTTTCCGCCGACATCATCTCGCCGAAGGTTTTGTCCAGCCCGTCGGGCAGGAAGATCGGGTCGTAGCCAAAGCCCTTGTCGCCGCGCTTTGGAAAGACGAGCACGCCGTCGACGCGGCCCTCGAACTCTTCCGCATGGCCGTCGGGCCAGACGATCGCGAGAGCGCAGATGAAATGCGCGGCGAAGGGCGGCTTCGCGCCGCGCTCCTTGAGTTCGCGCTCGACGCGCTCGATGGCCGCGCCAAAATCCCTGTTTTCGCCGCCCCAGCGCGCCGAATAGACGCCGGGCGCGCCGTCAAGCGCGTCGACGCAAAGCCCGGAATCGTCGGCGAAGGCGGGGAGTCCCGAGGCCTGGGCCGCCGCCCGCGCCTTCAGCAGCGCATTGCCGCGAAACGTCGTCTCGGTCTCCTCGGGCTCGGGCAGGCCGAGTTCGCCGGCGCTAACCGCGTCGACGCCGTGCGGCCCGAGCAGTTGGCGCAGTTCCCACAGCTTGCCGGGGTTATGCGAGGCGATGACCAGCCGCCCCTCGATTTTACGCGCGCTCACGCCAGCGCGGCCTTCTGCAAGGCGACGAGATCGGCCACGCCCTTTTGCGCCAGGCCAAGCAGCGATTGCAGCTCTTGCGGCGAAAACACCGCGACTTCGGCCGTCGCCTGGATTTCGACCAGGCCGCCGGCGCCGGTGATGACGAAATTGGCGTCGGTCTGCGCGGTGGAATCCTCGGCGTAATCGAGATCGAGCACCGGCTTGCCGTTAAAAATGCCGCAGGAGATGGCCGCGACGTGATCGCGCAGCGGGCTGTCCTTGATGATCGAGCGCGAGCGCATCCACTCGAAGCAGTCGCGCAGGGCGAGCCAGGCGCCGGTGATCGCGGCGGTGCGCGTGCCGCCGTCGGCCTGGATCACGTCGCAGTCGATCATGATCTGGCGCTCGCCGAGCAAGGGCAGGTTGGTCACGGCGCGCAGCGAGCGGCCGATCAGCCGCTGGATTTCCTGCGTGCGGCCGGAGGGCTTGCCCGAGGTGGACTCGCGGCGCGTGCGCGTGTGCGTGGCGCGCGGCAGCATCGCATATTCGGCGGTCACCCAGCCGCGTCCCTGGCCGCGCAGCCACGGCGGCGGCTTGTCCTCCAGCGTCGCGGCGCACAGCACATGGGTGGAGCCGAACTTCACGAGACAGGAGCCCTCCGCGTAACGGGCGACGCCGCGCTCGAAACTGACCGGGCGCATTTCGTCAAGCGCGCGTTTGCTGGGACGCATGTAGGCTCCTTGAAGTGGACTGTTTCGCCTTCTAGCCCGCTTTGGCGGCGGAGGGAAGGTCGCGTCCTCGCAACACGCGGTTTCGGCTTGCGCTCGCCGCCGCTAGGTGGGACGATCCGGCAACGGAGCCGATAATCGGGCGTCAAACGCCTGGCGCTGGCGGCAACAGGCTAAGTCGCGACTCTGGCTCCGGCGAAAAAGGGAGCAGGCCATGGGCGGAACGGGAAATGACCACGGCAGAAGAACCGGCGGGCCGCGGCTAATCGCGCTGATCGGCCCGTTTCAGAGCGGCAAGACGAAATTATTCGAGGCCCTGCTCGAACGGACCGGGGCCACGCGCGAGGGCGTGGGCGTCGGCGACGCCAGCCCGGAGGCGCGCGCGCATCAAATGAGCGTCGAGGCCAACATCGGCCACGCCGACTATCTCGGCGACCAATACACCTTCATCGATCTTCCGGGATCGATGGAATTCGCCCATGAAGCGCGCAACGTGCTGCCGCTGGTCGACGCGGCGATCGTCGTGTGCGAGGCCGATCCGCGCAAGGTCTTCTCGCTGCAACTCGTGCTGCGCGAGCTCGAGGAGTTGCGCATCCCGCATTTCCTGTTCGTGAACAAGATCGACGCGGCGGGCCTCGGCGTGCGCGAAACGCTCGCGATGTTGCAGCCGGCGTCGCGCACGCCCTTGCTGGCGCGGCAGATGCCGATCTGGAAGAACGGCGTCGCCATCGGTTTCATCGATCTGGCGCTCGAGCGCGCCTATGTTTACCGCGAGCACGCGCTCTCCGAGGTCGTCGCGATTCCCTCGGGCGACGCGGCGCAGGAGAAGGAGCAACGCTACTCCATGCTGGAGCGGCTCGCCGACTATGACGACGAGCTGATGGAGGAATTGATCTCCGACATCGAGCCGCCGCGCGACCAGGTGTTCGACGATCTCGCCAAGGAGCTGCGAGAAGGGCTGGTCGTCCCGCTGTTCTTCGGTTCCGCGGCGCGCGGCGCCGGGGTGACGCGGCTGCTCAAGGCGCTGCGCCACGAGGCGCCGGGGATCGAGACGACGCGGGCGCGGCTGGGCGTTTCGGACAAGGGTCCGCCGCTGGCGCGCGTCCTGCGCACGATCCACACGTCGCATGGCGGTAAATTGTCGCTGGCGCGCGTGCTGCGCGGAACCTTTGTCGACGGGCAGTCCGTGCTCTCCCCGGGCGGCGAGGACAAGATTTCCGGCGTCTCGCGCCTGCTCGGCGGCGCGCCATCGAAGCGCAGCGAGGCGCTCGAGGGCGACACGCTGGCCTTCGGGCGTTTAGAGCACGCCGCGACCGGCGATGCGCTCACGGGCGATCCGCGCGGCGGGATCCGGGATGTCGCCAAATCGCTCGTCCCGGCGCCGGAGCCGGTGCACGCGGTCGCGCTGAAAGTGAAGGACCGCAAGGACGAGATGAAACTCGCCAGCGCCATCGCGAAGCTCGTCGACGAAGATCCGTCGCTGATCTACGTGCATGATCAGGAACTCTCGGAGATCAAGCTGCTCGGCCAGGGCGAAATGCATCTGCGCGTGACGCTGGAGCGTCTCTCCTCGCGCTTCGGCGTGACGGTCGAGGTTCACAAGCCCACCGTCGCCTATAAGGAGACGATCCGCAAAAAAGTCTCGGTGCGCGGGCGCCACAAGAAACAGTCGGGCGGGCACGGCCAATTCGGCGATGTCGTGCTGGAAGTCGGGCCGCGCGAGCGCGGCGAGGGCTTTTTCTTTTCCGAGCAGGTGCATGGCGGCTCCGTGCCGCGGCAATATTTCTCCTCGGTCGAGGCCGGCTGCCACGATGCGCTGGCGCACGGGCCGCTCGGCTTTCCGGTGGTCGACGTCGAGGCCGTGCTGATGGACGGCTCCTATCACTCGGTCGATTCGTCCGACATGGCCTTTCGCACGGCGGCGCGCGTCGGCATGAGCGAGGCTCTCTCCCGGGCGGAGTCGGTGCTGCTGGAGCCCGTGCTGGCGGTGACGATTTATACGCCCAGCGAGGGCATGTCGCGCGCCACCGGCATCGCTTCCAGCCGGCGCGGCCAAATCCTGGGGTTTGGCCCGCGCGTGGGCTGGGAAGGCTGGGAGCGCCTTGAGACGCTGATCCCCGAAGCCGAGATGGAAAACCTGATCGTCGAATTGCGCTCGGCGACCTCGGGCGCGGGCTTTTACGAAGCGCGCTTCGACCACCTCGCCGAGGTCACCGGACGCCACGCGCGCGAGGTGACGGCGGCCCATGCGGCCAAGGGCAACGGCGCCGGTTGAGCAAGAGTGCGATCTGGGCCTTGCCATTCGATCTCGGGAAGGCTAGAAGCCGTTGCAGTTTCGCGAAAGGCCCTCTGTTTCGCCAGAGGGGCTTTCTGTCAAGGGCGCCCGTAGCTCAGCTGGATAGAGCACCAGACTACGAATCTGGGGGTCAGAGGTTCGAATCCTTTCGGGCGCGCCATTAAAATCAAGAACTTTCAGAGTCCGGCAGCCGAAGCCGCCCACTGACTGACGTAACAAGCGGCGGACGCTCGGAAGCGAGGTTCGCGACAGCGCGTGTTGAGTAAGAAATTTTTTTTCAAGTCAACACTTCCTGCCGCCCGCAAATGTGCAGGGCAGAATAGCCACGCATCCACCCAGCCCCGCCGAGATTTTCCTGATCCGTCCAAGGTCGTGTTATTTCAATCCAGAGAGTGGTCGCGCATGCGCTTTATCTGCCTCGAAATAGGATCGCGCCCCTCGGCCGCAGGTGGACTTTTCGCGGCCTCCGTGAGGACGGTCGTCAGCGTTGCATTCTGAAACGTGAGGCGCTCCCGACGGAGGTATAGCGCAAATAATAGAACTGCTGATTTGTAATCAGTAGGTCGCGGGTTCGACTCCTGCAACCGGCACCAGTAAAATCAAAGAGTTATTATATTAGCAGACGGCGGGTCGCAGGCCGCTCCCCGGCAAGGTGGGCGTTAAGGTGGGCGGTCGCTGAAAAAACACACATAACAAGCCAGCCTGCCGAGATTTTCCTGATCCGTAGCGAGGCGTCTGGCTCATAAAGCCGACTTAGCTGCGCAGCATCACGCTTGTCACCAAGGCCGAGGACGTGGCGGACGCGCGCGACCTTTGATCACATCCAAGCCGATTGGAACCGAACGTAAGCCGTGGCGTTATGCAATTATGAATTTTCCGTAAATTTCGGAAACCCCGTGTTCGCGACTCATCGGGGGCGTGCCGTAAGTGTAAAGGACTTTGATCATGGCATACGGCAACGAGCATATAAACGGAGCTTTTGCGTCATCAACTTCAATCACGAGCGAAGACGTAGAGGACGGAAACGTTAATGACGGTGTCGTTGGGAAACAAAGCCCTCATGAGACGGTTGTCGTGCTTATCGAAAAGCGAACACTTCTACGAGAATGCCTTGCGCGTAACATTAGCACAGGCCTTTTGTGCGCTGTAGTCTCATTCGAGAACATTGGTAGTTGGCAGGCTTCGGTCGATATCCGCGCGTCGCTCATCATACTTAGCGGAGAAGGCTACGATCGCGACCATATCCGTCAACTTAGTGAAACAGGCAGCGGCCATTCCATAGTTATTCTCTCGGATGCGCCGGACTTCGATAATATCACGGAGAGTATCACGTGCGGCGTTCGTGGATATATTCCCACCAACACATCATTAAACGTGACGATCGCAGCGTTGCGGATTGTGGCTGCTGGGGGTGTTTTCGTGCCTGCCGACTGCTTTTTGAATACCCGTCCGGCTCCCAACGCTTGGCCGAGTGGCGGACAAGAAATTCGAGGGTTCTCCCCGCGTGAGAACGCCGTGGCCAACGCCATTGGGAAAGGCAAAACCAACAAAATTATCGCGTTCGAGTTGGGTATCAGCGAAAGCACCGTAAAGGTGCATGTTCACAATATTATGAAGAAGATGCACGTTAAGAATAGAACGGAAGCAGCCATAAACATTCGTGCGCAAACAAATGGAACAGCCCCCCTTATTTCGAATTCGAACGCCGAGACGGGCGCTGCTGTCGCGTAGCCTGTTTTATCGAACCATGAGGATACGTGACGCGAGACGCGACGCAAAAGAGTTCATGTCTTTAAATGATGCGATCGCGGGCTCGCCATCCGTCACTGAGCTTATGCAAGGCCAAAGCGTCAGCTGAGCAACGCACCAATTTGCTCGGCCATAAACTACAGATAATGCGTTAGGGCCTAGACCCATAAAAAGCTTGGTTCGTTGATCTGGTTGTGATTCACGGCTTCCGAAAGGAAACGCCGATGATTCTCGACCAGTTTTGGCTGACGGACGCGCAATTTTCGAAGATCGCGCCGCATCTTCCCACCGACACGCGCGGCAAGGCGCGGGTCGATGACCGCCGGGTCATCAGCGGCATCGTTCATGTGCTCAAGTCGGGCGGTCGCTGGATCGACGCGCCGCCGGAATACGGGCCGAGGAAAACGCTCTACAATCGCTATGTCCGCTGGGCGGCCAAGGGCGTGTGGATCGACCTCTTTCACGCGCTCGCGCAAGCCGGCGGGCCGCCCGTCGAAGTTCTGATCGACTCCTCGGCCGTGAAAGCGCATCGCTCGGCGAGCGGTGGTAAAGGGGGGAGAAAAATCAGGCCATCGGCCGCTCGCGCGGCGGCCGCACGACCAAAATCCACGCGCTGACCGACGCGCGCTGTCGCCCGATCGCCTTCATGCTCACGGGCGGCCACGTCGCCGATTGCACGGCGGGCGCGGCAGCTTCTCGCACAGCTTCCCGCTTGCGAAATCCTGCATGGCGACAAGGGTTACGACAGCGACGCCATCCGCCGGCAAGTCGAGAGCGACGGCGCGATGCCGAACATCCCGCCCAAGGCCAACCGAAAATGGAAGAACTGCTTTTCGCCGTTCCTCTATCGCAATCGCAACGCCATCGAGCGCATGTTCTGCCGCCTCAAGGACTTCCGGCGCGTCGCGACCCGGTACGACCGAAACGCCGCCAACTTCCTCGCCGCCGTCTGCATCGCCGCAACCGTCAGCTACTGGTTATGAGTCTGGACCCTAGGACTAAAAACGTCGATTTTTAATCAAAAAGATGGCAATCTTAAAATATTTGTTTAGGCCTGACTTCAATCGAATGGGCGATTGACCCGCGAGCATCATGCCAATATGTTTAACATGGTAGCAAACCCCCAAGGCCTCCCAAGCGCCAGGAGGAGCGCTCCTCTCTTAATTAACTGTTGTTATGTGAGCATGGGGGGCTCCAGTTTGCGACCAATTATCGTCATTGGCGAGATTTCTTATATTACGGAGTCTCTGGCTCGCGTATTCAGCGATGAATTATTGTGCTCCGCGCATCTCTTTGATGGCATAGATAACTGGAGGCGTTCCCCGTATACACAAACCACCGCATTCATAGTCGTCGACACGACTGCTCGCTCGGACCTATCCAATTGCAATGAAATAGTTTCGCAACTCAAGCGCTTGGGTGATGATTCGCCCACAATTGTGATATCGGATGTCGATAGCCCCGTTAACGTCGCGAAGAGCTTTGCTTGTGGGGTGCGTGGTTATATTCCCACCAGCGCGACATTGGATGAAGTTTTGGCCGCGATTCGACTCGTCCTTTCTGGCGGCGTTTTCGCCCCGGCCGGTATTGTTCCGCCTGACCTGCGCCAAGGAAAGGACGATTCATAGGCATAGGCCTTTGTTGGCAGGCCCCGCGAAGGCTCCGCGCTTGAGACTGCCCACGATGTCATCGAAATGGGTCGCATCTGGCAAAACCATCACGTTAGCGCCGATTTCCGAAGCGCCAAGCGCATGAAGCGCTTCGTGATCGCTCTCCCGCGCACTAACCAAAATGAGCTGGGCGCCGGAACCCGACGAAGCCTTTAGCCAACTGTCGACGTCCGGAAAAGAAAACACCGGACAGCTGAATTCCTTGCGAAGGCAAAGCGCTAAAGACTCTCTGATCAGAGCGCGCTTTTCAATGACGATGATTGGCGCTGAATGGTTGCCTTCGGGCGAAGGCAGTAAAGCACGCTGTTTCATTTTGATGAGCCTCCAACACAACGATACGCAAATCGGCTTCGTTGCGGCGCTTGGCGCGACCTTCGCCGAGCTCGATGATTAAATCACGGATGTTCACGCGGCGCTGTCACCAGAAAGCCACACTCTCTAAAAATCGTTGAGAATCGGCAAAGCGCAGCTTGGCGACGTCAACGATAATCAGCGACTTCCAAGGACAAGGGCGCGTAAGTAAGAATTAACCGCGTCCGATCTTTGAAACTTTTTCTCCATTTTTCTCCAAGTCGAATGGAGGCGGCGGCAAATATCACCAAATTTGGTGCGCCGAATACGATTTTACAAACCCCGATAGGCGGCCAATACGCCATCCCGAGCGCGCCGAGGCCTTACGTCGGCTTGGGGCAGAGGTCATGCAAGGCGATCTGATCGATCTCACTTCGATGCACCGCGCGATTGAAGGTTGCGAACGCGTCTATTTCGGCATGTCGGTCTCGGCGGACTACCTGGCGGCCACGGTCAACGCCGCCGCAGTGGCGCGCCACCACGGGGTCGAAGCCTTCGTTAGCATGTCGCAGATGACAGTCACGCAGATGAGCATCCCCGAGACCACCGACAGCCCGCAACACAAGCTGCACTGGCTGGCGGAGCAGGCCTTGTCATGGTCGGGCCTGCCGGTCGTCACCGTGCGGCCGACGGTCTTCCTCGAAGGATTCTTTCTGCTTCTCGCCGCGCCCCACGTGCGGGACGCCGACGAGTTGGCGCTCCCGATGGGCGGCGGTAAGACATCGCCGATTTCGGCTGTGGATGTGGCGCGCGCCGTGTCCCGCATGGGTCTCTTTTGCCTTTGAGCGCGAGGAAGGAGTTGACATAATTTGATCTCCCTCCATCGGTCCGTTGGACGCCTCTTGTCGGCTTCAGCCGGGCTCCACGACGTGCCCGGCTGTGATCCCGTCGAACCCGCCGAATATGATTCAGTCGCTAAAAATCCAGCGCGCCGCGAAATAAGCCGCCGCTCCGACGATGACTATCACGAGCATGCCGACCGGGGTCGCGGCATAGCTGGTCAGTTCAAGAATTGCTCCCATGGTTGTCCTCCTTTTATGAGGCGCCCATAACATCGATCTTTCGACGTCGCGCAATCCTTTAAATTGTCATAAACTATGGCTCGTCAATGTCTCCAAGACAGCTTCGTCCTATCCGAGTCGCTTATCAGCATAAGCCGGTCTTCGCGCGCTTCCGTGAATCCGACGGCGAGAGCCAGCGTGTCGTCACGCTCTAGAAGCGAGGCCGTTCAATGACGCCAAACCAAAGCCGCAAGACATAGCCGAGAGCAGGCTTGAACAATGGGTACCGAGGCGCGCGGAGATCGGCGACCTCGCTTGCTCACGCCCACAGAAATTCGAAGAATAGGCTGTCAACCGAATGCGGGCCACCGAGCACTTAACCGCTTCCGTGCATCGCATTAAGATGCCCTGCGTCTATGTCGAGATCGTTGATCAACTGACCGCGGAGGACTTCATCGCAAACCCCAAGGTGGCCATTCTCCAAGGTGGTTATTCTCTATGTGCGCATTGCTCGCGCACCCTTGACTTCAAAACGCATTTTTCGCGGCCGCGGAGCTAATTCCTTTCAAACGATCCGCGCCTAGCATCTGGATGGCAACATTGTGGTCTTCCGTCGGAGCCGCGGACAACCTCCTTGCGCTGATTGTCTGCTGCCTTGGAAGCAGGTGGCGGCAGGTTCGAAGCCTGCATATTTTGCAAATAAAATCAACAAGTTGCTAGACATTTTCAGGTGCGGCCTGGCGGCCATATTGAGCCAGTGTATGCATCCACGTAACAAGCGGCCTTAAGCTGGGCTGGCGGTTGGCCACGGCGACGGCGCAAAAAGAAAACGGCCCGTCGTTATATCCACGCTCGGGCCGCTTCATTGGCGGGTCAGGAGCAACCCACCGAAAAGATAAGCTATGTCGGTTCGTCGCCGGGTTCAATCGGCGGCTCGCCCTCGCGGTCCTTTAGATATTCGCGCAGCAGCTCGCTAAACAGCTTCCCGCCTGGGGGCGCTGGCGCGTTGTCATCCGGCGCATTCAACCGTGTGGACGGTGATGGTGTAGGTGCCGCCACCCAGCCTGCCTAGATTTTCCTGGTTCGTCGAAAGTCGTGTGGTTTCCCGCGGGAATTGCGGTCCCGTGTGCGGTTATCTGCCTCGGGACAGGTTGGGTCGGGGAAGCAAGCCCAAAGCGCCGAAATCGCTCGCGGGTTCAGTTCGCGACAGCCCGCCCCGGACTTGGCGGGGAGCGTTCGATGTTCGCTGTTCGACGATGACGATGAAAAGCGCGGAAGCGCCATTATGGAGCTTTCACAGAATCTGGTCCGTCGTCCCAAATCAAATCCGCGAAACCACGCGGCCTCCCACTTTCGGCTCGATGTCCTCAAACCAGCACATCTCGAAAGCCACTGAATTTATTTGATAATAATTCTCGCCTTACAAATGCCACGCGAGAAATTATAAGCTTTTCCGTAATTCATTTTCAATTCACTGCGCGATCGAAAATGAGCCCGCTTTTGGAAGCGCCTTGCGGAAGGGCGCGACGCCCTCGGAGACTTCAATGAAGAAAATGCTTGCCGCCGTTCTCGCCTCCGTCACGCTTGGCGTCGCCTCCCTCGGCCCAACGGCTCCGGCTCGCGCGGACGACGCTGGCGCGGCGGTCGCCGCCGGAATCGGCGGTTTTGCGCTTGGCGCGATGACGGGCGGCGCTATGGCCCGCCCCGCGCCGCCCGTCTATTACGGCGCTCCCGCGCCGGTCTATGTCGAACCTCCCCATTGCTGGCGCGAACCCCGTCCTGTGTTCGATGAATATGGCGAGGTGATCGGCTACCGCCCTCGCCGCGTTTGCGAGTGAGATTCCCTACCCGTTGAGTGCTCGGGTTAGCTTGATCTAGACGAGGCGCGCTATCGTCTGGGGCGGGTTGCGCCCATGTGTTTAAGAGGTCGCGCGGCGGTCGAATGCGCGGCCGCCATGGGCTCGCTATGAGCCAATTCGACGTTGGCTATTTCCGCGCCAACTACGAACCGGCATGCCAATTTTGGTGGAGGGAAAAAATGGATAAGAAGATCGCAGGTCTTGTAGGCGCAATCTCCGCGCTGGCGCCGATGGGCGCGACGGACCCGGCGGCGGCGAAAAGCATCGCCGAAGTCTTGAGCCCGGCCTCCTACGCCGAGTTACTGCAGCCGATACCAAACGCGGTCGCGCTCCTCAAAACCGCCGATGAGATGGAAGCGGCGGCGCGCGCCGATAAAGCGGGCGAGCCAGGCGCCCAAACGCAGCTGGCTCAATATTGGTATCACCACCATCATCACCACCATCACAATAATTATTGGCGGCGGCGCTACTATCACCACCACCATCATCATCACCATTGGCGTTATCACCACCACCACCACCACCATCACCACAATTACTATCCCTATTGACCCTTCGCGGATCGTAAGGAAGGCGCTGACGCGGATCGCGTCAGCGGGGCGGCAATTTGCGCGCGGCGCCGTGGATGCGCCTATAGGTGGCGTCGAAGACCGTGTTCGACGCCGAGACCCATTGCGAATCGGCGCCGAGCGTGGCGCGGCTTTCGTAGATGCGCCGCGACTGCAATTCGCGTTCGGCGGCTTCCTCTTCACTCATTTCGACGAGTTCAAAATCGCACTCCTCCGGGATGATCGTGAACTGCGCGAAGGGCTCGCCCGGCCGAAAGACATGCGCGCGGCCTTCCGGCGGTGATTTGAAAACGACGAAAAACAGCATCGGCCACCAGTTCCGGATGAGCGCCGGCACGGCGATCGGCACGCTGTCGGTTGGGTCGGTGTAAAATCTCGGATGCGGTTCGATCTTGACCGCGAAACCCGCTTCGACCTTCAAATCGAGCAGAATTTGATAAGTGTAGAACTGCTCTCCGAAGGTGCGAAAAGGCGGCCAATTCCGATCCTCGCTTGGAGGCGGGCCGAAATCGCCGTCGAACACCAGCCGCCCATCCGTGGTCGTGACGCGCAACTCGTTGGCGTAGGGGTAAAAGACCTCGACGCCATATTGCGCCGCCTCAGAGAAGGGAACGCAATGCCAGGCGTATTCGTGCGAGCCGTCGACGCGCGGCTCGGGCTGGCCGGCCCATCCGGGAATTTCGAGTTTGGTGCGGCGCGGACGTAGGTTCTCGCCGGTCATCCGATATTTAATGGTATGCATTGGAACTCCTCGCGCCTTCGCACAGCCAGCGTACCGCCAAATGATCTGCTGCCATCAACCGAATACTGACGCCAGATAAAACGCCGCTCCCGCCGCAAGTCCTCCGACGAGCAGGGTTTGCAACCCCGATTTGAAAGGGTTCATTCCCGTAAGCTTGCCTTTCACGGCTCCGAAAGCGATCAACGCAACCCCCGTGAACAAGATCGAAAAGAGCAAGGCGCGTTTCATGTCTCCCGCAACCATATAAGGACCCAATGGGATCAAGCCGCCCACGATATATGAAACGGCGATAGTTGCCGCGCTGATCGGGGCTCGTTTGGGATCAGGTCGCTCAAGCCCTAACTCGAAACGCATCATAAACTCCGCCCAGTGATCCTTGTCTTTTGATAGAGCGGCAACGACCGTGTCGAGTTCGGAGCCTTGCAAGCCAAAGCTTCTGAAAATGTCTCGTAATTCGGCCTTTTCCTGCTCCGGGAGCTTGTCGATCTCGAAATACTCACGTCGCTCTTCCGACGCAAAATGCTCCTGATCGGTCCGCGCGGCCAGATAGCCGCCCAATCCCATAGCGATCGCGCCAGCGATGATTTCAGCCAGCCCCGCCGTGACAATGACGTGGGTGGACGTAACGGCGGCTGAAAGCCCAGCCGCCAGTGCGAAGGGCACGGTCAAACCGTCCGCCATGCCAATCACGACATCACGGACAGACTCGGAACCAAGGAAGTGCTTCTCGGTGTGGGGGGTAGTCGGCATAGGATCTCCAATTATGATAGCAGGTTAATGAGTTACGGCGAGACTGATGATCCGCAAAGGGACCAGCCCTCCGGTGATGACCAGATAGCCTCGAAGCGCGCCCATCCAGATCTGCTCGCATACGAGAGTTCTGAAGGAGGCAATTCGGCGAGCCAGGGCATACGCCAATTATCGAGACTGCGACGACCGATCGATTTTCTGTTCTTGTCTCCGTCGTCTTGAGGAACGCCCCGCTGAAGATCGCGGTCGATACGGCCAGCACAGTACCGCCGCCAAGAATTGACAGCATGAGGGTTTCGTTCGTCGCCTCGGGGAACAAGAACGACGCGGTGAGGATTGTGAATCGAATTCCAATTTTGATCTCTTTCGGAGATTCTCGCTTTAAGTAAATCAATACCTCGAACGCATGACCCAGCGCCGATCGGCTTCGAAACCCCACGCCGAATTACATCGTAGGCAAGACCGACAATTGCCCTGACCCCCGAAAGGCAAGACACACCCTTGTTCCACCCGTCGTCAGTTTGTTGACCGTCAATCGCCCACAATGGATTTCAGCAATGCGATTGACTATTTTCAAGCCTAGGCCAATTCGCCGCGACGAAGGCAGGGTGGCATTTGGTTGCTCAAGGCCAGAATTCATGCCGTTGTCGCATACACAAAATACCGCGCCCGGACCTACCTCGACTCGGATATCGGCGCGCGCGCCCGTGTGCCGGATTGCGTTGTCGACGAGGTTGCGCAACGCGTTCTCGATCAAAGTCGGATGCCCACGGAACTCCGAGGCACCGTTGTCGACGAACTCTATCGTCTTGCCAGACGCGTAAACGAGAGGAGCCATGGCGCTTACGACGTCTTCGGCCATATGCCGCAGATCGATCGACTGCATCGAAATTAGGTCGGCGCCCTCCAAACGCGCCAGCGTGGTCAGCTGTTCGACCAATTGATTGAGCGTCTCCAAATCGCCTTCGACTTTTCGCGCTCGTGGATCGTCGATTTTTTCAAGCTCGAGATGCGCAATAGCGAGCGGCGTTCGCACCTCATGCGAAATAGCGGACGTATAATCTCTTTGGGCGCGCATCAGCTCTCCGACCTTGTCGCAAGCCGTATTGATCGCTTCGGTCAGCGTAGCGATTTCCAGCGGCAACTCTTGAGTGGCGAGACGCGCCTTCTTATTCAGTGGATTTATACTCGGCACCAGAGCTGCGGTTTGAGCAACCGGCTTGAGCGCCCGCGTAATCAACCAGGTCGTCGCGAACAGCACCACCAAAAGCAGCAGCGACATCGGTGTCGCCATATGGTCCTTGATTTCATGCGCCAAAACGGAATTTACAATATGATCCTTGTCTCCCAGGATCGCCACTTCCACCAAGATCGGCTCAGACGCCGCGGTCGACCAAAAGTCCTCCAGCGACGTTCAAGGGTTTTCCTGGCGCGAACTGCCTCACCCAAAAATTGGGGGGATCGATATTGAGCGGAAGAAACCGCTCGGCGCATTCACGATCGCAGTTCGAGAATAGAACCACACCGCTTTTATTGCGGATACGGGCAAAGTAGTCGTGTTCCCCTTGTCTATATCGAGCCTGCAACGATCTCGGCAGGGAATATGAAACGCCGCCATCAACTCGGCTCAACCCTTGCGCCAGTGCGAAACTCTCCTGTTCGATGGCCATATGACCAAGTTGGAGGTCGTCCGACCAAGCTTGGATGACGACCGCCAGGAATTGACCAAGCATCGCGAGCGCGGAATAAAAGATGATTCGACGGATGACGATGGTGACGAGCGAGGGCTGTTCCTTTGTCATGGCGTCGTCTCACGCAACAAATAGCCGACGCCGCGTATCGTCTCTAGCGATACGCCACAATCGTGCGGCTCGAGCTTTTTCCGTAAGCGCGAAATTGCGAGTTCGACGGCGTTACTCGAAAGTTCGTCGCCGAATTCTGACAGCGCGTGTTCGAGCTTCCGCTTTTGAACGACGCGGCCCGCGTCCCGCATCAGAATTTCGAGCACCATGCGTTCGCGAGGCGCAAGACCAAGTTCGACGTTGGCGCATGTCGCGGCGCCGGTCGCCAGGTCGAGACTTAATCGCCCGGCGAGAAGGATCGGCGTCTTCGTATCTGGCGCGCGCCGAAGCAGCGCGCGGCAGCGGGCGAGGAATTCGCCGTTATTAAAAGGTTTGACCAGGTAATCGTCGGCGCCGGCGTCCAGCCCCGATATTCGTTCGTCGATCGCAGCCCGCGCGGTCAATACAAGAATGGGGGTCTTGACGCCGTCACGGCGAAACGCGCGGACGAGATCGAGACCATCCCCGTCCGGAAGACCGAGATCCACAAGCATCAAATCATAAGGCGTGACGGCGACGGCCTCCGTCGCCTCTCCGATGGTCGCTACGGCGTCGACGCGCCAACCGGCCCCATGAATGGTCTCGGTCAGAAGCTCCCTCAGACGAGCTAAATCTTCGACAAGCAGCAATCTCATGCGCGCTTTCGACCCGTGACCATCGCCCAAACAAGGTTCTCCTTGTGCCGGCGGCTTTCGTAAATCGCCGCCGCCGCATGCAGCCCCGCCAGAACGAAGATGAAATTGGCGATCCCTTCGTGCAGTTCTTCGAGCGCCTTATCGCCAAAATAGGCGTCGAGCGTGAGCATCCATCCCGTTATCGAAACGGCGGCGAGAAGTCCCATAAGCGTCAGCATCACCACGGCGCCTGCTGGATTGTGCCCAATGTATCTCGGCTCTTCTCCCCGCAGAAGTGCCCTAAGATACCCCTTCAGTGTCGTAAGCGAGGGAACGAAATCCGCAAAGCGCGCGTGCCCGGGACCGAGAAAGCCCCACAGGAAGCGCACTGTGAGCGCGCCCGCCACGACATAGCCGATAAACCGATGGGCGGCCTTGCCGTCATCCAGCACGAAAAGGTCCAACACGCAGCCGGCGACGACAATCCAATGGAATAGCCGCACGACGGCGTCCCATACCTGCACTTCGCCGCCGGAGACCGAGCCAGCCTCCGGCTTATCCATGGACCCGGTCATGTCAGCCCCCGATATTCGACTTTACGATGTCGCCGGTCACGGGATTGAAATAGACTTCCGCCTTCTGACCGTCCTTGGTGTAGCCATAGATTTCGTAGCAGTTTCCAGAAATCTTGAAGGTCTTGATCCGCTCGTAGCCGAGCGTCGACACCTTCGCCTTCATGGCTTCCTCGGTCATCCATTTGTCCCGAGGCTCGCCGGTGCAATTGGGCGCCGCCTGAGCGATTGCCGGGGAGGCGACGATTGCGATGATAGCCAAATTGCGCGTGATCCGTTGCATGACCTTCTCCAATTTATTGGGTTACCCAGCCGATTTTGACAGGTTTGCATGCGCTCCCTGTCGAAACGCCGTCAGGTCACGTCGAATGCTTCTCGCGCGTGCCGTCAATTTATAGAGGCACAGGTGACGAATCGCTATTTCGGACAGGAAACCGACAGCAACATCGTGTGAGGCTCTCTTCATTGAGCGAACCGCCCCGCGATGGAGGCGTTCAGCGGAGGAAAGTCATGACAGCTTCAGCAGTGAAACATGCATTCGTCGCCGTCTTCGCCGCAGGCTTCCTAGTTTGGGGCGCCGGCAGCGCCAGCGCTCACGGCGGCGTGCAACTCGAACAGGACGAGTGCGTGTTGAAGATCGGCCCCAACACAATGCACTTCATTGGGTATCAGCGTGCGGGCGAGGAGCAGGAGTTTTGCGAAGACATTGCCCAAACGGGTCCGACGGTCATCGCCTTAACCGCCGTTTCGCCCGATCTTCGCGACATGGCGATCGGCATCCGTGTTGTGAAAGACGTGGGAGAAGCAATGGAAAAAGCGAATCTCGACGCCGTCACCCTCGCCTATTATCAGCCAAAGGTATACCGTAACGGCACAATGACATTTGAGCATAACTTCAAAGAGCCGGGCAAATACGTGGGCATTGTAACGGTTTCCGACGATCTCGGCAACGAGTGGGTCTCGCGTTTTCCCTTCACTGTGGGCGTTTTTACCTTCATGGGCTACATCGAATATATCCTCTACGGCGTCGCCTTCACGACATTGTGCGGCTTCCTGTGGTATATGCTGCGGGCCCGCGCGAAAAAGGCTGACACCATGACGCCAAGGCTCGCTTGAGTTCAGACATCTTTCTCCCTGGCAACTTGCCGATCCGGCCTAGGTCGTCGGATCGGTCTTTAACGGACACACATCACTATGCGCTCAACGTTTTTTGGCCTCAGCTCAATGGTGCGGCATGTTTTCCGGTCCGCGATCTTCGTCGCAATGTTCCTCGCAACGCCGGCGCTCGCGGCCGAGGATGCGGACGAAAAGGAGTTGCTCCAGTCCTACGAGAAGGTCGACGTTTGGCATTTCCCGGTCGACTATGACGTCGGCTACAACAATCAGGACGTGCTTGTCAGTCGCGCGTTGATCGCTCAGCCCACGCCTTCCGGCAAGCTCTGTTACATTCGCTTCGATCTGGTTCGCGGCGAGGGCGATTACGCCTATGGCTTCAAGCCGGCCGAACTCGGTCCCACG
>CAVQBO010000024.1:0-7880 GCA_963710695.1 uncultured Alphaproteobacteria bacterium | reverse complement strand
ACGACCGATCTCGACGCCGGCTATCCCGTCCTCTGGAACATAGGCGCCATCGCCAAGAGCGGCAGTCCGGAGGCTCTAAGCCTGATACGTCACATCATGCTGGCCTCGGCGTCGAATTCCGCCACCGTTCCGCCTGTCATGTTCGATGTCGAGGCGAAGGGCGAGCCCTATCAGGAAATGCATGTCGACGGCGGCGCGGTGAGCCAAGCCTTCCTTGTTCCGCCATCGGTCGACCCGCATATCGCGCAGGCGGCGGCGGGGTTCCACACAAGAAAGATCGTGGCTTATATCATCCGCGACTCGCGCCTGACCACCGAATAAACCGATGTCGAACAACAAATTCTGACAATTACCCGAAGAGCTGTCACGACCTTGATGAATTATGATGGCGTGGACCTCTATCGCATGTATATGGAAAGTCGCCGCGCGACGCCGCTTTCAACCTCGCCTATATCGGCCACGACTTCCACGCCGAGCATAAGGATTCGATACAGGCTACATGCGGGCGCTCTATCGCTTCGCCTTCGACAAGGCCGCCGAGGGCTATCCCTGGCAGGACGCCCCCCCAGGGCTCACGATTCGTCGCATTACGAGGCTTGGCGAGCGTGGGCGGCCTGACATTAGGATTTTCCTCGCGAGCGGCGCTGTTCCGCGACCATCGCCGCGGTCGCGACGGGAACATGGACTAGCGTCGCAAATCTCGGCTAAGCGATCCCACTCGTTTTTCGCCACTCGAGGTGATTCGCAAATGCGCCATTTCTCCTTCCGCGACGCTCTCTTTTGCCTGGCTCTCTCCCTCGCCGCGGCCGCGCTTCAAACGCGCGCCGCGGCGGCCGGAGCCGGCGGCGCGAAAGTCTTCGATCACGTTTACCTGATCGTGCTCGAGAATGATGATTTCGACGACGCGCTCGATGGCGACTTGTCGCCTTTTCTGGTCGAACTCTCGCGCGATCAGGGATTGGCGACGCATTATTCCGGAGTGACGCATCCCAGTCTGCCGAACTATCTCGCGATGATCGGCGGCGACGCGTTCGGCGTAAAGGACGACGCTCCCAGTTGTTTCGCCTCCGACCTTTCGCCATTGCAGTCTTGTCATCATGTCGAAGGCGATAGCCTCGTCGATCAACTGGAGGCGGCCGGACTGACCTTCGCTCTTTACGCGGAGACGCTTCCGGCCGCGGGCGACCTGACGCAGGCGTCGCCGCCGGCGCCCGCCGCGCTCTATGCGCAAAAGCACAATCCCTTCGCCTATTTCGACCGGATCGCGAAGAACCCGGCGCGCCTCGAGAAACTGAAGCCGCTCGAGGCGCTGACGGCGGATCTCTCCGGCAAGGCGCCTAATTTCGCGTTCATCGTTCCAAACCAGTGCCATGACGGACATGGTTCGCTCACGTGCAAGGATCCCGCCCGTCTGGCGCGGGATTTCGACGACTTTCTCAAACAAACGATCGGCGCGATCCGGGCCTCGCGGAATTGGACGCGCGACTCGGCGATTGTCGTCACCTTCGATGAAGGCGAATTGCGCGACACTCCAAGTCTCCGGGCTCTCACACGGAAGACGACAATCGCGTCGCGACAATCGTCGTGACGGATTGCGGCGGGCCGGCCGTCAACGACGCCCCGCTAAATCACTATTCGCTATTGGCGACGATCGAGGACGGCTTTCACTTGCCGCGCTTGCGCAAGGCGTCCGGCGCGCCGACGCTGATGAATTTGTTTGACCGCCCATGTCGATGAACGACCGTCCAAATAATTTAAGGAAGCGTTAATCGCCGAGCAAAAATAGGGCTTGACCAAATCCAGAAGCAGGTTCAGTCTTGTCATCATCGCAGTCGTCGATACGGGGCTCAGAGCCTCTCCGACGAAGAGCCGATCGGGCGGGACCTCGATTTGGACGCGAAAAACTATCGACGCCGCCTCGGCGCCGAGGTGATCGCAAAAGACTTGCGAGAGGAGCATGACGCCACCGGGTCGGATGTGACCTGCGCTGAATGCGTCAGGTCGCGGCGGTTCGAAGAATCGAGCGCTGATCTCTTCGGTAACCGTCTTCTAGCCTTGAAATCGCAATCGGGCCTCTACCGCGAAGGCCAAGCGGAACAGGCCGATCCTTAACTGGAAATCCCCCAGAAAGCTTCGTCTGATGCGAAGCAAGTAGGCCCCGTTCGCCTCGCGCGACGGGGCCTTTTATTTTGCGGCGACGCCCTTCGTTCCATGCGAATTGTCCCCGCGAAAACACGCCTCCGCGTAAATTATCGTTTCAGTCACGCCCACTTGAGAAGCACAAGAACGAACTGTTTACTGTGTTTTCTGACGTTAAGCTTAACATATAGACCAAGCCAACCCGCCACTGTATGGTTTACGCTGTCTCGTGCGGGTGTTTTTGTGACGTGAAACGCGCTTCTGTGTTCCTGATGGCCTCCGTAGCGGCCCTATTTTCGCCGCTGGCCATCGGGCCCGCCGGCGCCTTTGATTTTTTTGGACTGCTCGGCTCCGAAGAAGAGGCGCCGCCGCCAAGCCCGGAAACCTTGCCCTACAAGCTCGAATTCACCGGCGTCGACGACGACAAGGCGCTTGCGCAAAATCTCAAGGACGCGTCCAACGTCTGGCGGCTACGGCTTCAGGCGCCGGCCTCGGGAGCCGGGTTGACGCGGCGCGTCGTCGGCGATTTTCCAAATCTCGCGAATGCGCTATGGGCCAGCGGCTATTTCGACGCCCAGGTCGAGGCGACGGTGGGCGGCGTCCCGATTTATCCCGATGGGCGCGGAATAGACGCGGCGTCCAGCGCGGCCGAAGAGTTTCGCAATAAAGCGCCGGTTCCCGTCACGATCAGGATTGATCCGGGCGCGCTGTTTCATTTGCGCCATGTCGTCGTCTTCGACGCGCGCACCATGGCTCCGATCGACCCGACGCTGTTTTCGAAAAAAGCGTTCGAACGCGCGCCGGACGAACCGGCTCGGGCCGCCGCGCTGCGGGCGATGCAGGCCGAATGGGTCGACGAATTGCGGCAAAGATCCTATCCGCTAGCCAAGATCGTCAAGACCGAGCCGGTGGTTCAGCACAGGGAACATGCGCTCGATGTCGCGGTGACGATCGATCCGGGCCCGCGCGCGGGAATCGGCGAGGTGCGTCTTAGCGGAACGCACGTTCCGGACGCCCCTATCGGCGTTCCCGACGATGTGATTCGCTCCTTCATTTATCTTGAGGAGGGCGAGGACTACAGTCCCAAAAAGCTGGCCGACACGCGCAAATCCATCTCCCGCATTGAAGCCATAGGGTCGGTGAAGGTGGAGGACGGCGAGCCGCTCGACCAAAACGGCAATTTGCCGATCCTCGTCGAAACGAGCGAGCGCAAACAACACGCGGTCGGTTTTTCAGGACAAATCTCGAACACCGACGGTCCCGGGCTGCGCGCCTATTGGATGGATCGCAATGTGTTTGGCGAAGGCGAGCGGCTGCGCTTCGATCTGCAAGGCGGACTCGCGCCCACGGTCGTCTCGGGCGGCTTCTTTAGCCTTCCGCCGATCGACGCCACCAATCTCATTGGTAGCGCCAAGATGAGCTTCGTCAAACCGGCGTTATACGGCTCCCGCGACGACTTTCTGGTCGACGCGGCGGTGGTGCGGGAACGAACCCAGTATTATTGGGCCAACTATGGCAATGCGAGCGTCGGCGTAAGGCATCGCTTCAGCGATGCGGCCTCGGTTCAGGCCGGCGTGGAATTCGAGGCGGGTCAGTATTTCGACGTGTGGGGCCTCCACGATTATTCGCTGCTCGGCGTGCCGTTGTCCGCGAACTACGACAGCACGGACAGTCTGCTCGCCCCGACCAAGGGCATCAGAGCCAACGCCACCGTCGAGCCTTATTTCAAGGCCTTCGGCAATAGCGTCGGCATGGTGCAGTCCAAGGGCCAGGTGACCGGCTATTACGCGCTCGACGACGACGCCTGGTATATTCTCGCGGGCCGAGTGACCGCCGGCTCGATCGTCGGCGCCAGCGTCGAGGATATTCCGGCGAGCCACCTCTTTTTCGCCGGCGGCGGCGGATCGGTGCGCGGCTATCGATATCGCTCGCTCGCTCCCGACTACAACTTCGGCTTTCCGGTCGGCGGCCGCAGCCTGCTGGAAGGCTCCGCCGAAGCGCGCATTAAGCTTACGAACGAAATCGGGATCGTTCCCTTCTTCGACACCGGCATGGCCTTCGCTTCGCCCTTTCCTGATTTTCAAAACTCAATGCGGGAGTGGTCGGGTTGGGGCTGAGGTATTATACCGGCATCGGCCCAATCAGGCTTGACGTGGCGACGCCCATCGCGCGCCAACCCGGAGACAGCCCCTTCGCATTGTTCATCGGCATTGGGGAGGCGTTTTGATGCGCGGGCGCGTTTGGCGATACATCGGCCTCGGCCTTGGGCTGGTCTTGCTTATTTTCGCGCTCGTCGCGATTGGGCTGAACGCGAAAACGCAATCCGGCAAAAGCATGCTGGCGGACTTTGTTTCGCGCGCGGCGTCATCCGAAAATATGAAGCTCGACATCGGCGCGATCGAGGGGCCGCTGTCGGCGCATCCGATGTTGCGCGACATCTCGCTGGCCGACAACAATGGCGTCTGGCTGAAGATCGACCATGTGGAAATGGACTGGTCGCGTCTTCCGCTGGCCTCGCTGCGCGTCGACATCGATCGCCTCGTTATCGGCCGCGTGGACATGCTGCGCCGCCCATTCCCGCGCCCGCCGCCGCGACGAAGCCGGCGACGCCCGCGCCCGCCAAGAAAGCCAGCGACGACGTGGCGCCGGATCTGCCGATCAAATTCCGCCTGGGCGCGTTCCAGCTCGACACCTTGGCGCTGGCGGGGCCGGTGTTGGGCGAGCCGGCGACGCTGACTTTAACCGGCTCGGCCGATGCCGGCGCTCCAGCAATGGCGCCAAGGCGACATTGTCGGCGCGGCGCACCGACGCCCCTGGCGCGGTAAATCTAAAGGTGGCGATTTCTCCCAGCCCGAACCGCGTTTCGTTGGCGCTGTCCGCGCAAGAACCCGCGGGCGGACTTATCGCGCGATTGGCGCAATTGCCCGATCTGCCTCCGATCGACATTTCTCTCAATGGCGAGGGGCCGCTCGACAATTTCGTCGCCAAGCTTGTCGCGCGCGCAGGCGAGGGACTCGGCGCGCAAGGCGACGCGACGATAACGCGCGTCACCGCGGGTCGCCGAGTGGAATTCGACCTCGCGAGCCAGTTTGCTCCGCTGCTGCCAAAGGCGCTCGCCGACCTGTTCGCGGACGGCGCCAAACTGCGCGGCGCCGCCGTCCTCGCCGACGACGGCGCGGCGACGCTCGACAATCTCGCGCTTGAAAATTCGGCGTTGGGCTCGACGCCTCGGGCCGCCTCGGCGCCGATCAAAAAATCGAAGCCCATGCCGCGCTGCATGGCCTGCCCACGTCCGAGACGGCCCCGTTTCGCGCCAAAACGCTGGAGGGCGAACTCACGGTGACCGGCAGCGCGGCCCAGCCCGACGCGAAGCTGCGTTTGCTGGTGGAGGACGCGCTGTCCTCCGCCGGGCGCTTTGGTCACTTCGTCGCCGAGGTCACGGCGGTCGCGGACGGACCGCTGACCGACGACGCCGCGCATTCGAGATAGCCGTCGAGGCCCGCGGCGACGAACTCGCATTGGCTGACAGAGGACTCTCGCGACGCGCTTGGCGATCGCGTGACGCTAAATCTGCGGGCGCGGGCGAATGGCGCTGGCGACGCCGATATTGGCCTCGCCGAGATCGAGACGACGAGCGCCGCCGTCACTTTCGTCGGCAAGGCCGGACCGACCGCGCTGGACGGCGAAGCGAAAATCACGGCTTCCGAATTGTCGCGCTTCGCGCAACTCGCCAAGCGCGATCTGCGTGGCGCGCTGACTCTGAGAGCCGCGCTCTCGGGCGCGCCAAGCAAGGGAAGCGTCAAGGTCGCGCTCGAGGGCGCCGTCAACGCGCCAAGCGCGGGACTCGCCGCCATCGACGGACTGCTGGGGCACAAGCTCGCGCTTTCCGGCGCGGTCGGAAACACTGCCCGGCGGCGGCGTGGCTTCGACGCGCTAACCATCAATGGCGAATTCTGAACAAGCGCGCGCAAACGGCGCCGCGACCCAGGAAAAAGCGGACATCGCCGCGCAAATCATTTTGCCCGATCTCCATCGCGCCGACGCGCGCCTGACCGGGCGCGCCAATGTCGACGCGAAGATTTCCGGTTCGCTGCGAAGGCCCGACGCCTCGCTCGACGTAGCCGTCGCGGATGCCGGAGCCAAATGGGGCGTCCCATTCCCAAGCTGAACCTTCATGCGCGGGCGCAAGATCTTCTGGGGGCGCTTGTCGCCGCCGCCTCGCTCGATGGAACGGTGGACGGACGCGCGTTGCGCGGACGAAGTTGACGCGGCCCGCGCGGGAACGGGCTGGAAGGGAACGAATGCCGTGGATCCTCAATATCGGCCGCGCGAGCTTAAAAGGTTCCGCGACCTATGACGGGGGCGCGACCGGGCGGCTGACCTTGGCCGCACCCGACCTCGACGATTTTTCGGCGTTGGCGCTGCAAAAACTGGGCGGCGCGCTCAACGCCGACATCGCTTTCGACAATACTTCCGGCGGACAAAACGCGACGATCGACGCCAAGGGCGTGGGCCTTCGCACGCGAGACGCAAGCATCGAGAGGTTCAGCGCGGTAGCTTTCGGGCCACGATCTTCTGCGCCGCCCGGCGCTCGACGGGATGGCCGCGCTCGACAATTTGCGCGTTGGCAAGGAGTTGGTTTCTTCAGCCAGTCTGAAGGCGCGTCCCGCCGGGGCGGGACACGGCGCTCGACGTCTCGGTCAACGCGCGTGGTTTTACTGTCGCGAGCGCCGCCACGTTCACCCCCGGAGAGCGCACGCGGGTCGATCTCTCGGCGCTCACCGTCCAACGCGCTCGCCAGCGCCTCGCTCTGGCGGGACCGGCGACGATCACTCTCGGCGGCGGCCAGATCGATATCAAGGGCGTCGCCATCAATGTGGGCGGTGGTCGGCTCGATGTGGACGGCAGCGTCGGCGACCGCCTCAACGTCACCGCGCGGGCGCGCGCCGTTCCGCTCTCGATCGCGGCCAATCGCCTACCCCCCGCTCCGTCGCGTTGCAGGGGCTCGCTCGACGCCGAGGAACACACATCACCGGGACCAAGACCGCGCCCAACGGCGACTGGAAGGTTACGCTCGCCAAGGTCACCGCGCCGCAATTGCGCGACAATGGGCTGCCGTCCGTCGACGCTTCCCCGCATGGGCGGCTGGCGGGCGATCGCACCCAGCGTCGACGCCGATATCGCGCTGGAGTTCCGCGAGCCGCGTGACCATCGCCGGCCAGACGCCGATAAACGCCGCGGGGCGGACTCGATGTCGCCGTCAAGGGTGGGCTAGACGCCGCCTTGGCGAACACCGTGCTTTCCGCCAATGGCCAGACCTTGAAGGGCAAGACGAATATTGACCTTAAAATCACCGGCCCCGCCGCCTCGCCGATCGTCGGGGGCGTCGTGACCTTCGCCGACGGCGCCTTCGCCGATCCAATCAACGGCCTCGCCTTTAAAAACATCGCGGCTCGGCTGGAAAGCGCATGGCCGCGAGATGACTTTCGCGTCGATGACCGCGACCACCGGGAATGGCGGCCAAATCGCCGCGACGGGCCATATCTCGCTATTGCCCGAGGCCGGAATGCCGGGACGCGTTGATCTCTACATCGGTTCGCGCAATGCGCAACTGGTGAACAGCGATCTCGTCTCTTCCACCGCCGATCTCGACCTCACCGTCGCCGGTCCGCTTGCCCGCGCGCCGAAAGTTTCCGGCGCTGTGATTTTCAAGACGCTCGAAGTGAACGTGCCGGATCGGC
>CAVQBO010000023.1:0-80847 GCA_963710695.1 uncultured Alphaproteobacteria bacterium | reverse complement strand
GCGCGCAATCGCGATTGTCAGCGTGGATAGCCATGGCGCCTGTTGAGAGCATCGACAATCCGAGACGCGACATATATCCCGGCCCCAGCCCCTATCAGCAAATGCAGGTTTTTCGAGGTCTGATCCACCACCGCTTTGGCGGCTATAGGTCCTGACCTCCCCGCGAAGTCCAGTAGCGTCCGCTGGATGTTAGGAAGGCTAAGTTGGTCCATCGCGGCCGTCACCGGATTTACGATAGGCATCTGGGCCAATTCGGCTTCGGCGATTTCGGCGCTTCGTCGTTCGCGCGCGCGCACAACTATATAAATCACCAATGCGACGACCAGATAGGCGCCGCACAATATGAGATAAACTAAAGGTGAACTAAAGCGCTCCAGGAGATAGGAGTCCGCCGCCGCCGTGCCAAAGCCCACGGCGACCAGTAATGGAACGAGTGCAATAGCCGCTCCCGAAACATGGCCGACGGTGGACTGGATCTTGTTTTCCAGCCGCTTGAGGATGGGCTCTACGAACATGGCGGACTCCTTGCGAGACTCTGTTAGCGTCCAGATTTCCACATCGCGCCGAGCAGGAAGCCCGCTGCGATCGACAGGAGCACGGTCGTGCCCGGTTGACTGCGCGCCGCCTGGATGACCGCATTGCGCAGCGTGCCGATGACTTCACCGGCATTGTCCGCGGCCTCGGAACCGCGATCCCTGGCCTCCGACAGGGCGCCGCTCGCACGATTGGCGACGTCAGAAACTTTTCCCTTAACCTGTTCCGCCAGCGGTCCGATTTGACTCGCGATCGCGCCGCCCACGTCTTGCCTCTCGCTAATTCCTTGCGGATCGTAGGAACCCATGATTCTTTCCCTCGCGTTTTCGTGCCCCCGATGCTGCCCCCATAACCCGCCGCAACTCCATTTGTTCCGTGATGCGACAATGTTGCCGGCCGGTCTGGCTAGATCGGCCGCGATGACGGCCTCAATGGAATTAGGCCCGGTCGCGGGCCAAACCGGATGTTTACGCAAAGCGGATGGTTCTGGCTCGGGTTCTGGCGCGCCCGCGGAGTGGTCCGACCGCGATTGCCGCGCTATCTCAATGACGGGCTGGGCGGAACTCGCGGGACGCGCATAAGATGAGATGTAATGCTTTCGCCGGAGCGTTGCTGCTGCGGGCGGCGCTGCTTTCGAGCTCGTTTATCGTGTCCGCGCCTCTCCTGGCGCAAGACGCCGCCCCTCAACAGCCAGTCGATCAAAACGCCGCTCCGCAACAGCCAGTCGATCAAAACAAGCGACGACTCCGCGGCAGGAAAGCGGACCACCGGTCAGCGAAAACGTGGCGCCCGATCTGGGGCCGGAAACCGTTCGCGCGACCGCCGAGGCGGCTCGGCGCTACATGGAGATCGGCGCGCGCGGCGGTTGGCCGCGCCTTGCGCGGGCTCCGCACCGCGGGGCGAAGGGCGACGTCGTTGCGCGATTGCGACGCAGGCTAGAGGCGGAAGGTTATCTCAGCGAAGACGCCGCCGGCGGCTCGGATTGGGACGAAGGTCTCACGGACGCGGTCAAGCGCTTTCAGGCCAATCATGGGCTCGATCAAACGGGCGACGTGTCACGCGTGACCCTGCGCGAACTCAATATTCCGGCCGCGGCGCGCGCAAAGCAGTTGGAGGCTACCGCCCGGCGGCTTTCCCGCCTGCATTTTCACTTCCCGCGGAGCTACGTCGCCGTGAATATCGCGGGCGCGTCGGTCGAGGCGGTCGAGGACGGCAAGGCGGTGCGCCGCTTCACGGCGATCGTTGGAGGCAAGCGCCACGAGTCGCCGCAACTCACGGCGAAGATCGTCGCCGTCGATATCAATCCGACGTGGACCGTGCCGGCTTCGATCATCAAAAAGGAGATGGCGCCGCGACTGCGCCGCGATCCCAACTACCTCGCGCGCGAGCATATTCGCGTGCTCGACGGTCGAGGCCACGAGGTCGACCCGCGAAAATTGCGCCGCCTCTCGGCGACGCGCGCGGCGCGTTTCACGTTCCGCCAGGACCCCGGCGCGAAAAACGCGCTTGGCTCGCTACGCCTCTCGATGCCCAACAAAGACGAAGTCTACATGCACGACACGCCGCGGAAAGAATTATTCGATCGCGACTACCGCTTCCTGTCGCACGGCTGTGTGCGCGTGGAAGGAGTTTACGATCTCGCCGCGTGGCTTTTGAACGTCTCGGGCACGGGGGCCGACCACTGGGACAACGAGAAGCTGCGAAGCGAGACCGAAAAGGGACGGACCGAGAAAATACGGCTTGCACATCCGGCGCCGGTGGTTTGGACCTATCTAACCGGCTGGGCCACACCGGACGGCATGGCGCGGTTCCGTAGCGATATTTACGGCCTCGACAAAGGGACGCGCTTGCCGCCCGCGCATGGGACGCCGGTGGCGCTCCGGCGTTAAGGCAAAGGGGTTTGGCTCTCGGGCGTATCGGCGACGCATGTGCTTTTCTAGTGGATCGAGTCCAAAACCTGGCGCGCTCGGTTGACGGCGGGGACTCCGCGCCGAGCAGCGCTAAAACCACAAGAAAACAAATTGTTGCAGCGGAAAACCAGGCAAGATGACATCTTATGTAGACAAAAGCCAAGGGCTCGTGAGACGGTCGCTGGCGCGCTTTTGCGCTGGGTGGCGATGGAAGGGCCAGGGTTTGACATTGCCAAAATCCATCGAAGGCCTGCCGCCATGAACCTTCCGAGCGATCCCGATGTCGTCGTCATTGGCGCCGGCGCCGCTGGCGTCGCAGCGACGCGGCGGCTTATGGAGGCCGGCCGGAGCGTAGTCGTCCTCGAGGCTCGCGGGCGAGTGGGAGGGCGCGCGTTCACCGACATCGCGACCACGCCGTACCCGCTCGATCTCGGCTGCGAATGGCTGCATTCGGCCGATCGCAATCCGCTGTCCGAGGTTGCCTATCGGCTCGGCCTCACCATCGATCGCTCGCCGCCACCTTGGGACAGGCCCACACTTCGCGCGTCCATGAACAAGTCGGGGCAACGGGAATTCTACAAGGCCATTGATCGCTTCTACGCGCGGGTCGACGCCGCCGCCCGCGCGCCGTTGGATCGCAAGGCCTCCGAACTGCTCGAGCCGGGGTGCCGATGGAACGGCCTCATCAGACGCCGTCTCCACTTACATCAACGGCGTCGAGCTCGACCGCGTGTCGGTCTTCGACGGCGACAACTATGAGGATACCGAGACCGATTGGCGCATCGTCGAAGGCTACGGGACCCTGATTGCCCGCCTCGGCGCGAAACTCCCCATCCGCCTCAACGCCCCGGTTGAACGCATTGATCACTCTGGAAAGCGCATCGAGGTTGTCACTCCGGGCGGATCGCTCAGTGCCGGGGCAGTGATCGTCACCGTGCCGACCGATGTCATTGCATCAGGGGCGATCCGTTTCATTCCCGATCTGCCGCGCAAGCGGGAGGCGGCGGCGCGCTTGCCGTTGGGCGTGGCGGACAAGGTCTTTTTTGCTCTCGAAGGCGCCGACGAATTCGAGCCCGACACCAATCTCTACGGCGCGACCGACAGAGCGGCGACCGGCAACTATTACCTTCGCATATCCGGGCGTCCTATCGTCGAGGCCTTTTTCGCCGGAGGACTGGCGCGCGAGCTCGAAAAAGGCGGCCTTCCCGCCTTCACCGATTTTGCCCTCACGGAGCTCACTGGCGTCATGGGCAGCGCGTTTCGTACGCGGCTGCGCCCAATCCTTGCGACCGCGTGGGCCGCCGACGCGTATGCGCTGGGCTCCTATTCCCATGCCATGCCGGGACATGCTGACGAGCGCGCGGTCCTCGCGGCGCCAATCGATGATCGGATTTTCTTCGCTGGCGAAGCGTGCTCGCGGCGCCAGTTTTCGACTGCGCATGGCGCCTACAGGTCGGGCAACAAGGCGGCAAAGGCCGTGCTGAAGCGGGACGCCGACCGCGAACGGCTGGCGCGATCCGCCTCGGCGAAGGTGGTGGATATGTTCGGCGAGAACAAACGGCGGTGATACTTTGGAAAAAACACTTTGCGCGGCGTTGGAAAACTCAATGCAAGCCGCTGAAAAATAAGAGGAACAAATCACAAATGGTCGGAGTGAGAGGATTCGAACCTCCGACCCCCTCGTCCCGAACGAGGTGCGCTACCAGGCTGCGCTACACTCCGACATAGCGATCTTGCTTCGCCATAGCCTCGCCTCGCGGCGGGCTCGCGGCCGCGCTTTCGCGTCCGCGCCGCTATATAGCTTTCCCGCGTGGCGGCTGCAACATATGTTTCCGCGAAGCGGGCGCCGCCGTGTCAAATCTATTGGCGGGCCAGGGTGACAAAGGCGAAGTCCGCCTCGTCCCTTTCGCCGCGCGGCGGGGTTTCGCGCCTGGTTTCGCGCCATTGAGCCATGTCGAGGCTCGGGAAATAGGCGTCGCCTTTCGGCTCCAGCGCGATTTCGGTGAGTTCGATCCGTTGCGTCTCGTCCATGAGAGCGCGGAAAATTTCGGCGCCTCCGCCGACCACGATCTCGTCGACGGCCAAGGCCTTGGCCAGCCGACGCGCGACCGCGAGCGCCTCCAGGGGGCTGTGCGCGATTCGGACGCCAGCGGGTGAAAATCGCGGATCGCGCGTGACGACGATGATTTCGCGCCCCGGCAGCGGACGCTGAAGCGATTCAAAAGTGCGCCGGCCCAGGATCAGCGGCTTGCCCATCGTCAGCGCCTTAAAATGCTTGAGGTCGCTGGACACGCGCCAAGGCAGCCCATTGTCCGCGCCGATCACCCCATTGCGGGCGACCGCCGCGACGGCGACGAGTTCGGGCTGCATGGAACTTGAGCCTTTCTCTAGACCGCGATCGGCGCGGCGATGGCCGGCCAGGGATCGTATCCTTCGATGTCGATGTCGTCGTAACGGGTCTCGAACAGCGCGCTGGGGGCGAGCTTCAGCCGGGGCAGGGGGCGCGGTTCGCGCTTAAGCTGCTCTCGCGCTTGTTCGATGTGGTTGAGATAAAGATGGGCGTCGCCGAAAGTGTGGACGAAATCGCCGGGAATGCAACCGGTTTCCCGGGCGATCAGATGCGTCAGCAGCGCATAGCTCGCGATGTTGAAGGGCACGCCGAGAAATACATCGGCGGAACGCTGATATAGCTGGCAGGACAACCGCTTTCGCCCGTCCGTCTCGTCGACATAAAACTGGAACAGGCAATGGCAGGGCGCGAGCGCCATTTTGTCGAGGTCGGCGGGGTTCCAGGCCGAAACGATCAGCCGCCGGGAGAATGGATCGCGCTTTATATCCGCGACGACGCCCGCGATCTGGTCGATGACGCGCCCATCCGGACAAGCCCAGGAGCGCCATTGCCGGCCATAGACCGGCCCGAGTTCGCCCGAGGCGTCGGCCCATTCGTCCCAAATCGTCACGCCGTTCGCGCGCAGATAGGCGACATTGGTGTCGCCCTTCAAGAACCACAGCAGTTCGTGGACGATGGACTTTACGTGCAATTTTTTGGTGGTCAGCAGCGGAAAGCCTTGCGCCAGATCGAAGCGCATCTGATGGCCGAACAGCGACAGCGTGCCGGTGCCGGTTCGGTCTTGCTTGCGCCGGCCCTCGCGCAGCAGCAGATCGAGGAGATCGAGATATTGTCGCATCGCTCGATTTAATCGCTTCGGATGGCGGCGTCCATCGGCCGCGGCTAGGTTTCGCCTAAAGGCAGCCGCACCTCGAATAGCGAGCCGCTCCCTTTCTGGCTCCGCACGGTTATGGAGCCAAGATGCAAATCCACGACGACCTTTACGAGAAAAAGCCCGATTCCCGTTCCCACGATGCTCGCGACATTGCTTCCGCGAAAATAGCGCTCGAACAAATGAGGAATATCGTCCTCGGCTATTCCAATTCCTTCATCCTTCACGCAAATTACAATCTGCTTTTCTTCGGCATGCGCGCTGACGGCGATGGTTCCCCCGCCGGGAGAATATTTCACGGAGTTGGCGACCAGATTGCTGAACGCCTGGAATAATAGATTTTTGTCTCCCATTATTTTCAATGAATTGTAACCAAGATCCTCGATAATAATGGCGTTCGTCGAGATTTCTCTATGCAATTTGCATACTTCATGCAGTAGCGCGCGCATATCGAACTCGCTCTTATGCATGTATAAATTTGGTTTCTCGTCAAAGAATTTACTTGATTTCAATATATTATCTATCATTACGCTCATGCGCTTGACGGCGATCCGTATTTTTTGAGCTCTCTCGACCGCTTTTTCGTGGGAGAACGGTTCGTGCGAGTTAATCAATCTCTGCGCGTGGCCGTCGATGATGGTCATCGGCGTGCGAAATTCATGGGAGGCCATCGAAATAAAGTTTCTCTGCTGTTGATTCAGGCCGCGCTCATGCGCGAGCTTCTCCTCCAGCATGGTTGCTTGCGACGCCAATCCGCGCTGACTAACCTTTAATTCGATGGCGTTGCTTCTGAATATGGTTACGGCGCGGGCCATCTCGCCCAGCTCATTGGGGCGATCGGCGCCGGAAACGTCCACGTCCATATCTCCCTGAGCCAGCAAATGCATGCGGTTCGCGAGCTTCTTGAGCGGGACGGCGACGGTGCGCGTCACATACAGAAGTATTACCAGCACGGTGAACGCGCTCAGCGCCACCGCGGCGCTGATATAGTTCCAAGCCTCTTGAATTGCGACCGTCGCGCGATTGCTGGCCTGTTGAGCATGCAAATTATTTTCATTATTTAATTTTTCCAGCAAATCACTGGCGGCCGCGAAGGTGCGGCTCGACGAATTGAGGTAGATCGCGATCGCATCGGCATTGTCTTTCGTGGAGCCTTCGTTGAATACTCGTTCGGCTTCGGTTCTATAAGTTCTCCATACTTGCTGAAATTCAGAGTATAATTTCAGCTCCAACAGGTCATGTTTCACGCTCTCATAATTATGTTGCGACCGCTCTATCGCCTGGTCGAGCTCTCTTTTCTCCTTGGACTGGTCCACGAGGGCGCCAGTCTGGGCGGATAGCAAAAAGTTTGCCTCCGTCGCCCTAAAATCAGAGGTGTAATTGTTTAGATCGCCAAGGTAGCGTGTGCTCTTCAGCCAACGATCACGAATTTCCGAGGACTCTTTGTTGAAATCGTCAAGTCTTAGTAATCCAAACAAGCCGAAGCCTATTAAGATACCAAATAACAAAGCGAAAGACGCCGTAAGACGAAAGCTAATTGACTGCGTTCGCCTCATGAAGCTGCTATGGCTCTATTAACCCGGCGATAGTCGCCTTGACGGCGGCCTGGATACGGGTCGCCACGCCTAATTTGTCCCGTGCGTTGTTCAGGTGGAAATTGACCGTTCTTTCCGCGATAGCCATAATCAAAGATATTTCTTCCAGATGTCTTGCCGCGCGCCGCCCACATCAGCGCTTCTATTTCGCGATCACTTAACTGATGCTGTGTCGGCCACAATTGCATTCTTGCAACGCTCCTGATTCGAGCGTTGATGATCGCGTGCAGAAGATTAAAATCGATGGGCTTGGCGACGTAATCATCCGCTCCGAGCAATCGCCCCTTTAGTTCGTCGTTTCGGTCGTTCATGGCGGTCAAAAATATAAACGGCACACGCGCGAAGCGCGGAGCGATCGCTTTCAGGCCCTCGAGAATTTCGAAGCCGGACATGAAGGGCATATTGATGTCCGAGAGAATAATGATCCGGATGCGATTTTAGCAGCGCGGACCAGCCGTCTCGCCCGTTGTTGGCGACGATGACGTTATAGCCCCTGTTTTCCAGTTCTTCGGAAATCAGCTCGGCCGTGTCCAGATCGTCCTCTATGCATAGAATTGTCTTGCGAGTCGCTCGTTCGGCCTTCGCATCCAATTCTTCGCCCAGGGAGACATCTCGCGGCTTTCGCGCGAGGGATGTTGACGCTTTTGGCATTGGGCACCCACTGCTGTGACGCGCGGCTGTTCGTCGCGATCCAGCTTGACCGAAATAAGCGGTCAGGACTAAGAATGGCCATGTGTGCCCCGGGGGCATTCCATATCTTTCTATGTGTGATCGCATATCTCATGCCTAACGCTCCGTTAACAAATAATACGGATACCCTTATGCGGACGCGCGGTCCGCTCGTGTTGAAGACGATCAGTTTAACAATAAGAACGGGGATGACTGGGCCGTCGCCAGTCATCCATCCAAGACGCATTCGTTATATTCATTTATACTTTTGGCTCACCAGATTTGCCGGTATTGCGATATGATAAGCCGTTGAATTCGCCCTGAGAGCCGCCAGCGAGAGCGCGTCCAGGATTTGGCGCTATTGCACACCTCTGCGGGCGGTCGATGGCCCTGGGCTATCGCCGGACGCGAATGCGCGCTCGCGAGCGTAATCGCTCCGGCGCGAATATCAACCGGCGGGCGCTCACCAATCGATCGGCGCCTCGCCACGCGCGCTAAGATAGGCGTTGGCCTTGGAGAAATGCCGGCAGCCGAAGAAGCTACGCGCCGACAAGCGGCGAGGGGTGCGCCGACTCCAGCACAAGATGTTTTCGCCGGTCGATATTGGCGCCCTTGCGGCGCGCGTAATTGCCCCACAGCAGAAACACCAGCCCCTCGCGCTCCTCGCTCAGCGCGCGCACGGCGGCGTCGGTGAACTGTTCCCAACCCTTGTTTTGATGCGAGCCGGCCGCGCCTTCGCGCACCGTCAGCGTCGCGTTGAGCAGCAGCACGCCCTGCCGCGCCCAGCGCGACAGATCGGGATCGCGCGAGACGGGATGGCCAAGATCGGCCTCTATCTCCTTAAAGATATTTTGCAGCGAGGGCGGCGGCGCGACGCCCGCTTCGACGGCGAAGCACAGGCCGTTCGCCTGGCCGGCGCCGTGATAGGGGTCTTGTCCGAGAATCACGACCTTGACGTGATCGAACGGACATTCGTCGAAGGCGCGAAAAATCCGCGCCGCCGGCGGAAACACCTTTTGCGCCGCATATTCGCCGCGCACGAACTCGCGCAGCCCCGCGAAATAAGGCTTCGCGAATTCGCCGGCGAGGCGGCGCCGCCAGCTGTCGTCGATGCGAACGGGTTTATTCATGGGGCGGATTTTAGCACAACAGCCGTTCGCGTCGTTCAACGCCGCGCGAAAAACTCACAGCTTTTGCGAGAGTCCCACGAAGAACCCGCGCCGCGCGCCGTATTGCGGCGCGAAGACGCCGATGCCGCTGCCATCGCGCAATTCATATTTGCGGTCGAACAGATTGACGATATCGAACCGCAGCGTGAGCGGCTTTTCCGCGGAGATGAACTCGAATTCGCGCGAAGTCCCGAAGTTGACGTTGAGATAGGCCGGGACGTGATCCATGTTGGCGAAGCCGGAGCGCAAGCCGCTGCCATAGATCGCGCTCACGCTCAACAGCGTCTTGTCCCATTTGTAAGAGGCGCCGGCCGATCCCGTCATGAACTGCGAATCGTCGGTGTTGTGATAATTGGTCAGCAGATAGGCATATTCCGTCGGATCCAGCAGATATTGATTGGAGACGGCGTCCTTGGCGCGCGATATGCCCACGGCGAGATTGCCATAGGCCTTGAAGTCGCCGTTCTGATAGGCGCTTTTGAATTCGACGCCCTTGCTGAACCCTCGCGCCCAATTGAACTGGGTTAGCACCACCGCCTGACCGAACTGACCGTCGTCGATCAGATTGTCGGCGATCTTCGAATAGGCGTCGACGCCCACATTGAGGCCTTCGAGCAGTTTTTGATCGACGCCGACATCGAAATAATGCGCGCGTTCCGGCGTCACGGGATTGTTGAACGGCACCGCCGGCTGATTGGTCGTGTTGTTGAACAACGCGAGATTGGTGGGCGTCGCCTGCGCCTGCATCGGCGGCGTGAAATAGCGCGAATATCCCGCGTGAATGCTGGTCCCTTCGACGGGTTTGTAAACGACGCCGAGGCGCGGACTGAGCTGATTGGCGTCGACGAATTGATAAAGCTGATCGAAGCGCAGGCCGGCGTTGAGGACGAGCTTGTCGGTGATTTTCCATTCATGCTGAACATAGCCGCCAATGTTCCAGCCGGTTTTCGCGTTGAAATCGGTGATCGGGAAGGGCGTCGGCGCGATGGCGCCGGTGACGGGATCGACGGGCAAAACAGTGGACGTATTGGTGACGTTGGTCCTTTCGGCGGTGACCGCGAAGCCCGCGCGCAGCTTGTGAGCGTCGTCTATCTGATAGGAGCCGTCGAATTGCGCGCCATAGAGATCGCTTTCGCGCGTCACATTCGAGGCTACGTCGTTGAACACCAGATCGCCGAAGACATCGGGAATGAAATGGACGCTGGCCTCGCGTTGAAACACGGCGAACTGCGCGTCGAATTTGTCGACCTTCGTTTGCAAGGCGAGCATGTTGTAGATGAATGTGTCGACTTCGTTTTCGTTGAGCGCCGAGGACGGATAAACAGCGGGGCCAAAATCGCCGAGCGGCGTCTGACCCGGATTGTTCGGGATCTGAAATTTGCTCGTGGAGGCTCCGGAAAGAAGGCTCAGCCGCGTCGAATCGCCGAGCAGCGTCGACACATAGCCGAAGAATTTGCCCTGTTCGGTGTGATCGTGGATCGCATTGAAACTCGGCGTGGTGTTTTCAATCCCCAAAGCGTTCCAATTGCCGCGCAGGGTTGTGAAATACTGCGTATCGTCGACGGCGCCGCCATAGTCGAAGCTCGTCGTGATCGTCTCGCGGCTGCCGCCATAGACGCCGATGCTGCCGGCTGGCGTGGAAAAGGCTCGGCTGGTGATGTCGACGACGCCGGCGGTCCGCAAACCATATTGCGCCGGCAGAGCGCCGGTGAGCAAAGACAGGCCGCCGACGAAACTCGTGTCCAGGACGGGGCCAAGGCCCGAGACGCCCTCGGGCAGCACGAGGCCGTTGATCCTGTATTGGACATTGGCGTATTCGTTGCGCACATGGAAGCTTGGATTGGAGACGGCGGAGTCATATGAGACGCCGGGGGCTTGCAGGATCACCTTGTCTATCGGCGTGTTGTCGCCCTGCGGCAGGGTTTCGATCGCCTCGCGGCTGATGGTGAAGGACGAGGCCCCGATTTTGGGGAAGAGTTCGTCGCGCGCGCGATCGAGCGCCTCGACCTTGCGATCCAATTCTCGCGCGGGGTTCGGGGCCTCCGGCGCGGGCGGCGGCGCGTCGGCTCGGCTCCGGCGCGGCTATGTCGATTTCGGGCAACGCCTCCTGCGCATAAGCGTCGGCGGCGCCAAGGCCCGCGAGCAAGGCAAGAGCGAATGCGCCGACCCGACCCCGGTCCGCTCCACCCGCCAAATGCGCGGCGATGACCATGCCGCGAGGCGGCCGCGCGGCGTCGGGGTCGTTGTTGTCGGTCATTCGCTCTTCCCGTCAAAAATATCGCGCCGCATCCCGTGTTCACATCGGCAGCATGGCCAATGTTATTTATGCCGAGACAATATCGTCAATCGCCGGAGGCATAGATTGGAAGCCTTGTAAGGCTGTATTATTTGCGACAATCCACATTTATTACAATGTAGCGCTTCTAACATTCTCGAGAAATGCTAGTTTGGAACTATTCCATTTCCAATGAAGGCGCGCGGCGTCACTTTTTGCTGCGTCGAGCCATTGATCGCTTCGAGGAGTTATTCTTGCGCAAGACCGTGGCTTGGATGGATTGGCGAAGCCGCCATCCGAAGGGCGCGGGCGCGCCTCGTATCGCGGAAATTGAAAAATTTCTTCAAAGACGCGCGGCTAACGAACGCTATTGTCGTATTGACAGCGGGATGAGTGATCGACGTTATGAGCGAACGACTGAATCGACGATCTTCCAGGGACCGGATATTTCCGCCATCTCCCGGAAAGGCCGGTGCCGGCGCCCGAACCCGAGCCGCGTTCCCCCCGGCGCTTCATTAGCGCGCTCCTCGCCACGGCGCTGGTTATGGCCGGAGCCCTTTTCTCGACGGCGGCGCTCATCCTAATCGCCACGATTGTCTCGTTGGGGATTGACGCCGCGCGCGGCGTAGACGTCGGTCCACTTGCCAAACAGATAAGTTGGGCGGACGGAAGAACGGGCGTCGCCGTCGCCATATTCGCGGCGACCTATCTGGTCATGGCCATCGGCAAGCTGCCTGGCTACCGGCTCGACCGCGCCGGCGCGGCGCTGCTCGGCGCGAGCCTGATGGTCGCTTTTGGCGTCGTCACGCTCGATGAAGCCTATCGCGCGGTCGATTTCGACACGATCACGCTGCTGCTCGGCATGATGATCGTCGTCGCCAACCTGCGCCTTTCCGGCTTTTTTCGGCTGGTGAACAACTGGGTCGTGACGCGCGCCCACCATCCCGTTGTTTTGTTGCTGGCGATTGTGGTGGTGGCCGGCTCGTTCTCGGCCTTTCTCGTCAACGACGCCATTTGCCTAATCATGACGCCGCTGGTGCTCGATCTCGTCAGCCGCTTGAAGCGCGATCCGATCCCATATTTGCTGGCTATTCCGCTGGCCTCCAATGTCGGCAGCGTCGCGACGATCACCGGCAATCCGCAAAACATGATCATCGGCGGCCTCTCGCACATCCCTTATGGGACGTTCACCGCGGCCTTGTGGCCGGTGGCGGCGGTTGGCCTCGCCCTCACAATCCTGCTCCTCGCGCTCATCCACCGTCGGGAATTTTTGACTCGCGAGCGGCTTCCCGCCGTCGAGGCGAGTCCCGCCCGCCCGCATCCGGCCCTCGTCATCAAGGCGGTTCTCGTCACGCTTGCGATGATGATCTTTTTCTTCGCCGGTCAGCCCGTCGCCAAGGTGGCGATCATCGGCGGCTCGGTGTTGCTGTTCACGCGCAAGGTCAAGGCGGAAAAGGTCTATCGCGAGATCGATTGGCCGCTTCTCCTCATGTTCGCCGGCCTGTTCATCGTCGTCGCGGCGCTGGAGGCGAACGTGCTGACGCCGGAAATGATCGCGGCGGTCGGCAAGCTCAATCTCGAGACAACGCCTGTCCTGTCGGCGATCACGGCGGTGCTGTCGAACCTCGTCAGCAATGTCCCCGCCGTGCTCGTCTTGAAACCCTTCATCGCCCATGTGTCCGATCCGCAAAGGTCGTGGCTGGTCATCGCCATGGCCTCGACGCTCGCCGGCAATTTCACGCTGATCGGATCGATCGCCAATCTGATTGTCGCGCAGCGCGCTCACGCCGCCGGCGTCACGATCGGGTTCTGGACCTATTTCAAGGTCGGCGCGCCCTTGACGATACTGTCGATCCTGTTCGGCGTCTGGTGGCTTTGACCGCGCGAAGAGCGCTCCACCCCTCCCGATCAATCCTGCAACGGCCCCCAGGCGGGATCGGAGGCGTAGCCGGGCGTCGGCACCGGAAACTCCGAGCGGCCGAACACGTCGACCATGAAAATCTTCGACCCGCCGCCGCCGCCGCCTGAGTCGCGGAAGAACATCAGGAACAGCCCATTGGGCGCCCAGGTCGGCCCCTCGTTGTGGAAGCCCTCGGTGAGGATGCGTTCGCCGGAGCCGTCGGTCTTCATCACGCCAATGCCGAAACTGCCGGCGTTCTGCTTGGTGAAGGCGATGAAATCGCCCTTGGGCGACCATACCGGCGTCGAATAGCGTCCGCCGCCGAACGAGATGCGCTTCGCGCCGCCGCCGCCATGCGCGCCCATCACATAGATCTGCTGCGAGCCGCCGCGGTCGGATTCGAACACAATCTGGCTCCCGTCCGGCGAATAGCAGGGCGCGGTGTCGATGGCCGCCGTGTCGGTGAGCCGCGTCGTCGCGCGCGAGCGTAGCTCCATCGCGTAAAGATTGGTCTCGGAGCCTTCCGACAACGACATGATGACCTTTTGTCCGTCGGGCGAGAAGCGCGGCGAAAAGCTCATGCCGGGAAAATTGCCCACGGCCTCGCGCTGGCCGCTCTCGACATTGATCAAGAACACCTTGGGGTCGCCCTCGTCGCTCATGGCCATATAGGTCACGTCCTGCGAGGAGGGCGAGAAGCGCGGCGTCACGACGAGATCGTCGCCGCGGGTCAGATAGCGCACATTGGCGCCGTCCTGATCCATGATCGCGAGGCGCTTGCGGCGATGGTCCTTGGTCCCGCTCTCGTCGACGAAGACGACGCGCGTATCGAAAAATCCCTTCTCGCCGGTGATGCGGGTGAACACCGCGTCGGAGACGAGATGCGCGACCCTGCGGGCGTTGGCGGTGTCCGTGACGAATTGACTGCCCGCCGCCTGCTCGCCCGTGGTCACGTCAAACAGACGGAAGTCCGTCTTGAGGCGGCCGTCGCCGCCGCGCTGCGAGCGGCCGGTCAGCACGAATTGCGCGTTGATCGCGCGAAAGGCGTCGAGATTGGGCGTCTGATCGGGGTTGGCGACCTCGCCGCCGGCGACGCTCGACCCGTCGACCGGCTTGAGAAACACCGACCGCTTGAAGTTATTGTTGACGACGCTGGTGACGGTGCGCGCGGCGTCGTCGCCGACGAAACTGGTCACGGCGACGTTGATCGGCTGAAAGCCGCCGCCGGCGTGCAAATCGAGCACGCGCGCGGCGCGGGCCGGCGCGAAGGGCGCGAGCGCCCCTCCCGCGATCAGCGAAACGGCGGCGCGGCGGGTGAAGTTCAATGTCATGGACGATTTCCTGCGAGGCGGGCGGAGGCGGGTTAATTTCCCTCTCCGCCGTTCGCGGGGAGAGGGCCGGGCGTGGACGTTACATATCTTCCTTCATGTCCAGTTCCGTGACGCGCCAATAGTCGTAAAAGGGGGTGAACTCCGCCGGGATCTGCATTGGGCTGCAGCGCCGCACGGCGGCCAGCGCCTGCTCGCCGCGGGCCTTTTCGATCGGGTTGGAGGAGGGGTTCAGGAGGCGCGGCTCGCCTTCCAGCGCGCCGACGGGCGACAGGCGAAACTCCACGCGCGGCACATAGGTCATGGCGTTCATCGACAGCGCCGTCGCCCAGCATTTGCGGTAATGCTCGACGGTGTAGCTGTCGATGCGCCCTTGCAGCGAAGGCGACATTTTGGCGGCCGTCGCGGTCGGCGCGCCGAGCGAGGCGAGTTGCGTCCGCTCGCGTCCGATCGAGGCGCGCTGTTGCGGCGCCTCATGGCTGAGCAGATTGGCGATATTGGCCGCGCTGAACTTGGACTTCGGCGCGCTCTCGTCGCCCGATTTCGGCTTTCCGGATTTCGACTCGGCGGACTTCGGCTTGTCGCTCTTCTCCGCTTCCTTGCCGTCTACGGCTTTTTCCGCCGTCTTATCGAGCTTCTTCCGCTGGAGCAGCTTGGCCACTTCGTCGGTCTTGAGGCGCGGCGCCTCCTTGGGCTTTTCCGTGGGCTTCGGAGGAGTCGGCGTTTCCTTCTCCACTTTTTCGAGCTTCGGCTTCACCGGCGGCTTCGGCTTCACGACCTCGGCGTCGTCGGGCTTGTCCTCATCGGGCTCCGGGGCGGCCTTGGCCTGTGGTTTGACCGGCGGGGCCGGGACGGGCTTTGGCGCCGGCGCCGGGCGCGTTGGCGGCTCGGGCGTGAGCGCGGCGACGCGCTTTGGCGGCGTCGGCGGCTCTTTCACCGGCTTTTCCGGCGCGTCGTCGGCGTTGGGCTCGGCGACGCGCTTGAACGAGGGCGGCGGCGTCGGAATGTCGCGCTTGGCCTCGGCCTGCGGCGGATGCGGATGGGTTTCGACCTGTTCGGCGACTTTCTCGGCGCGTTGCGCGGGCTTTACCGCGCGCGCGGTCTTTTCGCCCTTCATGATCTCGTTAAGCTGCTGATCCGTCACGACTTCGATCGGCACGGTCTCCGGCGTCTCGGCGAATTTCGGCGCTTGCGCGAAGGCGATCAGCGTCGCCGCCAACAGCCCGGCATGGGCGGCGGCGGAGATCGGCAGACCAGGCTTCGCGCGCGGAAAGCTCACTTTAGCCGTCCTATTTCTTCTCTTGCTCGGTCACCAGCGCGACCTTCTTGTAGCCCGCGGTGGTGACCAACGACATGACCTCGGCGACGCGGCCGTAATTGACGGCCTTCGATCCCCGCACATAGATGCGCTCGTCAAAACCCTGTTTGGCGGTCGTCTTCAGCTGCTCGACCAGCTGGCCGATCTCGACCGGCTGATCCATCAGGAAAACCTGGCCCTTTTCGTCGATGGCGATGGCGACGGGCTTTTGGTCGATATTGAGCTGGCCCGCCTTGGTCTGCGGCAGATCGACGGCGACGCCGGTCGCGAGCAAGGGCGCCGCGACCATGAAGATGATCAGCAGCACCAGCATCACGTCGATGAACGGCGTCATGTTGATGTCGGCCATCGGAGCGTGCCGCGAGCGGCCTCGTCTACCGCGCCGTCCGCCGTTGTTTCCCGCGGCCTGTATCGAAACGCCCATTCCTCTGGCTCCTTACGCCGCGCGGTCGCGGCCGGCGGTCTGATCGATCTGGCGCGACAGGATCGCCGAAAATTCGTCGGCGAAAGTCTCCATGCGGCCTTGCGATTTCACCACGTCGCTTTGCAGCTTGTTGTAGGCGATCAACGCCGGAATAGCCGCGAACAGGCCGATCGCGGTGGCGAACAGCGCCTCGGCGATGCCGGGCGCCACGACGGCGAGCGAGGTGTTCTTCGAGGCGGCGATCGAACGAAAGGCCGTCATGATGCCCCAGACCGTGCCGAACAGTCCGATGAACGGGCTGGCCGAGGCGACCGTCGCCAGCACCAGCAGATTGGATTCGAGCTTTTCGATCTCCCGCCCGATCGACACGTCGAGCACTTTGTCGAGGCGCGTCTGAAGCCCCATGAAGGAGGACCCGGGGTTTTGCACCGAGCGCTTCCATTCGCGCATCGCGGCGACGAACAGCGAGGCGGTTCCCGTCGTCGGGCGCTCCGAGACTTTATTGTAGAGTTCATCGAGCGAATTGCCGGACCAGAAATTTTCGTCGAATCGGTCCATCGCGCGGCGCGCGCGGCGAATCAGCAGCGTTTTGTCGACGATGATGGCCCAGCACCAGACCGAGGCGGCGAGCAGGCCGATCATGACCGCCTTGACAACGATATGGGCGCCCCAGAACATGGTCCAGATTGTGATTTCGGCGGCTTGGCCGGCGAGCGGGCTCGTCGCGATTTCGGCTGGATTCATGTCAATTCCTTATCAGATCGAGCGGCCCCGTCGCTCCGAGGGGTTGCGCGCCCCATTCCTATCGCGCTCAATTCCGCCGATTGTGGGGCTTCGCGTTGCGCCGCAAAAACTTTTCGGGGCCGCGGCGATTAAGCGGCTGTAAGGGTTAATGTTTGGTAACCGGGAATATTATTCGCGCTCTATTGCGCGCTTTTGGACGCGGAGAAACTTTTCGCGCACGTCCGGCGGCAGGCGGCGCGCGCGCCCGCCTTCCACCGCCGCCACGGTGACCCGCGCCGCGACCAGAAGCTCCGCGTCGCGCCAGATTTTCTGCTCTAGCGCGAGCGAGGCCGCTCCGACCTCCTCGACGGAGGTCTCGACGGCGAGCAGATCGTCCATCCGGGCGGGCCGCTTGAAATCGATCGTCATCGCGCGCACGACGAAAAAAATCGCGCCGCCGTCGCCGCCTTCGAGCAAGGCGCGCTGATGAATGCCGAGTTCGCGCAAAAGCTCGGTGCGTCCGCGCTCCATGAAACGCAGATGCGAGGCATGATAGACGAGGCCCGAGAAATCGGTGTCCTCGTAATAGACGCGAACCGGGAAGCGATGCGAAAAGGTCATGTGGGAGCGCAGCCAGCAGCCGGATGGGAGTAGGAAACCCGCGGAACGAATCATAGCATCAATAGCCGATCCCGGCCCGCGCCGCTCCCGTCGCTCGGCGTTTCGCGTGACAAAACGGGCGACGCGGCTTGCGGGGGCCATGAGCAAGGAGTCGCGACAATGACTGAAGTCCACGGAATTTCGACCCCCGCGACCGGGCTGGAGACGCTGGAGGCGCGCATCCCGCGGCGCGGCGGCGAGGCGCCGGCCTATCTGGCGAAGCCCGCCGGCGCCGACAATTGTCCGATCATTCTGATCGCGCAGGAGATTTTCGGCCTCAACGATCATATCCGCGACATCGCGCGGCGCTTCGCGGCCTTGGGTTATCTCGCCATCGCGCCGGATTTCTTCGCCGGAGTTGGCGATCCCTCGACCGCGCCGGACATAAACGCGATTCGGGCGATCGTCGCCAAAACTCCGGACGCCGCGACGATGGAGGATTTCGACGCGGCGCTGGCTTTCGCGGCGGCGCGCGGCGGCGATTCGGCCCGCGCCGCGATCACCGGCTTTTGCTGGGGCGGGCGCATCGCCTGGCTTTACGCGGCGCATAACCCAAGTCTTCGCGCGGCGATTCCCTGGTATGGCCGCCTCGACGGCGAGCATACGCCCAATCATCCGCGCTGGCCGGTCGATATCGCTGGCGAGCTCAAGGTTCCGGCGCTCGGCCTCTACGGCGGCGCCGATCCGTCGATCCCGCTCACCAAGTCGAAGAAATGCGCGCGCGGCTGCGGGCGAGCGGCGCTCCGGGGCGAAATCCATGTCTATGAGGGCGCGCCGCACGCCTTTTTCGCCGATTATCGCGAGAGTTTTCGTCCCGAGCCGGCGCGCGACGCATGGGAGCGGACGCTGGCGTTTTTGCGCGCCCAGGGCGTCGCTTAGCGCGTTTTCGAGCGAAGTGGACGCCGTTTCGCGTTACGAAAACGCGAAACAGTTCTAAAAATCGCTGGCGAGCCCCTTCACCTCCCAGTCGCCGTAGCGCGCGGGGTCTTTCCCGCCGCGCCCGCCAATTTCCCGCGGAGGCTCTGGGTTGGCGGCGGCGCGGCGGCGCTGCTCCGCCTCCTCCAGCGCTCGGCGGGCGGCCGCGGGCAATGCGCGCCTTGCGCCAACGTCTTCAAGCGTCTCGGCTTTTGCGTTCTCGCCGCGATCCGTGGGGGAGTGGGTGGTCATCGCATTCGCCTTTCCTCGCCCGCCTTTGGCCCGTCTGTGCTATGATTCGCGGCCATGGGCCCGGAGGCGGTTGTTAGTGACGAACGATTCTAAACCATTATCCAATAGGTCCAAACCCGGCGCGCGCATGACGAACCGCCAGGGTTTCGTGCCCGCCGAAGCGGCGCGCGTGGCCGAGGCCATGAAGGTTCCCGGCCTGCCCGCGCGCCTCGCGGCGGCGCATATCCTGGCCGATGTCGTGCAAGGCGGCCATCGTCTCGACGAATGTTTTTCGCCTTTCGCGGTGCCGACGCGGCTCACCGGTCTCGACGCGCGCGACATTGCGCTGACCCGTTCGATCACCACCGTCGCGCTGCGGCGGCTTGGCGTCATCCGCCGGGCTCTGGCGGTTTTGCTCGACAAGGGCCTGCCGCGCCAGGCGGTTCGGCTGGAATGGCCGCTGATCGCGGCGGCGGCGCAGATTCTCTTTCTCGACGCCGCCGATCACGCCGCCGTCGACCTCGCCGTTCGCGCGGTGCGGCTGGAGCCCAAGAGCGCCGGTTTCGCCGGGCTGGTCAACGCCGTGCTGCGCAATCTGGCGCGCCAGCGCGAGGAGTTTCTGGCGCTCGCCGAAAGCGGCGAATTCGACGCGCCGCCCTGGCTGGCGCAGCGCTGGCGCAAAACCTATGGCGATGCGGCGGCGAAGGAAATCATCGCCATGCAGATGCTGGAGCCGCCGCTCGATCTTACGGTCAAATCCGACCCGGCCGACTGGGCGCGGCGGCTCGATGGCGTCGTCCTGCCGACGGGTTCGGTGCGGCTGTCGAGCCGGCTCCCGATCGCGGAACTCGACGGCTACGCCGAGGGCGAATGGTGGGTGCAGGACGCCGGCGCCGCTCTGCCGGCGCGCCTGCTGCGCGCGCGGCCCGACGAGCGCATCCTCGATATGTGCGCGGCGCCCGGCGGCAAGACCGCGCAACTCGCGCTCGCCGGCGCCAATGTGACGGCGCTCGACCGCTCCGCCGAGCGCTTAAAGCTGCTCGCCGCCAATCTGAGCCGGCTGCGGCTGCGCGCCGACATCGCCGTCGCCGACGCGACCAGCTTTTCCGCGCCGCCCTTCGACGCCATTCTGATCGACGCGCCCTGTTCCGCGACCGGGACGATCCGCCGCCATCCCGACGTGGCCTGGACCAAAAAGCCGGGCGACGTCGAAACGCTGGCGCTGCTGCAAACCAAAATGCTCGACCGCGCGGCGGCTCTGACGCGCCCGGACGGCCGCATCGTCTATTGCACCTGCTCGCTGGAGCCCGAGGAGGGCGAGGCGCAGATCGCCGCCTTCCTGCGCCGCAACCCCGACTTTAGACGCGACGCAATAGACCCGGCGGGCGAGGGGATTCCCGAAAACTTCGTCAACGCCGAGGGCGATCTGCGCACCACGCCGCAAATGCTCCCCAACCCCGACCCGCGCCTTGCCGGCGTCGACGGGTTTTTCGCCGCGAGAGTGGGAGGCGGGGGTGAGCGGCGCGCTATGGCGCTTTCCGTTCGAACGGAATTGTTCGAACGATAAAAAATCACTCAAAATCAAAATGTTGGAGCAAGCTCTTATCGAAAAAGTCTATCAACTTTTTCAGGGCTTGCTCTAAGCTTCCAGCCCGCCCATTTTCCCCTAAACCTCGCGCACGCATCGCCCAAAGGGAGCCCCAAGCCAAATGATCGGACGCCTTAATCACGTCGCCATAGCCGTCGCGGATATCGAGAAGGCCACAAAAGTTTACGCCTCCACGCTCGGCGCCAAGGTCACCGCGCCGGAGGTCGTCGCCGAGCATGGCGTGAAGGTGGTTTTCGTCGAACTGCCCAACACCAAGATCGAGCTGCTCGAACCCTATGGCGAAAACTCGCCCATCGCCGGTTTCGTCGAAAAAAACCCGGGCGGCGCGATTCATCACGTCTGCTATGAGGTCGACGACATAATTAAGGCGCGTGATCATCTTAAGGCGGAGGGCGCGCGGGTGCTGGGCGACGGTTCGCCGAAGATCGGCGCGCACGGCAAGCCGGTGCTGTTCCTGCACCCCAAGGATTTTTGCGGCACGCTGGTCGAACTCGAACAGGCCTGAACGGTTAGGCAAGGGGATGTCATGCCCATTCAAACGCCCCTGGCGGTCGCGATATTTCTGACGATCTGGTGGATCGTGCTGTTCGCCATTCTGCCGCTGGGCGTGCGCTCGCTGCATGAAGATGGGGAAACGCCGGAGGGGTCCGACCCCGGAGCGCCGAAGGCGCCGATGTTGATCAAGAAGGGTCTTATCACCACGGGGGTCTCGATCGTGGTGTTCGGGACCTTTCTGCTGATCGTCAAGGCGATAAGCTAGCCGCGCGACGGACGCTCGTGCGTAAAAGGGTTCCCTTCGCGGCTAAAGCGCGGTAAACGGCGCGTCGCGACAGGGCGCGCCGGCCAATCCCGCGAATAACGGAATTTTCAATGACACAAGAATTGTCGACGACTTCCCTGCCGCACGCCGGCGTCCTCAAGGGCAAGAAGGGCCTCATTCTCGGCGTCGCCAATAATCGCTCCATCGCCTATGGCATCGCCAAGGCCGCGAGCGAGGCGGGCGCGGAGCTGGCGCTCACTTTTCAGGTCGAGGCGCTGGAGAAGCGCGTGCGTCCGCTCGCCGCCGAGCTTGGCGCGGTCGTCGTCGGCCGTTGCGACGTGGCCGAGAGCGACACCATCGACGCGGTTTTCGCGGAAGTCGAGAAGCTCTGGGGCAAGCTCGATTTCGTCGTGCATTGTCTCGCCTATTCCGACAAGGACCAGCTCGACGGCCGCTATGTCGACACGACCGCGGAGAACTTTAACCAGTCGCTGGCGATCTCCTGCTTCTCCTTCACCGCCATCGCGCAGCGCGCCGAAAAGCTGATGAAGGACGGCGGCTCGCTGCTGACGCTGACCTATTACGGCGCCGAAAAATGGATGCCGCATTATAATGTGATGGGCGTCGCCAAGGCGGCGCTGGAAGCCTCGGTGCGCTATCTCGCCGCCGATCTCGGGGTGAAAAATATCCGCGTCAACGCGATCTCCGCCGGGCCGATCAAGACGCTGGCGGCCTCGGGCATCGGCGATTTCCGCTACATTCTGCGCTGGAACGAGTATAACTCGCCATTGCGCCGCGTCGTGACCATCGAGGAAGTCGGCGAAACCGCCGTCTATCTGCTGTCGCCGATGTCGCGCGGCGTCACCGGGGAGATTCTCCATGTCGACGCCGGCTATCACGTCGTCGGCATGATGCACCCGGCCGCCGCGCCCAGAATGGCCGATCTGCTGGCGATGTTGCCGCAGGAAAAATGACGCCGCGCCGTCGCGAAAACGGGGCGGCGCGATCGAACGACGCCCCTCTCACGGCAGGTGAACCCAAGAAGTGACATTTCTTTCAACCAGTCCCGCGCTGGCCCGCGCGCTCAAGGAGCGCAACTACGCCGATCCGACGCCGGTGCAATCGGCCGTGCTGGCGAAGCAGACGGAAGGGCGAGACATTCTCGTCTCCGCCCAGACCGGCTCCGGCAAGACCGTCGCCTATGGCCTCGTCATGGCCGCGACGCTGCTCGGCGACGCCGAAAAAATGCCGCCGGCCGGCGCGCCGCTGGCGCTGATCATCGCGCCGACGCGCGAACTCGCCATGCAGGTGCAGCGCGAACTGGAGTGGCTGTACCAATACGCCGGCGCGCGCATCGTTTCATGCGTCGGCGGCATGGACAGCCGGCTGGAGCGGCGCAGGCTGAGCGAGGGCGCGCATATCGTCGTCGGCACGCCGGGGCGGCTGCGCGACCATATCGAACGCGGCGGCCTTCCGACCACCTCGCTCCAGGTCGTCGTGCTGGACGAAGCCGACGAGATGCTGGATCTGGGCTTTCGCGAGGATCTCGAATTCATTCTGGAGACGACGCCAAAAGAACGGCGCACGCTGCTGTTCTCGGCCACCATGCCCAAGGGCATCGCCAATCTGGCCAAGCGTTACCAGCACGACGCGCTGCGCGTCGAAGTCACGGGCGGCGCGCGCGGCCATGCCGACATCGAATATCGCGTCATTCGCGTGGCGCCCAAGGAGATCGAGCACGCCGTCGTCAATCTGCTGCGCTTCGTCGAGGCGCCGACGGCGATCGTGTTCTGCAACACCCGCGAGGCCGTGCGCCATTTGCAGGCGATGCTGCTGGAGCGGGGTTTTTCGGCGGTGCTGCTGTCGGGCGAATTGAGCCAGCATGAGCGCAACCAATCGATGCAGGCGCTGCGCGACGGACGGGCGAAGGTTTGCGTCGCCACCGATGTCGCCGCGCGCGGCATCGACCTGCCCAATCTCGGCCTCGTCATCCACGCCGAATTGCCCAATGACGCGGAGACGCTGCAACATCGCAGCGGGCGCACGGGACGCGCCGGACGCAAGGGGGTCAGCGCCTTGCTGGCGCCGCCGGCGCGCCATCGACGCGCGGAGATGCTGCTGCGCGACGCGGGCGTTCACGCGCGTTGGAGCGGGCCGCCCACGGCGGAGGAGATCGCCAAGCTCGATCAGCAGCGGCTGTTGCAAGACCCGCTCATGACCGAGGAGCCCTCGCCGGAAGAACTGGAATTGGCCCGGCTGCTGCTCGCCGAGCGCGCGCCCGAACAACTCGCCGCCGCGCTGGTGAAGCTCTATCGTTCACGCCTGCCCGCGTTGGAGGAAGTCGAAGATCCGGGAACCGGGCCGAGCCCGCGCGAAAAGCTCGGGCGCGGCGCGCGCGAACCTCGCGAAAAATCCGAGCGCGGCGCGCCCGCGCGCGTCCCGAAGACCGCCGCCGCGCGTTTTCCGGAAGGGGCGGCGTGGTTTCGGCTCGACATCGGCCGCGCCAAGAACGCCGATCCCAAATGGCTGCTGCCGATGCTGTGCCGCAAGGGCGACATCACCAAGCAGGACATTGGGGTGATCCGCATTTTCGACAAGGAGACGCAGTTCGAGGTCTCGGAGGCGGCCGCGGCGCGCTTCGCCGCCAACATGCGCCGTCCTGGCGGCGAACCGGTGCGGGTCGAGCGGATGAACGAGGGGCCGGGGGGCCGAGTCATGACGCAAGACGCCAGCCCGAAGCCGAAACGCCGCCCGAAGACCGATAAATCGCGCGCCTGAACCGGCCAGTTCGCGCCAAACGAACCGAAACCGCTCACCCGCGAGCCCGAAGGCTCGCGGTTCGGGGCGCGTCCTCGGCCCTTCGCGTCAGTCCGCCTTGCTTTGCCGCGGCGGCGCGTTCTCGGCGAGTTCCTCGCGCTTGCGGAAGCGCAGGACGGAACCCGGAGCCCGGTTGCGCGAATTGATTCGGATGCGGCCCGTGCCGGTCAGCACATAATGGCCGCGGTTGTCATCCCAGCGCATCAGATCGGCCTGAATGGCCGTTTGACGCAACACCATGGTCATGGGATCCTGCACATGAGCCGGGGCGACGTCGCCATGGACGTCCACCTTGCGCAGCGCTTCGACCAGTTTGGTTTCGTGAGTGTCGGTCATCTTGCTCCGAACATGGCGCCAAACGGCGTCGCCCGCAAGGTCCTTGCCGCGCGGCGCCTGCATGAGGGCGAGCGCCTGGCTGACGCTCCCCCGTGGTCGGTCAGCGCTCTCTTCGCCGCCAGCCGGCGACCTCGGCCTCGATTTGCTCGCCGGTCGCGAAGTTTCGCCAACTGTCGCCCATGCGGCGGCAAGGGAAGGGCAGGACATAGGTCCCGTTGTGATCCAGGCAAAGCAATTCCACCGCCGCTTCGTCGTTCGGCAGGCGGTCGGCGATGAACTCGGCGATTCTGTCATTTAGGGAAGTCAATTTTTTAACCTGCTGTTGGAGGGGCGGTCGGCGCCGGCGCGTCTATTTTCGCCGCCGGATCAAACCTGGCGCCGAAAAGAGTCCGAAGGATGACGCGATCATGGTCGAGCTTTGGCCCGCCGCCTGGCCCATCCGACGAAACAGGGCGCGGATGGTGTTTCGACACTCACCCGCGCCCCAGTGGATCGACACCAATTAAAAGACAAATGGGTATGCGGCGGGCCGAACGCAAGCGCATCCACGCCGTCACTTCCTCAAGAACGGCGCCATTCCCGCGCGGGCGAGGGCGTCGGCTCGCTCGTTCATTTCGTCGCCGGCGTGGCCCCTGACCCAATGCCAGGCGACGTCGTGCCGCTCGGACGCTTCTTCGAGCCGTCGCCAAAGCTCCTCGTTCTTGACCGGCTTTCTGTCGGCGGTTTTCCATCCGCGCGCCTTCCATCCGGCGATCCACTGGGTCACGCCGTTGCGCACATATTGCGAATTGGTGTGGAGATCGACCGCGCAGGGACGGGTCAACGCCTCCAGCGCGACAATCGCGGCCATTAGCTCCATGCGGTTGTTGGTCGTCGCGGGCTCGCCGCCCGAGAGTTCCTTCTCGCGCTCGCCGAACCGCAGGATCGCGCCATAGCCGCCCGGTCCCGGATTGCCCGAACAGGCGCCGTCGGTCCAAATTTTTACGCGCCGGGTCATGGTTCGTCCTTTAAGACGGGCGTCCTTAAGGACGCCCTAAGGATCGACGCCATAATCCCGCGCCGTCGCGATCGACTGATGAAACCGCAGCTTCGTCAGATATTCGCGCGGGTCTTTCGGGCGCACCAGGGCGCCGGGCGGCACGTTCAGCGCGTCGACGAAGCGGGTGAGCAGAAAGCGCAGCGCGGCGCCGCGCGCGAGCAGCGGAAAGGCCGCGAGTTCCCGGGCGCTCAACGGACGCACGCGGCGATAGCCGTCGATCAAGGCGCGGCCCTTGCCTTCGTCGTAGACGCCGACCCCGTCGAAGCACCAGGCGTTGAACGAAATCGCGAGGTCGTAGGCGAAGGCGTCGTCGCAGGCGAAATAAAAGTCGATCAACCCCGAGAGGCGATCGCCCAGAAACAGCACATTGTCGGGAAAAAGATCGGCGTGGATGACGCCGGAAGGCAAATCCTTCGGCCAGTCCCGTTCGAGCAGATCGAGTTCCTCCGCGATCAGCCGCCGCAAACCCGGTTCGATCTCGTCGGCGCGGGCGGCCTGCGGCTCGAATAGCTTGCGCCAGCCGCCCACGGAGAGCGAATTCTCGCGGGAAAGCCCGAAGCCCGCGCCGGCGAGATGCAGCCGCGCCAGCGCTTCGCCGAGCGCGGAGCAATGCGCGGCGTCGGGGTGGTGGATGGAATAGCCGTCGAGAAAGGTGACGATCGCCGCCGGCCGGCCGGCGAGACGGCCCAGAGCGGTCCCGGCGTGGTTTCGGACCGGCAGCGGACAGGTCACCCCCGCCGCCGCGAGATGCTCCATAAGGCCAAGAAAAAATGGAAGATCAGCTTCGGCGACACGCTTTTCGTAAAGCGTGAGGATAAAGCTCCCGGCGTCGACATGCAGGTAGAAATTGGAGTTTTCGACGCCCTCGGCGATGCCCTTGCAGGACAAGAGGCCGCCGAGATCGTAATGGCTGAGAAAGGCGATCAGATCTTCGTCGTCGACGTCCGTATATACGGCCATGGCCTTCGCTTGGTTTCGAGCGGTCGGGAGCGGGCGGCGTCAGGCGATCGCCCGCAACTCCTTGGGCAAGGGGAAGGACACGTTTTCGTCGGCGGTGGAGACGCTTTCGACATGGATGTCGAAACGCTCCGCGAAGGCGTCCATGATTTCCTCCACCAGCACTTCGGGAGCGGAGGCGCCCGCCGAAATGCCGAGCGAAGAGACTTTCGAGAAAATGTTCCAGTCGATGTCGCCGCGCGCCTGAACGAGCTGGGCCGGCGCGCCGCAACGTTCGGCGACCTCTCGCAGCCGCTGCGAATTCGAGGAATTGGGCGAGCCGACGACGATCATCGCGTCGACAAGCGGCGCGACCTTTTTAACGGCCGACTGGCGATTGGTGGTCGCGTAGCAGATGTCTTCCTTATGCGGGCCGACGATCGTCGGAAAGCGGCGTGTCAGGGCCTCGATGACTTCCTGCGAATTGTCGAGCGAGAGCGTCGTTTGCGTCGCATAGGCGAGGTTGGTCTGGTCGTCGAGCCGCAGATTATCGACATCCGCCACCGATTCGACCAGAATGACCGCGCCCTCGGGCAACTGCCCCATGGTGCCGACGACCTCGGGATGGCCGGCGTGCCCGATAAGCAAAACGCGCCGTCCGCGGCGATGATGAATTTCGGCCTCGCGATGCACCTTCGTGACCAAGGGACAGGTGGCGTCTATGGCGAGAAGATCGCGCTTCGCGGCGTCGGCGGAAACGGATTTGGCGACGCCATGGGCCGAGAAAATCACCGGCGCCTTGGTGTCGGGAATCTCCGCCAGCTCTTCGACGAAAACCGCGCCCTTGGCCTTGAGCATCTCGACGACGTAGCGGTTGTGAACGATCTCATGCCGCACGTAAACGGGCGCCCCGAAAATCGCCAGCGCGCGCTCCACGGCGTCGATGGCGCGCTCCACCCCGGCGCAAAAGCCGCGCGGCGAACAAAGAAGAATTTTGAGCGGCGGTTTCTCGCGCCGAGGCTGCATATTCATTTTCGCGCCTTCCGCAAGGAGCTACATTGTCCGCGACCGAACGCTGGCGAGCGGCCATTTCGAAAAAGCGCTGGACGCGCCCGTTGGCGCGAACTGATGTAGCGCCGGGGCGAAGGTGTCAAGCCGGGCGATTTGGCGGCGCGCCACGAAGGCTTGCCCCAAAAGGCGAGGGTCGCCGACAATAATGGCTCCAATTATATATTATAAAGTTCTTTCATCAAATAGCGCGACCGCGACAACGATCCGTGTATTTATGAATGTATAAATTTGCATGGATTAAGCCAAGGGGTCATCTGGACGCTTGTCTCGACGCTTCTCTGGACGCTTCATGGCGCCGCGCGGGGCGCGAGTTGCCCGCAGTTAATCAGAACTTATCTTTTGTCGACAATTTAAATGTCCGCAATGAAAGGAGTTTTAAAGAACACATGCGACGGTGCGTGGATCGAAATCCATCCGGCGCCGGAGAACGCCCCGTGCAAAAGTTTTGTCGCGAACTCAAGGCCTTCGAAGCGGACACGCGCGGAAACGTGACGATCCTGAGCGGGTTGGCGATCACAATGTTGTTGGCCTTCGCCTCGCTGGGCGCCGAATATGGCGCGGGATTGCTGCTGCAATCCGAAAATCAGCGGATCGCCGACTCCGCCGCCTTCATCGCCGCCACTTATTGCGCCAATAACAGCCAGTGCTCCACCAGCACGACGCTGAACACCGCGACGGCGATCGCGCAAAACATCGGCGCGCTCAATGGAATCCCCGCCGCGGACGTGATGCCCACCATCGTCACTTCGCCCAGCGGCACGTCGGGCGCCGAAGCGCTGCAGATCAAGGTCAGCACCACCAAGTTTTTGATGATCACCCCGATCGAAGGCGCGCCCAACTTTCTCTCGCTGACGGCGCTTTCCTACGGCCAGATCGGCGCGGCGGCGAGCGCTTCCGCTAACGCCTGCGTCGTCTCGCTCAGCGCAACCACCGGCATCTCGCTGAGCGGCGGCGTCACTTTAAGCGCGCCAAGTTGCGGCGTCGCCACCAATAATACTTTGACAGTTCCTTGCGGCACGCACCTGACCGCCAGTAGCATCAGCTATGACACGACGGCGCCGAGCGTGGGCTGCTCGAACATGACGCCCGCCGCCGCGGTCAAGGCGGCGGTCACCGATCCACTCGCGGGAACCTCTCAAGTGACCACGGCCGAAGGGCGCCTGTCGACCGTTAATGCTATGACGAACCCCACCGCGCCCACGGTGACGGTGAGCGCGGCGTCGGGGGGGACGGCGTGGCCCGCCGCCCTCACTAACCTCGGCTGGTCTCCGACGACGACAAAAACGGACGCGACAACACACTGCACCGCCACATGGAACAGCAGTAGCAGCGCCTGGACCATCAGCGGCTGCACGGCCGGCACATATAACATCAATACGGCGATCGTTAACGGCCCGGGGATGAATTTCATGCCGGGAGGCTCTTCATCCTCGGTCTATAATTTCAATGTCGCCGTCAACACGAGCTACACGACATCGAGTTTCGGCCCCGGAACCTATAACTTCCTTCAGGCCGTGACCGCGAGCGGCACCACCGCCTTCGGCGTCCAGTCCACCAGCAGCGGCACGACCACTTTCGGCACGGGAAACTATAATTTCGGATCAACCCTGACCACCGCCGGGACGACGGTTTTCGGCGCGGGAAACTTCAATTTCGCTCATGGCGTGACCGTCGCGGGCACGACCATCTTCGGCGCCGCGACCGCCCCGGCCTCTGGCGCGACCCCCAGCACGACCACTTTCGCCACCACCGGAACCTATACCTATAATTTCGCCCAGGGACTGACCGCCGGCGGGGGAGCCACGACCGCTTTCAATTACGGAACCTTCAATTTCGGCCCGACCAGCGCCAGTTGCACCGACGGCTACGCCTATTCCATCTGCAACACCTCGACGCTGCTGACGTTCGAAGGCCCCAGCACCTTCACGACGTCGAGCGGCATTTATTCCGGCGGCGGCACGGTGCTGACGTTGGGTTCGGGCTCCTCCAGCAACAGCTACCAGATCGGGAAAGCCGGGGACGGCAACGCGCTCAATTTCGGCGGCGGTCCGACGGTGACGTTTGGGGACGCGACCTGCGCCGGCTGTGTTTTCCAGCTCAACGGCAATCTTATTAACGCCGGCGGCAGTTGCACCATAATCAGCGCGGCCGCGGAGCATGACATCAACGGCTCGATGAACGTCCAGGGCGGCACCGTGCTCGGCACGGGCGTCTATACATTGGCCGGCTACTTCGGCGCGGGCATCAACTCCGGCGGCGCCGTCACCTGCACCATCCCGAACTATAACGGCACGACCTCCTCGTCATCCCAGGCGGTCGGAGTCTACGGCTATGGCGTCACAATCACCTATGGCGCCGACGCCATAGCTCACACCAGCGGCGGGCTCAGCTACGGCTTCTACGTCTCCGCCGGCTTCACGGACTTCACGCTTCTAGCTCCGACCACCGGCTCCATGGCAGACCTCGCCGTCGCCGGCCCTTTGACCGGCGGCACGGCCGCTGGCGTGTTTTTTGGCGCCGGCGCCTCCAACGCAATCGTGTCGGGAGCAATGTACTCTCCGACCGGCGCATTCTACATGTCTGGCGGAGCCACGGTCGGCAACGGCGCCAACGGATGCCTGGAAATCGTCGCCAATACAGTCACGCTCACCGGCGGAACCGCGGTGGCGTCCAGCTGCATCACCGCGGTCACGGGCACCAGCTCCTCCTCCTCCTCGATTCCCGCGGGCATCGTCCAATAATCGCTTCGAGGATCGTCCAACGACGGTCGATCCTCGACCCCGCGATCAAGGGCAACCAAACCTTAACTTCATTCAGGCAATCCTGTCTCGAACGAGATGCAGGCATGACCAATTCACTTCGACCATCGAAGCGACCGCGCGTGGGATGGGGCGGCTGGCGGAGCGATCGGCGCGGAAGCGCTTTCGTCGAGTTCGGCCTGCTCATGCCGATTTACCTCCTGGTGATCGGCGCCGTCATCGACATCGGTCGCGCGATCAGCATGGAGTTCAATCTGTCGAACGGCGTTTCCGCCGCCACGAATTTCGCCCTGAACCAGGCGGCGTCGGCGCCTCTCACGTCGAGCAACGCGCAGACTTGGGCCAACAATCTCGCCAACATCGTCGCCTCGAGCTACTCCACGGGTTGGGCGAACGCGACCGTCGTCGTCAATAACAGCCTGACGGCTTCGATCACCAACGGCGGCGCTATATCCACAACCGGCAGCTCGACGAACGCCAACAGCTTTTATTGCCCCACGGGCAGCGTCAAGGTCGGCGTCACCTGGGGAAGCTCCTACACAAGCGCCGGCCAGTCATGCTCGACCGGCGGTCCGGTGTCCGGCCAATACATCGTGCTCAGCGCCACAAAATCCTTCACCGCGCTGATCCTGCCGGCCAGCATAATCTCCAACTCGTTCACCGTCTCAGCCGTCGTGCAGGTGCAATGATCCGCGACGTCCTCGGGCGCTTCAAACGCGACACGCGCGGCGCCGCGGCGATCGAGTTCGGCATCGTCATCGTGCCGCTGCTGCTGTTCATGTTCGGCATCATCGAGTTCTCGCGGGCCTTTTGGGCGAAGGAAGCTCTCCAGCAAACCGCCGTCGACACGGCGCGCTGCATGGGTCTTGGGCTCTCCACCTCCGGCTGCACCTCGACCTCCGGGGGCCAAGCTTATGCGGTAAGCGTCGGAAACACCTGGGGATTGACCATTCCAACGTCGAACGTGACCATCACCACCGCGACAAGCTGCGGCGGCGTTTCCGGATTTGTGACGGTGCACATCACCTATACGTTCAAGACCGTTGTCCCCGATCTGATCGCCGGCCTTTTCAACGACACTTTGTACGCCTCGGCCTGCTTTCCGAGCGGCAATTTTTAAGCTCTCCAATCTCGAGCGCGTGAAGCGGTCGGACCCCTTGGGCTGGGCTTAGCGACGATTTATGATGACGCACGCCCGGGGTTGGAGAAGTCATGCGCGTCAAATCGCTTTATCGCTATCCTGTCAAAGGTCTGTCGCCCGAACCGCTCGAATGCGCGCTCCTGATCAAGGACGGATATTTTCCGGGCGACCGGCTGTTCGCGCTGGAGAACGGCCCTTCGGGATTCGACCCGGAGGCGCCGGCGCATCAGCCCAAGATCAAGTTCTTGATGCTGATGCGAAACGCCGCGCTCGCGAGCCTCTCGACGCATTTCGACGCGAAGACGCGCGTTCTGACGGTGGAGGGCGCGGATGGCGCGCGCGCGCGCGGCAATCTCGACGCGCCCGAGGGGAGGGCGGCGATCGAAGCCTTCATGACGGCGTTTCTGGGCGAGGAGATTCGCGGTCCCGTAAGACTGCTCGAAGCTCCGGAAAACTTTCGCTTCACGGATTCGAAATCGGGATTCGTCTCCTTGCTCAATCTCGCCAGCGTCGCGGCGATCGCGAAGGCGCAGGGGGCCCCTATCGACCCCTTGCGCTTCCGCGCCAACATCTATCTGGAAGGGATGGAGCCTTGGGAGGAGACCGCGCTTGTCGGAGAAACGCTACGCCTTGGCGGCGCGCGGCTGGAAATCCTGAAAATGACGGACCGCTGCGCCGCGACCGGCGTCGAGCCGGGAACCGGCCAGCGCGACATGGACCTCGTGCAAACGCTGCGCAAAAATTTCGGCCATGTCGATTGCGGCGTCTATGCGCGTGTCGTGGAGAGCGGCCGGATCGCGCTTGGCGACGCGGCCGCTTAAAGGCTTTCCGTTCGAACGGAATTGTTCGAACGATAAGAAATCGCTCAAAATCCAAATGTTGGAGCAAGCTCTTATCGAAAAAGTCTATCAACTTTTTCGGAGCTTGCTCGAAGCGTCGATTCAGTCCCCGAGAGGGAGTTCGCCCGGCGCGGGCGAGCCGCCCTTGTCGTTCTCGCGGGGCTCGTCGCCGGGCGGACGCGGCCTGCGCCGCCGACGCGAGGCGAGGTTGAATCCCGCGCCCTCCTGTTCCTGGTCAGGCGCCTGATGTTGCGCCGCAGCCGGCGTTTCGACCTCTAGCGGCGCCGGTCTCGCGGAGACGGCGATCGCCGGAGGCGCGGTGATGAAAGCGGGCAGTCCCACGGGGGTGGCGATCTCGGGAACCGTGGGCTGTTCGCCAGTGGAAGCCGGCTCGACCCGCGGCTGGAATCTATTGCGATCGCGGTTGCGCTCGAACCCCATGCGAGGACCGCGCTCGCCCGTCTCGCCGCCGCGCTCGACATTGTGGTCGTGCCCACGATCCTGGCCTCGGTCCGATCCGCCGCGATCCTGGTTGCGGTCGGGACGTCCGCGGAACGGCGGCCGCTCCGGGCGATTCGGACGTTCGTGGCGCGGTTGCTCGGTGAAGGGCCGTTCTTCGAACGGCTGCGGCTGCGCGAAATGCGGCTGCACTTGCGGCTGCGGACCCGAATAGGCCGGCGGGGGCTGAAAAGCGGGCGGCGCGGGGGGCAGGCGCTCGGCCAGCGGCGCGAAGCGGTCGGGAATCCCCGTGAAATCGTCGTCGTCGTCCTCGATGTCGCTTTCCGCCTCGAAGGACTGGCGGCCGTAAGCGTTCGTGCTCTGCTGCTGCGCCGCCGCGATCAGCCTGAAATAATGCTCGGCGTGCTGCAGCAGATTTTCCGCCATGACAATATCGCCGGAGGTTTGCGCGTCGCGGGCGAGCTGTAGATATTTCTCGGCGACATGTTGCGCGGTGCCGCGAATCTTGACGTCGGGACCATTCGATTCAAATGAGCGCGTCAACGGATTGGGGCCCTTGCGTCCGTTGTTGTTGTTGCGCCCGCGCAAGCGCTTGTTTTGACCTGGTCTCATTGACAATCCCCGATGATCCTTCTGAAGTCGCGAGCGGGTCGCGCCCTGTTCTCGCTTGTGTGTGATCGCGACGCGCGTGAAAGCTTTTCCAACTTCCGGCGCTTTTCGAAGCGGCGTTTGTATCGAGCGGCGCTTTTGCCTTGAGCGGCGGCCTTTCGGGCCGCGACGGCGGCATTGCCGCCCATTACACGACAAACGCCGCCGCGCCGTCGCTGGTTTTTGCTTGCGCTCTCGCCTTCTAGCGTTTCACGCGCCGGCCGTCCGGCCGCATTCCCTTGCAGCGAAAATTCCCGCTAAGTTCGACGTTCCCTGTCGAACGCCCTAATCATGGCGACGAAACACCAGCGCGCCAAAACCCGATCATCGGTTGATCCGTTCGTTCGCCATCCGATCGACCGTCTCTGAATCCGGCGAGGCGTGGGCCTCGGCGACTGGAAGCGGTAGGCGCGAGAAAGTCACGACACTTGGTCATCCGTCGCGGGACATCGACGCCGCACTCGGTCACCGCGAAATCATTCCGACAAGAACGCTGTAATCCAGGCAATAAGCGGGACCAGCAAAACTCATCGGTTGTCATCCTGTATACAAGACCCTTGTCTTCCCGCCAAGGCCGGCTCGACGCGCGGCGACAAAAAAAGCAAGAGTGTAGCTAAATTGTCACGCTTTCGGCCCCCGCGCTCGCGCCGCGACCGCCCTTTCATGCCCTCCGAAATCGCGCTCCACGCCGGCGATTTCAAGCCCGGCGATCTCCAGAAACGCGGAAATCTCGCCGATTTGGCCGGCGCCCGCTTCAAACAGCGCCACGCCGTCGTCTTTCAAAAGCCTCGGCAGCTCGGCGGCGATTTCCCGATAGCAGGCCAATCCGTCGGCGCCGCCATCGAGCGCCAGCGCGGGGTCGTGCAGCGTCACTTCCGGCGCCAATGTCGCGATGTCGGCGCTTTTAACATAGGGCGGATTCGAAACGACGACATCGAATTGCCCGGAAATCGCCTCGGCCCAGCGCCCGCGCAAAACGCTGGCGCGCGACTCGAGGCCAAGGGCCGCGAGATTGGCGCGCGTCGCGTCGCAGGCCGCCGCCGAGAGATCGACCGCCACGCCCCACGCCGCCGGCGATTCGGCGAGCAGCGCGCAAAGAATTGCTCCAGACCCCGAACCGAGATCGAGAAACGACAAAGGCTCATCGCGCCGATTCGCGGTGAGACGCAGCGCCAGGGCGACCAAGGTCTCGGTGTCGGCGCGCGGATCGAGCACATTCGGCGCGACATCGAGATCGAGCGTCCAGAAGCCTCGCTTCGCCAGAATGCGCGACACGGGTTCGCGCGCCGCCCGCCGCGCCGCGTAACCCGTCAGACGAGACGCGGCCTCCTGGCCGAGCAAGGCCGAAGGCTCCAGCACCCATTGCGCATGGGTCAATCCGGCCGCCGCGAGCAGCAGCGCGCGCGCGTCGACTCGCGCCTCGTCGACGCCGGAGCCCTCGAGCAGAGCGGCGACGCCGGTCAAGCGCCGCCGCCCTCGTTTCGTTTGGCGCGATCGCGAAGGTCCGGTCTTCCGTCACGCGCCGCCTTTGGCGAGTTGCGCCGTGAGTCTCCGCGCGAAGGCGCTCGCGTCGATCGGCGGTTCGCCGTCGGCGATTTGCGCGAGATCCAGCAGCAGGAAATATCCGTCCCGCGCCTCCTCGCCTTCGGGCGCGCGCGCCAGCTCCAAAATTGCGGCGTGGCGCGGATTGACCTCCAGCACCGGCTTGCCCAGCGCGCCGCCCTGTCCGTGCTCGGCGAGCAGCTGCGCCAGCCGGCGATCCAGCCCATGTTCCGGCGCGATCAGACAGACCGCGCTTTCGCGCAGCCGCGTCGAGACGCGCACGTCGTCGACATGCTCCTTGAGCGCTTCCTTCAGCTTCGTCACCAGCGTCGCGACTTCCGCGCCGGCTTCCGGCGTCGGCGGCTCGCGGCGCGTCTTCCTTTTGCGGCACGAGGCTAATGTCGGCGGCGCCCTGCGTCACCGATTTGAACGGCTTGCCGTCGAAGCCGACGCAACTCGTGACCCAAAAGGCGTCGACGGGATCGTCGAGCAGCAACACCTCCACGTCCCTCGCCGCGAATTCCTCGATCTGCGGGCTCCGCGCCATTCGCTTGCGATCGTCGCCGACGAGATAAAAAATCGCGGTCTGATTCTCGCGCAGATCGGCGACGTAATCCTTCAACGTTCGGGTCTTCTCGGCCGAGCGCGTCGAGGCGAAGCGCGCGATCTTGAAGATGTCGTCGCGCCGCTGCGGGTCTTCGTGCAGCCCTTCCTTCACGACGGCGCCGAAGTTCTCCCAAACCGAGGCGAATTTCTCCGGCTCGTTTTCGGCGAGCTTGGTCAACTCTTGCACGACGCGCGCGGTGATCGCCTTGCCGATCTGGCCAAGGATCGGGCTTTGCTGCGCCATTTCGCGCGAGACGTTGAGCGGAATATCGGCGCTGTCGACGACCAGCCGCACGAAGCGCAGCCAGGCCGGCAGCAGATCCACTTCCTTCGAGATCAGCACGCGCCGCACATAAAGCTTGCTCTTGCTCTTGCGGATGGGATCGAACAGATCCAGCGGGCGCGATCCCGGAATGAAGGCGAGCACCGTATATTCGGTGCGCCCCTCGGCGCGCCAGTGGATCGTCAGCGCGGGTTCGTCGAATTGCCCGGCGAGCTGGCGATAGAAATCATTATAGTCCTCGGCGCTGATGTCGCTCTTTGGCTTGGTCCACAAGGCCGCGCCGTCGCTGATCCGGCGCGGCTCCTCGCCCGGCGCGCCGACGATCTCGATCGGAATGGCGATGGCGCCGGAATGCTCGCGCAGCACATGCTCGACGCGATAGGCTTCCAAAAACTCGTCGCTGTCGCTGTTGAGATGCAGCGCGACGCGCGTCCCGACCGCTGGGGCGTCTTCGAGCGCCGCCGGGGCGATTGCGTAGGAGCCCTTGCCGTCGGAGGTCCATAGCCAGGCCTCATCGGAGCCGGCGCGGCGGGTCGTCACCTCAACCTTGTCGGCGACCATGAACACGGAATAGAAGCCGACGCCGAACTGGCCGATCAGCCCTTGGCCCAGGCCTTCCTTATTTTCGCCGCCGCCCACTTTGTCGAGGAAGGCGCGCGTGCCGGAATTGGCGATGGTTCCGAGCGCCGAGACCAGTTCGTCGCGTCCCATGCCGACGCCATTGTCGGAGACGGTCAGAAGGCGCTTGTCCTTGTCGAGCGCGATCGTGACGAGCGGCGCGCCCGCTTTCGCGGCCAGCGCTTCGTTCGACAGCGCCTCGTAGCGCAATTTCTCGCTGGCGTCGGCGGCGTTGGAAACGAGCTCGCGCAAGAACACGTCGCGCTCGGAATAGACGGAATGCGCCATCATTTGCAGCAGCCGCGCCACGTCGGCGGTGAAGCCGTGGCTGCTGGTTCGCGCATTGGGGTCGATAGTCGCGGATGTGGCGTCGTCGGTCACTTTGGCGGCTCCAATAAATGGACGTTAATCGAACGATCCTTCGCCCGAACGGCCGGAAGGGGGACTCCCTTCATCGCGCGAAATTCTCGCGGCGGGATCGGTTCGTCCGTCATATCGGGGATGAGGCGGAAAGTTGCAAGTCGCCGAGGGCCAAGTCGCCAAGGGCCACTCGAGGCCAAGTCGGCGAGTCACTCGCCGCAAGACGAGCCGGCGAGAGGAATCCTCTCGACCGGCTCGCCCATCGCCACGAACGCACCGGTAATTGTCTCGCGCATCATTCCGGGGGCTGGGGGGCTGACGAAAACCGGAACGGCGCTCGACGACCGGCCGAGGCAATGAACGGGATATTGGGTGCGTCTCTTGGACCTGCAAGTGGCTCAATGTCGACGAAATCATGAAATCTTGGAAAGGCGCCGTCGCAAAAGCGTCATCCCGGCTTGCCCTTCGCGTCTTTGCAAGCGAACATGGCGCGGGACAGCGAAGCGGTCGCCGCTGGAAAAGCATGAGGCGGGCGCGGGCGGCGAAAGCGCGCAATCCAGGGACGACGCATGAGCGACAGGGAGCCTAACTCACGCGAGGCCGGCGCAAGCCGCCTCTACCTCGTCAATGGCGCGTTTGGGAGAGACCCGGAGGCGCGCGAGCCCGCCGCGGCGTCGCAGGCTTCAAAAAGCGCGGGCGCCGTCGTCTCGTTCGACCGCCGGGAGCTTCGCGTCATCTTCGATGTCTACGGGAACAAGGTGGCGAACGGCGAGTGGCGCGATTACGCGCTCGACTTCACCGCCTCCAAGGCGGTTTTTTCGGTCTTTCGCCGCGCCTGCGAGACGCCGTTCTATCGCATCGAAAAAAACCCGACGCTCGGGCGCCGGCAGGGGGCCTATAGCGTCGTCGACGCCAGCGGCCTCATTCTGCGGCGCGGCCACGATCTCGCCCGCGTCGTCGGCGTGCTCGACCGCAAGCTGCGCCTGGTCACGCGCCGAATAGGCGGTCGCGACGAAAAGGCCCCGCGCTGGCGGGGCCTTCCGTGGTCCAAGCGGTTGGCTTAAGCTCTCGGGCGTCGATCTTGCGACGCCCCGGTCGTCACCTGCGGTCGCCAAAGAGATAGAGCAGCGACTGGAACATGTTGATGAAGTCCAGATACAGCCGCAGAGCGCCGAAGATGCTCTTCTTCTGGGCCATCTCATAGCCGTCGCTGGAGACGTATTCGTCCTTGATCGCCTGCGTGTCCCAAGCCGTCAGGCCAGAGAAAATCAGCACGCAGAGAATCGACAGCCCAAACTGCAGGCTCGAACTCTGCAGGAAGATGTTCACAACGCCGGCGATCACCAAACCCCAGACTCCCATGATCAGGAAGGAGCCCATGGCCGACAGGCTTCGCTGCGTCGTGTAGCCGTAGATGCTAAGTCCGCCAAAAGCCGCCGCCGTGATGAAGAACACCCGCGCGACGGAGCCGCCGGTGTAAACCATCAGCAGGAACGACATCGACAGGCCGATCAGCCCGGCGAAGACCAGAAACAGCGTGCGCGCGGTCGCCGCGGATATTGTGTTGGCGCGAGCGCTCAAGAAAAACACGAAGCCGAGCGGCGCGAATATGATCACCCAGCGCAGCGGGCTCATGTAAATCGCGTGGCCGAACGGCGTCAGGGCCAGACGGCCAGCGGCGTCGTGAGTCACGGCGAGCATCTGCGCGCCGAGCGCGACAAGGCCGGTGACCCCCAGACCCAGCGTCATGTAGTTGTAAACACCGAGCATATAGGCGCGCAGGCCCTGGTCTATCTCCGCAGTCGCCTTTCTGGCGACGTGGGCGCCGAAGCTCGTATTGCGGTCGTAATTGGACATGAGATCCTCTCGTCTAGCGGCCTCGCCATATCGACAAGTTCGCGGCGCTGGCCTAGCCGTCAATATGGCGCGAGCCCGAGAAAGAGACAAGAGCGCCGAGAGATGAACTCTCGGTAAGATTATTCCTTCGCGGGAGGCGCGGCGCGGCGCCGAAAACGAGACCTTGGCTGACATCTCATATTTTACAGCAATTTTTTTCGGCTCATCCTCCGACGCGGAAAACAGTCGTCGAGTTGGCCATCGTGGTCAAAAGCAAGTTCCGCGTCGAAGCCGTCGAGAAAAAAGGCGAATGCGCCGGACGTTTCCGGCGGATAGAAATCCGCGACTATCGGCATAATACGAAGGCGCCGCCTGAAAGCGCGCAGGATAAGCGGAGCTGGACCAGCGCGAGGGTTATTTCGACGCGCCGACGGGAGTTTGCGGCCAGGATATATTCGCGCCGCCGCGCCGCGACGCGAGTGGCCCCGATCAATCAGCCACTTGTCGGCGCGAGAATTTGCGATAACATCAAGCTACGGCGTCATGCGTGCTGAAAGCAAAGCCCGGCATGACGCGCTAGCCCGTTCACTCTGTGTCGCCTGTCCTTGAAACAGAGACCTAAGGAGGAAAATATGCGTGACGACGATCTCGCTCCTCTTTGTCGACTAACCGAGCCGGCTGGACGGCGAATGCTCCAGGCTTTTCATTTTGCGACCGTCAAAGCCGTCCTGTCGATGGGGCTTTTGGTCGCGGCTGTCCTATTCGCCGCCGGCCCGGCTTCGGCCCATGGCCGTCTAGGCGCCGCCGAAACCCGCTGCCGCCTGTTCATCGGCCCCGACATGATGAATTTCACCGGCTATATGCCGGACGCCGATAAAAACGAGTTCTGCGAGGATATTCCCGCCACGGGGCGGATGATCATGGCGCTCGACGACATCCAGGAAGAACTGCGCGACATGAAGATCGGAATCCGCATCGTCAAGGATGTGGGCGGCGAAGCTAAGGAAAACGAAAACCTCGACGCCGTGACCGTGGCCTATAGCGAGCCCAGATATTACCGTTCGGGCACCATTAACTTCCAACATATTTTCCCGGAAGCGGGATATTTTGTCGGCATCGTCACCGCGATTGGCGATCACGGCGAGCAATGGGTCTCCCGCTTTCCGTTCTCGGTCGGCGAAAGCTTCATGCGCTCGCTGCCAGCTTACCTGTTGCTCGGCATCGGCGTCATAGCGGCCTTCTTCATCTATCTGCACCACCGGAAGCTGACGCCGCCGGCGCCGATCAAGACGATCGCGCCGCACGACCCGGAGCCGCCGCACGACCACCCGGAGCCGACGCCGGCGGAGTAGCGACATTTCGGGCCGCGCGCGTCACTTTCCGCCGATTCGGAGAGTGACGCGCGCTTTTTGGCGCTATTGGCCGCTACTGGGCGCCGATAGTTTGTCGGCGAAAAGCGCGATCGTTTTGGCATAGACGCGCGCCTGGTTCCATTCCAGCAAGGCGGAAAAATTGGGTTCGCCCTCGTCCCAGCCGGCGCCGCGCCGCCAGCCATTGCTGGAGAGAAAATTGGCTGTCGATGCGAGGATGTCGGCGGTGTCGTGAACGAGGTCGCGCCGTCCGTCGCCGTTAAAATCGACCGCGTATTTGAGGTAGGACGACGGCATGAACTGGGCGGGACCGATTTCGCCGGCCCAGGCGCCGCGCATTTGCGACGGCGACATGTCGCCCCGCTGCACAATTCTCAAGGCGTCCATCAGCTCCGCGCGGAATCGATCCGATCGGCGGCAGTCGTAGGCCAGCGTCGCCAATGCGCTAAAGGTGCGGAAATTGCCGCTGTCGTCGCCATAGGTGGTCTCGAGGCCCCAGATCGCCACGAGCACGGCGCCCGGCACGCCGTATTGTCGCTCGATGGCCTGGAACAGCGCGGCGTGACGCGCTAGCAAGGCGCGCCCGCGGGCGATTCGGCGCGGGGTGAGCAAATGATTCGAAAATTGCTCGAAACTCCGGTGGAATATGCCCTGCTTGCGATCATGCGCGATCACCGAGCGGTCATAGGAGACATCGCGCAGCGAGGCTTCGATCACCGCGGAAGAGAAACCCTCGCTCAAGGCCTCCCGCTTGAATTCGGCGAGCCAGCCTTGGAACCCTTCCCCGTCGTGTCCGCATTGGGCGGCGCGCGCCGACGCGGCGCCGAGCAGCGACGCCGCCGCGAGAGCGCAAAGAGTCGTCTTGATCCCGGCGCTTCGCTTGCGAATAAAAAACATGGCCATCCCTTCGGGCGTTCTTTCGCGATGGCGAAGGCCGGCCCGCTCGAAAGATACGACAAAAGCCCTAGTCTTCGCCGCGCCGCCCGCAGTTTTTCGATCCGCGCCCGCGTGGCCTCGAGGCGCTCGCGGTGCTCGTCGATCACCTCTTCCTCGGCCTTGGCGAGAAAGCCCGGATTGGCCAGCTTGGCGTCCAGCTTTTTCGCCTCGCCTTCGAGCTTCTCGATTTCCTTGTCGAGCCGCTTGGCTTCCGCCGCGAGGTCGATGACCCCTTCCAGCGGCAGCGCGACGAGTACGCCGCGCACAAGAAGCTGCGCGCTGCTTTTTGGCGCGGCGTCGGCGAAGGCGACTCCGGTGAGGCGCGCCAGTCGTTTCAGCGTGTCCTCCCAATGCGCGGCGCGGGCTTGCGCGGACTTGTCCGCGCCGACCACGACCAGCGCGATCTCGGCGCCCGCGGGCAGATTCATCTCGGCGCGCAGCGAGCGCACTTCCGAGATCAGTTCGACGATCCAGCCGACCTCCGCCTCCGCCTCGGCGTCCTCCAACTCGGTGAGCCGAGGCCAGCGCGCCAGCGCCAAAAGCCCCTCGCGCGCCTCGCCCTCAAGCCCCTTGATCGCCCAAAGCTCCTCGGTGATGAAGGGCATGAAGGGATGCAGCAGCGCATAAATCTGATCGAGCACGAAGGCGGTGCAGGCGCGCGTCTCGTCCTTGGCCGGGCCGTCCTCGCCTTGCAGCAGCGGCTTTGTCAGCTCGACATACCAGTCGCAGAAGATGTTCCACACGAAGCGATAGGCTGAATTGGCGGCGTCGTTGAAGCGATAGGCGTCGATGGCGGCGCTGATGTCGCGCGACGCGCGCGCGGCCTCGGTGACGATCCAGCGGTTGAGCGTGATCTTGTTGGCGGCGGGGTCATAGCCTTTCACGCGCGCGCAGCCGTTGATCTCGGCGAAGCGCGAGGCGTTCCACAGCTTCGTCGCGAAATTGCGATAGCCTTCGACGCGGCTCGTCGCGAGCTTTATGTCGCGGCCCTGCGCGGCCATCGCGGCGAGCGTGAAGCGCAAGGCGTCGGCGCCATAGTCCGTGATGAGATGCAGGGGATCGATGACATTGCCCTTCGACTTCGACATCTTCGAGCCCTTCTCGTCGCGGACGAGGGCGTGGATGTAGACGTCGCGGAAGGGGACTTCCTGCTTGAAGTGCAGGCCCATCATCATCATGCGGGCGACCCAGAAGAAGATGATGTCGAAGCCGGTGACGAGGACGTGGTCGGATAATAGCGGTCGAGTTCGGGCGTCTCGTCGGGCCATCCGAGCGTCGAGAACGGCCACAGCGCCGAGGAGAACCAGGTGTCGAGCACGTCCTCGTCGCGCGTCAATGTCACATCGCGCTTGTGTTTTTCACGCGCCGCTTCGAGGGCTTGCTGCTTCGCTTTCCGCGACGAAGACATTGCCATCCTCGTCGTACCACGCCGGTATCCGATGGCCCCACCACAGTTGCCGCGAAATACACCAGGGCTGAATATTCTCCAGCCATTCGAAATAGGTCTTCTCCCAATTCTTCGGCACGAAATTGGTGCGGCCGTCGCGCACGGCGGCCAGCGCCGGCTGGGCCAGCGTCTTGGCGTCGACATACCATTGCGTCGGTGAGGCGCGGCTCCAGCACCGCGTGCGAGCGGTCGCCATGCGGCACGGAATGGATGTTGTCGGCGATTTCGGCGAGCAGCCCGCGCTCGTCCATCATCGCGACGACGCGCGCGCGCGCCTTGAAGCGGTCGAGCCCGTCGAGCGCCTCGACCGTCGCGTCGAGTTCGCCGGACGCGGCGAAGCCTTCGAAAAACTCTTCGTTCTCGCGCAACGTCACGCGAGCTTCGGCGTCGAGCACATTGACCAGCCGCAGCCCGTGCCGCTTGCCGACCTCGAAATCGTTAAAGTCGTGCGCCGGGGTGATCTTCACCGCGCCGGTGCCCTTTTCGGGGTCGGAATATTCGTCGGCGACGATGGGAATGAGCCGCCCGACCAGCGGCAGGCGAACATTGCGCCCGATAAGTTTGGTGTAGCGCTCGTCTTCGGGATGCACGGCCACCGCCGTGTCGCCGAGCATCGTCTCGGGCCGCGTCGTCGCGACGGTGATGAACTCGCCGCTGTCCTGCCCGTCGAGCGTCGACGATCGGGTAACGGAAATGCCACAGATGGCCCTTCACTTCCGCCTGCAACACTTCGAGATCGGAGATCGCGGTGTGCAGCACGGGGTCCCAATTGACGAGACGCTTGTCCTTATAGATCAGCCCCTCGCGATAGAGCTGGACGAACACCTTCAGCACCGCGCGCGAAAGCCCTTCGTCGAGCGTGAACCGCTCGCGCGACCAGTCGCAGGAGGCCCCCAGCCGCTTCAATTGCTCGACGATGATCCCGCCCAACTCGGCCTTCCACTCCCAGACGCGCTCGAGAAATTTCTCGCGGCCCATCTCGCGGCGGCCCGGCTGCTGGCGTTCCATCAGCTGGCGCTCGACCACCATTTGCGTCGCTATGCCGGCGTGATCGGTGCCGGGCTGCCACAGCACATCCTTGCCCTGCATGCGCGCGTGACGCGCGAGAATGTCCTGCAGCGTGTTGTTGAGCGCGTGCCCCATATGCAGCGAGCCCGTGACATTGGGCGGCGGAATGACGATGGAATAGGGCGGGGCGCCGGCGCGCTCCGGGACGCCCCGCGCGAAAGGCGCCGGCGGTCTCCCACTGTTCGCGGATGCGCCGCTCGATGGCGGCGGGATCGAAGGTTTTTTCCATGGTCATATTTTTGGCTCGGGGGTCGCGGCGCCCCTCATCCGACCCCGCTCGCGGGGCCACCTTCTCCCGTGAGACGGGAGAAGGGAGCGCTCTTCTAAGTTTTTATCGTTAGCACTCTCCCCGCGAGCGGGGTAGAGGGGACGCGCTCTTACGCCAGCGCCTTCAGCGCGCCGCGTCCCGCGTAGATCGCCGTCGGTCCCAGCTCCTCCTCGATGCGGATGAGCTGGTTGTATTTGGCCAGCCGGTCGGAGCGGGCGAGCGATCCCGTCTTGATCTGGCCGCTGTTCACGGCGACCGCTATGTCGGCGATCGTCGAATCCTCGGTCTCGCCGGAGCGATGCGAGATGACCGTGGTGTAGCCGGCGCGATGCGCCATTTCGACGGCGGCGAGCGTCTCGGTCAGCGTGCCGATCTGGTTGACCTTGACCAGCAGCGAATTGGCGACGCCCTGCTTGATGCCTTCCGACAATATCTCGACATTGGTGACGAAAATATCGTCGCCGACGATCTGCGTGGTCTTGCCGATTTTGTCGGTCAGCAGCTTCCAGCCGGCCCAATCGTTCTCGGCCATGCCGTCCTCGATCGAGACGATGGGGTAAGACGCGGCCAGCTTGGCGAGATAGTCGACCTGCTGCTCGACCGAGCGGGTCACTTTCTCGCCGGTGTAGACATAGTTGCCGTCCTTGAAGAACTCCGACGCGGCGGCGTCGGTGGCGAGGCATACGTCGACGCCCGGCTTGAAGCCCGCCGTTTCGATGGCCTTCATGATGAAGTCGAGCGCGGCTTCGGCGGAAGGAAGATTCGGCGCGAAGCCGCCTTCGTCGCCCACCGCCGTGTTGAATCCGCCCTTTTTGAGCGCGCTCTTCAGCGTATGGAAAATTTCCGCGCCCCAGCGGATCGCGTCGGCGACGTCTTCGGCGCCGACGGGCATGACCATGAATTCCTGGAAGTCGATGGGATTGTCGGCGTGGGCGCCGCCATTGATGATGTTCATCATCGGCGTCGGCAGAATGCGCGCCTGCGTGCCGCCGATGTAGCGATAGAGCGGCAGGGCGGCCGCGTCGGCGGCGGCCTTGGCGACGGCGAGCGACACGCCGAGAATGGCGTTGGCGCCGAGCCGCGACTTGTTGAGCGTGCCGTCGAGTTCGATCATCGCCTCGTCGACCGCCACCTGCTCCTCGGCCTCGAAGCCCAGCAGCGTGCCGGCGATCTCGCCATTGACGCTCTCGACCGCGCCGAGAACGCCCTTGCCCTGGTAGCGCTCGGGGTCGCCGTCGCGCTTCTCCACGGCTTCGCGGGTTCCCGTCGAGGCGCCCGAGGGCACGGCGGCGCGGCCGAAGGAGCCGTCTTCCAGCGTCACATCGACCTCGATCGTGGGATTGCCGCGCGAATCGAGGATTTCGCGGGCGTGGATGTCAATGATCTCGGTCATGAAGGAGCCTCATTTTGCTGCGGCGCGGGAGTTCCGCGCCTTTTAGCCCGATTGGCCGGCGCGGGAAAGCGGGGAATGTCGCGGGGCTGTGGATTTGGGGATTTGGGCGGGGCGGGCGCGGCGATGCGGCCGCGCTTTCATCTAGCTTCTGGCTTCTGGCTTCTGGCTTCTGGCTTCTGGGCTTTAACCCTCCCCTTAACCGCCGGGTTAACCCTCCCCTTAACCTCGCGTATTTGTCCAAGGCCAAAAAGCACGATTTAGACCCACCCTTGACGCCCCCGCCCGCGCGCCTCTAACTCGCCCCATGACCAAGACCCACCAAGGCGCCGCGCTGCTCGGCCAGAAATCGTCGCTTCCGGCTTCGCCCGACGAGGCCGAACTCGATATCGTGCCCAATCCGCACCCAAGCGAGAGCTATCTCGTGCGCTTCGCCGCGCCGGAGTTCACCTCGCTGTGCCCGGTCACGGGCCAGCCGGACTTCGCGCATATCGTGATCGATTACGTTCCCGCCGAATGGCTCGTCGAATCGAAATCGCTGAAACTTTATCTGGCGAGCTTTCGCACCCACGGCGCCTTTCACGAGGATTGCACGATGCGGATCGCCCTCGATCTAAAGAGCGCGCTCGCGCCAAAGTGGCTGCGCATCGGCGCCTATTGGTATCCGCGCGGCGGCATTCCGATCGACGTGTTCTGGCAGACCGGCGCGCCGCCCGAGGGGCTGTGGCTGCCCGATCAGGGCGTGCCGCCCTATCGCGGGCGCGGTTAAGCGCGCCCGCGCGATTTTTTTCGGGCCTCGCGTTTAGGCCGCGCGGCCGGCTTGCGTCGCCTTGGCGACTTCGTTGAGGCGGCCGCTCTTCACGTCGTAGACGTAACCGTAAATCGGAATATTGCGCGGCACGAGCGGATGCTGACGAATGCGCAGCACGTCCTGCAGCACGCTTTCCTCCTGCGATTTGATGGTGTGCCATTTGATGAAATGGCCGGCCGCGCAACCGCCGCCATGTTGCGGGTTGGACCAGTTCTTGCCGTCGAAGGCCGCCGTGTTGAGGTTGTCGTCGAGCAGTTCGGCCATCACCTCGTCGCAGAACAGCTCCATGCCGCAATCGGTGTGATGGATCACGAACCATTCGTTGGTGCCGAGCAGCTTATGGGAGATCACCAGCGAGCGAATGGCGTCGTCGCTGGCGCGTCCGCCCGCGTTGCGGACGACATGCGCGTCGCCCTCGGCGAGGCCCGCGTATTTGGCCGGATCGAGCCGCGCGTCCATGCAGGTCAAAATGGCGAAGCGCCTGGCGGGCGGCATCGCGAGTTCGCCCTTGCTCCCAAAACCGGCGACATATTTCGCGTTGGCGTCCATGACTTCGTTCACGATCTTGCTGGTCATTCATCCCTCCCGTTTGGCGTCGCGCCATTTGTTGCCCAAGACCCATATCGGCCTCGCGCGACACAAATTCTAACCCATTTTTCGCGCGCGGTAATCCAGGGCGTGGCGGCTCGACCGCCGCGAAGCGCGCAAGAAAAAGGCCCCGTCTCCAATCGGAAACGGGGCCTTTTCGAATCGTCGGCGGCGTTATTGGATCAGTAACGATAATGATCCGGCTTGAACGGCCCGGTTTGCGGCAAATTGAGATAGGCCGCCTGCTGGTCGGTCAGTCTGGTCAGCTTCACGCCGATCTTGTCGAGATGCAGCGAGGCGACCTTTTCGTCGAGGTGCTTCGGCAGCGTATAGACTTCCTTGGCGTAGTGGCCCTGCTTGGTCCACAATTCGATCTGCGCCAGCGTCTGGTTGGTGAAGGAGGCCGACATCACGAAGGACGGATGTCCCGTGGCGTTGCCGAGATTCACCAGGCGGCCTTCCGACAGCAGGATGATGCGCTTGCCGTCGGTGAATTCGATCTCGTCGACCTGCGGCTTCACATTGTGCCACTTCAGGTTCTTCAGGCCGGCGACCTGAATCTCGCTGTCGAAATGGCCGATGTTGCAGACGATGGCGCGATCCTTCATGCGGCGCATATGGTCGAGCGTGATGACGTCGACATTGCCGGTCGCGGTGACGAAGATGTCGGCGCGCGGCGCGGCCTCTTCCATCGTCGTGACCTCATAGCCTTCCATCGCGGCCTGCAGGGCGCAGATCGGATCGATCTCGGAGACCAGCACGCGGCAGCCGGCGTTGCGCAAGCTCGCGGCCGAGCCCTTGCCGACATCGCCAAAGCCCGCGACCATGGCGACCTTGCCGGCCATCATCACGTCGGTGCCGCGGCGGATGCCGTCGACCAGCGACTCGCGGCAGCCATAGAGATTGTCGAATTTCGACTTGGTGACGGAATCATTGACGTTGATCGCCGGCCAAAGGAGCTTGCCCTCCTTCTGCATGATGTAAAGGCGATGCACGCCCGTGGTCGTCTCCTCGGTGACGCCCTTGATGGACTTGGCGTTGCGCTTGTAGAAACCCGGATTGGCCTTGAGGCGCTTCTTGATCGCCGCGAACAGGACCTCTTCTTCCTCGTTCGTCGCCTTGTCGAGGAAGGCGACATCGCCGCCTTCGGCGCGCAGGCCAAGGTGAATGAGCAAAGTGGCGTCGCCGCCATCGTCGAGGATCATGTTCGGGCAGCCGCCATCGGACCACTCGAAAATGCGATGGGTGTAATCCCAATAATCCTCGAGGCTCTCGCCCTTGATGGCGAACACCGGCGTGCCGGCGGCGGCGATGGCGGCGGCGGCGTGATCCTGGGTCGAATAAATGTTGCAGGAAGCCCAGCGAACATCGGCGCCGAGCGCCTTCAGCGTTTCGATCAGCACGCCCGTCTGAATGGTCATATGGAGGGAGCCCGCGATACGCGCGCCCTTGAGAGGCTGGCTGGCGCCGTATTCGGCGCGGGTCGCCATCAGACCGGGCATCTCGGTCTCGGCAATGTTGAGTTCCTTGCGGCCCCAATCGGCGAGGCCGATGTCGGTGACGACATAATCCTTGAAATGAGTGGTCATGATCTTCCCTTCGCTCGCGGCGCTAGAGCAAGTTCCGCTAAAGTTGATAGACTTTTGCGATTGGAACTTTCTCCAGCATTTTGATTTTGCGCGATTTCTTATCGTTCGAACGATTCCGTTCGAACGGAAAGCGCGCTATGTCGCCAGATGTCGGGCCGGCTCGCGCCACGTCCCCGCGCCGGGGCTATAGCAAAGGATTTCGCGCCACGCAATAAAGATATGTGCAAGTCTTTATATGATAGCCGGAGGCGGCGGGTTGTCGATCGCCGTTTGCGTCGGCGGCTGATATTGGACGCGCGCCCTGGCGACGGCGATGCGCAGCCACACGCTGATGCCGACGCCGATGAAATGCGCCAACAGAAGAATAAAGCTCATCAGCAGCACGAACACGTCCAGCGCCCGGATGATCTTGGTGGGGTCGGTGATCGCGATGCCCGGCGGTTGCGAAACTGTTTTGGCGATCAGCAGGGATATGCTCAGCGCGACGCCGATGAAGGACAGAAAAACGCCGAGAAATCCGAACGTCATCCCGGCGTGCAGAAACCACAGGCCGGAGCCGCGCTTCCCGCCGAGGTAACGCTCGGGAGCCAAAGCGATTTTTCTGGCTCGCCGGGTGTAATGATACGCCAGCGCGCAGGTCAGGAACAATAACGCGAGCGCGCAGCCGCTCCAGTAGATGGCGTCGCCAATCCCCGCCTTGGCGGCGCTGAGCGCGCGTCCGGACGTCGCGAATTGCAGGAGCAACGCCGACAGGAAGGCGAGCACGAACTGAATCCAGAATTTGGTCCAGCCCAAGAGGCGCATTTGGCCAGCAAGACGCTGCCCGATTTTGTCGCCGGCCGGGCCGCTCATCCGCAAGGCCGGGACGCCGCCTTCCGGCGCTTGGCTCTTTCCGGGCAGCATTCTGCTGGCGAAGCCCGGATAGGCGAAACTATTCGCGATGACGAGTCCGATGTGGACGACGACAAGGCCGGCAAGCGCGAAAGCGCCGATTTCGTGAGTGTTCGCGAACAAGTCCGCCAGACGGTCGTCCGGTTCTCCCCATGAAGGCAGCGGCGTTCCCCAAAACAGCACGGGCGCCGCGGTTGAAAATCAGGCGCAGATAGCCGCTGGCCGTCACGACCACGAGCGCGAGATAGATCAGCGCGTTCACCCATGCGCCAATCAATCGCCGCCAGCGCGGCGTCTCCGCGGGATAGGCCGGCGCACCGAACAAAAGCCTCGACAAAATCGCGAGCAACGAGAAGGATCGCGGTGGTAAGCCCCAGGGAAACATGGACATCCGCCAGAAACGCCCGCTCGTCGGTGGTCGTGGGCGAATAACGCAGATACCAGCCCAGCCCCAGCAGCGCCGCGGTCGCGAGCGCCAGAAGCCAGTGGATCAGTATGGAAAAAAGTCCGTATCTCGCGAGATTTGACTTCATGACGCCGCCTCCGCAATCGCGTGATTCAACTGGCTCACGGTTTATATATGCAAAACAGATCGCCTGCTCATGACGCGGATAGTCGCGCGGAACAACTCCGCGAAGCAACGAGGAATATAAGATTCACGTGGCAAGAACCGACCCGGCGCGCCGCCTCACCTCAGCGTCGGCGCGCGCAGCGGCAGGGGATCCGTGTCGAGCAGCGCGAACAGCAGATGGTCGCGCCATTGCCCGTTGATGTTGAGATAGGCGCGGGCATAGCCTTCCTGCGTGAAGCCCAGGCGTTCCAGCAGGCGCTTCGAGGGTTCGTTATTGGGCAGACAGGCGGCTTCTATCCGATGCAGCCCCTGCTTTTCGAACGCATAGGCCAGAACGGCGCGCACGGCGCGGCTCATATAGCCTCGGCCGGCGTAGGGTTCCCCCATCCAATAGCCCAGCGTCGCCGCTTGCGAGACGCCGCGCCGCACATGCCCGAGCGACAGGCCGCCGACCAACGTGTTGTCGTGTTCGCGAAAAATCAGGAACGAGAAGGATTCGTCGCGCGCCAACTCCTCCCCGTGCCGACGCACGCGATAGCGAAAACTGGATCGGGTCAAATCGTCGAGCGGCCACACGGGCTCCCAGGGCGTGAGAAAGGCCCGGCTTCGCGCGCGCAGCGAAGACCATTGGTCGAAATCGCTCATCTCGGCGGGGCGCAGATAGACTCCGTCGCCGTGGATAGGGAAGTTGCGCCGCGCGATGCTGACGCCAAACAGCGCCATGATCATACCCTTGTCGCGAGGCGCGTCGCGCGCGCGTGGTCCTCGATGAAGGCCCGGACGCGCCCTTCATCGTTTTCGAGCCGGGAGAACCGCTCCGCGGCGGTAAGAATTGGCGCGAGCCGCGGCGGCAGGTCGATGCGCTCGCCGATGGCGCGCTCGATCGCGGCGGGAAATTTCGCCGGATGCGCGGTCGCCAGCGCCACGACCGGCGTCGAAGGATCGACCGCGAGCCGCGCCCGCGCGGCGTGAACCCCCGTCGCCGTGTGCGGGTCGAGCACATAGCCCGACTCGCGATAAGTGCGGGCGATCTCGGCGGTGGTTTCCTCTTCGCTGACCGCGCGCGCGTCGAAATCCTCTCGAATCGAGGCCAGCGCCCCGGGCGGAATATCGAAGCCGCCGGACTGGTCGAGACTGGCGAAAGCCGCGCGCAAGGCCCCGGCGTCGCGTCCCAGCGCGTCGAACAGCAGGCGCTCGAAGTTGGATGAGAGCTGAATGTCCATCGACGGCGATTGCGTCGGCGTGACGCCGCGCGGCTCGTAGCGCCCGCTCGCCAGCGCGCGCGCCAGAATGTCGTTGGCGTTGGTCGCGACGATCAGCCGCGACAGCGGCAGGCCCATGCGTTTCGCCACATAGCCCGCCAGCACGTCGCCGAAATTGCCGGTCGGCACGGCGAAGGAAACCTCGCGAAACGGCGCGCCAAGCGCGACGGCGCTGGTGAAATAATAGACCATCTGCGCGACGACCCGCGCCCAGTTGATCGAATTTACGCCCGCGAGGCCGAGGCGCTCGCGATAGGCGCCGTCGCGAAACATGCTTTTGAGAATCGACTGCGCGTCGTCGAACGTGCCCCGCAAGGCGATGGCGTGGATATTGTCGTCCGCGACCGTGGTCATCTGCCGGCGCTGCACGTCGGAGACGCGCCCGTCGGGATAGAGGATGAACACATCCACCCGGTTCTGTCCGCGAAACGCCTCGATCGCGGCGGCGCCCGTGTCGCCCGAGGTCGCGCCGACGATCGTGGCGCCGAGACCGCGCTGCTCCAGCACGTGGTTCATCAGCCGGCCCAGCAATTGCATCGCCAGGTCCTTGAAGGCGAGCGTCGGGCCGTGAAAAAGTTCGAGCACGAACAGATTGTCGTCGATCTGCGTCAGCGGCGCGACGGCGCGGTGGGAAAAGCCGGCGTAGGCCTCGCGCGTCGCCTCGCGCAAGACCCCGGCGCCGATCTCGCCGGCGAAGGGCTCGATTAGCCGCGCCGCGGCGGCGTCATAGGGAAGCCCGGCGAGGGCGGCGATGTCGCCGCGCGCGAGGGCGGGGTAGGTTTTGGGGAGGTAGAGCCCCCCGTCGGCGGCGAGGCCGGCCAAGAGCACGTCGTCGAAGGCGAGTTCGGGAGCTTCGCCGCGGGTCGAAATATAATGCAAGGGGCGACACCTATGAATTGGCCGGGCGGTTCCGCGCGAGCGCGCGGCGCCGACGATGGTAGCGCGCCGGCGGCGATTTGGCGAGCGGGGCGAGGCTTTTAGCACATGCGAATCGGCGCGCGAAAATGCGCGTCAATGCGCGCGGACGCGCGATCTTGCGTATAGGGCATACACAATCAGCAGCGCCGCCGCGAGGCCCATCCACGTCACCGCGTAGGAGAGGTGGTTATTGGGAATATCCGCCGCGTCCGGGACGGTCCGAAAAAGTCCGTCGTCCAGCCCGGCCTGATCTTCCTGCTGGAGCACGAATGGCGCGGCGTCGACGAGGCCAAGCGTCGCGGCGATCTTGACGGGATCGCTTGTGAACCACAGGCCCGTGCCGGGATTATCGGCCGGCGTGAACGGGTTGCGCGACTGCGGCGCTCGGAGCCACCCCTTGATCTCCGTGGTTTCGTTCGGCCCATGGCGCCAGGCGTCCGCGCCGGTCAATGATTGCGCGACGAAACCGCGGTTAACGAGCAGGACGCCCCCGCCCGCGAGCCGAAAAGGCATGAGAACGAAAAAGCCCGGCCCCCTACCGGCGCCCCGCGGGAGCCTGGGTGAACACCTTCACCGAACTGGCGAGATCGAATCGGCCGTTCGCCCGGACATGGCGATAGTCGTAATCTTCTCCGCGCAGCCCGGCCCAATCGTTTGGCGGCGGAATTTCGACCGGAGCGGCGCGCGTTCGCGTTTCGAGTCGGGCGATCAGGGACTCTTTCCATTCCAGCCGCCGCAATTGCCATACGCCCAGCGTCAGCAGCAGCCCCAGCGCCAGCGCCGCGAACAGGCTTTGCCATACGAGCGATCGCGACGTCACCTTCACCGGATCCGCCGGCCTTCCTCGGCCTGATTGTAATATTGCAGCGCGATCAGCAGTCCCTTGGTGGGACGCAGCATCCCTATGCAGACGATGGCCGAGAAGGGAAGGAAGATCAGCGCGTGAACCCAATAGGGCGGCTGATAGACGATTTCGACATAGGCCGCGACGCCGACAATCAGAAAGCCGGCGATCATCATCACGAAGATCGCGGGGCCGTCGCCCGTGTCCGCGAATGAGAAGTCGAGGCCGCAGGCCCCGCATTTCGGCGCGACGCGCAGCAAGCCGTCGAACATCTTGCCCTTGCCGCAGCGTGGGCAGGAGCCGGTTACGCCAGCCCAATAGGGATTGACATGAGGAGGATGTTCTTGGTTCGACATCAAGGGCCCTTTCTCGCGCGAACGGCCACGGAAGGCTCCGTGACCGCTAACGCAGCGCACCAATGGACGGCTACTCCCTCGCGGGGCGCGGGGCAAGCCCTGCGCGCCGCGCCTTATTCGGCCATGCCGCCCCAATTGCCCCAGACATAGATGGCCGAGAACAGAAACAGCCAGACCACGTCGACGAAATGCCAATACCAGGCGGCGAATTCCAGCCCCAGATGTTGATCGGGCTTGAAGTGCCCCTTCAGCGTGCGGATGAGGCAGACCGCGAGGAACAGCGTGCCGATGATCACATGGAAGCCGTGAAAACCGGTCGCCATGAAGAAGGTCGAGCCGTAGTTCGTCGCGGCCGGATGGGCCGGGTCGAATTTGAAGGCGAACGGCGCGTGCGCGTATTCCCAAGCCTGGATCGCCGTGAACAGCGCGCCGAGGGCGATGGTCGCGATCAGGCCCTTCTTGAGCTGATCGCGATCGCCGTGCAGCAGGCCGTGATGACCCCAGGTTAGCGTGGCGCCCGAGGTCAACAGAATGAGGGTGTTGAGTAGGGGCAGCTTCCAGGGGCTCAGCACTTCGATGCCCTTGGGCGGCCAAACCCCCTCGAACAACGCGGTGCGGGCTTCCTGGGCGATATCGGCCGGAAACAGGCTCGAATTGAAGAACGCCCAGAACCAGGCGACGAAGAACATCACCTCGGAAACGATGAACAGGATCATGCCGTAGCGGTGATGCAACCGCACGACCGGCGTATGATCGCCCTTGACCTCGGCTTCGTTGATTATGTCGCTCCACCAGCTGAACATGGTGAAGAGCACGCCGATGAGGCCGGAGAAAAACACGTACGACCCGACCTTGTGGCCGAAGATCGGCATCCCCTTCATCCAGGAAATCGCGCCGATCGCCAAAACAAGCGCCGAAAGGGCGCCGACCAGCGGCCACGGGCTCGGATCGACGAGATGGTAGTCATGTTGCGGTTTCGCGTGTCCATCGGCCATGATCGTCACTTCCTTTGACTGCGCCGGGCGCGCCGGCATGTTTGAAACGCTTCCGGCTCCCGGCGCGCCTCGAGGGGCGGGCAGGGATCAGATTTTTGGTCTTATGGCGGGCGCCAGACTGGTCTTGGTCGACGGTGCGACAGCCGCCGGGCCTTTTACCGCGAAGAACGAGTAAGACAGAGTGATCTCCGCGACATGCCGCATGGATTCCTCGTTCTCCAGAGCCGGATCGAGGAAGAAGACAACCGGCCACTCCGCGCTTTCATGCGCGTCGAGGCGCTGCTCGGAAAAACAGAAACAGGCGAGCTTATTGAAATAGGCGCCCGCCTGGTCCGGACTTACGTTGTAGGCGGCGACGCCGCGCGTTTCGTGATCGGCCAGATTGACCACCTTGTAAAAGACGGTCGCCGTTTGCCCGGTGCGCAGCGAGATGCTCGCCACCTCCGGCTCGAACCGCCAGGGAAGATCGCGCGCGACATTGGCGTCGAAGCGGACGGTTAAAGTGCGCTCGCCCTGCTGACCCAAATTCTTCTTGGCGACCTGAGTCGTCCCGCCGAATCCGGTCGCCGCGCAGAAGACGCGATACAGCGGCACGGAAGCGAAAGACAAAATCAGCATCGCCACGGAGCCCACGACGAGCGATAGCGCAATCCGCCGGGTGCGTCTGGGGGTGGGTTCGCCGTTATCGGTGTTCATTCGCCCCGCCTCAGGTCGGCGGCAATTGGGCGACGGCGCCGCCCAATTTCGCGATGGTGACGGCGTAAAACAGCGCCGCGAACAAGGCCACGGCAAGTCCGATCGCGATATTGCGGGCGCGGCGACTCCGCGCCTGTTCCTTGGTCAGGACGACTCCGTCCTCTTCGCGCGGCGCGTTAGGCTGTTCATCGACCATTTTCAGTCCGCCATTCCAGTACGCTTCCATCGCCCGATGTCCCCGGACTAACCCGTGATGGCCGTCAGATGAAGAATGCGCTCGACGACCAGAGTGAGAAAGAGCGCGAAGAGGTAGGCGATCGAAAAGATAAACAGTCGGCGCGCGGCGGTCTTCGCCGCCTCGCCTTCGCGATTTCGGTACGTCGCGAAAGCGCACAACATAAAGGCGGCGCCGCAAAGCGTCGAAACCAGTCCATAGGCCGGCGAAGCGTAGCCGAGCAGATATGGAAGCACGCCTATCGGCGCCAGCAGCGCCGAATAGATGAGGATTTCAAGGCGCGTGCGATCTGGCCCCGCGACATTCGGCAGCATCGGGATGCCGGCGCGGGCGTAGTCGTCGCTTTTAAGGAGGGCAAGGGCCCAAAAATGCGGCGGCGTCCAGACGAAGATGATCGCGAACAGCACCAGGCTCGAAAGACCGAGTTCACCCGACGCCGCGGCGAAGCCGACCATTGGCGGCAAGGCGCCCGCCGCGCCGCCAATCACGATGTTCAGCGGCGTCGCGCGCTTGAGCCACATCGTGTAGATCACGACATAGAAGAAGATGGTGAAGGCGAGCAGCCCCGCCGCGAGCCAATTCGCCACCAGGCCGAGCGTAAAGACCGACATTCCCGCGAGAACCAGCCCAAACGCCAGAGCTTCCTCGCGCGCGAGGCGTCCCGATGGGATTGGCCGCTTGCGGGTGCGCGTCATCAAAGCGTCGATGTCGGATTCAAACCACATATTCAGCGCGCCGGAGGCGCCGGCTCCGACCGCGATCGCGAGCAGCGACGCGAAGGCGATGACGAGATTCGGCGGCGTAGGCGCCATGACAACGCCCGTCAAGGCCGTGAAAACGACAAGGGACATCACGCGCGGCTTCAGCAACGCGAAATAATCCGACGGCGCCGCGATCGAAATCCGCGGGGCTCGACCATCGTCGATCCTAAGTGACGCGTCGCTCATCTCTCGCTCCGCCTATTGTCGAACCAGCCAGACCTCCATGGCCTGGGCGCGTGGCCCCGCCGGGTTAGAACCGCCCTCCCGCCGAGCCCGAAGACTCGGCGGGAGCGCGAGACTCAATGTTCCGAGCCGGAAATGCGGGGCAGAACCTCGAACTGATGGAACGGCGGCGGCGAGGGCAAAGTCCATTCCAGCGTCGTCGCGCCAACACCCCAAGGATTGGCTCCGGCGGGGATCTTCTTCAGATAGGCGTCGATCACCACATAGAAGAACACCAACACGCTGAAGCCGCCAATGTAGGAGCCGATCGACGACCAGTAGTTCCAGAGGGCGAAGGCGTCGGGATAGTCGATGTAGCGGCGCGGCATGCCGGCGAGGCCCAAGAAGTGCTGCGGAAAGAACGTCAAGTTGACGCCGATGAACAGCACCGCGAAGTGAACCTTCGACAGCGTCTCGTTATACATATAGCCGCTCATCTTCGGGAACCAGTAGTAGAATCCCGCGAAGACGCCGAACACCGCGCCGAGCGACATGGTGTAGTGGAAGTGGGCGACGACGTAATAGGTCTCGTGCAACTGGCGGTCGGCGCTCGCATTGGCCAGCACGACGCCGGTGACGCCGCCCATCGTGAACACGAAGATAAAGCCGATCGCCCAGATCATCGGCGCGCGGAAGGAGATCGAGCCGCCCCACATGGTCGCGATCCAGGAGAAGATCTTGATGCCCGTCGGCACGGCGATCACCATGGTGGCGAACACGAAGTAGCGCTGCGCGTTCAGCGAAAGGCCGACCGTGTACATGTGGTGCGCCCACACGATGCAGCCGAGGAAGCCGATCGACACCATCGCATAGGCCATGCCGAGATAGCCGAACACCGGCTTCTTGGAGAAGGTCGAGACGATGTGGCTGATGAGGCCGAAGGCCGGAAGGATCAGAATATAGACTTCCGGATGCCCAAAGAACCAGAACAGATGCTGGAACAGCAGCGGATCGCCGCCGCCGGCCGGATCGTAGAACATCGTGCCGAAGTTGCGGTCGGTCAGCAGCATGGTGATCGCGCCCGCGAGAACCGGCAGCGTCAGCACCAGCAAGAAGGCGGTGACCAGCATGCCCCAGCAGAACAGCGGCATGCGATGCAGCGTCATGCCGGGCGCGCGCATGTTGAAGATCGTCGTGATGAAGTTGATCGAACCGAGGATCGACGAGGCGCCGGCGAGATGCAGCGCCAAAATCACGAAGTCCATCGCCGGGCCGGGATGGCCGGTGTTGGACGACAATGGCGGATAGAACACCCAGCCGCCGCCAAAGCCCATCATGCCCGGAGCCCCTTCGACAAACATCGAGAGGACCACCAGCACCAGCGAGACCGCCAGGAACCAGAAGGAAATATTGTTGAGGCGGGGGAAGGCCATGTCCGGCGCGCCGATCATGATCGGAACGAACCAGTTGGCGTAGCCGCCGATCAGCGCCGGCATGACCATGTAGAAGATCATCAACACGCCGTGAGCGGTGATGAAGACGTTATAAAGATTCTTGCCGCCGTCCAGCGCCATCGCCGGATCGACGCCTTGCAGCAGCTGCGCCAATCCCGGGAAAACCGTGATGCCGGGATGCATCAGTTCGGCGCGGATCGCGATGGACATCAGCGTGCCGACGACGCCGCCGATCATCGCGAGAATGATGTAGAGCGTGCCGATGTCCTTGTGGTTGGTCGAGAAAAGAAAGCGGCGCAGCCCCGTGGGATGCCCGTGCGCGCCCTCATCGGCGGTGGTCGAACTTGCCATGGTCATGTTCCTCGAATGCTTGGTCGGTGTTCTTGCGGGAGAGACGGATCATTGATTCGCGGCGGCGGCGAATTGCTGGCGAGATTCGGCGCCGGCGAATTTCTTTTTCGCCTCCGCCAGCCACTCCTGATATTTTTCCCAGCTCACCACGCGGATCGCGGCAGGCATGAAAGCATGATCCTTGCCGCAAATTTTCGAGCATTGACCGTAATAAATCCCTTCCTTCTCCGCCTTGAACCAGGTCTCGTTCAGGCGCCCGGGAACCGCGTCCATGCGAATGCTGAAAGCGGGGATCGTGAAGGAGTGGATGACGTCGGAGGCCGTGATCTGGAGCTTCACCACCTCGTTGACCGGAACCACCGCCTCGTTGTCCACGGAGAGCAGGCGAACGTCGCCGGGCTGAAGATCGCTTTCCGGCTTCATAACCTGGTCGAAACCGAACCCGCCGCCTTGATCCTCGGGGTATTTATAGGACCAGTACCACTGATTGCCGGTCACCTTGATCGTGACTTTCGCCGGCGGAATCTCCACCTGATGCGCCAGCAAGCGGAACGAGGGGATGGCGATGAACACCAGGATCAGCACCGGAACCAGCGTCCAGGCGATTTCCAGCCCCGTGTGATGGGTCAGCTTGGACGGCACGGGATTGGCGTGTTCATTGAAGCGCCACGCCACGTAGATCAGCAATCCGAGCACCGACAAAGCAATGAAGCTGATTACCGGGAGCAACACGACGTTGTAAAACTGTTGTGTTTCGCGCCCAACCTCTGTCACCGTCGCCGGCAGTCCTATGCCGCCAGGAGCGGGCTGGCCTTCGACTTGCGCGGCCGCGAGCCCCGCGAACAGAAGGACCGGAAGAAAGGCGGCGCCCGCCAGAGCGGCGCGTCGGAGAAAATGTCGGTTGGGGTTGTGCATTAAGGTCGCCTTTCGAACCTTTCGTCAGTCGTTTGGTCGCGTGGATCGCCGCTTACCCACGCTTGGGCGCTGATGCAAGAATTGAACTCGTCACGCCCTAGCCGCGCGCGGCGGTTCGACAACGCGCCGTTTCAATCACAATCCGTCGGTTGGCGCAATTGCTGCGCCGCCATATTTACGCAGGCAAAAAGCCGCACCCTCGAAAAAGAGTCGCGATCGCAAGCGGGGCGGGGGAGATCGCGCATCCAAGATGCAACTTGACAGAGCATGACTATTTGTTACCCAATCGGCGCGGTCGCGGGGCCAAGGGTGGGCGCTTGTGGGCGGGTTGTCGGTCCGGAGCGGGCGGCGGACCTTGCCGCGGCGAAACGACAGTGCAACTGGAGGTCAAATGACGGCTTTGCGCGCCGCAATATTCAAATTCCCGCCGCGACAACTGGTCGCGGTCTTTCTCGCGGTAATTGCTAGACTTTCCGTTTTGCTTGTATTTCTCGCCCCGCTTCTTTTCGCCGCGGGCGCCGCCCGCGCGCAGGGCGTGGTCAAATCCAAGTTCGGCGATTGGGAAATTCGCTGCGATACACCCGCGGGCGCGAGCGCGGAGCAATGCGCCCTGATCCAGAGCGTCACGGCCGAGGACAAGGCCAACGTTAATCTGGTCGTGATCGTCCTAAAAACCAGCGACGGGAAGAGTTGTCTGCTGCGCGTGATAGCTCCGTTGGGCGTTCTGTTGCCGAACGGACTCGGCCTGCATATCGACCAAAACAACATCGGCAGCGCCGGTTTCGTCAAATGTCTGCCCACTGGCTGCATCGCCGAGGTGGTCATGGACGACAAACTGGTCGAGCAATTAAAAACGGGGAAAACAGCGACTTTCGTCATACATCAGACCCCCGATGAAGGGATCGGCCTGCCGTTGGCTTTGAACGGTTTCAAGGAAGGCTACGCGAAACTGCCATGAAATACGGCGAACGGCCATTTTCTCCAGGCGACGGGCTAGCGCTCGAGACGAGAAGCGCGCGATTTTTTGATTTTGGCGCCCGGCGTCGAGTTCGGGGCGGTCGCGATGATTGTCGGCGCGTTGCTTCCCGGCGCGCCCCAGGCTTGGGCGGACGACTCCGAATCGACGTCCAATCGTGTTTTGCAAATGTTTGGTCTCGGCCGCGGTTCCGGCGACAGCGCGAAACCCGCTCCCACGCTCGCGGAATGTCCCGAGATCGTCGTCGATGGCGGCGGCGCCGAGCTTCGCGCGCCTTCCGGCGCCGACGCTTCGAGCGTGCGCTATCAGATCGCGGTGACCCGGACGGCGCGCGAGTGCGCGCTGGTCGGGAACGATATCTCGGTCAAGGTCGGAATCATGGGCTCCGCCGTCCTTGGTCCCGTCGGACAACCCGGAGCCTATTACGGCAATTTGCGCGTCGCTCTTCGTCGCAAACGCGACGAACAATTGTTTGGCGCGAAAGATTATCGCGTCGGCGCGGACATCCCCGCCGGCGCCGCGCGCGCGGATTTCACCCTGCTGGTCGAGACGCTAGAGGCGCCGTTCATCAGCCAGAGGGCGGCGGAGGATTACGAGGTCATCGTGGGGTTCAAGCAGAGCGGCGCCGACACGGCGGCCCCCAAGCCGGAGAAGAAACGCCGCAAACCCGCCGCCGAATGAATCAAGGGCGCGCGAACCGCGCGCCCTTGATTGAGCGGATATTCTCTCGACCAACCGCCGCGGGATTTCAGTGCGCGAGCGCGCCCAATTGCCGGATGCCTTCGGCGACGAAATCCTTGCCGCCCGCCACGCCGCCGCGCAAAATGCTCTCCGCGACCTTCGTGGCGGAGTCGGCGGCCGCCGCGCGAACCTCGGCGACGGCCTGCGCCTCGGCTTGAGCGATCTTGTCCTTGATCTGCTTGTCGCCGCGAGCGACATATTCGTCGAGCCGCTTGCGCGCTTCGGCGGCGATCATGTCCGCCTCGGATTTGGCGCTCGCCACGATGGCGGCGGCCTCGGCCTCGGCCTCGGCGCGCTTGTTCTCGAAAGACGCGAGCAAAGCCTCGGCTTCGGCGCGCAGTTTTTGCGCTTCGGCGAGTTCGCTCTTCACGCGATCGATACGCGCGTCTAGGGCGCTAAAAACCTTGACGTGGGCCCCTACCTTGAGCAGCACGCCCAAGAAGATCACGAAACCGACGGCGACGAAGACTTCGGCCTCAAAATGCATGGTTCTATTCCCCTCAGTGCGTCGTGGCGTCGCGGTAGGCGGCGCTCAGCTTCGCCCCGTCGACTTTCGCGCCGGTCAATTTCGCGACGATCGCCGCGGCGGCTTCCGTCGCGATGCCTTCGACACTGGTCATCGCCCGAGCCTTTTCGGCGGCGATGCGCGCCTCGGCGGCCGCGATTTCCTCGGCGAATTTCTTTTCCGCGGAGGAACGCAACGCGCCGACTTCCGCCGCGATTTTCTGCTGAGCCTCGCGGCCGATGGTCTGCGCCTCTTCCTTCTTGGTTCGCAGCGTGGCGTTGTTTTGGGCGTCGGCGGCTTGGGCCTTCGTCTGCGACTCGCGCGCGGCGTCGAGATCCGCGCCGATCTTGGTGTCGCGCGTGCTCAAGATCGTGGCGACGCGCGGCAAGGCGAGGCGCGACATCAGCAAATACAGCACGCCGAAAATCAACACGAGCCAAACCAGCTGCGGCGCGAAATTCGATGTGTCGAACGGCGGAAACGCGCCTTTTTGCACGCCGCCATGCGCCAGCGATCCAGCGGCGCCCGCGTGTTCCGCGCCGCCTTCGGCGGAATTGGTTTCCTGCGACGCTTCTTGCGCGGCGTAGGCGGAAGAGATGATCGCCATGACGGCTCCAGATAGCTTAAGCGGCCAATGCACGGCGCGGCCTAATGGCGCGCGCGTTCTCGAAAGCTCTCAACGTCCGGCCCGACAAAAGCCGGGCCGGACGCGAAAGTCACTTCAGATACAGCAGGATCGCGATCAGAAACGCGAAGATGCCGAGACCTTCGGCGAGCGCCGCGCCGATGATGGCGTTGGTGAACTGGCCAGCGGCGGCCGACGGGTTACGCAGCGCGCCATTGACGAAATTGCCGAAAATAATGCCGACGCCAATCGCGGCGGCGCCGGTGCCAATCGCCGCGAGGCCGGCGCCGACGAGTTGAAGTTCAGAGGCCATTGTCATCTCCTGCTAGGATTGTGGGCGACCATTTGTTGTTGATGAATTATCAGTGGCCCGGGTGAATTGCGTCGTTCAGATAGACGCAAGTGAGAACCGAAAAGACGAACGCCTGCAAGCAGGCGACCAGCAATTCGAGAGCGTAAAGCGCGGTGATCGCGAGCAGCGGAACGGGCGCGAGCGCGGCCCAGGCGCCGGCGCCGAGCAACAGCGCGACGAAGCCGCCAAACACCGCGAGCGTGATGTGGCCCGCCAGCATATTGGCGAAGAGACGCACCGACAGTGAAATCGGACGCGACAGGAACGAGATGATCTCGATCGGAATCAGCACGACCAGCACCGGCGCCGGAACGCCGTGCGGCACGAACAGCCTCAGGAAGCCAAAGCCGTTGCGATAAAAGCCGTAGGCCACGACAATCGCCATGACAAAAACGGCAAAACCGAAGGTCACGATGATCTGGCTCGTCACCGAGAAGGTGTAGGGGAAGAGGCCGATCAGATTGGCGATCAGCACGAAGGCGAAAAGGCTGAACACGAAGGGAAAGAACCGCATGCCCTCCTCGCCGGCGATCTGCCGCACCATGCCGGCCACGAACTCGTAGAGCATCTCGGCGGCGGCCTGACCGCGGCTCGGCGTCAGCGACTTGCGCGAGGTCGCGAAGACCATCAGCAGCACGACGCCGAACGCCGCGATCAACATATAAAGCGACGCATTGGTGAAGGAAACTTCGATGCCTTGGATTTCGTGCTCCCACAGGCGCACGAGTTCGAACTGCTCGATCGGATTGGGCTTCGCCGCTGTTTCAGGATTCATCGCCTTTTCCGGACGGCGCGCGCCCGGCCCTTTGTCGCTAGCGGCGTCGGCCTTCCGGCGCCATTTTCTAAGCCTTGCCGTCTGGCGGCGTTTCGTCTTCCTCATATGACGGCGCCTTGCGCGCCGCAATACGATAAATGTTCCAAAATCCCGCCGCGGTCCCCAAACCGAGGAACACGACCATCAGCCACGGCTTGGTGCCGAGCCAGGCGTCGGCTTGCCAGCCGACGAACGCGCCGACGACGATCGCCGCAACGAATTCGGAAAAGACGTTGAGCCCCGCGCTCATCGCCCGTCCGAAGGAATTCCCCTTCGCCGCCGCTCTGGTCGGCGTTTGCGCGGCGGCCCGTTCGTCACGCGCCCGCAGCGCGTCATTAAGCTTTGCAAGGCGCGCCTGCAAGGCCGCCTTGTCCTTGTCCGGCTCTTGATCGCTCATTGACAGGCTCCGCCATGGCCGCATGGTCGGATTGAAAACGCCAGCGACGGGGTTTGTTGGGTCTTAAAGAGGGGAGGGAACCGACAGGAGCGACCCCCAACCTCGCGGCGGGGCCAATTCTAGCCGGACGCAACATATTGTCGGGCCACGGCGAAGTCAAGGTAGGCGGAGCGAGTGGAACTCGGTTGAGAAACAAATTGTTAGGCCGGATTCGCCCGCCGCGGACGGCTTTTTCTTCGCGCCGCGGGAAGGGATTGCGCTCGCGCTCTCGCGCACTATAGTCGCGCGGCATCCAACGCCCCATAACGCCAGAGCCGCGCATGACCCGCCATAAGAAAGAAATTAAACGCGTCGTCCTCGCCTATTCGGGAGGACTCGACACCTCGATCATTTTGAAATGGCTGCAAACGGCCTATGGCGCGGAAGTCATCACTTTCACCGCCGACCTCGGCCAGGGCGAGGAACTCGCGCCGGCGCGCGCCAAGGCCGAACTGCTCGGCGTGAAGCCCGAAAACATCTTTATCGAGGATTTGCGCGAGGAATTCGTGCGCGACTATGTCTTTCCGATGTTTCGCGCCAACGCCCAATATGAAGGGCTCTATTTGCTCGGCACCTCGATCGCGCGGCCGCTGATCGCCAAGAAGCAGATCGAAATCGCCCGCAAGATGGGGGCCGACGCGGTCTGTCACGGCGCCACCGGCAAGGGCAATGATCAGGTGCGGTTCGAACTCGGCTATTACGCCCTGGAGCCGGATATCACGGTGATCGCGCCCTGGCGCGAATGGGATCTCACCTCGCGCGCCGCGTTGATCGAATTCGCCGAGAAGAATCAAATTCCCATTCAAAAGGACAAGCGCGGCGACGCGCCCTTTTCGACCGACGCCAATCTTCTGCATGTCTCCTCGGAGGGCAAGGTGCTGGAAGACCCGTCGAAGGAAGTGCCCGATTACGTCTATTCGCGCACCAACGACCCGGAAAAGGCGCCGGATCAGCCGCAATATATTACGGTCGATTTCGAGCGCGGCGACGCCGTGGCCATCGACGGCGAGAAGCTTTCGCCGGCGGCGCTGCTGACCAAGCTCAACGAACTCGGCCGCATCCACGGCATTGGCCGGCTCGATCTTGTCGAAAACCGCTTCGTCGGCATGAAGTCGCGCGGCATGTACGAGACGCCCGGCGGCGCGATTCTGCTGGTCGCGCATCGCGGCGTCGAGAGCCTGACGCTCGACCGCGGCGCCGCGCATCTGAAGGACGAGCTGATGCCGCGCTACGCCGAGCTGATCTACAACGGCTTCTGGTTCGCGCCGGAGCGCGAGATGCTGCAAGTGCTGATCGATAAAAGCCAGGAGTTCGTCACTGGGCGCGTGCGCCTCAAGCTCTATAAGGGCAGCGCGACGCTGGTCGGCCGCGAGAGCCCCTATTCTCTTTATGATCAGGATCTCGTGACCTTCGAAGAGGGCGCGGTCGCCTATGACCACCGCGACGCCGAGGGCTTCATCAAGCTCAACGCGCTGCGGCTGCGCACCTTGGCCAAGCGCGCGGCGCGCGGGGAGAAGAAATAGCCCGGCCTTTAATCGCCCGCCCTCCGCCATCACCTCGCCGCGATTTTCTCCCTATCTATAAGAATAGGCAGGGAGAACCTAAGGCTTCGCAATGCGGAATACCATTCTCGCGGTGGTGGCGTCCATACTTGTCGCGCTGGGCGGCGCGGCGGCGGCGCTTTACTTCTACAACCGACCGACGGTGCTGGAAGTCGCCGTGCCGCAGCTCGCCGAGGATATCCGCGTGATGGCGGCGGCGGCGCATATATTCTCCCATGACCACAATGAAATTCGTTTGCACATGGTGCCGGTCGAGGATTCCGCCGCCGGCGCCGCCTTGCTCGACCAGGGCAAGGCCGACCTCGCGGTCATGCGCGGCGACATCGCGCTGACGGCGAGCGCCCAGACTCTGGCGATCCTGCATCGCAACTCGGTTTTGCTGATCGCGCCTGGCGGCTCGAAACTGCGCCACGTTCCGGATTTGCGCGGCAAGAAGATCGGCGTCGTGCATGAAGTCGCGACCATGGACCCGAACGCGCGACTGCTGGAAGACATTCTCTCGCAATACGACATTCCGCTAAAGGCCGTCACGCTTGTGTCGGTGCCTCTTGGCGAGGCGCGCGCCGCCGTGGAAGGCGGCAAGGTCGATGTGATTTTCGCGGCGCCCGCTCCGCAAAGCGGCACGGATCATGACATCGTGGCCGCGATCGCCAGCGTTTCGAAGAAGGCGCCGGTGTTCATCCCCATCACCGAGGCCAAGGCGGTCTCCAAGCGTTTTCCGGCATTGGAGCCGATGGAGATCGTGCAGGGCGCCTTTGGCGGCGATCCGCCCCGCCCCGCCGCCGCCTTCGATAGTTTGAGCGTCAGCGTTTTACTGATGGCGCGCAATACGCTGCGGGATGACGTGGCGGCGGAAGTGACGCGATTGTTTTTCTCTCACCGCGGCGCCATAGCGCTGGCGGCGCCGCTCGCCAATTCGATCGAGGCGCCTTCCACCGATAAGGGCGGCGCGATACCGGTGCATCAGGGCGCCGCCGATTATCTCGACGGGACCGAGCGCGGCTTCTTCGAGCGTTACAGCGATTTGTTCTATATCGGCGCCATGCTGCTGTCGCTGGTCGGCTCGGGCGCCGCGGCCTTGGCCAGCCGGCTGAATCCCGATTCGCATGAGCGCACCGAGCAATTGACCGAAAAACTGCTGGAAATCCTGCAGGCGGCGCGGTCAGCGGCGAGCCATGCCGACCTCGACCAACTTGAGCGGGAGGTCGACGACGTGCTTACGGGCGTTCTCGGCGATCGCGGCATGCGCGGCGGCGGAGCGCCGAGCCTGCACCTCGTCATGCTCGCCCTGGACCAGACGCGCCGGGCGATCACGGATCGCCGTCAGTCGCTCTCGCGCGACAATCCGCTGATCGCCTTCCCCGCGCCGCGCCACCTGCCGGCGGCGGAGTAGCCTGCTCTACGAAATTCCCCGCGGCCTGCCGGCCACCGCCACCAAAAGCTTGCCGTCGCCCAGCAGCCGTTGCGCCGCGCGGCGCGCGTCTTCCAGCGTCACGGCGTCGATTTTGGCGTTGCGCTCGTCGAGATAGGAAGGCTCCAGCCCGTCGAGCTGGATGTTGACGAGCTGACCGGCGATCTTGGTCGAGGTGTCGAAGCGCAGCGCATAGGAGCCGGTGAGGAATTTCCTGGCCTTGTCCAGCTCGTCGGGCGAAGGCCCTTCGCTGGACAGCAATCGGCATTGCTCCTCCAGCACGTCGAGCGTCTCGCCCGCGCGCTCGTTCTTGGTCGCGGCGCCGCCGACCATCATCGGACAATGGTCGAATTCGTGGAGCTGCGAATAGACCGAATAGGCGAGGCCGCGCTTCTCCCGCACTTCGTTGAACAGCCGCGCGGTGAAGACGCCGCCGCCGAGAATGTGATTGACCACCAGCGCCGCGAAATAATCCGGGTCTTTCTTGGCGATCCCGGACCGGCCGAAACGCATGGTCGATTGCGGCACGTCGAGATCGATGATCTTGCGCGCGCCAACGTCGTGAACCGCTATGTCGCTCACCGGCGCGAGATCGCCACGCTGGGACCATCCGCCGAAAGTCTCGTCGAGCCGGGCGGCCAGGGTCGCGGCGTCGATGGCGCCGACCACCGCGATTTTCAGATTGTCGCGCGCGAACAGGCGGACGCGCATCGCTTCGAGGTCGGAGCGCGTCAGCCGCTCCAGCGTGTCGAGTTCGCCGCGCGTCGGGCGGCTGTAGGGATGGCCCGGAAAGGCCGCCTCGCGAAACGCCTTGGCGACCATCGCGTCGGGGTCGTTGGCGTCGCGCTTGATGCCGGCGGCGAGTTGCCCGCGCACGCGCTCGATCGCGTCCGCGTCGAAGCGCGCGTCGTTCAACGCCAGCTTGAGCAGCGCGAAGGCCTTGATCGACATTGCGCGAGAGCGTCTGCAAGTGACCCGACAGCGAATCGCGATCGGCGCCAAAGCCGATATGGACGGCGAGATCCTCGACCGCGCGGTGAAAGGCGCGCGAATCATGGGGGCCCGCGCCCTTCGTCGAGCAGGCTCGCGAGCAGGGTCGCTAGTCCTTCCTTGCCGGCGGGGTCTTGCGCCGCGCCGCCCCGCGCCGAAAATTCGAGCGCCACCAGCGGCACGGCGTAGCTCTCGACGAGCCAAGCCTCGACGCCGCCGGGCGTGACGACGCGCTGGACGTTTTCTGCGCGGGATTTCGGCGTCGCGAGCGTGTTATGAGCTGTCATCAACAGGTTCCAATCGGCCACCAGGGCGGCAAAGGGGGAAGGGGCTTAGGCGTCGGCCGTTTCCTTGGGCAGCAAAAAGCCGGTGACGGAACGCTTCTTGTCCAGCCATTTGCGCGCGGCCTCGGTGATCGCGGCGCCCGTGACCGCTTCGATGCGGTCGGGCCAGTCGGCCACGTCCTTGACGGCAAGGCCAGTGGCCAAGGCCTCGCCATACCAGCGGGCCAGCGAGACCTGACTGTCGCGCGCATAAACCGCGTCGGCGATCATGCGCGTCTTGGCGCGCCGCAAATCTTCCTCGCTTATTTTCGTCTCGATGAACTTGGCCAGCACGCGGTCGAGCGCGATGTCGAGATCCGTGAGTTCCACGCCTTCCGCCGGCGTCGCGAAGATATAAAAGCGCGTGTCGTCGAGCGCCGATCCCATGTAATAGGCGCCCACGGAGACCGCCAGCTTCTCCTCGTCGACCAGCGTTTCGTAAAGCACGCTGGCGGGGCCGCCGCCAAGCATATGCGCGAGAACGTCGAGCGCCTCCGCCTCGCCCGGCGCGGCCGTGGTGTAAGAAGGCACGACGAAAATCCGCTCGTGCGAAGGCTGTTCGACTTTTTCGTCCGCGAGCGTGACCACCCGCACGGCGCGCGGCGGCGGCTCTTGCGGACGGCGACGCGACGGCGCCTGCGCGCGCGCCGGGATCGTGCCGTAAGTCCGCGCCGCCAGCGCCTCCACGTCCCCCGCGTCGACATCGCCCGCGACGATCAGAATGGCGTTCTCGGGCGTGTAAAAGCGCGTGTAATAGGCGAGCGCGTCTTCGCGCGACAGTTCTTCGATCTCGTGGTTCCAGCCGATGATCGGCGTGCCGTAGGGATGATGGGCGAACAGCGTCGCCTGCAGCGTCTCGTCAAGCTGCGCGCCGGGGTCGTTGTCGACGCGCATGCGGCGCTCTTCGAGCACGACCTCGCGCTCGGGACCGACCACTTCGTCGGAAAGCACCAGATTGGTCATGCGATCGGCCTCGAAGCGCATCAAGGTCTCGAGATGCTCCTTGCCGATGCGCTGAAAGTAGGCGGTGTAGTCGTATCCCGTGAAGGCGTTCTCCTGCCCGCCGAGTTCCGCGACGAGATTGGAGAAGGCGCCCTGGGGATGCTCCTTGGTTCCCTTGAACATCAAATGTTCGAGAAAATGCGCGATGCCCGACTTGCCGAGCGGATCGTCGGCGGAGCCGTTCTTGTACCAGACCATATGGGTCACGACCGGCGTGCGGGGGTCGGGAATGACCACGATTTCCATGCCATTGTCGAGTTTGGAATGAGTGACGCCCGGCGCGGCGGGGGCGGGCGCCGTTGTCGGGCCGGGCGTGAGAGCGATCGCGACCGAATTTTGCGTCGACATATCCATCTTTCCTCGGCGAGACGCCGAAAGTTGGGGCGCTGAATATTAGCCGCCTAATATAGGGATGGATTCGCCCGTTGTCAGGCGCCGCGACGCCATCGGGTTAAAGGGCCCTGAAATCGGGGCGCGCGGCCTCGCCCGCTCTATCGGAGCAGCCGGCGCCTATGTCTCGGGCAATTTCAACGTCAGACATTTGGCCGCCCCGCCCGCCTTGATGAATTCCGAAAGATCGGTCAGCACCGGCTTGAACCCGGCCGCGCGCAAGCGGCGCCGTAAATCTTCCGAGGCGTCGTTCATGAAGACGCGTCCATTGACCTCGACGGCGTTGCACGCGAACAGCCGCGCGTCGTCCTCGCCGACCTCGATGCGTTTCTCGGCGGGGACCAGTTCGGCTATCGCTTGCCGCGACGCCGCGTCGAACGCAAGCGGGTAATAGATCAACCATCCATCCGCGAGGGGGCAAAAGCACGTGTCGAGATGATAGAACCGCGGATCGACGAGGCGAAGGCCAACAACGCGCCGCGCGAATATGGTCTCCAGCAGCGGCGCCGCCCCCGCGCTGGAGCGCCAGCCATGGCCGCACCAGATCAGCGACCGCGAGTTGTCGAGCAATGCGTCGCCGGCGCCTTCGAACGCGATGTCCCGGGGCCAGGGCGCGATTTCAAAGCCCTCGGCCTCGAACCAGGCGCGGAACGGACGCTCCTCCGCTTCTCTTTCCTTGGTCGCGAAATGGCTGACGACGGCGGTCCCGCCTATGGCCAGGCCGGCATTGGCGGCGAAAACCATGTCTGGCAGGCCCGGCGCCGGCGCGACAAAGGCGAGTTCGGCTTCTCTCGCCAAGAGCCGCGCGAGGTTCTTCCATTGCCTTATCGCCAGCGCATTGTCCGCCTTGCCAATCTGATTCTCCATCCAGGGGTTGATGGTGTAATCGACGCGATAATGCGTCGGCGCGCACATAAGCATACGCGCGGCCGTCCCGAGCAACGTGGCCTCGGCTTCCTCGCCAGCTTTCGCCATGCTGGCCGCGCCATGCGGCGCTTTCAAGTTTAGGCCCATCGGCGGCTCCGATCGGTTTGGGGCGCCCGCAACAGCGCGAACAGGTTTTTCGGATCATCCGGCCGCGCGATAAGATCGATCTCGTCGTCGATCTCCAACTCGTCGGCAAGATCGCGAAGCAGACGGAGGACGGAGAAGTCCTCGATCGCGAAGCCCACCGCGTCGAAAATCGTGATGGCTCTTCGCGAACGGCGCCCGGGCTTTCGGCCGGCGACGACCTCCCAAAGTTCGGTGACGGGATGATCAGCGCTCAATTGCTGGATCTCGCCTTCCAAACGCGTTTGCGGCGCGTATTCCACGAAAATCTCCGCGCGCAAAAGAATGTCTCGCGCGAGTTCGGTCTTGCCCGGGCAATCGCCCCCGACCGCGTTTAGGTGCGTTCCGGCGCCGACCATGTTGTCGGAAAGAATCGTCGCCCTTTGTTTGTCCGCGGTGATCGTGGTGACAATGTCCGCTCCGATGACGGCGTCTTGCGCGCTCGCGCAGCGGATAATGGAAAGACCGGAGTCGGCCATGTTGCGCAGGAACTTTTCGGCGGCCGCCGGATCGACATCATGGATCCGCAATCGATTGACGCCGAGCGCGGCCTGAAAGGCGCAGGCCTGAAATTCCGACTGCGCCCCCAGGCCGATCAACGCCATGGTTTCGCTCTCCGGCCGCGCGAGATAGCGCGCCGCGAGGGCGGAGACGGCCGCGGTTCTGAACGCCGTGGCGAGCGTCATGTCGGCCAAGAGGCGCGGGTAGCCGGTCGCGACATCGGCCAGCACGCCGAAGGCCGCGACGGTCTGCAGGCCGCGGCGAGTGTTCTTCGGATGGCCGTTGACGAATTTGAAGCAATAGGTCTCGCCATCGGTCGTGGGCATGAGTTCGATGACGCCGTCCTTCGAGTGGCTCGCGAGACGCGGCGCCTTCTCGAAAAACTCCCAGCGGCGGAAGTCCTGCTCCAGATAATCGATGAGTCGAAGCCAGAATCGGTCTCGCCCGACCCGATTGACGATCTTTCCGATGGCGGAAGCGCTCAAAAAGCGAACCATGCGGTCCCCGTGGTCTTGCAGTGCTTCCGTCATGATAATTGGCCATCGCGCTAACAAATATGGCAAGAAGCTATAAAACATGATAATGTTCTGATAAAATTATACACTGATAGCTGATCATTATGACAGAGGCTCGGGCATGGATGATCTGGATCATCGTCTGATCGCGGCATTGAGGGTCGATGGACGCGCCCCGCTGTCCGAACTCGCCAAAAGCCTCGGCGTCTCGCGAGGCACGATTCAGAACCGCCTGGATCGATTGATCGCCTCCGATGTCATCCTCGGCTTCACCGTGCGTGTTAAGGGCAGTCCCGCGGCCAACCAGATTCGCGCGATCATGATGATCGAGGTCGCCGGCAAGAATACGAGGCAGGTGGCGAAATCGCTGCGGGGAATGCCGCAAATCCATGCGCTGCACAGCACGAACGGCGCTTTCGATCTGATCGCGGAGATTGAAGTCGCTGATCTCGTGGAGTTCGATCGCGTGCTCTCGACCGTCAGATCGATCGACGGAATCGCAAGAAGCGAAACCAGCCTGCTGCTGGCGCCGGCCTGAGCCTTTTCCGCGCGGCGCCGCGCATCGCCGGTCACGGAAGCGGCTTATTCAATTCAGGCGACGCAGCGCCTCCCGCGCGTGGATTTTCGCTGCTTCCACATGGCCTAGTTTCGTCTCTTCGATGGCGAGCGCGAGATGATTGATAGCTTCGAAATTGCGAGGTCCGCGCCTTTCGCAAAGGTTGGTTTGGGCGCGACCGGCGTTCAACCCGGCGTGCGTGGCGAGCAAAGTGAAAAGTCCGATCAATTTCAGAGATAAATCCTCGGGATGACTGGCCGGCCTTGTGTCGCCGTCATCTGCTTCCAGCCAATTCATGTCGGAGTATCGGGCGTCCGCCCCGGGCGTCTGCTCGGCCGCGAACGCATGTTGGGGCGACGCCTCCGCGGCTTTCCGCCTTAGCAGCGTGAGAGCCTCGTCGAGCGACTCCGCGAGCCATCGATCGTATTCTTCTTCGTTCATCACGCCGCCGCCTTCTCGCCGGGATTGCGCCGGTCGGTCGGGTCCTTAAAACGCCTCGGACTTCGCCGGCGCCAAACCGATCAACTCGGACGAGGCCAAAAAACGCAACGCGGGAAATCGGTTAACAGCCACCCACAAATAAAACATATGGATGCGCGAGCCCGAAAAAAAGGAAGCAAGATCGCTTTTTATGTGAACGATGCGCGGAGCGCGCGAGGATACGTCGATCGGCGAAGCATAGGCTCTTCGACTCGCCGCAAGATCGACGATGGCGCCGGGGGCTTTCACCGCCTGACTTCTCGCTTGGAAACCGCAAAGCGCGAAGCCCGTCTTGAGACAAGTTCAGCGAAAGCCATGCCTTGGGTCAAATCCACGGGCGGCGGTTGGCGCCGCGCCGCGACCTCCGTCGCTACTCATCGACGATGAAATCAATCTTGCCTTGAACCACATCGCCATCGGGAGACAAAATCCGATAACGCACGTGATAGCGGCCCGGAGCAAGCACGGGAGCGCTCATGTCCATGTCGCGCGACGCCTTCTGCTGCGTCTTGGCCGCAAGCACGGCGCCACCGTCGTCCTCCAAGTCGATCGTTGAATATCGGGCGTCGGCCCTCAGGGAGAAATGCAATTTTATTGTATGCGGGGGTGTCTTGAGATGCGCCTTCGCCGGCGGGAACGAGCCGGCGAGATAGCCATGCGCTTCCACGCGACCGCATGTCGCCGCCAGCAAAAGCGGCCGAACACAGGACGCCCGCGCCGCTGCGAAAGAGCCTCATGACGCGCCCTCCCTTCGCTATCCGCAGGGCGACAAATCGCGCCTTGCCGACATCGCTCCGATCGACCGCGCGACGAAACAACTCCTTGGTTATAAATAGGACTCTTCACCCGCCGGGCAACATGCTCGCGGCGGCGACCCGCCGAATACCGAGCGCGACGCGGGCCGCTCGCCGAAAGAACGCGACCGGATCGCGTGGCGTGGTCGCATTCAATCGAACGCCGGAAATGCGCCGCGAGCAACCCGCGCCTTCGCGATATTGGCGCAAGTTGAATTCGGCGCGCGCTATTCTTATCTCAAGCGGGAACCCCACTTATGAAATCGGCGGGGAGTTCGTCTTTCGGCGGCGGGAAATTACGATGAAACTCGTGACCGAGCAGCGTGACGGCAGAACCCTTCTCATGATTAAAGAGGGACGCCTCGACGCGCACAACTCCGGTGAGTTGAAGGACCGCATTCTCAAGCTTTTCGAAGAAGGCGGCCGTGATCTCGTGGTGGATCTCGGCGACGTGCAGTTTATCGACAGTTCGGGATTAGGCGCGCTGCTATCCGGACATAAGAACGCGATCCAAAGATCCACCGGTTTCGCTCTGGCTAACCTGCAGCCGAGAGTCAAAGCGATGTTCGAACTCACGCGACTGCAGCGCGTGTTCGAAATATATCCGGGCCTTCGGGAGGCCTTGGACGTTTAGAGCGGAGGCTCGCATGTGCACGACGTCCAAGACCATCTTGAATTTGGATATCATGGTTCCAAGTCAGACCCGATATTTGGGGCTGATCGGCAACATAGCGGAGCAACTCGCCAGGGATATCGATGGAGAGAAGAGCGACCGCGAAGCGCTCGCGTATCACCTCAATTTGGTCGTGACCGAGGCCGTGACGAACGCGATCCAATATGGCTGCGCGAACGATCGGAAAGACAAGATTCGGATTCTTCTCTCCATCGAGAACAGCGATCTTTGCGTTCGCGTCTACGATTACGGTCAAGGCTTCGACTTCGAGGCGGTGCCCGCTCCCGACATCGACGAATTGAGCGAGCGCGGGCGTGGCATTTTCTTCATTCGTTCGCTGATGGATCATGTCGAATATCGAAAGACGGAGTCCGGCAATGTGCTCGAAATGAAAAAGAGGATCACCTGAACCCGGCCGCCCCGCGCCATGGCCTCCCGGAACGCCATTCCCCGGGTCAGCCGAGTTTGTTCCCGGGGCTAATTCTTGACGACGGCATGCCTTGGGAAAGTGACCTTAAAAACCTGCTCGCCCGCGCCATTCGACGGTTCGGTTTGGAACGCTTGACGTTCCCCTATGAGAAAGGTTTTCCACCAGATTACCGCGCGATTGTTTCGCCTCGGCTCGCCGTGCGCGACGTTCTGCGTTTGGAGATGGCGATCAAAAGTGGAAGGGACGCGCTGGATTTGCGTCCCCCCGGCGTCGACGACGGCGGCGCGTTCCATCGGCTCACCGTGTACGGCGAGAAGCCGCGCGATCTCGATGCGATCATACCGCTATTGCGGAATTTAGGTTTGCGCGTTGTCGATCAGATCCAGTTCGTCCTCACGATCGAGCCGCGCCAGTTCTATATCCGGAAGTTTTTCGTGAAGGCGATCAATGGCGCGTCCGACGGCCTCACAAACTATAAGCGGCCCGTGCTTGAGGCGTTGGATGCGCTGCTGTCCGACCAAACGGATGACGACGCGCTGAATGGTCTCGTGATGCTGACCGGATTCGACTGGAAAATGGTCGACCTGCTGCGCGCCTACTGCAATTATTATCTGCAAATCAACAATCGATTTGAACGGCGTCGCGTTCACGGCGCGCTTATCTCGAATTGCGACGCCGCCCGGCTTTTGTATCGCTACTTTGAAACCCGGTTCAAACCTGACGAGCGCCTCGGCAGCGAGGACAGACGCGAAACCGAGGGCCTGACGCAGCTTCGACTCGATTTAATCCGCGGACTGGAGGCCGTGGCGGATGTGAACGAGGATCGCATCTTGCGCGACATTTTTAATCTCATCGACGCGACGTCGCGCACAAATTTCTATTTTCGCCAAAGCCACGCCGACTTTTTCGTTTCACTAAAGATCAACAGCCTCGGCGTCATCAACATGCCGAGCCCGAAGCCGTTGGTCGAAATCTACGTTCATTCCCGGGGGATGGAGGGGGTTCATCTGCGCGGGGCGAAAATCGCGCGCGGCGGCGTCCGCTGGTCGGAGCGGCCCGATGATTTGAGAACGGAAATTCTGGAGTTGATGCGCACGCAGATGATGAAAAACGCCTTGATCGTTCCCCAGGGAGCGAAGGGTGGTTTCGCGCTCAAAAAAATTTGTGTCGACGCGGGGGATCGCGCGAGGTTGGGGCGGGAGGCTTATGCGACTTTCATCCGCGGCTTGCTGGATTTGACCGACAGCGTGAACGGGGCCGACAGGGCGCGCTCGCCGAAATTCGTTTTCTACGACGACCCCGATCCTTATCTTGTCGTCGCTCCCGACAAGGGAACCGCGGGCTTTTCGGACTGGGCGAATGAGATCGCGGCTCAATATGGCTTTTGGCTCGGCGACAGCTTCGCGACCGGCGGTTCGCACGGCTTTCATCACAAGCGCCTCGGAATCACGGCGCGCGGAGCCTTCGTCTGCGTCAGGCGGCACTTTCGGGAATTGGGCGTCGATGTCGATGTCGAGCCCTTTTCCGTGGTGGGCGTCGGCGGCATGGAAGGCGACGTGTTCGGCAATGGAATGTTGTTGACGAGCAATATACGGTTGCTCGGGGCCTTTGACGCGGAGCATATTTTTCTCGATCCCAATCCGAATCGACAGGCCTCTCTCGTCGAGCGAAGGCGGCTTTTCGAAACGCCGGGCGCGACTTGGGCCAATTATGATCCGGGGCTCATTTCTTCGGGAGGGGGCGTGTTCCGGCGCGCCGCCAAGGACATTCCCTTGAGCTCGGAAATTCGCGCATGGCTCGGCGCGCGCAACCGATTGGCGGATGGCGAAGAACTGATTCGCCTTCTTCTGGCGGCGCCGGTCGATCTCTTGTGGATGGGCGGCGTCGGAACTTATGTCAAAGCGAGTTCGGAAAGCGATGAAGTCGTGGGCGACCGCGCCAACGACGGCGCCCGCGTCGACGCGACCCAAGTGAGAGCGAAGGTCGTCGGCGAAGGAGCCAATCTCGCCTTCACCCAAAGGGCGCGGATCGAATATGCGCTACGAGGCGGTCGCATCAATACGGACGCGGTCGATAATTCCGGCGGCGTCGACCTCTCCGATCACGAGGTCAATCTCAAGATACTGTTTTCGCCATCGGCGCGCGTCAACGCCGTCAAGGTAAGCGACGACGAACGCAATCGCTTTCTTATCGAGGCGAGCGACGAAGTCCGCGACATGGTGTTGGACGATAATTATCGTCAGAGCCTGTCCTTGTCCTTGGATCGAAAGCGATGCCTCGACAATATCGAGCCGTTCCTGATTTTGGCCGATCAGCTCGAAAACGCCGGGCTGCTCGATCGCGACGTGGCGTTTTTTCCTTCGCGCCGGGAAGCGATGAGTTGCGTTGGCGTTGGGCTTACGCGACCCGAATTGGCCGTGTTGACGGCATACGCCAAGCTGGCGTTGAAGCGCGCGCTGCTGGAGGCGCCGCCCTGGCCCGACGGGGAATGGACCGCGGAGTTCGTCGCGCGTTATTTTCCGGCCAAGGCCCGCGCGCGTTATGCGGATCGTCTGCGAGATCATCTTCTCGGTCGAGAAATCGCCGTGACGGAGATTTGCAACAAGGTGATCAATCAGGCTGGCGCGAGTTTTCTTGTCGGGATCGACGATCTCGACCCGATGCGCGCGCGCGAGGTGGTGAGTTTTTACCTTGCATTCGATCAAATTCTGCGAGGAGACCGGTGGCGCGACGCCGTTCGCGGGCTTGAAGGCCAGATGACGGCGGATCGCGCCTACGAGCTCTTGTTGCAACTGGAAGACGCCTTGGCGTTCTTGTGCCGTTGGGCGTGGGAACATGGCCGACGACTGACGCCAAACCCCGGCGTCATCCAAAAATGGCGCGCCGACTTGGACGAATATCTCGATTATCTCGGCGAAAGCCCGGAGTTCACGGTATTGGCCTCGGCGGCTCCGGAAGCCTCCCGTCTGCTGTTCTTGGATCGCTTGCGGGACTTTCCGATTTTGGTGGATTTGGTTCGCGGGTCGCAAGAGAAACTGGGCGCCGTCGCAAAGCTGTTCGACGAGTTTCTGGGGCTGTTGGGATTACGTGAAATGGCGGCGCTGGCTTCCGACGTGAAGGCGCGAGATCCATGGGAGCGTCGACTGCAAATTGCTCTCGGCGATCAATTTCGTTCCGGCGCGGCGCGCCTCGTCCGAATGGCGTTGCGAACGAAATCCCGTGATCCCGCCGCCTTCTTTCGGGAGCTTTCCCTCGATGCGCGCCTTGCGCGATTCCTGCGTTTGCGCGCGGAATTAATAGAGGTTCGTTCGCTCACGCTTACGCCGTTCGCGGCGCTCGCGGGCGAACTTGACTTCGCTTATCGACTCATGCGGCGCCGCGAGCGGCCTCCACTGACGCAATTCGGCCTTGCGAGAGAACGGATGTCGATCTCGAGCGCGTCGTTCGCCTTCTCATGCGGCGCGAGGCGCTTGGCCTACTGGCGGCCCCTCTCGTCGGCTCTATTTCCCGTCAGGGGAAGGACATCGCGCGACAGCGAGCGCCGGCCAGAAAAAAGGAATTCCGACTTTGTTTGAATTGCCTCCTCTACGATCGGTTTTGGACTGCTTCGCAGGGCGGTCTTTGCCTGTTGGACGAGCGAGGCGCTCTCCGTTGCATGAATAAGGCGGCGGAGGAACTGACCGGCTACAAACAGGACGAGTTAATGGGGCGCTGCTTTCTGTCCGACGATGGAAGTCGAAGATGGAGCGTGCGATCCGACGTCCCGATGGAAATATGGACGTTTCCATCGCAAGGACGGCGGCGTGCTGGACGCCGCCTTCGCGCGGTGGCGACTGGTTGGCGATGGCGACGGCTCGACATTGCTGAAACTGCGCCGGCGCGCGGGCCGTCGAGACCTGGATCTCACTGTCGTCGGAGATCAAGGAAAAGCTAGACGCCATTTTCGACACCGTCACGGACGGTCTCATTCTGATCGACGAGGCGGGCCAGATCCAGTTGTTCAACGCGGGGGCCGAGCGGTTGTTCGGCTATCGTCGGGACGAAGTGTTCGGACAGAATGTGAAACTATTAATGCCTTCTCCTTTTCGGGAAGCGCATGACGGATATCTCGCGAGCTATCTCGCCACGGGCGAAAAGAAAATCATCGGCGTCGGGCGAGAGGTGGTCGCCCGTCGCAAGGATGGTTCGGTCTTCCCGATTTATCTGTCGATCGGCGAATTATGGTTGGATGGGCGTCGTCTGTTCGTCGGCGTCACGCATGATTTAACCAAGCGCAAGGAAGCCGAACAACGACTTCTGACCTTATCGTTCGCGGTGGATCAAAGCCCCACGGCGGTCCTTATTTCCAACAAGGCTGGCGTCATCGAATATGTGAACAATAGTTTCACGCGATTGACGGGCTACGCGGCCAGCGAACTCATTGGCCGGACTCCGAGTCTGACTGCGCTCGAATCACACCGCTCGCGATCAATATGAACACCTTTGGGAAACGATCCTGAGTGGCCGCGAGTGGCGCGGCGAAATCGAGGATCGGAAAAAAAACGGGGAAACCTATTGGGCGCTGGAAACCATCACGCCGTTGCGCGACGCGCGCGGCGAAATCACGCATTATCTGGCGATCCAGCAGGACATCACCGAGCAGAAGCGCGACAAGGAAGCGCTTAATTGAAAGCGAAGCCCGCTTTCGCCATGTGGCGGAAATGACCGGCGAATGGCTATGGGAGCAAGATCCTTCGGGGCGCTACGTTTACAGCAGCGGAGCGGTGCGAGACATTCTCGCCTTCGAGCCCGAGGAGATTTTGGGAAGAAACTATCTCGATTTGCAGGTCGGCAATGATGAAACCTCGCCGCCGCCAAATACGGCCGCGGACATTTCGCCGGATCGACTCCGACCCTTCTCTCGGCTGGTGAACAAATACCGTCGCAAGGACGGAAAAGAGGTCTACACGGAATTGAGCGGCGCGCCGATTTTCGACGACCAGGGGCGGCTCGTGAAATGGCGGGGCGTGGATCACGATATCACCGCGCGCAAGGCCTTCGAGGATGCTCTGCGCCTGCGCGACCGCGCGATCGAGTCCGTTCATGTCGGCATCGCGATCAGTGACGGAAGGGCGCCGGGGAATCCCAATATCTACGTCAACCCGGCGCTCTGCCGCATGACGGGCTACACGCGCGAAGAACTGCTCGGCAAGAGCATGCGCCTTTTGCAAGGTCCGGAAACCGATCTCGCCGCTCTGGAACAAATCCGCGAGGCGATCGCGGCGGGGCGCGACTGCGAAATTACGTTGAGGAACTATCGAAAGGGAGGCGCGCCATTCTGGAACGAACTGCTGATTTCTCCAGTCGCCGACGAAAGCGGCAAGATCACGCATTATATCGGCATTCAAACCGACGTTACGGAGCGACGCAAGGCCGACGAGAGTTGACGCGAGCTGGAGATAGCAAAGCATATCCAGCTCTCGCTGTTACCGGACGCGCCGCTTCGCTCGCCTCATGCGGAACTCGCGGGAATTTGCGTTCCGGCCACTCATGTCGGCGGCGATTATTTCGATTTCTTCCATAATGGCGACGCAATCGATCTCGTGATCGCGGATGTTTCGGGACATAGCGTCGGCGCCGCGCTCATCATGACCGCGGTGCGCAGCACGCTCCGCGCGGAGACGCGCAAAATGGCGCCGTCTCCAGTCGGTCCGGCGCGAATATTGCGGGATTTAGGCGAGCTGCTTTACGACGATTTGAACAAGTCCGAGTTGTTCATCACCATGTTTTACATGAAATTCAGCCCGGAAACCCGCATCCTGAAATATGCGAACGCAGGTCACAACTGGGCGTTGCTGTTGCGATGCGGACGCCCCGAATGCGCGCCGCTGGACGCGGATGGATTGGTTCTCGGCGTCCTGCCAATTGTCGATTTCGAAGAGAAGAGCGTGAAGCTCTCCAGCGGCGACACTTTGCTTCTCTATACGGATGGCGTGATCGACGCGCAAAATGCGCGCGGCGAGTTCTTTGGCTTCGATCGGCTGTGCGCATCGTTCAACGCCTATAGAGCGCTGCCGCCCGAGGCGCTGATCAAACGCTTGCTTGCGGAGGTGCGCGCTTTTTGCGGCGAAGAGCCCTTGGGCGACGACCTCGCCATCGTCGCGATGCAAGTCCATTGAAGGATCGCGCCGCGGACGGGGCAGTAGGAGTGGAAATGGCGCCTTTTCGCGGAGGCGTTAAAACGAGGATCGTTCGCGCGATCCCGACTTTGGAGGGGAAACGTCTCATGTTGGTCGGTCGTTCAGCCGGTTTGGCGGGTCGCCACAAGGTGGGGCTCGCGTTGAGCAGCGGCGTCGCGAGGGGTTGGGCGCACATCGGCGCTATTCGCGCCCTGACGCGTATGGGCGTTCCCTTCGATATAGTGGCGGGTTGCTCGGCCGGCGCGCTGGTCGGCGGATGCTATCTCGCCGGGCAGCTCGACTGGCTCGAGAAATGGGCGCTCGCGCTCAGCAGACGCAAGGTTATCGGTTATCTCGATCTTAATCTGGGGCGCGGCGGCGTGATCAAGGGCGCGAAGATTGTCACGGAGCTGCGACGATTGCTCGGACCGCTCCGCATCGAGGATCTCCATGTTCCCTTCATCGCGGTCGCGACCGATCTCGTGACCGGACACGAGGTTTGGCTGCAAACCGGAGATCTCGCCGAAGCGGTGCGCGCCTCCTTTTCATTGCCGGGGCTTTTCCCGCCAATGGAGATAGACAAGCGTTGGCTCGCCGATGGCGCGCTCGTCGATCCCTTGCCGGTCTCGGCCTGTCGGGCGCTCGGGGCGGATTTGATCGTCGCGATCAATCTAAACACCGACACCCTCGGCAAGGCGCGCCGCGCCGCTTCGCCCGCGCCGATCACCCTGGGGTTCGACCCAGCGCTTTTGGACGCGCAGTCCCGCGCATCAAAAAACCCACTTCCCGATGGGTTGACGCGCGGCATGTTCGGTCAGGAAGGCGACAAGCCAAACATATTCGGCGTGATGACCACATCGCTCAGCATCATGCAGGATCGTCTGACCCGCTCGCGCCTGGCTGGCGACCCGCCCGACGTTCACATCACCCCGCGCGTCGGCCACATCGGCCTGCTCGAGTTCGAGCGCGCGGAGGAGGCGATCCAGGCGGGAGAGACCGCTGTCGAGCGCAAGCGGCCCGAACTTCAGGATGCGCTGGAGGTCATGGGCCTCGCCATCAATCGATGAACGCGGCGCGCCGATCGCTCCCGTCTTGTCGAGCAAGCCGAGCGGCGCGCGATTCTGGAGCCGACCCGCGCGTAAATCTCTTGAAAT
>CAVQBO010000022.1:17500-161402 GCA_963710695.1 uncultured Alphaproteobacteria bacterium | reverse complement strand
GGTGGAGCCAGACGGAATCGAACCGACGACCTCTTCAATGCCATTGAAGCGCTCTCCCAACTGAGCTATGGCCCCACATTGTTCTCGCCAGCTTTTGGGACAAGCGGGAGCTTCGCAGCGGCTCGTGCCGCTGGGATGGGCGCTGTATAGTCGACACGCGGCGAGGCCGCAAGGGCGCAATGCGATTTTGTGACGATTTGGGCGCGCATTTTCGCGCATGGGCGCGCATTCCGAGGCTTTTCCCGCGCACTGGCGCGCGGGCGGGGAAAAATGTTAAGGGACCCGATCGTTCCTCGGGCGGCGCCGGGCGGCCGGCGCCTTTTTCACGGGGCGCGCCGGAGCCTCGAGCGCCGCGACTCTCTGGCGGGATATTTAAGTGACGAAGCACAGAAGCCTCTCGGACTATGCGGCGCGGCGGTTCCGTTTCGCCGGCAACGCGCTGCTCGAATTTTCGGACCCGTTCTTCGCGCAGATCGACAAACTGAAGACCGATCTCGAAAAATCCGGCAAGCATTTCGTCAGCTTCGCCAATTACGACTATCTCGGCCTCGCGAATCACCCGCGCATCATCGAGGAGGCCAAGCGCGAACTCGACAATCTCGGCGTCGGCGCGCTGGCCTCGCGGCTCGTTGGCGGCGAACGCAGCACGCATAAGCCGTTCGAGGCGGAGATCGCCAAATTCCTTGGCTTCGAGAGCGCGCTGACGCTGGTCTCGGGCTATCTCGCCAATGTCACGACCATCGCCTGGCTGATGGGCAAGCGCGACGCCATTTTCATCGACGAACTCGCGCATAACAGCATCGTCGCCGGCGCCGACGGCTCGGACGCCGAGGTCATTAAATTCCGCCACAACGACTATGACCATCTCGAACATCTGCTGCACAAGCGGCGCGAGGAGTTCCGCCATGTGCTGATCGTCGTCGAGGGCATATACAGCATGGACGGCGACACCGCCGACCTGCCGCGACTGCTGGAGATAAAGGACAAGCACCAGATCTGGCTGATGCTGGACGAGGCCCATTCGCTTGGCGTTCTGGGCGAGACCGGGCGCGGCCTGCCGGAGTTTCAGGGCGTCGATCCTTCGCGGATCGATCTCGTCGTCGGCACGATGTCGAAGACGCTGGCGTCTTGCGGCGGCTATGTTTGCGGCCGGAAGCAGGTGATCGACTGGTTCCGCTACACGCTGCCCGGGTTCGTCTACAGCGTCGGATTGTCGCCGGTGATTCTGGCCGCCGCCCGCACCGCGCTGCGGCTCATGCAAGAGGAGACCTGGCGAATCGGCAAACTCGCCAAAAACGCCGAGTTTTTCCGCGATTCCGCTCATGCCGCGGGGCTTTCCACCGGTCCGGCGATTGGCCGCGGCGTGGTGCCGATCCTGTTTCAGGACAGCGTCGAAACCATGTGGGCCTCGCAACATCTGCTCGAGCAGGGGTTTTACGTGCCGCCGATCGTGCAGATCGGCGTGCCGAAGGACCAGCCGCGCCTGCGTTTCTTCATTTCCGCCAATCACACGGAAGCCGAGATTCTCGGCGTGATCGCCGCGCTGCGCGACATGCCGCCGGTTTCCGAGGAAGCGCACCGGATCGTCGCGGCGGCGATGGCCGGAGCGTGACGAGAGGTTTTTGGCGCGGCGTGATCCCTCATCCGCAGCAAGGGCTCGCAAGTGGGAGAAAGCGCGCCCGTCATACATGACGGGCCGCGGCACGACGGTTGAAGGTGCTTTCCGTCGCCCCAATTTACGCGCCGCCGCTCTCGTTTTTTGAAGCAGTCCAACTATAAGGGACGCTCGCCGCGTCGTTTTGACGCTTTTATCGACACTGGAACAGGGTTAGGTTTCGACATGGCGCAAATCGACGTGGCCCCGGCCAAAGGCCTGTTTCGGGTTTTTGACATATAATAAGCTCCCGCGTTTGCTCTACGCGGGAATGACGGGATTCGCGCCGCCGCTCGACGTGGAGCGCTGGACCCTGCATGGCCATATGCTCAACCCGCATTTCAAGCTGGTCGAGGCTCAGGAGTTTCTGGCCCGCCGGGATGGCGAATGGGTCGGACGCATTCTGGCGCAGGTCTATAAGCCGGAGTTCACGCCCGTCGGCGCCTCGCGCTTTCAGTTCGGCTCGCTCGACGCCGTTGATGACATCGAGGTCGTGCGGGCTCTGACCGGCGCGGCGGAAGACTGGCTGAAAGCGCGGGGCGCCGATCGCGTCAGCGGTCCGTTCTCGCCGACGATCAACGGCGAATGCGGCATGCTCGTGCAGGCTTTCGAGTCGACGCCCGTGTTCCTGACGCCGTGGCATCCGCCTTATCTCTCCCGCCATGTCGAGGCGCTCGGCTATGTGAAGGCGCGCGATCTCGTCTCCTATCGCTTCGATCTGTCGCCGGACGACTTGAACCAGCCGGCCCGCGTCTCGAACCGGCGCGAGTGGAAAGACCGGCTGAAAATCCGCCAGATCGACTATTCCCGCATGAAACAGGGCGAGACGCAGTTGATGTCGGACCTTTTCAACGACGGCTGGCGCGACAATTGGGGTTTCGTGCCCTTCACCCTCGACGAATTCAATTCCATCGCCGACGCTCTCAGCTTCGCCACGCCGCCGGAATACACGATGGTCGTCGAACTCGACGGCAAGCCGGTGTCCTTCGCCGTCGCGCTGCCCAATCTGTTCGAGATCATTGGCGATCTCGACGGGCGTCTGTTGCCGTTCGGTCTCGCGCGGCTCATTCCGCGCTTTCGCAAGCACAAATACAAGAGCGGCAAGCTGCTGCTGCTCGGCACGCGCAAGGAGCTGCAAAACAGCGCCACCGGCGGCGCGATTCTGATGGCGATCATCGAGGAGCTGCGCCGGCGCGGCGCTGGAGACGAATCTCGAACATCTCGAAGCCGGCTGGGTGCTCGAAGACAACATGGCGATGCGCCGGCCGATCGAAATGTTCGGCGGCAAGCTCGAAAAGATCCACCGCATCTACGACAAGCGCCTATAGGCGCGGGCGCGAGACAGAAGGAACGAAATCCATGACCATCTCAGTCACGGCGAATGGCGCGGATCGCTCGCATATCGAAAGACGCAAGGCGATCCTGGAGAAATATCCACAGGTGCGCGAATTGTTCGGCCGCGACGAGACGACCTTCAAGATCACCGCGGCGATTTTCGTCGGACAGATGGTCATCGCGGCGTTTCTGGGCTGGCTCGGCCTGTCGTATTGGCCGCTGACGCTGCTGCTCGCCATTTGCGTCGGCGCCTTCGCCAATCACGCCAATTTCGTCATCATCCACGACGCCATCCACAATTGCGTGTTCGAGAGCCATCTCCTCAACAAATGGACGGCGATCCTCGCCGATCTCTCCAATGGCTTTCCGACGGCGATGGGCTTTCGCTGCTACCATATCAAGCATCATTCGCATCTCTCCGCCTATGATTACGACGCCGACGTGCCGAGCCATTGGGAGGTGGAGTGGGTCGGCGACAGCGGCTGGCGCAAGGCGCTGTGGCTGTTTTTCTTCCCGGCGATTCAGCTGGCGCGTCTGTCGCGGCTGAAGGGCACGGTGCCGATCATGGGCAGATGGACCTATATCAACATCGCGGTCATCGTCGCCTTCGATCTCTTCGTGCTGTGGGCCTTCGGGCCTAACGCCTTGCTCTATCTCTTCCTGTCGTTCTGGTTCTCGGTCGGGGGGCTGCACCCTCTGAGCGCGCGCTGGCTGCAGGAGCATTTCGCCTTCGGCCCGGACCAGGGAACCTTCGACTATTACGGCCCGCTCAACACGCTGGCGCTGAACATCGGCTATCACAACGAGCACCACGACTTCCACGAAATCCCGTGGACGCGGCTGCCGAAGCTCAAGGCGATGGCGCCGGAGTTTTACGACACGCTCGGCTGTCATCGTTCCTGGGTGGCGCTGCTCGTCACCTTTATTTTCGATCCCCGATATTCCCTGAACACGCGTTCGGAGAATGTCGAACATGCGGCGCATGTGGCGGATGTCGCCGCGCAGCCGGCGGAGTGAGGTCATGACTTTCGAAACAAAAAACATCGGCGGCGAGACGCCGGAGCAGCTCAGCGCCTCGCCGCGCCTGTTCGAGAGCGACCTGCTCGACAAGCTCTCGCGCGTGCATCATCTGACGCCGGTGATCATCTACACGCCGATCATTCTCGGCCTGACGATCTATTCGCTGACGCTGCAAGGCGCCGCCACTGTCGCGCTTGGCCTTTTCGTCGGCTACATCGCCTGGACGCTGACCGAATATTTCGGCCATCGCTATCTGTTCCATACGGTGTTCGCGCTGCCGCTCGGACTCGGGCCGCGCTTCCAGTTTCTGATTCACGGCGTGCATCACATCTACCCGAGCGATCCGCTGCGCCTCGTGATGCCGCCGCTGCTGTCGGCGCCGATCATGCTGCTGGCGCTCGCCGTCATCCGCTTGCTGTTCGGCGGCGTGTTCGGCTGGCCGGTGCTGGCGGGATTCATCGGCGGCTATGTGATCTATGATTGCGTGCATTTCTGGACGCATCACGGCCAGCCGAAATCGAAGCTCGGCCATCTCGTGCGCCGCCTGCACATGCTGCACCACTTCCGCGACGCGACCAAGGGTTTTGGCGTGCATGCGATCTGGTGGGATTACGTGTTCGGCACGGCCTATCGCAAGGGCGACACGCCGGGCACGAAGGCGGTTTGAAACGAGGTGTTTTCCTTCTCCCACAAGTGGGAGAAGGATTCGCGCTCAACCCTGGCCCGTGCGGGCGAACCATTCGTCTTCGGAAATCACTTCGATTCCAAGTTCGCGCGCTTTCGTGAGCTTTGAGCCGGCGCCGGGACCGGCGACGACGAGGTCGGTCTTCTTCGACACGGAGCCCGCGATCTTCGCGCCGAAGCGTTCGGCCTGGGCCTTCGCCTCGTCGCGCGTCAGCCGCTCCAGCGCGCCGGTGAAGACGACGGTCTTGCCGGCGACCGGCGACGAAGATTCGATCTCCGGCATCGGCTCCAGCGTCACTTCGCGCAGCAGCGCGTCGATCTCGCGCTCATTGTGCGGCTCGGCGAAGAAATCGTGCAGCGCCTCGACCACGACGGGGCCGAGCCCGTCGATGGCGTCGAAGGCCGCATAGGCCTCGCCGCCGGGCTCGGCGGCGCTGGCGGCGGCGCGGAGTTGCTCGAAATCGGCGAAATGCCGCGCGAGGCGGCGCGCGTTGGTTTCGCCGACATGACGCACGCCAAGCGCGTAAATGAAACGATTGATCGGAACGCGCCGTCGCTCGTCAATGGCTTTGAAAAGATTCCTCACCGAAGTCTCGCCAAACCCCTCGCGGTTCTTGAGCTTGGTCAGGCTCGCCGCGTCGCGCCGTTCAAGCGTGAAAATATCGCTGGCGGTCTTGATCAGCCCCTGCTCGTAAAAATATTCGATCTGCTTGTCGCCGAGCCCCTCTATGTCCATCGCATTGCGCGAGGCGAAGTGCTTTAGGCGCTCGACCGCCTGCGCGGGGCAAATCAGCGATCCCGTGCAGCGGCGCGCGACATCGGCCTCGCCGGTTTTTTCGTCGATCTCCCGCAGCGCCGCCGAGCCGCAACGCGGGCAGACATGCGGAAACTCGTATGGCTTCGCGCCATGCGGCCGCTTGTCCGCGACAACCTCGACGATCTGCGGAATGACGTCGCCCGCGCGCTGCACGACCACGGTGTCGCCGATGCGAACGTCCTTGCGGGCGATTTCGTCTTCATTGTGCAGCGTGGCGTTGGACACGACGACGCCGCCGACCGTGACCGGCTCCAGCCGCGCCACGGGCGTCAGCACGCCGGTGCGGCCGACCTGAATCTCAATGCCCCGCACGATCGTCATCGCGCGTTCGGCGGGAAATTTATGCGCCACGGCCCAGCGCGGCGCGCGCGAGACGAAGCCGAGCCGCGTCTGCAAACCGATGTCGTCGACCTTATAGACCACGCCGTCGATGTCGTAGCCGAGCGTCGCCCGTTGGGCTTCGATGGCGCGGTAATGCGCCAGCATTTCCTCGGCGCCGGAGCACAGGCGCGTCAGCGGATTGACGGGCAGCCCAAAGCGCGCGAAGGCCTCGATGACGCCCATTTGCGTCTTGGCCGGAAGCTCGCTCGCCTCGCCCCAGGCATAGGCGAAAAAGCGCAGGGGACGCCCGGCGGTGATGCTCGCGTCGAGCTGACGCAGCGAGCCGGCGGCGGCGTTGCGCGGATTGGCGAAGACCGGCTTTTTCGCGAGCGCCTGGCGCTCGTTGAGCGCGGCGAAATCCGCGTGCGCCATATAGACCTCGCCGCGCGCCTCGATCACCTCGGGCGCTTCGCCCTTCAGCCGATGCGGGATTTCGCCGATCGTGCGGATGTTGGCGGTCACGTCCTCGCCCTCGAAACCGTCGCCGCGCGTCGCCGCGCTGACGAGCCGGCCCTTTTCGTAGCGCAGCGAACAGGAGAGGCCGTCGATTTTCGGCTCCGCCGTGAAGGCGAGCGGCGCGTCTTCGGCAAGGCCCAGAAAGCGCCGCACGCGCGCGACGAATTCGCGGACTTCCTCCGTCGGAGAACACATTGCCGAGCGAGAGCATCGGCACGGCGTGTTTCAGCTTGGCGAATTTTTCCGCCGGCGCCGCGCCGACCTTGCCGGTGAGCGACTCCTTCGTCGCCAGCCGCGGAAATTCGGCCTCCAGCGCCTCGTAGCGACGGCGCAAAGCGTCGTAATCGGCGTCGGAAATCGTCGGCGCGTCGTCTTGATAGTAGCGGCGGTCGTGCGCGGCGATTTCTTCGCCGAGCCGGGCGTGTTCGGCGCGGGCTTCGTGAGCGGATAATGTCGCGATGGGCTGGGATTTTTTCATCGCGAGCGCCCCCGCTACGCCGCCTCGGGCGCGGCGCCGACCAGCCGGCGCGCTTCCTGCGCGCTGATCGGGCGGCCGAAGGCGTAGCCCTGCGCATAGCCGCAGCCGAGCTGATAAAGTTCGATCGCGTCGGACTCGGTCTCGGCGCCTTCGGCGATCACGTCGAGGCCCAGTTCCTGCGCCAGCGAAATGATCGAGCGCAGAATCGCCGCGCGCGACGACTTGCCGGTCTGCCTGACGAAGGAGCGGTCGATCTTGAGCATGTCGAAGGGGAAGCGCTGGAGATAGGAGAGCGAGGAATAGCCCTTGCCGAAATCGCCGAGCGACAGGCCGGCGCCGAGCTCCTTGACGCGGGCCAGCATTTGCGCGGCGAATTCCGGGTTCTCCATCACGAGGCCCTCGCTCATCTCAAGCTTCAGACTGCCCGCGATTATGTCGTTGCGCATCAGCGCGCTTTTGACGTCGCGCAGCAGATCGTGACGCAGCAATTGGCGCGACGACATATTGACCGAGGCGAAGATTGGCGGGTCGACCGCGAGCGCGCGCTGCCAGGCGGCGAGTTCGCGCGCGGTGCGCTCCAGCGCCAAAAGCCCGAAGTCGACGACGAGGCCGGTCTGCTCGGCGATGGGCATGAATTCGCCGGCGTCGAGGCGGCCGAGTTTTGGGTGGTCCCAGCGCAGCAGCGTCTCGAACCCGGCGATGGTGCGATCCTCCAGCCGGACGATGGGCTGGAAAAACGCCTTGACCTCGCCACGCTCCAGCGCGCGGCGCAAATCCGCCTCCAGCGTCAGCCGGTCGGAGCGCTGGGCGCGCAGCGCCGGGCGAAACGCTTCGATGCGATTGCCGCCGAGCCGCTTGGCGTGGCGCATCGCGATCTCCGCGTCGTCCACCATGTCCTCGGCGCCCGGGTGCGTCGCGGGATCGAACAAGGCGACGCCGATCGAGGCGAACAGGCTGATTTCGCGGTCGCTGAACCGCACCGGCGTCGCCAGCGCGCGACGCACGGCGTCGGCCATCGCGATCACGGGGTCGGCGCCGGTTTCCGAAACGAGAATGATCGCGAAAGCGTCGCCCGCGAAGCGCGCCAAAGTGTCCTGCGGATGCAACAGCCGCGTCAGCCGATGCGCGACGGTCAGCAAAATGCTGTCGCCGGTCGCGACTCCGACCTGCTCGTTGATCTGCTTGAAACGGTCTATGTCGATGCATAGGACCGAAGGCCGCACGTCCTTCTCCATGCGGGCGAATTCCAGCGCCCCCTCGAGCCGGTCGAAGAACAATGCGCGATTGGGCAGCCCGGTCAGATTGTCGTGGACGGCGTCGTGCAGCAGGCGCTCCTGCGCGTTTCGGTCCTCGGTCACGTCGGAGAGCGTGCCGACGACGCGGATGACCTCGCCGTCCGGTCCGACAACCGGGCGGGCGCGCAGGCGAAAACAAAGATAGTGGCCGTCGGCCGCGCGTAGCCGGAATTCCTGGTCGATGCGGCCTCGCCGCTGCTCCAGTATCGCGTCGAGACAGGCGCGGTAGCGGTCCTGTTCGAAAGGGTGGAGCAGGTCGAGCCAGGAGGCGGCGGCGCCCTCCAGCCCGCCGCGATCGAGCCCCAATTGCGCCTCCGCCTCGGGGCTGACGAATATATGGTCCGAGGGCACGTCCCAGTCGAACACGATCTCGCCGGCGCCGGTCAGCGCCAGCGCCTTGCGCTCGACGTCGGAAATCGCCCCTTGAGCGAGCCCGCCGCCGGCGAAGGCGTTTTGCATCACCGTGAAACCGATCAGCATGACGATCAGCACCAGGCCGCCGACCAGGGCTGGCGAAACAAGGTCGTTGGTCAGCCAGCCGAACACCGTGAAGCCCGCCGCGCAGACCCAAAGCACGAGCAGGAACCATGTCGGGATCAGCATGATCGCCCGCTCGAACCCGTGCGAGGCGAGATAGAGGATCAGAACGAAGCCGACGATGGCCACCGTGCCGAGCGAGATGCGCGCGACGCCCGCCGCGACCGGCGCGTCGAATACCGCGAGGCCCGCGAGATCGGCCAGGATCAGCAGCCAGACAACCGCGATATGCCAGGCGCGCACATGCCAGCGGTTGAGGTTGAGATAGGCGAAAAGAAACACCACCAGGGTCGCCGAAAGCACGGTCTCGGAGCCGGCGCGCCAAATTCTGTCGGTGGCCGGGTCGGAACCGAATATCTTGTCCCAGAAGCCGAAATCGATACAGACATAGGCGAGCACGGACCAAGCCAGCGCGGCCGCCGCCGGGAAGATGACGGCGCCCTTGACGACGAACACAATGGTCAAGAACAGCGCCAGCAGGCCGGAAATGCCGATCACTATGCCCTTGTAAAGGGTCAGGCTGGTGATTTTTTCCTTATAGGCGTCCGGCTCCCACAGATAGAGCTGCGGCAGGTGGGGCGTGCGCAGTTCCGCGACATATGTGACGGTCGTGCCGGGGTCGAGGGTGAGGCGGAACACGTCGGCGTCGGAACTCTCCTCGCGCTCGGGCGGAAAGCCCTGGCTCGCGGTGATGGTGGAAATGCGGGTGGCGCCGAGATCCGGCCAGATCAGCCCCGAATCCTGCATGCGAAAATGCGGCGCGACGATCAATCTTTCGATTTGCTCGTCGGTGTCGTTGGTGAGCGCGAACACGATCCAGTTCGGATGCGTGCCCGGCTCCCTGGCCTCGACCTCGATGCGGCGGGTGATCCCGTCCGAGCCCGGCGCGGTCGAAACCTGCAGCCGGTCGCCTTCCGCCGCGTGTTTCTCGACGGCGTTGGTGAGGTCGATCGCCGGAGCGTCGTGCGGCACGCGCACGCTGTCCACCGCCCAGGCCGAGGGGGCGAAGACGACGAGCAGCAGCAGCAACGAGATCAGATATTTGTTGAAACCCACGAAGTCACTTCTTGAGCACGAAGGGCCCCGGCCATTAGGCTCGCGGGCTTCCTTGCGATGATTCCGACGGCCTGTCGCCCGCGCCGAGACTTACGCCGAGACTTGGCCGCGTCGAGACTGGCCGGGTTGAGACTGGTAGAGCCTTCGGCGCCGTCTCGCAAGCCGATTAGCGCTTTGCGCGTCCAGTCGGTATGGTCCTTGCGAGGCAATTCCGTCGACTCCGCTCCCTTGCGGAGGGCGGAGGGCGGCAATATACGCTGGCCAGGGACGGGTGGCGAGCGATCGCGCCGGGATATAGTAATAGTAGATAAGCGTCGGCGGGGTTCTCCAGGCGGCGGTGGAACAGGAATAGACCCGATGCGGAGCGTTCACGGCGGACCACGCCTGTTGCTGCGCCGGCTGCGCGAAATCAGCGCGGAGCCGGTGAACGCGCAGGCGCGGCTCGACAAGATCGTGATGCAGATCGCCGCCAATATGGTGGCGGAGGTGTGTTCGGTCTATGTCCTGCGCGCCGACCAGCGGCTTGAACTTTACGCCACCGAGGGCCTGAACCGCGAGGCCGTTCATCTGACCACCATGCAGTCCGGCGAGGGCCTCGTCGGCCTGATCGCGCAAAGCGCGGAGCCTCTCGCCTTGTCCGAGGCGCATGAGCATCCGGCTTTCTCCTATCGTCCGGAGACCGGCGAGGAGGTCTATCACTCCTTCCTCGGCGTGCCGATCCTGCGCGGCGGCAATACGGTCGGCGTGCTGGTCGTGCAGAACAAGGTGCGGCGCACCTATTCCGAGGAGGAAGTCGAGGCGCTGCAAACCACGGCGATGCTGCTCGCCGAAATGATCGCCTCGGGCGAATTGCAGTCCATCGCCAAGTCGGCCGAACTGCTCGCGCTCAACGGTCCGTTGTCGCTCAAGGGCGCGGCGATCTGCGAAGGCGTTGGGCTCGGCTATGTGTTGCTGCACGAGCCGCGCGTCGTCGTGAAGAACCTGCTCGCCGAGGACGTTCAGGGGGAATTGCGGCGTCTCGACACGGCGATAGACGCCATGCGGATATCGATCGACGAACTCGTCGCTCACGGAGACCGCATGGGCGCCGGCGAGCATAGGGAGGTGCTCGAATCCGTCCGCATGGTCGCCAATGACCAGGGATGGCTGCGCAGGCTGCGCGAGGCGGCGATGACCGGCCTTACCGCCGAGGCCGCGGTCGAGCGGGTGCAGAACGACGCCAGGGCGCGAATGCAGCGCCAGACCGACCCTTATCTGCGCGATCGGCTGCACGATCTCGACGATCTCGCCAACCGCCTGCTGCACCAGTTGACGGGCCAGAGCTATGTCGCCGACCGCGACAGCGTGCCGGAGAACGCGATCATCGTCGCCCGCAACATGGGGCCGGCGGCGCTGCTCGACTATGACCGCGCGAAACTGCGCGGGCTGATCCTCGAGGAGGGCGGGCCGGCGAGCCATGTGGCGATCGTCGCGCGCGCGCTCGGAGTCGCCACGGTCGGGCTTGTTCCCAACATCACCGGCCTCGTCGAACCTAACGATGCGGTGATTATCGACGGCTCGACCGGCGATGTGCATGTGCGCCCGCAGCCCGACGTGCGCACCGCCTACGCCGAAAAAGCGCGGCTGCGCGCGCGCCGGCAGGAGCAGTATGCGCGGCTGCGCGATGTTCCCGCCGTCACCAGGGACGGCGTTGCGATCGCGCTGCACATGAACGCCGGCCTGACCATCGACGCGCCATTCGTGCACGAGACCGGCGCGGGGTCGATCGGTCTTTTCCGCACCGAATTGCAATTCATGCTGGCCCCGCGCTTCCCGCGCATGAAGGAGCAGTACCAGTTCTACAAATCCGTGCTCGACGCCGTTCCCGACAAACCTGTCACCTTCCGCACGCTCGACATCGGCTCGGACAAGGTGCTGCCCTACATGGCCAAGATCGACGAGGAGAACCCGGCGCTCGGCTGGCGGGCGATCCGGATCGGGCTCGACCGGCCCGGATTGCTGCGGTTGCAACTGCGCGCCATGCTCAAGGCCAGCGCCGGGCGCGATCTGCGCGTCATGTTCCCGATGATCGCCAATGTCGCGGAATTCGATCTCGCCAAGGCGATCACCTTGCGGGAAATGGAGTTGATCCGCCGGCACGACCACGGGATGCCGACGAAGCTCGAACTCGGCGCCATGGTGGAGGTGCCGGCCTTGTTGTGGGAGTTGGATCAGATCGCCGAGCGCGCCGATTTTCTTTCGGTCGGCTCCAACGACCTCGTGCAATATCTTTACGCCGCCGACCGCGACAATACGCGCGTCTCCAAGCGCTATGACAATCTCTCGACGCCAGTGCTGCGCGCCCTCAAAAGCATCGTCGACGCCGGCGACCGCGCGGGCACGCCGGTGACGCTGTGCGGCGAAATGGGCGGGCGGCCTTTGGAGGCGCTCGCGCTGCTGGCGATCGGCTATCGCTCGCTGTCGATGTCGCCGGCCTCGATCGGCCCGGTCAAGGCGATGATCCTCGGGCTCGATCTCGAACAGGCGCGGCTGTTCCTGGCGTCGCTGATGGCCGGCGACGAGGGTCGGCACTCCTTGCGCGAGCACCTGCGCCAATTCGCCGCCGCGAACGGGGTTCCCTTGTAGCGACGCTCATTTTTCGCGCCGCCAACCCGCCCCACGCATGGATTTAGAATGTTCGCGCAAGATAAACTCGATCTCATTTTACGCCGTCACCAGGAAATCGGCGAAAAGCTCAGCAGCGGTCCGGACTCGCAGAGTTTTGTCGCGCTCTCCCGCGAACTCGCCTCGCTCGACGAGACGGCGGCGGCGATCGGCGCCTATCGCGCCGCGCAAAAGGAAGTCGACGAACTGCGCGAATTACTCGCGGACGCTTCGACGGACGAGGACATGCGCGCCTTGGCCAAGGGCGAGATCGCGGGCGCGGAACAAAAGCTCGAAGAAGCCGGCGAGGCGCTGAAACTCGCGCTATTGCCCAAGGACGCCGCCGACGAAAAGAGCGTCATTCTGGAGGTTCGCGCGGGAACCGGCGGCGACGAGGCGTCGCTATTCGCCGGCGATCTTTTCCGCGCCTATCAAAAATACGCGGCGCTCAAGGGTTGGAGCGTGGAGATCGTTTCGGCGAGCGAGGGGGCGCTTGGCGGCTATAAGGAAATCATCGCGGAGATCGGCGGGCGCGGCGTCTATGGACGGCTCAAATTCGAGTCGGGCGTGCATCGCGTCCAGCGCGTGCCGGCGACCGAGACGCAGGGACGCATCCACACCTCCGCCGCCACCGTCGCCGTGCTGCCGCAGGTCGAGGAGGTCGATCTCGTCATCGACGACAAGGATCTGCAGATCGACACGATGCGCTCGCAGGGCGCCGGCGGCCAGCACGTCAACAAGACCGAGTCGGCGATCCGCATCACCCATATCCCGTCCGGCATCGTGGTGATGATGCAGGAGGAGCGATCGCAGCATCGCAACAGGGCGAAGGCGATGGCCGTGCTGCGCTCGCGTCTTTACGACGCCGAACGCTCCCGCCTCGACAGCGCGCGCTCGGAGGATCGGCGCCAGCAGGTGGGCTCGGGCGACCGCTCCGAGCGCATCCGCACCTATAATTTTCCGCAAGGGCGCGTCACCGACCACCGCATCAATCTGACGCTCTACAAGCTCGACAAGGTGATGGAGGGCGAAGCGCTCGACGAAATCATCGACGCGCTGCTGCGCGACCATCAGCAGAAGCTGCTCTCGCAAACGCAGTGACGCCGCGAAATCCGTCGCCTCAATGCCGGAAATGCCGAACGCCGGTGAACACCATCGCGAGCCCGGCCTCGTTCGCCGCCGCGATCACGTCCTTGTCGTTGACCGATCCGCCGGGCTGAATCACCGCCGTGGCGCCCGCCGCCGCCGCCGCCAGCAGGCCGTCGGGGAAAGGAAAGAAGGCGTCCGAGGCGACAGCCGAGCCCTTGGCGAGGCTTTCGGAAAGGCCCAGCGCCTTGGCCGCCTCCTCCGCCTTCACCGCCGCGATGCGCGAGGAATCGACGCGCGACATCTGCCCGGCGCCAATGCCGACCGTCGCCCCGTCCCTGACGTAGACGATCGCGTTGGATTTGACGTGCTTGGCGACGCGAAAGGCGAATTTCAGATCCGCCAGCTCTTGCGTCGTCGGCGCGCGCTTGGTCACCACCTTTAGCGTCATATCGTCGACGACGGCGTTGTCGCGGCCCTGCGCGAGAAAGCCGCCGGCCACGGTTCGCAGAGTCAGGCCCGGAGCGCGCGGATCGGGCAGCCCGCCGGTCAAGAGCAACCGCAAATTCTTCTTCGCCGCCACCAGCGCGATGGCGTCCTCGTCGGCGTCCGGCGCGATGATGACCTCGGTGAAGACCTCGACGATTTTTCGCGCGCTCGCGGCGTCGAGTCTCCGGTTCAGCGCGACAATGCCGCCAAAGGCCGAAACCGGATCGCAGCGCAGCGCCTTGAGATAGGCCTCCTCCAGCGTGGCGCCTTCCGCGACTCCGCAGGGGTTGGCGTGCTTGATGATCGCGACCGCCGCCGCGCGGGCCGGATCGAACTCCGCGACGCATTCGAAGGCCGCGTCGGTGTCGTTGATGTTATTGTACGAGAGCTGCTTGCCCTGGACCTGTCGCGCCGTGGCGACGCCGGGGCGTTGCTCGCCGGTGAGGTAGAAGCCGGCGGACTGATGCGGATTCTCGCCGTAACGCATGGGCTGCGCCAGCTTTCCTCCGAGCGCCCGCCAGGGCGGCGTCGTCTCGCCCAGCGACGCGGCGAGCCAGTTGGAAATCGCCGCGTCGTAAGCCGCCGTGCGGGCGAAGGCCTTTTGCGCGAGGCGGCGACGCGACGCCAGCGTCGCGCGCCCGTCGTTCGCGTTCAGTTCGGCGAGGAAATCCGCGTAATCGCCGGGATCGACCAGCACGGCCACGTCGTCGTGGTTCTTGGCCGCCGCGCGGATCATCGCCGGTCCGCCGATGTCGATGTTCTCGACGCATTCGGCGTCGGGCGCGCCCTTCGCCAGCGTCGCCTCGAAAGGATAGAGATTGACCACGAGCAGATCGATCGGCTTGATGTCGTGCGCCAGCATGGCGGCTTCATGCTCGGGATTTTCGCGGATCGCCAAAAGTCCGCCATGCACCTTGGGATGCAGGGTCTTGAGCCGCCCGTCCATCATCTCCGGAAACTGCGTCAGATCGGCGATGTCCTTGACCGCGAGACCCGCCTCCGCCAGCGCCTTGCGGGTGCCGCCGGTCGAGACCAGCTCGACGTTGCGAAGGCTAAGCGCGCGCGCGAATTCGACGAGGCCCGTTTTGTCGGAGACGGACAGCAGAGCGCGGGCGATGGGACGCAGATCGACGGGCATGGAGTTCCTTCAGGCTGACGTTTTGGCGGGCGCGCTTGACCTATCACGAATCCCCCGGCGCCGGAACCGGGGCGGGGTCGTCGAAATCTTCCACCCGTGTAAACGTCCAGCGCAGCCGCATGCCTGGCTTCGCGGGCCCGGCCACCACGATCTGCGTCGTTTTGCGGGCGCCCTCGGGCGCGGCGAAGAAAATGCTTTCCTCCAGCCTTGGCGTATAGCCGCCCGCTTCGAACAGCAGCCGCGCGCCGCTTGGCAGCGCCAGTTCGATTCCGCGCCCGTCGGCTTGCGGCGCCGCGCCGACGCTCGGATGTAAATGGAAGCGCGCCGAGAATTCATGCGCCGCGCTTTCGTCTTTCGCGCCCTTCTTTTTCGCGCTCTCCGCCGCGACCAGCCGATCCTGGCCGATAAAGCGCGAACCGTCTTGCGTCATCGCCAGAATGCGCTCGTGTATAAGCCCAAAACGTTCCTTGTAGCCGTCATGCGCGGCTTCGATCACTTCGCCCCTGCGCGAACGCCGCCGCTCCACGCGCGTCTCGCGCGGACCCGCGACGATGAGTCCGGGGTTCGCCTTGCTGGAAAGCGGCTCGATCTGGCTGGAGGATTGGTCGTCCATGACGAGCGTGGAATGGGCGGCGCTGGCGCGGGCGATCTCGCGCGCCGCTTCGTGCTGCGTGGCCGGCGCGCCGCAATTGACCACGACGCGCTCGGACCCCAGCGAAAATTCGAAGGCGAGCGCGCCGGCGTGGGCCGCGCGGGAAAACTCCAACGGCGGCGGCGCGCCGACGTCGATGATCGCCAGCGCGCCCGGCGCGCTCATGCGGCGATAGCCGCTGTCGGGCGCATCGAGCGGCGGAGCGGCGCCTCGCGCCTCATGGGTGAACACCGTCGCCAGCTCTCCGGGGTCGGTCGCCGACATGCCGTTGAACAGAGCCAGCGAGCCGTCGCCATGCTGCAACAGGCGCAACATCGGGATCATCCGGTTAATCGCGCCAAGCAGCGGCTGTGGCGGCTTCATGCCGCGCGCGGCGTAAAGTTGCCGCAATGGCAACAGATCCAGCGCGAGGTCGAGGACGGTCTTGGGATTGCGCCCGATATGGCCGCCATCGCCTAGAATTTGGCGCTCCAGTTCCCGCGTGAACGCCTTCTTCGCCTCCGATTGCACATCGGCGCCGACTTCGGCGCAAAGGCAAAACTCCAGCAGCGCCAGCGCGCAAAGCAGGCGCTCCGTTCCCCGCGCCGGCCCCTCGAGCGCGCGAGAGAGGGCCTTCGCGCCCTGAGCCAGCGCCGCCATGAAATCATCGTAAAACTCCGGCGGCGCGCCTTCGAGCAGCATGGGAGAATGCGCGAGAAAGCATAGCATCCGGCGCGCCGTCACCATTGGCTCGAACGCCGGATCGTCGGCCTCTTGGCCGCGCTGTTCCATGAACGCGTGAACCAGCGCCCGAGCATTGTCGCGCGCCGGGGCGCCGCCGGCGGCGCGCAAATGCCGCAGCCAGGAAAAGCCGGTGAGCGCGCGGCGCCAATTCGCCGACGGCGGCTCCAGCGCGAAGGGCGAATATCCCCCCGCATTCACGGTCTTGCCGCAAAAAGAAAAATAGCCGGCGTAAATTTCGTCGGCGACGGTGGCGTCGCCGGTGCGGATGTCCTGCGGCGCGATGCGCAGACGATCAGGCGCGGCGATCCGCCGCGTCAGCAGAGCGCGGCGCGGCGCTCCGGCGCGAATGGCCAAACCTTCGGCGGCTCGCGCCGCCGATTGCAAGACGTCGCGCAGTCGATCTTGCATCTTCTCGCCGGCCAGAGTCGCCTCCCCACGCCCAAGAATCACGCGCTTAAAGCCGCGACAAGGCGGAGTACAACGGATTGACGCCACGCTCCAGCGTGCTTTAAACTATTTGAATACAAAGGAAGTTATTCTTGCCGAAGCGGCCCCGCTATGCGTCTTGGCGCGAAAATGGCAAGGTTTTGCGCGAATCGGGGAGATTGACGCATGCCGCTTTACAAGATCGACGGAATCCCGCCGCGCCTGCCGGCGCAAGGGCGCTACTGGATCGCGCCCAACGCCTGTCTGATCGGCCGCGTGGCGCTGGACGAGGACGCCAATGTCTGGTTCGGCTGCGTGCTGCGCGGCGACAATGAATGGATCACCGTCGGCGCGCGCACCAATATCCAGGAAAACAGCGTGCTTCACACCGACATGGGCTATCCGCTCGACATCGGCGCCGATTGCACCATCGGTCACGGCGTGATTTTGCATGGCTGCGCGATCGGCGACAACACGCTTATCGGCATGGGCGCGACCATCCTCAACGGCGCCAAGATCGGCCGCAATTGCCTTGTCGGCGCCAATGCGCTGGTCACCGAGGGCAAGGAGTTTCCCGACAATTCGCTGATCGTCGGCACGCCCGCCAAGGTGTTGCGCACGCTCGGCGATGACGCCGCCGGGCATAATCTCGAATCGGCGAAGCACTATGTCGAAAACGCCCGCCGCTACGCTGGCGGGTTGGAATTGATCCCGGAGTGACGGGGGCGCCCGCCCCACTGCGCAAGCCTCGCCAAAATGCTAAACCGCTTCCATGAGCGGCGACGGGGTTGAGGGCGGGGGGCTGATTGTCGAGGTTCTGCCGCCCGTGGCGGTGGACCAGACCTATAGCTATTTCGCGCCCCCCGGCCTCGCGCTGGCGCCGGGCGACTTCGTGAAAATACCGCTGGGGCGGCGCGAGGCTATTGGAGTCGTTTGGGCGGCGAAGCCCGCCAGCGGCCCGCCCGGCAATCTTGAAGAGCGTGATCTCGCGCTACGACCGGCCGAGGCTCTCGCAAAATCTGCGCGATTTTCTGGACTGGCTGGCGCGCTGGACGCTGGCCCCGCGCGGCATGGCGTTGCGCCTTTCCACCGGCGCCGGCGAAGAGGCGGCGCCGCCCGCGCCGCGCCTGCTCTATCGCCTCGCCGGCCCGCCGCCGCGACGGATGACGCCCACGCGCGCCCGCGCGCTGGCGGCGGCGGAAGGCGGGCTGGCCTTCACCAAAAAGGCGCTGATGGAGGCGGCCGGCTGCGGGGCTTCCGTCATCGACGCGCTGGTCGACGAAGGCGCGCTGGAGACGCTGACCGCCGCCGCCGCCGCCGGTCTGCGGCGCGCTCGATCCCGTCGTTTTGCCCGCCCGTTCTCGAAGCCGAACAACAACTCGCGGCGAACGCGCTATTGGGCGCGGTGACGGCGCGCGGCTATCGCCCCTTTTTGCTCGAAGGCGTCACGGGCTCGGGCAAGACCGAGGTTTATTTCGAGGCTGTCGCCGCCGCCTTGCGGGCCGGTGGGCAGGCGCTGGTGTTGATGCCGGAAATCGCGCTGACCAGTCAGTTTCTGGAGCGTTTTTCGGCGCGGTTCGGCGCGCGGCCGGCCGAGTGGCATTCCGGCGTCTCGGAAAAGAAGCGCGCGCGCATCTGGCGCGCGGCGGCGGAGGGCGACGCGCGGGTCGTCGTCGGCGCGCGCTCGGCGCTATTCCTGCCGTTTGGCGATTTGCGGCTCATCGTCGTCGATGAGGAGCATGAGGGCGCCTATAAGCAGGAGGATGGCGTCAACTATCACGCCCGCGACATGGCGGTGGTGCGCGCGCGCATCGAGGGCGCGACGCTCGTGCTCGCCTCGGCGACGCCGTCAATCGAGACGCGCGTCAACGCCGCCAGCGGCCGCTATGCGCATCTGCGCCTCAAGGCCCGCGCCGGCGCGCGAACAATGCCGCGGCTGGAGGCCATCGACATGCGCGTCGAGGGGCCGCCAAAGAACCGCTGGATCGCGCCGCGCCTCGCTCTGGCGGTGGGCGAGACCATCGCGCGCGGCGAACAGGCGCTGCTGTTTCTCAACCGGCGCGGCTATGCGCCGCTGACGCTGTGCCGCCATTGCGGCCACAGATTCCGCTGCTCCGACTGCGACGCCTGGCTGGTCGAGCATCGCTTCCGCCGCGCGCTGATCTGCCATCATTGCGGCCATATGGAGCCGCGCCCGCATGTCTGCCCGGAATGCGAGGCGGAAGACGCGCTGGCGGCCTGCGGCCCCGGCGTCGAGCGTCTCGCGGAAGAAGCGGCGGGGCTGTTTCCAGACGCCCGCGTCCTCGTGCTGTCGTCGGATTTTCCCGGCGGCGCCGAGCGGCTGCGGCGCGAATTGGACGAGATCGCCAAGGGCGCTTTCGATCTCGTCATCGGCACGCAGCTCGTCGCCAAGGGCCATAATTTTCCCTTTCTGACGCTGGTCGGCGTCGTCGACGCCGATCTCGGCTTAGGCAGCGGCGATCCGCGCGCGGCGGAGCGGACGTTTCAATTGCTGGCGCAGGTGACCGGGCGCGCCGGGCGCGGCGACCAGCCGGGCAGGGCGCTGATCCAGACCTATCGCCCCGAGCATCCCGTGATTTCCGCGCTGCTTTCCGGCGACGCCGAGGAGTTTTACGCGCAAGAAACGAGTCTGCGCCAGCGCGCCGGCCTGCCGCCGTTCGGGCGTCTCGCGGCGCTGATCGTTTCGGCCAAGGACGCCGCCCTCGCCGAAACCCATGCGCGCGCGCTGGCCCGCGCGGCGCATGGCCTGCCGGCGAGCGAGCGCTACCGCGTCGCGGCGCTGGGCGGGCTGCCGGAGGAAGGCGAGATCATGCTGCTTGGCCCCGCCGAGGCGCCCATCGCGCTGCTGCGCGGGCGCTTTCGCTTCCGCCTGCTGGTCAAGGCGCCGCGCAGCGCCGATCTGCAAGGTTTTTTGCGCGATCTGCTGGCGGCGGGGCCGCCGGAGCGCGGCGGCGTGCGCGTGCAGGTGGATGTCGATCCGCAGAGTTTTTTGTGAGCGCGGGCGGCGAACTCAGCGTTTGCGCAGCGCCACCGCCCCCGCGAGCACGAATAGGCACGCCGCGACCGACAGCGGCGTCTCCAGCGGCAAATGGAACCGCGTCCAAAAGGGGTCGGTCGCCGCCATCCCGCCCGCGACCCAGCCCAGGACGCCCGCGCCGGCCCAGATCAGCAGCGGAAAACGGTCGAGCAATTTGAGCAAGATCCCCGCGCCAAACATCACCAGCGGCGCCGACAGCGCCAGCCCGAACACGATGAGGCGCATCGAGCCATGCGCGGCGGCGGCGATGGCGAGCACATTGTCGAGCGACATCACCGCGTCGGCGACGATGATCGACATCACCGCGCCCCAAAGATTGGGCTTGGCCTCCACATCCTCGCGGTCGTGGTCGCCATGCGGCAATTTGATCGCGACATAGAGCAGCAGCAGCGCGCCCGCCGTCTTCAGCAGCGGCACATGCAAAAGCTGGACAATCGCCAGAGTGAAGCCGATGCGAAGGGCGACGCCGCCGAGCGAGCCGAGCAGCACGCCCCAGCGCCGCCGCTCCTCCGGCAGCCGCCGACAGGCGAGCGCGATCAGGATCGCATTGTCGCCGGACAGCAGAATATTGATCCAGACGATCTCGAAGACTTCCCAGGCGAGCGCGAGATTGCCGGACATTTACGGCCGTTCCGCCAGCAGGGCGCGGCCGTCGTGGCCCAAAACGCGAATGTCGAACATTTCGCCGGCAATGGCGCCGGGCGTGCGCGCCAGCGTGAAATCCGCCGCGCGGGCGAGGCCGCCGCGCTCGGCGAGCACGCGCAGCGCCTTACCCTGCTGCTTCGCCAGATGGCGCGTCAGCCGCGCCTCGCCGAGCGCCCGCAATTTTTGCGCGCGCGCCTTGACGATATGCGGCGCGACTTGCGGCATGCGCGCCGCCGGTGTTTCCGGGCGCGGCGAAAAGGGAAAGACATGCAGATGCGTCAATCCGCATTCCTCCACGAGATCGAGCGTGCGCGAAAACATTTCCTCCGTTTCGGTCGGGAAGCCGACGATGAAATCGGCGCCGAACACAATATCGGGACGCGACAAACGCAGCTCCTCGCAAAATTTTATCGCGTCGCGGCGCGAATGGCGGCGCTTCATCCGCTTCAGGATCAGGTCGTCGCCCGACTGCAAGGAGAGATGCAGATGCGGCGCCAGCCTCGGCTCCTCCGCCACCGCCTCGATCAATGTCGGGTCGGCCTCGATGCAGTCGATCGAGGAAATGCGCAGCCGCGCCAGTTCCGGCAGTTCGGCGAGCAGCAGCCGCGCCAAACGCCCCAGCGTCTCGCCGCCGCCAAGATCGCCGCCGTAAGAGGTGAGATCGACGCCGGTCAGCACGATCTCGCGCTTGCCGGACGCGACAAGCGCGCGCGCCCTCGCGACGATCTCGCGCGGCGGCGCCGAGCGCGACGGTCCGCGCCCGAACGGAATGACGCAAAAAGTGCAGCGATGGTCGCAGCCGTTCTGCACGGCGAGAAAGCCGCGCGTGCCTTCGCTCGCGCCAAGCGCTTTTGGCGCGGCGAAGCTGGGCCCGGCCGGCGCGAACAGACTTTTGTCGCCATTGCCGACGACGCGCGTCACGCCTTCCATGGCCGAAAATTCCGCCGGCGCTATCGTCGCCGCGCAGCCGGTGACGATGATGCGCGCGTCGGGGCGTTCGCGATGCAGGCGGCGGATGGCCTGGCGCGCCTGGCGCGTCGACTCCGCCGTGACGGCGCAGGTGTTGACGATGACGAGATTTTCTTCCCCGGCGCCGCGCGCCTCGCCCGCGAGCGCCTCCAATTCGACGATGTTGAGCCGGCAGCCGAAGGTGATCGTCTCGACCGCGGAGCCGCTCACGTCGCCAGCCCCTCGAAAATGGCGGGATCGAGCGTCGTCTCGAATTCGAATTCGACCGGCCCGGTCATATGCGCGTGATCGTCGTCGCGCCAGTGAATGAGAAGATCGCCGCCCGGAAGTCTTATGTTCGCCCGACGCCCCGCGCGAGAAGTTCGCGCCGCCGCGACGAGCGTCGCGCAGGCCGCCGAGCCGCAAGCCTTGGTCGCGCCGGTCCCGCGCTCCCAGACGCGCAGCAGGATTTCGTCATGGGGCAGAATTTGCGCGAAGGAGATGTTCGCGCGCTCGGGAAAGAGCGGATGACGCTCCAGCACGGGGCCGAGCTTTTCGAGATCGACCGCGCCGGCGTCGTCGACGAAAAACACCGCGTGCGGATTGCCCATGCCGACGGCGCAAAAACGCTCCGGCGCGCCCGCGACTTGCGGCTCCAGCGCGATGTCGCTTGTGTCGCCAACGTCGCGCGCCAGCGGAATCTCGGACCAGGCCAGACGCGGGCGGCCCATGTCGACGGTGAACAGCGTCTCGCCGGCGCGCCAACTCTCGACGAGGCCGGCGTCGGTCTCCAAACGCAGATGCTCCGGGCCGCCATTTCGCGCCAGCGCCCAGGCGACGCAGCGCGTGCCGTTGCCGCAGGCCGCCGATAGCGAGCCGTCGATGTTGTAAATGCGCAGCGCCGCGTCGGCGCCGCCCGCGCAGGGGTCGTGCAGCGCCATCAACTGGTCGAATTTGAGTCCCGGCTGGCGGGCGATGGCGCGCGCCTCTTCCGGCGCCAGCACGACGTCCGAGCCGCGCAGATCGAGCACGAGGATTTCGTTGCCGATTCCGTTCATGCGCAGAATGGGACGCCGGGCGAGTTTGTGTGTCATGTCGCGTGGTTTTACGATTTGGCCGTGTCAAGGTTGGGCCACTCCTGTATAGGAGAAGCGGTGGTCGCGCGCCAGAGTCGGGGCGGTCTTTGACAGTGGCGATCTTGCGCCATGTCCCTTCCGGCGGCGCGGCGGGGAGGCCAAAGAGGACGCAGCGATGAATTTCTTCGACAAGCTTAAGGATTTCTCGGCGACGCTCGGCCGTCTCGCCGCCCGTTGGCGCGTGCTGGGCGCGCTGGCGCTGCTGATCGGCTTTGGCGCGCTTTACCTGGAAAAGAAGCTTTCTCCCGCCTCGGTCTTGCCCGCGGCGACCGCCGACAAGACCGCGCAGGCCGAAAAAGCCCCGCCCGCCGAGAGCTTGGGCGACAATAAGACCGGCGACAAGACCGAGCCGCCGACTGGCGCCGAGTCGCCGGTGGAAAGCGTCTCCGGCCAGATTGTCGACGTTCCCGCGCGCCCGGTTCTGGTGTTGAAGGGGCAGGCCAAATGGGACGACGCGGCCAAGACGCTGGCCAATTCACTCGCCAAGGTGACCGCCGCGGCGACCAAGGCCGGCCTCGCGCCGAACGGGCGCCCGTTCACGGTTTTCACCGACACGGACGACAGCGGCTTCCATTACGAGGCGATGCTGCCGATCGCCAAGGCGCCGGAGGGCAAGGTCAAGCTCGCTGATGGCGTCGAGGTCGGCGCATCGCCCGCCGGAAAGGCTCTGAAGTTCGAACACCGCGGCTCCTACGACGAGATCGACGCCACCTATGAGGCGATCACCGCCTATCTCGACGAAAAAGGCCTCGACACAAACAATGTATTTATCGAGGAATATTTGACGAACCTCACCAACGCCGAGGACGCCAATGTCGACGTGGATATCTATGTGTTCGTGAAGTAGCAGACGCCGCCTTACCAAAGTTTCATCCCGCCGCCATTGGCGGGCAAGGGGCGATCCCCCATGTTTCCGGTCGTGGGCCAGCGCGCGGCGCTCTGGCTTGGCTGCTTTGGAGATGGCTTCCCATGATTAACTTCGCCTTTCGGCGTCATTCCCGTAACCCGCGCGCGGCGCTGCTTGGCGCCGTCGCGGCCGTCGCGCTCGGCGCGTCCCTGTTTGGGCTCGCCCCCGCGCGCCCGGCTCTGGCCGAGGCGCCGCTCGCGCAGCTCGCGCCGGCTTCTGGCCCCGCCTCCTTCGCCGACGTCGTCGAGCGAGTTAAGGGCGCGGTCGTCGCGATCAAGGTCAAGGCGGTCGAAACCACCAACAATGACAACGAAGAGGGTCCCGAGCTTTCGCCCGACGATCCGCTGTACGACTTCTTCAGGCGCTTTGGCCAGGGGCGGGGCGGGATGCCGCAGAAGCACATCACCCAATCGCAAGGATCTGGCTTTGTCATCAGCGCGGACGGCTATGTCGTGACCAATAATCACGTGGTCGAGCACGCCAGCGAGGTCGAGGTCGTCCTCGATAGCGGCAAGACGCTGCCGGCGAAGATCATCGGAACCGATAAGCGCACCGACCTTGCCTTGCTCAAGATCAACGACGGCGGCAATCTGCCTTTCGTCACATGGTCGAATACGGCCCCGCGCGTCGGCGATTGGGTGATCGCGGTCGGCAATCCGTTTGGCCTTGGCGGAACGGTGACGGCGGGCATCGTGTCGGCGCGCGGCCGCGATATCGGCGCCGGGCCATACGACGACTTTTTGCAGATCGACGCGCCGGTCAACCGCGGTAATTCGGGCGGTCCGGCGTTCGACACGCATGGCGGCGTGATCGGCGTCAACACGGCGATTTATTCGCCGTCGGGCGGCTCGGTCGGCATCGGCTTCGCGATTCCGACGGAAGTCGCAAAGGACGTGGTCGACTCGCTTAAGGAGAAGGGCTCCGTCTCGCGCGGCTGGATCGGCGTGCAGATTCAAGGCGTGACGCAAGATCTCGCCGATAGTCTCGGGCTGAAGTCGACCAAGGGCGCGCTTGGTCGCCCAGCCGGTCAAGGGCGGCCCGGCCGAAAGCGCGGGGCTCAAGGCTGGCGACGTCATCGTCGCCGTCGATGGCGAAAAGATTGACGCTCCGCGCGAACTGTCGCGCAAGATCGCGTCGGCGGGGCCAGGCAAGACTGTCGATCTGACCTATCTGCGGGGCGGGGTCGAAAAGACCGCGCGGGTTAAGCTTGGCGTGCTGCCGGCCGAAAAAGAGTTGCGCGCCGATCTCGGCGGCGTGGACAAGAGCAACGCGCTCGCCGGGCTCGGGTTGGAGGTTCAGCCCGCGGCGCAAGCGCGGCGCGGCGGCGGCGAGGGACTTTACATCACCAACATCGACCCCGACGGCGTGGCCGCGCAAAAGGGTCTGCGCCGCGGCGACGTGATCCTCGAAGTCGGCGGGCAGGCGGTCAACGATTCCGCCGATCTTTCCTCCGCGCTCGACGCCGCGCGCAAGGAAGGGCACAGATCCGTGCTGCTGCGGGTGAAGTCGGCGGAAGGCACGCGCTTCGTCGCCCTGCCACTCGCGGCTTCGTAACGCCCGTTCCCGCGTCAACCAACGGCCCTCGCCATGCGAGGGCCGTTTTTTCGCCATCGATGGCCGCGACAAGAGGGGCCGGCTGGTCGGTCGCCTTGTGTGTTCTTTACGCCTGCGTTTGTGCTAGAGAGATTCTTGTTCGCTCGCCGCGCGGCGGCGAAAGGACGCGGTTCCTTTAGCTTGCGGTGGACCCAATCCCCATGCCGCTTTTGATGCTTTACCGGCTTGCGACGATCGCGCTGACCCCTTGCGCGCGTCCGCTTCTCGCCTGGCGCGCCGGGCGGGGAAAGGAAGACCCTTCGCGGCTCGGCGAGCGGCTCGGCTTTCCCAGCCTGCCGCGCCCAGACGGACAGCTTGTCTGGCTGCATGGCGCGAGTTTGGGCGAGAGCCTGTCGCTGTTGCCGCTGATCGAGCGCTTTATCCAACGGGGGATCGAAGTTCTGGTGACCACCGGCACGCCAGGATCGGCGCGGCTGCTCGGCGCGCGGCTGCCGGCGGGCGCGTTTCACCAATATCTGCCGCTGGACGCGCCGCGTTTTGTCGCGCGCTTTCTCGACCACTGGCGGCCCGATCTGGCGCTGTTCGCCGAATCCGAAATTTGGCCCAATTTCGTCGGCGCCGTCCACGCCCGCGGCGGCCCCTTGGTGCTGGTCAACGCGCGCATCTCCGAGACTTCCGCCGAACGCTGGCGCGCCGCGCCGGCGGGCGTCGGCGCCAAGCTCTTTGGCAAGATCGACCTCTGCCTCGCGCAAGACGCCGAAAACGCCGCGCGGTTTCTGGGACTTGGCGCGCCCCGGGCGATAATCGCCGGCAATCTGAAATTCGACGTGCCGGCGCCGCCGGCCGATCCGCTAAAGCTCGCGGCCCTCCAGGGCGCGCTCGGCGCCCGCCCGGTTTTCGCGGCCGTCTCGACCCATCCCGGAGAGGAGAGCTTCGTGCTGGGCGCCCATCTCGATTTGGCGCGTGATTTCCCCGATCTTTTGACCATCGTCGCGCCGCGCGATCCCGCGCGCGGGGAGGAGATCGCCTGCCTCGCGCGAGAGCGCGGGCTGAGCGCCGGCTTGCGTTCGCTGGGCGAATTGCCGCGGCGCGAGACGCAAATCTACATCGCCGACACGATTGGCGAACTGGGCCTGATTTTCCGAAGCGCGGGGGTCGTTTTCATGGGCCGGTCGCTGACGCCCGGCGGCGGCCATAACCCTATCGAACCGGCGAAATTCGGCTGCGCAATTCTGCATGGGCCGAGCGTGGAGGATTTCGCCGAAGTTTACGCCGAACTGGACGCCGCCGGGGCCGCCGTCTCCGTCCTGGACGCGCCGGGACTGGCGCGCGCCGCGCGCGCTCTTCTGTTAAAGCCCGCGCGAATGCGCAAAATGGGCCGAGCCGGAGCGGAGACGGTGCGGCGAATGGGCGGCGCCTCTCTGGAAATCATGTCGGCCATCGAACCCTATCTGGCTCATATGGCCGGCGAACGTCGATGAGAGCCTGATCGCGAACATGCGCGCGCCTGATTTTTGGGGAGCGCCCGCCGGCCCGGTCGCGAGGGCCCTCGCTCCCCTTGGGGCGCTTTATGGCGCGGCGGCGCGCGCGCGCCTCGTCCGCCCCGCCCCGCGCGCGAATATTCCGACCATCGCGATTGGCGGGGTGACGCTGGGTGGAGACGGCAAGACCCCGACGGCGCTGGCGCTCGGCGCGATGCTGCTGGAACGGGGCGAGCGCCCCTTTTTTCTGTCGCGCGGCCATGGCCGCCGGAACGGGAGCGCCGCCCCTTTCGTCGTCGATCCGGCCCGCCACGACGCGCGCGATGTCGGAGACGAAGCCCTGCTGTTGGCGCGCGTGGCGCCAACCATCGTCGGCGCCGACCGCGCGGCGGCGGCGCGCCTCGCGCAGACGCTCGGCGCCGGCGTGCTGATTCTGGACGACGGGCTGCATAGCCGGCGCCTCGACCCGGACCTCGCCATTCTCGTCGTCGACGCGGATTACGGCGCTGGCAATGGCTTTTGCCCGCCCGCCGGGCCGCTGCGCGCGCCGCTGGCGGCGCAACTGGCGGCGGCCGACCTCGTTATCGTGATCGGCGAGGGCAGGGGATTGCGCGAACCGTTGACCAGGCCCGCTTTCCCCGCGCGGCTCGCGCCCGACCCCGCCGTCGCGGCGCGCATCGCGGGCGCGCGGGTGTTCGCCTTCGCGGGGATTGGCCGGCCGGCGAAATTCGCCAACACGCTGGACCGACATCGGCGCCGACGTCGCCGGCTTCCGCTGGTTTCCCGATCATCATCGCTATTCGCCGCGCGAACTGGCGGCGCTGGCGCGGGAGACGAAGCGCCGTCGCGCCGTTCTCGTCACGACGGAAAAGGACGCCGCGCGGATCGGCGCCAATCTCGACGGTCTCGGGGTCGATCTCGAAATTTTGCCGATAACATTGCTGTTCGAGCGGCCCGACGAGGTGAACAGCCTGCTCGCGGATTTTTTGGCGCGGGCGCGAACCGCGCGGTTATGAAGGCCGTTTGCCCGCGAGTTGCTTTAAGCGCGCCTCGGGGCTGCTATAGGCTTCCTGCCGGTCGACGTTCCAATAGCGCAGCTCTTCGAGCGGGATAGGCTCGCCGGTCACCGCGCAACGCACGAAGGCTCCCGCCTTGCGCACGCGGTAATCGCCGTCGCGATATTCGACCTCGGCCTCGACAGCCGGCTGGGGTTGTCGTTCGAATCGGTTCATGCGCAATCCGCCTGTGATGCTTCGAGCCAGTCGCTTAAGCGAGGAGATAATCGACGTCCGACGCATATTTCAATGGCTCTCTTAAAAGAGACAATACACCAGTCGCGGCGGGAATGGCCAGCGTCGCCGCGCCAAGCGGCGCTCACCGACATTGCGCCGACGCCCCGTTCCCTGTTATCGGGGCCTCTGACAATGGTGAAGGACAAGGCGGCGAGCGGATATGCTGACAATCTCGACGCGGCGGCGCCAGGCCGCTTTCATCTTCATTCTCATCACGGTCGCGCTGGACATGCTGGCGCTCGGCGTGATGATCCCCGTGCTGCCCAAGCTCATCACCGAATTCGAAGGCGGCGATATTTCGGGAGCGGCGGGCGTCGTCGGGATATTCGGCTTCTCCTGGGCCTTGATGCAATTTCTATTTCAGCCCGTGCTCGGCGCCTTGTCCGACCGGTTCGGCCGTCGCCCGATCGTATTGGCCAGCAATTTCGGTCTTGGGCTCGACTATATTTTCATGGCGCTGGCGCCATCGCTGCCGTTTCTGTTTATCGGCCGGCTGATCTCCGGCGTCACCGCCGCGAGCTTCTCCACCGCCAGCGCCTATGTCGCGGACATCACGCCCGAGGAAAAGCGCGCCGGGCGTTACGGCATGCTTGGCGCGGCCTTCGGTTTTGGCTTCATTCTGGGACCGGCGATCGGCGGCGTGCTCGGCAATTACGGGTTGCGCCTGCCGTTTTACGCCGCGGCGGCGTTAAGCCTCGTCAATGCGCTTTACGGCTACTTCATCCTGCCGGAGTCGCTCTCCGAGGAAAAGCGCGCGCCAAGGATCGCCTGGCGCGGCGCCAATATTTTCGGCGCCCTGAAAATGCTGGGCGCCCAGCGGGAGCTGGCCATGCTCGCGGGCGCGGTGTTCCTGTCCTATCTGGCGCATGAGTCGCTGCCGAGCCTGTTCGTGCTCTACACCGATTACCGCTATCACTGGGACGCCAAAACCACCGGCTGGGCGCTCACCATCGTCGGCGTTTCGCAAACCATCGTCTCCGGCGGGCTTGTGCGGCCGATGGTGGCGCGGCTGGGCGAACGCAAAACCCTCGTCGTGGCGCTGGCTTTCGGCGCGCTGGGCTTCGCTGTCTACGCCTTCGCCTCGAACGACTGGCTGTTTTTGTCGGCGCCGCCGCTGATCGCGTTGTGGGCGATGGCCAACCCCGCATTCCAGGGCCTCGCCACGCGCCTCAAGGGCGCCTCGGAGCAGGGCCGGCTGCAGGGCGCGCTCGCCAGCCTGCGCGGCGTTTCCGGCATGATCGGCCCGCTGCTGTTCACGCAGATTTTCGCCGCCAGCATCGGCGCGCGGATTTTTCCGGGCGCCGGCTATTTCCTCGCGGCGGCGTTGCTCGCGGTCAGTCTCCTTGTCGCCCTCGCGGCGACCAGGGCGTCTCAGACGGCGTTGCGATAGGCTTTTTTCGAGAACACCGTCAGGAAGATGATCCACACGTCGAACAGCAGCGACCAATTGTCGATGTAATAGAGATCGTGCTCGACGCGTTGGCGGATTTTTTCCGGGCCGTCGATCTCGCCGCGCAGGCCGTTGACTTGCGCCCAGCCGGTGATGCCCGGCTTGACGTTATGTCGGCGCGCATAGAGCGCGATCTTGCGTTCGAACAACTGGTCGTGCACGAGCGCGTGCGGACGCGGGCCGACGAGAGACATATCGCCGCGAAGCACGTTGATAAGCTGCGGCAGTTCATCCACATTGTAGCGCCGGATGAAGCGGCCGATGCGCGTGATGCGCGGATCTTTAACCTTCGCCTGGGCGATATCGCGTCCGTCCTCCATCGTCGTCATGGAGCGGAATTTGAAAATGCGGAACGCCTCCTGATTAAAGCCGTAGCGGCGTTGCGTGAACAGCGCCGGACCATTGCTGTCCAGGCGAATGAGGGCCGCGACCAGCGCCAGCAGCGGCGACAGGAGCGCCAGCGCCGCGACCGAAACCACGATATCGAACAGCCGCTTGACGATGATCTCGACCAGATTGAGCGGGTGACCGCCGAGGCTCAGGCTGGAGATGGTCCCGATCTTGTCGATCCGCGCGTCGACGAAGCGATCGAGCACGCGCTCGGGACCGAGATGAATTTGCGCCGGCACGCGCAAAAAAGTTGTGACGCAACTGTCGATCACGTCCGTTTGCGACCACGGAACCAGAATGAACACGTCGTCCGGCCGCAGCATTCGCGCCGTCGCGGCGGCCAAGGCGAGATCGTCGTCGATGGATTCGGCTTCGTCGCGCAAGCCGATGGCGGCCACGACGTTCATGCCGCTGGCCGAGGGCTGATAACGTTGAGTGAAGGTCTTGATGCTCTCCTCGAAGCCGACAAGGACCACCCGCCGCGAGGCGACGCCCCCCGCGGCCGTGGCGCCCCGCGCGATATGCCGCAAGGCGAGACGGGTCACATAGATCGCGACGTAGCCCGCCACATAGAACAACACCACGCCGGCGCGCGAGAATTCGCCGGTCGATTTGGTCAGGAAGCTAAACGCCAGCGCGATCAGGAAGCTGGTGCTCCAGACGGTGAACAGCCGCGAGCCATTCACGCGCGATGCGAGAAAATCAGGGATGCGATAGTCGCCGCGCGACGCGTTCGAGAGGACGAACAGCAGCGCGACGAGCGCGCAAAGCCGCATGTTCGGAGGGATCAGCCCGCTCCAGCCATGCGCGAAGCCGTGATAGAGCGTCTCGGCGATCAGGGCCGCGCAGAGCACGACGAACAATTCGATCAGCGCCGCCGCCGCCGCCAAGAGGGCGCGCGCCAAGGCGGTGTTTCGGCGCGAGAGTTTCTCGCTCCAGCCGCCGCGACGAAGCGGCGTCTTTTGAAGCTGAGTATTTGGCGCGTCTTCGCGGGACGCTGGCTTTACCCGAACTCGATCCGCCGTGAGCGACAAGGAAGCCTCCAATTGACACAAGACCGTCTCGATCAGGAACAGACCCGAAGGTTTGAGCGGTCTTGTAGATCAATGCAGCAAGACGGAGGCCCTCGCGGGCGAATAATGGTTAAGATTCAGCTAAGAACGAGCGGATCGCCGGCGCTTCGAATGCATCTCGCCGCGGCGTCGAAATCGATGTATTTGAGGTAAACGGATTTTTCTTGGGCGAGAGGCGCAAGAATTGGGCCTTGGCCCAAATTCCCGCGGAGGATTTAGGCGCCTTCACAAAGGCGTCATCCTGGCTATAGACTATCCCAAGACATTCGTAAGGGGATTCCCCAGCAATCTGGGACCGACCCCTTCTTGTCCAGATGAGAGGCGCGCGGCGTGACCGTTCCTTTTCGCAGCCAAAATGTCTCGCCGCAGGCGTGCCCGGCGCTCGTGCTCAACGCCGACTTTCGTCCGCTGAGCTACTATCCGCTGTCGCTGTGGGGCTGGCAGGACGCGATCAAGGCGGTCTTCCTCGACCGGGTCAACATCGTCTCCGAATACGACAAGGTGGTCAAAAGCCCATCCTTTGAAATGCGGCTGCCCTCCGTTGTGTCGCTCAAGGCCTATGTCCGGCCCACGCGCCACCCGGCCTTCACGCGCTTCAACGTGTTTTTGCGCGACCGTTTCACCTGCCAATATTGCGGCGAGCACGACGAACTGACCTTCGATCACGTCATTCCGCGCTCCAAGGGCGGCGCGACCACCTGGGAGAATGTCGTCGCGGCCTGCTCCCCCTGCAATCTGCGCAAGAGCGACCGCCTGCCCGCACGAAGCGCGCATGACGCCGGCGCAAAAGCCCTTCGCGCCGACGGTCGCCGACCTCCATCGCAACGGGCGGCTGTTTCCGCCCAATTATCTGCATGAGAGCTGGATGGATTATCTCTATTGGGATTCGGTGCTGGAGCCTTGATCGCGAATTTGCTGCGCCGAACCGTCGTTATGTCGTTCGGCTTCATCGTCGCGGCGAGCGCCGGCGCGCTGTTCCTGCCGCTCGCCGCGCTGTTCGATCCGATCGTGCGGGAGGTCGGCTTCGACGCGGCGGCGTCCGGCTTATTCGCGGCGCTCGACGACGCGGGCGATCCAACGGCCGGCTTCGCGGCGCTTGGCTTTGTTTTCTGGTCGATATTGATCGCGGTATGCGCCCTGCCGTTGGCCGTCGCGGCGCTCATCGGCGAGATCGCCGGCGCGCGCAAATGGGTTTGGTATGTCGGCGTCAGCGGCTTTCTGGCCGCCGCCTCGCCGTGGATCGCCCGCGCGACGCGAGGTCTCGCGCATGCGCATCGGGCCAGCCCGCTGGAGCTTCGCATCGCGACGCTGTTTTTCCTCACCGGCGCGATGACGGGTTGGATTTATTGGCTGATCGCGAGGCCCGGGCGAGGAGAGGCGCGGGGGTAGTCCGTCAGCGCGACATCCCGCCAAAAATATTGCGCATCACCTCGCGGCTGATCTGCGTGCCGATCGAGCGCGCCGCCGATTGCAGCGCCGCGCGCGCGGCGAGTTCGCCCGCCGACATGCGCTTCGGGTTCGTGCGCGTGAACAAGCCTCCGACCATGCCGCCGATCTTGCCGAGCATGCCGCCGTCCGCCGAGGCCTCCTTGGGCGCCGCTTCCGGAGCCGGGGCGCCGCCGGGCGTCGTCGTCGCTGGCGTCGGCGTGACGGGCTTCGCGCCGACGCTCTCCATGCGCGCGCCGGCGCGCTTTTGCAGCACTTCATAGGCCGATTCGCGGTCCATCGGCGTGTCGTACTCGCCATAGCACGGGCTGTTCTCGATCGCCGCCTGGCGCTCCTCCGCCGTGATCGTCCCGACCCGCGCGTTCGGCGGCGCGATCAGCGCGCGGTCGACCATTTCGGGCGCGCCCTTGGCGTCCAGCATCGACACCAGCGCTTCGCCGACGCCAAGCTGCATGATCGCCTCGGCCGTGTCGAAATCCTTGTTCTGACGGAAGGTCTCCGCCGCCGCCCGCACCGCCTTCTGGTCGCGCGGCGTGAAGGCGCGCAGCGCGTGCTGGATGCGGTTGCCGAGTTGGCCCAGCACCGTGTCCGGCACGTCGAGCGGATTCTGCGTGACGAAATAGACGCCGACGCCCTTGGAGCGAATCAACCGCACGACCTGCTCGATGGCCGTCAGAAGATTCTTGGGCGCGTCGGTGAACAGCAGATGCGCCTCGTCGAAAAAGAACACGAGTTTGGGCGTATCGAGATCGCCGACCTCGGGCAGATGCGCGAATAATTCGGTCAACATCCACAGCAGGAAGGTCGCGTAAAGACGCGGCGCGCGCATGAGCTTGTCGGCGGCGAGAATATTGATGTAGCCGCGGCCGGTCGCTTCGTCCTTGGCGATGAAATCTTGCAAGTCGAGCGCCGGCTCGCCGAGGAATTTGTCGCCGCCCTGATTCTCCAGCACCAGGAGCTGGCGCTGGATCGCCCCGATCGTGGCCGGCGCGACATTGCCGTATTTGGTTTGCACGTCGCTGGCGTTGTCGGCGACGAAGCCGAGCGCCGCGCGCAAATCCTTTAGGTCCAGCAGCAGCAGTCCCTGTTCGTCGGCGACGCGGAACACGATGTTCAGCACGCCCTCCTGCGTATCGTTGAGGTCGAGCATGCGCGAGAGCAGCAGCGGCCCCAATTCCGCGACGGTGGCGCGCACGGGATGTCCTTGTTCGCCGTAGATGTCCCAGAACACCACGGGAAATTTGTCCGGGGCATAGGTCAGCCCGAGATCCTTCGCGCGGGCGACGAAGGCGGGGCGGGAGTCGCCCGGCTGCGACAGGCCGGCGAGATCGCCCTTCACATCGGCGAGGAACACCGCCGTTCCGGCCTTGGAGAACCCTTCCGCGAGGCGTTGCAGCGAGACGGTCTTGCCGCCGCCGGTGGCGCCGGAAATCAGTCCGTGGCGATTGCCGAGCGGCAGCAGCAGATAACGATAGACAAGGTCCCGCGCGGTTCCGCCGCTCGCCGCGACGAGAATTTTGCCAGGGTAGGCGTTGGGGTCGTCGGTCATGGCGCAAGGCTCCGTGGAGAATCACGCGCGGCGGCGTGTGGCGCCGCATCATCGCAGAGGCGGCGTCCGCGCAAAAGAGCGTCGCGCGCTTGACGTCGCGGACCGCGCGGCCCAACAATAGAACGGTGTCGAGCGTTTTCGACCGTGGTGGAGGCTAGGACCGCTCTGAGAACGCTTTGAAGACAACGGTTTATCTTTCAGCGTAAGGATCGCGTCGATGGATCGCCTGCTTGGTTGCCCTGGCCCGGATGGCGCCGCTTCTTCCGCGCGCGCGTTGCGTCTCGTCGCCAGCGACGGTGAAATCGTGGGTCCGGGCAGTAAAGCCGCCGTCCCGGTCAAGTCGAAGCGGTTGGCCCTGTCGGCGGACGATTCCTTCGACGGCGCCGTCGGGCGCATCCTTGGCGACTGTCTCGATCACTTCGCGGTTAATATTCCGGCGTTGCGCCAGACCGGCGACGCGGAAGCGGTGCATCAACTGCGGGTCGCGTTGCGGCGCTTGCGCGCCTTCCTTGGATTGCTCAAGCGCGTCGTTCCGGCGAACCCGGAACTGGCGAGCGCCGCGACGCGCGCGAGGATCATCGCCAGAGCGCTCGGCGAGGCGCGCGACTGGCATGTGCTTCGAGACGGTCTGGAGCGGGGGCCTCGCGAGTTTCTGCGGGAGGAGCCTGGTTTCTTCGCGCTGTTGGACGCGGTGGAACTGCGTCGTTTGCGCGCCCTGGAAGCCGCGCGCGCGGTGATCGTCGCGCCGACGACGCAGCAATTCGTGCGCGAGTTGCGCGGCCTTATTTCGCGCCGGGCGTGGCGCGAGGGATCGAGGGGGCTGGAGGGGAAGGGATCGGCGCGGGTCTTCGCCGCAAAGGCGCTGAATCGCCTGCACAAGCGCGCCGTCAAACGCTGCGAAGGGGTCGCCGCCTTGGAGCCGGAGCAGCGGCATAGAGCCCGCATCGCGCTCAAGAAGGCCCGCTACGCGGCGGAGTTTTTCGAGAGCTTGTTTTGCCGAAAGGCCGCCCGGTCCTATTTGCGCGGCCTCGCGACCATGCAGGATCAACTCGGCGAGGACAATGATCGGCGGACGGCGGCCCGGTTGCTGAGCGAGATCATGGCGGAGGACGCCAGCATGGAGACGTTGCGCGCCATCTATTTTCTGCGCGGCTGGCGGGCGCAAGCGCAACAGCGCGGTCTCATCGCGATGAAACAAAGCGAGAGACGTTTGCGCCGGCTCAAGCCGTTCTGGCGTTAATCGCCGCGATATCCCAGTAGAGCCTTCATTTTGCGCGCCGAGCCATGCGAGGCGGCGAGAACACGGTGTGGCATAAATGTCACGACGACGGAGAATCGTAGCGCAACGCCAGAGTAATAATTGTTTCATCGCTCAACGCCGCTTAACCTTTCGCTGACGAATTGTGACCGCTTGAATCTCCTCCCCGCTGTTTGGCTGAACCGAAGCAATGCACGCTTGGCGCCGATGCTTGACCGCTCTCTCTCTCGCTATCGCGCTTATCATCGCGGGGCAGGGGAGAGTCAGTCACGCCCATGCTCAGGCCTCGGGGGGCGTCTCGGCCAGCGAGAAGGCGGATTGCCGGGACCACAAGGATGGCGTTCCGCCCGGCGAGCGCGGCCATGGAGTCGACTGCGGGCTTTGTCAGTTTTGCGGCGCGTTGCATGTGTTGGCGTCGCCGCCGCTGCTCATTCTTTCGAACCCGATTGAAACGCGCGCGGTCTTTGTCAAATCGCCGTGGCGGTATCCGTATCGGCCCGCGCAAACCCAACGCGCGAGAGCCCCGCCGCTTTTCGGCTGAGTTCGCCAAAACGCGCCCGCGCGGCGCGGCCCCACCGTATACGGAGTTTCATGCGCCGCTAAATCGCGACAAGCGAGCCGCGCGCCGTCCCGCCAAGCTTCGGCGGACAAGAGGTTTACCGATGACAGCAATTCGTTTCACCCGCGACGTTAGCCTTGGCTCGATCAGCGCCTTCGCCCTCTGTCTGGCGCTCGGCGCGCCCGTCGCGCTCGCGCAAACAACTCTGCCGACCATCGAGGTCGGCAGGAAGACCGCCACTCCGTCGGCCGCCCGCGCCCCCGTCCGCGCCCCCGCGCCAAAGCCAAAGCCCGCGCCGGTCGTCGCCCGGACAGCAGCCAGTGCCGCACCCCCTCAACGCGCCGCTGGCCCAGCCGAAGGCGCCCGGCGAAGTAGCGTCGAGCTTGAGAGTTTACACCGAGAAGGAGGTCACGGACCGCATCTACGCGCAGCCCGGGGAAGCGCTGGAAATCGTGCCCGGCCTCGTCGTCGCCCAGCACAGCGGCGCCGGCAAGGCCAACCAATATTTTCTGCGCGGCTTCGCGCTCGATCACGGCTACGATATTGGCCTGACGCTCGACGGCATGCCCATCAACCAGATGTCGCACGTCCACAGCAACGGCTATGCCGACGCCAATTTCCTGATGCCGGAACTGCTCAGCGATCATGGAGGTTCGCAAGGGGCCCTATTACGCCGAGGAGGGCACCATCTTCTCGTCGGTGGGCTCGGTCCACATGCAATATGTCGACAAGCTGCGCGAAGGCTTCGTCAATGTGTCTGGCGGCAGTTTCGCTTGGGCCGACGCGAAGGTCGCCAAATCATGGGCGCTGGGCGATGGCGAATTGCTCGCCGCGCTCGAGTGGAACAGCTACAACGGCCCGTGGGAGCGGCCCGACGAAGAGCGCAAGATCAACGGCGTCGCGCGCTGGAGCAAGGGCACGCGAGGAAAATGGCGTCTCCATCACCGGCATGGCCTATTCGAACCATTATTTCGCCACCGACCAGATTCCCTATACCGACGTCGCGTTGGGGCTGATGTCGCGCTGGGGCACGGAAGATCCGACCGACGGCGGCAACGCCTCGCGCTACAGCCTCTCGGCGCGCTGGAGCGAAACCAACAAGAACGATTGGTCGCGCGTCGAAGCCTTCTTCATTCACAACGACACAAATCTCTACGACGACTTCACCTATCAGCTCGCCAATCCCGTTACCGGCCTCGCTCGCCGGCACGGGAACCGGTCTTGGCGATCAAACCCATCAGTTCGACCATCGCCAGCAATTTGGCTTCAACCTCCTGCATGGCTGGAAATATAATTTCCAGTCGGTGCCGTTCGAAACCCGCGTCGGCCTGCAATCGCTCAATGACTTCATCCACAACGGCAATGGCGATTCGTTCCAGCGCCAGCAATATGACTTCATCACCGACAACTGGCTGAAGGAGTCCTACCTCTCCCCTTGGACCGACACGACCCAGTTCTGGTCGCCCTGGCTGCGCACGACCGAGGGCTTGCGACTCGATTATGTGTTTGGCTCCGTGAATAATGTCATGAACCCCTTGCTGGCGCAGGGCTCATACCCACCCGGCGGCACGCCGTACTATCTCGGCAGTTTCAACAACGGCCAATTGGACCGCGTCTTCACCAGTCCCAAGGGCGGCCTCGTGCTGGGTCCCTTCGACAACACCGAATACTTCCTGAACTTCGGCGAGGGGCTCCGAGCCGAGGACATCCGCGGCACGACAAAATCATTTTGCAACCGACGGCACCCAATTCACCTATATCCCCAACGTCCAGTTTCTGACGAAGACGCGCGGCGCGGAAACCGGCTTCCGCTCCAAGCCGATCGAGGGGCTGGACACGAGCCTCAGTCTGTTCTGGCAGGACTTCGACGCGGAACAGGAGTTCAACGCCGACAGCGGCACCAGCGTGTATGGCCGTCCGGGACGACGCCTGGGCTTCGAATGGACAACTAAATATGCGTACAACGACTGGGTGCGTTTCGACGGCGAAGTCACCGGAACCCACGCGCGATTCAAGGGGTTCGATACGATAGAAGCGGTGAATTACGCGAGTTACCTCGCTGGCGGGGTCGGCGGCGATCCGCTGTTTCCGTTGGGCCTTTTGGGCACTGAAGCCGGGCAACTATCTGACGCTCGCGCCGGTCTGGGTCGCCACCGGCGGCATTGAGTTCGGCGAGAAGACCGGCTGGTTCAGCAGGCTGAGCTATCGCTATTTCGGCGCGCGTCCGCTGACCGAGGATGGCCAAATCCAGTCTCCGGCCACCGGCACGTTGAATGCGCGCATCGGCTACCGCTTCACCAATGGCTGGAAGATCGTGCTGGACGGCTTCAACATCGCGAATTCCCGCTCCGACATGATCGACTATGCGGCCAACGTCTTCGGCAGGCAGGATTTTGCGTTGTTCCCAGGCTATACGGGCGGCAGCGCGCTGGGCATCGCGGAACGCGTGTTCAAGCCGATCGATCCGCCCGCGTTCCGCATCACCATCTCCGGACCGCTGTCGTTCGATGGGACGCCGACCACTACTTCGCTGCCGTTCGCGGAGGAGGGCGTTTCTCATCATTAATAAAAGCGCGGACGGCCCCGCCGACTTTAAGCAGGAAACATTCACCGGGAGCGGCGGCGACGCCGCTCCTTTCGTTTAAGGCGTTTGTCTCTTACGTCGCCTGGATTCCATTGCCCTTAATGCGTCCCAGCAGTCCATTGGGCACGCGCGGCGTTGGCAGGATGTAGCGGCCGCGTTCGCGCACCATTTTGGTCACGGCGGCGAAATCCAGCTTGCCCGAGCCGAGCAGAGGCACGCTCTCGACGATCATCACCTCGGCCGGAATCATCAGATCGGCGGCGCCCTTGGCCTTGGCGAAGCTTTGAAAATCGGCCCGCGTCGCCCAGGATTCCTGCGTGACCAGCACGATGCGCTCGCCCTTGCGCGGGTCGATCTCGGTCGTCGCCGCGCTTTGCGACTTGGGCCACAGTTCCGCCGCGAGGGCCTCGATGGCGGCGAGCGAGACCATCTCGCCGCCGATCTTGGCGAAACGCTTGGCGCGGCCCTTGATCGACACGAAGCCATGCTCGTCGATCGCGACAATATCGCCGGTGTCGTGCCAGCCGTCCTTGGGCGGCTCCAGCACGCCGGGATTTTCGGCCCGAAGATAGCCGAGCATGACATTCGGCCCGCGCACGAAAAGCCTGCCGCCGCCGTCGATTCCCGCGACCGGCTCGAGGCGGCTTTCGACGCCCGGCATCAGCCGTCCGACCGTGCCGAATTTGTTGAACATCGGCGTGTTCAGCGCCAGCACCGGCGCCGTTTCGGTGACGCCATACCCTTCCAGAATGCGCACGCCGAATTTCTCGCTCCAAACCGCGCGCGTTGCTTCCTTGACCGGCTCGGCGCCCGCGACGACATAGCGGATCGACCGGAAGTCATAGGCGTTGGCGGAGCGCGCATAGCCGGCGAGGAAGGTGTCCGTGCCGAACAATATCGTGGCGTTGGAGGCGTAAACCAGCTCCGGCACGATGCGATAATGCAGCGGGGAAGGATAGAGATAGATCGGCACGCCGGAGACGAGCGGCAGAACGAAGCCGACCGTCAGTCCGAAACAATGAAAGATCGGCAGCACGTTGAATACTTTGTCCTCGCGTCCGAAGTCGATGCGCGCCGCAGCCTGAGCGGCGTTGGTCAGCATGTTTTTGTGCGAGAGCGCGACGCCCTTGGGCGTGCCTTCGGAGCCCGAGGTGAACAGGATCGCCGCCGTGTCGGTCGGAAGGCGCCGGGCCAGCGGCCGCTTATGCGTCAGCAGCGCGCGCAGCTTGTCCTTTTGCGTCACGCTATCGCGCAAATCCTCCAGATAAATCAGCTCCACTTCCGCTTCGAGCGCGGCGACGAGTTTTTCCAGTCGGCCTTTTTCGATGAAGGCGCGCGAGGTGACGACGCTCCGCACCCGCGCGGCTTTGAGGCCCGCGAGAATATTGGTCGCGCCGGCGGTGAAATTGAGCATCGCCGGCACGCAGCCCGCCGAAGACAAGGCCAGCAGCGCGACGCCCGCGCCATTGGCGTTGGGAACGAGGAGGCCGACGGCTTCTCCCGGCGCGACCATGGGCGAGAGCTTTTCCGCCAGCACGCGCGCGCCGATCAGCAATTTGCGATAGCTCAGCTTGCCCCCCACCGGATCTTGCAGCGCGACGCGCGCATAGCCATGCTCGCGCGCGGCGTCCACCACCGCCTCGAACAAAGTGCGATCGGCATTGGTCGTGCGGAAAACGAGGTCCGACATGATCTGATACAGCGCCGAGCCGGCGGCGTGTCGCCGCGCCTTGCCCTTCAATTTCTCGTCGACGGCGAGCGACGCCGGCTCCAGCACGGTCAGCGTGAACTTCGGGAACCAACGCCGGCGGACTTGCGCTTTCGAGAGCCGCCCGAAGATCGTCGCCTCCGGCCCTTCGATGCGGATGGGAATCACCATCGCGCCGGATTTGTCGGCGATCAGTCCGGCGCCGTCATAGACCTTCATCAGACTGCCGGTGACGGTGAGGCGCCCTTCGGGAAAGATCACCAGACTGTCCCCACCCTTGACGGCGTTGACCAGCGTGCGCGTCCCCATGGGTTTGGTCGGGTCGAGCGGCACCGCGCGGGTGAGCTTTAGAAAGGGCTTCACCCACCACGCCTTGGCGATGGCGCTGTCGATGGCGAAGATCGGCTCCACCGGCAAAATCGACAGCGCCAGCGCCGCGTCGAGAAAGCTGACATGGTTCAGCGCGATGATCGGATTCGCGCCCGCCTTTTCGAGATTCTCCAAGCCCTTCACTTCGAGCCGGTAAACCGTGCGAAAGAAGATCGACAATATGTCCTGAAACGGCGAGACGACCACCGCCTTGACGATCCAGACCGATGCAACCAGCCCGATCGCGCCGACGCCGGCGAACAGCGACCAGACCGGCGCGCCCTTGGCTTGCAAGGCCGCGACGACGATCCCTCCCGCGACCATGAACGCGGCGTTGAGCACGTTGACGGCGGCGATGACGCGGGCGCGCTCCGCCGGCGCTGAAAACGCCTGAAGCGCGGCGAAGGAGGGCACGACGATCAACCCGCCGGCGATCGACAGCAAGGCGAGATCGATGGCGGCCCGCCACGCGCCGGGCTGGGCGAAATAGGCCGCCGGCTCAAGCAGCGCGGCGTCCGGCGTCGCATCGCGCAAAGCGAGGAAAACGCCGAGATCGATCGAGACGAGGCCGACGATCGCCGCGCCGACGGCGGCCGGCAGCAATACGATCTTGCCGTGCAGCAGGAAAGCCGAAAGACCGGAGCCGACGCCAATCGCGATGGCGAAGACGGCGAGATGAATCGTCACCACTTGGTCCGCGCCATGCAAAGTCTGCGTGACGAGCGAGGGCAGCAGCGACATCACGACAGCGCCGATCAGCCAAAAAATACTGGTGACGACGCCGAGGCGCCACAGTTTCGTTTCGCGCCACAGTTCGCGCAGCAGCACAAAGGTCGAGCGGATAATATTGGGGTCGATGCGCAGTTCCGGCGCCGCGCGCGCCGTCGCGGGAATGAACCAGGCGGCGGCGTAGCTCGCAAGGGCGAAGCCCATCATTCCACCCGCCAGCACCTTGAGGTCGCCGCCGCCTTCCATCGCCAGGCCGCCGGCGATCGTGCCGGCGAGAATGGCGAGAAAGGTCGCGGCTTCCACGAGAGCGTTGCCGCTGGGCAGCTCCTCCCGCGCGAGGCAATCCGGCAGAATGCCGTATTTGACCGGCGCGAACAGCGCGCCGAGCGCGCCGAACAGAAACAGCGCGACAAACAAAACCTCGACGGAGTTCGTCCAAAAGCCGGCGACCGCGACGCCTGCCGCGGCGATTTCAACGAGCTTGATGCGTCGCGCGACGGTGGATTTGTCGAATTTATCGGCGAGTTGTCCGCCCAGCGCCGACAGCAGGAAATGCGGCGCCATCAGCACGACGCCGGCGAGCGTCACCAGCGAGGCGCCGGCCTCGCCGCCAATCCTGAACAGAATGAACAGCACCAGCGCGTTCTTCAAAAAATTATCGTTGAAGGCGGCGAAGAATTGGCACCAGAACAATGGCGCGAAACGGCGCGTGGCGAGCAGCGGCTGTGACATGGGCGGGACCCGTCGCGGAAGGCTTGGAAATGACCGGCGATTTATGAACGATTCACTTTAAGGATCGGTTGCGCCGCCGGTCGGCTTGCGTTCGTCGCGAAAGATGTCACGGAGCTTTCGCGACATCCATCGACAGGCGCTCTGTCTGGCGTCCTCTATCCGATTGACCAGTTTGCCGGTTTTCTCGTTGGGTCACAACTGTCTTGAACATATGCCGAACTCGCGCCGACCTCCTCGCGAACGCTCGAGGCGCAGTTGAGATGGCTCGCGGCTTGAGGGAAAATCGAGGCGCGCCGCCTTGTCACGGGGCTCGCGCCCTGAGATAGCAGAGCCGAGGATCGCGCGGGCGATCCGCGATGGATCGCCATGACCGCTGTATTACTCTTCTTGGTCGCCGCTTGGGCGGGCGCGCAAAACGCGCTCGCCGGCGGCGGCTCCTTCCTGATCTTGCCGACGCTGATGTTCACGGGGCTCGACGCGCGCGCGGCCAACATCACCTCCTGCGTCGCTTTGTTTCCGGCGCAGATCGCGACGGGTTGGACCGGACGGGCGTTCGCCGGCGGAACCAACGGGCTGTCGCTGCGGACGCTGTTCGCGCTGAGTATTGTCGGCGGCGCCATCGGCGCGGTGATTTTGCTGATAACGCCGGCCGCGATCTTCGCGCGCCTCGTGCCTTGGCTGGTGCTGTTCGCGACGCTGGTGTTCGCCTGGGGCAGCTTTTTTCGCGAGAACGGCGACGAGGCGAAGCATGTCGGACCTTTCGGCGCGGCTTTGGCGCAGCTCTTGATCTCGATCTATGGCGGCTATTTTGGCGGCGGCATCGGCTTTCTGATGGTCGCGGCGCTGACCTTCGCGGGCCAGGGGGCGCGCGTCGCCAGCGCGACCAAGAACGTGCTGGCTGGCGTCATGAACGCCTCCGCCGTGCTGATTTTCCTGTTTTCGCCGGACTTGCACTGGCATGAGGCGCTGGCGACCTCGCTTGGCGCGATCATCGGCGGCGTGCTCGGCGCTCGCGCGCTGCATCACATCGACGAAAAATTGCTGCGCGTCCTAGTGGTGACGATCGGCGCCGCCTTGACGATCGGATTGTTCTATGAGGCGCCATGAACGCGCTTCTTCAATGAACTCAAACACTTTCGAGCCATCGCGAAGCGCGGCCGCGTCCGCCGTAATGCTTACTCAATCCCCGCGTTGCGGTCGCGGATGTTCAAGGCGTTGCGAAAACGCTTCGAGATTTCGGCCGGATCGGTGACCGCGGGGACCGCCGCCGCGAGAGCGCCGCGAACCGTCGACGCTTCCTCCACCGTAAAGGCGAGCGGTCCCGCCATATGGGTGGCGTTGGGCAGCGTCGACAATATGGCGTTACGATTGGGATGGGTCTCGACCTCGACGAGCCCATCGGCGACCGGCTGGCCATCGATGCAGACATAAGTGCCGATGACCTCGACCTTTCGGCCGTCCGACGTGTTTCTTATGAATACTCTTTGCATCTTCTTCATCCACCTCGCGTGACCCCTATCGCCAGCGCAAGCAATTTTGGCGCCCGCGAAGCGGCGGCATGACAATTGCCCCTTGCCGCCAAATCACGATGCGACTGTCGTCTTTCTCACAAAAGGCGGCCTCGCGACCAACAGGGGCGATCCACATGCGACTGACCGAGGCATTTTCCGCGGCGACACTCGACGAGATCAAGGCCGCGCTCGACGGCGGCAAGCTTGAGATCTACTCGACCGGCCGGCCCCCGAGCGCGGATCACGCCGTGACCCGAAGCGCGCTGCTGGCGAGCTTCACTTTCGCCGCGCCGGCCTTCGCCGAGGGCGAGGCCGATGGCAGGCTAACGCCGCTCTTCGCCGAGGAGTCCGTGAAGGCGGCCTCGACCGGAACGCCGGGCTTCGCTCGCGCCTATAAAGCCGACGGCGCGGTCGTCGCGGATTTTTCGGTCGGCCCCGCCGGGGGCGAGGTCAAACTCGCCGAGGTCTCGGCGACGGCGGACTACCCGGTCAGGGTCGTCTCCATCAAGATCGCGCTCCCCGCCGAAACGATCGAATGGGCCAAGACGGAGGCCGGCCACGTCTATGTGACCAACTCCGACAATCCCTATCGCAAGCTCTCCGTTCGGGGCTGAGCGGTCGGTCAAGGCGAGCCGCCGCTCGGTTTTTTCGCTGTCACTTTAAGGGGATGGCAAGCATTGCAAGGCTAGTTTCGCCTCAATCGCAAATCTTTGCCTTGGCCGATGGCGCGCGCGGTTGGCGGAGAAATACAGCTTCGCGCCCGGATCCGGCGTCATGCTCAGCCAAACCCTGAAATTCGCGGCCGTCGCCGTTTTTTGCGCGATGATTCTCGCGCAGCTCGCGGTGAAGCCGTCGAACGGGACGAACGACGCCAAGGACGCCGCGCCGACGGAAGTCGCGGCCCCGACCCCACCGCGGGTCGAGGCCTTGGCGGCGACGTCGGCGCCGGTCTACGCGCCGGTCTCGGCGCTGGATGAATATCGCATTCCCGCCAACGCGCAGGGTCATTACGTGACCGACGTTTTCGTCAACGGACAAGCGCTGAAAATGGTGGTCGACACGGGCGCGACGATGGTCGCGCTCAGAAACGAGGACGCGGCGGCGTTGGGTGTTTTCCCATTGCCGTCCGATTTCACCATTCCGATCAACACGGCGAATGGGGTTGCTCACGCGGCGCCGGTGAAACTGCGTGAAGTCCAGATCGGCTCGATGCAGATCTACGATGTGGACGCCATCGTGGCGGAGCGCGGCGTGATGAACATCAGCCTGCTCGGCATGACATTTCTGTCGCGTCTGTCGAAAGTGGAAATGGCGTCGGGATCGCTGCTGCTGCGCAGATAGGCTTTTCCAAGCCTCTTCCTCGGCTATTATTTGATCGGTTCCGCGTAAGCTTGCGCCTCCGGAGGCATCTGGGCTTCGACATCCTGATAGCGGCTGACGCGGCTGCCCATCATGTGCTCGAAGGCTTCGTGCACTTCGCTCACCGAGCGATCCTTCATCCTGCGGCCCAGGCGCTCATAAAATATCGTCTTGTTGGCCCTTGCTGGCCTTGGCAGCAGCCGCGCGGCCGAGGCCTGCGGTTCGGCGTCCAATTTCGTCATGAAGCGCTCCGCGTCGTCGGGGCCGAGGAAATGAATGAGATAGGTTTCGCCGGCGGTGAGCGAGCGGCCCAGATGTTCGGAGATTTTGGCGCCGTCGTGCTTGAGCATCTCCGCCGCCAAAGCCGCGGACAGATAGGGATCGTCGCGCAATTGCAGTATCTCGGCGCGCTTTCGCGGCGCGATCACCGGATGCTCGTCCTCGCCTTGGATCGCCTTGGCCTCCTCCTCGCGCCCATAACGCCAGCCAAAGGATCTCAGAGCCTTCAGCCAAGTCGACTCGACGAACTGGAATAATCCGCTGGCCGAGGATGTGCTCGCCTTGGCGCTCGACGCGAAACTCAACTCCTTGTCGGCGATGCTCATGAGCAAGGCCGGGTCCGAGCCGGTCGTCCGCGCGGCCTTCACGACCCGCTCGACGATCGAGCGCTGAACCCGCACCGCGCCGAAGCGCATCGTGCCGGGGCGGTCGCCTTGATCTCCCGGCGCCAGTCGCCGCGCCCAGGTGAGGGCCGCCTGATCGAGCGAGAAATCGGAGTCGAGCGGAAAACTGTCGTCCTGGGAGAGCGTCAAAGTCGGCGAAGGGGCGCGCGCGAGGCGGGGCGCCGACGGGGCGGGTTTCGCGACTTCCGTGCGCTCCCCCGTCGCCGCGATGACGAAAACGCCGGCGAGCAAACCCGCGACGGACAGCGCGCGCGCCAAGGGCGGCAACGCCGCCGTCGCCCATTCGCCCGACCAGCGCGGGAGCGTGAATTTCAAGGAGGCGCGCCAATTACGCAAGGTCTCGAAGGGTGTCGCGTAAGGTCCCGGATAATCGGCGTCCAATAAACTCATGCGGGAGAGCCTTTGCTTCTCTGAAGGAATGGATGCAAAAGCAATCTAGCGAAAGGAAGCGGCTAAAAATCGACGGGGCGCGCCGCGCCGCGGCCTTAATTCGCGAGCGCGGCCATCCCTAGGCGCGGGCTAGAGAAATGCGACGTTTGCCGCGTCTCGCTCAACAGCGACGCTTTGGCCGTGTCACAAAAGCGCCATCAAGGCCGACGCGGGCGCCGGGGTTTTAGAACGGCGAAAGGCTCGAAATATTCGACATGGCGCTCATCATGCTGCGCACCAGATTGGATTCGCCGCCGGCGGTTGGCGTCTGGCGGGTGACGAAGTCGATCGGCTTGCCGTCTTCGAGACCATAATCGGCGATGCGCTTGACCTTTTTTTCCTTGTCGAAGTAGACCGCGACAACATGTTGGTCGATGACCTTGGGCTGCATGAAGGCGAGCTCGCTTTCGGTGCGTTGGCTGACGTAATACCAGGCGTCGCCGCCAACCGTCGAGGTCGTCGAAGGCGTGCCGAGCGTCTGAAGAACCTGCGGCGCGGGAGTGCCCGGCTTCACTTGCTCGACTCTGCGCTGATCGAACACGGCGCCGCGATTGATCACGCCGTCGTAGCCGAGACATCCCGAAAGCCCCACCGAGAGCAAAGCGGCGGCGGTCAGCCGGACGCGGATGCCGGTGAACGCCATACGCCGGGAAACAACACGCAAGACGGACGCCGTCATTTTAGTCTCCGCTGTTTCAAATTTAGACGACGCCAAATCCTGACGCGCGTCGCCGGTAAATCTTCTTTAAAGCATGCGTATCCTTGGCGGATAGCGAAAGCAAGCTGTTCATCGGTCCGCTCGGCAAGACCAATCTCGCGCGAAGCTGGTTCGCGCGAACGTCATCGCTGGCGCTAAACAGCAAATGGCTTTAATTTATGGCGAAGCGGGGGCGAGAGGCCGGCGAAAAGCACGCGGGAGAGTTCTCGTTCCGCGCCGGCTCGGAAGGCGAGGATCGCGCGATGAATAAGGACGATGCTCACGAAGCTTGGCCGCTTCCCTTTTCGCGGCCCTTGCAGGCCGCCGCCGTTCCCGCGGAGGGATTGGATGTTGTTCTGCGGCCCAACGCCGAGGAATGCGCGGCGCTGGCGCGAGAGAACGATTTGCGCGCGCTGACCGCGCTCGAAGCCCGCTTGCATGTCGCGCGCCGCGGGACCGATGGGCTGGAGGTTTCCGGCCATCTGCTGGCGAAGGTTCGCCAGACTTGCGTCGTCACGCTGGAGGATTTCGACGCGGAAGTCGACGAGCCCGTCCATCTGCGCTTCGCGCCGCCGCCCGGTCCGGGCAAAAGCGCGAGCGCCGCGCCGCGCCGCGCCGCCAAGAAAAGCGAGCGCTGGAAGGAGCATGTCGAAGACGAGCCCGCGCCGGCGCGGATCGTCGATCTCGAAGAAGACGCGCCGGACCCGTTGATCGGAGGCGCGATCGATCTTGGCGCCATTGTCGGCGAATTCCTGACGCTTGGTCTCGATCCCTATCCACGCAAAACCGATGCGCGGTTCAGCGAGCCGGCGCCCGGCGGGGAGGAGGACAGCCCCTTCGCCGCGCTGCGGCACGGGGGAAAAAGTCCTCCCGAGGCGACGGTCCCTAGGGGCGGGTTCCCGTTTCGCGACAAATGCTCTTGCGCTGACGACTGGCAAATGGCAAGTCACGCCCCATAAAGACGACGTAAAGGCCAGGGGCGCCCATGCCGCGCGGCTGGAGCGGCGCTAAGTCTGGCCACAAGATCGCGACGACGCTCGACCATCAAGCCCTGGCGCGGCGGGAGAGGGTTTTACGCGGAGCCGTGGCGGCATTCGGGAGTTTGATACGACGATGGCCCCACCGGTTCGGATCGCGCTCGACGCGATGGGCGGCGATTTTGGTCCCGCCGCGACCATCGCCGGAGCGGCTCTGGCGCTCCAACGTCGTCCCGACACGTTTTTCCTGCTGTTTGGCGATGGGACGGCGATTTCGGCCGAGTTGGCCGCTTTTCCCGCGCTCGCGGAGCGTTCGGAGGTGCGGCACGCCGCCGTGTCGATCCGCATGGACGAGAAGCCCAGCGTCGCGCTGCGCCAGGGACGCCGCGTTTCCTCGATGTGGATGGCGATAGAGGCGGTCAAGAAGGGCGAGGCGGACGCGGCGGTTTCGGCCGGCAACACCGGCGCGCTGATGGCCATGGCGAAAATCTGCCTGCGCACTCTTCCCGGCATCGACCGACCGGCCTTGGCCGCGCTTTGGCCGACGCTACGCGGCCAGTCCGTCGTGCTTGACCTCGGCGCTTCGGTCGGGGCGGACGCTCGGCATCTCGTCGATCTCGCGATCATGGGTTCGGCGATGGCGCGCATCATTTTGCACGTCGAGCGGCCGACGGTCGGCCTGCTCAATGTCGGCACCGAGGAAATCAAGGGCGTCGAGGAGGTCAAGGCCGCCTCGAAACTCCTGAAGGACGCGCGACTGCCCAATCTCGACTATCAAGGCTTCGTCGAGGGCGACAGTATCGGCCAGGGCGTGGTCGATGTCGTCGTGACCGAGGGGTTCGCCGGCAATATCGCGCTCAAAACCGCCGAAGGCACGGCGACGCAAATCAAGAATCTGTCTGCGCGACGCGATGCGCCGCTCGCTGCTGACCAAGCTCGGCGCGCTGCTCGCGCGCGGCGCCTTCGAGGAGATGCGCGCCAAGCTGGACACGCGCAATGTCAACGGCGGGGTTTTTCTCGGCCTCAACGGCGTCGTCATCAAGAGCCATGGCGGGATGGACGCGATCGGCTTCGCCCGCGCCGTCGAAATCGGCTACGAGATGGTGCGCAACGAACTGCTCGCGAAAATCCGGGACACGGCGACCATCGCCCATGAACATGACAACGCGGCTTCGCTGGAAGAGGCGAGCGACAGCTCCGCGCTCTCTTCGCCGCCTTCGGCAGGAATATGATCCGTGACAGATAAATTTAGCGTGACACGTTCCGTGGTGCGGGGCGTCGGCGCCTATTTGCCCGAGCGCGTGCTCACCAACGACGAACTCTCCAAGATGGTCGACACCAGCGACGAATGGATCGTCCAACGCACCGGCATCAAGGAGCGACACATCGCCGCGGCGGGGGAGACGACTTCCATGTTGGGCGAGAAAGCGGCTCGCGCCGCTCTGGCCCATGCCGCGCTCACCCCCGCCGATATCGATCTCGTCATCGTCGCGACCTCGACGCCTGATTACACCTTTCCCTCCACCGCCACGCAGATACAGGCGATGCTCGGGATGACGCATGGCGTCGCCTTCGATTTGCAGGCGGTCTGCTCGGGTTTCATCTTCGCGCTGACGACGGCTGACAAATTTTTGCGCAGCGGTTCGCATAAGCGCGCCTTGGTGATCGGCGCCGAGACTTTTTCGCGCATCATCGATTGGACCGACCGTTCGACTTGCGTGTTGTTCGGCGACGGCGCGGGCGCCGTCGTGCTGGAGGCGTCGCGGGGCGCCGGCGACAACGCCGATCGCGGCGTGCTGACGACGCATCTGCGCTCGGACGGGCGCCATCGCTCCAAGCTGCGCGTCGACGGCGGCCCATCGGCGACCCAAACGGTCGGCCATCTGCGCATGGAGGGCAAGGAAGTGTTTCGCTTCGCGGTCGGCATGGTCACCGACGTCGTGAAGGACGCCTTCGCCGCGACGGGTTTGACCGCGGAGGATCTCGACTGGTTCGTGCCGCATCAAGCCAATCGGCGCATCATCGACATGTCCGCCGCCAAGCTTGGAATAGCGCCCGAAAAAGTGGTCATCACCGTGCAAGGCCATGGCAACACGTCGGCTGCTTCCATACCGCTGGCGCTCGCGGCGGCGGCCGCGGACGGCCGCATCAAGCAAAACGATCTCGTGATGCTCGAGGCCGTGGGCGGCGGTTTCACTTGGGGCGCCGCGCTTCTGCGCTGGTAAGTATGTGCGATTAAACATCTTTTTTGAAACGCCCCGCTATTCTTAACAATTAACGACAAGTTACGAACTAGACTTGATTTTTATGTTCTTTTCTGGAACATTCCGGCGTGTAGCCGATTTCAAGCCTGTGCTTCAAAAATCCTTCGGCGTTCGTCGTTTCCCCTGTTGCTAGCGAGAAGCGTCGACGTCTTTTCCGGAAAGGCCCAGTGGGCGCGCCTGTCGCCCTAAGCTTTTCCGATCAAAAGATGCGAGGGACTAAAAATCTCAGGGAAGAAGATTGGGAGCATAAGCGCCGGTCGGCGCAAAGATGATGGGGAGATATGACGTTGGGCGCGCAAACAATCACTCGCGCGGATCTGGCCAAGGCGGTCCAGGGCGCCGTTGGGTTGCCCCTCACGCAGGCCGCCATTGCGGTCGAAATGGTCTTGAACGAAATCTTTGAATGTGTCGTCACCCAGGAGGACGTGAAACTATCGTCATTTGGCACCTTCAGCGTGCGCGAAAAGCGCGAGCGTATCGGCCGAAACCCCAAGACTGGCGAGGGCGCGAAAGTTTCGGCGCGTCTCGTGGTGTCGTTCAAACCTTCCAATGTCTTGCGCGAGCGCGTCGACGGAGGTTGAGGCGCGCCGCGGCTTTCACCGCGCCGGGATCGAACTCGAGAAACGCGGCGAGATTTTCGGCGACAAAATCGACATGCGGCTCCGCGCCATGGGAGAGTTCCCAGGCCTCCCGCTCGCGTTCCTCGCCCTTCGGAGGCGTCACGAGCACGGTGGTCATGCCGCGCAGATGCGGGACGACCAAATTTCGCGCGATGTCCTCGAACAGAGCCGCCCGTCGCGGCTCCACCGCGTGCTTGTCGAAAAAGCGCGCATAGGCGCCTTCGTCCGGCTTGGCGATAAAGTCGGCGGCGATGATGTCGAACACGTCTTCGAATAAATGATCGATCCCGAGTTGCCGGGCGGTCTTGAGCGCGTGGTCGCGCGAACCATTGGTGAGGATCAGCTTGCGCCCCGGCAACGCCGCGATCGCCGCGGCGAGCGTATGGTCGGGGGCCAGCGACGAGCGGTCGATGTCATGCACATAGCTCAGATAGACTTCCGCGTCGACGCCGTGTTCGGTCATCAGCCCGCGCAGCGTCGTGCCGTAGCGCAGATAATAATGCTTTTGCAGCGCGCGTAGCGACAGGCTGTCGAGCCCGAACAGACGGATCATGAACAGCGTTATGCGGTCGTCGATCTCCGGCCAAAGATCGCTTGACGCGGGATAAAGCGTATTGTCGAGATCGAATACGAAAGTGTCTATCGAAGCGAAAGACGCGGCGATGCGCTTGGCCTCGACGTTGGCGGCGGATTCGACGTCTGGGGAACGAGGCATCGGCTTCGCGCCTTCGCGGGTCATCTCGTTATCAGCGTGCCGGCGCCGTGGTCGGTCAGGAGTTCGATCAGCACCGCGTGGGGCAGCTTGCCGTCGAGAATGACGACGCCCTCCACGCCGCGCTCGATCGCATACATGCAGGTTTCCACCTTCGGGATCATTCCGCCGGTGATCGTGCCGTCGGCGATGAGGCCGGGAATGTCGGCGACCCTCAATTCCTCGATGAGCTTCTTGTCCTTATCGAGCACGCCGGGCACGTCGGTGAGAAACAGCAGTCGCTTGGCGCCCAGGGCGCCGGCGATGGCGCCGGCGAAAGTGTCGGCGTTGATATTGTAAGTGTCGCCGCCCGGCCCTTGGGCGATCGGGGCCAGCACCGGGATCAGTTCGCGCCCCAGCACCTGATCGAGCACCGTCGTGTCGACCTTGGTCACCTCTCCGACGAAGCCGAGATCGATCTGGTCGCCGGCGCCGTTGGCGGGGCGCGCGATCTTGGCCGCGGTGACCATGCGTCCGTCCTTGCCGCACAGGCCGATGGCGCGGCCGCCTTCGGCGTTGATAAAGCCGACGATCTGCTTGTTGATCGAGCCGGCGAGCACCATTTCGACGATGTCCATGGTGGCTCTGTCGGTCACGCGCAGGCCGTCCGAAAACTGCGAGGCTATGCCGAGTTTTTTCAGCATGGCGCCGATCTGCGGACCGCCGCCATGCACGACCACGGGGTTCACGCCCGATTGCTCCAGCAGCACCATGTCGCGCGCGAAATCGCGCGCCACTTCGTCGTCGCCCATTGCATGGCCGCCATATTTCACGACGACGATGGCCTCGTCGTAGCGCAGCATATGCGGCAGCGCCTGCATCAGGATTTTAGCTTGCTGCAGGGCGCCGTCCTGGCTGGTGTCGGTCATGTCGCGGTTCCGAAGCTTGAGGGCTTGCGCCGCAGTTAGACCGGGGCGCGGCGGAATTTCAAGCGTTTCGTTCGTAAAGCAGCTGGGCTATGGCGGCGCGCAGCTCCGCTATGCCTTCGCCCGTGTGCGACGACGTGAAGACGATGCGCGGATAGGCGGCCGGGCGCTTGGCCAGCGCCGCCTGCGTCGCCTCAACCACTTGCGCGCGCTCCGAGACTTTCAGTTCGTCGTGCTTGGTCAGCACGATCTGATAGGACACCGCGCTGCGGTCGAGCAGGTCGAACATCTCCTCGTCGAGGTCCTTGACGCCGCGCCGCCCGTCGATCAGCACGAAAACCCGCGCGAGCGTCGCCCGCCCGCGCAAATAGTCGCGGATCAATGACGACCAGGCGGAGACTTTCGCCTTCCCGACCGCCGCGTAGCCATAGCCCGGCATGTCGATGAGACGCAGGCGCGCCAGATCGGGCGAGGCTCCGCCGAGCGCGAAGAAATTGAGCTGCTGCGTGCGCCCCGGCGTGTTCGAGACGCGCGCCAGCGTCTTGCGATTGGTGAGGGCGTTGAGAAGAGAGGACTTCCCGACGTTGGAGCGGCCGGCGAAGGCGATCTCCGGCGGCCCGAGCGGCGGCAGATCGTCCGGCTTGGCGTTCGCGAATATAAATTCGCAGGGGCCCGCGAACAGCAGGCGCCCGTCTTCGGTGAAATCGCGTTCAACGGGATCGGTCACGGGAAATCCAACGCCGCCTAAAGTGAGCGGCAAAAGAGAAGCGGCGCGTGATCGTTATCGCGCGCCGCCGTAACTCAGGCCAAGCCGAACGTCCTGCGCAGATTGTCCCACAGTTCGAACTTTATGCCGGCGCGCTTCATGATGATCCATTGCTGGAGTATCGACAGCGAATTGTTCCAGGTCCAGTAGATGACCAATCCCGAGGCGAAGCCGCCCATGGTGAAGGTGAACATCACCGGCATCCAGCTGAACATCGTCTTCTGAATTTCGTCGGTCGGCTCCGGGTTCATCTTCATCTGGAGCCACATCGTCACGCCCATCAGCAGCGGCCAAACCCCGAGCGCGAGGTAAGGGCCAAAGAACGCCACATGGGTGGGATCGTAGGGAAGCAAGCCGAAGAGGTTGAAGACATTGGTCGGATCAGGCGCCGAAAGGTCCTTGATCCAGCCGAAGAACGGCGCCTGCCGCATTTCGATGGTGACGACCAAAACCTTGTAGAGCGAGAAGAACACGGGGATTTGAAGCAGCATCGGAATGCAACCGCCGAGCGGGCTGATCTTCTCGCGCTTGTAGAGCTCCATTTGCTCCATGTTGAACTTGTGCTTGTCGTCCGCGTATTGCTCCTTGAGCGCTTTGATCTTGGGCTGGATCGAGCGCATCTTGGCGATTGACTGGTAGCTGCGGTTGGCGATGGGGAGGAAGGCGAGCTTCACCAGCACCGTCACCGCCAACACGCCAAGACCGAAATTGCCCAATAATCTGGACAGGAATTCGATGGCCCGGAACATCGGCCGCGTGATGAAATAGAACCAGCCCCAATCGATCAGCAGATCGAAGCGCTTCAGGCCGGGATCCACCTTATAGCGGTCGAGGATGTCGACCTTCTTGGCGCCGGTGAAGACATGGACGAGGGTGGCGGCGGATTTGCCGGGCTCGATCGTCTTCGGTTCGCTGACCGTTTCGGCCTCATAGGTCTTCACCGCGCCGCCGACCGACGAATAGCGCGCTTCCAGCGGCGCCGTCTGATCGGGCGCCACGACGGCGCCCCAATATTTGTCGGTGAAGCCAACCCAGCCGCCGAGGCCTTTGAAGGTCTTGACGCCGTGCGGCTCCTTTTCGATCTTGTCGTAATTGACTTCCTGAGCCCCATCTTCGCCGATAACGCCGATGAAGCCTTCGTGCAGCGCGGCATAGCCCGAACCCTTCGGGTGGCCGACGCGCGTCACCCGCGCGTAAGTGAAGATCGAAACCGGCTTTTCGCCAGTGTTCTCCACGCTCTCTTCGACGGTGAAGAGGTAGTCGTCGTCCACGGAAATTCGGCGCTTGAAGCGCAGGCCCTGGCCGTTGTCCCACGACAATGTGACCGGATGCATCGCCGTCAGGCTGTCGCTGTCGGGCGTCCACAAGGTTTCGGTGGTCGGCAGCAGCGGCGGCTGTTCGATCGCGGCGGTCAAATAACCAAGGTCCGCGAAATAGGGGTCCGGCCCGTCTTCGGGCGACATCAGGACGATGATCGGGCTGTTTTTATCCACCGTCTCACGGTAGTTTTTCAGCGAAATATCGTCGATGCGCCCGCCTTTGAGCGCGATGGACCCCGTGACCGAGCGGGTGTCGATGGAAATGCGAGGGCTTTCGGCCAACGCCGCCGCGCGAGTTCGAACGAGGGCCGGCTTCGCGGCTTCGACCGCTCTCTCTGGCGCGCCGAGTTTGGGAATCTTGCTCTCGCGCTGTTGTTCGATCACCTGCGCGCGCTGCTTGTCCATCTGCGGGAAAGCATAGAAATGATCCCAAATACCAATGAACGCCAAGGACAGCGCGGCGGCGAGGAGCAGGTTCTTGGTGTGTTGGGTCATGGCGCGAGGGGCCTGTTCCTTGGGTTCTTCGGGCGAGAGGCGACGGAGACGCGGCTTAGCCGCGCGAGCCCTTCGGCCAATTGAGTCGTCAGTTCGGCGAACGGCGCGGTTAGCGCCGGCTTTCGGGCGACAATCACGTAGTCGCGTCCGGGACAGGCGGCAAGGGCGCCGCTTGCGCGCAGCGCCTCCTTCAGCCTGCGCCGGATTCTGTTGCGGCCGACCGCGCCCGCGACCTTCTTGGTGACCGTGACGCCGAATCGCGGCGCGCCGGCCGGATCATCCTCGCGAATGGCCATCTGCAGTTTGAACGGGCCAGCCTGGCGCGACAGACCGCTCGCCGCGGCGCGCAAAAACTCGCTCCGCCGCCGCAATCTTCGCGGCGCGGCGGCTTTTGGCGGCGGCGCGCTGGGGACGTCCATCATTATCTGATCCGTCCGCCCGGTGTGGAAAAGGCCTGCGGTCCAAGCTTAGGCGGAAAGGCGCTTGCGGCCGCGGGCGCGCCGCGCCGCGATGACCTTGCGCCCGCCGACGGTCGCGATGCGGGCGCGAAACCCGTGGCGACGCTTGCGCACGATCTTGCTGGGTTGATATGTTCTCTTCACCGCTGCTCTCCACTCGCGACCAGAACGAAATATTTGTTTTCGTTCCTGTTTTCTCAAGTTTAAGGGAACGCAAGGCCCCCGTTTCGGCTCGCCCTCATCGGCGCGCCCGCGCCAAACCAAATCCTCCGCCTCATGTCCGGTTCGCGCGACAAAACTCTTCGCCGCAACACCCTGGAGCTTTGGCTGGAGGCTTCGAGCGCGGCGAATCACAAGCCTGGCCGCCCGCGCTCAAAGACACGAACGCCGCCCCTCGCGAGGCGACGCCGCAGCGGGCATATAGGGGAAATGGTTACGCCAAGTCAATCGCGCCAAGTCACTCGCGCCACCAATTGCGCCAAGTCCAAACGCGCGAGGTCGCTCGCGCGGAGCGCTTGCGCGCGCTTTCGCGCCGCGACGGACGGGATTCACGCGGCGGGCGTCCCGCGTTATACATACAAAGGGTTGTGATTCGGTCGCGAGATGGATCGATGCGACGCCGGAACGGCTCCGACCGAGACTGTTAACAGCCCGAGTAGGGTGTGGCGCGTCGGCGGTTCCGCCATATAAATCTCGTCGCCGGAAGGGTTCCATCCGGGGAGGGGCCGGCGCATCCTGTTCTTAAGAGTTCCGAGGGCGGGCGTGAGATGGTGATGGTTTCTTAACCATTGCCGATTAACGTTAAGTGAATAGCTGAGGTGAGGCGCTTGACCCGATATTTCGGCGAAGCGCCGTCGTAATGCGACGACAGGCCGGTTTTATAGAGACTCCGACGGGGCTGGGTGGGGAACCAACATGCGCGTTCTATTAATCGAAGATGACAGCGCGACGGCTCAGAGCATTGAGCTCATGCTTAAGTCCGAGAACTTCAATGTCTATACGACCGATCTCGGCGAGGAAGGCATAGATCTCGGCAAGCTCTACGACTACGACATTATCCTGCTCGATCTGAATCTCCCGGACATGTCGGGCTATGAGGTGCTGCGGACGCTTCGCATCGCCAAGGTCAAGACCCCGATTCTCATTCTCTCGGGACTTGCGGGGATCGAGGACAAGGTCAAGGGCCTGGGCTTCGGGGCGGACGACTATCTGACCAAACCCTTCCACAAGGACGAACTCGTCGCCCGAATCCACGCGATCGTGCGCCGTTCGAAGGGCCACGCGCAATCAGTCATCACGACCGGAGATCTCATCGTCAATCTCGACCAGAAGACTGTCGAGGTGAGCGGCGCGCGCGTGCATCTGACGGGCAAGGAATATCAGATGCTCGAACTGCTCTCGCTGCGCAAGGGCACGACGCTGACCAAGGAAATGTTCCTCAACCATCTCTATGGCGGCATGGACGAGCCCGAGCTCAAGATTATCGACGTATTTATCTGTAAGCTGCGGAAAAAGCTCGCCAACGCCAGCGATGGCCGCAACTATATCGAAACCGTCTGGGGGCGCGGCTATGTGCTGCGCGAACCAAGCGAGGCTGACGAACGCATCACCGCCTGAAGTCGATTCCGGCGGAGTCAAAGAGCGCCTTCATGTTCGCTGAAGTCGAACATGAAGGCGCTTTTTTGTGTTTGAAGCGAGGTTAAATCGCCTTCCGTCGCTTCCTTGGGCGCCCGCCGGCCCTTTTCGACGTCGACGCGGCGCCTTGATCGCTCAATTCGCCCCGCGAGAGGGCTAACCGGTAGCGCTCCAGCATCCGCGCGAAACTCGCTCGCAAAGATGTTTCGATTTCCGGACGCTGCTCCATCCGTCCAAGCGTCAAGGCGGCGGCTTCGATGGTCGAGAGCCCTTCGCGGCGCGGCTCGCGACGCAGTTGCCCGTATAGCGAGGAGCTCCGCGGGTTCAACACCAGGCGTTTGGCCTTCAGCACCCAGGCGTTTCGCCACCAGAGCGTCTTCGCCTGCGCCCAAGTGCCGTCGAAAATCACGACGCCCTTGATCCCGGCCAGCGCGCGATCCTGATCGGGAAGCGCGACGCCTTTCTTATCGAGGACCACGAGCTCTCGGTCCTTCGGCAATTCGCTGCTTTTCGTCGAACCGAGATGCAGTATCGCCCATTGGGAAGGATCGGCTGGCCGACCAAGCGCCTTGGCGAGACTTGGCCATGACAGCCCGATCTTGAACACCGAATTGGCCAGATGCAGCGTTGCGAGCCGGGCTGTCCCGAGCAGCCTGTCCTGTTCCTGCGGATGCTGCAATATGAGCAGGCCGACCTTGTTGTCTATCGGAGCGACGCCATCGCAGACGCAGAGCGCGGCGGGCTTCATGCAAAGGGCGCAATCCGCCGCCTCCGCGAGCATGGGCGTGGCGTCGGGCTCGCCTGGGTTGGCGGGGGCGAGTTCAATCGGTTGTTGTGGGCGCATGGTCCTTCATACACCGGCGCCGCGAAATTCACGAGCGACGCGTGAGAGCTCGGACCGCCAAGGATTTCGCCGCTTCGCGCGCGTTCCGCGCCGCGCGACATTCATAACGATCGCGCGGCGGTCCCGCGCCATCGAGAGAGTTGGCGATTTTACGAGATGAAGCAAGCTGGCTGGAAATCGAATTTTCGACTCTCGCGTCGCGGCGGCGGGAAAAGCTGTATCCGCGCTTGACGCAAGCGGCCGGCGTTCTTAACTTCCGAGCTCACGCCGAAAGGAACGACCGACATGACCACCCATAAAGTCACCGACGCCAGCTTCGACACGGATGTGCTCAAAGCCACGGAGCCAGTGGTTGTTGATTTCTGGGCCGAATGGTGCGGGCCTTGTCGTCTGATCGCCCCGGCGCTGGAGGAAATCGCCGCCGAACTTGGCGACAAGGTGAAGGTGACCAAAGTCAACGTCGACGAATGCCCCAATGTCGCGGGCAAACTGGGCATCCGGTCGATCCCCACGCTGATCGTCTTCAAGGATGGCAAGGCCGTCGCGCAAAAGGTCGGCGCCGCCCCCAAGGGCGAGTTGCTGCGTTGGATCTCCGGCGCCATTTGAGACGCTCGACGGGCGCGTCGTGAGCGTGTCGAGCCCGCTTTAAGATCCGGGGCGGCTTATCGCCGCGAAGGCGCGGGAGACTATTACCTTACAGCTTCCGCAGCGCCACTTCCGCGATATGGTGATCCGCGCCCTTGGTCAGGATCAGGCTGGCGCGCGGGCGCGTCGGGGCGATGTTCTGGCGCAGGTTCTGGAGGTTGATGCGCTCCCAGATGTCCTTGGCGACGCGCGTCGTCTCCGCCTCGCTCAGGTCCGCGTAGATGCGGAAATAGGAGCGCGGATCGCGAAACGAGGTCAGCCGCAACCGCTGGAAACGGTCGATATACCATTGTTCCAGCACGGCCTCGTCGGCGTGCAAATAGACCGAGAAGTCGAAGAAATCCGAAACGAACGGCACTTCCCGCCCGTCGCGCGGCGGGCGCGGCGCGAGCAGCACGTTGACGCCCTCGACGATCAAAATATCGGGGCGGTCGACGACGAGCTTCTCGCCCTCGACCACGTCGTAGGTCAAATGCGAATAGACCGGCGCCGCGACATTGCCGCGCCCCGCTTTCACGTCCGATAGAAAGCGCAGAAGCGCCTTGTTGTCGTAACTCTCGGGAAAGCCCTTCTTGTCCATCAGCCCTTCGCGCTCGAGCACCTTATTGGGCAGCAAAAAGCCGTCGGTGGTGACGAGTTCGACCTTCGGCGTGTTGGCCCAGCGCGACAGCAGCGCCTTCAATATGCGCGCGGTGGTCGATTTGCCGACCGCGACCGAGCCGGCGACGCCGATGATATAGGGCACCTTGCCATCCTCGGCCCCGAGGAAGCGTTGCGTCGCCTTGAACAACCCCTGCGTCGCCGCGACATAGAGCGCGAGAAGGCGCGACAGCGGCAAATAGATTTCGATCACTTCCTCGAGCGAAATCGGATCGTCGAGCGATTTTAGCCGCGCAAGGTCCTCGAGCGTCAAGGTCAGCGGCGTATCGGCGCGCAGGCTCGCCCATTCGGCGCGTGTGAAATGTCGGTAGGGCGAAGCGATTCCCCCTTCGTCCGACTTTCGCGGGACCGCCATTTCCCTTGGATTCATCGCGGATCACCGCGCGAGGCTTTTTCCTGAAGTCCCGACTGGCTGGTGCGGCGTTGCAATTCGTTCAACACGTCGGAGAGCGCGATCTCGCGCGCCTCCAGCAGCACAAGGAGATGATAGAGCACGTCGGCGACTTCGCCCGTCAGCGCGGACTTGTCGTCCCCCAGCGCGGCGATGACCGTTTCAACGGCCTCCTCGCCGAATTTCTTGGCGATGCGCGGAACGCCGGCCTCGAACAGACTCTTGGTGTAGGATTTCTCAGCCGCGGCGCCGCGTCGCGCGTGAATGATCTCGGCGAGGTCATCGAGCGAAAAGCTCATGCCGCCTCCAGCCCGTCGAGACGCATGGGAATGCCCGCCCGCGCCATATGGAGCTTGGCCTGCTGGATCGAATATTCGCCAAAATGAAAGATCGACGCCGCGAGCACCGCGCTGGCGTGTCCCTCCCGAATGCCGGCGACCAGATGATCGAGTTCGCCGACGCCGCCCGAGGCGATGACCGGGACGCCCACGGCGTCGGCGACGCCGCGCGTGAGTTCAATGTCGAAACCGCATTTGGCGCCGTCGCGGTCCATCGAGGTGAGCAGGATTTCGCCGGCGCCGAGAGCGGCGACTTCGCGCGCGTAATCCACCGCGTCAATGCCCGTCGCGCGGCGTCCGCCGTGGGTGAAAATCTCCCAGCGGCTTTCTCCGACACGCTTCGCGTCTATCGCCACGACGATGCATTGCGCGCCGAACTTCTCCGCCGCCTCGCGCACGAAGTCGCGGTTCGCCACGGCGGCGGAGTTGATCGAAACCTTATCGGCTCCGGCGAGCAAGAGATTGCGAATGTCGTCTAGCGTCCGCACGCCGCCGCCGACCGTCAGCGGCATGAAACAGGCTTCCGCCGTGCGTCGCACGACATCGAGCAGCGTGCCGCGATTCTCAAAGCTCGCGGTGATGTCGAGAAAGCACAGCTCGTCGGCGCCGGCGGCGTCATAGGCGATGGCGCATTGCACGGGATCGCCGGCGTCGCGCAGATCGACGAAGTTGACGCCCTTGACGACGCGTCCGTCCTTTACGTCGAGGCAGGGGATGAGGCGGGATTTGAGCATCAGGCGCTCGCCCGGCTTGATCGACCCGCCCCGCGCAACAGCGCCAGCGCCTCCGCCGGATCGAGCCTGCCATCATAGAGCGCGCGCCCGGTGATGGCGCCGGCGAGTCTCGCGCAGTCGGGCCGCGTCAGGCGCTCCACGTCCTCCAGCGAAGCGAGACCGCCCGAGGCGATCACGGGGATCGTCAACGCGTCGGCCAGCGCCAGCGTCGCCTCCATGTTGAGGCCTTTCAGAATGCCGTCGCGCGCGATGTCGGTATAGACGATGGCGGCGACGCCCGCGTTCTCGAAGCTGCGGCCAAGATCGAGCGCCGACATGCGCGTCGTGCGCGCCCAGCCTTCGACCGCGACCATGCCGTCCTTGGCGTCTATGCCGACGGCGATGCGCCCGGGATAAAGCCGCGCGGCCTCGCGCACCAGAGCGGGGTCTTTGACCGCCGCGGTGCCGATGATCACGCGCGCCACGCCCTTTTCCAGCCAGCGGGCGATGGTGCGCATTTCGCGAATGCCGCCGCCGAGCTGCACGGGAATCTTAAGCGCCGCGAGGATCGCCTCGACCGCGCTGGCGTTGCGAGGGGCTCCGGCGAAGGCGCCGTCGAGATCGACGACATGCAGATATTCGAAGCCTTGTCGCTCGAAGGCGCGCGCCTGTTTGGCGGGGTCGTCGTTGAACACGGTGGCGCGGGTCATGTCGCCTTGGGCGAGCCGCACGCACTGGCCTTCCTTGAGATCAATCGCGGGAAACAGAATCACGGACGCCACCTCAGAAAATTGGCGATGAGAGCCAGACCGAGCCTTTGGCTCTTTTCGGGATGAAACTGCACGCCGACGAGATTTTCCCGCGCCACGGCGGCGGTGAGCGGCGCGCCATAATCGGCGGTGGCCACCAGATCTTCGCGCGAGCGCGGCGTTAGCTGATAGGAGTGCACGAAATAGGCGTGCAGCCCTTCCTCTCCCGTTTTGATGCCGGCGAACAGAGGGTGCGGGCGCGCGAGGTTCAGGGTGTTCCATCCCATATGTGGGATTTTGAACGAAGGATCGGCGGGTTCGATCGCCTCGACGTCTCCGGCGATCCAGTCCAGCCCGCGCGTTTCCCCATGTTCGAGGCCTCGCGTCGCCATCAACTGCATGCCGACGCAAATGCCGAGAAACGGCCGGCCGTTGTCGATCACGGCCTCGGTCAACGCCGCGTCCATGCCGGAAATGGCCGCAAGCCCCTGGCGGCAATCCGCGAAGGCTCCAACGCCCGGCAAAACGACGCGTTCGGCGCGCCGCACGACGTCGGGATCGTCGGTCACGAGAATGTCGCCGCGGACATCGCCCAACTCGCGCGCGGCGCGTTCGAAGGCTTTCACGGCGGAGTGGAGATTGCCGGAGCCGTAATCGATAATCGCTGTCGTCAAACGCGAGGCTCCTCGCTGGCGCCAACGGGTGGCGGCGGGGGCGGCGGCGGAGGCGGCGAAGCGACTGCGCTGGCTCCGCGCCAGTTGTGGAAAAATATCTCTTCCGCCTCGTCGGCGGACTCGCCGATGACGACGGCGCTTTCGTTATAATGCCGCCGCGCCAGGCTCCAGGCGACCAGACGCGAGCCTTCGAAGCCGAGCAGGCAGGCCAGGGCGGCGTTCACCAGCGACAGCGTCTGCCGAGGAAAGCGCCGAGTTTCACGCCGGCGAAGACGATCACGGCCAGCAGCGTGGTCCAGCCGATCGCGGGGATCCAGGCGCGGTTCCACGCAAGCCAGAAAGGACCCAGCAGCATGGCCGGGACCGAAAAGCTGTCTCGCAGCAAGACGATTTTTTCAGCCGACGGCGCTTCGCCCGCGCGGGCCGCGGGAATGTGCACGGTAAAAATGGCCATGGACCTGTTCCCTCAACTGGTCAGCGTGCCCTTGGTCGAAGGCACCTGGTTTTGCGCGCGCGGGTTGATCGCCACGGCCTTGCCGAAAGCGCGCGCGAAACCTTTGAACGCGCTTTCGGCGATGTGGTGACTGTTGACGCCGCGCAGAGTCTCGATGTGCAGCCCGATGCGCGCATGCACCGCGACGGCCTGGAAAAATTCGCGAATCAGCTCGGTGTCGAAATCGCCGATTTTTTGCGCCGGAAATTTGACCTCGTAAACGAGAAAGGGCCGACCGGAAACATCCACGACGACGCGGGTCAACGCCTCGTCGAGCGGCACATGCGCGTCGCCGTAGCGCGTGATGCCCTTGCGGTCCCCAAGCGCCCGGTCCACCGCCTGGCCGAAGGCGATGCCGACGTCCTCGACCGTGTGATGGGCGTCGATGTGGAGGTCGCCCTTGGCTGTCAGTTCCAGATCGAGCGGCGCGTGGCGGGCGATTTGGTCGAGCATGTGGTCGAAAAAGCCGACGCCGGTCGAAATATGCGCGTTTCCGGCCCCGTCGAGGTCGACGGCGACCGAAACCCGCGTCTCGGATGTGTTGCGCTCGATTTTGCCGCTGCGCATGGGATCTCATGGCTTTCGAAAGGGAAGTGGCCCCGCGTCCGCAGGTTGAAGCGGGCAGCTTGTAGCAATTTCATTGCCGATTTGCCAGCCGCCTCGCGAATGGGCGAAAAATCGAAGATTATTGATTTAAGTCATGAAGCCAGATCGAGGTCCGCCGCCGCCGTCTTCCCGAAATCGCGGCGCGCTTGCCGTGAAAGCAGGCCAGCTTGGCTGTCCGAGAATTCCTCTCAGCCGATGAAACCGCGCTGAATCAGTATTTTTTCATCTTTTCGAGACGCTGACGAAGCCGCGTCAGCGCGATGTCGCCATAAGACCTTTGACGGGTTGTCTCCCGCTTTTCCTTGATGGTCCGATTTCTGGAAAAGCCTATGGGCTGCCTGGAGCTTGTCATGACAACCTTCGCCAAAGCCTTGGAGTTTCGCGAGTTCGCCAAGGCATGGGCCGAAACCTTTGCCGTTTTACTAATTGGGTTGGACAACTCTGGTAAATTTCGGGCTTCGCCAAACCCGGCCGCGCGGCCTTGCGCGAGCCGATGCTTTATCGAGCGCCGCTTGCCGGCGCGTCCACTTCAATTTATATGCGCCGGATATGCGAGGACGCCCTTGCGGGGGAACGGCCCAAACACAATCTCATGTGACGAGGCGAGGCAGGGCCGAAACGGGCTTACGCATAAGCCGTGACGAATCCGCCTCCTGTCGGACCGCTACGGGGTCCAAAAATATTACATTAATGGAAGGACCGGAAGAAAATGGCTAAGATTATCGGCATCGACCTCGGCACGACCAACTCCTGCGTCGCCGTCATGGATGGGTCGAGCCCCAAGGTCATCGAAAACGCGGAAGGCGCGCGCACGACGCCTTCGATCGTCGCTTTCACCGACGACGGCGAGCGTCTCGTCGGCCAGCCCGCCAAGCGCCAGGCGGTGACCAATCCCGAGAAAACCTTCTTCGCGATCAAGCGACTGATCGGCCGCACGTTCGAAGACCCGATGACCAAGAAGGACATCGGCCTCGTTCCCTATTCGATCGTCAGGGGCGGCAATGGCGACGCCTGGGTGGCGGCGGCCGGCAAGCAATATTCGCCTTCGCAGATTTCGGCCTTCATCCTGCAAAAGATGAAGGAGACCGCCGAGGCGCACCTCGGGCAGACCGTCACGCAGGCGGTCATCACCGTCCCGGCCTATTTCAATGACGCCCAGCGTCAGGCGACCAAGGACGCCGGCAAGATCGCCGGCCTCGAAGTGCTGCGCATCATCAACGAGCCGACGGCGGCGGCGCTGGCCTATGGCCTCGACAAGAAGCACAGCGGCGCCATCGCGGTCTACGACCTTGGCGGCGGCACCTTCGACGTATCGATTCTGGAAATCGGCGACGGCGTGTTCGAGGTGAAGTCCACCAATGGCGACACCTTCCTGGGCGGCGAGGATTTCGACAATCGCCTCGTCGAATATCTCGCCGGCGAGTTCAAGAAAGAGCAGGGCATCGACCTCACCAAGGACAAGCTTGCGCTGCAGCGTCTGAAGGAGGCGGCGGAAAAGGCCAAGATCGAACTCTCCGCCGCGACGCAGACGGAGATCAATCTGCCTTACATCACCGCCGACGCCGCGGGGCCGAAGCATCTGGCCCTGAAGCTCACGCGCGCCAAATTCGAGGCGCTGGTCGACGATCTGATCCAGCGCACGATCGAACCTTGCCGCAAGGCGCTCAAGGACGCGGGCATGTCGGCGGGCGAGATCGGCGAAGTGGTGCTGGTCGGCGGCATGACCCGCATGCCCAAGGTGCAGGAAGTCGTCAAGCAGTTCTTCGGCAAGGAACCGCATAAGGGCGTCAACCCCGACGAGGTGGTGGCGATCGGCGCCGCCGTGCAGGCCGGCGTGCTCCAGGGCGACGTGAAGGACGTGCTGCTGCTCGACGTGACCCCGCTCTCGCTCGGCATCGAGACGCTGGGCGGCGTGTTCACCCGGTTGATCGACCGCAACACGACGATCCCGACCAAGAAGAGCCAGGTGTTCTCGACCGCCGAGGACAATCAGACCGCCGTGACCATCAATGTGTTCCAGGGCGAACGCGAGATGGCGCAGGACAACAAGAGTCTGGGGCGGTTCGACCTCGCCGGCATTCCGCCGGCCCCGCGCGGCGTGCCGCAGATCGAGGTGACCTTCGACATCGACGCCAACGGCATCGTCAATGTGACGGCGAAGGACAAGGCCACCAACAAGGAGCAGCAGATCCGCATCCAGGCCTCGGGCGGCCTGTCGGACGCCGACATCGACAAGATGGTCAAGGACGCCGAGGCGCACGCCGCCGAGGACAAGGCGCGGCGCGAACTGGTCGACGCCAGGAACCATGGCGAGGCGAGCGTGCATTCGGCGGAGAAGTCGGTGGCCGAATTCGGCGACAAGGTCTCCGCCGCCGACAAGAGCGCGATCGAGGCGGCCATCGCTTCGCTGAAGACCGCGCTCGAAGGCGAGGACGCGGAGCACATCAAGGCCAAGACCAGCGAGTTGGCGCAGGCGACCATGAAGCTGGGCGAGGCGATGTACAAGGCCCAGCAGGCCGAGGGCGCGGCGCCCGGAGCCGGCGCGCAGGACGCCCATGGCAAGGACGACGTGATCGACGCGGACTTCAAGGAAGTCGGCGGCGACGATCACAAGAAGTAAAATCTGGGTTCATTCACGCGAACATCCCCCTTCCGAATTGGAAGGGGGATGTTTATTTGCGTTTGGCGTTGGTGTTAGAACCCATTGGCGGGACTACAAATGCGATGGTCGCCTCGGAGCCATCGAGTCCGGCCAAATGAAAATGACCGTTGCACAGCCTCTCGACCCAGGGGCGGAGACTTTGAATGGCCAAGCGCGACTATTACGAAATTCTCGGAGTCTCCCGGACCGCGACCGAAGTCGAGATGAAGATCGCCTTCCGCAAGTCGGCGATGGAGTGCCATCCCGACCGAAACCCCGGCGACAGGGCGGCCGAGGCGCAGTTCAAGGAGCTGAACGAGGCCTATCAGGCGCTGTCGGACCCGCAAAAGCGCGCCGCCTACGACCGTCTGGGCCATGCCGCCTTCGAGCAGGGCGGCGGCGCCGGCGGCTTTGGCGGCGAGGGCTTCGGCGCCTCGATGGCCGATATTTTCGAGGATCTCTTCGGCGACGTCATGGGGCGGCGCGGCGGGCGCTCCGGCGGCAATGGCCGCGAGCGCGGCTCCGATCTGCGCTACAATATGGAGATTACGCTCGAGGAGGCCTACACCGGCAAGGCGGCGACGCTGAAGCTGCCGACCTCGGCGACCTGCGAGGCCTGCGCCGGAAGCGGCGCCAAAAAGGGCTCCAGGCCAAAGGTGTGCGCCACCTGCGCCGGCCAGGGACGCGTGCGCGCGCAGCAGGGATTTTTCGCGATCGAGCGAACCTGCCCAACCTGCCAGGGGCGCGGCGAGATCATCGAAAATCCCTGTCCTTCATGCGCCGGCTCCGGCCGCAAGACGCTGGAGCGCACGCTCTCCGTCAATGTGCCGGCGGGGGTCGAGGACGGCACCAGGATCCGCCTCGCGGGCGAGGGCGAGGCCGGCTTGCGGGGCGGTCCGCCCGGCGACTTATATATTTTCCTGTCGGTCAAGCCGCACGCCTTCTTCCAGCGCGACGGCGCCGATCTTTACTGCCGCGTGCCGATCTCGATGGTGCGCGCGGCCATCGGCGGCGAGATATCCGTCCACGCCATCGATAGCTCGGAATGCAAGCTGAAAGTGCCGGAGGGCACGCAATCTGGCCGCCAGTTGAAGGTGAAGGGCAAGGGAATGCCGGTGCTGCGCGGGCGCGACCAGGGCGATTTGCATGTCCAGATCAGCGTCGAGACGCCGCAAAATCTCACCAAGCGCCAACGCGAACTGCTCCATGAATTCGAGCAGGAGTCCTCGCACCACACCCACCCCGAATCGACCGGCTTTTTCGCGCGGATGAAAGAGCTGTTCGGAAAGTAGCGCGTCAATCCGTCGGACGCCGCGGGGATTATCAAAACCGCGCGGGAAGGCTAAAGGGTAGAGGCGACGCCAAGGGAGCGCGTCGCCGCGCGTCGTGTCGAACGAGCGCGGGAGTGAAGTTCCAAGCGGGGGACCAACCCGCCAACCAAAAAAGGCGATCCTTCCTTGCCGCACCGCAAGCAGCCCAAAAAAACCACTCTCGCCGATAGCGCGCGATTCCTGAGCCAATGGTTCCAGAATCCCGGCGTTGTCGGCGCGGTCGCGCCCTCCGGGCCGGCGCTCGCCAAGGCGATGGCCAGCTACGTCGATCTTGCGCGCGGAGGGCCGATCATCGAACTTGGTCCCGGCACCGGCCCGGTCACCAAGGCGCTGCTGGCGCGCGGGATTCCGGCGGATCGCCTGTTGCTGGTCGAATACGAGACGAGATTCTGCCGCATGCTGGCCGAACGTTATCCCGGCGTCAAAATCGTGCAAGGCGACGCCTATGGCCTCAAGGCGACGCTGGCCGGTCACGTCAATGGAGAGGTGGCGACCGTCATCTCCAGCCTGCCGTTGTTGAATTGTCCCGAGCGCGACCGCGTCGAGTTGCTGCATCAGGCTTTCGACCTGATGGGGCCGGACGGGCTGTTTATCCAGTTCACCTATGGGCTGGCGATCTCGCCGATGCCCATCCACGCCCATGGCTTGGCGGGAACCTTCGTCGGCAAGGGTTCGGCGCCGGTTCTGCTGAACATACCGCCGGCGCGGGTCTGGCGCTATCGCCGCGCCGGTCATTCCGACGGCCCGGCCAAGTGACTTCGAGCGAAGCGAAGGCGCGCGACCGGCTGATCGTCGCGCTCGACGTGGAGAGCGTCGAGGCGGCGCGAGCCCTGATTTCGAAGCTCGGCGACAGCGTGTCCTTTTACAAAATAGGACTGGAGCTCGCCTACGCCGGCGGGCTCGCCCTCGCCAGCGAGCTGAAACAGGCGGACAAGAGCGTTTTCCTTGATCTTAAATTGCACGACATCGGCGCCACCGTGGAGCGCGCGACGCGGCAAATCGCGAGGCTTGGCGTCGATTTTTTAACGATCCACGGCTTTACGCAAACAATGCGCGCGGCCCGCGCCGGCGCGGGCGACGGCGGTTTGCGGCTGCTCGCCGTCACGGTGATGACCTCTTACGACGACGCCGATTTGCGCGAGGCCGGCTATGCGCTCGGCGTGGCGGAGCTGGCGGCGCTCCGGGCGACGCAGGCGAGGGAACTCGGCGTCGACGGGCTGATTCTCTCGCCGCTGGAGCTGGCGCCGATCCGCGCGCTGGTTGGCCCGAAAATGTTGCTGGTCACGCCCGGCGTGCGCCCCGCCGGGGCCGACGCCAACGACCAGAAGCGCGTGATGACGCCGGGGCAGGCGATTCTCGCCGGGGCCGATCACCTCGTGATCGGACGCCCGATCACCCGCGCGGCGGACCCAAGGGCGGCGGCGGAGCGGATCGTCGCGGAAATCGCCGGCGCCGCGTAACCCCGCGCATATTGGAGAAGCCGAGCTATGCGCATCGCCAGCTGGAACGTCAATTCGGTGCGCCAAAGAACCGCGCCGCTGCTCGACTATCTGCGCGATGTCGCGCCCGACGTGCTGTGTCTGCAAGAACTCAAATGCCAGGACGAAGCCTTTCCGCGCGCCGAGGTCGAGGACGCCGGCTATATCGTCGAGACCTTTGGCCAGAAGACTTTTAACGGCGTCGCGCTGCTCTCCAAAACTCCGCTGGAGGATGTTTCGCGCGGATTGCCGGGTTTCGAGGACGCCCAGGCGCGCTACATCGAGGGCGTGGTCGGCGACGGCGCCGGCGGGGTTTACCGCGTCGCCTCGATCTATCTGCCCAATGGCAATCCGCCGGACAGCGAGAAATACGGCTATAAGCTCGCCTTCATGGACGCGCTGACCGAGCGGGCGCGCGCGCTGCTCGCTCTGGAGGAGCGGGTCGTGCTGGCCGGAGATTATAATGTCATTCCGGCGCCCGAGGATGTTTACGATCCCGTGGGCTGGGCCGGCGACGCATTGTTCAAGCCCGAAACCCGCGCGAAGTTCCGCCGGTTGCTCAACCTCGGCTACACGGAGGCGCTGCGCGCCGTCACGGACGCGCCCGCCGTTTACACATTCTGGGATTATCAGGCCGGCGCCTGGCAAAAGAATCAGGGGCTTCGCATCGACCATCTTTTGCTGTCGCCGCCGGCCGCCGACCACTTGAAGAGCGTCGAGATCGACAAGGCGCTGCGCGGGCGCGAAAAGCCATCCGACCACGTCCCGATTCGCGCGGATTTCATCTAGAGCGGAAACACTCGCGGCGGCGGCGCGCGAAAAATCTAGCGGAGTTAGGCGGATTGGCGCAAAACGCATCGCGGTTTTCGCTTGGCTGATTTAGACTTCGGGCTAACAAGGAGAGCTGTTCCATGGCCACGCTCGAAGCCGTTCTCGCCACCATCGACAAGAATATCGACGCCTCCACGCAGCGGTTGTTCGATTTATTGCGCATTCCTTCCGTCTCGACCGACCCGGCCTACACCAAGGAATGCGAGCGCGCCGCCGACTGGCTCGTGAGGGAACTCCAGGGACTCGGCTACCGCGCCGAATCGCGGCCGACTCCCGGCCATCCCATCGTGGTCGGCCATGCGAGCGCGAAGCGCAAGGATGCGCCGCATCTGCTGTTCTACGGCCATTACGACGTGCAGCCTGCCGATCCGCTGGAATTGTGGAAGACCGAGCCCTTCGCGCCGCGTCTGCAACAGGGCGACGGGACGCAGGAGATCGTCGCGCGCGGCGCCTCCGACGACAAGGGTCAGCTCATGACTTTCGTCGAGGCCTGCCGCGCCTTCGAGGCCAATGGCGGACTGCCGTGCAATCGTGACCTTCCTGTTCGAGGGCGAGGAGGAGACCGGCTCCCCGTCGCTGCCGGAATTTCTCGCCGCCAACAAGGCCGAATTGTCGGAGCCGGCGCTGGCCCTCGTCTGCGACACCGGCATGTGGAACGCGGCCACGCCGGGCATAACCATCATGCTGCGCGGACTGGTGCAGGAGGAGGTGATCCTGAGGGGCGCCAGCCACGATCTGCATTCCGGCATGTTCGGCGGTCCCGTCGTCAATCCGATCCATGTGCTCGCGAAAATCATCGGCGAGCTTCACACGGAGGATGGCGAGGTGGCGCTGCCGGGCTTTTACGACGGCGTGCCGGAATTGCCCGAGGACATAGCGGCGCAATGGCGAGAACTCGATTTCGACGAGGAGGCGTTTTTGCAGGGCATTGGCCTTAGCCAGGTCGGCGGCGAGGCCGGGCGCGGCGTCATCGAGCAGATTTGGGCGCGGCCGACCTGCGACGTGAACGGCATTGTCGGCGGCTATACTGGCAAGGGCTCGAAAACCGTGCTGCCGGCGCAGGCCAGCGCCAAATTCTCGTTCCGCTTGGTCGGGACGCAGAGCCCCAAGAAAATCGTCGAGACATTCCACGCCTTCGTGCGCGAACGGCTGCCGGTGGACGTAACGGCGGAGTTCATCTCGCATGGGGCGTCCGGGGCGCTCAATCTGCCGTTCGGGTCCGAGGCGCTGAAGCGGGCGCGGCGGGCGCTGGCCGACGAATGGGGCGTCGAGGCGGCGCTGACCGGCTGCGGCGGCTCGATTCCGATTGTCGGCGCCTTCAAGCGCGATCTCGGCATGGACGCGCTGATGATCGGCTTCGCGCTGGAGGACGACCGCATCCACTCGCCGAACGAGAAATATTCGCTCACCTCGTTCCACAAGGGAACCCGCTCCTGGGCGCGGGTGCTGGCGGCGTTGGCGGCGTGAGGGAAGGGGCGGCCGCGAATTTCTATTCGCCATCCGCGACGATCCGCCGCTCGCGTTGTCGCTCCTTTTCGGCTATGTAAGGTTCCGTACAGTGTTCGGCGGTCCGGGGAGGGGAGCCCAGGGCCGTGTGTCGCGCGAATGGCGCGTTGAATGAAGGGCTTCGGCATGGTTTATCGGCGCTACTTCGAGGCAGCTGTCTTCCGTCTTCGTTCGGAACGGCGCTATCGGGTCTTCGCCCATATCGAGCGCGATGTGGAGAGTTTCCCCGAGGCGGTTTGGCATCGTCCGGACGGCAAAACCCAGGATGTCACCATCTGGTGCTCCAACGATTATCTCGGCATGGGCCAGCACCCCGAGGTGATCGCCGCCATGGTCGAGACGGCGGCCAAGGTCGGCGCCGGCGCCGGCGGCACCCGCAATATTTCCGGCACCAGCCACGCCATCGTCGAACTCGAGCGCGAACTCGCCGATCTGCATGGCAAGGAAGCGGCGCTGGTCTTCACCTCTGGCTGGATCTCCAATCTCGCGGCGATCTCGACCATCGCCGATCTCCTGCCCAATTGCCTCATTCTCTCCGACGCCTCGAATCACAATTCGATGATCGAGGGCGTCAAGCGCTCGCGCGCGGAGACGAAAATCTTCCGTCACAACGACCTCGCCCATCTCGAGGAGCTTTTGATCGCGGCGGGCGAGCGGCCCAAGCTGATCGTGTTCGAGAGCCTTTATTCGATGAACGGCAATGTCGCGCCGGTCGCCGAAATCGCCGCGCTGGCCGAGCGTTACGGCGCCATGACCTATATCGACGAGGTGCACGCGGTCGGCATGTACGGCCCGCGCGGCGGCGGCGTTTGCGAACAGGTCGGCGTCATGCAAAAGATCGACGTGATCGAGGGCACGCTGGCCAAGGGCTTCGGCACGCTCGGCGGCTATGTCGCCGGCGACGCCGCGCTGATCGACGCCATTCGCGGCTATGCGCCGTCCTTCATCTTCACGACGGCCCTGCCGCCGGCCGTCGCGGCCGCCGCTTGCGCCGCCGTGCGCCTGCTCAAGGCGCGTCCGGACCTGCGCGACGCGCATCAACGCGCATCGGCGATCACCAAACACGCATTGGGCGCCGCCGGACTGCCGGTGCTGGAGAACAACTCGCACATCGTGCCGGTGATGGTGCGCGACGCGCAGCTTTGCAAGGCCGCCAGCGACATGCTGCTGGAGCGCCATCACATCTACATCCAGCCGATCAACTACCCGACCGTCGCCAAGGGCTCCGAGCGCCTGCGCATCACGCCGACGCCGCGCCACAGCCACGCGCATATCGGGAACCTCGTCGAGGCGATGGTCGATGTCTGGCGGACGCTCGGCATCCCCTTCGTCGAGCCGCCGGCGCATCTGCATCTCGACGAAAAGAGCGCCGAGCGCTGCACCTATCCCGAGATCAAGCTCGCCGCGCAGTAAGGCGGACGCTTCAACGAAAACAGCCCCGGTCCGCGATGACCGGGGCTGTTTTCGTTTGTCGCCGTCCGCCGGGCTTTTCGGGCGGCGCGTCCCGCGCCAGACGGTCTGGCTCATCGATTGCTACGACGGCCGCATGTCCGCTTCCTCGCGATTGGAGCGTTCCAACTTGTCGGAAAGGGGTGCGTCGATGGATGAGCTTTATGTGATTTGTCGGACAATCGAAATCGACGACCGCGACGTGAAGGGCTTCGTGCTGATGCGGGCGGGCGAAAACGGCGAGCCCAAGCCCTGGCCGATCATGATCACGCGCAAGTGCAACCAGTTCTATGGCTATGAAAATGCTTGCCCGCATCAAGGATCGCGCCTCGATACGACGCCGGGCCAGTTTCTCGACGAAGATGAAAATTTCATCACCTGCGGCAACCATCAGGCCCAGTTCGATCCGGATACGGGCGAATGCTTCATCGGCCCCTGCAAAGGCGGGCGCCTGACGCCGATCACCTTGGTGATCGACGACGGCGATGTCTGTTTGACTGGCGTCGTGTTGGCGGAAGAGGACGCCGCCTGATTTGCCGACCCGATCGACTCCAATGCAATCAGGGGATTACTCGTGACCGACTTGGCGGAACTAAAGAAGCGCAAACAGCCCCTCAATCTGGCGATCGTCTACGTGGACCCGGACGCCTTCGTCGCCAATTTCATGGGTTGGCTGGAAATTACGGCTTTCATCACGGCGCAGCGGGCGGGCGAAGCCCAGCCGCCCGCCGATGGGGCGACGCCTAGTTTATCGGCACAGCAGCTCAAGGGCGGCGCGGTCGCCAATGTCGCGGCCGACGCCATATTCGCCTTCTGCATGACGGCGGCGTTGAACGAGGACAAGGCGGCGGTCGACAAGGTCGAGGCCGCCTTGGCGGAAAGCATCGGCAAGGAGTTTCCCGGATCGCACATCTTTTGGAACTTTCGCGCCAACATCGAAGCGCCCGTGACGCTTGACGATTTTGTCGCTCAGTCCGGCAAGAAAATGCTGATCGGCGACAAGCCGCCGCCGCCAATGCGGGCCAAGGAGAATTGGAGCACGGGGCTGCGCTTCCTGGAGAAGGCGCGCACCTCCAATTTTGTGCACGAGATCATGTTTCCCCTGGCGAAATGGCATCGCGACCGCTGGACCGAGACTCTGGAGAAGGGCATATCCTTCCTCCAGCACATAGAGGACAACGTTCCGGTCTTGCGAGAAGTGCTGGATGACCCTCGCAATGATCAGGCCTTCGTCGCGAACCTGCTGCTGAAGCTCGCGCCCGCCGTGGATACGGAGTTGACCGACGACACGCAGGGATTTTTGCGCTCGCTGGCGCGCCGGGGTTAGGGTGCTTTCGGCAAAAGTGGACGCCGGTTTTGCCTCGGAAAGCACGACAAAATAAAAGAATTTAGAGTCTTTCCGGTTCAATCTAAACCGGAAAGACTTTAGTGGAGCCGCGAAGTCGGCGCCTCTCGGCGAAGGTCGGACGAACCTCCCGAATATGCGCGCGGGAATGCAATGCGAATTGGCGGGGCGGGAGCGTGGAGACCGGGAACGATCCCCTTTCACCGCGGTTTCTATCAAGGGGCAGAGGGAGTTGAAAGATGTTGCCTTGCGAGAAGCCTGTCAGCGAGCAAACTCTCGGCGAAGTCACGAATTGCAGTTGGGACACGCTCAGGAGCGCGGTCAGTGGCGTGATCAGCCATCCCGGCGGGGCGACCGTAACGGAGTGGATTATAACGACGCTGGCGGTCCTGGCGCTGATCTTCTTTCTCGTTTCCCTGATTCCGCGCCGGCTCTAAAGTCTTTCCGGTACGGATTGAACCGGGAAGACTTGTCTTATGAGTTTTCGCGCTTTCCAAGGCAAAACCGGCGTCCACTTTCGCCGAAAGCGCCTTAATCGCGATGGCGCAGATAGTTTTCCAGCATCGCGACGGCGGCCCGGCGATCCGCTTCGCTGGCCGAAGCCAGCGCCTTGGCGTGTAAATCAACGATCCACTGGTCGGCGGGAGCGCCGCTCGCCGATTCGCGAGCCAGGGTCAGATACATCAGCCCGCGCGGACGTTGCGCGGCGCCGCCGGCCTCGCCGTTGAACATCATCTCGCCGAGCAGCGCCTGCGCCGGGGCATGGCCCTTGCGCGCCGCGAGATCGAGCCAGTTCATCCCCTGGTGAATGTCCTTCTTGACGCCCACGCCGTCGAGATACATGCGCGCGACATTATACTGAGCGTCGGCGTCGCCAAAAAAAGTCGCCGCGTAGCGGAACAGATCGAAGGCGCGCTCTGGGTCCGGCGCCAGCTTGGCGCTGGCGATCCCCGCGCGCAGATATTGCCCGACCGAGACGAAGGCGCTCGACGCCATCGAACGCATGCTCGGGTCCGGATCGTCGTCCGCGAAATGTTCGACGATCTTCGAGAAATAATCGAACGCCTTGTGGTCGTCGCGGGCCACGCCGTCGCCCTCGGCGTACATCCGGGCGAGCTTCCATTGCGCCAGATATTCGCCGCCGTCGGCCGCGTAGCGCAACGCCTCGATCGAGGCGCCAGCCTTGCCGGAGTGGTAACTCTCCAGCCCCGCGCGAAGCGCGGCGCGCGGATCCTTGAACATTGGCAGTTGAGCGGTCGGCGAGGTCAAGCGTTGATCGGCGCCGTCGAGAGCCGGAGCGGGGGCGGCGAAGGCGACCAACAATATCGCGACCCATGCGCCGCCCAGGACGTAGCCCAGAGCCATGCCGTGTCTTTGCGCGCCAAATGCGAATAGGCTGATTTGAAAAGGCCTCTTCATGACCGCTCGTCTTCCCCAAACGCGGCCCAACCGCGCACGCGCCAAAACACTTCGCCGTGTCAACTTCAGATCGAATTCGAGCAAAAAACCGCCGTCTCCCCGCGTATGGATCGCCTTGGGAAGTTGTCGCCGCGTCTTCGATGACCTTGTGACACGGTGACTTTAGCGCGGGGTTTATGGCTGAAAAGGGGCTTTGTGAGTCAAATCATGGGATCGCATATTTATCTCGGCGAGTGTTGCAACAAGGTCACATATTCGCCGTCCGAAAGGGCGCGTCGGGACAAATTTTATGCGTCATCGGGAGGTCTTGCGTCGCCTTGACGCGCCGCGCGGCGGAGCCATTTCTTCCCGCCGCCCTCGCCGTGTGGTTAAAGTCAAACTTGAGGACTCCGCCGCGAATTGAATGGCGGAGCCCGGGCCGCTAGAAGAAGGACGCCGCGATGATCACCGGGTTACGTCGACTCGTTTCATTCACCCTGATCGCGCCGATTGTCGGCGGGCTTTGCGCGCCGGCCTTGGGCGCGGACGCGGCGCATGGCGGCGTGATCGCCAAGCGTTGGTGCGCGGCCTGCCATGTGGTCGCGCCGGATCAGCGCTCGGCCAACGCCGACGCGCCGCCCTTCGCCGACATCGCGCGACGCCTGCCCGACAACAAGGCGATCGCCGCCTTCCTCGCCGATCCGCATCCTAAAATGCCCGACATGAGCCTGACGCGACGGGAAATCGAGGACATCGTGGCTTATATTCGCGGTCTCGGTCCGACTCCTCCTCTTGCTCCCACCGAGCCCGGCGGCGTCGACGTCGAGCGGCCCAAAAAGGGCTGACGGTTGGAGGCAAGGCTCTTGCGGGCCTTTTTCGCGCGGGGTGCGATGGTCTACTCGGTCAAGGAGGCTTTTTTAACGCTGCAGGGCGAAGGGCGTCACGCGGGGCGCGCGGCCGTGTTCTGTCGCTTCTCCGGCTGCAACCTATGGACCGGACGCGAGGAGGATCGCGCGCGCGCGGTCTGCGGCTTTTGCGACACCGACTTTGTCGGCGTGGATGGCGAGAACGGCGGCAAATTCTCCAACGCCGAGGAACTCGCGGCTCTGCTGGCGCGGCTCTGGGGGCCGGCGCGCGACCAACGTTTCGTCGTGCTGACCGGCGGCGAACCGACGCTCCAGATCGACGAAGCGCTGATCGCCGCGCTGCATGGCCAGGGTTTCGAGATCGCCGTCGAGACCAATGGAACGCTGCCCGTTCCCGCGTCGATCGATTGGATTTGCGTTTCGCCCAAGGCCGGCGCGCCGTTGCGCCAGACCCGGGGCCACGAGCTAAAACTGGTGTTCCCGCAGCCGGGGGCGGAGCCCGAAGCTTTCGAAGGTCTCGACTTCGCGCATTTCCTGTTGCAGCCCATGGACGGGCCGGAGATTCTGCGCAATAGGGAGGCGGCGATCGACTATTGCCTGCGCCATCCGCGCTGGCGCCTGTCGTTGCAGACGCACAAGATCATCGGGGTGAAGTAGACGTGGCGAGTTTCGAGGTTTTCCGGGAGTTTTATTTCGAGGCGGCGCATGCGCTGTACGACCCGGAGCATCCGACCGGCGGCAAATACCGCAATCTGCACGGGCATTCGTTCCGCGTGCGGGTGACGCTGCGCGGCGAGCGGAGCCAGGAAGAGCAATGGGTGATGGACCTCGGCAAGCTCGGCCGCCGCCTCGCGGAACTGCGCGAAAAGCTCGATCACAGTTTCCTCAACGACCTCGATGGGCTGGGCAAGCCGACGCTGGAGAATCTCTGTCTTTATATATGGGACGATCTTTCGCCCTTCGCGCCGGGTCTTCGCGAGGTCGGCGTGTTCCGCGACAGCTGTTTCGAGGGCTGCGTCTATCGGGGGGATTAGCGGCTCCTTGACGGCGCGGCGCGCCGCCGAATCCTCACCGCCGCAGCAGGCGTTGCAGATAGTCGAGTTCTTCCGCCGGGCGCTCGGGCTGGCCGAGTCGGCGGCGGACCTCGTCCTGCACGCGGCGGGCGCGTTGCGCCGGCGGCAGGCCCAGCGGGTCGTAACGGGAATGGGAGTCGTGTTGGCCATGGCCGCCCATATCGCGGCCGAGCGGATCGCGATCCGCGCCTTTGCCCTTGGAGCTCGGCTGGCCGCGTTCGTCTTGCCCGCTCTCTTCGCCCGCGCCGCCTTCCTGTTCGCCGCGCCGCGCCAATTCATCGGCGCCGCGCCTTAGCGCCTGCAGCGCGCGGCCCTGCGCGTCGACGGCCTTGCCGGCGCCGCTCTGTCCTTGCCCAAGCGCCTGCTCGGCGTCCTTCATCGCTCTGTCGGCGTCGTCGAGTTCGGTCGGCGCGCCCTCGCCGGAGCGCCGCAGCGCCTCGCGCTGGCGTTCCAGCCGTTCGCGCAGCGCATGTTGACGCTCCTCTCGCGCGCCTTGCCCCGGTTGCGGGCTCGCCCCCGATTTTTCGCCCGGCGCCGCGTCTTGGAAAGTCTCGTCGCGCAATTGTTGCTGATCTCGCGACATCTGGTCGAGTTCGGAGCGGCCGCTTTCCCGCGCGCTGGAACTCTTAGCCCCGCCTTGCGACGGCTCGAGATTCTCCAACATGTTCTCTAAATCGTCGAGCAGCTTTTGCGCCTGCGCGAGGTCGCCGGATTTGCTGGCCTGACCCATTTCGTCGAGCATTTTGTCGAGGTCTTCCTTGGTTATTTCGCGCCCCTCGCCCTTTCCGTCCCGCGTCGCGTCGGGATCGCGCTGGCGCGCGGCCTGCTCCGACATGCCCTGCAGGAATTTCTCCATTGTCTCGCGCAACTCATCGGTGAGTTTCGCGATCTCCTGTTCGTCGGCGCCGCGCGCCAGCGCCTCGCGCAATTTGCGTTGCGCCTCGCGCAGATCGTGCTCGGACCGCGCGAGATCGCCGCCCTCAAGGCTCAGCGCCATCGCCCAAAGCAGTTCGGCGACCTCGCGCAATTGGTCGTCGCTTCGGGGACCGTCGAGTCCGCGCCGCGCCGTGCGCAAACCCAGATAGATCGACGAAGGCGTGTCGAACAGTTCCGGCGCGATCGAGAGGCCGTCGAGCGCCAGCCGCACCTGCGCGCGGTTCTCGGGGTCGAGCGCGAGCGCGCGCCGCTGCTCGGCCAGAGCGCGCGCCAGCGGCTTGGTGAAATGGCGCTGGGGCAGCGTGATTTCGATGGGCTTCGAGAAGCCCTCGTTGCCGCCTTCGTCACGCGCGTCCAGAGTCAGCGTCGCATTGGCGCCGGCCCATGGGCTGTCGGAGAGATCGAGCGTCGCCCGCGCCTCGCCGCGCCCGTCGCGCTCGGGCAGGGGCGTCAGCGGCAGCCGCGGCGGCGGATAGAGCGCGCGCCGCGCGCCGGGGCGCGACAGCAGCGCCAGCGCCTCGATCACGCCGTAGTCGTCGTCGGTCTCGTAGCGCAGCGTCATCGTGCCCCGCAGATTGTTGCGCGGCGCCTCCAGCAGTTCGATGCTCGGCGGACGGTCGGGAATGGCGGCCAGATTGAAGGCGCGGCCATCCGGCAGCACGATGCGCGCGGCGCCCGTCAGCTTGAATCTCTGCTCCTGCTCGGCGGCTTTTTCGGCGCCTTGCGGCGAGCCGACCGGCTCCAGCGCGCCCTCGGTCTTGGCGGCGCCGGCGAAGCGCAGATGCAGCACCGAATTGACCGGCGCCTCCGATGTCTGGCCGATGTCCTTGTCGCCGAGCACCAGGGGCGGGCGGCCGGTGTAGGGCGGGGGATCGAGAAAAGCGTCGAAGCGCGCCGTTTCGAAAGAAACGCCCGCGCCGCGCCAATCGAAGGCCGCGCGCAGCCGCGTCGATTTATCCTCGCCGGCGACAAAGGCCGTCCCGACCGCCGCGACCAGCGCCAGCGCGCGCAGCGCGAAGGGATCGCGCCGAGGCAGATCGGGGCGTGGCGGCGCGATCGGCAGCGCCGCGAGGGCTCGCTCCAGCCGACGGCGATGCGCTTCCCACAGCGTCGCCGTCGCGGGATCGGGCGCGTCGCCGGCGAGTTTATCCTCCAGCGAAGCAGCGGGGCGCAACCCGCTGGCGTCCTCGGCGTCGAGCCGCCGCAGCGCCTGGCGCCGACCCGGGGGCCCGCGCCAAATCTCCCGAACGAGCAGAAACAGCGCGGCCTGCGCGAATAGCGCGACGCCGACGATGCGCCAGGGCGCGCCGACCTCCAGCCACAGCCCGGACCAGGACAGCGCCAAAAAGGTTAGTCCAAGAGTCGCCAGCGCGGCCCCTAGGCGCAGCAGACGCTCGGCCAGCAGCATGGCTTTCGAGCGCCGCGTCATCAGCTCCAGCGGCGTGGCGGGGGGCTTCTCGTTCTCTTTACGCGCGGGCTCGTTCATCGTCGCTCCAGGCGCGGGAGTTTATCCCCGCGTGAGTTTATCCGATAGAATGGCGATCGTGAGAATTTTATGCCCGTGCGATCGCTCTGACCATCGCCCCCGAGGAGGCCCGCATGACCCAACGCGCCACGGACGCCGACGCAGCCTCTCCGCCCTCGCGCGATCTTGCCGCGCTGCCGGCTCAGGTCGCGGCGATCCGCGAAAAAATTCTCGCGGCCTGCGACAAGGGCGAGTTGGAAGCGTTGCGTATCCCGATTGACTGGAACGAGACGCGCCCGCTGTTCGAGCGCGGCGTCAAGAAACATCCCGCCGGAACCGATCCGATCGAGGTGTTGCGGTCGCTGTCGTTCGATCGGAAAGGCTTCGAGATTCTGAACGTCGCGCGCGCGGTGTTGGCGCAGCCTTACGCCAAGATTCAGCGTGGACCGGTCACGCTCTATGAATGGCCGGCCTTCCCCGCCCCGCCCGCGAATGAAGCGGAGGAGCGCGCGCAATGGAGCTGCGTGCGCTTTTACGACCTCGCGCGCTCGCTGGAGCAAGGACGCCCGAAGACGATGCGCATGGGCTTCGGCTCGGATGGCGTATGGCATTATTTCTGGAGCGAGGAGTGACCGCGTCCATCCAACCCAAGGCGCCCGCGGATGCGAGCCGGAAGGCTCGCGGTCCAAGGCGCGCCAGTGGACCGCGCGCCTTAATGGCGTTTTCGTTCTCGCCCATGAACTTGCGGATTTTGAGATGCTGCTTGAGCCAGCGGAACAGCAGCTCGATGGCCCAACGCGCCTTGTAGAGCGCGGCGATTTCGACCGCCGAGCGCGTCATGTCGTTGGCGATCACCTCGATGATCTGGGGCTTGCCGCCTTTTTGCGCGTCGCGCTCGATGCGGACGCGGCGCACGCGCATCGGCAATTTTAAATTGCCCTTGCTGGCCAGTTTCACCTCGCAATCCTCGATCACGGTGAAGCCGTCGCCGCGCGTTTCGTTCAAAGGACGCTCGGCGACGACCGTAAAGCGCGTGTTGCTCTTGGGCCGCGTGACGAAAAACGCGCCGATCTCGTGCATGCTCCGCCACCAGGAGAAGTCGTAATAGCCCTTGTCGAAGACGTAAGTTCCGCCTGTTTCGATCGGGGTTTTCTTGCCGATTTCGACGTCGTTGACGTTGGCGAGCGTGACTTCGACGCGCAGCGGGCGATCGGCGCGCGGATCGTGCACGACATGCATCTTGAGCCCGTGGATACGGCCGTTCGAGCGGGCGAAAGCATGGAATTTGCTCAACGGGATCGGCGTCGAATTCGATGAGGCGCAGCATCTCCGCGCCCTCGCGCCGCGTCATGCGGTCGAGTTCGCCCGTCAGCCGCGCGAAGAGATCGGCGAAGACCGCCGCGGGCCGGCGCGCATTGGCCTCGGCCAGCGTCGAGCGCGCCAGCCGCCGCGTCCCCAGATGATAATGCGCGCCGGCGCCGGCGTTGAAGGCCGCCTCCAGTTCGCGCAGGCTCGACGCCCCGGACAATTGCGCGAAAACCAGCGCGACCAGATGATCCCAACTCCGAAACGACTTGTCGTAGGCGTCGCCGGCGTGGCGCTTGGCGATCTCCTTGAAGGCGCGACGATCGATCGGTTTGAGAAGCTCGACGAAGACGTTATTGTAAGGGCGCATGTCCGGTCCGTTTTTCCAGTCTCGACAACCGGAAAAGTAATTGCTCAGGCTTTCCTGAGCTTGAGCGTTTTGGCGACGCGAACGGGGCTCGTGGCTCCTTGATCTTTGGATTGGTAGAGACTGCTGGCGGCTGAGCGGGGCCGATTATGACGGGGCCTGCGCCGGGAGCTGCTTGCCTGCAAGGGTGAGGCGGATCGCCTCGAAGCCATCGATGGCGCGGCGTCGTCCGGTCTCGATGACGGAGCGGATGTCGACGTAAAGCTCGGCGCCCCAGACGCTGCGAAAGCAATAGGTGACCTTGCGGAAGATCACGGCGGGCCGGATCGCCTGTTCGGAGCCGTTGTTGGTCGCCGGCAGTTCGCGGACGGTCATGAACACGAACAGATGGCGGCGCGTGCGCCTGATCATCTCTTTGAGTTTGACGCCGGCGGAATGCGTCGGCGTTCGCGCCATGATCTTGTCGAGGCGCGCCTCCAGCCGACAGGCGTAGCTTTTCAGCGTGGCGTCCGACAATTCATCGCGCCGCGCCGCGATCTTGCAGGCCTCGCCGAGCAAATGCCGCAGATCGGGGCCGATGACGTCGTCGCCACATTCAATCGCGTATTGCACGTCGCGAATGAGATGCGCGAGGCAAACCTGATTTTCCTTTTCGGCCCATCCCAACTGGCCGGCATAGCGGTCGGAGACCCAGTATTGCGGAGTGAAGTCGCCGAGAAAATCCGCGATGACGGTCTGCGCCCTTGTGGGTTTTGCGACGAAGACGGCGCTGTCCTCATGGTGGAACACCCACAAATACCAATTGTCCTTGCCGACGCGCAGGCCGGTCTCGTCCGATTGCAGTATGGTTCCCGAAAGCAGTCTTGCGTGGATCGCCTCGCGCTGCGTCGCGAAGGCGTCGCGCGCGGCGGCAAGGATGTTGACGATGGCGCCTTCGCTGATCTCCAAGCCGAGAATTGTGGAGAGCAGCGTCGAGAGCCGCTCCAGCGCGATGTTCTGCGTAAAGCGCAGATAGAGGACGAGCGCGCGCAAATTCTCGCCGAAGGGCGATCCCTTGGGCATATCCGGCGGCGGCGCGGCCTTGAATTTTTTCGAGCAGCTCGGGCAGGTTCCGCCCTGGAGCGTGACGCGGGTCACCTCCGGCTTGATCGGCGGAATCTCGATATGGTCATAGGCCTCGCAGGAGAACTGCGGGGCCTGCGAAACGTCGGCGCCGCAATGCTGGCAGGCGCAGGTGGGAATCTCGCGATTCTTCGTGGGATTTGGATGCAAGGGCCGATGCGCGCCAGGGTGCGACTTGCCGCGCTTTTTAGCGCCCTCGCCTTCGTCCTTGCCCACCGCGGAGGCCGAGGGCTTCTGCCCCTTGCTCGGCGGCGTGCTGGAATTGTCTGGGGTCTTTTTCGGCAGATTGAGCTTGGTTTCAAGCTCGGCCACACGCTGCGTCAAACGCTCGATCACCTCCGCCTGCGACACGATCAGGCGGATCAGCGTCTCCCGGTCAAGCGAATCAAGCGCGGCGCGGTCCATCCCAAACGTGTATCAAACCGCGATTCGCCCGTCAATAGCCCATTTAAAGCTAAGCTATAGAAAGGGGTGAGCAGTTACCCGGAAAATACCCGAAAACCTTCGGAAAAACCGGACATGCGCCCGCGACCTTTCGACTCATTCCCCGGACAGCCATGCGCTTGGAGGGAGAAGGACGAGCTCTTGCGCTCGGTTCCCGGCGTCGGCCGCGTCGTCTCGCGCACGCTGATCGCCGAACTGCCCGAACTCGGAACGCTCGACCGACGCCAGATCGCCGCGCTCGCCGGTCTTGCTCCCTGGACCAGGCAATCCGGCAAATGGAGAGGCAAAAGCTTCATCGGAGGCGGCCGATCGAGCGTCAGAACCGCCCTATTCATGGCCGCCATGGTCGCCGCGCGGTTCAATCCCACGCTCAAAGCCTTCCGCGACAAGCTCGTTCAAACCGGAAAACCGAAAATGCTCGCCATCGTCGCCGTCGCGCGAAAACTGCTCACCATCCTCAACGCAATCCTGCGAGAAAAGCGCCAATGGTCCAACCAAAACGCTTGACCCCGAAGACAGTCGCTTCAGGCTCGCTCTCGAAAAACTTGCAGTCGCGCTTAACGCGGGCCGCCGGCGGCCCCATGGCTCTTTTCCTCGACAAGCTCGGACGGACCACGCGGCGTAAGGCTTTCTTCTCTATCGGAACATCACCGTCCCGCGAATTTATCCGCCGCCGGCGCCGAGATTTGATTGGAGAAGCGCGTCGCGGCGCCGCCATTCTGGGAGGTCAACATGTTCGACTCGGCGGCGCGGGCCGCCGAGCGAACGGCGCCGATCGAGGCGCCGAGCACCGAGCCCGTCGACGTTTTGCTGGCCGGCGTCGTCTGGGTCATCGCCTGGAAATTCGAGTGGTCCAGACGGGCGGGGACAAAGCTCGTGCGCGGCGCGCCGGCCTTGGCGGCTGGCTTGCCCGCGGCGGTCTCCTCGTGGACGGGCGCCGGCGGCGCATAGGCGAGCATCTCGGCGTCGGTTCCGCGCATCCCCGCGGGCGTCGCCCCTGGCCCGCCATCGACCGATCCCGTCACGTCGATCAGGGTCGCCAATGCATTGTCGGCGCGCCCGCGCTCCGCGGCGCCAAGGCTCTTGGGCCGAGACGGGGGCAGCGGGACGTCCGCCGCGGCGACGGGCGACGCGTTTTCGCTCGCCGCGAAGGCGAGTTCCATCGGCCGCGTCGGCGGCAGCGGCGCGTCCAAACCGGCGACCAAATCCCGCGGCCGGCGCGGCGGCAAGGGCGCGTTCGACAGCGTCGGCGCGTCGGCGGCGCTCTCCAATTCCCGCGCCTGTTCGGCCAAATCGCCGCGCAAAAATTTGCCGGCGTCCTCGGGCTCGGCCGAGGCGAGGCGCTTGTCTGCCGCGGAAGGCGGCTCGATCGGGTTCGGCTTGTCGAGCGAGGCGGGGCGTTCGGGCGGGAGCGGCGCATTGACGGCGACGGTTTTTTCACGCGGCGGCGGCTGCGACGGCTTGTCGTCGGGCGCCGCCGTCATCACCGTCTCGCCGCGCGGCAAATTCGCCTGCGCCTTCGCGATCGCGGCGGACCGGCGCGTCTCGACGGGGGCTTCGCCGCCGCCTTCCTCGTCCGACTCGGCGGCGGCGACCTTGGCCGCCCTCGAATTGCGCGGCGCGAGCTCCGCCCATTGCTTGCGCGTGCTGGGGGCGGGGGCCGGCGCGGCGTCCTCGCCCTCGTCCTCGCCGCCGCCAAACAGAAACGCGAAGAAACCGCCGGACGACTTGCGCGGAGCCATGACGATCGCTCCGTTGTTGCGCGCCTCGATCTCGGCCTTGGCCTCCTCGTAGCGGGCCAGCGGCTGGCCGTTGCTCGGCAGATGCACGGTCTTGCCGTCCGGGAACAGCCGGACCAGTTGATCGTAGCTCATGCGCGGCCAGGCGCGCACATTGCCGACGTCGAGATGCACGAAAGGCGTCCCCGCGGTCGGGTAATAGCCGACGCCGCCGCGCTGCATCCGCATGCCGATCTCGCGAATCCGCGACATGGACATTCCCGGCATGGTGGTGTCCATCGCCTTGCCCAGCATATGCTGCGAGAATTTGGCGACCGTGCGGGAGCGCGCCCGCAGCATGGCGTTGGTTTGGGGCGAACGATAGCCGGAAACGACGGTCACGACCTCGCCCTCGGCGCCGGCGCTGCGATAGGCCTCCCAGACCACGTCGAACAATCGCGGGTCCATTTCGATGGGCTCGTTGTGCCGCCAGTCGCGCAGGAACCAGTTGAGTTGTTGCAGCGCCGCCGGATTGTATTGGCCGTTGACCAGATAGGTCGCGGATATCGACTCCCCGGTATGCACATAAAAGAGGTTTATGGTGCGGGTGTCGCCGTTGGCCGCGGCGGTCTCGGTCATCGACGGCGCCGTGGTCGCCAGCAATGCCGTCAGCGCTCCCAAGATGAAGGAGAAATTCCGGGCCGAATATCGGGATGCGCGGACGCTGGCGCCTTGCAACAAAATGTCTCGCTCCCATTTCCAATGCGCCGGCGCCCGGCGGCGCGCGGTGCGCATCTCGCGGCTTCCCGCCGGCTTATCACGCGCGACGACTCATGGGGCCATTCCGGCTGTCCGCGGCGCGGAGAGCCCAGAAATCCGTGGATGGAGCGCGGCGATTAAAACCCTTGTTGGCAATCGCGTCTAGCCGCTCGCATTCCCCCCGACAAGCACACGCTAAGCCAACTTCGTGGCGAAAAATAGCCTAAATGTTTGTCGGAGCCAATGGGCGCGCCCGCCGCGGCTGGGCGATTCGGCCGGCGATGGCGGGCTGGCGAGCGGAAGGCGGGGGAGCCTTTAGCTTTTTCGGTAAATGGCGACATCGGGCCGCGACTGGCGCAAAACCTCGAAAAACGCCAGCTTCACGTCGCGACTGGCCAGCATGACCGGCACTTCGATGTCGCCCAGCCAACGGATGTTCACTTCGCCGCCATTGCCGTGCCTGGAGATCGACGCGACGCGGTTCACATCGCACAGCAGCGCCCCCGCGCGCCACAGAACCAACTGCGGCAAGGCGTGGCTGAAGCGGCGCGGCGCCGAAAGGCGCCCCTCGGAGACCCTCACGCCGATGCATTCAGCGATCAGGGCTTGAAGAGCATAGAGGAAGAGGACGACGCTAACCGAGTGAAGGCGCCCATCCTCAAGCAGCGCGACCAGCGCGCCGCTCGTGAGCACGAGGATTGCCCAAAAGCCGCACCAGGTCAGATTGCGAAAAACGACCGCCTTCGCCAGTGTGAAATCGAGCGCGACTGACATTCTTGCATCCAGCGACATCGATACGCCCCACCGTTGAATTCCGTCCGTGATCTTGTATACGGTGGGGGCGTATTCTAGTAAAGGCAATGATCTTCATGTGGTTACCGAATTGTCTGTCGCAAAATTAGGATGCGATTAGGTATTAACAGTCGTTTGTGCGCTTTTTGTGGAAATTAATACCAGATTAAGCACCTCTCGGCTCGCGCTTTGGATTCAAATTTTTTCGTATACATAGAATTAACTTAGAATCTTGCGTTTCCAGTTAGAATAAATTCGTGATTGGCGGCAATCTTTGGTTGAACCCGACCGCGAAGCTCGATTGGCGCCCGCCCGGCGCCTAACCCCCGAACTTCTCGTCTTTTGACGGTTCGACATCCGCTCGAGGCGAATAGGCGGCCGGCGCGAAGCGGCTCGCGTCGAGAATGGGCTGCGCCCCGGCGATCAGGCGCGATGATTGGGCAGGGGACGCCGCCGCCGACATGAAGCTCATGTCCGGACGCCGCGGCGGCAGCGGGATGGGTTCGGCGATCCGCCCCGCGCGCGCCTCGGCGTCGCCGGCGAGCCGCGCGAGCGCCGGAGGGACCGGGTTGCGGTCCGTGATCGCGATGGTCGTCGACCCGGCCGGGGCGTCCGCGGGCCGGGCCAGGGCGTTCGCCACCGCCACCTGCACGTTCCGGGCGATTTCGCTCAAGGGATTCGGAGAGGGATTGGGGAGGCGGTCGGCAGCGGGCGGCGGCGCCGGCGGCTTTTTCGCGGCGACCATCACGCGGTCGCCTCGAGCGCAGTCGCGAACGCCGAGCGCGATCAGTTCGACGCCGCTCAGCACCTTATATTGTCTGGTCAAATAACCGAGCCGATCCCGCACGGCGGCGGGATAACTGTCGAACAAGCGCGCCGAAACCCCGAGATCGGCCTCTCGCGTCAACTCGTTATAGGCCTGGTGGAACTTCAACTTCGCGTCGGGATAGACGCAGACGTTGGGCAGGCTCAGGGCCAGCGTGCAGGCGGAGCGGCATTCGTGCAGCCGCACCTCGCGATTTTCGCGACGATAATCCTCGGTTCGCGCTTCGTAATCGCTGACCAAGCCGCCGACGTCCTTATAGACGACAACCGGCTGGGGAGATGGTGGCGGAGAAAGATAGCCCAAGACTTCAACCCTTTACGCAACTTCGGTTTTGTTCACGGGAAATTCACCACGACATGGTGAACGATCCCTTAAGCGACGGCGCGCTCGCAAGCGCACCCTTGAAGCTTGGAAGACAAAATGGCGATTTTCGTGGCGAGAGCGGGGCGAAGCCGGGCGCGACGGGTTGCGCGGGCGCCTTTTCCTTGGCTTATGAGGCTCGGGCGGGCGCGAAGGGATTCGTGGGCGGCGGCCGCGCCGGCGAAACCAGAGAACATGACGGGGGATCGATGAGCGGAGCGCGGGCGGGCTCGAACATAACAGCGCATTATCGCGTGCGGGCCGACGCGGACTCCATCGAGGATCGCGCGCGAAAGATCGCCGTCGAGCAGAGCGTCGAAATGCCGCTCGCGGGGGTTCGCGATCCGGCGATCCTCGAGGAGATCGTCGGCAAGGTGAGGGCGATTTCTGACGCGGGCGGCGGCTATTTCGACGTGACCGTCGAGCTTTGCGCGCGCACGGTCGGCCGGGACGCCGGCCAATTGCTGAATATTCTGTTCGGCAACACCTCGATGCACGACGATATTTCGCTGGAGGACGCACAAATTCCCGCCGGCGTTGCTCGCGGCCTTCGGCGGCCCTAACCACGGGCTCGACGGTCTGCGCAAGCTCGCCGGGGCCGAGCGGCGCGCGATGACCTGTTCGGCGCTGAAGCCGCAGGGCATGTCCTCGCGCCAATTGGCTGATCTCGCCTTCCAATTCGCCAAGGGCGGCGCCGATTTCATCAAGGACGATCACGGCCTCGCCGACCAGGACTATAGCCCCTTCGAGCAGCGCGTCGCGGCTTGCGCCCGCGCCATGCGCGACGCCGAGCGCGTCACCGGCCGGCTCACCCATTACGTTCCGAGCCTGTGGGGCGATTTCGAGGAGATCGACCACCGGCTCGATTTCGCCGCCAGCGAAGGACTGAGCGTCGCGATGCTGGCGCCGGCGATCATCGGCGCGTCGAATTTCGTCGCGCTGAAGCGCAAGCATCCCAAGTTTTGCTTTTTCGCCCATCCGAGCTTCACCGGCGGCGCGCGGATTTCGCCGCCGCTCTACGCCAGGCTCTATCGGCTATTTGGCGCGGACGCGGTTATTTTCGCGACGTTCGGGGGGCGTTTTGGCTACAGCCAAGCAACCTGCCGCGCCATCGCCGACGCTTGCCGGGAGCCGCTTGGCGAACTCTCGCCCGCCGCGCCGGTTCCCGCCGGAGGCTTGACATTGCGCCGCGTCGCGGAAACTCTCGACTTTTACGGCAAGGACGCCATGCTGCTAATCGGCGGCGATCTGCTGCTCGCCGAGCACGATAAACTCGCGGACGAGACCCGCGCCTTCGTGCGCGCGGTCGAAACCTACTCTTGCGGATGAGCGCGATGTCTGGCGACGATCTCCATGGTTTTCGCGACGCCCTGAACGACTTTCGCTGGGCGGGCGTGGAGCGGCTGAACTACAAGGAAGAGGGCAGCGCGCCGTTCAAGGCGATCTCGCGACAAGTTCTGTTTTCCGATCCGAACCTCGCGGGAGAATTGCGCTACTTCGAGATCGAGCCGGGCGGTTTCTCCACATTGGAGCGACACGAGCATGTCCACGCCGTCATGATCTTGCGCGGGCGCGGGACATGCCTTGTCGGCGAAAAAACGCGGGCGCTGGAAATCCACGATCTCGTCACCATCGCGCCCTGGACCTGGCACCAGTTTCGCGCGAATGCGGGGGAGGCCTTGGGCTTCCTTTGCCTCGTGAATGCGCAGCGGGATCGACCGCAATTGCCGAACGCGGAAGATTTGGCGTCGCTGCGCGCCATTCCCGGCGTGGCGGAATTCCTCGACGGAAAATAGGCGCGGTTTGGAGCATCGCTGATGAAAATCGACGGACGCCATTATCGATCGATCTGGCTCGATCCGGACGGCGCCAGCGTTCGCGTCATCGACCAGACGAAGCTCCCCTTCGCCTTCGAGACGCGGCGTTTGTCCTCGCTGGACGACGCCGTTGTCGCGATCAGGGACATGATCGTGCGCGGGGCGCCGCTGATCGGCGCGGTCGGGGCTTATGGCCTCGCCCTCGCCGCCCGCGACGACGCCAGCGACGGCGCGATCGCGCGCGCCTATGACGCGCTGAACCAAACGCGTCCGACAGCGGTCAATCTGCGCTGGGCGCTTGATCGCGCGCGCGCCGTGCTGCTCGCCGCGCCCGCGCCGCGGCGCGTGGAACTCGCCTACGCCGAGGCGGGCGCCATCGCCGACGAGGACGCCGCTTGCTGCGAGGCCATCGGCGACCATGGCGCCGCGCTGATACGGGACGCCGCGGCGCGCAAGGGCGGCGCGCGCGTCAATATTCTGACCCATTGCAACGCCGGTTGGCTGGCGACCGTCGATTGGGGCACCGCGCTGGCGCCGATCTACAAGGCCGCGCGCGCCGGCGTCGATTTGCATGTGTGGGTCGACGAGACGCGGCCGCGCAATCAAGGGGCGAGCCTCACCGCCTATGAACTCGCGGGGGAGGGCGTCGCGCATACCGTGATCGCCGACAACACCGGCGGGCATCTGATGCAGCATGGGCTCGTCGATCTCTGCATCGTCGGCAGCGACCGCACGACGCGCTCCGGCGACGTTTGCAACAAGATCGGCACCTATCTCAAGGCGCTCGCCGCCCACGCCAATGACGTGCCCTTCTATGTCGCGCTGCCGGCCTCGACCTTCGACTGGCGCATCGCCGACGGCGTGAAGGAGATTCCCATCGAGGAGCGCGATGGCGACGAAGTGACCCATATCAGCGGCCGCGACGACACCGGCGCCATAAGGCGGGTGCGCCTGACGCCACGGGGAACGCCGGCGCGCAACTTCGCTTTCGACGTGACGCCGGCGCGTTACGTCACGGCCTTGATCACCGAGCGCGGCGTTTGCGCGGCGAATGAGGACGCGTTGCGGAACCTGTTTCCCGAGGCGCGAGGCGCATGAGCGACGCCGCCGACGATCTAAACTATCCCGACGATCTGATTCGCAAGATTCTGTCCCGCTCGCGCGTCATCGCGCTCGTCGGCGCGAGCGCCAATTGGAACCGGCCCAGCTATTTCGTCATGAAATATCTTCAGGGCAAGGGCTATCGCGTCATTCCCGTCAATCCCGGCCTCGCCGGCCAGACACTGCTCGGCGAGATCGTGCGCCCGGACCTCGCCTCCGTCGATGCGCCGATCGACATCGTGGAGATTTTCCGCCGCTCGCAATTTGCTGGCGCGATCGTCGACGAAGCCATCGCCGTCGGCGCCAAAACCATATGGATGCAGCTTGGCGTGCGCGACGACGCGGCGGCCGAGCGCGCGCGCGCGGCGGGTCTCGATGTCGTGATGAACCGCTGTCTCAAGATCGAATATGGCCGCCTCGGCGGCGAACTCGCCTGGAGCGGAGTCAACACCGGAGTCATCTCCAGCCGCGCGCCGACGCCGCCGACGCGCAAGCCCCTTCGCGAACGCGAGGCGAGCGCCAAGACCGACCACGGATTCGAGACCAAGGCGATCCACGCCGGCGCCATGCCGGACGCTTCGACCGGCGCGAGGATCACGCCGATCTATCAAACTTCGTCCTATGTGTTCGAGGACGCCGAGCACGCCGCGTCGCTGTTCAATTTGCACAATTTCGGCCATGTATACACGCGCCTGAGCAATCCGACCGTCGCCGTGCTGGAGGAGCGCATCGCGGCGCTCGAGGGCGGACGCGCGGCGGTCGCGGCGGCCTCGGGGCACGCGGCGCAGTTCCTGACCTTTTTCACGCTGCTGGAGCCTGGCGACGAATTCATCGCCTCGCGCAATCTTTACGGCGGCTCGCTCACCCAATTCGGCGACGAGTTTTCGCAAACTCGGCTGGACCTGCCATTTCGTCGATCAGAAAGACCCGGAAAATTTCAAGCGCGCGCTGACCGAGCGCACCAAGGCGATCTTCATCGAGAGCCTCGCCAATCCCGGCGGCGTGGTGGCGGATATCGAGGCCATCGCGCGCATCGCCGAAGACGCTCGGCATTCCGCTCGTCGTCGACAATACGCTGGCGACGCCCTATCTCTGCCGCCCGCTCGAATGGGGCGCCGACATCGTCTGTCACTCGACGACGAAATTCCTCGCCGGGCACGGCAATTCGCTGGGCGGGGCGGTGGTGGAGTCGGGCAAGTTCGATTATGCGGCCAGCGGCAAATTCCCTTCGCTCGCGGGGCCGGAGCCGGCCTATCACGGGCTCGATTTTTTCGAGACCTTCGGCGATTTCGCCTTCACGATGAAGGCGCGGGCGGTGGCGCTGCGCGACTTCGGCCCGACGCTCGCGCCGATGAACGCCTTTTTGACCATCATGGGCGTCGAGACGCTGCCGCTGCGCATGGAGCGCCATGTCGCCAACGCCGCGCGCGTCGCCGAATTTCTCGAAAGCCATCCCGCGGTCGCCTGGGTCTCCTATGCCGGATTGGAGTCGAGCCCCTATCGCGATCTCGCCAAGAAATATCTGCCGCGCGGCGCGGGGTCGGTCTTCACCTTCGGGCTCAAGGGCGGCTTTGAGGCCGGGGTCGAACTGGTGGAGTCGGTGCAATTGTTTTCGCATCTCGCCAATGTCGGCGACACCCGCAGCCTGATCCTGCACCCGGCTTCGACGACGCATCGGCAATTGACCGACGAACAGCGCCTCGCCGCCGGCGCGGGCCCCGACGTGATCCGCCTCTCCGTGGGGCTGGAAACCGCGCGAGACCTGATCGAGGACTTGGACCAGGCGCTGCGCCGCGGGTTGAGGGCCGGCGCATCCTCTCCCTAACGGCGCGGCCATTTTAAGCTAAAAGACATTTGAGGCGCGCCGAAACGATTCGGCCGCGCGCGTTATTCATTTGATGACCAAAGCCGGGGATGCGCCATGACGAAGACCGTCGCCACCACGCCCTATCTCGACCAGCGCCCCGGCACCTCCGGCCTGCGCAAAAAAGTTCCGGTGTTTCAGCAAAAGAACTATGTCGAAAATTTCGTGCAATCGATCTTCGACAGTTTGGAGGGTTTTGGCGGGCAGACGCTGGTCGTCGGCGGCGACGGCCGCTACTACAACCGCGAAGCCATTCAAACGATCCTGAAGATCGCCGCCGCCAACGGCTTCGGCCGCGCGGTGGTGGGGCGCGGCGGCATTCTGTCGACGCCGGCGGTCTCGGCGCTGATCCGTAAGCTTGGCGCGTTTGGCGGCGTCGTGCTGTCGGCGAGCCATAATCCCGGCGGCCCGGACGGCGATTTCGGCATCAAATATAATGTCGGCAACGGCGGCCCCGCGCCGGAAAAAATCACCGACGCCATTTATGCGCGCACGCGCGAAATCACTTCGTACAGAATCGTCGAGGCGGCGGACGTCGATCTCGATTCGCTTCAAGCGACGCAACTCGGCGACATGCGCGTCGAGATTGTCGACAGCGTGGAGAATTATCGCGCCCTGATGGAGACGCTGTTCGACTTCGACCGCATCCGCGACGCTTTTCGCGGCGGTTTTACAATCAAATTCGACGCGATGTCGGCGGTCACCGGCCCCTATGCGCACGCCATTCTCGAAGACGCGCTCGGCGCCGCCAAGGGCAGCGTCATCAATGGCGTTCCCTTGCCCGATTTCGGCGGCCATCACCCCGATCCCAATCTCGTCCACGCCAAGCATCTTTACGATCTCGCGATGTCGCCGGCCTCGCCCGATCTTTGCGCGGCGTCGGATGGCGACGGCGACCGCAATCTCATCATCGGCCGTTCGCGCTTCGTGACGCCTTCCGACAGTCTCGCCATTCTCGCCGCCAACGCGCATCTGGCGCCGGGCTATAAGGGCGGGATCGTCGGGATCGCCCGCTCGATGCCGACCAGCGGCGCCGCCGACCGCGTCGCGCAAAGGCTCGGCGTGCCGCTGTTCGAGACGCCGACGGGATGGAAGTTTTTCGGCAATCTGCTCGACGCCGGCCTCGTCACGATTTGCGGCGAGGAGAGCGCCGGCACCGGCTCCAATCACGTGCGCGAGAAGGATGGGCTCTGGGCGGTCTTGCTGTGGCTCGATATTCTCGCCGCGCGCCGCCAGAGCGTCGATCATATCGTGCGCGAACATTGGGCGACTTATGGCCGCAACTATTATACGCGCCATGATTACGAGGAGGTCGACAGCGCCAACGCCAATGACCTGATGAAAACGCTGCGCGAAAAACTTCCCAAGCTCAAGGGCGAAGTGTTCGGCGCGCTCGAAGTCGCCGCCGCCGACGATTTCGCCTATCACGATCCGGTCGACGGCTCCGACTCCGCCAATCAGGGTTTGCGCGTGATGTTCACGGACGGCTCGCGCATCGTCTACCGCCTGTCCGGCACCGGCACCGCCGGCGCGACGTTGCGCGTCTATATCGAGCGCTTCGAGCCCGATGTCGCGCGCCAGGACCTGGAGACGCAGGCGGCGCTCGGCGACCTTATCGACCTGTCGCGCCGCCTCGCCCGCGTCGGGACCTATTTGGGCCAGGAAACGCCGAGCGTCATTACTTGATGGACGACAGTATGAATGAGCCACACGCCCTTCGTCGAACATGACGAGGCGCGGGCGTGACCGCCGAAGAGATGACCGCGCTCTCCTTGCCGCTGGTGTTTCTGGCCTCCTGGCTATTCATGGCGCGCGCGGCGGCTGTCGCTGAAGGCGGCCAAGGAAGAGCAGGTGGATTAGCCGGGTCAACTCTCGGCTTGCGCGCTGGTCTGCCGGCGATGCACGAAAATAAACGTGGCGAGGATGGCGATAGCGACGGCCACGATGGTGATCAGCAGGGTCGCCCGATCGAGCCAGGCGATGAAGGGCACGCCAAGCGCGAGCACGACGCCGACGACGCAGATGCGCCATGCTCCAAGCTGAGCGCCCGCGGTGAATGTCCCCAGCGCCAACAGGGTCAGCACCATCAGCGCGCTGGCGTCGGCGTTCATCATGCTCTTCACATCCGGCACGTATGCGAGCTGCATGGCGATGAACACCGCTCCCCAGTGAAGAGCCTCCACCGTGACGAGGCGCCGCAACTGGGGCTTCGGGTGCGTTTCGCGCGCTCTTGTCCATACGCATACGGCGGCGAACACCGGAACGAGTATCTCCCAATAGGCCATCATGGCGCCGCCCGCCACGCTCGCGACGGCGACTCCGATAACGGCGAGTATCAGCATGACGACATAAGGCCAGTCGCGCGCGAGAAAGCCTCGAGGGCTGAATTCCGATTGCCTCGGGTCTTTCGTATCCGCCTCGGCCATCGACGATATCTCCTTTGCCAACAAGCACATTTTTTTCGATACGCGGACATGCTCCAAGGGAGCGATGGGGAACAGCGACATTCGCTCGTTTCGAGCTGTTTAGCAAATGCCCGCGTCGCCCTCGCGTCGCGGGACTTACTCGACGTCGAGCGGCGCGACGCCCTTGGGCGCGCCATTCTCGCCAAGCGTGATTTTCTCGATACGCGCCTCGGCTTGCGCGAGCAGGGCGTCGCAGCGCTTCTTCAAGGCCTCGCCCCGCTCATAGAGTTTCACCGATTCGTCGAGCGAAACGGAGGATTTCTCCAAAGCGGCGACAATCTCCTCGAGTTCCTGCATGGCTTTTTCGAATGGCAGCGCGGCGATGTCGGCGGATGTTTCAGGCACGGCTTTTCTCGTCGGTCAGAGCGCGAACGTCCGCGCTCGGGGTCTAGGCTCGATCCTACCCGATCCGCGATGGAATTGCGATGCGTCGGGATCAAGCTTCGCTGGGCTCGGAATGGCCGGCGACGCGCAAAATTGTCGGAAATTCTTCCCGCAGCCGCCGCTCGATCGCGTCGACCGCCTCATGCGCGGCCTCGACGGTCAGCAGATCGTCGACCCGGCAATGATAATTGACGACGAGACCGTCGGCGGTCCCGCGCACGCGCACGTCGTGCACGTCGTGAACGTCGCCTTGGACCGCCGCGTAACCCGTGAGAGCATCCGCGATTGCGTTCCGCATGACGGGATCGGCTTCGCGACCGATCAATATATGCGGGGCCAGCGGCTCCAGATGAGTGTCGATCTCGATGTCGGCGCCGAATTCGTCGCGAATGGCGTTCTCGAACTGCGTGGCGACTTCATGCGCGCGCCGCAGCGGCATGGCCGCGTCGAGTTCGAGGTCGAGGCAGATCGACAGCCGTTCCTCGATCTGCTGCGCGATGATGTGATGCACCGGCAAATGCCGCCGCGCCGCCACCAGCAAAATGCGTTCGATCACGGTTTCGTCGTCGATCGCGCGCGGTTCCGTCGTCACGGTGATCCGCGCCCGCGGGGAGTGCGCCTCCACCGCGGCGACAACCGCGTCCTTGATGCGCGCCGCCTGCTCCACCCGCAGCGATCTCGACACCGCGATCGAAGCTTCGCCGATCACGTTCTGGCCGACCGTGCGCAACCGCAACGACTCCAGCGCGATCACCCCGGGAACCCCGCCGATGACGTTCTCGAATTGTGGAACAAGCTCCCTCGGGGCGGCGTCCAGCAGCGTCTCGATGGTTCGCCGTCCGAGGCGAAAGCCCGCCAGGGCGATAAACAACGCGACGCCGAAGGCCGCCAGGGCGTCGCCATGCACGAAGCCAAATCGCGTCGCCGCGAGGCCGGCCGCCACGAGAGCGGACGCGATGAGATCGCTGGCGAAATGCAGCGCGTCCGCGGCCAGCGCGTCGCTGCCCTCCGCTTCGGCGATGCGGGACAATTGGCGCGAGCGGACGAAATCGACCAGGATCGATACGCCGAGCACGGCGAACACCGGCCAGTCCGCGTCGACGGGCGCGGGTTCGCCGAGGCGGCGCGCGGCCTCCTCCACGACGAACAAAGCGAGGCCGAACAGCAGGCCGGTCTCCATCAAGGCGGCCAGGGCCTCGATCTTGCCATGGCCATAATGATGTTCGGCGTCAGCCGGCTTATCGGCTTCGCGCACCGCGAAATAGGTGAGGATCGTCGCTCCGGTGTCGACGGCGGCGTGGCCCGCCTCGGACAAGAGGGACAGTGAACCGGACCACAAGCCAGCCGCCAGCTTGGCGCAGGTCAGCAGCGCGCTGGCGGCGATCGAGGCCTTCGCGGCCGTCAATTTGCGCGAAGGATCGGCCTCGTCGACATTTTCGGCCTTGCTCATGGGGCGTCCGCGCGCATTTTATGAAGACCGGGCTTGGCGTTGCCGCGATGCAACTACCAAACCGTCCGCCCACGCGCAAATCGTGAACGTCGCCGGGAAGAGGCTAGGGCGTGCGTTCCGCGTTTCGGGGCGGTAAAAAGCTTGGCGCGGCAAAAGAAGCCGATCAAATCAATGGGAGCGTTCGACATGCGCTATCTTCACACGATGATCCGCGTCGCCGATTTGGCGCGTTCGCTCGATTTCTTTCAGAGCGGCCTGGGACTGATTGAAATCCGTCGCGCCGAAAGCGAAAAGGGCCGCTACACGCTGGTTTATCTCGCGGCGCCGGGGGACGCGGAGGCGGCCAGGCGGGACGACGCGCCATTGATTGAGCTGACCTATAATTGGGATGCGGAAGTCTATACGGGCGGCCGCAATTTCGGGCATCTCGCCTTCGCCGTGGACGATATTTACGCGACCTGCGCGCGGCTCCACGCCGCCGGAGTGACCATCAACCGCCCGCCGCGCGACGGCTACATGGCCTTTATCCGCACGCCGGACAATATTTCGATCGAATTGTTGCAGCAGGGCGCTCCGCTGGAGCCGGCGGAACCCTGGGCGTCGATGGAGAACACCGGCGTCTGGTAGGCCCGTTTCGCGCGAGCGAATTTGCGCGACGCGGCATATAAAAATATTTTTCGGACGGAACCCCGAAACACGCCATGCGTTTTCAAGGTATCCCGGTTTCGAGGGCTAGGCGGTGGGGCTTCGCTGCTCCCCCAGAGGTTGTTGTCGCGTCTTTTCAGCTCGGCTTCGTTGTCGTGAATGGTGAAGAATTATTTTTACGGCGATACGGCTTGGGCGAGGTCAAGAACTCGCCCAAGCCGGAGATGAATCGGCGGAAGCGCGGCGCCGCAAGAAAGCGCCAGAAGAAATAAAGCGCAAAATGGGTTCGTTGCACGGAATTTGCTGCCGGGGGTTGGACCGCCGCGGCCATGATCTCGCGCAAGCGCGGCGCGTAAGCACAAGATATGAACGTTGACGGAACGAGAAGGAGGACGTCATGGTGATCGCGGACATGATCCATTCCTGTTCAAACGCTAATGTCGCCGAAGCCGCCGTATATTGCATTGGCGGCGAATTCGCCGAGCGCGTGCACGCCGCGGCGCGCAAGAACGGGGTGAATTCGGGTCGGTTCGTTTCGATCGTCATGCGGGATTTCGCCCGTCGCGCCAGCAGGGAGACGCTCGCCGGACTGAACCGGAAAATCGCCGGCGCCGATCAACCCTTGCTTCGTGGACTTGTTCACGTTCTCGAACCGGCGTTGGAGGAAGACGCCCCGTTCTTCGATGACGAGGCCTCGGCTTTCGGGCACGGCGCGCTGTGCCGCGCCGCGCACCTCGAGAGTCTGGCGCGGCTCCATTAGGGGCCACGAAGCTCGCGGATGGTCCATGCTTTTCGGCCTCTCCTACGGTCTTGAGGGAGAGGTCTTTTGTTTGCGCCGCTCCGCGTTGATTGTCTTGGAGGCTTGTCCTGGAGTTCCCGCCGCGCTTCATGTTTGCTTGAAAATGTGAGAGGATTCAACGCTCCACGACAACCAACAAGAAACGCGAAGCGGCGCCATGGAAAATATGTTCGATCAGGCTCAAATCGTCCATCTTGTCTCGACTTATGGCTATTGGGCGATCTTTTTTGTCGTGTCGCTGGAGAGCGCGGGCATACCATTGCCGGGCGAGACGGTGCTGGTCGGCGCCGCCATCTACGCCGGACAAACCGGCGGCTTGGCGATCGAACGCGTCATTCTGGCCGCCGCCGCCGGCGCGATTGTCGGGGACAACATCGGTTATTGGGTCGGTCGCGAATTTGGAACGGGTCTCTTGGAGCGGCACGGCCATTATATTGGCGTGACCCCACAAAAACTGCGGCTTGGGCAATATTTGTTCATGCGCTGGGGCGGGTGGATCGTCTTCGTCGGGCGCTTCATCGCGCTGCTGCGCATGCTCGCCGCCGTTCTCGCGGGCGCGAATCGGCTGGAGCCGGGGCGTTTTTTCCTGTTCAACGCCGCGGGCGGCTTGTTCTGGGCGCATGTCTTCGGGCTTGGCGGCTATTATCTCACTTCGGCCTTCACGCGCATCGAGGGGCCCTTCGCCTTCGCCGCCTTTGTCCTTGTGGCGCTTGGACTCGTGCATCTTTCGCAATATCTCAAGGCCAACGAAAAGCGCTTGCTCGAGGAGGCGGAAGCCGCCATCGCCGTCAAGGCGGCCGAGCGCGCGTCCTAGCGCGCTTTCCGTTCGAACGAATCGTTCGAACGAAAAATCGCGCAAAATCAAAAAGCTGGAGCAAGTTCTAATCGCAAAAGTCCATCAACTTGCGGAACTTGCCCTAAACGCCCGACCGGTAATCCTGTTCAAAGCGCGGACCGCGGCGGGCGTCGGCCAGCGCGCGGGCCAGGTCGCGGGCGAGCGCGGCCTTTTGCTCGGGGCCGAGAAAAGCGCCGACTTCGACGCTTTGGCCGCGCGAGACCAGCGCCACCCGCTCCGTGCCGAATTCCTCGTCGATATCCTGTTCGAGCCGCACCCAGGCCGGGTTGAAGCGCCAGACCTCGCGCTGACCGCGAGCGGTGACCTTCGCGAGAACGAGTTCGAGCGCCGTCACCTCCACGGTCTCATAGGCGTTGGCGGATCGGAAACTTACCCTGAAGGCGATATAAAGCGCCAGGACGTCGAGCCCCATGAAGCCGACCACCGGCCACGCGCCCATGATGAAGAAGGGCGCGGATAGAACGAGATTGAGGCAGCAAAATCCTATAATAAAGTGCCTGACGGCGCGCGGCGTCATCGAGCGATAGGGCGTCAATCGCGTCGTGTAAATGCGGTCGGCCGCCGGATCGCCCCGATTATCCATGCTCTTTTCCGCAGCTTCTCCGCCAAGGATTATAACGCGCCGATGTCCAAGGAACAGTCAAAGAGCGATCCAAAACCGCGGCGGGGCGGGGCGAAAGCCGCCGAGGCCGCCCGCGTCGCGGCGATTTTCGAGCGTTTCGAGGCGGCCGAGCCGCATCCGAAGGGCGAACTTATCCACACCAATATCTATACTTTGCTGGTCGCCGTCGTGCTGTCCGCGCAGGCCACCGACGTTGGCGTGAACAAGGCGACGGCGGCGCTGTTCGCCGTCGCCGACACGCCCGCCAAAATGGTGGCGCTCGGCGAGGAGCGGCTGCTCGATTACATCAAGACCATCGGGCTGTTTCGCGCCAAGGCTAAGAATGTCATCGCCCTGTCGAAACTGCTGATCGAACGCCACGGCGGCGCTGTGCCGCGCGACCGGGCGGCGCTGGAGGCGCTTCCGGGAGTGGGGCGCAAGACCGCCAATGTCGTGCTCAATATCGGCTTCGGCGAGCCGGTCATCGCCGTCGACACGCATATTTTCCGCGTCTCGAACCGCCTGCCGCTGGCCGTCGGCAAGAGCGTCGAGGCGGTCGAGGCCGGGCTGGAGAAGCTCGTGCCCGACCGCTTCAAGCTCCACGCCCATCACTGGCTGATCCTGCACGGCCGCTATGTCTGCAAGGCGCGCAGGCCCTTGTGCGAGAAATGCTTGATCGCGGATTTATGCCGATATGAAGGGAAGACGGTATAGCGCGCCTGATCGAGGCGAATGCCCTGCCGCGGGCAAGGTCGAAGGCGCGAATCCCCCGCTTGTTTGGCGTCCGCGCCCGGCCTATAACCGCCGGCCCGCCGATCGTCGCCGGCGGAGAGGCGCGCCGCGAGGCGATTTGCGCGCGCGCCTAGGCGCAATGACCGATTTTCTCGCATTTTCCGTGGATTATGGGTGTCCATTTTCGCCGGAAATGCTCTAGTAAAGGCCACATGCCCACGCTCATCCACCATCCGCTCTGCCCGCATTCACGATTCATCCGGCTGATTCTCGCCGAATATGGGATCGAGACGCAGTTGGTCGAGGAGCGCGTCACCGACCGCAATCCCGACTTTTTGCACCTCAACCCGGCTGGCCGCACGCCCGTCTTCGTCGACGACGATGGCGCGGTGGTTCCGGGGGCCTCGGTCATCGCCGAATATCTCGACGAGACGCGCGGGAGCGCGGCGGGCGCGGCGCGGCTGCTGCCGACGGAGCCGATGGCGCGCGTCGAGACCCGGCGGCTGGTCGAGTGGTTCAATTGCAAGTTCTACGACGAAGTGACCAATTGGCTGGTCACCGAGAAGGTCCATAAGCGCTTCGCCTCGGCCGGAAACGGCGGCGGCGCCCCGGACATGGACCTTTTGCGGGTCGCGAGGGCGAATATCCGTCCGCATATGCGCTACATCGGCTATCTGACCGGCGTCCGCAATTGGCTTGTCGGCGACGATTTGACTTACGCCGACTTCGCCGCGGCGGCGCATATTTCCTGCGCCGATTATCTCGGCGACGCGCCCTGGGACGAAGACGAGTCCGCCAAGCACTGGTACCAACGCATCAAGTCGCGTCCCGCCTTCCGCCCGCTGATCGCCGACCGCGCGCCCGGAATGATCCCCGGGCGCTATTACGCCGAGCTCGACTTCTGAGCCTTAACGACGATATCCGCCGACGGGCGGAGGAACTTGGCTTCGACGCCTGCCGCTTCACGCATCCCGATTCCACGCCGCTGGCGGGCGAGCGGCTACGGTCCTGGCTTCTCGAGGGCGCGCAGGGCGACATGGCCTGGATGGCGGAGACGTCCGAGCGCCGCGCCAGCCCGCGCGCGCTTTGGCCGCAAGTCCAAAGCATCGTCATGCTCGGGGCGAATTACGGCCCCGCCGAGAATCCGCTGGCGGCGCTCGAGGCGCGCGACCGCGGCGCGATCTCCGTCTATGCGCGGAGCCGCGACTATCATGACGTTCTCAAGGGACGGCTAAAGCAACTCGCCGGCTTCATCGCCGCCCGCGCCTCTCCAAATCCTTGCGAGGTCAAGGTCTTCGTCGACACCGCGCCGGTGATGGAGAAGCCGCTCGCCGAAGCCGCCGGGCTTGGCTGGCAGGGCAAGCACACCAATCTCGTCTCGCGCGATTTCGGCTCCTGGCTGTTTCTGGGGGCGATTTTCACCGATCTTGAGCTTGCCCCGGACGCGCCGGAGCAAGACCATTGCGGCTCGTGCCGGGCCTGTCTCGACATCTGCCCGACCGAAGCCTTTCCGGCGCCCTATCGGCTCGACGCGCGGCGGTGCATCGCCTATCTCACCATTGAGCACAAGGGTCCAATTCCCCACGAATTTCGTGCGAAGATCGGCAATCGCATCTATGGCTGCGACGACTGCCTCGCCGTCTGTCCATGGAATAAATTCGCGCAAGCGACGCGCGAGGCGAAGCTTTCGGCCCGCGCGGACCTCGCCAATCCCCCCTTGAGCGAACTCGTCCGGCTGAGCGAGGCGGACTTTCGGGCGCTGTTCTCGGGCAGTCCGATCAAGCGTCTGGGACATCAGCGCTTTTTGCGCAACGTATTGATCGCCATCGGCAACAGCGCCGATCCCGGTCTGGCTCCGCTGGCGCTCGAACAGCTCTCCTCGCCGTCGCCCCTGGTTCGAGGCGCCGCCGTCTGGGCGCTCGCCCGCCTGACGCCGCAAGGCGACTTCGACGCCCTGGCGCGAAGCCGCTTGGCCGACGAGAGCGAACCGGGCGTTCTCGCGGAATTGGCAAAAGAGAACACAGTCCGCCAAAAAATGAAACCGCCGAGCAGATGAATATTGCATTGCGCAATCAAAGAAAGGCAAAAGTGACGCAGAAGGTGCGTCATGCGCGAGAGGAAGCTTGGTCTGCTTCGATCCGACGATCGAAGCCTGCGGTTCGAAAGGGCGTCCCTTTATCGGGGCGACGCTCTCGCGGCCTATGACGGCTGGCTCGCGCCGACGGTGATCGTGTCCGACGGGCCCTATGGCCTCGGCAAATTCCCCGGCGAGCCCACTTCGCCCGACGCGCTGGCGGAATGGTACGCGCCGCATGCCGCCGCCTGGGCCAGATTTTCCAAGCCCAACACGACCTTGTGGTTCTGGAGCAGCGAAATCGGCTGGGCCAAGGCGCATCCGGCGCTCGAACTCAATGGCTGGCGCTACGAGGAAACGGCGATCTGGGACAAGGGCATCGCCCATGTCGCCGGCAATGTGAACTCGCGCACGATCCGGGGCCTGCCCGTCGTTACGGAGATCGCCGTGCGCTACACCCGCAAGGCGACCTTGCCGACGCAGGGCGGCGCCTCCGCCTCGCTGCAGGATTGGCTGCGCGCCGAATGGCTCCGCTCCGGCCTGCCGCTGTCGCAAAGCAATATGGCCTGCGGCGTCGCCAACGCCGCGACGCGCAAATATCTCACCGCCTGCCGGCTGTGGTATTGCCCGCCGGGCGAGGCCGTGGTCGCGATGGCGCGGTGGTGCTCCCGCAACGGGTTGAGGTCCGAGCGGCCGTATTTCTCGATCGACGGCGTCAATCCGCCCAGCGCCGAGCAATGGGACGGCCTGCGCGCGAAATGGACTCACGTCCACGGCCTGACCAATGTCTGGCGCGAGCCGCCGGTGAACGGCGCGGAGAGGATTCGCGAAGCGCGTCGCGCCGGCGCGCTGCACGCCAATCAAAAGCCGCTCGCGCTGATGGAGCGGCAGATTTTGGCGTCGAGCGATGTCGGCGACGTCGTTCTGGGAGCCGTTCGGCGGGCTCGCGTCCGCGAGCGTCGCGGCCCTGCGGCTGGGCCGCCGCGCGCATGCGGCGGAAATCGACGCGGATTATTTCGCGGCGGCGGCGGCGCGTTTGCGGACCGAACTGGCGCGCGCGCCGATCGGGGCGGCGTCATGACTTTTCATACCCGCCGCGCCAACGAGGTTCCCGCCGAGGAGGCCTCGCGCCTGCTGACGCGGATCGGCGTGTTTTTGTTGTTCGTGATCTCGTTGCTGGCGCCGATTCTGGCGGGACAGACGATTTATATCCTGTTGCCGATCGGCGCGGCCTTGCTGCTCGCCGGCGCCGCCGTTTCGCCGGTCACGCGCGAGAAGACCCAATCGCTGCGCGGTCTGCTGCTGTCGTCTCCCGTCCTCGCGGGGTTGTTTCTCGTCGGCCTCGCGGCGCTGTCGCTCACCTGGACGCCCTTTCCCGAGGGGCCGGCGGAGCGCTTCTGGAAAAACGCCGGCACGTTGGCGCTGGTCGCCATCGCCGCCGGCTTCCTGCCCAAGCGCACGCGAATCTGCGACCTCAATCTGCTGCCGATCGGCGTCGCCGCCGCCGCGGTTTTGCTCGGCGGAGCCGCGTCGATCAACCTTTTCATGCATAAGCCGCTGACCGTCGAGGAAATCATCGACGGCAACGCCCTGGCGCGCTCGGGAGTCGGATTGGCGTTGATCATGTGGCCGGCGGCGGGCGCGCTGGCGTTGCGCGGCAGATGGTATTTGGCGGGCGCGCTGACGCTGGTCTCGATGGCGGCCTGCCTCTTGTCGGGCGCCCCGAATGTGGCGCCGGCTCTCTTCGCCGCCGCCGCGACCTTCGCGATCTCGTTCGGACGTTCCCGGCTCGCCGCGGAACGGCTCGGCTCGTTCGCCGCCATCGTCATCATGCTCGCGCCGATCGTCGCTCTGCTGACGCATTTCGCCCTGGGCGCCCGCACGCCGGAGTTCGCCCGCTCGCTCGACGTCTGGGGCAGCATTGTCGCCAATGGCGGCGTGCGCACGCTGATCGGGCATGGCTTCGGCTCCGCGCTTTATGGCCTGTTCGGGGGCTATCTCGATCCCCAAACGCCGCGTAGCCTGGTGTTTCAGATCTGGTTCGACCTGGGCGCGCTCGGCGCCGGCGCCTTCGCGGCCATGGCCACGAAGGCCTTCCTTCGGGTCGGCGAACTGCGGCCGGCGCTCGCGCCCTTCCTTTTGGCCGGGCTTGTCTCGGGTCTCGTCATCTGCCTCCTTGGGCCGGCGGCGGAACAGTTGTGGGCCTTCACGCTGGCGGGGCTCGACGCGATCGCCTATGTCCTCGTCATCAGGGGGCAGTTCCGCAAAAAACGTCCGCGCGTCCCCTTGATTTGGGATACGGACGAGAAGAACGGCTGACGCCTCGCGCGCGCAAGGAGACTATAGCCATCGTGACCGACGCCTCCCCTTCGCTGACCGCCAATGTCGCGCCGATCCAAGCCGAGGAGGCGGTGATCGCCGCGGCGTTCCTTGGCGCCGCGCCCGCGTTCTCGCTCGCGCATGGGGTGATTTTAATGCCCGAAAGCGCGCAAACGCGCATTTTCGCGCATGGCGACGGCGCCTTGCTGTGCGCCGCGAGCGACGGGCGCCGGCTCGTCACCGGCGGCGACGACGGCCGGCTGATGGCCACCAACATGGCCGGCGAGACGAGCCTGATCGCCGAGGAGCGCGGCAAATGGATCGACGCGGTGACGCTGCGCCCCGATGGCGCGCTGGCCTGGAGCGCGGGCCGAGTCGCGCGGGCGCGGTCGGCCTCGGGCGAGACGACGACGCTCGATTTGCCCTCGACCACGCGCGGCCTCGCCTTTCTGCCAAAGGGCTACCGGCTCGCCATCGCTCATTATAATGGGGCGACGCTGTGGTTTCCCGGCGCTAAGACCAAGCCCGAGACGCTGAGCTGGAACGGTTCGCATCTCGACATCACCGTTTCGCCGGATGGGCGCTTCGTCATCACCTCGATGCAGGAGAATACGCTGCACGGCTGGCGCCTTTCGGACGGCAAGAACATGCGCATGGCCGGCTATCCCGCGAAAACCCGGTCGCTATCCTGGTCGCAGGACGGCAAATGGCTGGCGACCTCGGGCGCCGACGCCTGCATCCTCTGGCCGTTCCAGGGCAAGGACGGACCGATGGGCGCGCCGCCGCGCGAATGCGGCGTTCGCGCCGGCGTGCAAGTGACGCGCGTCGCCTTTCACCCGGCCGCTCCGGTCGTCGCCGTCGGCTATGAAGACGGCATGGTGCTGCTGTGTCGCATCTCGGACGCCTCGGAAATTCTCGTGCGCCGACCGACCGAGGGCGCTCAAGCGAAGATTTCGGCGCTGGCCTGGGACGCCAAGGGCGCGCGGCTGGCGTTCGGCGCCGCCAATGGCGACGCGGGTCTGTTGACGCTGCCCGGACCCTGATCCGGTGGCCATCCCAAAACTCCTGTCCATCGCCGGCTCCGACCCTTCCGGCGGCGCCGGCGTTCAGGCCGATCTCAAGACTTTTTCGGCGCTCGGCTGCTATGGAATGGCCGTCGTCACGGCGCTGACCGCGCAGAATACGACGGGCGTGACGCGCGTTTTTCCGATCCCGCCCAACATGGTCGCGGCGCAAATCGACGCGATCTTCTCTGATATCGCCGTCAATGCCGTCAAGATCGGCATGTTGGCGGAGCCCGCCATCGCGGAGGCCGTCGCGGAGTCGCTGCGCCGGGCGGGCGCCAAAAACATCGTGCTCGATCCGGTGTTGACGGCGACGAGAGGCGCCGCGTTAAGCAACGGCGGCTTGCCGGGCGCGATCATTACGCGCCTGCTGCCGCTGGTTGATCTGATCACGCCCAATCTCGCCGAGGCGGCGGTTCTGACTGGGACAAGCTTAGCCCGCGACACGGACGAGATGGCGGCGCAGGCGCGCGCGCTGGCCCTGCGGGGCGCGCGGGCGGCGCTGGTCAAGGGCGGACATTTGGGCGGCGAACCCACGGACGTGCTGTTCGCCAATGGCGCGCTGACTTTGCTCTCGGGACGGCGCGTCGACACGCGCCACGCGCACGGCACCGGCTGCGCGCTGGCCTCGGCCATCGCCGCGAAATCTCGCCAGGGGATCGGCGCTCGGCGAGGCGGTCGCCGACGCCAAGACATGGCTGGAACAGGCCCTCGCGGCGGGCGAGGCCCTGCGAGTTGGCGCCGGCGCCGGCCCGCCGAATCATTTTTGGGAGCTGTGGGGCAAGCCGTAAACGCGCCCGGCGCCTATTTCGAAAAAGCGCTTCCTTCCGGCTCGTCGCGCGCGCTCTTCGATTCTCGAGCGGGGTCGGCGCCGAACAGAACACAATGACCACCATCATGATGCCGAGCGAATTCGTCGAAATGGCCCGGACCATCGGCGCGCGCGGCGGCGAAAAAGAGAAGACGTGAGCAAGCGCGCATCGGGGGAGGCTCCCGATGCGCGCCCGCATCGCGCGTCCGCGGGTCCGCGGCGCGGCGCGCTATCTCAGGCGACGCCCTTCTCGTTCAGGAACGGCCCGTATTTCTTGTCGATATTGGGAATGTGGTCGGTCAGCCAGCCGACGACGAAGCCAGCCGTATCGCCGGTGATCTCCGCCTCGCCGGCATGGAATTTCTTTTGCAGATCGAGGCAGGTGGCGACGAGCTTGTCGTGCTCGGCCTTATGTCCCTCATAGGCGGGATAGCCATATTTGACGAAATTGGCTTCCTCGGCGGCGAAGTGCCGCGGCGACATAGGCGATCAGCGCGTCGAGCTGCTTGCCGACCTCGGCGCGGTCGCCGGAGCCGACGGCGTCGCCGAGCGTGTTGACCAGCCTGAAGATTTCCTGGTGCTCGGCGTCGTGCGCGCCGACATTCGTAGCGAACTGCTCTTTGGTCCAGGTGATAAGCGACATGTTGCTTCACTCCCTTGTATTATTTTTCGGGTGTTCGGCCGCGGTCGCGGCGTCCAGTGCAAATAAAAATTGGCCGCGTCGCCGAGCGCTCTATGAATATGCGGGCGAGCGGCGCTTGTAATTGATGGCCGTCAAGATGAGGCGCAAGTCACGCGAGGCGAAACGACGCAGCGACTGCAGCGTTTCATGCGACTATGCGACGCGCGCTTTGTCTTCTTTCTCGGCATAAGGGGAAATACGCAATGACGCGCCCGCGCCGGCGATCTCGATAATCGGGCACGACGCTTCGGGAATCGCCGCGCGAGGCGCGTCGTTCGGTTGCGACAGCACGGCGCAGGACAGCAGCGCGCCATCGTCCAGCAGTCCCGACCGCGCGAGGTCGGGCAGAATCGCCATTGGCGCGACGAGGCGCGCGGGGCCGATTTCGTCGAGCAATCGCAAAAACGCGTCGGCGCGGAACGGCGCCAGAAAATGCAGCGTCGCGCTCGACAGTAGCGCCGCGAGCGGTCCCGCGATCAATCCGCCGAAGGAACCGGGCGAGACCAGCGACAGGATCGGCGCCGCGCCGCCTCTCCTTGTCTTTCTCACGAGATCGAGGCCGGCCGCCAAAAGCGCGCCCTGCGCGAGGAAGACGGGCGCGCCGGATGCGTCCGTCGTCCCGATCATGGCCCGGTCGCCGGGCGTCCAACTCTCGGAAATCAAGGCTCCGGCCGGCAATGTGCGCGGTCTGGCGCGCAGGCCTTGCAGCGAAAAATCCACCGCGCCGTCGATCGGCTCCGGCGAGAGCGCGCCCAATAGACGAATGGACGGACATTGCGCGGCGACGCCAAGCAGCGCCTGTTCGAAATCGAGCTTGGCGAAACGGACCGGCGCCATCAGCGCCTCGGCGCGACTAGCGTTCGCCGCCGCGATCAGGGCGCTCTGGGGAAGACCCAATGGCGCCAACACCGGTTCGAAGCCGGCGGCGATGATCGCGGTGATGGCGATGAGCGTCTGGGCGCGCGGCGGACAGCACAGCAGAATGCGCGCGCCCGGCTCGATATCGAATTCGCGCAGCCGCGCGACAAAGGCGCCGATGGCGAAATCGAGCTCCGCGAAGGCGAGCGCCGCGCGGCCCTCCTCGCAATGATCGGCGAGCGCCGCTCGCTCGGGACGCAGACGCGCGGAGCCGGCGATCAGCGCGTCGAGGCCGAACATCGTGAGCGGATGCGCCCGCGCATAGTCGGCGTCTTCGGGCGCCGGGCGCGGCGTTCGTCCGCGCGAGGTCTTGCGTCATGGGGAGTTTTTCCACCAGCTGTCCAGGGTCGGACCGAAGATTGGCGTGGCGTAGCGCGGCAGGTGTTCGGGATGTTTCAGGCCGCTGGCGTGGGCGATCCATTGATTGGGGGCGTGATAGAACGGCACGATGTAAAAGCCCGACAACAGCACGCGGTCATAGGCGCGCACGGCGGTGACGAACTCTTCGTGCGTCTTGGCGGCGAGCAGCTTCGCGATCAGCGCGTCTATCGCCGGGCTCGACGCGCCCGCGAGATTGTAGGAGCCTTCCTGCGACGCGCTGGCCGAGCCCCAGCGCATGCGCTGCTCATTGCCCGGCGAGGCCGAGGCGATCCATTGGCCGGGCATCATGTCGAAGTCGAATTGCTGGCGTCGGCGCTGATACTGCACCTCGTCGACAAGCCGGACGCGCGCCTCGACGCCGATGCGCATGAGCGACCCCGCGTAGTTGAGCGCGAGCCGCTCCTCGCTGCGATCCTTGACCATGATCTCGAAGGCGACGGGAACGCCGTCCTTCGTCAAAGCGTCGCCCTGGAGCGAGTAGCCGGCCTCGTTCAGCTTGGCGAGCGCCCGTTTGGCCATCTCGCGGTCGCGCCCGGTGCCGTCGTTGACCGGCGGGCGCCAGCGTCCTTCCAGTATGTCCTCGCGCACGGCGCCGGGGAAAGGCGCGAGCAAAGCGCGCTCGGCCTCGCTCGCGGGCCGCCCGGTGGAGGCGAGCTCCGACTGGTCGAAGAAGCTTTTGGTGCGCGTATAGAGGCCCGAATAAAGATTGGCGTTTATCCACTCGAAGTCGAACATCATGGCGAGCGCTTCGCGCAGGCGAACGTCCTTGAACGGTTCGCGGCGCAGATTGAAGGCGAAGCCTTCCATCCCCTTGGGGCTGTCGTTGTGCAACTCCTCCTTGACGATTCGACCCTCCCGCGCGGCCGGGAAGTCGTAGCCGCTGGCCCAGCGCGCGGAACTGCTCTCCTCGCGGTAATCGATCAGACCGGCCTTGAAGGCCTCGAACAGAGCGTTTCCGTCGCGAAAATAAGTTATGTCGATCTCGTCGAAGTTATAGAAGCCGCGCTGGCTCGGGACGTCCTTGCCCCAGTAATTTGGATCGCGCCGCAGCAGCAGCCTCGCGCCGGGCTGCACGTCCGCTATGACATAAGGCGCCGGAGCCGACCGGCGGCGCGAGCGTCGCGTCCTGGAAATGCTCCACGTCCGTGGCGTGTTTGGGCAGAACCGGCATCAGCGCGAGGATGAGCGGCAATTCGCGGTCGGCCGCGCCGGTCAGATCATAGCGCACCGTCAGCGCGTCCGGCGCGTCGATCGATTTGACCAGGCTGAAGGCGACGCGTTGCTGCGGTCGGCCTTTGGTTTTCAGAAGATCGAAGGAAAACAGCACATCCGCCGAGGTGAGCGGGGCGCCGTCGGAGAAATGCGCGCGCGGATCGAGATGGAAGGTCACATGCTCGCGGTCCGCGTCGAGGTCGATGGAGCGCGCGATCTGCCCGTAAAACGTGAAGGGCTCGTCCTGCGAGCGGGCCATCAGTGTCTGGAAGACGTTGCCGACCAGCCCTTGCGCGGTCGAGCCCGCCTTGATGTTGAACGGATTTAGGCTGTCGAAGGTTCCGGAAAGACCGACGCGCAGGCGACCGCCTTTCTTGGCGGCGGGATTGGCGTAGGGGAAATGATCGAAATTCGGGGGCAGGAGCGGCGCGCCGTGCATGGCGACGCCGTGCGTGGGCAAGGAACTGGGCTCCCGGGGCGTTCGCGGCGGTTCGGCGCGCGCGCCAATCGCCACGGCCAGCGCCAAGCCCGCCACCACCAAGCCGCCGGCCAACAGCGCGATGATGGCGCGGCCCGCCGACCCAATCGAGGGGCGAATCACTTCTCTCGTCATGCCCGAAGCATATGCCAACGCGCGAGCGCATAAAGCGGGAGGGCGGGGCGAGGGGCGCGAATTTCCCGTTTTCCACGCGTTAAAGTCGCCTTTAATCGGCCTGCCGGCGCTGGACGTCTAGAATTTGCGGCGGCGAGCATGTATGACCGGCGCCGCGCCCTTATCTCCAGATCGTCGTGGAGCTTAAGCGATCAGCGCGCCCCGCGGGCCTCGCGTCTTAATTTGCGCGGGATTTTCGGGGTAGGAGCCTTTCGCGCAAGGCTCCTGGCAAGGAGGCCTCGAGGCGGAGGCTTTTTTTGCGCGCAGGCGAAAATTAGACGCTCTCCGCGATCCCGCGACGCCGTGTCGCTCGTCTCGGAAGCGGATGACGCAGTCTCGAAGGCACTCGAAAGGACTTCCGATGTCGACAAAATTTTTGCGGTCTAGCGCCGCCGCCCTGGCCTTGTTCGCCGGCGGCGCGGCCTTCGCTCAGCAGGCTCAGGCTCCTGCCGCGGGAGCGGCGCCGCAACAGCAACAGCAACAACAGCCGCAAGGGCCGGTGAAGGCCAACCTCGTCCCGGTGCAGCCCGAATGGACCAAGGTCTGCGGCGGCGATCCGCAATCGCAGAAGGAAGTCTGCTACACGACGCGCGACTTCGGCCTGCAGGCCGACCAGCCGATTCTGGCGCTCGCGGTTTACGATCCCAAGGGCGCGCCCGAAAAGGTCATCCGTCTGCTGTTGCCGCCGGGATTGCTGTTGAAGCCGGGCTTCCGCTTCTCGATCGACAAGGGCCCGCAGGAAACGGGCGCTTTCGAAATCTGCTTCCCTAACGGCTGTTTCGCCGAAGCCAAGGTCAAGCCCGCCACGGTCGACAGCATGAAGAAGGCCGAGAAGATGGCGGTCGTCGTGAAGAATCAGGTCAATAACGAAGTGACCTTCGTGTTGCCGCTGGCCAACTTCGGCAAGGCGTTCGACGGTGCGGCGATTGATCCGAAGGTTCTGGAGGAGCGCCAGAAGAAGCTCCAGGAAGACATGGAGAAGAAGGCCGCCGAAGAGCGCGGCAAGCTGGACGCCAGCAAGGGCGGCGCCGCGGCTCGCCGCTCCGGCCGGCAAGGCTCCCGCCGGCAAGTGATCGATCGGCGCGTGGACGCTGCCGCCAACGAGAACGCCCGCGTGATTCGCGGGCGTTTTTTTATGGACGGAACGTCGTGGCGGCGGCGGGGTAAGCTAGTGGCGGTTGTCCGCCCTCACGCGATAAACGCCGTCGTTCGCCCGAATGAAAGTCTCGTCGACCTGAGGATGGCGCACCGGGTCGCCAGAAGTGTCGGCGACGAGGTTTTGTTCCGAGACATAGGCGACATATTCGGTTTCGGCGTTTTCGGCGAAGAGATGGTAGAACGGCTGATCCTTGCGCGGCCGAACCTCTTCCGGGATCGACAGCCACCATTCCTCCGTGTTGGAAAACACCGGGTCGACGTCGTAGATCACACCGCGAAATGGATAGCGGCGGTGCCGGACGACCTGACCGATCGCGAACTTTGCTGAACTCTCTCTAGGCATTGCCTTCGACGCCATCCAAGCGACCCCCGCATCAATAAATTGGTAGCGCGACGCGTCGATTCCGTCAACGCCCGGAGCATTCACGTAAAGCGGCGGGCGAACACGCCTTCGGCGGCGCGGCGCCGAGGATTCCGCCTCACCGCGTCGCGCCGGGCTTCCAGAGAACGTCGCCCTCGCGCCGGTTCACGTGACGCGAGGCGACGAACAGGAAATCCGAGAGGCGGTTGACGTAGCGCAGCGCCGTCGGCGCCACCTGTTCGCCCGGCGTGTTGGCCAGGGCGACCATGACGCGCTCGGCGCGGCGGCTGATCGTGCGCGCCAAATGCAGATGCGCGGCGGCGGCCGTCCCGCCCGGCAGCACGAAGGATTTGAGCGGCGCGAGTTCGCCGTTGAGTAGGTCGATCTCCCGCTCCAGCCGATCGACCTGCGGCTGAACGATGGCGAGCCGCGTGGCGGAATCGGGTTCCGGCTTGGCCGGGTCGAGCGGCGTGGCCAATTCGGCGCCGAGATCGAACAGATCGTTCTGGATGCGCTCCAGCATGGCGTCGAGCGCCTGATCCTCCGCTTCGACGGCGAGGCGCGCGACGCCGATCGCCGCATTGGTCTCGTCTATGGCGCCATAGGCTTCGACGCGAATGTCGTCCTTGCGCCGGCGCGCGCCATCGGCGAGCGATGTAGCCCCGGCGTCCCCGCCGCGCGTGTAGATTTTGTCGAGCCGCACCATGACGCCTGATCCTGGGGTTTGACCGCTTTTTCGCGAAAGTGGACGCCGATTTTGCCACGGAACGCGCGACAAAACAAAAACTCCAGGGTCCGTCAGTGGCGGAAAAAGAGAATCGCGGCGATGATCGCGATAGCCACGAACTGCAGTCCCACGCGCCAGCGCATGAGCTTTTGCGACAATTTCGGATCGCCGCCGCGGAACATGTTCGCGAAGCCGGCGAGCAGCACGAGAGTGACAAGCGCGAGCACGCCGATCAGCGCGATGTTGGAAAATTGAACCATGAGCCGAGGCGTCTTTCGAGGCGGGAGATCGCTATCCGTGAGTAAAGCGACCCGGCCCGCGCCGCAAGTTCAAAAGCGCGTATTATCGGCGGCGCGGCGATTGGGATTCGCTTGGCGAGCAACGCCCCGGGACCGTTATATATTGGCTAGCGACGACCGTTTTGCGCCAGAATATCCTGCACGCGGGACTTGATCGTGCGCCAGTTTGGCGGCGGCAAGCGTTCCGCGCGGCATCGCCGCCCTATTTCCTGGACCAATTCGCTGAATTTCGGCCGCAACGGCCGTAGGTAGAAGTTGCGAATCGCGTCGTGAATCAGGAATTCGCGTTTCGGGTCGAGCACGCGCGCTCCCTTGGGGCGCCCGACAGGGCGCGTCGTGGGGGCGACGACCATCCCGCAACTGCGAAAGGTCTTGATCATGCGATAGGCGGTGGCGCGGCTAACGCCCAGGTCTTTCTTGAGATCCTCGATGATCTCCTGCGACAGCTTTCCGTCGGTGCGTCCTAAAAGAGCACGAACGGCGGCCTCCCGTCGCAACTGGATCTGCGTGCGAGGATTGTTTGGGTCTTTTTCGCGCATCATTGTCGAATACATGGCTTTGTGCTTCGTTTGGCGTGGCTAAGCTTTGCGTCTTCGCCCGTCCCGCGCTTCACATTAAAAGCGCCGCTGTCGTTGGGTTATTCAAAGGTCGCCTACCCGGCATCCGTTTTTCTCATTATTTCAATGAGCAATTCAATGGCCAATTTTCGGCGCCAAGCGCCGCGGCCTGTGGAAAATTTAGGCCGCGTCTCATGAGGGGTGCGCTCGCTCGGCCGATGTCCTATCAGAATCCGTTGTATTTCAGATGCATCCCGCCCAAATTGGCTAGTTGGAATAGTTCAAAGTAGAGATTTTCCTGCAACGGAGCTGTCCATTACATTGGCTGCTACATTTTGTCGCGGCGCCGCATGGGGTCGCACCGCGCCGATGCGGCGGCTTCCTGGAAGACGGCCATGCCGCGACGCAAAACGCCCCGGAGCCGAATTTGGCTCCAGGGCGTCTCGTGCGAAATCCTTATGTGGCGCGCTGTCGAGCGCGGTCGATCAGAGGTTCAACGACCGGTTCACGGTCGGGATGAAGAACGCGAAAAGAAAGATGATAAAAGCGACCCAAAAGGACACCCATCCGAGTTCTTTCACCTGATGCAAGGCCATATTGTCTCCTCCTTTTTTTCTCGCAACTCCATCGCGATGGGCTTCGCGACGCGGCGCGCAGCGGTAGGCGATAATTTCTAACTTTGGTCTCGTGAACAATGTTGTTTGGCCGCGACAGAATGTCGCGATAGTCCATGAAATAGTGTATCTTACAATAAGACGCGATATCTCACTATTAAGCATGATGCAACAGTCGTCGGAGTCGCCAGATTCTTCCGCCGATATAGCTCTAAATACCGCACGGCGTTTCATTTTAAACTACATGTGAGAATTATAACTACAGTCATAGCTACACATTGTCGCACCAGAATACGTCTATATTCTTGACACATCGAATAATCGCTGTGCTAGCGTCGCCGTGCTGCGTAGGCCGAAACGGCTTTACCGCGGTTGAGGCGCGACAGCTTTCATCCGGTTGGGGTTCGCGTCTCGGTCCGCGGTTTACGCGTCGTTGTCGGGATCAAAGTTCCGACAGAGCCAAGGGCTCCATCCGTGCTTCGCGCCGGTGACGAAATTTCGATTGGCGCGCGACGCGCGCTGGGGAGCAACACTAAAGGAGGGACGCAAATGAGTTTGGCGACAGGAAAATCGGCCGCCGCGAGCGCGGAGCAGGCCGATGTCATCGTCAATTACAAGCCGGCTTATATCGCCATGTTTTGCCTTGGCGTTTTCTACGTCGGCATCCGAATCTACCAGCAGTATTTCGGCTGGAAGGCTGGTCTCGACTCCTTCGCGCCGGAATTTCAGACTTACTGGCTGAACATCATGTGGACCGAGCTTCCGCTCGAGTTCATCGCCTTCTGCGGCATCGGCGGCTATCTTTGGAAGACCCGCGACCGCGAGATCAACGCGGTCGCGCCGCGCGAGGAGATGCGCCGTTTGTTGACCCTCGTCGGCTGGCTGCTCGTCTATGCTTTCACGGTGTATTGGGGCGCGAGCTACTTCACCGAGCAGGACGGCACCTGGCATCAGACCGTTATTCGCGACACCGACTTCACGCCGAGCCATATTCTGGAGTTCTACCTCAGCTATCCGATTTATATCATCGCCGGCTGGGGCGCCTTCATGTATGCGCGCACGCGCATTCCGATGTTCGCCAATAGGATCTCGGTCGCCTTCCTGCTGTTCTTCGCCGGTCCGTTCATGATCTTCCCGAACGTCGGCCTGAACGAGTGGGGCCACACCTTCTGGTTCATGGAAGAACTGTTCACGGCGCCGCTGCACTGGGGCTTCGTGTTCTTCGGATGGTTCGCGCTCGCGGTGTTTGGCGTCGTTTTGCAGGTGCTCGGCCGCGTGATCGAGCTCAGCAAGGAGTTCGAGAGCGACATTCTCGCGCTCTAACTCTGGCTTTCGGCCAATCCGAAACATCGGTTTCCAGGCGCGCTTCTCCCAGGGCGTCACTGGAGCCGATCCGGGAAGCGGTCGCGGTTCGAACAAACGCCCTAAGCTTCGAACAAGCGGCCGCTTCCCCGCTCTAACCAAGATCGCTCGCCCTATCGCAAGCCCTCGCCTCATCGCGGGAGCACAGGGGAAGCGCGTCTTAAAAAAATCGAAAATCCGGCTCGAAGGCGCCGGGGGGTAATTCAAGGAGAGCAAAAAAATGTCCATAACCACTGAGGCAGCCGCGCCGGTAGGCAAGGCCTGGAAATCAAAAGAGGAATTTCTCGGCTGCGTCATCCTGACCGACTGGATTCTCCTCTTCGTCCTGTTCCTCGTCCTGCTTGGCTCCTATCACATCCACTACATGCTGCTGGCCGGCGACTGGGACTTCTGGATCGACTTCAAGGATCGCCGCATGTGGCCGACCGTGGCGCCGATCGTCGCCATGTGCTTCGCCGCGGCCGCGCAGTCGTTCTTCTGGACGCGGTTCCGTCTGCCCTTCGGCGCCACCGTCGTCACCTTGGCGCTGCTGGTGGGCGAATGGATCAACCGCTACGACAACTTCTGGGGCTGGACCTTCTTCCCGATCAGCCTCGTGTTCCCGTCCGCGCTGATCCCGATGGCCTTCTGGCTCGACGTGGTGCTGCTGCTTTCGGGCAGCTGGCTGGTGACCGCGCTTCTCGGCTCGATGGGCTGGGGCCTGCTGTTCTATCCCAGCAACTGGCCGGTTTTGGCTCAGTATCACCAGGCCGCCGAGGTCGACGGCGTGCTGCTGACCCTCGCCGATCTCATTGGCTTCAACTACGTCCGCACGGGCACGCCGGAATATATCCGCATGATCGAACGCGGCACGCTGCGCACTTTCGGCAAGGACGTCGTGCCGGTCGCGGCCTTCTTCTCCGGGTTCGTGTCGATGCTCGTCTACTTCCTGTGGTGGCACTTCGGCAAGTGGTTCGCCCGCACCGACTATCTGGCCAATGACGAGATCTAGGACGCCGTAGTTCAAGCGAAACAAGCGACAGGCCGGAGCCCTTTCGCGGCTCCGGCGAGGAAAGACAGAAAAGAGCTACAGAGCTATAGGGAGACAAAAGAAATGAAACTGTCCATCGGCGAAACTCTTGCCAAGATCCTGGGGGCGCGCTCCGTTCGCGCGCTGGCCCTCGGATTGGCGGCCGCCATCGCGGCGACGACGCTGCCGGCGGCGACGCCCGCCAGCGCTCACGGCGAACGTTCGCAGCAGGCCTTCCTGCGCATGCGCACGCTGAACTGGTACGACGTGAAATGGTCCAAGACCGAGGTCAATGTTAACGAGGACATGGAGCTCACCGGCAAGGTGCATGTGTTCTCCGGTTGGCCCCAGGCCGTCGCCAAGCCCGAGCAAGCCTTCCTCAACGTGGGCGAACCCGGTCCGGTGCTGGTCCGCAAGGCGTCTTACGTCAGCGGCATTCCGACGCCCCGCACCTTCAGCCTGGAGATCGGCCAGGACTACGAATATAAAATCGTCCTGAGAGCGCGTCGTCAGGGCCGCTATCACGTCCATGTGCAGATCAACGTCAAGGACGGCGGCCCGATCGTCGGTCCCGGCCAGTGGATCAACATCAAGGGCGACATGGCCAACTTCACCAATCCGGTGACGTTGCTCGACGGCTCGACGGTCGATCTGGAGACGCTCGGCATCAAGTGGACGATGACCTATCACTTCTTGTGGATGGCGGCGGCGGCCTTTTGGGTGATCTACTGGTTCATGCAGAAGGGCATCATCGCGCGCGGCTGGCAGGTCGCGGCCGGCAAGGCCAACGAGATCATCACCCCCGCCGACAAGCGCTTTGGCGGCCTGTGGCTGGCGGGCTCGATGTTGGCGCTGCTGATCTTCTACGCTCATGCGAACAACGAGTTCCCCCGCACTCTGCCGATGCAGGCCGGTCTTCTGACAGGCATCGATCCGATGCATGAGGGACCCGTGACCGTGATTTCCAATTACGGCGGCGGCAGCTACAAGGTTCCGGGGCGTGAGCTGACCATCAAGTTGAAGATCACCAACAATGGGACCGAGCCGCTGAAAATCGGCGAGTTCACCACGGCGGGCCTGCGCTTCCTCAATCCCGACGTGTTCACCACCCGTCCGGACTTCCCCGACTATCTGCTCGCCGACCGCGGTCTGTCGGTGAACGATCCGACGCCGATCGCGCCGGGCGAAACCAAGGATGTCGTCGTGACGGTGCAGGACGCGCGCTTCGATATCGAGCGTCTGTCGGATCTGGCCTATGACACGGACAGCCAGTTCGGCGGCCTGTTGTTCCTGTTCTCTCCGTCGGGCAAGCGCGTGAAGCTGGAAATCGGCGGCCCGGTGATCCCGCGCTTCCAGGCCGGCGCGAACCTCTAAATCAAAAGCTTCACGCGGTTCTCTCTTTCTTCTCCGCGTGTTGGTGTGAAACTTGCCCGTCCGGTTCGTCCGGACGGGTTTTTTTGTTTCGGGCGCCCGATTGGCGCGGCGCGGAGGAAACGGGTAGTTTCGTTTCGCGGGAATTGAAGGGGCGCGCGCGATCGATGTGGCGAGAGCAACTGGACGTTTTCTGGGACGGCGAGCGCCGGCTGCTGCTCGGTTTTCAAGACGTCGACGAGGCGGGAGCGCCCAAAAGGCCGCGTCCTGATCTCACGATCATTTCCGGGGCGGACGCCAGCTTTTCCGGGCGGACGGCTTTCGTCGACCATTTGGACGCCGCGCGCTGGCGCGCCGGCCCCTGCGTTGTCGACGCGCCGCCGGGTCACCTTCATCTCGCGCTGCTGGCCGCCGACGGCGCCGAGCTTCGACTGGCGCTCGAAAAAAGCAGGAACGGCGCCGGCGATTGGCGCCTCGCGTTGACGCTGCTGCCGGAGAGCGGCGGCGCCGGCCAGCCCGCCGTGCTGCGCGTCCTAAGCTTTTCCCAACGCGGAGACTTCGAACGATTCGCCCGCGAGCAGATCGCGCTCGCCGGCGCCAGGCTCGCCTGGGCCTGCGCCCAGAAACGCGCCCTGACAAGGGCGGACGGCGAGGCGTGGACTCTCAATCTGTGGCCGGCGCGGCAAGTGTTTCCGCTCGCGAGGGCGCGCCTCGCGATCGAGCCCTTGCCGCTGTCCTTCGAGGAATATGAGGATCGTCGCGAGGCTCCCTTCGCGATCATGGATCAATGGCTGCGCGAAAGCGGCGCGCCGCGTCCGATCCTGCGCCTGCGTCTCCCCAATTCCCTTGACGAGAGCGCTCATCTCCTGAGCCGCGTGTGCGTCGTGCTGGTGATGCAGCAACGGCGGCGGCTGCGCGATTGGGCGCGCGAGCAGAAGGACGCGGGCGAGCCCGTCGTCGATCCGCTCGGCGTCGAGGACATCAGGCAAGCGGTCGGCGAGCCGCATGAGCAACCGGACGCGGTATGGTCGAACGATTCGATTGTCGTCGCCAATCTGTTGCGACTGCTCACCGCGCCGGACGAGACGCCGTTCGACGGCTTCGCGCTCAGGCGGCAGGCGCCGGCGAGCGCGCCAAGCGCGCCGGGCGCGGGCGCCGTGCTCGATCTCGATTTTTTCGGCGCGGCGCTGGGCGACGACATCGGCCTCGTCAGCGGCGTCGCCGAGCCGGGCGATCTGTCCGCCGCGCCCAGGGATCCGGGCGGGGCGGCGACGATCAGGCTGTTTCGCGTCGAGGGCGACGGCCTCGCGCCGCGCAAGCTCGGCGAGGAAGATCCGTTGCTCGAGGAGATTCTGCGCCGGGCCGCCGATCAGGACGCCGCGCCGACCGGCCAGATGGTGCGCGCCGTCGCCGAGCGCGCCGCCGGTCTGCAGGCGCGGCGCGAAAGGCTCGCGCAATCGCTCAACGCCGCCTTGGCCCGCGCCGATTATCCGGGTCGTCTCGACGGCGCCGGCGCCTGGGACGCGCTGGACCCCGCGCTGCTCGCGGGCTTTACGGGTTTGATCCGCGAGGCGAGCGCCGCGGGGCGGAGCTTCGCGGCGCGACTTGGCGGCTATCGGGCCTTTCGCTTCGATCCCTCGCTTTTCGCGGCTCTCGCGCGGCGGCCGGAATGGGCGGAGGGCGCGGCCGGGCCGTCAAACGCCGCCATCGACGCGCCGCTGGTCTATCGCTTCGCGCGGGCCTGCGGCGTGGAGGGCTTGATCGCGCCGGAACTTTCGGTCGCGGAACAGGCGCGCGTCTTCGATTTTCTGATGGAGACGCCGGAGCCGAAATTTTTCCGCGGCGCGCGTCTCCAACTGGGCGGCGGCGACGGCCCCGACCCCGCCGCGCTCGCGCGGGCGTTGAGCGACGCGTCCGCGGTCGAAGACGTCGCCGCCTTTTTCGATAGCGCGGGCGACGCGCCTTCGGCCGCCATGCTGCGTCAATATCTCGACGACCGCGCCGCCGGCGTCTGGACGCCGCTAGCGCGAGCCGTGCCGCTCGCGAGGCTCCTGACCGCCGCCAAGGAAGCCCGCGAGCGCGCCGAAAGAGGCCCGGTGGAAGAAGCGCCGCCTCCGCCGCCGCCCGCCAAAGGGCCTGCTCGCGGCGGTCAAAGGCTTCTTTGGCGGGAGGTGATGCAAGCCGCGCGATTAGGCGCGGCTTGATGGCGGGATGGGGTCAATGCCCCATCATCTTGCCCATGCCTTCCATGCCGCCGCCGCCGTGCTCCATGCCGCCGCCCATCATGCCGCCCATGCCTCCACCCATGCTCATGCCAACTCCCATGATGTGGGCCATGACATGATCGGCTGTCTTCTTCTGTTCCTCGGTCAGCACCGCGAACAGCGGCTCGATCGCGGCCTTCAGCCCGCGCACGGAGTCGAGATGGTCGCTCATATGATGCTCCATCATCGTCAAATGTCCGAGCACGCCCTTGTGCATGGAATGATCGGGGCCGGCCGCGTCCATCTCCGCGCAGACCTTGGCGGTCTTTTGCGTCGTCGCGCGATAGGCGTCGGCGAATGTGTTCCACGCCGCCTGCTGCGCGTCCGTGAGTTTCAGTTCCGCCTTGAGATAGGCGAGGCGGCCTTCGACATGCTCGGTCACGCCGCAGAGCATGTGCCGCATCATGCCGGCCATGCCGCCGCCGTGCTCCATGCCGCCCATGCCGCCATGCTCCATGCCGCCGCCATGCTCCATGCCGCCCATTCCGCCCATGCCCTTCATGTCCATGCCCTTCATGTCATGGCCCATCGCGCCATGGTCCATGCCGCCGGCGGGCGCCGGCGGGCTTTGCGGAGCCTGGGCCAAGGCGACCCCGGCCATCAGGAAAAACGCCGCCGCCCCCGCGACGCGGCCGCGCGACAGGATTTTGCGAGTGGACTGTTTATGCGAGTTCATGGCGATCTCCCCCTTGGCGCGTTCGGCCGCGCGTTTGGATTATGGTGGCCGGCGAGAAGCTGAAATAAACGCGAAAACCCGTATAAACCAAAGGCGTCGCGCGCGACATGCGACACGCCCGCTCCTCCGCCGAGCGAGAATAAACTACTAGAGAACGACGCCGTTGAGGGAGATTTTGTCACTTTCCGCGCCTGTCGTGGTGTCGCAGGCTCATTGTTTCGCGCAATCCGGCGCTTCAGCGCTTCTTCTTTTCGGCGATCGCCGCCAGCGCCCGCAAAATTTCGCGCGTGCCGTCGAGGCGCTCTTGCAGCGTGTCGAACTCGCGGACGAACACGATCTTCATGTCCGGCCGCACCTTGGCGAACGAACGCTGCTCCGAAACATAGCGCACGAGGCCGGCGGGATCGGCGAACAGATTGTCGCGGAAGGCGACGATGACGCCCTTTGGCCCGGCGTCGACCTTCTCGATATGGGCGCGCCGGCACAGGGCCTTGATCGCGACGATCTTGAGCAATTGCTCGACCTCGGGCGGCGTCGGGCCGAAACGGTCGACCATTTCGGCGGCGAAACTCTCGATGTCCTGATCGGTCTCCAAGGTGGAGAGGCGGCGATAAAGCTGCAAGCGCAAGGTGAGATCGGCGACGTAATCCTCGGGGATCGTCACCGGCGCGCCGAGCGCGATGGTCGGCGACCAGACCTCTTCCTGCGGCTCGTCGACGCCGGCCTTCAGAGTTCGATCGCGTCGGTCAGCATCTGCTGATAAAGCTCGTAGCCGACTTCCTTGATATGGCCGGACTGCTCGTCGCCGAGCAGATTGCCGGCGCCGCGGATGTCGAGATCATGCGTCGCGAGCTGGAAGCCGGCGCCGAGCGTATCGAGCGACTGCAGCACCTCCAGCCGCTTTTGCGCCTGCGGCGTGATCGAGCGGTTGGCGGGCGTCGTGAACAGCGCATAGGCGCGCGTCTTGCCGCGCCCGACGCGCCCGCGCAGCTGATAGAGCTGCGCCAATCCAAACATATCCGCGCGCCAGACGATCAGCGTATTGGCGTTGGGAATGTCGAGGCCGGATTCGACGATGGTCGTCGAGAGCAGAATGTCGTAGCCGCCGTCGTAAAAGGCCGACATTTTCTCTTCGAGTTCGGTCGGCGCCATCTGCCCATGCGCGACGACGAATTTCGCCTCGGGGAGGTTTTCGCGCAGGAAGGCCGCCGCTTCCTCGAGATCGTCGATGCGCGGGCAGACGAAAAACGCCTGGCCGCCGCGATAACGCTCGCGCAGCAGCGCTTCGCGCACGATCAGCGGGTCGAAGGGCGAGACGAAACTGCGCACGGCGAGCCGGTCGACCGGCGGCGTGGCGATCAGCGAGAGTTCGCGCACGCCGGTCATCGCGAGTTGCAGCGTGCGCGGAATCGGCGTCGCCGACAGCGTCAGCACATGCACCTCGGCGCGCAGCTCCTTCAAGCGCTCCTTATGGCCGACGCCGAAATGCTGCTCCTCGTCGATGACGACGAGGCCGAGATCCTTGAAGACGACGCCCTTGCCGAGAATGGCGTGCGTGCCGATCAGAATATCGACGCTGCCCTCGCCGAGTTCTCTCTTGGTGTCGCGCGCCTCGGCGGCGCCGACCATGCGCGACAAGCCGCCCGATTCGGATGGGCAGGCCCTCGAAGCGTTGCGTGAAATTCTTGTAGTGCTGGCGCGCCAGCAGCGTCGTCGGCGCGACGACGGCGACCTGCCGGCCGTTGATCGCCGTGCAAAAAGCGGCGCGCAGCGCGACCTCGGTCTTGCCGAAGCCGACATCGCCGCACACCAGACGATCCATCGGGCGCCCGGAGGCGAGATCGTCGAGCACGGCGTCGATCGCGCCCGCCTGATCCTCGGTCTCGTCATAGGGAAAGCGCGCGCAAAATTCGTCGTAGAGCCCTTCGGGCGCGGCAAGCTTGGGCGCCTGCTTCAACATGCGCTGCGCCGCGATCGCGATCAGGCCCTTGGCCATTTCGCGAATGCGGTTCTTCATGCGCGCCTTGCGGCCCTGCCAGCCGGCGCCGCCCAAGCGATCGAGCGCGACCTCCGTGTCCTCGGAGCCGTAGCGCGTCAAAAGCTCGATGTTTTCGACGGGCAGATAGAGCTTGTCGCCGCCGGCGTAATGAATCTCCAGACAGTCGTGCGGCGCGCCGGCGGCGGTGATCGATTCGAGCCCGATGAAGCGCCCGATGCCGTGATCGACATGCACCACGAGATCGCCCGCCGACAGCGCGGCGATCTCGCCCAAAAGATTTTCAGCGCGCTTGTGTTTCTTGCGCCGGCGCACCAGCCGGTCGCCCAAAATATCCTGCTCGCCGATAACAGCGAGACTTTCCGTCTCGAAGCCGTGCTCTATGCCGAGCACGGCGAGCGAGACGGCGCTTTTTCCCAGCGCCAGCGCGCCGGGCAGGCCGGTGACGAGCGGCGGCGCGGGCAGGCCGTGCTCGGCGAGCACATGGCCAAGCCGCTCGCGCGAGCCCTCCGACCATGCCGCGACGACGACGCTCTTGCCTTGCGCCGCCAGCGCCTTGATGTGGTCGGCGGCGGCCTGAAACACGTTGATCTCGGGCTGATTGCGCTCGGGCGCGAAGTCGCGTCCGGGCCGCGCGGAAAAATCGAGGCTCGCGCTCCGTTGCGCGTCCGAAGAGACGCCCGTCGCGGGCGACGGGCTATCGCCTTCCGCCGGCGCGAAGGGCGAGAAACGCGCCTGCGCCCGCGCGCCCAGCCGCGTCCGCCATTCCTCCGCCGTCAGATAAAGTTCGCGCGGCTCCAGCGGCTTGTAGTTGGAGCGGGCGAGATCGACGTCATAGGCGCTCTTGCGCGCCTCGTAATAATCCGCGATCTGCGCCAGCCGCTCGCCCGCGGCGTCGTCGACTTGCGGGTCGAGCAGCAGCGGCGCGTCGCCGAAATAATCGAACAGCGTGTCGAGCTTGTCGTAAAACAACGGCAGCCAATGTTCGGCGCCGGGATGGCGGCGGCCCTCGCTGATCGTCTCGTAAAGCGCGTCGCCGCGCGTCTCGCCGCCAAAGCGCGTCGTATAGGCCTGGCGGAAGCGGCGCATCGTCTCGCTGACGAGTTGCAACTCGCTCATCGGCACGAGGTCGAGCGCGCGCAATTGCCCGGTGGTGCGCTGCGTTTCCGGATCGAAGGCGCGGATCGATTCGAGCGTGTTGCCGAAGAAATCGAGCCGGATCGGCGCCGGCATGCTCGGCGCGAAGAGATCGACGATGCCGCCGCGCTGCGCATATTCGCCGGGCTCGCGCACCGTGCTGGAGCGCAGGAAGCCGTTGGTCGCGAGCCATTGCGTCAGCAAGTCCATTTCGACGACGTTTCCCGGCGCGGCGGAAAAAGTGTCGGCGGCGATTCTGGCGCGCGGCGGAACGCGCTGGAGCAGGCAGTCGACCGTCGTGGCGATCACGCGCGGCTGCTGCGCGGAGGATTTCGAGCGCGCCAGCCGCGCCAGCGCGGTCATGCGGCGCGAGGCGATCGCCGCGCTGGGCGAGACGCGGTCATAGGGCTGGCAGTCCCAGCCGGGCAGGTCGAGAATTTCGACGAAGGGCGCGGCGAAGCGCAGCGCCTCGCGAAATTGCGCCGAGCGCGTGGCGTCGCGCGCGACATGCACGAAGACGGCCGCCTCGCCCTCGGCTTTTTCCGCCAGCGCGCGCGCGAGATCGCCGGCGACGAAGGCGTCGAATCCCTCGGGCGCGTTGGCGAGAAGCAGCTTGTCGCCGGCCTCCAGTCGCGCGAGAGCGGTTTTTAACGCGCTCGTCGCGGCCGCCACGCGGGCGTCATAGCCCGGCGCTTGCGACGGGCGTCCTTCCGGGCGCCCTATGGGACGCTGTTTCAATGAAGCGGCCTCTGATGGGCGTGGAAGGCCGCGATTTTTTTAAACAGCGGCGTGTCGTGGGCCGGAGGAGGCGCCTCGGCGCCGCAAAACCAGCGAAAGGCCGCGTCGTCGTCGGCGTCGAGCAGCGCCTCGAATTGCGTCAGCTCCTCGGCGTCCAAGCGTCTCGACGCGCGCATCGACGAAGCCGCCGAGAATAAGGTCCATCTCGCGCATTCCACGCCGCCAGGCGCGGACTCGAATGCGGCGTCTTCGAAGGTCGAGGGTGTCCAAAGCTTCAGCCTCGGCGTTTGTCTGGGCGTTGTCGCCGGTCATTGGATATGTGCCGCTTGGGATATGTGTCGCTTGCGGGGGCGAGGCTCGATAAAATGGGAATTTGGAGCCATTGCCCGGCCCTCGCGCAGCCTTAGACCAGCGGCGGGGGAAAGAAAAGAGCCAAGCGAGGACGGGAGATAAGGGAGCGGCGCGATGTTTCGCATAGGCATTTTGGTGTTTCCGATGGTTCAGCAGCTCGATCTCACCGGACCTTTCGAGGTCTTTTCGACCTGGCCGGAAGCGCGCGTCGATCTTGTCTGGAAGACGACCGAGCCGCTGGTCTCCTCGACGGGCCTGTGGTTGCGGCCGACCATCGCCTTCGAGGACGCGCCGCCTTTCGACATCATCTGCGTTCCCGGCGGGCGCGGCGTCGACGCGCTGCTGCTCGACGACGAAGTTCTCGACTTTTTGCGCGCCCAGGCGCTCGCGGCGAAATTCGTGACCTCGATCTGCACCGGAGCCCTGCTCCTGGGCGCGGCGGGCCTGTTGGTGGGCAAGCGGGCGACAACTCATTGGAACTGCGTCGATCTTTTGCCTGTTTTTGGCGCTGTCCCCATTCGCGAACGCGTGGTCTTCGACGGTCGCTTGGCGACAGGGGGCGGCGTGACGGCGGGGATCGACTTCGCGCTTGCTCTCGTCGGCGAATTGGCTGGAGCCGAAGCCGCGATGGCAATTCAACTCCAGTTCGAATATGCGCCAAAGCCGCCTTTCGACGCCGGCGACCCGTCAAACGCGCCGCCCGCCGTGGTCGAGGCGTTTCGCGAGCGAAGCCGCGAATCGCGGGACGAGCGCGAAAGGCTCGTGACGCAAGCCGCGAGACGGCTAGGTCGCCCCGACGGGTAATTTTGCGCGAAGACCAAGGATTTGCTACAGGGCGGATGAGCGCGCGACCCTTCGGGCGAGCGCGGCGCGAGGGCGCTAGCGCGCTTTCCGCTCGAACGGAATGGTTCGATCAGAAATCGCGCAAAGTCAAAATGCTGGAGCAAGTTCTAATCGCAAAAGTCTATCAACTTTTGCGGAACATGCTCTAAGCTAAGCGAGAGCGACAAGAAATGCAGAAATTCACCACGCTGACCGGCGTCGCCGCGCCGCTGGAGATCATGAACATCGACACCGACATGATCATCCCCAAGCAATATTTGAAGACCATCGCTCGCACCGGCCTCGGCAAGGGCTTGTTCTCGGAGATGCGCTACAAGGACGACGGCTCGGAAAATCCCGATTTCGTGCTCAACAAGCCCGCCTATCGCGGCGCGAAAATCCTCGTCGCCGGTGATAACTTCGGCTGCGGCTCGTCGCGCGAGCACGCGCCCTGGGCGCTGCTGGATTACGGAATTCTCTGCGTGATCTCGACCAGCTTCGCCGATATTTTCTACAACAACTGCTTCAAGAACGGCATCCTGCCGATCACCGTGCCGCAAGCCGATCTCGACAAGCTCATGGACGACGCCAAGCGCGGCGCCAACGCCACCCTGACCGTCGATCTCGAATCCCAGGAGATTCGCGGGCCCGATGGCGGGGTCGTCCGCTTCGAGATCGATCCGTTCAGAAAGCACTGCCTGCTCAACGGCCTCGACGACATCGGCCTCACCTTGCAGAAGGCCGACGGCATCGCGGCCTTCGAGGCGCGAACACAGGCCGAGCGTCCTTGGACATAAGCCGGAAACAGTCGCGGGCTAGGCTCGGGACTATAATAAGGCGCTTCGCCGCCGCCCTTCGCGCGAGCGGGACGGCGGGGCCCTAATGCGCGTCGCTTCGTCCTTGTCATCGCTTATTCGCTGGAACCGCCCCTTCGTGCGCCTTTTCGACTCTCTTTCGACCGGTCTAAACGACGCGCGCGCGATCCTGTCGCGCGGCGTCGGCGCGGTTTGGAGCCGCCGGCCCGGAAATCTCAAGGCGGACGAAATCGCCGAGGAAGACTGGCTCCAAGAGAACGACGCGGCCGGCGACGCCCAGCTGTTCGGCGAGTCGAACGAGCCGCCGGCAGCCTTGAGCCCCGAGGAGTATCAACGGGCGGCCATGGCGGAGGCGGAGGATTGGAGCAATGATTCCCTGGGCGTGCTGGCGATCCATAATCTCGCCAAGTCCTATAAGACGCGCAAGGTGGTGGAGGATGTGAGCCTCCATGTGCGCCGGGGCGAGGCGGTGGGTCTGCTCGGACCCAACGGCGCCGGCAAGACGACGGTGTTCTACATGATCACCGGGCTCGTGAAGCCCGACAGCGGCATTATCTCGCTCGACGGCTACGACGTGACGCCGCTGCCGATGTATCGGCGGGCGCGGCTTGGCATCGGCTATCTGCCGCAAGAAGCCTCGGTGTTCAGGGGACTGTCGGTCGAGGACAATATTCGCGCGGTGCTCGAAATCACCCAGCCCGACAAGCGCAAGCGCGCGGAGGAACTCGAGGACCTGCTCGACGAATTCAAGCTGACGCGGCATCGCAAGACGCCGGCCGTCGCGCTCTCGGGCGGCGAGCGCCGGCGCTGCGAGATCGCGCGCGCGCTCGCCGGTCATCCGTCATTCATGCTGCTCGACGAACCCTTCGCCGGCATCGACCCGATCGCGGTCGGCGGCATTCAGGATTTGGTGCGCCAGCTGAAGGCGCGCGGCATCGGCGTGCTGATAACCGACCATAGCGTGCGCGAGACGCTCGGCCTTACCGACCGCGCCTATATCATTTACAACGGCCATGTGCTGACCGAAGGCCCGCCGGAGGAGATTGTCGCCAATCCGGATGTCCGGCGGATTTATCTCGGCGAGGATTTCCGCATGTGACGCTGGGGCGGGCGGAGTTTCACGGACCCGAAGCCGGCGGAGGCCTCCTCCCCGACCCTCGCCCTTGGGGGCGAGGACATTATTCGTCCGAGCGGCTTCGCGCGCCGGGCCGTCGCCGGAATTTACGTGTTGAGCTGGCCGGCGACGTAGCCGAAGACCGCGCTCAGATTGTCGCCGACAGTCGTGAAGGCGACGATCGCGGCGACCGAGATCAAGGACGCGATGAGGCCGTATTCGATCGCCGTGGCGCCCAATTCGTCCTTCACAAAACGTGCGAAAAGGCTTGTCATTAACTATGCTCCAATGGTTCGTGGTCGCTCCAAGTGCTTCACCGACAAACCAAATTGCCGTGGAGCGACCCCGACTTTGCGCGCGATTTGTTAATTAGTGATTGAGGCGTATTGGAAAAAAGTACAATCAACGCGATCGCTTTAAACAATTTGTCGACGCTGGCGAAAGATGACGCGCGCGAGGCTCTCCTGGCGCGCGGCTCCTTCCTTAAAGCTTCTCCAGCGCCGCTTCGGCGCTCGAAACGGTGGTGACGCTGGAATTGTCCTCGATGTCGATCCAGCGCACGACGCCGTCGTCGATCAGCGCGGCGTAGCGCTTCGAGCGCACTCCAAGCCCCGCCGCCACCAGGTCCAGCTCCGTGCCGGTCGCCTTGGCGAAGGCGGCGGAGCCGTCGGCGAGCCCGTCGACCTTGCCCTTGGCTCCGCTGGCGGCGAGCCAGGCGTCGAGCGCGAAAATATCGTTGACGGCCACGACGGCGATCCGCGTCGACGCCGCGCGCCTTGATCGTCTCGGCCTTGGCGACGAAGCCCGGCAGATGCGTCTTGTGGCAGGTCGGCGTGAAGGCGCCCGGCACCGAGAACAGCAGCACCTTGCGGCCCTTAAAGTAATCGCCGGATTTAACCGGCTCGGGGCCATTCGCGCCCATGATCGCGAAAGTCGCGTCGGGAAGCTTGTCGCCGGCCTTGATGGTCATCGCTTTCTCGCTTTCTTTCGGGAGCCCCGCGCCAGAGTTTTCCCCTGGAGTCGTTCAGATTTGGAAGTCGTTCAGATCTTATCGCCTTCCGAGCCCGGAGGAACGCAGCGCCAGCGCACCACGCGCAACGCCGGATGATCGCCCGACCATTGCGCGATATAGGGCTTGCGCCTGCATCATGCAGCCGTGCAGCGAACCGCTCTCGGAAGAAAACACAAGTTTCTGCTCGTCGCAGGCGACAGGTTGGGCCAAAGTGCAAACGGTCAGCACGAGTTCGACGAAGTTCATTTCCGCCTCCCGCAATAAAATCCGCCGCAAACCGGCGCATTAAACCACGAGATTAGCGCGGGTCAGACCGGGGTCAATATCTCGCCCTTGCCCAACACCCCCGTGTCGCCGGCGAAGCGCCGCAGCTTTTGCGACAGCAGCCGCGAGGCGCGCCGGCTGTCCTCGGCCAAGGCGCGCGAGAAGAGTCTGGCGAAAGTGAAGTGATGCGCGCCGCAGTCGACATAGGTCGGACCGAAGTCGCCCCCCTGCGCCAGCACCAGCGACGCCCGCTTGTTGAGGTAGCCGATTCGCCCCGTCGTCGCGCCCAGCGCGATGATCGTGCCGGCGATGGCGCGCGCGCCGATATCCGCGCCGGCGTCGCCCTCGATGATGATGAGGCCGCGCCGCAGACGGTCGCCCGCTCTTTGGCCCGCATTGCCGCCCACGACGACGCGCCCGCCGGCCATGCCGGCGATCTCGCCGGCCAACGGCGCGCCGAGAAAGTCGCCGCAATCGCCGCCGATGTCGATTTGGCCGCCGGTCATGCCGCTCGCCGCGAAGGCGCCCGCGTCGCCCGCGATGGTGATCGTCCCGCCTTGCGCGCCGCGTCCGAGTTGCGCGCCGACGTCGCCCTCGACATGGATCGTAAAGCCCGGCAGCAGCTTGGCGCCGAGCAGGTCGAAGCGCTCCGAGCCGCCCTCGAAATGCACCACTTGCGGATCGCCGACGCGGACCTTGAACAGATCGCCGACCTTGGCGTCGACCTTGGTCGTGCCGATGTCGATCGCCTCGATTTCCTTTTGCGTGCGGCCGACCAACCGGTCCGGCGTCAGCCTGGAGAGGTCGAGTCTTTGCGAGGGCTCCTGACGGAGCGCGAAAAGAAACGGCTTCACGGCAGGAGATCCTTCAGATGATAGTGGAACGGGCCAAGCTTGCCGCCATAATTGCCGGCGCCGATGCGCTTGGCGCCATGTTTGGGGCCGAGCGCGATGATCGCCTTGAGGCCGGCGCGCATGGCGTCGGCGACGGCGGCGTCGGTCAGGCCGTCGATGACGATCTCCAGCACGCAGCCTATGTCGGGGTCGAGCACGCTCGTCCCGAGGCCGCTCAGCGTCGGACAATAGGCGTCGTTGGTGGAGGCGCCCATGCCCTTATATTGCGAGCCGACCTTCGAGCCGGAGCGGACAATGCCGCCGGGGAAGGGGGTGATCGCGCCGTCGACGCCGCGAATTGCCTCGACGCCCGCCTCGGTCGCCCGCATCGTCGTGTCCCAATCCTCGCCCATGACGAGAAGATTGCCGCCGCCGACGCATTTCTTGGTGAGGCCGACCTTGCTCTCGACCAGGAATTCGCCGTCCATGACCGGCACGCGCCAGTAGCGGCGCCCGTCGAGCGACTTGGATATCTGCCATTTGTCGCCGAACTGCCGCACGGCGTCGCCGACCTTGATCTCGAATTCGCCGTCGAGCGCGCGGAACACCGCCGTGCCGGGGCAGGTCAAGACGCATTGGCCGAGCCGGTTGACGAGCTGCTTCTCCGCGTCCTTCGACGACATGGCGAACAGCAGCACGCGCACGCCGGGACGCCCGTCCGGCGTCTCCTTGACCGAAAGTTCGGCGTCGACGCCGGCCTCGCAGCCGCAGCCGATCACCGAGGTGGCGAAGCCGGTCATGGTGTGCGCGGCGATCATCGCCCATTTGCGGTTGGGCGCGGTGATGATCAAACCCGTCCCGCTCATCGGGAAGGCTTCCGCGAAACTGTCGTCGATGCGGACGCCCTTGCGAACTAGCTGCGGCATGGAACCTCCGCGAAAGCCTGCGACGCCGGCAGCGCCTCGTCCTCGACCCTGAACAGACCGCGCGGCAGGCCGTAGAGATCGTCGTAATAGCTGTCGAGACGCTTGTTGATGGTCTTATTATATTCCGGCTTCACATGCAGCGTCTTGCCGCGCGTGTAGCGGGCGACGTCGCCGTTCCGCACGACGAGTTCGCCGTCCTTGAACACGTAAGCCGCGTGGCGGAACATTTCGGCGCGGTCCTTCTCGTTCGTCTTATAGACCGCGACATCGGCGACCGAGCCCGCTCCGAGCGAGCCGCGATCCTCGAAGCCATAGAGCTTGCGCGGCGCGGCGCGGGTCATCGTGGCGATCTCGTAGATCGTATATTCGCGCTTGATCGCGGGCAGATTGGTCAGCGCCACGACATCCGCCGGCAGGCGCGAAAGCCATTGCGCGCGCTTGTCGGCGCTCATCAGCAGCGCGAACACTTCCGGGTAAGTGGTGAAGGGCGCGCCATTGGGATGGTCCGTCGTGAAGAACACCCGCATCGGATCGTTGGTGAGCAGGAACAGCTCCAGCCCCGCCGCCCATTGCACCGCGTTGAAGAAGTCCGAGATGCGATAGGAATAGGGCACCACGCCGGCGCCATTGCCCTCGGCGTCGAGAATCACGCCCTTCTTCGGGCGCCCGCCGGGCAGGCTGTTGAACTGCTTCATCACGTCGGACGAAATCGTCACGATGTCGGCGAACATCACCTGTCCCACGTCGACGGTGACGTTCGGGTTGGCGTTGATCTTCTCGGCGAATTGCGCCGCCGCCGAGGAGAAGCCGTTTTTGCCTTCCTTGCCATAGGCGTAGAATTGCACGTGAGCGAGATGCAGCGGCAAGCCTTGCGAGGCGTCGATCGTGGCGAGCGCCGTCTCGACATTGCCGGGAAGGCCGAGATTGTTCATGTGCAGATGCAGCGGATGGCGAATGCCGGTGGCGTTCACGGCGCGCTGCATGCGCTGGAAAATCTCGCGCGAGGTGAGGCCATATTCCGGCACCACGTCGTCGAGCGAGAAGGCCCGCACATTCTTCTTGAACGCGTCGACGCCGCCGGCGTTCACGCATTTAATGCCGATGGCGCGCGTCGCCTCCAGCGTCGCGCCGATATAATCCTGCACGACGTTCGGGCTCTCATTGTCGCGGAACGACGCCAGCACGAAAGGCTCGTTGCCGAGCACGGTCAGGAACGCCTTGTCGATGATCGGAATGTCCGACAATTCGAGATGGGCGTGCAGCGCGTGATGCGGCGATATGGCCGGCTCGATCACCGTGGTGTAGCCCATTTGCGCGTAGAGCCGGCCGGTCTGGAAGGTCGACCAGCCCGCCGTCGACAAAGGCGTCGCGACGGGGCGCGCCTTATGGGCGCGATGCGCCTCGGGCAGCAGCAGCCGCGCGGTGTTCACGCTGCCGCCGGCGATATGGGAATGGATGTCGATGGCGCCGGCCATGACGACATGGCCGGTGACGTCATGCGTCACGTCGGGCTTGCGCCCGTCCGGGCGCGCGACGACGCGGCCGTCCTCGAAATAAACGTCGCCAACGGCGTCGGTCCCGTTGACGGGATCGACCACATGGCCGCCGGAAAGGCAGGTCAGCACGGCACATCCTCCGAAAATCTGGCGCTGATGGCGTCGATGACTTGGGCGACGCTCGGCGCCTCGCTCGGCGCCTTGGCGCGGCGCAGCACGAATGAACTGGTTTCTTGCGCGAGCTCAACGGCGTCATGCGTCTCGCCGGGGCGCCCGACCTCGATGTAAAGCCCGCGCGCGGCGCCGGCGCCCTCGGGCGCGAGCGTGATCAGCGGCACGTCGTCCCGCGTCCAAGCCGGCGCTTCGCCGCCATGGGCGGAAATCCACAGCGCGGCGTCGGCCTCGCCGCTGTCGACCAGGCGGCGCGCGTCGAAACGCCAGGGGTCGTGCTCGGGATAGCCGCGGCCAAAGCCGGTGCGCGGCGGAAAGCCGGTCATCCAACCGCCGACCTGCACGACGCCCGAGGCGCCGCCGCGCGCGCCGATCGGCACGCCGGTGAAGCGGGTGTTCGCGTTGAGGTCGGTGACGAGGCCTTGCAGCGCCTCGACCGTGAGGCCGTCGATCGCCGAGGCGCTCCACACGACGGCGCCGAAGCGCGCGGCCTTCAGCGTCGCGGCGTAGGCGTCGATTTTCTTGGCGGCGGCGCCGTTGAGCGCGATCGGCCGGCCGCCGACGCGGGCGCGAATCGCCGCGAGCAGGCCCGGCAAGGTTTGCGGCGTCGCGGCGATGGTCTCGATCTCCACGCCTTCGACCTTGGCCTCGTTGCGCTTGGGGCCCAGCCACAAGATTTTGCGCGGCGCGGCGTCGTTGAAGCGCGCCGGCTCGCCCAGCGCCAGACGCTCGAACAGCGCCGGCCAATGTTCGGTGAGGCCGGGGCCGACCAGCAGCACGACATCGGCGCGCGCTCTAGCCTCGGCCGGAGTGGTGATGAACATGCCGAAGGAGCGCGTCACGTCGAGATCGTTGAAAATCTCGTCCGACGCGAGATGGTCGTAGGCGCCGCGCAGCCGCTCGGCGAGCAGAATCGCGGCGCGCGCGCCGGCCGCGTCGGTCGCGAGCCCCGCGACCACCGGAAATTTCGCGCCGCCCAAGATTTTCGCGGCGTGTTGATAGGCGTCCTCTAAAGCGATAGGCGCCCCGTCGAGCGTTGCTTTGCTCATTCTTAACCCTGCCGGTGTTCCCGTCCCTCGCGCGCCGCGTTCGGCTGTCTTCGCGGCGCGGCAAGGCGCTTGAAAACAACCGCGTCGCCTGTCAGAGTGGCTTCGACGCGTCGCGATCATGCCTAGCAGTCGCGACGCCCGCTGTCGAGACTTCGCGACGCGACATTTGCGCATTGTTTCGAATTCGCCGGGGCTGGAGACGAGGCGATTCGTCCCTCGATTTTGGACCCGCCGAGCCGAGGAGCGCGCGATGCGCGCCGATGCGTTTTGACCCGGAGAAATACGCGCGCGAATCCCTCTCCTTCCATTATTATCAACATATTATATATGATAAATTTCTCTACCATACCTATTGCTAGGAGCTCACTGAAAGCTACTTGACTGGTTTTACTACTATTGAAGCTGAAGACTAACTCGTCTAGATAGGATTGGAAATTTTTTCGCACGCCGTGATAGACGCCGAGCGCCCAGTCTTCACATTCGCGAAGACGCGGTGAACCCAAGGCAACACGACATGCGCGGCCATTTTGCCGACGACATGCGCGTCGTGATCGACGCCCGGCGCGCCCGGATAGGCGGACCATCCGTCGGTTTTGATCGTCGCGCCAGGCGACATGTTCGCCGCGACGAAGCCATGCAGCGATTGGCGGAAAAGTCGCAGATATTCGCGAGGCGAATACCCCCGCAACGCCATCGGCGACTCGACCGCGCCGCGACAGCATCTGCCTGTCCGCTGCGGCCGCCCCCCCTACCGTCGTCCTGCCCCATCGTCTCGCGACCTCCACGCCACAGACGCCCCGCAACCATCCCCGTAATCCACAGCAGCCACCCACTGTAACCCTAACTGAGTGCACCCAGCCTGACTCCATAAACCCCCAACCAACTCAGCACAGCTCACCACAACCCCCCCTACCACTCCCCCCCACCTCCCCACCCACCCCCCCCCACACCCCCCCCACCCACCCCCCCCCCCCCCCCCCCCCCCCCCCCCCCCCCCAGCGATGCGCGAAAATGCGCGCGGCGGCGAATTGCGCCGGGGGCATGGCTATGATAGACAACCGGCGAACTCGAATCTGCGGGGCGGGGCGAAGGCGTAAAGCCTTCGATCGCGAAACAAAGCAGGGCGAGGCGCTCGTTTTAGAGTTCCAACCGGAGGAAACACAATGGCCTGGACCACCCCTGTGATCGTCGAAGTCTGCGTCGGCATGGAAATCACTTCCTACGAATCCGCTGAATTCTAAAGTTTTCGCGGATCAGCGCGCCTGGTCTTTAAAGACTAGGCCACCGACAGCAATGCAAGCCGGCGCGGAGCCGAATAGCCTTTACTTGGGTTGTTCTGGTTTCGCTAGCCGGCTTTTTCTTTGTTTTTGCCATAAAACTTGAGATTCCCAAATATTGGCGAAGCGAGCCGCGCGGCGGGGTTCCATGGCCATGGCTGATGGGAGCGAGAATGCGTAAGCGGCTTATTTTACAACTGGTTGTATCGACCATGACCGTCGCGGGCCTATTGCTCGCCAGCTCTATCCGCGGCCCGGTTCTGGCGGAGTTGGCTCATCCCGCCGTCGATGCGAAAAAGCTGATCGAGGAGGCCAAGACGACGGGGCTGGCGCCCTTGCCGGCGGTTCCGGCGCCCGCCGACGCAACCGCCGAGGCGCGCATAACCCTCGGACGGCGCTTGTTTTACGAGAACCGCGTGTCGCAGGACGGCAATGTGAGCTGCGGCCATTGTCACCAGGCCGATCTCGCCGCCAGCGACGGCCTGCCCAAGGCGATCGGCGTGTTCGGCAAGGTCAATCCGCGCAACGCCCCGTCGATTTTCAACGCGGGCCTGCAATTCAAGCAACATTGGCGCGGCGACCGCGAATCCCTGGAGGAGCAGGCCGAAAAATCGCTGACCGGCGCGGCGAGTTTCGGCAATCCGGATTTCGCCGCGGTTAAGGCGAAACTCGTTGAAATTCCGGGATATAAAGAGGCCTTCGCCAAGGCCTTCCCCGGCGATCCCGATCCCATTAGCTCGAAGAACTTTGGCCTCGCGGTCGCCGCCTTCGAGCGCACGCTGTTGACGCCGAGCCGCTACGACGCCTTCCTCGCCGGCGACGCCAAGGCGCTGTCGGCGGCGGAGCAGGCGGGTCTGCATAAATTCATCGAAGTCGGCTGCGTCTCCTGCCACGACGGCCCGGGGCTCGGCGGCGGCTCGTTCCAGAAGTTCGGCGTCGTCGAGGATTACTGGAAGGAAACCGGCGTCGCCACGCCCGACAAGGGCCGCGCCGACGTGACCAAGAATGACGCCGATCTCTATGTGTTCAAGGTCGCGCAGTTGCGCAATGTCGCGAAGACCGCGCCCTATTTCCACGACGGCTCGGTCGCCGAGTTGCCGCGCGCGGTGCGCATCATGGGCAAGGTGCAACTGGGCAAGGATCTCAGCGACAAGGAAGTTGGGGAGATCGTCGCGTTTCTGGGCAGTCTGACCGGGCCCGTGCCGGCGAACTATCTTCCGCTGACGCCGTTCCCGGACGCGCCGGCGGCGAAGTAACGGAAGAATCAAATAGATCGCGCTGGCTCCGGTCGGCGCGATCAATCCGTCGTCTTGGGCCGCCGATAAAATCCAGGTGCGGTCGCAAAAGGCGATGTAAAGCCGCTCCTGCCCCAGCGCCGCGCCAAGCTCCATCGCCAATTCGTCCAGCATCGCCTCGATTTCGGCGTCGGGGAGATGGCCGAGATAGGCGTGCACGGCTTCGCCGATAAAAATCGCCACCGGCTCCTGATCGGAGCCCACCGCGCCGTCCCGACGCGGCCAGGCGTAAGTCACCTCGCCGCGCGAAAACATGCCGGAAAGGGCAGGGAGCCCCGCCTCGACGCGGCGCTTCATCCAACGCCGCGCGGTGCGCACGGCTTCGGAAATGTCGAACACGCGCCCCTGGTCGTCCCACCCCTCGCGCAGCCCGACGGTGATCCGGAAATCGCGCCGCGGCCCGCGCGAGCCGGGGACGAGGCGATAGTCTTCGCGGTGAATTGTTTTGTCGGTCATCCGCGTTTCCTGGGCGGCGGGGTCTTCAGCGGTGGCCGCCGTTTGCTAAATTAGATTACTCCCAGGAGGATATGTGCGAAGGATCACAAAAAAGCCGTCCATCGGAAGTCGGGTGCCGATAAGCTTCTTTGTCCACCGCGGTCGCGCATGGATCGTGTGAGCGCGGCGCCTATTCGCAGATCGCGGTAACGCTCATCGGATCCTGTGCGCAATATCACAGTAATGTCGGTGATCGGATGCGCGTCGATCCTGTATTCCAAACAGGTGATGGCATCGCGGCGTCGAACCCGGCCCAGGACTGTCGTGAACCAGCCGCAACCAGCGTGCGAATAGTGCGTAGAACCGAGTCCGAGATGGATCGTTTCCGGATTGGAACGAGATGATTTGCCCATTAGCCAGTTCAAAACCGGAAATGTCGAGCGCCAGCCCGATTGCGTGCGCGCTAAGCGTGCCGGTCGCCTCATGAGTGCGATTGCGGCATTCGTAACCTGGACCTGTTCGGATCGCCCTCAAGGGAGATGTAAAATTGGCTGCGAATACGGGAGCGACAACCTCGCCAATCCAGCGAGCCAGTGGTTCGGCCAGCCGGCAATCGATCAACGGCTGGTTCGGGAACTGGATCGCGCTCCCAAGACCATACCGACCGGTTATGCGTTTCATCCTGATCGGGATGACGATATTGCAGGCGCCGTTGTCATTGATGGGAGAGGTTGCTGCCTCTACAGACACGCCGAACGCGCTCAATTTAGATACGCACTCGTCCAAGCTGGGTATAGGAATTTGCGCGTGATCGGTGGGCTGCGTCGTCGAATGCTCGTTGACCGAGGCGCTGGGCGGAGTGCTTTTTGGAGTTTCCCGGGCGAGATCCGCTGGCCTCCGTGGCGGGAGGGGCGTTGCCTGTGAATAACTCGGGCCGGCGCTCACAGCCCATGCCAGGCCGACTAAAATTATAGCTTTCGAAGATACAATCACGAGCGACGGTGCCTCCACGGCTAAGTTAAGGTTCGGCGGACCCTATGAAACTGGGGCGAGAAAAGCGCGAAAGGAAGAGACGCATGGCGACTGAAATCAAAAGGCGCGGCCGGCGCGGGAAGTGGTCGGCGTCTTCAGCGACGCCGGCGCGCTAGAGACCGCCGCCAACGAATTGCTTGCGTCCGGATTCGAGCGCGCGCGGATCAGTCTGCTCGCGGGCGAGAGCGCGATCGTGGAGAAGCTCGGCCACAAATATGAGAAGGTCGAGGAACTCGAGGATAATTTGGAGATTCCAAGAACCGTCTATCGCTCGAAGGAAACGTTCGACGCGGGCAAGAGCGCTCTCCTCGGCAGTTTGGCGTCGATCGGCGCCGTCGCCGCGGCCGGCGCGATCTTCGCCTCGGGCGGAGCCCTGGCGGTGACGCTCGGGAGCGGACTGATCGGCGCGGAAGTCGGCGGCTTCATCGGTGGGGTTCTCGGTGATTTTGTCGAGGAACATCATGCGAAATATCTTCAGGAGCAACTCGACCACGGCGGTCTGCTGCTCTGGGTTCGAACCGTGGATAGCCCCGAGGAAAACACCGCTAAACAAATTCTTTCACGGCATTCCGGACGCGATGTGCACGCGCATGCGATTCCCGTCGCCGCGGAAGATGCGGTTTAGCGCCTTCTGAACGCTTGACCATGAAGGGGAGCGATGGCGCGGCGCCAGGAGAAAAGCAGCGGCGTGGCGATTTGCGTGATCTGGATCATCGCGTTCACCGTCCTCGCGGGATTTTTCTGGCCGCGCGCGCTGGGCATGGTTTGCATGGGCCTCGCCTTCATTGGCCTGCTCCATATGGCGGTGCTCGTTTATGAAGAGATCGCGGGGGCCAAGTTTCGCGAGGACATGAGCCCGCGAGAGTTCGAGCACTATTGCGCCGCCGTCTTGCGCGAGATGAAATGGAAAGCCCGCGTCACGCAGGCCAGCGGCGACCAAGGCGTTGATATCGTGGCCGAAAAGCGTGGCATGCGGATCGTGATCCAATGCAAGAAATATTCAAAGCCGGTCGGCAACCGCGCGGTTCAAGAGATCGTCGCGGCCATAGCCCATGAGGGAGCGCGGCGAGGCGTGGTCGTCGCCACCGCCGATTATACGCCAGCGGCGGTGAAGCTGGCGGCCTCGAACCAGGTGTTGCTCCTTCACCACGCGGACCTGCACAGGATCGACAGGCTTTTGGCGCGGAGCGCGACGTGAGGCCGGCCGTCGCCTTGAGGCCTCCTCAATGCCCCATCGTCAAATGCGACACCCGGAAAAACGCCGAAAACAGCCGGATCATCAGGCCTATCAGTCCCGTGCCGCCGTAAAATCCGCCGCGGTTGAGCTGCACATAGACGAAGGCGGGGCGATTGGAGTGATTGGTCATCTCGCAGACCAAAAAGCCTTCGCGCGCGCGCATCGAGTTCGAGCAAGGTTTTGGTGGCGGCGCCCACGCCGCGCAGCCGCGGCGCGATGACGCCGCGCTTCGCGCGCCTCTTCGGCGATCGTCGCCCGCCCGCCGTCGTTCGCGCCGTCGCCCTTGTAAACGACGGCCTTGTAATCATCGGGATGGCACTGGCTGGTCGGGCGCAGGCGCGAGGTGAGGTTTAGCGTCGCGGCGATCACATTGCCCAGCGCGAAATCGCGGCTTTCGCCCGGCTCCAGCCGCTCGCTCCATACCAGCGTGCGGCCGGAGAGGCATAAAATCGCCGGGCGCGACAAATCCTCGACAGGCTCGGCGCGAAACACGAAGGGCGCGCGCGCCCAGCTCATCGTCGAGGCGTCGCACGCCGCCGATTTGAACGCCACCTTCGAGCTGGAGCACAGAAAGGCCGGCTGCAAAAATTGCAGCGGCGGCGCGCCTTCCCGCGTCATCTCGGCGAGATCGAGCTTTTCCATCACGGCGCCGTCGCCCGCCGTGAGCAGGATTTCGCGCTGCTTATCCAGCGTCTTGATCATGCTGAGCTTGACGTCGCCGCCGCCGAACATCACGCGCATGAAGGTGCTGAGTTCGTCGCCGAACCGGCCGCGCTTCGGGATCGAGTGGGGCGTCTGCCGCGCCAGCGTCTTGGCGCCGGGCCCGCGGCTGACGGTCGTTCCCGGCCGCGCGAAAATCGCCGCGTTCGGCCCCAAGGTCGCGACCAGCCCCCGCGCCTGATGCTGCGCGTGAAAGTCGCTTTCGCCCTCGCGCAAAACGAGATGCGTCAGATTGAAAAACGGATGGCGCATCTTGTCGTCGCTTTCGCTGTCAGCGCGGCGGCGCGGGCTTTGTCGCGGCGACCAGCGTGTCGACGCCTTCGCGATAGAGGACCTCGGGCGCGAAACCAACCTCGCGCAACAGCGTCAGCGCGGGCGAAAAATACATGATGTGTTCGGGCGACTCGTCGCTGTAGAGATGCACGACCCAGTCCTCGAGGAGATCGTAACGATTGATCGCCGCGAAAGTTTTGAACCAATGGCGCAGCATCGATTGCGTGAGGGCGAGATGCGCCGCGCGGTCGTCGAGCGCGAAACGATCGCCGTTCAAAAACAATCCGCCCGGCTTCAGGACGCGGTAGGTTTCGGCGACGACGCGGCTTCGGTAGTCGTCGCGAAAATTATGCGTCGCGTAATTGGAGGCGACGACATCGAAGCTGGCGTCGCTTTGGGCGCGCAGAGCTTCGAGCGCGTCGGCCTCGACGAATTCGACGCGCCCCGCGTCGGTCCATTCCCCAAGGTTTTCGCGCGCCTGCGCCAGCATTTTGGCCGAGGAATCGACCGCGAGGAGATGGAGACCGGCGTTCTTGGCGAGCAGGGCCAGCGTGCTGACGCCGGTGCCGCAGCCGATCTCGAAACCTCGCAGCGATGCGCCGGGCCGGACCGTCGCGAGATGCTCCCCCAATTTGCCGGCCAGCGCCGCGGCGTTGGGGCAGATGAGCCGCAGCATCTCATATTCCCGCCCGATCGGTCCGGTGAACAGGTTTTCGTCTTGAACCGTCGCCATGTCTGCCTCTTTTAGCGCGCACGCCGCGCGAACTCCGGGCCGCTTATCCCAGATCGGGCGGATTTTACCAAGGCGGAGGCGCGCGGGACATTTTATGAATCTTATAAGACGCTGACTTCCCATGAGTTTCAATGGCGCTGCGACGAATTTAGAAAATTTGTGACGAAGCCGTGTTGACAGTGGCGGCAGGGGGTCTTATAACGCATTCATCGACGGCGGCGCTGCCAACGAACAGCGCCTGAAGTCGTGTCTTCGTTTTTTGGTGACTACAGCCGCCCGGCTGGATTGTCGGGACGATGACGCGTCTTTGAGATTGTCGGATGTCCTGGTTGGGACGTTTGGTTTTCGCTGTCACGGACTTCGCTGTTTGACAATAGAATCGGAAGAAAGAGAAACGTGGACGGCGGATGTCCTTGCGGACATGCCTTTCCTGTAAGAGGGAAGGGCTGTCGATGGAGAGACACTCTGACGGTCACGTTTTCAAACACCATATCGCATTAGCGTCGTGAGACGTTTTGCGAGTGTGTTTGGGACTCGTCAAAGAGTAAACAGTGACCAGTCAGGAACGAATCTCAAAACTTGAGAGTTTGATCCTGGCTCAGAACGAACGCTGGCGGCAGGCTTAACACATGCAAGTCGAACGCCCCGCAAGGGGAGTGGCAGACGGGTGAGTAACGCGTGGGAACGTGCCCTTCGGTTCGGAATAACTCAGGGAAACTTGAGCTAATACCGGATACGTGCGAGAGCAGAAAGATTTATCGCCGAAGGATCGGCCCGCGTCCGATTAGCTAGTTGGTGAGGTAATGGCTCACCAAGGCGACGATCGGTAGCTGGTCTGAGAGGATGATCAGCCACATTGGGACTGAGACACGGCCCAAACTCCTACGGGAGGCAGCAGTGGGGAATATTGGACAATGGGCGCAAGCCTGATCCAGCCATGCCGCGTGAGTGATGAAGGCCTTAGGGTTGTAAAGCTCTTTCGCCAGGGACGATAATGACGGTACCTGGATAAGAAGCCCCGGCTAACTTCGTGCCAGCAGCCGCGGTAATACGAAGGGGGCTAGCGTTGTTCGGATTTACTGGGCGTAAAGCGCACGTAGGCGGATTTTTAAGTCAGGGGTGAAATCCCGAGGCTCAACCTCGGAACTGCCCTTGATACTGGAAGTCTCGAGTCCGGGAGAGGTGAGTGGAACTGCGAGTGTAGAGGTGAAATTCGTAGATATTCGCAAGAACACCAGTGGCGAAGGCGGCTCACTGGCCCGGTACTGACGCTGAGGTGCGAAAGCGTGGGGAGCAAACAGGATTAGATACCCTGGTAGTCCACGCCGTAAACGATGGATGCTAGCCGTTGGGGAGCTTGCTCTTCAGTGGCGCAGCTAACGCTTTAAGCATCCCGCCTGGGGAGTACGGTCGCAAGATTAAAACTCAAAGGAATTGACGGGGGCCCGCACAAGCGGTGGAGCATGTGGTTTAATTCGAAGCAACGCGCAGAACCTTACCAGCTTTTGACATGCCCGGTATGATCGCCAGAGATGGCTTTCTTCCCGCAAGGGGCCGGTGCACAGGTGCTGCATGGCTGTCGTCAGCTCGTGTCGTGAGATGTTGGGTTAAGTCCCGCAACGAGCGCAACCCTCGCCCTTAGTTGCCATCATTCAGTTGGGCACTCTAGGGGGACTGCCGGTGATAAGCCGCGAGGAAGGTGGGGATGACGTCAAGTCCTCATGGCCCTTACAGGCTGGGCTACACACGTGCTACAATGGCGGTGACAGAGGGATGCGAAAGGGCGACCTGGAGCAAATCTCAAAAAGCCGTCTCAGTTCGGATTGCACTCTGCAACTCGAGTGCATGAAGGTGGAATTGCTAGTAATCGCAGATCAGCACGCTGCGGTGAATACGTTCCCGGGCCTTGTACACACCGCCCGTCACACCATGGGAGTTGGTTTTACCCGAAGGCGTTTCGCCAACCGCAAGGGGGCAGGCGACCACGGTAGGGTCAGCGACTGGGGTGAAGTCGTAACAAGGTAGCCGTAGGGGAACCTGCGGCTGGATCACCTCCTTTCTAAGGATGATCCTTCATGGCTTCGGCATCTTGTTGGAGCCTATTGGATCACTTGGAACATAACGGCCAGTCAGGCCGATCTCGCGGGATGACCGCCGTCTTCGTTTCTCTTTCTTCCCTAAAGGACGAGCCGCCCGGCTGCGCGCCGCGACGAAGCTTGAAGGCTTTGGTTGATTGGCTCTAGCGCGAGAAGCCCGGGTCGTGCGATCGGTTTGGGCTTGTAGCTCAGTTGGTTAGAGCGCGCGCTTGATAAGCGTGAGGTCGGAAGTTCAAGTCTTCCCAGGCCCACCAGTTTGGATTTGGCGCGATCGAGTTCGAAGCCGAGATCTCAATGGGGCCATAGCTCAGTTGGGAGAGCGCGTGCTTTGCAAGCATGAGGTCGTCGGTTCGATCCCGTCTGGCTCCACCAGACGGTTGATCGCTTCAACCGGCGCCGACTGATCGGCTTGTTCGTCCTTGTAAAAAAGTTTCGCGTAGGCGCGGCTTGGTCTGCTTGAGGAAGCGGGTCTTGGCGGCGTAACGCGTGTTGTCTGTCATCGTGAAGAGGAAACATATTCGATCGCTTGGGCTTATCTTTAGCCTAAAGCGAGCGACCAGCGTGGGCTGTGCTTGACCGCCAGTTCTCGGATATGTTTGAAGCAAATGGTCTTTCTATCGATGTATCCATTGTCTTTCGGGATGATGGGCCGCTGCCGAGCGGTGGGCATCGATAATGAGAGCGATCAAGTGCCTTAAGGGTGTTCGGTGGATGCCTTGGCGCTGAGAGGCGATGAAGGACGTGGTACGCTGCGATAAGCCGTGGGGAGCTGCGAACAAGCTTTGATCCGCGGATTTCCGAATGGGGAAACCCACCTTCGATCTCTGTAATTTCGAGCCTATGCTCGGAAGATGTTTATGATGTCAACCGAAGCGTAGCTTCGGATTTACAGAGATCACAAGAGGGTATTTATGTCTGAATACATAGGACATAAAAGCGAACCCGGGGAACTGAAACATCTAAGTACCCGGAGGAAAGGACATCAACGAGACTCCGTTAGTAGTGGCGAGCGAACGCGGACCAGGCCAATGCTTCAAGTCTTTTAACTGGAACCGATTGGAAAATCGGGCCATAGTGGGTGATAGCCCCGTACGGATTTCGAAGACTTGAAGATACGAGTAGGGCGGGACACGTGAAATCCTGTCTGAACATGGGGAGACCACTCTCCAAGCCTAAGTACTCCTCAGCGACCGATAGCGAACAAGTACCGTGAGGGAAAGGTGAAAAGCACCCCGACGAGGGGAGTGAAACAGTTCCTGAAACCGGACACCTACAAACAGTTGGAGCCCAAGGTTCGTCCTGGGTGACAGCGTACCTTTTGTATAATGGGTCAGCGACTTAAAGTAACGAGCAAGCTTAAGCCGGTAGGCGTAGGCGCAGCGAAAGCGAGTCTGAATAGGGCGTTCAGTTCGTTGCTTTAGACCCGAAACCGAGTGATCTAGCCATGAGCAGGTTGAAGGCAAGGTAACACTTGCTGGAGGACCGAACCGGTGTCTGTTGAAATAAACTCGGATGACTTGTGGTTAGGGGTGAAAGGCCAACCAAACTCGGAAATAGCTGGTTCTCCGCGAAAGCTATTTAGGTAGCGCCTCGCATGAATACCTTGGGGGGTAGAGCACTGGATGGGCTAGGGGGTCCCACAGACTTACCAAACCTAACCAAACTCCGAATACCCAAGAGTACTATGCGGGAGACACACAGTGGGTGCTAACGTCCATTGTGGAGAGGGAAACAACCCAGACCAACAGCTAAGGCCCCTAATTCGCGGCTAAGTGGGAAAGGATGTAGAAATCCCAAAACAACCAGGAGGTTGGCTTAGAAGCAGCCATCCTTTAAAGAAAGCGTAACAGCTCACTGGTCTAGATAAGGATTTCCGCGCCGAAGATGTACCGGGGCTCAAGCCGCGAGCCGAAGCTTTGGGTTTGCCGAAAGGCAAGCGGTAGCGGAGCGTTCCGTAATCCGTCGAAGGAGCAGCCGCGAGGCGTTCTGGAGGTATCGGAAGTGCGAATGCTGACATGAGTAACGAGAAACACTGTGAAAGACAGTGTCGCCGAAAGTCCAAGGGTTCCTGCGTAAAGTTAATCTTCGCAGGGTTAGCCGGCCCCTAAGGCGAGGCCGAAAGGCGTAGTCGATGGGAACCACGTTAATATTCGTGGGCCAGC
>CAVQBO010000022.1:0-15000 GCA_963710695.1 uncultured Alphaproteobacteria bacterium | reverse complement strand
GGGGTTGACGCTCATCACCAGCACGAGATCGATGTCGTCCAGCACATAGTCCAGGACGGATTCGCTCGTGCCGGGATTGAGCGAGACGCCGGCCTTTTTGCCCCTGGCGCGAATGTTTTGCAGCGTGCGGTGAAGATGCGGCCCCGCTTCCGCGTGCACTGTGATGAGATCGGCGCCGGCTTCGGCGAAGGCCTCGATATAGGGGTCGACCGGCTCGATCATCAGATGCGCGTCGAAGGGGCAGGCGGTGTATGGGCGCAGCGCCTTCACGACGGCCGGACCAAAGGTGATGTTGGGCACGAAATGGCCGTCCATCACATCGAGATGAATCCAATCCGCGCCGGCCGCGACGACATCGCGCACTTCCTCGCCGAGCCGGGCGAAATCCGCGGAGAGGATCGAGGGGGCTATGACAATGTCGGTATCCACAAGCCTTGCTCCGATGTGACGGAGTCTCCCTCCGCGCTATGCGAAGAGAGGCCCGCCTCGCCTCACGCCTCGGCAATCCGCGGATCGAGCTTGCCGGCCGCATATTGCTTGGCCATCTCGCTGAGCGGTATGGCCTTGATCTTCGACGCCTGTCCCGCCGCGCCAAACTCCTGGTAGCGTTGCACGCAGATCTTGCGCATCGCTTCCTGCGCGGGCTTTAGATATTTGCGCGGATCGAATTCGCCGCGGTTCTTGCCGAGCGTGTCGCGGATCGCGGCGGTCATGGCGATGCGGCAATCCGTGTCGATGTTGATCTTGCGCACGCCGAATTTAATGCCGCGCTGAATCTCCTCGACCGGCACGCCCCAGGTCTGCGGCATTTGCCCGCCCGCCGCGTTAAAGGCGTCCTGCAACTCCTGCGGCACGGATGACGAGCCGTGCATCACGAGATGCGTATTGGGCAGGCGGCGGTGAATTTCCTCGACGACATTCATCGCCAAAATCGCGCCGTCCGGCTTGCGCGTGAACTTATAGGCGCCGTGCGACGTGCCCATGGCGATGGCCAGCGCGTCGACCTTGGTCTTCGCGACGAAATCGGCGGCCTGCGCCGGATCGGTCAGCAGTTGATCGTGGCTGAGCTTGCCCTCGGCGCCGTGGCCGTCTTCCTTCTCGCCCTCGCCGGTCTCCAGCGAGCCGAGCACGCCGAGTTCGCCCTCGACCGAGGCGCCGACCCAATGCGCCAGATCGACGACGCTCTTCGTCACGGCGACATTATAGCCGTAATCGGCGGGCGTCTTGCCGTCGGCCTTCAGCGAGCCGTCCATCATCACCGAGGAGAAGCCGAAGCGAATGGCGCTGGCGCAGGTCGCTTCGCTATTGCCGTGGTCCTGATGCATGACGATGGGGATGTCGGGATACATGATGACCAGCGCCTCGATCATCTTGGCCAGCATCACGTCATTGGCGTAGGAGCGCGCGCCGCGGCTCGCCTGGATGATCACCGGCGCGTCGACGGAGGACGCCGCCTCCAGAACCGCCAGACCCTGCTCCATATTATTGATGTTGAAGGCGGGAACGCCGTAATCATGTTCGGCGGCGTGGTCCAGCAATTGCCTCAAGGTAACGAGCGCCATTATCCTGTCCTCTTTCGTTCGATTGGCGTTATAGCAAAGCGGCGGCGGCTTGCGCCACGGTCTGAGGCGTAATGCCAAAATGCTCATATAAGGCCTCGGCGGGCGCGCTGGCGCCAAATCCGGTCATGCCGACGAAGGCGCTTGTCTCGCCAAGCCAGCGGTCCCAGCCAAAGCGCACGGCGGCCTCGACGCCGACGCGCGGCGCCGTTCCCAGCACCAAGGCGCGATAATCGGCCGGCTGCGCCGCGAACAGCTCGAAGCTCGGCATGGAGACGACCGCCGCGCGCTTGCCCAATATTTGCAGCAGCTTCGCCGCTTCGAGCGCGATCGCCACTTCCGAGCCGGTGGCGAGCAAGGTCACGTCGCGCCCGCCTTCGGGCTCCTGCAACACATAGGCTCCTCGCGCGGAGAGGTTCTCGGCGATGGGGCGCTCCAGGGTCGGCAGGTTCTGGCGCGAGAGGCTCAGCACGGAGGGCGTTTTTCTCGCGGCGAGCGCCAGCTCCCAGCATTCGGCGGTCTCGATCGCGTCGGCGGGGCGGAAGACGTTGAGGTTCGGCATGGCGCGCAGGCTGGCGAGATGCTCGACCGGCTGATGCGTCGGCCCGTCCTCGCCAAGGCCGATCGAGTCGTGGGTGAGCACATAGACCACGCGCACGCCCATCAAGGCGGCGAGCCTTATCGCGGCGCGGGCGTAATCGGAAAACACCAGAAACGTGCCGCCATAGGGCGCGAAGCCGCCATGCAGCGAGATCCCGTTCATCGCCGCCGCCATGCCGAATTCGCGCACGCCGTAATGGATGTAGCGGCCGGAAAAATCTCCCGGCGCGATCGAACCCATCCCCTTGGTGATGGTGTAGTTGGAATGGGTCAGATCGGCGGAGCCGCCAATGGTCGCGCGCGTCGCGCCATTGATGACGCCGAGCGTCATTTCGGAGGATTTGCGCGTCGCGACCTTGGGCTTTTCCAGCGCGAGCTGTTCGCGAAAAGCCTTGAGCGGCCCGGCGATTTCGCTGGCGACGTCGCCTTGCAGGAACCGCTCGAACTCGGCGCCTTGCGCGGAGTTCGCGAGCCGTTGCCGCCAGGCCTCGCGCGAGCGCGCGCCGCGCGCGCCGGCCTTGCGCCAGCCGGCCAAGACCGGCTCGGGGAGTTCGAACGGCTCATGGGGCCAGATTAGCGTTTCGCGCGCGGCGGCGATCTGCTCCGACCCCAGCGGCGCGCCATGCGCGCTTTCCTTGCCCTGCTTGCCGGGAGCGCCATAGCCGATCATCGTGCGGCAGGCGATCATCGACGGGCGCGGATCGTTCTTCGCCCGCGTCAGCGCCTCGGCGATCTGCTTGAAGTCGTGGCCGGAAATTTGTTGCACATGCCAGCCGCTGGCCTCTGAACCGCGCCGCCTGGTCGGTCGAGGTCGCGAGACTCGTCGGCCCGTCGATGGAGATCGAATTATCGTCCCAAAGCACGATCAGCTTGCCGAGCCGCAAGTGCCCGGCGAGGTCGATCGCCTCGTGGCTGACGCCCTCCATCAGGCAGCCGTCGCCGGCGAGCACATAAGTGAAATGATCGACGAGTTCGTCGCCGAAACGCGCCGCCTGGAGGCGCTCTGCTATCGCCATGCCGACGGCGGTGGCGAGGCCCTGGCCGAGCGGCCCGGTGGTCGTCTCGACGCCCGGCGCGTGGCCATATTCGGGATGGCCCGCGGTTTTCGAGCCGAGCTGGCGGAATTGCTTCAGATCCTCGATGTCGATGCCGGGATAGCCGACGAGATAGCCGAGCGCGTAGAGCAGCATCGAGCCGTGTCCGGCGGAGAGCACGAAGCGGTCGCGGTCCGGCCAATGGGGATCGGCGGCGTCGAATTTCAGAAAGCCTCGGAACAGCACGCTGGCCACATCGGCCATGCCCATCGGCATGCCGGGGTGGCCGGACTTGGCCTTTTCGACCGCGTCCATCGCCAGCGCGCGAATGGCGTTGGCGTCTTGCTTGCTGTACTCCACTGAATGATAGGTCATCGAGGGTTCCTTTAACCGACGCTCTTACGACGCCTCACGAGATCGAGAATCCTCGGCGTCAGTATGAGCTGCATGGCGAGGTCGAGTTTATTGCCGGGGATGACGATGGAGTTGGCGCGCGACATCCAACTGCCGGCGATCATCGTCACGAGATAGGGAAAGTCCACGCCCTTGGGGTCGCGGAAACGGATCACCACGATCGATTCGTCCGGCGTCGGAATCGACCGGGCGACGAAGGGATTGGAGGTGTCCACCGTCGGCGCGCGCTGGAAGTTTATGTCCGTCTCCGAGAACTGGGGACAGATATAATACACATAGTCGTGCATCCGGCGCAGAATGGTCTCCGTGACCGCCCCGGTGGTGTAGCCGCGCGAATGGCGGTCGCGCAGCAGTTTTTGCGTCCACTCCAGATTGATGACGGGAACGACGCCGATCTTGAGGTCGGCGTAGCGCGCGACGTTCACGTCGTCGGTGACGACGGCGCCGTGCAGGCCCTCATAGAACAAAAGATCGGTGTTGGGCGGCAACTCCTCCCAGGGCGTGAAGGCGCCGGGCGGGGCGTTGTATACGGCCGCTTCGTTCTCGTCGTGGACATAGTGGCGATAGCGGCCCGTCCCGGACTCGCCATATTCGCGAAACATGGTCTCGAGATCGGCGAGGAGATTCGCCTCCGGCCCGAAATGGCTGAAGTTGAAATTTCCCTGCGCCTGCGCGTCGAGCATGGCCTGTTTCATTTCATCGCGGTCATAGCGATGAAAGGAGTCGCCCTCGACATAGGCGACCTCGATGCGCTCGCGCCGGAATATCTGCTCGAAGGTCGCCTTGACCGAACTCGTGCCGGCTCCCGACGAGCCCGTGATCGATATGATGGGGTGCTTGGCTGACATGGCGCGCTTATCGCAAAACTCGAGACGTTTGTCGCGAGGGAATTGGCCGCCCCGGGCCTTCGCGGAGACGGCGCGCGACACTCGCCGGCGTCGGCCGCGCCCACTTGCCCGTTTTCAAGCATTGTCGCAAGAAACCGCAAGGTGAACGCGTATTCTGGACCAAACCCGCTCCGTCGCCGCGGGTTTGTCGCACGCCGCCGCCTCGCCGCGCAAGCCGGCTCGGCCGGGCGGCCGCTTTCGAATGTCGCGGCGGCCGGCGCTCTTCTGTCCCGCCGCTCGCTGCTTTGACGCGGCCAGTCATCAAGGAACTGATATCCCGCGACGCCAAACGTGCTTGCTCTCCCATGAGGGACGCCATAATAAAGAACAACTCCGCGTTAGCAGGGGTGTTTTACCGGCGGTCGGTCGCGGGGAAGCGCCGATCGGCGTCGTCAGGCTTGGCCAGGTGCGGTTGGAGCGGGCTCAAAACCGCGAAAATGGAACAGCTAATGGAACTCCTGAGGCGCACTGTTAGGTCCGTTCTTGGCTACGATTTCGCGCTCTACAGCGGCGCGTCGTCGGCATATAATTCGATCGAGGTCGCGAGGCGCGAAGGTCTCGGAATGGCCCGGACGCTCAACCGGCTAGAGCGCGCCGAGCGCGGGCCGGCCAAATCATTGCGGCTTCACAATTTGGAACACCCAATCCTCGTCAGACCGGGCACGCCGGACGTGACGACGATCGTCAACAACATCGTCCGCGAGGAGTATGGAAAGTTCGCGCCGCCGAGCGCGCCTCTCCGAATGATCGACGCCGGCGCCTATATCGGCGACAGCAGCGCGTATTTCGCGTCGAAATACCCAGATCTCAAAATCGTCGCGCTGGAGCCGCATCCAGCTAACTACGCCATGGCGAAGCGGAATCTCGAGCCCTACGGCGAACGCGTCATGCTGCTCAACATGGCGCTCGGCTCCACGCGGGAAACCGTGATGATCTCTGGAGAGCACGACAACGCTTCGGTCGGCGGGGGCGGCGCGCCAGTCGAAGCGACCACGGTTCCCGACCTGTTTCAGCGGATGGGCTGGGAGCGCGTTAATATATTGAAGATGGATATCGAGGGCGCGGAGGCCGACGTTCTCGGACGGACCGCCGACGCCTGGCTTGATCGAGTCGACATGCTGATCATTGAGTTGCATGGGCCCGAATGCGAACGCCAGGTGAGCGAGACACTGGACCGGAACGGCTTCGCGGTGAAGCTGTATCGGTCACTTTGGTATTGCGCGCGCGAACCCCGGCGCGCTTGAGGCGAAGTTGGGACGACGCGATGATCTGGCGCGGTTTCGCGCTAGATCCGCAATTCAAGCTCCACCTCGCAGCCCACCTTGACCTTCCGGCCAATCCGGCTCACCAAGGCGCGAAGCAAGTCTCAGGCGAGACCGGATAAAATGGCGAGACCCATGACGACGCAAGCCCTCGACATTTCGCAACCCGAAACCTCCTTGCCGCCGGCCACGGCCGCCGAGCCCGCGCCGCGCCATCGCTCTCGCGGCGTCGTCATCGGGACCGGCGCGGGCGCCGTGACGGTCGGCGGCGGCGCGCCGATTGTCGTGCAGTCCATGACCAACACCGACACCGCCGACATCGACGCGACGGTCGCGCAGGTCGCGGCGCTGGCGCGGGCGGGCTCGGAACTGGTGCGCATCACCGTCGACCGCGACGAGGCCGCGAGCGCCGTCCCGCATATTCGGGAAAAGCTTGATAAACAAGGCGTTACGGTTCCGCTGATCGGCGATTTCCATTACATCGGCCACAAGCTCTTGGCCGATCATCCCGCCTGCGGCGAGGCGCTCGCCAAGTATCGGATAAATCCGGGGAATGTCGGCTTCAAGGAAAAGAAGGACCGGCAATTCGCCTCGATTGTCGAACTGGCGATCAAGCACGACAAGGCCGTCCGCATCGGCGCCAATTGGGGCTCGCTCGACCAGGAGATGCTGACGCATCTGATGGACATCAACGCGGCCTCCAAGGCGCCCATCGACGCCCGCGCCGTCATGCGCGAGGCGATGGTCCGCTCCGCGCTATATTCGGCTCAACGCGCCGAGGAAATTGGCCTAAGTCGCGGAAAAATAGTGATTTCCGCCAAGGTCTCGGCGGTGCAGGATCTCATTTCCGTCTACCGCATGCTGGCCGCGCGCAGCGATTACGCGCTGCATCTCGGCCTCACCGAGGCGGGCATGGGCTCCAAGGGCATCGTCGCCTCCGCCGCCGCGCTCGGCGTGCTGCTGCAGGACGGCCTTGGCGACACTATTCGCGTCTCGCTGACGCCCGAACCCGGCGGCGACCGCACGCTGGAAGTACAAGTGGCGCAAGAGATTTTGCAGACGATGGGCTTTCGAACCTTCGTGCCGCTGGTCGCGGCGTGCCCCGGTTGCGGCCGCACGACATCGACGGTGTTTCAGGAACTGGCGCGCGACATCCAGGCCCACATCCGCGACCGCATGATCATCTGGCGCCAGCAATATCAAGGGGTTGAGGCGCTAAACGTCGCGGTCATGGGCTGCATCGTCAACGGCCCCGGCGAGTTCGAAACACGCCGACATCGGCATTTCCCTGCCCGGCACCGGCGAAAGCCCGGCGGCGCCGGTGTTCATCGACGGGCAGAAGGCGATGACGCTGCGCGGCGAGGGCATAGCCGACGAATTCATCCGCATCGTTGACGATTATGTGTCGCGGCGCTATGGTGGCGAGAATTCCACGAAAGCGGCCAAATAGGCCAGCGTCAGCGCGCATAAACGCGCATGATCGCGCGTAAAGCGCGCCACGCCGCGCGTTTGAGCGCATTTGTCCGCAACATCGCGGCAAGTCCTGGCGCCGGGAAGACCGCGACGCTCTCCCCGCCAAATTGCACATCGAAACGGCGTGCATAAACTCTGGGCGCCGGCTCGTTGGTCGCCAACAAAATTTTCGTGGTCTCGTCGCCGAGCAGCAGCAGCGCCTTCGGCCGCGCCAGTTCGATATGGCGCCGCGCGAAGGGCGCCAGCGCCGCCGCGACATGCGGCGCGAGCTTTTGCCCGCCCGCCGGCCGCCATGGCGAGAAATAGGCGTAGTACGCGGTTTCCCGACTCTCGCCCATCGCCGCCATCATCGCGTCGAGCAAACGCGCCTCGTCGCCGGAAAACGGCTCGCCGCCGCGCTCCTCGGCCTCGCCCGGCGCATAGTCCAGCGCCATCAACCCGCCCGGCGCGCCGCTGGAAAACAGAAAATGCTTGGCGTTGGAGAGCGGCCCGCAGCCGTCAAAACGCCGCCAGCGCCTCGCGCAATTCATCCAAGCGTTTTCGCTGACGACGCGATGCTTTCGGCCGCGCGAACCGCCTCATCGGGAAAGATCGGCGCGGCGGCGCGGGCTTTTTCCGCGCGCGCTCTGGGCTCGGCGCGGCGGCGCCTCGACGCGCTCGGGCGCTTTCGCGGCGCTGCGCGCGCTGTCGGCGAAGCGGTCGCGCGGCGCTTCCTCAACCGCGCAATCGACGCCGCAGGCGCGGTAATATTCGAGCAGCGCTTTTAGCGCTTGCGCGTCGTCGATGGTTTGCTCTGCGATCATCTCACGCCAAATCCCAAAAATCGTGACGCGTCAAAGAGTCGGTTCCCGTCATTGCGAGCGGACGCGAAGCAATCCAGGAGTTGCGCGCGGCCCCTGGATTGCTTCGTCGCTTCGCTCCTCGCAATGACGGCTCCACGCCGCGGGTTCAACCTTCACCGTCACGCGAGTTCCTCATACAAATCGCGCCACGTTGGATTGAGCCGCTCGATGAGAGTGATCTTATCCTTGCGCGAGCCGCCCTTCAGTTGTTTTTCGCGCGCGATCGCGCTCGGCATGTCCTCGTAAAACTCGTAATACACCAGCATCTTGCATCCATAGCGCCGCGTGAAGCCGGGCAACAGCCCCGTGCGATGGCTGAATGCCCGTTGCGCGAGATTTGACGTGATGCCGGTATAAATCGTGCCGTTGCGTTTGCTGGCCATGATGTAGACGCAAGGCTGTTTCAATGCGCTCTCCGACGCGGGCCGCGATTAAAGCGCCACGTAACAGCCTCTCAACCGTCATTGCGAGGAGGCGCAGCCGACGTGGCAATCCAGGAGTCGCCGCAGCTCCTGGTTGCTTCGTCGCTAGGCTCCTCGCAATGATGATGTGGACGGCCTCGCCTCAACGGCATCAAAGTGCCAAGGCGTGATCGCCGGAGCGTCACAAGAGGGAGACCGTCCATGGGCAAGTTTATCAGAATCGGCGTGGATTTGGGGAAGAACTATTTTCAGGTTCACGCGCTTGAGAGCGAGGGCGGGCGGGTTGTTTCGCGCAAGCTCGCACGGGCCGGGATGTTCAAGTTTTTCAGCGAATGCGCGCCTTGCCTGGTGGGCATGGAGGCTTGCGGTTCGGCGCATTACTGGGGGCGCGAGCTGACGGCGATGGGCCATGAGGTCAAGCTGATGCCGCCAAACTACGTCAAGCCCTATGTGAAACGCGGCAAGAACGACATGGTTGACGCCGAAGCTTGCTGCGAAGGCGTGTCGAGGCCGACGATGCGTTTCGTGCCGATCAAGAGCGCCGAGCAGCAAGCGATGCTGATGCTGCACAAGACGCGCGAGCAACTGACCAAGCAGCGTACGATGAATGTGAATGCGCTACGCGGCCATCTGTCGGAATTCGGGCTTGTCGTCGCCAAGGGGATCGAGAACGTCAAGGAGCTGATCGCTTCGGCCGCGACCGACGCCACGCTGCCAACGGCCGCCAAGACCTGCGTGACGTTTATCGCCGGGCAGATCGCCGCGCTCGACGTGACGATCCGCGAGATCGAGAAAGAGATCAGGCGCATCAATGCACGGGACGAAACCAGCCGGTTGCTCGACAAAATCCCCGGCGTCGGTCCGATCATCGCCTCGGCGATCTCCGCTAGCCTGCCGGCCCCAGGCGTGTTCAGGTCGGGGCGTGATTTCGCGGCCTTTCTGGGGCTGACGCCGCGGCAAAACTCCAGCGGCGGCAAGGACAAGCTCGGCGCCATCAGCAAAAAGGGCGATCGCTATCTGCGCAAGCAGCTCGTCCTCGGCGCGACCTCGCTGTTGCGCGTCGCCGGCAAGCACAAGGGCGTGTTGGCCGACTGGATCGTCGGGATGCTCGCGAAAAAACCTCGGCGGCACGTCAGCGGTGGCGCTCGCCAACAAGCTCTCCCGGATCATCTGGGCGGTGGCGAGCACCGGCGAGACATTCCGCGCGGAATATTTCGCGCGGGCATAGCCGACCGCGCGAAAAGGCGCGAGGAAGCAAGAGGAGCATATTCGAGTTTGCCAGGCGCACAAAAGACGTGATGAACGACAACGGTCGACAACCGAGGGCCAGGAACACCCCGCCAACCCGTCACGAGCAACAAGCTCGCCGCAATGATCGGGATCCCGCGCCATCGAACTTCATCAGGGCCAGCGGCCATGCGCCGCCCCGAAAGGCCGGACATATGACCGAAAGCCGACCAGACCGTTCAAAGCGTCAAAAACCGCTTGCCAAAATGGGCCGTCCACATATGACGGACTCCAGGCGAAATTTGTCGGCGAGGCCTCGCATCAACAACACCGAAACGCCCTTACCCCGCCCTCGCCAAACCTGCGCGCCTGGCGCTCCAGAAAAAACTCCTCGCGCGACATCATGGGATCGCCGGGATGATTCTCGCGTCGATGCGCGGCGTAAACATCATAATCGGGCTGGCCAACCATCAAGGACGCTCCCGCGCGCAGCTTTGTCGCGAGGCGCGACGCCCTTTCGCCCCCCTCGCCAAACCTGCGCGCCTGGCGCTCCAGAAAAAACTCCTCGCGCGACATGACGGGATCGCCGGGATGGTTCGCGCGTCGATGCGCGGCGTAAACATCGTAATCGGGTTGGCCAACCATCAGGACTGGCTCCCGCGCGCAGCTTTTTCGCGAGGCGGGCGAGATCAAGCCGGAGCGGTTTGCAGCACTCCATCCTGCGTCTCCCTGGTTGTGGCGACCTCGCTGCGCAGCGCGTCGCGCATCGCCTTGAGGCCGAAGGCGCCCATTGTCAGCACCAGCGCGATCAGCAGCGCGGCCAGCGAAGCGTCGACGTAATCGTTGAAGACGATGCGCCGCATCTCCAGCATGCTCTTGGCCGGCGCCAGCAGTTTGTCGTTCGCCAGCGCCTCGCCGTAGCGCGCGGCATGGGCGAGGAAGCCGATGCGAACGTCCGGGTGAAAAATCTTTTCCACGCCCGCCGTCAGCGTGCAGATGTAAAGCCACGCCGTCGGGATTAGCGCGATGAAGGCGTAGGATTCGCGCTTCATGCGGAACAGCACGACGCTGCACAGCGTCAGCGCGATCGCCGCCAGCATTTGATTGGCGATGCCGAACAGCGGCCATAGCGTGTTGATGCCGCCCAGCGGATCGACGACGCCCTGATAGAGAAACCAGCCCCAGCCCGTCACCGCGAGGGCGGTGGCGGTGAGATTGGGAATCCACGCGCCGCTGCGATTGAAGGAGGGAACGAAATTGCCGATCAAATCCTGAATCATGAAGCGCGCGACGCGCGTGCCGGCGTCGATGGTGGTCAGGATGAACAGCGCCTCGAACAATATCGCGAAATGATACCAGAACGACGTGGCGCCGGAGCCGCCGATGGCGGAGGAAAGAATCTTCGCCATGCCGACAGCGAGCGTCGGCGCGCCGCCGGTGCGCGAAAGAATGCGTCTTCTCGCCGACCTGCGTCGCTATGTCGGCGAGCCCTTGCGGCGTGATCGCGAAGCCCCAGCCGGAGATCACATTGGCGGCGGCCTCGGGCGTCGAGCCGATCAGCGCCGGCGCGCTGTTCATCGCGAAATAGACGCCGGGCTCCAGCACGCAGGCGGCGCAAAGCGCCATGATCGCGACGAAGGACTCCATCAGCATCGCGCCATAGCCGATGAAGGGAATCTGCGTCTCGTCGCCGATCATCTTGGGCGTCGTGCCAGACGACACCAGCGCGTGAAAGCCCGACACCGCGCCGCAGGCGATGGTGATGAACAGGAAGGGAAACAGACTGCCGGCGAACACCGGCCCCGTGCCGTCGACGAAGCGGCTGATCGCCGGCATTTTCAGATCCGGCCAGACGATGAAAATGCCGATGGCCAGCGAGGTGATCGTGCCGATCTTGAGGAAGGTCGAGAGATAGTCGCGCGGCGCCAGCAGCAGCCACACCGGCAGCACCGAGGCGACGAAGCCATAGGCGATCAGCATGAAGGCCAGCGTCTCGCCCTTGAAGGTGAACAGCGGCGCCAGAGTCTCGCTTTGCGCGACATTGCGCCCCAGCGCGAGGCTGGCGATCAGCAGCACGAAGCCGATCAGCGACATCTCGAAGATACGGCCGGGGCGCAGATAGCGCCCATAGACACCCATGAAAACCGCGATCGGCAATGTCGCGAAAACGGTGAAGGCGCCCCAGGGACTGTCGGCCAGCGCCTTGATGACGACGAGGCCGAGCACGGCGAGCAGAATGACCATGATCGCGAGAATGCCGAACATCGCGACGAACCCCGCGACTTCGCCCATCTCGGTTTTGACGAGATCGCCGAGCGAGCGGCCGTCGCGGCGCGTCGAAATGAACAGGACGAGCATGTCCTGCACCGCGCCGGCGAAGACGACGCCGATCATCAGCCACAGCGCGCTGGGGAGATAACCCATTTGCGCGGCGAGCACGGGTCCGACCAGCGGGCCGGCGCCGGCGATGGCCGCGAAATGATGGCCGAACAGCACGTATTTGTCGGTCGGCACGTAATCGAGCCCGTCGTTGCGGCGATGCGCCGGCGTCGGGCGATTGGCGTCGAGCCGCAACAGCTTTCGCGCGATGAACAAACGCATAAAAGCGATAGCCGATCAGATAGACGCAGACGGCGGCGGTGACCAGCCACAGCGCGTTGACGCTCTCGCCGCGCGTGCACCGCGAGCGTGAACAGCGCGAACACCGCGGCGGCGCCGATCGCGGTCCACAGCAGGATCGGCAAAATCTTGGCGGAGGGGGAAAGGGAAGCAGTCGACATGCGTGCGCGATCCTTGGGGCTGTTTCGTCTCTCGCGCCCGCGGAGAGAATAACGGGATTATGGGCCGGGATCGAACCGCGGCGCGAAAAAAGCCAATCGGCGCAGAGATATTCTCATGCATGGATCGCGTCTACACGAAATCGCGCGGGAGCGCGGCGCGCGCGAGTCCCGTCCGATAATTCGTCTTCGCCGCGAAGGACGAAAGACGCAACGATGTAACAACTCTGTCATGGAAGACTTCCAAACAGAGGGCTTTCGTCACGGAAGACTTCCAAACAAAGGCGTCCAAGCTTTGTCTAATGCGAGCTTACGGGGTATATGGATTCTTCATAGAGGAGAGCCCGCGAGTGCCTGAAGCCGTGCGAAAGAATATAACAGATCGACTGTTGCGAAACGCATCGTCGGAGCACTTTCGCGGCATCATTTTGTTGTCGGCGCTAGCCTTCGCGACGCTCGCGGCTCCCGGGGCGCGCGCCGCCGACAAGGCCGCCGACTCGGCGCCCGCGGCGGCGGCGCCTTTCGCATGGGACGGCTTTTATGTCGGCGGCCATATGGGCTACGCCGGTGGGCGCTCGAACTGGTCGGGTCCGGATATCGCGGGCTCGAGCAGCGTCGCGAAGCCTATCGACACATTCACCGAGGCGGGCAGCTTCATCGGCGGATTCCAGGGCGGCTATAATCTTCTGCTGCCGTCCCATGTGCTCCTGGGGGTCGAGGCGGACTTCACCTTCCCCGCCTTTCCCGACCTTTCGGGTCAATCCACGGGCGCGACGGCCAATTTTATTTCGCCGTCGCTCGGACCCGCGACTTATATGGAAGCGATGCAGGCCTCCGGGACGGCGCGCGGCCGCGTCGGCTATGTGTTCAACGATTGGCTGCTCTACGCCACGGGCGGCTTCGCTTGGACCCGCGACCAGCAAACCCTGACGCAAATCTCGAGCGGAACGACGGATGCGCCTTTCCTGTGGCGGTGGGGCTGGGCCGTCGGCGCCGGCGTCGAGGTTCCGCTGATCCCGAACTGGACGGCCAAGCTCGAATATCTCTACTCCAACTTCGGCGTCGAAAAGCGTCGGCTTTCCCAACAACAACGAGGTGTTCCGCTCCGATTTCGCCCTGCAAACGGTGCGCTTGGGATTGAACTACCATTTTGGCGACGGAGCAGCGGCAGCGCCGTCGGGAGCGGCCGAGGCGCGGTCGGCCGGATGGACGCTGACGGACGAAGACCGCGTCAATTTCCACGGCCAGGCCACCTTCGTCGGCCAAGGCTATCCCAGAATCCGCGCGACCTCGAACGGGCCGAACAGCCTGCCGCTCGCGGGCGATTTCCGACAGACCAGCGACGTCACGCTTTATGCTGGCCTGCGCCCTTGGCAGGGCGCGGAGCTTTGGGTCAACCCGGAAATCGACCAGGGCTTCGGCGTCGGCAACACCCACGGGGCGGCCGGCTTCCCGAGCGCGGAAGCCTACAAACTCGGCGACGCCTTTCCCTATACGCGCGTGCAGCGCTATTTCCTGCGCCAAACCGTGAACCTTGGCGGCGAGGAGCAGAAGGTGGAGGCGGACATCAATCAGTTCGCGGGAACGGTGACGGAAAATCGCCTCGTGTTCACCGTCGGCAAATTCGGTGTCGTCGATATTTTCGACACCAACAAATATGCCAACAGTCCCAAGACCGACTTCCTGAACTGGTCGGCGATCAACGCAGGCACATTCGACTACGCCGGCGACGCCTGGGGGTTCACCTATGGCGCGGCGGCGGAGTGGTATCAGGATCGCTGGACCGTGCGCGGAGGGATTTTCGACCTCTCGGCGACGCCCACGGGCGGGGCGCTCAATGGGCCCGGCTATGGCCTCGACCCCAATTTGAGCCAGTTTCAAGTGGTCGGAGAAATCGAGGAGCGGCACGAATTCCTGGGGCAGCCCGGCAAACTGAAAGTCACCGGCTTTCTGAGCCGCGGTCGCATGGGCAATTTTCAGGACGCCGTGAACGCCGCGAACTGGTTGGGGATCGACCCGAGCCTCGCCCTCGCCCTGGATCGCAAATTCCGCAACCGACCGGGCGTCAGCGTCAATCTCGAACAGCAGGTCAATGAGAGCGTTGGCTTCTTCGCGCGCGCCGGCTACACCGACGGCAGCGTGGAGCCTTGGGACTTCGCCGACATCGACCGCACCGTCCAGGCGGGGGTGTCGATTTCCGGCAAGGACTGGGGACGGCCGGACGACACGCTCGGCTTCGCCGGCATCATCAACGGTCTCGCCAATTCGCACGAGGCCTATTTCGCGGCCGGAGGCCTTGGCATCCTCATCGGCGACGGGCAATTGCCCGCCTATGGACTCGAGAAGATCCTGGAATCCTACTACAACTACGCTCTGACGCCCAACATCAAGGTCGGCGTCGACTATCAGCTCATCGTCGACCCCGGCTACAACGCAACGCGCGGTCCCGCGAATCTTTTCGCGGCGCGCATCCATTGGCAGTTCTGACGCGGCGACGCCAAGC